>NZ_CP107907.1:0-1329135 GCF_041434015.1 Streptomyces sp. NBC_00454 | reverse complement strand
GGAGGCCCGTCGATGAGCGCGGTTGAGATGCCCGCCCCCATGCCCCCGATGCCCCCGGTGGAGCCGCTGCGGCCCGAGGACGTCGACATGTCGGCGCCCCTGGGTGCCCAGGTCACCCTCCCGAACCCCGTCTCCACCGCCTCCGGCTGCGCCGGCTACGGCCGGGAGCTGCACCGTTTCACCCCCCTAGGCGAGCTGGGCACCATCACCACCAAGACCGTGATGCCCTACGTCCGCTCCGGCCGCCCCACTCCCCGTACGGCGGAGACCCCCAGCGGGATGCTGAACTCCATCGGCCTCCAGGGCTCCGGCATCGACCAGTTCGTCGAGCAGGAGCTGCCCTGGCTGGCCGAGCACGGGGCCCGCGTCCTGGTGTCGGTCGCGGGGGAGCACCCGGAGGAGTTCGCGGCGGCCGCGGCCCGGCTGACCGGGCAGCCAGGGGTGGTCGGCATCGAGGCCAACATCTCCTGCCCCAACGTCGCCACCCGCGGGCTCGTCTTCGCCTGCGACGCGGAGGCCTCCTTCGAGGTGGTCGAGGCGGTCAGGGCGGCCGCCGATCCGGCGCTGCCCGTCTACGCCAAGCTGACGCCCGACGTGACCCGCATCACGGACATCGCGGCCGCCTGTACGGAAGCGGGTGCCGACGGGCTCTCGATGATCAACACCGTACTCGGGATGGCCATCGACACCGGGACGATGCGCCCGGCCCTCGCGGGGGTCACCGGGGGCCTCTCCGGGCCCGCGATCCGGCCCGTCGCCGTGCGCTGCGTGTTCCAGGTCCACGGGGCGATGCTGGCCGGCGGCGTACGGCGGGTACCCATCCTCGGCATGGGCGGGATCGCCTCCGGACGGGACGCGCTCGAATTCGTCCTCGCCGGCGCCTCCGGAGTGGCGGTCGGGACGGCGCTGTTCAACGATCCGTCATCGCCGCTGCGGATCCGCGACGACCTTCGTTCGGCACTCGCCGTACGCGGAATCGGAGCGTTCGAGGACGCCGTCGGGCGGGCTCATCGCACTGCCTGACGAAAATCGAACGTCTTTCACCGGACAAAACCGGGGTATTTTGTCCGTGATGTACGGTTCAGTGGAGGCTGACCAGGACTTTTCGTCCGTTCTCGCTGACTGGAGCGGTCATGGCCGCTAGTCTCCGACCAGAGTGAACGAGCAGCGATCGAGCACCACCGCTGTTCGGGAACTCGCCTGGTGTGATGCCTTCCGGCATTCCACCGGTCCGTATCCGACAGTTCGACATCCGAGGTGACGTAGGCGTGGCTCTTCCGCCCCTTACCCCTGAACAGCGCGCAGCAGCGCTCGAAAAGGCCGCCGCGGCTCGCCGGGAGCGGGCCGAGGTGAAGAATCGACTCAAGCACTCCGGCGCCTCCCTCCAGGACGTGATCAAGACGGGCCAGGAGAATGACGTCATCGGCAAGATGAAGGTCTCCGCACTTCTGGAGTCCCTGCCTGGCGTGGGCAAGGTGCGCGCCAAGCAGATCATGGAGCGTCTTGGCATCTCCGAGTCCCGGCGTGTCCGAGGTCTCGGTTCCAACCAGATCGCCTCTCTGGAGCGTGAGTTCGGCACCCCCGCCGGCTGACGCGTCGCCTGAAGTTCTCCCGGCGTTCTCAGGCAGTCCCGAGAAGCTGGATAATCGCTCTATGGCAGCAGAGGTTCGTCCGCGGCTGACCGTGCTCTCCGGCCCTTCGGGGGTCGGCAAGAGCACGGTCGTCGCGCATATGCGCAAGGTTCACCCCGAGGTCTGGCTCTCGGTGTCGGCCACCACCCGCAAGCCGCGGCCCGGTGAGCGACACGGAGTCCACTACTTCTTCGTCAACGACGACGAGTTCGACAAGCTGATCGCCAATGGCGAGCTGCTGGAGTGGGCCGAGTTCGCGGGCAACCGCTACGGCACACCGCGCGGCGCAGTACTGGAACGCCTGGAGAACGGCGAGCCGGTCCTGCTGGAGATCGATCTCCAGGGCGCACGGCTCGTGCGCGAGTCCATGTCCGAGGCGCAGCTGGTCTTCCTGGCTCCTCCGAGCTGGGACGAGCTGGTCCGCCGGCTCACTGGCCGGGGCACCGAATCGCCGGAGGTGGTCGAGCGCCGGCTCGCCGCCGCCAAGATCGAACTGGCTGCCGAATCCGAGTTCGACACCACCCTGGTCAACACCTCGGTCGAGGACGTGGCCCGCGAGCTGCTAACGTTGATGAATGTCGTTTGATCGCTGATCGATGTTCAATCGGTCAGTGCTTGATTTTCACCCATCTTCGGAAGGTAGAGCGTGTCCTCTTCCATTACTGCGCCCGAGGGCATCATCAACCCGCCGATCGACGAGCTGCTCGAGGCCACGGACTCGAAGTACAGCCTCGTGATCTACGCGGCCAAGCGTGCCCGTCAGATCAACGCGTACTACTCTCAGCTCGGCGAGGGCCTGCTTGAGTACGTCGGCCCGCTGGTGGACACCCACGTCCACGAGAAGCCGCTTTCGATCGCGCTGCGCGAGATCAACGCGGGTCTGCTGACCGCCGAGGCCATCGAGGCCCCGGCTCAGTAAGCACGTTTTCCTTTCACCACAGGCCCGGCAGACCATCTGCCGGGCCTGTGGTGTGTCATAGGTGTCGTAGGTGTCATGGGTATACGTACGGGGATCAGCCGAAGGGGCGTGTGTGGTGGCGGGTAAGCCGAAGGTCGTACTCGGAGTCAGTGGCGGGATCGCCGCCTACAAGGCCTGCGAGCTGCTGCGCCGGCTGACCGAGTCGGGGCACGACGTCCGCGTGGTGCCGACGGCGGCGTCGCTGAACTTCATCGGCGAGGCCACCTGGGCCGCCCTCTCCGGGAACCCGGCCTCCACCGAGGTCTGGGAATCCGTCCACGAGGTTCCGCACGTGCGCATCGGGCAGTCCGCCGACCTCGTCGTCGTCGCCCCGGCCACCGCCGACATGCTGGCCAAGGCCGCCCACGGGCTCGCCGACGACCTGCTCACCAACACCCTGCTCACCGCACGCTGTCCGGTGGTGTTCGCACCCGCGATGCACACCGAGATGTGGGAGCACCCGGCCACCCAGGAGAACGTGGCCACGCTGCGCCGCCGCGGCGCCGTGGTGATCGAGCCCGCGGTCGGGCGGCTCACCGGCAAGGACACCGGCAAGGGGCGGCTGCCCGACCCCGAGGAGATCTTCGAGGTCTGCCGGGGCGTCCTGCGGCGCGGTCCGGCCGGTGCGGCCGGGCCCGACCTGGCCGGCCGCCACGTGGTGATCAGCGCGGGCGGCACCCGCGAGCCGCTGGACCCGGTCCGGTTCCTCGGCAACCGCTCCTCCGGCAAGCAGGGCTACGCGCTGGCCCGTACCGCCGTCGCGCGCGGGGCCAGGGTCACCCTGGTCTCCGCCAATGCCGCGCTGGCCGATCCGGCCGGGGTGGACCTCGTACGCGTCGGGACCGCCCTGCAGATGCGCGAGGCCGTGCTCAAGGCGGCCGCCGACGCGGACGCCGTGGTGATGGCCGCGGCCGTGGCCGACTTCCGGCCGTCCCAGTACGCGGGCGGGAAGATCAAGAAGAAGGACGGGCAGGAGCCCGAACCGGTCTTCCTGGTGCGCAATCCAGACATCCTCGCCGAGGTTTCCGCGGACCGGGCCAGAGAAGGCCAGGTCGTCGTCGGATTCGCCGCGGAGACGGACGACGTACTGGCCAACGGGCGCGCCAAGCTCCTGCGCAAGGGCTGCGACCTGCTCGTCGTGAACGAGGTCGGAGAGTCGAAGACCTTCGGTTCCGAGGAGAACGAGGCGGTCGTCCTGGCCTCCGACGGCACCGAGACGGCTGTGCCCCATGGTCCGAAAGAAGTACTCGCAGAGGTGATTTGGGATCAAGTCGCACTGCGTCTGTTGCCCCGGCGCGCCTGAGCGTCGGCCCTTTCCGGGGGCACCTCCGTGCGTCAGAATGGAGTGCCGCAGGTCATCCGCCCTCCCACAGGGCGAGACGGGTGGTCCTAAGTACGGTGGCGACCGATAAACTGCATCCGGAACGTGATCGGGCGCAGCCCCCGGTGTGGTTCCGCCAATAGATTCAGCCAGCAGCCGCTGCAACCCCAGGGAGCGTTGTGTCCCGTCGCCTGTTCACCTCGGAGTCTGTGACCGAGGGTCACCCCGACAAGATCGCTGACCAGATCAGCGACACCATCCTCGACGCGCTCCTCACCGAGGACCCGACCTCGCGCGTGGCCGTGGAGACCCTCATCACCACCGGTCTCGTCCACATCGCCGGCGAGGTGACGACGAAGGCGTACGCGCCGATCGCCCAGCTCGTCCGCGACAAGATCCTCGAGATCGGCTACGACTCCTCGAAGAAGGGCTTCGACGGCGCCTCCTGCGGCGTGTCGGTGTCCATCGGCGCGCAGTCCCCGGACATCGCGCAGGGCGTGGACACCGCGTACGAGAAGCGCGTCGAAGGCGACGAGGACGAGCTCGACAAGCAGGGTGCCGGCGACCAGGGCCTGATGTTCGGCTACGCCTGCGACGAGACCCCCGAGCTCATGCCGCTGCCGATCCACATCGCGCACCGCCTCTCCAAGCGGCTGTCCGAGGTCCGCAAGAACGGGACGATCCCGTACCTGCGCCCCGACGGCAAGACCCAGGTCACCATCGAGTACGACGGTGACAAGGCCGTCCGCCTCGACACCGTCGTCGTCTCCTCGCAGCACGCCGCGGACATCGACCTGGACTCGCTGCTCGCCCCGGACATCCGCGAGTTCGTCGTGGAGTACGTGCTGGCGCAGCTCGTCGAGGACGGCATCAAGCTCGACACCGAGGGCTACCGCCTCCTGGTCAACCCGACCGGGCGCTTCGAGATCGGCGGCCCGATGGGCGACGCCGGTCTGACCGGCCGCAAGATCATCATCGACACCTACGGCGGCATGGCCCGTCACGGTGGCGGCGCCTTCTCGGGCAAGGACCCGTCCAAGGTCGACCGCTCCGCCGCGTACGCCATGCGCTGGGTCGCCAAGAACGTCGTCGCCGCGGGCCTCGCCTCGCGCTGCGAGGTCCAGGTCGCCTACGCGATCGGCAAGGCCGAGCCCGTCGGTCTCTTCGTCGAGACCTTCGGCACCCACAAGGTGGACGTGCAGAAGATCGAGGACGCGATCGGCCAGGTCTTCGACCTGCGTCCGGCCGCGATCATCCGCGACCTCGACCTGCTCCGCCCGATCTACGCCCAGACCGCCGCGTACGGCCACTTCGGCCGCGAGCTGCCGGACTTCACCTGGGAGCGCACCGACCGCGTCGACGCCCTGCGCGCCGCCGCCGGTCTGTAAGACCTCGTAGGACCTGCAAGACCTGTAGGACCCGCTGTACGCAAGGCCCCGGACCCCTGTGGTGGTCCGGGGCCTTCCGCGTTCCCGCCGGGCGCCGCCGTTGTCGGTGGGGTTTGGTAAGAATGCCCATGTGAGCAGCACCAATGACGCGGACGGGTACAGCGGGCCGGGAGGCCCGCCGGAGCAGCTCGCGCTGATCCGGGAGACGATCGCCGAGGCGAAGGCCAAGGCGCCCAAGGCCAAGCCGCGGACCTGGCGCGGGGCCTCCGTCGCCGAGGAGCTGCCCGTCGCCCGGGTCCTGGTGAACAAGGGCGTGCTCCACCTCGACCGGCTCTTCGACTACGCGGTGCCCGCCGAGCTCTCCGAGTCCGCCCAGCCGGGCGTCCGGGTCCGGGTCCGGTTCGGTGCGGGCTCCCACCGGGTGCACGGCGGCCGCCGCGAGGGCGGCGGGCTCATCGACGGGTTCATCGTCGAGCGGCGCGCCGAGTCCGACTACAACGGTGCCCTCGCCGCCCTCGCCCAGGTGGTCTCCTCCGAGGTCGTCCTGGGCCCCCGGATGCTCGCGCTCGCCCGCGCCGTCGCCGACCGGTACGCCGGCAGCCTCGCCGACGTGCTCCAGCTCGCGCTGCCCGCGCGCAGCGCCCGCGCCGAAGCCAAGCCGTCCCCCGAGCCGCTGCCCCCGCCCGCCGCGCCCGACCCCGCCGGCTGGGAGCGGTACGGGGCCGGCCCCGGCTTCCTGCGGGCCCTGGCCGCCGGCTCCGCCCCGCGCGCCGTGTGGACCGCCCTGCCCGGCCCCGGCTGGGCCGACGAGCTGGCCCGCGCCATGGCCGCCACCCTCGCCTCCGGCCGCGGCGCCCTCGCCGTGGTCCCCGACGGGCGCACCGCCGCCCGGGTCGACGCCGCCCTGACCGCCCTCCTCGGCGAGGGACGGCACGCGCTGCTGACCGCCGAGTCGGGGCCCGAGAAGCGCTACCGCCAGTGGCTCGCCGTCAGCCGGGGCTCGGTGCGGGCCGTCGTCGGCACCCGGGCCGCCATGTTCGCGCCCGTCCGCGACCTCGGGCTCGTCGCCGTCTGGGACGACGGGGACTCCAGCCACAGCGACGACCACGCCCCCTTCCCGCACGTGCGGGAGGTACTGGAGCTGCGCGCGGTCACCGACGGCTGCGCCTTCCTCGTGGGCAGCACCAGCTGCACCGTGGAGGCCGCCCAGCTCGTCGAGTCCGGCTGGGCCCGGCCGCTGGTGGCCGACCGCGAGACCGTACGCACGTACGCGCCCCGCATCCGCACCGTCGGCGACGAACTCCTGGCCCGGGACGGGGCGGCGCGGGCCGCGCGGCTGCCGAGCCTGGCGTGGGAGACCGTACGGGAGGGCCTCAAGACGGGGCCCGTGCTGGTCCAGGTGCCCCGGCGCGGCTACGTGCCCCGGCTGGCCTGCGAGCGGTGCCGCACCCCGGCCCGCTGCACGGTGTGCGCGGGCCCTCTGGAGGCCCCCGACGAGCGGGACCTGCACTGCGGCTGGTGCGGGCGGCAGGAGACCTCCTGGCACTGCGAGGAGTGCGGTTCGTTCCGGCTGCGGGCCCAGGTGGTCGGCGCCCGGCGCACCGCCGAGGAACTGGGGCGGGCCTTCCCGGCCGTGCCCGTACGGACCTCCGGGCGCGACCACATCCTCGACGAGGTCCCGGACCGGCCCGCGCTGGTGGTGTGCACGCCCGGCGCCGAACCGGTCGCCGCGGGCGCCGGGTACGCGGCGGCGCTGCTGCTGGACGGCTGGGCCATGCTCACCCGGCCCGACCTGCGGGCGAGCGAGGAGGCGCTGCGGCGCTGGATCGCCGCGGCCTCGCTGGTACGGGGGGACGGGCAGGTCGTGGTGGTCGCCGAGCCGACGCTGCGGCCGGTCCAGGCGCTCGTGCGGTGGGACCCCGTCGGACACGCGGTGCGGGAGCTCGCGGAGCGGGCCCAGCTGGGCTTCCCGCCGGTCTCGCGGATGGCGGCGGTGGCGGCGGGCAGCGCGGAGGCCGTCGAAGCCTTTCTGGCGGGGGCCGTGTTGCCGCCGGATGCGGAGGTGCTGGGGCCCGTGCCGCTGCCGGGTCGGCGGGGGGAGGCCGTGGCGGGGGAGCGGGCGCTGGTGCGGGTGCCGCCGGGTAGCGGCGCGGCTTTGGCGGCGGCGCTGAAATCGGCGCAGGCCGCGCGGCTGGCCCGGGGGGCCCCTGCCTCGGAGGCGGTCCGGATCCGGATCGACCCGCTGGACATCGGGTAGGCCGGGCCGCCTGGCGGGCCTGGCGGGGTGGGTGGGCCCTGCGGGGCGTGTCCCCTACCCGCCCTTCCACCGTTCCCCGGGCTCTGCCCGGACCCCTGGGGCTCCGCCCCAGACCCCGCGCCTCAAACGCCGGCGGGGCTGAAATTGCCGGCTTTCAGGTGCAGGCGGACGACGAACGCCCCCGGCGGGCGACCGGGTGGGTCGCTCCGCCGGGGGCGGTGGCCGTCGGGGGTCGGCGTCCCGGCGGCGCGGGGGCCGGGAGGTCAGCCGTTGCGGGGGCCCGGGAAGGCTCCGGTGCGGGCGGACGCGGTAGCGTCCTCGCGCGCCGGCTGCGGCGGGACCGAGCGGGCCGCCGGGATCGTGGGCAGCGGGCCCAGGGTGCGGGTCGTCGTGCCCTCGGCCAGGGGCTCGCGCTCGCGCTCGACGGGCTCCGCGCTCTGCGCCCGCCGGGCACCGTAGCGCCGGTGCACGGCCTGCTTGGTGACGCCGAGCGCCGAGCCCACCGCGTCCCACGAGAAGCCGAGCGAGCGGTCGAAGTCCACCGCGGCGGTGACCAGCGTCTCGACGCTGTCCCGCAGTTCCTGTGCGAGGCGGACGGTGGGCGCGGGCGCGCGGCCGTAGACGACGAAGCCCGTGGAGGGGCCCGAGCGGCGCGGGCGGTACACGTTGCCGAGCTGGGCGGTGAGGGTACGCAGAGCATCCACCTGCCGGCGAACCCGCTCGATGTCCCGCACCAGGAGGTGCAAGCTGGCCCGTGCTTGGGCGTCGTGGGTGGCGTGGTCGGCCATGAAGAAGCCTCTCGAACCGGTGCTGAAGAGCGGATCGGGCCGCAGACACCGTTCTGTTTCGCGGCCCGTTTCGGTCAATCTCTCTTGACCAACGCGCTACCCGGCGGCCAGGTCACGCTATGGGGGCGTGTCGGCATATGCGAGGAGCGCGCGTGTGTGCGTACGCCCCCTCGCGGGGCCCCGTGAGCGGGGGCGCCGCGCAGGTGGGACGGTGGGCGCGCAGACCATAGACTGGTGCGCTGCTGACAGCCGAGATAGCGAGGTAGACCCCAGTGAAGCTCGTCTTCGCAGGCACCCCCGAGGTCGCCGTGCCCGCCCTGGACGCCTTGATCGCCTCCGGGCGACACGAGGTCGCCGCCGTCGTCACCCGGCCCGACGCACCGGCTGGCCGCGGCCGCCGCCTCGTCGCCAGCCCCGTCGCCGAGCGCGCCGAGGAAGCCGGCATCGAGGTGCTCAAGCCCGCCCGGCCGCGCGACCCGGACTTCCAGGCCCGGTTGAGGGAGATCGGGCCCGACTGCTGCCCGGTCGTCGCCTACGGCGCGCTGATCCCCAAGAGCGCCCTGGACATCCCGAAGCACGGCTGGGTCAACCTGCACTTCTCCCTGCTGCCCGCCTGGCGCGGTGCCGCGCCGGTCCAGCAGTCGATCATGGCGGGGGACCAGGTCACCGGTGCCTCCACCTTCCGGATCGAGGAGGGGCTGGACACCGGCCCCGTCTTCGGGATCCTCACCGAGGAGATCCGGCCCACGGACACCAGCGGTGACCTCCTGACCCGCCTCGCGTTCGCGGGCTCCGGGCTGCTGGTCGCCACCATGGACGGCATCGAGGACGGCACCCTGCGGGCCGTGGAGCAGCCCGCCGACGGGATCTCCCTCGCGCCGAAGATCACCGTCGAGGACGCCCGGGTGGAGTGGACGGCGCCCGCGATGCGCGTCGACCGGCTGGTGCGCGGCTGCACCCCGGCGCCGGGCGCGTGGACGGTCTTCCGCGGGGAGCGGCTCAAGCTGATCTCGGTCGGCCTGGTCACGGACCGGACGGACCTGAAGCCGGGGGACATGGGCGTGGGCAAGAACAACGTCCACGTCGGCACCGGCTCGCACGCCGTGGAACTGCTGTGGGTGCAGCCGCAGGGCAAGAAGCCGATGAAGGCCGCCGACTGGGCGCGCGGGGTGCGGATCGCTCCCGGCGAGCGGCTGGGCGGGTCCGACGTAGGCTGATTTGCGCAATCGTTCCTTCGTTTCATCCCAGAAGCCTCATCCTCATAGCGTTACGTAACTCCGGAGCACCTTTCACGTGAGCGAACAGCCTCCTCGCCGACCGGCCGCCACCAAGGCCAACGGCAAGCCCGCCAAGCCCTACCGCCGGCCCCAGAAGGACCCCGTCCGGATGCTGGCCTTCGAGGTGCTGCGGGCGGTGGACGAGCGCGACGCGTACGCGAACCTCGTGCTGCCGCCGCTGCTGAAGAAGGCCCGCAAGGACGAGACCTTCCAGGCGCGGGACGCGGCGCTGGCCACCGAGCTGGTCTACGGGACGCTGCGCCGCCAGGGCACGTACGACGCGGTCATCAAGGCCTGCATCGACCGGCCGCTGCGCGAGGTGGACCCGCCGGTCCTGGACGTGCTCTCGCTCGGCGCGCACCAGCTGCTCGGCACCCGCATCCCCACGCACGCGGCGGTGTCCGCGAGTGTGGAGCTGGCGCGGGTGGTGCTCGGCGACGGGCGTGCGAAGTTCGTGAACGCGGTGCTCCGCAAGATCGCCGCGCACGACCTGGAGGGCTGGCTGGAGAAGGTGGCGCCGCCGTACGAGGACGACGCCGAGGAGCACCTCGCGGTGTACCACTCGCATCCCAGGTGGGTGGTGACCGCGCTGTGGGACTCGCTGGGCGGCGGGCGGGCCGGCATCGAGGACCTGCTGGAGGCCGACAACGAGCGGCCCGAGGTCACGCTGGTGGCACGCCCCGGACGGTCCACCCAGGAGGAGCTCCTGGAGGCCGTCGGCGAGGACTCGGCGCTGCCGGGCCGCTGGTCCCCGTACGCGGTCCGGATGGCCGAGGGCGGCGAGCCGGGTGCGCTGGAGGCCGTGCGCGAGGGACGGGCCGGTGTCCAGGACGAAGGCAGCCAGCTGGTGGCCATGGCCCTGGCGGCCGTCCCGGTCGAGGGCCGCGACGAGCGCTGGCTCGACGGCTGCGCGGGCCCCGGCGGCAAGGCGGCCCTGCTGGCGGCCCTGGCCGCGCAGCGCGGGGCGTTCCTGCTGGCCTCCGAGAAGCAGCCGCACCGGGCCCGGCTCGTCGAGCGGGCGCTGGCCGGCAACCCCGGCCCGTACCAGGTCATCACGGCGGACGGAACGCGCCCGCCGTGGCTGCCGGGCTCCTTCGACCGGGTCCTGATGGACGTCCCCTGCTCCGGCCTGGGCGCGCTGCGCCGCCGCCCGGAGGCGCGGTGGCGGCGCCGGCCGGAGGACCTGGAGAGCTTCGCGCCGCTCCAGCGCGGCCTGCTGCGCGAGGCCCTGTCGGCGGTCCGCGTGGGCGGGGTCGTGGGCTACGCGACCTGCTCGCCGCACCTGGCGGAGACCCGGGTGGTCGTGGAGGACGTACTGAAGGGGCGCGGCGCGGGCATGTCCCCGGTGTCCGCGGAACTGATCGACGCGCGGCCGTACATGCAGGAGGTGCCGGCGCTGGGCGACGGCCCGGACGTACAGCTCTGGCCGCACCTGCACGGGACGGACGCGATGTACCTGGCGTTGATCAGGCGCACGGCGTAGGCCGTCCAGCAGCCGTGAGAGGTGGGGGCGGCGGGGCCGCCGGGGTCGGCCGGTTCCCGCGCTCCCGCCTACTTCCGGGGTAGTGGCCGGAAGCCGCCTGCGGCATGGCACGCTTGGGGCATGGCCGTTCAGATCAATCCCAGCATCTTGTCCGCCGACTTCGCCCGGCTCGCCGAGGAGGCGAAGGCCGTCCAGGGGGCCGACTGGCTGCATGTCGACGTCATGGACAACCACTTCGTCCCGAACCTCACGCTCGGCATGCCGATCGTGGAGTCGTTGAGCCGTGCCACGGACATCCCGCTGGACCTGCACCTGATGATCGAGGACCCCGACCGGTGGGCCCCCCAGTACATCGAGGCCGGCGCCGGTTCCGTGACCTTCCACGCCGAGGCCGCGGCCGCGCCGGTGCGGCTCGCGCGGGAGATCCGGGCCAAGGGGGCTCGGGCGTCCATGGCGCTGAAGCCCGCGACGCCGATCGAGCAGTACGAGGACATCCTTCCCGAGCTCGACATGGTGCTGATCATGACCGTCGAGCCCGGCTTCGGCGGTCAGCCGTTTCTGGACATCATGCTGCCCAAGATCCGCCGCACCCGCGAGCTGATCTCCAAGCACGGCCTCGAGGTGTGGCTCCAGGTCGACGGCGGGGTCTCGGCCTCGACCATCGAGCGGTGCGCGGAGGCCGGCGCGGACGTGTTCGTCGCGGGCAGCGCGGTCTACGGAGCGGTGGACCCCGCGGCTGCCGTACGCACGCTGCGTGAGCAGGCGGGCGTGGCGATCGCCGCGGCGCCCTGGGCTTGCGACCACTGAGACAAGGCTTGGTGAACAGCTCGGTGAACGGGAGCTGTCCAGGCTGATCAACGGCCGTCGGATCTGACAGGATGAACGGCGAGTCGAGAGTGTGAACAGCAGTGAGGAGAACGCGGTGTCTGCAATGTCGGCGGGACGGTCAGCCCTGCGGATGGGACCCGCGGAGCTGGTGCAGGCGGCGGCCATGGCGCGCCGCTTCTACCTGGAGGGGAAGTCCAAGATCCAGATCGCCGAGGAGTTCGGCGTGAGCCGCTTCAAGGTGGCCCGGGTCCTGGAGACCGCCCTGGAGCGCGACCTCGTACGCATCGAGATCCGGGTGCCGGCCGAGCTGGACGCGGAGCGCTCCGACGCGCTGCGCGCCCGGTACGGGCTGCGGCACGCGGTCGTGGTCGAGTCCCCGGCCGATGCCACCGAGGACGCCCCGGACCCGGAGAACCTGGGCGCCGTGGCCGCCGATCTGCTGGGCGAGCTCGTCAACGAGGGCGATGTACTGGGCCTCGCGTGGGGGCGCTCGACCATCCACATGGCCGCCTCCCTGCACCGGCTGCCCCCGTGCACCGTCGTCCAGCTGACCGGCGTGTACGACGCCGGGACGGCCGAGCGCGGGTCCGTGGAGGCCGTGCGCAGGGCCGCGCAGGTCTCGGGCGGGGACGCGCACCCCATCTACGCCCCGATGCTGCTGCCGGACCCGGCCACCGCGGCCGCCCTGCGCAACCAGACGGGGATCGCGCGCGCCTTCGAGTACTTCGACAAGGTCACCGTCGCCGCCGTCTCCATCGGTTCCTGGGAGCCGGGGATCTCGACCGTCCACGACATGCTGAGCGACGAGGAGCGGGCGCACTACGCCTCGCTGGGGGTGGCCGCCGAGATGTCGGCCCACCTGTTCGACTCGGAAGGCCGCCGGGTCGGCCGGGACCTCGGAGAGCGCTGCATCACCGTGGAGGCCGACCGGCTGCGCAGGATCCCCGAGGTCGTGGCCATCGCCGGCGGGCTGCGCAAGGCCTCCGCGATCGGGGCGGTGCTGCGGTCGGGACTGGTGACCAGCCTGGTCACCGACACCGCCGTGGCGGACTACCTGCTGACGGAATCGCAGCCCGGTCTGCGTCCCGCGCTGGAGCGGGCCGACCCCGACGAGTGACCCTCGACGAACGTTCGGCCGGATTGGTCCGATTGTTCGGATGAATGGCGGCCAAACGCGGACGCGCGATGTTCGCTGATGCGGATGGTGCCGTAATCGATATCCGAACGGCGGACCGTTCGACCGCCTGCTGGGCGCATACTGGGTGCAATGACAAAGTCCGCAGTACCTCGCCGCCATTTGCCGTCCAGCCCGTTCAAGGCCCCCGTGGAAGCGCCGCTCCGGCACTTCAGCGTCGGCGACCGGGTTACTCACGACGAGCACGGCCTCGGCCGTGTCGTCGCAGTAGAGGAGGGGATCGCTGTCCTCGTCGAATTCGGGCCCGAGGTCCGGAAACGAATCCTGAGTCCCTACACCAAGATGGCCGCTCTCTGAAGCCAGCTCGCGATTCGCGGGAGAATCGGATATTTGGCACGATCGGTGCATGATCTTTCGGAACGTGCCCCGATCGTTGCTGCGTGTGCTGGGAGCTGTGCTCCTCTGCGCGGCACTGGTCGGTGCGGTGGGCTGCAGCGGGAAGAATCCCGCGCCTACCGCCGCCGCCAGTACGAGTGCCAGTAGCGGTAGAAGCAGTGCCAGTACCGGTGCCGAAGCGGTCCCGAGTGGCTCCGCCGCGCCGACCGCCGCGCCCGGATGGGCGAAGGGGATGGCGACGGTACGCGCTGCCGCGCTGCCGCAGCAGGCCCGTGACGTGCTCGCGCTGATCGACAAGGGCGGGCCGTACCAGTACCGGCAGGACGGCACGGTCTTCGGGAACTTCGAGAAGGCCCTGCCCCAGAAGAAGCGTGGCTACTACCACGAGTTCACCGTGAAGACTCCCGGTGAACGAGATCGCGGGGCCCGGCGGATCGTGACCGGTGAGGGCGGGGAGTTCTTCTACACGGACGACCACTACAAGACCTTCAAGGCGGTTCTCCGATGACCCTGGACCCGCAGCAGCCCCTGGCCCCTGCCGTCGCCGCCGCCGAGGAGGCGGGGTGGGCGGTGCTGAGGCTGGACCTGGACGGGGTACGGAGCAAGACCGAGCTCATGCGGCGGTGCGGCGAGGCGCTGGCCCTGCCCGAGTGGTTCGGCGGGAACTGGGACGCGCTGGCGGACTGCCTGATCGATCTGTCCTGGCTGCCGGGGGCGCCGGGGCGGCTGCTGGCCGTGACCTCGTGGGGCGGGTACGCGGCGGCCAGGCCGGGGGACTGGGCGACCTTCGAGGACGTCCTGGAACAGGCCGTGGACTTCTGGCGGGACTCGACCGAGGGCGCGCTGACCGTGCTGCTGGCGGCGCCCGAGCCCAGGCCCCGGCCGAAGCCTGGTCCGCCGAAGCCGAGTCCGGGTCCGGGCTCGCACAAGCGGTGAAACACCGACGCCGAAACGTGTGGGGCAGGGGCGGAGCCCCTGCCCCACACGTTTCACCGCGGTCAGCCCTTCGGGATCCAGGGTGGTGTCTGCCCCCAGGACCAGACCGGGATGTCGGCCGCGTTCACGGGGGGCGGGTTGGGACCCGAGTAGATCAGGGCCATCCGGGTGCCCCACTCGATGTAGTACGCGAACACCGCGCGGAACTCCGGGTCGGTGGGCAGCCCCACCTCGTCGGCCGTGTCCATCAGCAGGTCCACCCAGCGGCGGCGCTGCCCTTCGGTGATCGCGCGGCCCAGGTGCTTGGTGGCCATGTGCTGGTGGCCGCCGTGGGCCGCGGTGTACTCCTTCGGGCCGCCGAAGACCTCCGACAGCCAGACCGCGACGTGCCGGGGGTGCTCCGAGTCCATGCCGGCGAAGACCGGGGCCAGGATCTCGTCCTGCAGGGCGTGGGCGTAGAAGACGTCCGTGAGGCGGTTCATCGCCTCTTCCCCGCCCATCCACTCGTAGATGGTGGGCGTGGTGCCGGGTGCGGTGCTCATGAGGGGTCGGCGGCCTTTCCGGGCCCGGCGACCTCGGTGACGAGGTAGTGCTGCATTTCCTCGATGGCCGTCACGTACGGGCGGATCGCGCTGAAGAAGGCCGGGAAGTGCTCGCCCTTGCGGAATCCGTTGAGGTGGGCGTCGACCGAGGTCCAGCGGATGCGCAGGATGTAGTGCTCCCGGTCGTTCTCCTCCTCGCAGCGCGCCAGTTCGTAGTCGATGCACTCCGGCGAGGCCGCCAGGGCCTCGGCCGCCTTGACGTACGCGCTCTCGAAGGCGGGCTGGTCGTCCAATGCGATCCGGTAGCGGATGTATTCGACGGTGGTGGTCATGGTGCGTGCCTCTCCCTGGGGTCGGGCGTTGATCGCCGCTGGTCTGGTACCGCGGTCAGCGTGGCGTGATCATGCGCGGATGCGGAGCGCTTTGCGCGTTATGACGCAGACTTCTGGGAGTCGGTGACGTCCGGACCCTCGGCGCGGACCTGCTGGACCCGGGCCAGGGACTCGCGGAGCTCGGTGAGCCAGGGGTCGGTGTTGCGGCCGACCAGGCGGACGCACCAGGCCAGGGCGTCGGCGCGGCTGCGGGCGACCCCGCCCGCGACCAGGGTGTCGAGCACCTGGCGTTCGGACTGGCGCAGCCGGGTCATCACCGGGACCGCGAGGTGGGTGAAGACGGTCTTGTCCTCGCCCGACTGGACGGCCCAGGCGACCTTGCGGCGGTAGAGCTCCTCCGCCTCCCGGGCCACTTCGATGCGCTGTTCGCGGGTGCGTTCGCGGAAGGCCGCGACGGATTCGGCCGCGGGGATGGCGCCGAGGACGGTGATCTCCTCCCGGTCCACCGTGACCGAGAGGAGGGACTCGTAGATGTCCACCGGCAGGCGCTCGGCGAACCAGGCGCGAAGCTGTTCGTTCTGCTCGGATGTAATCATGTAATCAACGGTGCGTCCGGTCCCGGCTTGATCGCAAGGGTGCCGGGACCGTGTTCGCTCTCAGCCCATCGAGCGGTAGCGGTGGATCAGTGAGACCGCCATGGCTCCCTCGCCCACGCCCGAGGCGACCCGCTTGACCGAGTGGGCCCGTACGTCTCCCGCCGAGAAGACCCCGGGGACGCTCGTCTCGAGGGGGTACGGGGCGCGCTCCAGGCTCCACTCCTCCGGGAGCTCGCCGCCGTTGGAGATGAGGTCGGAGCCGGTGAGGACGAAGCCGAACTCGTCCCGCTCCACCACCCCGGCCAGCCAGTCGGTGTGCGGGCGGGCGCCGATGAAGGTGAACATGAAGCGCGCCGGGACCTCCCGGTCCTCGCCGGTGTCCGCGTCGTGGAGGGTCAGGCGTTCGAGGTGGTCCTCGCCGTCGAGGCGCACGACCGTGGTGCGGACCTTCACCTCGATGTTCGGGGTGCGCTCGATCTCGTCGATGAGGTACCGGGACATGCTCGCGTCCAGGGACCCGGCGCGCACCAGGATCGTCACCCGGGCCGCGTACTTCGCGAAGTGCACCGCCGCCTGGCCGGCCGAGTTGGCGCCGCCCACGATGAACACGTGCTGCGAGATGCACGCAGAGCTCTCGGTGGTCGCCGCCCCGTAGTACAGCCCGGCGCCCTCGAAGCGGTCCGCGCCGGGGGCGTCCAGCCGGTTGTACGAGACCCCGGTCGCCAGGAGCACCGTCTCGGCGCTGATCTCCGTACCGTCCGCCAGGGTCAGGATTTTCGCCGGGTCGTCCCGGGTCAGCGAGACCACCTCCACCGGGTGCAGGATCTCGGCGCCGAACCGGGCCGCCTGGATGGTGGCGCGGCGGGTCAGGTCGCCGCCGGAGAGGCCGGAGGGGAAGCCGAGGTAGTTCTCGATCAGGCTGGAGGTGCCGGCCTGGCCGCCCGGGGCGCGGGAGTCCAGCATCAGGGTGGACAGGCCCTCGGACGCCGAGTAGACGCCGGCCGCGAGGCCCGCCGGGCCCGCCCCGACGATCACGCACTCGTAGTGCGGGCGGGAGGCGGTGGTGGCCAGGCCCAGGCGCTGGGCGAGCTGGGTGTCGCTCGGCGCGGAGAGCACCGAGCCGTCGGGGAAGCGGACCAGCGGGAGCGCCGCGCCGGCCTGGGCGGCGGCGATCACGGTGAGCGCCTCCGGGTCCCGTTCGACGTTGAGGAAGCGGAACGGCTGGCCGTTGCGGGTGAAGAAGTCCCGGACGGCGTGGGTGCCGGGGGAGACCAGGTGGCCCGCGACGATGATCCCGTCGTACGCGGGGCGGTAGGTGGCCAGCCAGTCCGACAGGAGGTCGTCCAGGACGGGGAAGAGCCGCTCGTGGGGCGGGTCCCACGGCTTGAGCAGGTAGTAGTCCAGGCGGACCCGGTTGATGGCGGTGATGGCCGCGTCCGTCTCGGCGTAGGCCGTCAGCAGGACCCGGCGGGCGTCCGGGAAGCGGGAGACGGCTTCGAGTAGGAACTCGACGCCCGTGACGTCGGGCATCCGCTGGTCCACGAGGAAGAGCGCCGGGTCGTGGCCGCGTTCGTCGAGGGAGTCCAGGATCTTGAGGGCGTCGGCGGCCGAGGAGGCGCCGAGGACCCGGTAGCGGTCGCCGTAGGCGCTGCGCAGGTCCCGGCGGACGGCGCGCAGCACCTGCGGGTCGTCGTCCACGGCCAGGATGACGGGCTTGCGGTTCTCCGCGCGCTCGGCGGTGGCCGCGGCCCCCGCGGCCGGAGCCGCGGTGGCCGCGGTGGCCGCGGTGGCGTTCTCCGGGGCCGCGTTCACGCCGCGTCCAGCATCAGCTTGTCGGCGTAGCACCAGGCCCAGTCCTCGCCGGGCTCGTGGGAGGCCGCGATGGGATGCGCGGTGGTCCCGTAGTGCCGGGTGGCGTGACGGTTCTTCGAGGAATCGCAGCACCCGACGTGCCCGCAGCTCAGGCACATCCGCAGGTGCACCCAGCTGTCCCCGGAGACGAGGCACTCCTCGCAGCCCTCGGTGCCGGGTTTCACCGGACGTATCTGATCGATGTGTGTGCACAGCAGATCCACCGTCATCGTCCCCGTCCCTCTCTCGCGCTCTCGCGCTTCGCGCCCGTGATTGCAGTGCGCCCGTGATTCACGGCGCGTCCAGACCATAAGGCGGGGCCCCCGCAGGGGTTCAGCGATTCGGCCGAAGTCAGGTAGTCCGGAAGCTACTTCATGACATCGGCGGACGACTTCCTGAGGTGCCCCCATGACCTGGGCCACTACCTCACGAAGTCGCACACCGGCGCTTTGACGAGAACCCCCGACCCGGCCAGTGTGGGGGACGCCAACGACAACAGGCGGCGCCTGGAGGAATCCGTGAGCAGAAAGATTCTGGTCATTGTCTCCGAACACGGTTACTGGGCCGAGGAACTGATCGGCCCCGTATCGAAGTTCGACGAGCAGGGCTATGAAGTCGTATTCGCCACGCCGACCGGAAAGCGCGCGCACGCGCTTCCGCCGAGCCTCGACGCGAACTACATCGATCCTCCACTGGGACGCTCGGTCACCACCGAGGAGAACGCCCGGCTGGGCCGGGAGTTCGAGCAGTCGAGCCGGCTCGACTCCCCCCTCGACATCGAAGCGTGGGCGCCCGAGCGCCCGTACACGAGCGACGAGGGATATCTGCGCAAGCTGGAGCAGTACCACCGCGATCTGGACAAGCTCCAGGCCGACATCGCCGGTTACGACGCGATCCTCATCGTCGGGGGAAGCGGACCCATCGCCGACCTCGCCAACAACGAGCGCGTGCACGCCCTGATCCTGGCGTTCAAGAACGCCGGCAAGGTCGTCGCGGCCGAGTGCTACGGGGTCGCCTGCCTGGCCTTCGCCCGCGACTGGGGCGACCGCCGCAGCATCATCTGGGGCAAGCACGTGACCGGCCACTGCAAGGAGTACGACTACAAGGACGGCACCGGATTCCTCGGTACCGACTTCAACATGGGTCCGCCGCCCTACCCGCTGGAGTACATCCTGCGCGATGCGACCGGGCCGCGCGGGGCCTACCACGGGAATTTCGGCCACCCGCTCTCGGTGATCGTCGACTTCCCGTTCGTAACCGGCCGTTCCACCCCCGATTCATATCTGACGGGGCAGAAGATCGTGGAAACCCTGGAAGAGGGTCTCACCCGATACGGCTGGTAATCGGCGAAGCGTCCCGGCAACGCAGCGGAAAAAGAGGGGGAGTTCGATGAGTTCCGGAGCCACTCCCGGACGGGAAAGGCTGATCGACCAGTTCAAAGCGGACGGCCTGAACATCATGTTCGGAAATCCGGGGACGGTGGAACAGGGATTCCTCGACGCGGTCGACGCGGCGGAGGACTTCCAGTACGTGCTCGCCCTCCAGGAGACCGTGGCCGCCGGCATCGCCGACGGCTACGCACGGGCCACCGGCGGCGCGGCCCTGCTCCAGCTCCACTCCGGGGTGGGGCTGGGCAACGGGATCGGCATGCTCTACCAGTCGCTGCGCGGCCACACCCCGCTCGTGGTGATCGCCGGCGACGCCGGGGTGCGCTACGACGCCATGGACGCGCAGATGGCCTGCGACCTGGTGGCCATGGCGAAGCCGGTGACCAAGTACGCGACCCGGGTCACCGACCGGCACTCGGTGCTGCGCACCGTCCGCCGGGCGGTGAAGATCGCCCTGACCCCGCCGCGCGGCCCGGTGTTCGTGGCGCTGCCGATGGACGTGCTGGACGAGCTGAACTCCGAGCCCGTGCTGCCCGCCACGACGGTGCTCACGGACGTGGCGCCCTCGCCGGCCTCGGTGGGGCGGGCGGCCGCACTGCTCGCCTCCGCCGAGCGGCCCGTCGTCCTCGTCGGCGACGGGATCTCCCTGGCCGGGGCGCAGCGCGAACTCGTCGCCGTCGCCGAGCTGCTGGGCGCCGACGTCTACGAGGTCGACTCCTCCGAGGTGAACATCGCGGCCTCGCACCCGCTGCGCCGCGGCCAGACGGGCCACATGTTCGGCCCGCACAGCAAGGAGCTGATCGGGGACGCGGACGGGGTGCTGATCGTGGGCACCTACGTCTTCCCCGAGGTGTTCCCCGAGCTGGAGAGCCCCTTCCGGACGGGCGCCAAGGTCGTGCACATCGACCTGAACGCCTACGAGATCGCCAAGAACCATCCGGTGGACCTCGGGATCGCCGCCGATCCGCGGCGCGCGCTGAGCGCGCTGGCCGGCGTACTGGAGCAGGTGCTCACCCCCCGGCAGCGGGCGGCGGCCGCAGGCCGGCTGGACGCGCGGACCCGGGAACGGGCCCGCGCGGGACTCCTCGCGGGGTCCGAGGCGGACGGTACGCCGATGGCCGTCTTCCTGCGGACCCTGGCCGAGCGCACCGGCGGGGACCTGATCGTCTTCGACGAGGCGCTGACCACCTCCCCGCTGGTCACCCGGTACCTGCCTCCGGAGCGGCCGGGGGACTACCACCTCACCCGGGGCGGTTCGCTCGGGGTGGGCTTCCCGGGGGCGGTCGGGGCCAAGCTCGCCCGCCCGGACCGGCTCGTCGTCGGCTTCGCGGGCGACGGCGGGTCGATGTACACCTACCAGGCGCTGTGGACCGCGGCCCGGCACGGCATCGAGGCCAAGTTCGTGGTCTGCAACAACCGCAAGTACCGGCTGCTGGACGACAACATCGCCCAGTACTGGCGGGAGCGGGAGATCCCCGAGCACGGTTTCCCGGGCTCCTTCGACCTCTCCCGGCCCGAGATCGACTTCGCGGGGCTGGCCCGGTCGCTCGGTGCGGGCGGGATGCGGGTGGAGAAGCCGGACGAGGCGGTCGCCGCCGTGGGCCGGATGCTGGCCCACCCCGGACCGTTCCTGGTCGACGTACAGATCTGAACAGCCCCCACGGATCCGAACACCACCACGGACAGGAGGAGACCGCATGCCCGCCGAGCGGCTGACCGAGGACGCGATCCGCGCCTTCGCCGACAACTGGTACGTGGCCCTGGACCAGCACGTCGCACTGGACCAGGTGCTCGCCCTGATCACCGAGGACCTGGAGTTCAAGGTCCCCGAGGACACCTTCCTCGGCCACCAGGGCTTCGGCCGCTGGTACGAGGCGGTCACCCACCGCTTCTTCGACGAGGTGCACACGGTCACCAAGGTGGAGCCCGTCATCGAGGGGGACCGGGCGATCGTCCGGGTCCTCGTCAACTGGCAGGCCAAGATCTGGGACCCGCCCGCCGCCCGCAGCCGGTGGCTCGGCTTCGACGCCGACCAGACCTGGACGGTGGTGGCCGGGCCCGACGGGCCGCTGATCCGGCAGTACACCGTCAACGAGCTGGCGGCCATGCCCGGTTCCGCCTCCCTCTGACGCCCGACCGCCTGACTGCCTGACCGTCTGACCGCCCGACGCGGCGCAGCCGAAGGAGAAGCGACGATGACCGAAGTGACACGGGAGCGGGTCGAGGCGGCGTACCGCGCCCTCGGTTCCGGCGACCGGGCCAGGATCCTGGAGTACTACGCGGAGGACCTGCGCTGGCAGGTCCCCGGCAACCACCCGCTGGCCGGCTGGTACGAGAGCCTGGACGCCTTCCTGGAACTGATGGGCCAGACCCACAAGCTCACCGGGGGCACCTTCCGCATGGACCTGGAGGCGGTCCTCGTCGGCGAGGACTGCAGCGCGGACGTCTGCCGCAACGTCGCCCTGCGCGGCGGCGCCGACGAGTCGAGCAGCTCCCCGTACGAGCGGATGGACTACCGGGTCTTCCATTTCATGCGCTGGCGGGACGGCCGGATCGTGGAGGGCCACGACGGGCTGTTCGGCGACTCGGCCACGGCCTTCAGCCAGTTCTGGGCGCCCTTCGCGCCGGACGGAACCCGAAGGGACGGATAGGGGGATGAGTGTCATGGACGCGCGGCAGATCTTGCAGAAGTACTACGAGTACGCCAACTCCGGTGACTGGGACCGGTGGTGCGACCTCTTCGCCGAGGACCAGGTCATGGACGAGCAGCTGGCCGGCCACATCGAGGGCCTGGAACTGCTGCGGTCGATGATGAAGGGCATGGGCGCGATGTACCGGGTCTTCCGGAACGAGCCCGTGCACTTCCTCGTCGACGGGGAGAAGGCCGCGGCCGTCTCCCACCTGACCGCGGTCACCCCCGAGGGGAAGGAGATCGAGGCCGAGGTCATGAACTTCTTCCGGATCGTGGACGGAAAGATCGTCTACATGGCGAACTTCCACGACACGGTTCCCTTCCAGGTGCTCGGCCAGGGCTGAGGGGGCGCGCGATGGCCACAGACGAGTACGACGAGTACGACTACATCGTGGTGGGATCCGGCACCGCGGGCAGTGTCCTGGCCAGCCGCCTCTCCGAGGACCCGGACGTCACCGTCCTGGTCCTGGAGGCCGGCGCGGGCCGCATCCCGCCCGAGGTGGACGACCCGTCCTCCTGGTACAAGCTGCTCGGCGGGCCCGTGGACTGGGGTTACACCAGCGTCCCGCAGCCCGGCCTCGACGGCCGCCGCACGTACGAGCCGCGCGGCAAGGCACCCGGGGGCAGCAGCAACCTCTACATCATGATGCACATCCGGGGCCACGCCTCGGACTTCGACAACTGGGCCTACCAGGGCGCGGCCGGCTGGGCGTACGAGGACGTGCTGCCCTACTTCGCCCTGTTGGAGGGCCAGGAGGACGCCACCGCCGCCACCACCGGCACCCGGGGCCCCCAGCGGATCACCAACGCCGGTCGGCACGGCCCCAATCCGGTCTCCCGCGCCTTCATCGACGCGGCCGTCGAGCTCGGCCACGAGGAGATCGCGGACTTCAACACCGACGGACCGCGGCGCGGGCTCTTCGGCACCGGCTGGCACCACATCGACGTGGCCGAAGGCCGCCGCCAGGGCGTTCTCGCCTCCTACCTGGAGCCGTCCCTGGACCGCTCGAACCTGACCCTGCGCACCAGTGCGCAGAGCACCCGGCTGCTCTTCGACGGCGACACCTGCACGGGGGTGGAGTACGTACAGCTGGCGCCGCCCGCGGAGATCCCGGGGCGGACCGTCCGCGACAGCCACAGCACGCCGGCCGGACCCGGGCTGCACACCGTACGGGCCCGCCGGGAGGTGATCGTGGCCGCCGGGGCGATCGAATCGCCGAAGCTGCTGCTGCTCTCCGGGATCGGGCACCCCGAGCAGCTGCGCGAGCACGGGATCCCGACGGTCGCGGCCCTGCCCGGGGTCGGCGAGAACTTCCACAACCACGTGCTGACCGGGCTGATGGCCGAGGTCAACCAGGAACTCCCGCCGCCCGCGCAGAACTTGTCGGAGAGCGCGCTGTTCCTCTCGTCCCGGCCCGGGCTGCCCGCGCCGGACCTGCAGATCGCCTTCGTGCACGTGCCGTTCGACGTGATCGTCGGCCGGGACCACCCCGACACGGTGTCCATCCTGCCGGGTGTCGTACGCCCGGTCTCGCGCGGCTGGATCAGGCTGGCGAGCGCCGATCCGCTGGCTCACCCGCTGATCAACCCGAACTACCTGGGCGACCGCTGGGACCTGGAGCGGATGGTGCAGGGGGTCAAGCTCGCCCGGGAGATCTTCGCGACCTCCGCCTTCTCGCCCTGGTACAAGCAGGAGCTCCAGCCCGGACCCGGCTACGTCTCCGACGAGGACCTGCGCACCTTCGTGAAGCAGAAGTCGGAGAGCTACCACCACCAGGCGGGCTCCTGCCGCATGGGCATCGACGACCTCGCGGTCGTCGACCCCGAACTGCGGGTGCACGGCGTACGCAACCTGCGGGTGGTGGACGCGAGCGTGATGCCGGCCGTCCCGTCGGGCAACTGCCACACCGCCATCGCCATGATCGCCGAACGCGCCGCGGACCTGATCCGCGGCCTGGACAGGGGGGTTCGCGGTGCCTGAAGCCGTACTGCGCGAAGGCGCGCTCTCCGGGACCCGGATCGCGGTCCTGGTCGAGAGCGACTTCTACGAGCCGGAGATCTTCTACTATCAGCACCGGTTCGCCGAGGAGGGCGCCGAGGTCGACTTCCTGACCCGGCTGTGGGGCAACGACTCCATCACGTTCTCCGGGCACGAGTACCGGGCGCCGTTCACCGCCGAGAAGTCCCTGGAGGGGCTCAGCGACGAGGACCTGCGCCGGTACGCGGCGATCATCGTGCCCTCGGGCATGGTGGCGGACCGGCTGCGCTACACCGAGGACGTGGACGTACTGGCACCGGCGACGGAGCTGCTGCGCCGGGCCTTCGAGGAGCCGACGGTCCTCAAGGGGATCATCTGCCACGGCATGTGGCTGGCCGCCTCGATCCCGGACAAGGTGCGCGGCCGCAAGGTCGTCTGCCACAACAACCTCATCGGCGACGTCCGCAACATGGGCGCCGAGTACGTGGACGAGGACGTGGTGGTCGACGGCGACCTGGTCACCGGCCGCACCGGCGCCCACCACCACCTGTTCGCCCGCCGGATCATCGAGCTGATCGCGGCCGGGCGGGGCCGGAGGGCCGGCTGATGGGGCCGGTCGGACCCGGCGGGGCCACCGGGCCGATGCGCTGGTCGCACGTGGGCCTGAACTGCGTGGACCAGAAGACCACCGAGGAGTTCTACACCCGGCACTTCGGATTCTCCCGGGCCCGGGTGGTCGACCTGGGGGAGTCGCGGATCGTCTTCCTGCGCCAGGGCGAGGTGTACCTGGAGCTCTTCGCGGCCGGCACCGATCCGGCCCGCGCGGCGCACGAGGACGGGCCGCAGGCCCCGGGGCGGATGCGCCACCTGGCCTTCCAGACCGACAGCGTGGACGCGTTCCTGGCGCAGCTGGGCGACGCGGCCGAAGTGACCCTGGGGCCACTGGACTTCGACGACTTCATCTGCGGGTGGCGGACCGTGTGGGTCCGCGATCCCGACGGGGTGATCGTCGAGGTCAGCCAGGGGTTCGAGGACGAAAGCTCCCACGACAAGGACGGTGTATGACATGGCGGATGCCGTGAGCTTCTCCTTCTCCGACACGATCGCCGGTTACGTCGGACGCTTCGACTCGGAGTCCCGGCTGCTGCGCCTGAAGACCTCCGACGGCCGGGAGTTCGAGGTCTCGCTGGCCGGCGACCCCAGTGCCGAGCTGGTCCGCAACCTGGACGAGCCGTACATCGACGCCTCCGGGCACATCGACGAGATGCTCTCGCCGGGCCGGTTCCTCTACGTCTACGGGGTCCACTACCCCGAGCACGGCGGCCGCTTCGAGGCCAAGCGCCTGGTGTTCCTGGGCCGCGGGGCCGAGGACTACCGCTTCGAGGAGCCCAGCTGGTGGGTCAAGCAGATCGAATCGCTGGCCGACTTCTACAAGCGGGCGCAGTTCGGGGACGGGCCGGTGGACTTCACCGAGTACCGCACCGAGATCCGGCTCGGCGGGGACAAGACCGCCAGCCATGTCCAGGAGACCGACACGATCTCCCGCCTGGTCTACGGCATGGCCTCGGCCTACCTGCTGACCGGCAAGGACGAGTACCTGGAGGTCGCCGAGCGCGGCACCGAGTACCTGCGCAAGCACATGCGGGTCGTGGACAGCGAGGAGGACGTGGTCTTCTGGTACCACGGCATCAGCGTCGACGGGGACAGCGAACGCAAGCTGTTCACCTCGGAGTTCTCCGACGACTACGACGCGATCCCGATGTACGAGCAGATCTACGCGCTGGCGGGGCCGATCCAGACCTACCGGGTCACCGGCGACATCCGGATCAAGAACGACGCGGACGCCACGATCCGGCTGTTCGACAAGTTCTTCAAGGACCCGGAGCAGGGCGGCTACTACTCGCACATCGACCCGATCCTCTTCAGCGCCGACCACGAGTCCCTCGGGGAGAACGCGGAGCGCAAGAACTGGAACTCGGTCGGCGACCACGCGCCCGCGTACCTGATCAACCTGTACCTGGCGACCGGCGAGCAGCGCTACGCCGACTTCCTCGAGTACACCTTCGACACGATCGCGGACAAGTTCCCGGACTACAAGAACAGCCCCTTCGTCCAGGAGCGCTTCTTCCGCGACTGGTCGCACGACACCGCGCACAGCTGGCAGCAGAACCGCGCGGTCGTCGGCCACAACCTGAAGATCGCCTGGAACCTGATGCGGATGAACTCGCTGAAGGCCAAGCCGGCCTACGAGCAGCTCGCCCGGAAGATCGGCGAGATCATGCCGGCCGTCGGCAGCGACGTACAGCGCGGCGGCTGGTACGACGTGGTCGAGCGGGTCAAGTCCGGGGACGAGGAGACGTATCGTTTCGCCTGGCACGACCGCAAGGCCTGGTGGCAGCAGGAGCAGGCGATCCTCGCCTACCTCATCCTGAACGGCACCGTCGGCGGGGACGAGTTCCTGCGCGAGGCCCGGCAGGCGCAGTCCTTCTACAACACCTTCTTCCTCGACCACGACGAGGGCGCCGTCTACTTCAACGTGCTCGCCAGCGGTACCCCGTACCTGCTCGGCACGGAGCGGCTCAAGGGCAGTCACTCGATGTCCATGTACCACTCGGCGGAGCTCTGCTACCTCTCCGCCGTCTACAACAACCTGCTCGTCAACGGCCGGGAGATGGACTTCCACTTCCAGCCCGACCCGACGAACCTCCCCGACCGCGTGCTGCGCGTCTCGCCCGACCTGCTCCCCGCCGGCTCGGTGCGGATCGCGTCCGTGGAGATCGACGAGAAGCCGTACGAGGAGTTCGACGCGGACGAGCTGACCGTCCACCTGCCCGACGTACAGGGCCGGGTCAAGGTCAAGGTCCGGCTGCGGCCGACCGCCCAATAGCGCTCAACGGGGGCGCCCCACTCAGAGGGGAAAGCAATGACCCTGAACGTGAAGGAACGCCGCAACAAGACGGGCACCGTGCTCGTCGCCACCGGCGAGATCAACAGCGAGACCTCCGGATCGCTGCTGCAGACCCTGCTGCCGCTGGTCCGCGAGGGCAAGCCGCTGCGCATCGACCTGACGGCCGTCACCTACGTCTCCAGCGCCGGGCTGCGCACCCTGCTCGTGGTCTACCGCGAGGCCCAGCACGCCGGGGTCGCCGTCACCCTCTACGGGGTGAGCGAGGAAGTCCGGTTCGTCATGTCGGCCACCGGGTTCCTCGACTTCTTCTCCGCCGGAGAAGCCGAGGCGGCCGCCGTCAAGGCCGCGGCCAAGGCCACCGCCCAGGCGCGGGCCGCGCGATGACCGAGCCGGCTTCCGAACAGGTGCTGCGCGTGGACGCGTACCCGACCCACGAGGTGGGCGGGTACCGCGTCCGGGCCGGCAAGCCCTTCCCCTTCGGGGCCAACGTGGTCCCCGGCGGGGTCAGTTTCTCCGTCTTCTCCGACCAGGCCACCTCCATGACCCTGGTCCTCTACAAGCGCGGAGAGCCCGAGCCGACGGCCGAACTGGAGTTCCCCCAGGAATTCCGCACCGGCAGCGTCTTCGCCATGACGGTCTTCGGCCTCGACCACGAGAACATCGAGTACGGGTACCGGGCCGACGGGCCCTACGACCCCGTCACCGGCCACCGCTTCGACGCCCGCCAGGTCCTCTCCGACCCCTACGCCCGGCTGATCGCCGGCCGCGACGTCTGGGGCGTGGAACCGGACCGCAGCCGCGGGTACCAGTACCGCTCCCGCGTCTGCCTCCAGGACTTCGACTGGGGCGACGACACCCCGCTGGGGATCCCCGCCGAGGACCTCGTCGTCTACGAGACCCACGTGCGCGGCTTCACCCGGCACCCCTCCTCGCGCGTCACCGCCCCCGGCACCTTCGCCGGGCTGCGCGAGAAGATCCCGTACCTCAAGGAGCTCGGGGTCAACTGCATAGAGCTGCTGCCGGTGTTCGAGTTCGACGAGAGCGACAACCCGCGCTCCAACCCGGAGACCGGCGAGAAGCTCTTCGACTACTGGGGCTACAACACCGTCTCCTTCTTCGCGCCCAAGGCCGGCTACGCGGCCACCGGACGCTACGGAATGCAGGGCGACGAGTTCCGGACCCTGATCAAGGACCTGCACGCGGCCGGCATCGAAGTCATCCTCGACGTCGTCTTCAACCACACCGCCGAGGGCAACGAGCAGGGCCCCACCATCTCCTTCAAGGGGCTCGACAACGCCACGTACTACATGCTCACGCCCGAGGGGTACTACTTCAACTTCAGCGGCACCGGCAACACCGTCAACTGCAACCACCCCGTCGTGCGCAACTACGTGCTCGACTGCCTGCGCCACTGGGTCGCCGACTACCACGTCGACGGCTTCCGCTTCGACCTCGCGGCCATCCTCGGCCGGGACCTGGACGGCACCCCGCTGCACAACCCGCCGCTGCTGGAACTGCTCGCCTACGACCCCGTCCTGCGGCACACCAAGCTCATCGCCGAGGCCTGGGACGCGGGCGGCCTCTACGAGGTCGGCAACTTCCCGGCGTACGGCCGCTGGGCGGAGTGGAACGGCAAGTACCGCGACACCGTACGCAGCTTCCTCAAGGGCGACCCCGGGATCACCGGCGACCTCGCCACCCGGATCGCCGGCTCGCCCGACCTGTACTCCAGCCGCGGAACCTCGGCGTCGGTCAACTTCCTGACCGCCCACGACGGTTTCAGCCTGGCCGACCTGGTCTCCTACAACGACAAGCACAACGAGGCCAACGGCGAGGGCAACAACGACGGCGGCAACGACAACGCCAGCTGGAACTGCGGGGTCGAGGGCCCGACCGACGATCCCGGGGTCAACGCGCTGCGCACCCGCCAGATGAAGAACGCCATGGCCATCCTGCTCACCAGCCAGGGCGTGCCGATGCTGCTGTCCGGCGACGAGGTGGCACGCACCCAGCAGGGCAACAACAACACGTACTGCCAGGACAACGAACTGTCCTGGTTCGACTGGGACCTGGTCGACGAGAACTCCGAACTGCTCCGGTTCACACGGGAGATGATCGCCTTCCGCAAGCACCACCGCGAGCTGCGCTCCACCGCCCACCCCACCGGGCAGCTGAGGGACAGCCTGGGGCTGCCCGACATCAGCTGGCACGGGGAGAGGGCCTGGCAGCCCGACTGGTCGCCGGAGAGCCGGCTGCTGGCGGTGGCCCGCTGCGGAACCGGGGACGACGACGTGGTGTACGTGGCCATGAACTCCCACTGGGAGGCGCACGACCTGGAACTGCCCGCCCTGCCGGGCGGCCGCAGCTGGCACCTCTTCGCGGACACCGGGGCCGAGGCCCCGCACGACATCCGCACCCCCGGCGGCGAACTCGAACTGGAGAACGCCGGCAAGTACCTGATCGGCCCGCGCTCGGTCGTGATCCTCGTCGGCCGCACGCCCGACGCCGAGTTCTAGCCCACGCACCGAAGGAGACTCACATGCCGCTTTCCGTGTCCCTGAGCATCGAGGGCGACACCACCGTGATCGAGCTGGCGGGCGAACTCGACGCCAAGACCGCGCCGGACTTCCACCAGACCATCGAGAAGGCCGCCGGGCACGGCACCAGCACCGTCGAGATCCGGATGGCCGGCGTCGGCTACATGGCCAGTGCCGGACTGCGCTCCCTGGTCTTCGCCCAGCAGAAGGTCGCCGACCACGTCACCATCAAGGTGGTCGGCGCCATCGAGCCCGTCTCCCGGACCATCCGGACGGCCGGACTCGACCGCAGCATCGTGCTCTCCGACGACTGAGCCGATGGATGAGGCGGTCAAAACGGCGGGGACCTCCGCCGAGCTCGAAGTGCCCGCCACGATGGGGGCGTTGGGTGACATCGCCGCGCTCGTCCTGCGGCTGGCCACAAGGGCGGGCCTGGACAAGGGCGCCGCGTACCGGATCCGGCTGGCCGTGGACGAGCTGGCCACGAACACCGTGATGCACGGGTACCGGGGCGGCGACGGACGGATCACCGTCCGCGGCCGCTCCGGGCCGGGCCGGGTCCAGATCTCCATAGAGGACTCGGCACCGGCCTTCGACCCCTCCCGGGGGCGGCTGCCACCCGATCCGGGGACCGCCCCGGAGCGGCGCCGGATCGGCGGGCTCGGCATCCACCTGGCACTGACCAGCGTGGACGAGTTCGGCTACGTACGCAGGGACGGCCGCAACATCAGCACGCTGACAGTGATGGCTGAGGGGACGGACCCATGCCCTCCACGACCGTGATCATCCTCGATCAGTACCCGCCACCGCCCACCGAACTGCTCGACGCGCTCGGGGAGATGGGCGCGGACCTGGTCCGGCGCACCCTGCCCGAACTACTGACCGGACCACTGGACGAACTGCCCGAAGCCGATGTGCTGCTCGTCCCCGCCGAGGCGGACGGGGAGTCGGTGCGAACGGCCGTACGCAGACTGCGCCGCTGGGCCGGCGCCCCCATCGTGGTCGTCTGGACCGTGACGGGGTTCGCCGCTCTGGAGGAACACGTCCGGCTCGGCCACGACTACCTCGTACCGCCCTTCCTGCCCTCCCTCGTCGGGGCCCGGCTGCACAGCTGCTCGGAGCGCGCCGGACTCGGCCGCACCCTGCGCGAGGCCGACGCCCGCGCCGAACTCATGGGCTACGAGAAGGAACTGGAGATCGGCCGCGAGATCCAGGCCGGCTTCCTGCCCGAATCGCTGCCGGTCCCCGAAGGCTGGGAGATCGACGTGTGCTTCCGGCCCGCCCGGCAGGTCGCCGGGGACTTCTACGACGTCTTCGAGCTCTCCCGCGGCCGCCGCCTCGCCTTCATCGTCGCCGACGTCTGCGACAAGGGGGTCGGCGCCGCGCTCTTCATGGCGCTCATCCGCTCCCTGCTGCGGCACACCGCCGAGAACAGCGGGCTCCAGCACCTGGTGGCCGCCGGCCGCACCGGCAACAGCCGGCGCATCCCGGTCGTCGGGGCCACCCCGCTGCTCAACGCGGTCACCGCCACCAACGGCTACCTCACCCGCAACCACCTGCGGCAGGGCTACTTCGCCACGCTCTTCTTCGGAGTGCTCGACCCGCTCACCGGATCCCTGGTCTACATCAACGGCGGCCACAACCCGCCGCTGCTGCTGGCCGCCGACGGCGGCGAACCGCTCGCCCTGGAGGTCACGGGCCCCGCCGTCGGGGTGCTTCCGGACTGTGTGTACACACTCGGCTACGCCCAGTTGAACCCGGGCGACACCCTCTTCGTGTTCACCGACGGAGTGCCCGAGGCGCGCTGCCCCAGGGGCAGCTTCCTCGGCGACGAGCGGATGCTGGAGCTGCTCGCCGGCCCCCCGGTGAGCGGCAGGGAGGTGGTCGACCGGATGGACACGGCCGTACGCGAACACACCGGAACAGCCGAACAGCACGACGACGTCACCATGCTGGCCCTGCACCGGCCACGCGCGGCGCGGGGGCCGCACGCGGACGGTGCCGTCCACAAGGTCGTGGCCTGATGACCCAGATCGTCGTGGTCCACTCGTACCGCGGTGGCACCGGGAAGTCCTCGGTGCTGGCGAACCTGGCCCTGCTCATCGCGGCCGGGGGGCGCCGGGTCGGGGTGATCGACACGGACATCCAGTCGCCCACCCTGGACCTGCTCTTCCGGCTCGGCCCCGGCCCCTCACTGGCCGATTACCTGCTGGGGCGGTGCGAGATCGAGGCCGCCGCGCAGGAAGCCCTACCCGGGCTGTACGTCGTACCGGCCCGGACCGGGACGGCCGCGCTGCGCGAGCTCATGACCACCGGCTACGACGTCGGGCTGCTCCCCGAGGGCTTCAACCGGCTGGCCGTCCACCACGACCTGGACGTCCTGCTCCTGGACACCCACGCCGGGCTCAACAACGAGTCGGTCACCGCCATGGCGAGCGCCGACGTACTGATGATCATGGCGCGGGCCGACCGGATCGACCTCCTCGGCGTCGAGGAGACCATCGCCCTGACCGGCCGGCTCGCCTGCCGCCGGACCCTGGTGATGAGCATGGCCCCCGAGGGCATCGACCGGGAGGCCGCCCGGCGGCGGGCCGAGGACGTCTACTGCACCCCCCTGGCCGGAATCCTGCCCTATGTGCCGGAAATGGCCGCGCTCTACGGTGAACGCATATTCGCCGAAGCCCATCCCGACCACCCCCTGGTCGGTGAATTCCACACCATCATCTCGGCGTTGGACGCACGTGACGAAGTATCGCGGGCCTGACGTCATCCCCTTACGCCCCTAGCGGGGGGCGTGTTGAATCGGCAGCGAATCCGGCAGTGAATCAGGCAGCATCCAGTACATCCGGCACACCCAGACAAGGAGAAGAGTCATGAAGATTCTCGTCGTCATGACGGCCAAGGCCACGCTTCATCTGCTGGACGGGGAACAGCACCCCTCGGGATTCTGGGCCGAGGAATTCGCCGTGCCCTTTTCCCTCTTCAAGGCCGCCGGCCACACCGTGGACGTGGCGACGATCGCGGGCCGGGTCCCCACCGTCGACCAGACCAGCATCGACCCGCAGTTCCTGCGGTGGGTGCGCCCGGAGGGCTCGCCGGACGAGGACGCCGCCAACGCGGCCGAGTACGTCCGGGTCATCGAGGACGCCCCGCAGCTGAGAAACCCGATCGCCCTGGAAGGCCTGGGCGAGAAGGACATCGCGGACTACGACGGCATCTACATCAGCGGCGGGCACGGAGCCATCGGCGACCTGCCCAAGTCCGACGAGCTCGCGCAGATCCTGCGCTGGGCCATCGCCCAGGACAAGCCGCTCGCCACCGTCTGCCACGGCCACACCTCACTGCTCGCGCTGCGCGACGGCGAGGGCAGGTGGCCCTTCGAGGGCTACCGGATGACGGCCTTCTCGCACAGCGAGGAGCTGGTCACCAACATGGCCGGGCGCCTCCCGCTGATCCTGGAAGTCGAACTGACCCGGCTCGGCGCCCGCTACGAGAAGGCCGAAGCGATCTGGGACTCGCACGTGGTCGTGGACCGCAGGCTCACCACCGGCCAGAACCCGTACTCCTCCAGGGCCCTGGCCGAAACGTTCCTGACGCAGCTCGCGCAGGGCTAGCGCTGTGGCCGGAAAGGTTCACCGGGTCGCGGCGCCCGGCACGGCACCTCGCCGCGTTGTCGGACCACGCAAGTACGTCCAGTACGAGACGTGGCCCTCCGCCTTGCGATGCACCGCACCGGACACCGCGACCCGGCAAACCTTTCCGGCCGCAGCACTAGCCGGACCGCCCTGCCCCCGTACTCCGACACCGGAAGGCAGCCCCCAGTCATGACCAAGCGCGTGATCGGCGACCGGCCCCTGGCCAATCCCGGGAAACTGTTCATCGGCGGCAAGTGGGTCTCGGCCCAGGACGGCCGTACCGAACCGGACATCAGCCCCGTGGACGGCCAGGAGATCGTACCGGTGGCCCAGGCAGCCGCCGCCGACGCGGACGCGGCCGTCGCCGCGGCCCGCCGGGCGTACGAGGAAGGTCCCTGGAGCAGACTCTCCGCCCAGGAGCGCGCGCTGCGGCTGAACCGGGTCGGCGAGCTCATCGAGCGCGACCTGGAGGAGATCGCCCTGCTGGAGACGGTGGACATGGGCAAGCCGTTCGCCTTCTCCTCCACGGTCGACGCCCCCATGGCCGCCCAGCTCATGCACTACTACGCCGGCGCCGTGACCCGGGTGGACGGCTCCTCGCGGGCCCCGGCCGGCGGGCAGCTCGCCTACACCCTGCGCGAGCCGGTGGGCGTCGTGTGCGCCATCACCCCCTTCAACTTCCCGCTGCTGCTGTCCATGACGAAGATCGCCCCGGCCCTCGCGGCCGGGAACACGGTCGTCCACAAGCCCTCGCCCGCCACCCCGCTGACCGCCCTGAAGATCGCCGAGCTGTTCCAGGAGGCGGAGATCCCGGACGGGGTGCTGAACGTCATCACCGGTCCGGGCGTGGAACTGGGAGAGACCCTCACCGACCACCCGGGCATCGACAAGATCGCCTTCACCGGCTCCACCGCGGTCGGCCAGTCGATCATCCGGAAGTCGGCCGGCACCCTGAAGAAGGTGACGATGGAGCTCGGCGGCAAGTCCGCCAACATCATCTTCGCCGACGCCGACCTCGACGCCGCCGAGGAACTGGCCTTCTTCGGCATCTACTACAACAAGGGCGAGATCTGCACGGCCGGCTCCCGGCTGCTGCTCCAGCGCCCCATCCACGACGAGATGGTCGAGCGGCTCGTCACCCGGGCCGCCGCCCTCAAGCCGGGCGACCCGCGCGATCCGGCGACCCTCTTCGGACCGCTCGCCCACCGGGGCCAGTTCGACAAGGTCAGCTCGTACATCGAGGTCGGGGAGAAGGAAGGCGCCGTCCTGCGCACCGGCGGCACCGGCTGGACCCCCGAAGGGACCTCGGCCGACCTGTCGGCGGGCCTGTACTTCCTGCCGACCGTGTTCACCGGCGTGGACAACGGCATGCGGATCGCCCAGGAGGAGATCTTCGGCCCCGTCCTGTCGATCATCCCCTTCGACACCGAGGCCGACGCCGTGCGCATCGCCAACGACAGCGCGTACGGACTCGCCGCCGGGGTCCACACCAAGGACCTGCGCCGCGCCCACCGGGTCGCCTCGCAGATCAAGGCCGGGACGGTCTGGGTCAATTGCTACAACCAGTACGACCCCTCCGTGCCCTACGGCGGCTACAAGGCCTCCGGGTACGGGCGCGAGTGCGGCCCCGAATCCCTGGAGAGCTACACCCAGACCAAGTCGGTCTGGATCGGCATGGACTGACCCCGGGCCCCGTTCCGGACCCGGATCTACCTGAGGAGTCTTCATGCGGATCGGCGTCATCGGTACCGGGCGGATCGGATCGACCCTGGCCAGGATCCTGGTGGCCGCGGACCACGAGGTGGTGCTCGCCAACGCCAGGGGGCCGCGCAGCCTCGCGCCCCTGGTGGCCGAACTGGGCCCCGCGGCCTCGGCGGCGCACCCCGCCGAGGCCGCGGTCCGCGCCGAGGTCCTGGTGCTGATGGTGCCCTTCGACAGCGTCCAGGGGCTGCTGCCGCAGGACTCCGTGCGCGACACCGTGCTCGTCGACGCCACCAACGCGTTCAACGGGCCCGGTGCGCCCCGGGATCTGGGCGGGCGGGGCTCCAGCGAACTCGTCGCCGACTGGTATCCCGGCGTACGGCTCGTGAAATCCCTGAACACCATGCATTTCGAGACACTCGCCGTCGCCGGCACCTCCCAGGGCGCGCGTCTGGCCCATTTCACGGCGGGCGACGACGGGAAAGCGAAGGAAATCGTCGCGGGAATCATCACGGATCTCGGATTCGCCCCCGTCGACACCGGCCCGCTGCACTCCGGAGGAATTCTCCAACAGCCCGGCGGGCCCCTCTTCAACCGGCCGCTCACGGAAGCGCAGGCGCTGGCATGGACCTCTCACTGAACGTGAACGGAAGACCCGAGCAGTTCTCGGCAGCGCCGAACGAACTGCTCGTCGAACGGCTCCGCGACGGCCTGGGACTGACCGGCACCAAGGTCGGCTGCGACACCGGCCAGTGCGGCTCCTGCGTCGTCCGGCTCGACGGCCGGTCCGTCAAGAGCTGTCTGATCCTCACCGTGTCGGCCGCCGGCTCCGAGGTGGCCACCATCGAGGGCGTCACCACCCCGGGCGGTGAACTCAGCGGCCTCCAGGAGGCCCTGCGCCAGGAGCACGGCACCCAGTGCGGCTTCTGCACCCCCGGCATGGTCATGGCCCTCGGCGAACTCGTCGAGAACACCGCCGCCGACCCCGAACCGCCCACCGAGCCCGAGATCCGCGAATGGCTCACCGGCAACCTGTGCCGCTGCACCGGCTACCACAGCGTCGTACGGGGAGTGCAGCGCGCCTGCTCCGCGGCCCGCGCCCAGGAGACCGCGGAGCCGGCCACCGCCGCCGCGTCCGGACAGGAGGGGTCGGGGAGATGACGACAGTGACGGGGGAGACCCCTCTCCAGGGCAACGGACCGCTCGGGCAGCCGCTGGACAGCCGCGAGGACCCGCAGCTGCTGCGCGGGGAAGCCACGTACGTGGGCGACATCAACCTGCCGGGCACCGCCCACATGGCGATCCTCGGCAGCCTGGTGGCCCACGCGAAGATCCTCTCCATCGAGACCAAGGCCGCCGAGCAGCTGCCCGGCGTGCTCAAGGTGGCCACCGCCGCCGACTTCACCGACGTGATGCCGCTGCCGTGCATCTGGATACCCGGCGGGGTCGAGAGCCACTTCCCGCCCCACCCCTACGGACTTCCCGGCGCCCGTCCGGTGCTGACCGGCGACGCCGTGCGCCACGTCGGCGACCCCATCGCCGTGGTCGTCGCCGAGACCCCGCGCCAGGCCGCCGCCGCGCTGGCCGCGATCTCCGTCGAGTACGAGCCGCTGCCCGTGGTGACCCGGGCCGACGAGGCCCTCGCCGAAGGCGCGCCCCAGCTGCACGAGGCCGTCCCCGGCAACCTCAACGCGTACTGGACCTGCGGGGACAAGGACCGCACCGACGCGGCCATCGCCGCGGCCGAGGTCACCGTGGATCTGGACCTGGTCAACCAGCGCACCATCAACAGCCCCATCGAGCCGCGCGGCGCGGTCGGCGACTACAACGCCGTCACCGGCGAGTACACCCTCTACGCCTCCACCCAGGGCCCGCACAACCACCGCTTCCTGCTCTCCGCGCTGGTCCTCGGCATCCCCTTCAACAAGCTCCGCGTGATCGCCCCGACCGTGGGCGGCAGCTTCGGCACCAAGGGGTACCTGTATCCCGACATGGCGCTGGTCCTGCTGCTCTCCAAGGCGCTGGGCCGGCCCGTGAAGTGGGTGGACACCCGTACCGGGCTGATGAACTCCACCGTCCAGGGCCGCGACCACCGCCAGCACGTCACCCTGGCGGGCACCCGCGACGGCCGGATCACCGCCGTGCGGGCCACCAGCTACGCCAACCTCGGCGCGTACCCCTCCACGATCGGCCCCGGCGTGGCCACCGCCCTGATGGGCCGCTCCATCAGCGGCATGTACGACATCGACGCCGCCTTCTGCGAGGTCTACGCCGCCTTCACCAACACCGTCTCGCTCGGCGCCCAGCGCGGCAGCGGACGCGCCGAGGCCGCGTTCCTGATGGAACGGCTCGTCGACCGGTACGCCTCCGAGATCGGCATGGACCCGGCGGCCGTACGCCGCAAGAACCTGGTGCCGAAGGAGAAGTTCCCGTACGACAACGGCCTCGGCTGGACCTACGACTCCGGGGACTACCAGCTCAACTTCGACCGGGCCATCGAGCTCTCCGGCTACGCCGACATGCCCGCCCGCAAGACCGAGGCCCGCGCCCGCGGCAAGCGGCTCGGCGTCGGCATCGCCTCCTACGTCGCGATCTGCGGGGTCGGCCCCTCCACCCGGATGTCCCAAGAGGGCATGCTCGGCGGTACCTGGGAGAGCGCCAACATCCGCGTCCACCCGACCGGCGAGGTCACCGTCACCGTGGGCTCCGCCTCCACCGGCCAGAGCCACGGCACGGTCTTCGCCCAGGTCGCCGCCGACGAGCTCGGCATCGACCCCGCGCAGGTCCAGGTGCACGAGGGGGACACGCAGAGCGCCCCGTACGGCCAGGGCACCTACGGCTCGCGCTCCTACAGCATGGCCGCGCCCGCCGTCGCCCTCACCGCCCGGAAGATCAAGAGCAAGCTGATCAGGGCCGGAGCCGTGTTCCTCGGCGTCCCCGAGGACAAGGTCGTCTACGAGGGCGGCAAGGTCCACGAAGAGGGCAACGAGGAGAACGCCAAGACCTTCGCCGAACTGGCGATGGCCATGTGGTACGGCTGGGGACTGCCCCCCGAGATCGAACCGGCCCTCGACGAGACCACCCACTTCGACCCGCCGGACTTCAACTACCCCTTCGGCACGCACGTGGCGGTCGTCGAGATCGACGAACTGACCGGCGAGACCGAGGTGGTGGCCTACACCGCCGTCGACGACGCCGGCAACATCGGCAACCCCAAGGTGGTGCTCGGCCAGATCGAGGGCTCCATCGTGCACGGCCTCGGCCAGGCCCTGATGGAGGCCGCCGAGTACGACGAGAACGGGCTCCTGATCAGCCGCGACCTGGGCCACTACGCCCTGCCGCGCGCCATCGACGCGCCCTTCTTCTCCCTCGACAAGACCACCACCCCCTCCCCGCACAACCCGCTCGGCGCCAAGGGCGCGGGCGAGATCGCCACCGTCCCGCCCGCCGCGGCCGTGGTCAACGCCGTGGTCGACGCCCTGTCCGACCTCGGCGTCCAGCACATCGACATGCCCGTCACCCCCGAGAAGGTCTGGCGCCGCCTGAGAGGGGAATCCCAGTGATCCTCACCGAGTTCGAATACGTCCGCCCGGTCGGCCTGGACGAGGCCCTGGCCCTGCTGGCGGGACAGCCCGGAGCCCGGGTGCTGGCCGGCGGACAGAGCCTGCTGCCCGGCCTGCGTACCGGGGAGGAGCGCGCCGCCCTGCTCGTCGACGTACGCCGCCTGGAGGAGCTCCGGGGCATCGAGCAGCCCGCCGACGGGACCGACGGGACCGACGGGATCCGGATCGGGGCGCTCACCACCCTCGCGGAGCTCGCGACGCACCCGCTGCTGCTGGCCCAGGCCCCCGAGATCGCGGCCGCGGCCCGCGCCAACGGCGACCCCCAGGTCCGCAACCTGGGCACCGCGGGCGGGAACCTCGCCGCCGGCGGCCGGGCCACCGACCTGCCGGTCGCCGCCATCGCCGCCGGGGCCACCGTCGAACTGGCCGGCCCCGGCGGGCGCACGACCGTCACCGCCGAGGAGCTCGCCGCCTCCGGGGTCCCGGCGGGCACCCTCGTCACCGCCCTGCTGGTGCCCGCCGCCGGCCGGGCCGCCGCCTTCACCAAGACCGCCGACCGGGCGACCCGCTACCCGGTGTGCGCCACCGCCGTACGGATCACCCCCGACGGGCCGCGCATCGCGGTCACCGGGGCCACCGCCCGCCCGCTGCGGCTGCGCGGGGTCGAAGACCGGCTGCGCGGGGGCCCGTACACCACGGACGCCGTGCTCGCGGCCTTCCGGGCCGAGCCCCGGGAACTGTTCGTCCCCGGGCGCGGCACCTCGGCCGAATACCTCGGCCACCTGGCGGGGGTGCTCACCGCCCGCGCGCTCGCGAGGGCGGCGCAGGCACCCGCCTGACCGACCACCACGGGGGAGTTGAAGCAGTGGAACCGCGCCCACCGACCACACGGTCCGAACGGACCGCGCCGACCGCGACCACCACGGGGGTCACCTTGCACCCAGCCGCCCACACGGCCAGTGCGCCCAGAGGCTCCGGTTTCTGGGTGGTGGGCGCGGTCCTCGTCCTGCTGATGCTCTCCTCCTCCGTCCCTTCCGCCCTCTACGTGCTCTACCAGCAGAAGTGGGGCCTGTCCTCCGGCGTGATCACGGTGGTCTTCGCCCTCTACGCCGTCACCGTGCTCGCCGGACTCCTGCTGTTCGGGTCGCTGTCCGACACCCTCGGCCGGCGGCCCGTACTCGGCGCCGGACTGGTCCTGGCCATCGTCTCCATGGGCCTCTTCGCCGGAGCCCGGGGGCTCGGACTGCTGCTCGCCGCCCGCGCCGTACAAGGACTCGCGGTGGGCCTCGCCACCGGAGCCATGGGCGCCGCCCTGCTGGAACTCACCCCGCGCTCCCGGCCCGCGCTCGGCGCCCAGGTCAACAGCGCCGGACCCACCATCGGCATCGGCCTCGGCGGGATCGGCGCCGGGCTCCTGGTCCAGTACGCGCCCGCCCCGACCGTACTGACCTACCTGCTGCTCGTCGGGGCCTTCGCCGTCACCCTGGTCGGCGTCGTGCGGATGCGGGAGAGCGCCCCGGACGCCCGGGGCGGCCCGGACGCGGCCGGCGCGGTCACGAGCCGCGGCCGCTTGCGGATCGCGCCGCACCGGATCCGGATCCCCGCCGCCGCGCGCGGCCGCTTCGCCGTCCTCATCCTGACCATCGTCGCCGTCTGGTCGGTCGGCGGGTTCTACCTCTCGCTCGGCCCGCACCTGGCCCTCTCCCTGCTCCGGTCCACCAACTACCTGGCCGGCGGAGCCACCGTGGCGCTCCTCGCGGGCGCCGCCACCGTCGCCCAGCTGCTCCTCGGCCGCACCGAGGCCCTGCGCACCGCCGTCATCGGACTGCTCGGCCTGCTGAGCGGCCTGGCCCTGGTGCTGCTCGGACTCGGACTCGGCTCCGCCCCCGTGTTCCTGGTGGCCACCGCCGTCCTCGGGGCCGGCTGGGGCGCCGCCTTCCTCGGCTCCTTCCGGGCGCTCAGCGCCCTCGCCGAACCGGCCCACCGCGGCGAACTGACCGCCGCCGTCTACGTCTTCGCGTACCTCGCGATGAGCTTGCCGGCCGTCCTCGCCGGGCTGTTCACCAACATCCACGGCCTGCACCGGACTTCGGTCGGCTTCATGGCGGCCGTCGCCGCCATGTGCGCGCTGGCCCTGTTCGCCACCCTGCGGCTGGCCGCCCGCACCCGGTCCGAGGGGAGCACGGCATGAACACCACCGCACTGCGGGCGGCCCTGCACGGGCTGGAGATCTTCTCGGGACTCACCGGGGAACAGCTGGACTGGCTGGTCTCCGTCTCCGAACCCCGGGTGCTCGCCGACGGGGAGGTCCTCTTCCGGGACGGGGAGGAGGCGACCGGCTTCCACGTCCTGCTCTCCGGCGGGCTCGTGGTGACCAAGGTCGTCGACGGCCGGGAGGAGGTCCTGACCCGGCACTCCACCGAGGAGGAGAGCGCCGTCGCCGACGACCACGACGGCAAACCCGCCGCGGCCCACCGCTTCACCGGCGAACTGCCGCTGCTCACGGACGGGGCGTACGTGGCCACGGCCGCCGCGAGCGGACCGGCCACCACCGTGGTCGCGTATACGAAGCCGGTCTTCTTCGAGATGCTGACCCGCTGCCACGGGGTGGCCGCCGTACTGATCCCCGTGCTGGCCTGGCGCATCAAGTCCTCCGAGGTCCAGGCCCGCAAACGGGCCACCGTCGAGGCCCTGGGAACCCTCGCCGCGGGCCTCGCGCACGAGCTGAACAACCCGGCCGCCGCCGTCGCCCGCGCCGCGCAGGAGCTGGCGCCCGCCCTGGAGCAGCTGACCCGGACCGCCCAGGCCTGGGGATCGGCCGCCACGGGCGCGGAGCGCTCCGTATTCGACCGGCTGGCCGAGGAGGTGGACAAGGTGGCGCCGCCGGTGGTCTCCGATCCGCTGGCCCAGGCGGACGCCGAGGAGGAGATCGCCGACTGGGCCGAGGAGGCGGGCGCCGAGCGTCCCGGACTGCTCGGCTCGGGGGTCAGTGACCTCGGGCTGGAGCTGGGCTGGCTGCTGGAACGGCTGGAGGGGGTCGGCGAGCCGGCCCTGCCCGCCGCCCTGGACCACCTCGCGGCGCTCCTGGAGATCCGCTCGCTCGCCGCCGAGCTGCGGGCGGCCGGTCCGCGGATCTCCCAACTGGTGTCGGCCACCCGGGATTACGCCAATCTCGACCGGGCCCCCGAACAGCGCTTCGCGGTGACCGACGGACTGGAGAACACGCTGGTCGTCCTGCGTGCCAAGCTCGCCGGGATCACCATCGTGCGTGCGTACGAACCGGATCTGCCCGAACTGACGGGCTATCCGAGTGAGTTGAACCAGGTGTGGACCAACCTGGTCGACAACGCCTCGGCGGCCATGGAGGGCGCCGGCACGCTCACCCTGCGCGCCCGGATCGAGGGCGTCTGCATGGTCGTGGAGATCGCCGACACGGGCTCGGGAATCCCGGAGGAATCCCTGCCGAGGATCTTCGAGCCCTTCTACACCACCAAGGACGTGGGCAAGGGCACGGGTCTGGGGCTGCACCTCAGCTACCGCATCGTGACCCAGCGCCACCACGGTTCGATCACGGCCCACTCACGTCCGGGGGAGACCCGGATGACCGTCCGGCTGCCGCTCTCCGGCACCGACCCGGGCTGCGCACCGCCCACCGAGCGGTCCGGCAGCGGCAGTTCAGGCAGTGCCACTCCAGGCAGTGGCAGTTCCCGCCCCAGTTGAACGAATGGAGTCGACATGACCAAGTACGACATCGCCACGCTGCACCCGGTGTTCGTCCGCCAGATGGAGGCGCTGGCCGCGCTGGACATCGAGGCGGTGATGAAGAACTACACCGAGGACGCCGTGCTGTTGCGCTTCGAGGGCGTCTCGGTCGGCATCGAAGCGGTGCGCGAGACCTTCACCGGCTACCTGACGGTGAAGCCCACCCTCGTGGAGCTGCAGGAATACGTCGAGACCGACGACACGATCTTCTACCGGGCGATCATGAATTTGAACGGCCAACCGGAGCATGCGTTCGGGACACTCGTGGTCCGCGATGGCCGGATCTGGCGGCAGACGGCTGGGTTCGGCGGCTGACGCCCGATATCTGGGTAGCGTGTGCGGGGAGGGCGGGGCAGAGTCCTCCCCGTGCGCGTGGGATCGTGTGCGCGGTGCGGCCGAAGGGGAGGTCATGGAACAGGAAACAAACCGGGTCGAGGCATTCAGTGACGGCGTATTCGCCATCGTGGTCACGATCCTGGTGCTGGAATTGAAGGTTCCGGAGGGTCAGGGCAGCGAGCTCTGGCACGGACTGCTGGAACAGTGGCCGCACTACGCGGCGTACGTCGTGAGTTTCCTGATCATCGGCGTCATGTGGGTCAACCACCACACCATCTTCAGTCACCTCAAGCGCGTCGACCGTCCCCTGTTGTTCCTGAATCTCCTGGTGCTGATGGTGGTATCGGTGATTCCATATACCACCAACATCCTCGCCGAACACCTCATGGACGGGGATTCGGCCAAGGTGGCGGCCGTTCTCTACAGCGGCTGGACCGTGGTCTACGCCCTCGCCTTCCTTGCTTTCTGGTGGTACGTCACTCAGGTCGGGCATCTTTTCCATGAAACGGTGGACAAAGAAGGCGCGCGCGCGACCCGGTTGAGATTTGGACTTGGCGCGATCGCTTACCCCTTGACCGTCGTCCTGTCCTTCTTCTCCGCTCCGCTCACTCTCGTCGCACACTTCCTGATCGCGCTCTACTATGCGGCGAACCAGATCCCCATCCCCCTCGTGGTAGAGGAAGAGCGGCTCGAATCTGCCAGCGACCTCAGGAAGTAGCCGCCGGGGCCTACGGCCGTTCTCCACGGTCAAGTAGGGTATTGGATCTAGCTGGTCGCGGGGGAGGCCCAGATGGCTCGCGTAGTCCTGCCGGAGGAATCCACCAGGGAAATCTCCGAATTGATCGACGTATTGATCTCGCTATTCTTCGAATCGTTACCCCGGCGGGACCAGCGAAACTGGGCCCGCGTATATCTGAACGGCCTCGTGCGGACCAGCGGAAAGAAAACAATCCGTAACATCGCCGGATCAGGGGCCAGTTCCGTCGAACAGAGCCTCCAGCAGTTCATCAGCAAATCCCCGTGGGACTGGACCCCCGTCCGCCGGTCCCTCGCCCAGCACCTCGAACGCACCGCCCAGCGCCCGCTGGCCTGGGTGGTCCGGCCGATGGTTATCGAGAAGGCCGGCGACCGCTCGGTCGGCGTAGGCCGGCAGTTTGTCCCGCAGCTCGGCCGCACCGCCAACTGCCAGCAGGCCAGCGGGATCTGGCTCGCATCCAGCGAGGCCGGTTTCCCCGTCGAATGGACCCTCACCCTCCCCGGTCCATGGACGGCCGAACTCCTGCGCCGCCGCAGGGCCGGCATTCCCGACACGGCACGCTCGCTCACCCCCGCCCAGGACGCCGTACACGCGGTCCAGCGGATGGCCGCCAGCTGGCAACTCCAGCGCAGGCCCGTGGTGATGGAGGTCTCCAACACCGAACTCCCGCAGTGCATCGACTCCTTCGCACTCCAGGACATCCCCTTCGTGTTCAAGGTGGACGGCACCCTGCCCGTCTCCTTCGGCGGGGCCGGCCGGCACAAACCCGGGCCGCACACCGCGCCCGCCCGTGAACTCATCGACTCCCTGCGCTCCCAGCGCCGCGTCGTCGAATGGACCCGCCACGGCCGCGCCGAGGGAGCGGTGACCCTGCTGACCTCGGCCGCCATCTTCGCCACCCCCGGCGAGGACCGGCTCGTGCCCGCGGCGCCCACTCCGCTGCTGCTGGTCGGAGCCTGGACCGAAGCGGCCCTGCTGCCCTCGGAGTTCTGGATCACCAACATCGGGGACCGGCCGCTCGCGCAGCTGTTCCTGCTCGCCAAGCTCACCGACCGGGTCGCGCTGGACTTCACCGAGGTGTGCGAACCCGCCGGCATCCGGGACTTCGAAGGCCGCTCCTTCCGGGGCTGGCACCACCACGCCACCCTCGCCAGCGTCGCCCACGCCGCGATGCTGCTGGGCCAGCGCGGACGGGACCCCGAGCCGTACCCCGGCCCGGCCCGCTCCTCCGCCAGCGCGCGCCCCGCCGCCCGGGTGGCCGCGCCCCCGGTGCTGCCGCCGAGACCGGTCGTCCCGGGGCAGAGCTCCCGCCGCGAATACATCCGCTGATGCTCGACATCGCCGCGGAGCTACGCGCGTGGTACGCCTCCGACCGGGACTTCGCCGTGGCCACCGTGGTCGCCGTCAGCGGCAGCGCGCCCCGCGGACCCGGGGCCTCGCTGGCCGTCGACGACCGGGGCACTGCCCTCGGATCCCTCTCCGGAGGCTGTGTGGAGTCGGCCGCCCACGAGATGTGCCTGGAGGCGATCGCCTCCGGCGAAGGAGGCGTGCACCGCTTCGGATACAGCGACGACGACGCCTTCGCGGTCGGGCTGACCTGCGGGGGGATCCTCGACGTCCTGATCACCCCGGTCCGCCGGGGCGACCTCGTGCGGCCCGTCATCGGGGCGGTGCTCGACGCCGCCGGCTGCGGGTCCCGCAGCGCCCTGGGCCGGGTGGTCTGCGGCCCGCCCGAGCAGCTGGGCCGGGCGCTGGCCGTCCACGCCGACGGCTCCTACGAGGGCTGCCTGGGCGGGAGCGCCGAGCTGGACGAGGCCGCCGCCGCGCGGGTGGGGGCCCTGCTCGCGGCCGGGCGCACCGGCACCGCAGAGCTGGGCACCGCCGGCGGGCTGTGCGGGCAGCCGCTGACGCTGCTGGTCGAGTCGGCCGCCGAACCGCCCCGGCTGCTCGTCTACGGGGCCATCGACTTCGCCGCCGCCCTCGCCCGGATCGGGGCCTTCCTGGGCCACCGGGTCACGGTGTGCGACGCCCGGCCGGTCTTCGTCACGGCCGCCCGGTTCCCCGAGGCCGACGAGGTCGTCGTGGACTGGCCGCACCGGCACCTGGCGGCGGAGTGGGAGGCGGGCCGGCTGGATGCCCGTACGGCGGTGTGCGTCCTGACGCACGACGCCAAGTTCGACATCCCGCTGCTCACGCTCGCCCTGCGGCTGCCGCTGGGATACGTGGGGGCGATGGGATCGCGGCGCACCCACACGGAACGGACCGAGCGGCTGCGGGCGGAGGGGCTGCCGGCGGCCGCGCTGGCCAGGCTGCGCTCGCCCATCGGCCTGGACCTCGGCGGGGGGACCCCCGAGGAGACGGCCCTGGCCATCGCCGCCGAGTTCACGGCGGTCCGGTACGGCAGGGAAGGAACGATTCTCCCGCTGGCGCGGCGCCGGGGCCCGGTCCACCGGCCCCCGCAGCAGCCGCCCGCCCGCCCGCCGGCCCTCGTCCGGACGGCCGGTGCCGTCCACGGAAGGCCCGAAGTCCCGTAGGACAGGACCGAAGTCCCGTAGGAAGCGACCATCCGGATCAAAATGTCCTGGACGATCGCCCCGGGCGGTGTGAACACCAGGACGTGGGAGAATGAAGTACGTGCGTTCCTCGGCTGCCCTGTCGGGGTTACCTCCGATCGACTGGGATGTTCAGCACGTGCGTTTCCTCAATGACCTGAAGCCGCCGTACGACCTGACGTACGACGATGTATTCATGGTGCCGAGCCGCTCCGCGGTCGGCTCCCGCCAGGGCGTCGACCTCTCCGCGCCCGATGGCACCGGCACCACCATTCCGCTGGTCGTGGCCAACATGACCGCCATCGCCGGCCGCCGGATGGCCGAGACGGTCGCCCGCCGCGGCGGCATCGTCGTCATCCCGCAGGACATCCCGATCGAGGTCGTCACCGACGTCATCTCCTGGGTGAAGACGCGCCACCTCGTGCTCGACACCCCGATCACGCTGGCGCCCACCCAGACCGTCGCCGACGCGCTGTCCCTGCTGCCCAAGCGGGCCCACGGCGCCGGCGTCGTCGTCGACGCCGACGGCCGCCCGGTCGGCGTCGTCACCGACCACGACCTGACCGGCGTGGACCGCTTCACGCAGCTCTCCGAGGTCATGTCCAAGGAGCTCCTGCTCCTCGACGCCGACATCGACCCCCGCGAGGCGTTCAACAAGCTCGACGCCGGCCACCGCAAGCTGGCCCCCGCCGTCGACAAGGACGGCAAGCTCGTCGGCATCCTCACCCGCAAGGCCGCGCTGCGCGCGACCCTGTACACCCCCGCCACCGACGCCAACGGCAAGCTGCGCATCGCCGCCGCCGTGGGCATCAACGGCGACTTCGTCTCCAAGGCCAAGCAGCTGCTCGACGCGGGCGTGGACACGCTCGTCATCGACACCGCGCACGGCCACCAGGAATCGATGATCAGCGCGATCAAGGCCGTGCGGGCGCTCGACCCGCAGGTCCCGATCGTCGCCGGCAACATCGTGGCCGCCGAGGGCGTCAAGGATCTGATCGACGCCGGCGCCGACATCATCAAGGTCGGTGTGGGCCCCGGCGCGATGTGCACCACCCGCATGATGACCGGCGTGGGCCGCCCGCAGTTCTCCGCGGTGCTGGAGTGCGCGGCCGAGGCCAAGAAGTACGGCAAGCACGTGTGGGCCGACGGCGGCGTCCGCCACCCGCGCGACGTGGCGATGGCGCTGGCCGCCGGTGCCTCCAACGTCATGATCGGCTCCTGGTTCGCCGGTACCTACGAGTCCCCGGGCGACCTGCAGCAGTCGGCCGACGGCCGCCTGTACAAGGAGTCCTTCGGCATGGCCTCGGCGCGCGCGGTGCAGAACCGCACGTCCGAGGAGTCCGCGTACGACCGTGCGCGCAAGGGCCTCTTCGAGGAGGGCATCTCCACCTCCCGGATGTTCCTGGACCCGGCCCGTCCGGGCGTCGAGGACCTGATCGACTCGATCATCGCGGGCGTCCGCTCCTCCTGCACCTACGCCGGTGCCGCCTCCCTCGCGGAGTTCGAGGAGAAGGCCGTCGTCGGCATCCAGTCCGCGGCGGGCTACGCCGAGGGCAAGCCGCTGCACGCCAGCTGGAGCTAGTACCTCCCACCGCGGCCCCGCCCCCGTCCACCCGGACGGCGGCGGGGCCGCGGTCGTTTCCGGCGGAGCCGGGACGGCGGCCACCCTCCGCGGGAGACCGTTCGGCGACCCGGAGGGACCGGTCGGCGCCTTGGCGCCAGGTGGCGGATGACTCCGCCGCGTGACCGGCGGGACACTCGCGGCATCCGACCCGGAAGGGATCGCCATGCCCGCCACCACCGCTACCCGTCGCCGCACCGACGCACATGCCCTGGCCCGGCTCCAGCGCGACCACGGCAAGGCGCTCTACGGTTTCCTCCTCGGACTGAGCTTCGGCGACCGCCACCGTGCCGAGGACCTCCTCCAGGAGACCCTGTTCCGCGCCTGGACCCATCCCGAGGCCCTGGAGAGCGGGGCCCACGCCTCCGTGCGGCCCTGGCTGTACACCGTCGGCCGGCGCGTGGCCATCGACGCCCGCAGGGCCCGGCTGTCGCGGCCCGTGGAGATCGGGCCCGACGTGCTGGAGCAGTCGCCCGCCGACGAGGACCGCACCGAGAGATCCGCCGCCGTCCTCGACGTCCGCGAAGCCCTGCGCTCGCTCAGCCCCGATCACCGGGCCGTGCTCGTCCAGATCTACTTCCACGGGGCCAGCGTCTGCGAGGCCGCCGAAGCGCTCGGGGTGCCCGCCGGAACCGTCAAGTCCCGTACCCACTACGCCCTGCGGGCCCTGCGCGACCTCCTGCCCGGCTACGGCCTGGGCCCCGTCCACATCGCCCGCTGAGCCCCGCACATGACCGAAGGGGGCCACCGGCGAAGTGCCGGTGACCCCCTTCAGCTGGCCCTCAGGAGCGTGCCTACTCGTCCAGAAGGCCGAACAGGCCTTCCCAGCGGCTCACGATCCGGTCGGTCGAGTAGCGCTGGATGTTCTCGCGGGCAGCCTCGCCCATGCGGTCCCGCAGCTCCTTGTCCGCCAGCAACTTCCCGATCTGACGGGCCAGTTCGGCGGTGTTGCCGGGTGACGCGAGCAGTCCGTCCACTCCGTCGGTGATGATCTCCCGGACTCCGGGGGCGACGTCGAAGGCCACACACGGCACGGCGGTGGCCATCGCCTCCATGGGAGCGAGGGGGAAGCCCTCGCCACGGGAGCTCAGGACGAACACGGAACCGTCGCGAAGGGCCCCCGGGACGTCACTGGTACGGCCCATCCACTCCACGGAGGACTCGATGCCCAGCGCCGCGCTCTGCTTGTGCAGCGCCTCCTGCTCCTCGCCCGCGCCGTAGATGCGCAGCGTCCAGTCCTGGTGGTGCGGTGCGACCTGGGCCCAGGCGTCGAGGAGCAGGTCGACCCCCTTCTCCTCGTGCAGACGGCCGATGCTCACCACCGTCTTGGACGCGCGCGCGGACGGCTCGTCCGGGAAGAACGGCAGGGGGTTGGGCATGAAGCCGACATTGTCGAACCGCTGGCGGATCCAGAGGTCCGCGTCCTCGCGCGTGAGGGTGAGCATGCGGTCCACGTCCTTGTAGAACCGCTGCACGCGCTGGAAGCGGGAAGAGCCGCGGCAGGTCTCGAAGGACTCGTGGCTCATGCCGATCACGGTGAGGCCGGCGGTGTCGGCGAGCGCCACCCATTCCATGGCCCACACCTGGGTGACGATGACGATCCCACCGGGGCGGGCGGCCCGGAACAGTGCCGTGAGCTTCGCGGCCTGCTCACGCATGCCGGCGTCACGGGCGGCATTGCGGCGCTGGTCGGCGAGGTTCAGCCTGCCCTTGAGCCCACGGAGGGACTTGGGGCTCGGCGGGTGGACGTCGTAGAGCGTGGTGGTCCGGTAGGGCAGGTCCTCGCCGAGTTCCTGGCTGCGCCCCTCGGGCGCCGGCGTGACGCCCAGGACGTGCACCTGATGGCCCCGTCCGCTGAAGAGGCGGGCCATCTGGTGGGTCCAGCTGGTGATGCCTCCCAGTTCGTTCACGCTGTTGGAGACGAAGAATATGTCCCGGGTGGGGGCTGCGGTCTGCTGGGTCATTAACGCCTCCAGTGCGCGAAGAACTGATCGATGATGCTCCGGCTGGCGGTGCCCTGGTCGTACTCGCCGAACCGCGCGCCGAACTGCTCCCGCTTCGACGCGTATTCGGATGCCTGGGCGTCCAGAGACCTCACCGCTTCGTGGAACTCCTCCTCGGTGTTGAACACCGGACCGGGGGCGTGCTCCAGCAGGTCGAAGTAGGTGCCGCGGTCCTGGTGCACGTACTCCTCGTAGTCGTACGTGAAGAAGAGCATCGGCCGGTCGAGCAGGGCGTAGTCGAACATCACGGAGGAGTAGTCCGTGATCATCGCGTCCGCGAGGCCCAGCAGCGGCGTCACGTCGTGGTGCGCGGAGACGTCGATGACCCGGCCGCGCACGGTGGGCGGCAGCACCACGTGGTTGAGGTAGTGCGCCCGCACGAGGAGCACGTAACGGTCACCGAACTCGTCGGCGAAGCGCTCCACGTCGAAGGGGAGCTCGAAGTGGGAGAGCCGGCCTCCCGCCTTGCGGAAGGTGGGGGCGTAGAGCAGGACCTTCTTGTCGGCGGGGATGCCCAACTCGGCTGCGAGCGGGCCCCGCTCGCGAGCTCCGCCGTCCGCCTCGTGCTGACGGGCCTGCGCCAGCGCGTCGTTGCGCGGATAGCCCACCCGCAGCAGGGACTTCTCCGGCAGCCGGAAGGCCTTGGCCAGGGTCTGCACGTCGTGTTCGGACCGGATCAGGAAGCGGTCGAAGCGGTCCAGGCCGTCCTGCTGCTCCTGCTGCCGGGCGCGCGAAGCGGCCTTGAGCTCGGGCAGGTCGAAGCCCATGCGCTTGAGCGCCGAGCCGTGCCACGTCTGGATGTAGGTGGTCTCGGGACGCTTCGTCAGCTTGAGCGGGAAGCTCTGGTTGTCCACCCAGAACTCGGCCTGGGCGAGCGCCTTGAGGTAGGGCAGCGACCAGGCGCGCACCAGGGTGGCGTCCTTGGGGAAGCCCTTCGGGGAACCGCGGTAGGACCAGATCGCTTCGAATTCGAGGCCCTGGCGCCGCATCTCCTCGTAGATGGCGCGAGGGCTGTCGCTGTACTGCCGGCCGATCATGCTTTCGAAGACGACCGTGCGCTTCTTGATGGGCAGGCGGCTGAAGACCTCGTGGTACAGACGGAGCTTGGTCTCGGTGGAAGTGAGGTTCTTGCGCACCGACTTGGCCTTGCGGTACCCCGACTTGGCCAGGGCCCCCGGCTTGCCCCGCACGCCGCGCTCGATCAGTTCGAGGACGCGCTCGTTCGTGTGGTTCTCGGTGACGAGGCGGAAGGCCAGGTGCCCCTTCGCGGAGGCGTGGGGCTCGAGGTGGTCGGCCACCATGCGGGTCAGCCGGGGGCGCACCGGCAGCACGCCGCCGGACAGGTCGATGTCGCCCACGGTTAGCCGGGTCGTCGTGCGGGAGCCGTTCACGTCCACGGACAGCCGCACGTCCCAGACGGTGTCGATGATCCCCAGGGGACGCAGGTCCTTGGTGAGGTCCGCCTCCGTCTCCCAGTAGACCGAGTCGCCGTCGTGCCGGACGACGCGCACGGGGAAGGAGAAGGACTGCAGGCTGCGGCGCCGGGCGCTGAACAGCAGCTCGCCTTCCAGCCGGGCTCCGGCCGGGATCACGCCGAGGGGATTGGTGATGCGGCCGGTCATGTGGATCTGGGAGCCCTCGGCGGCGAGGTGGGTGACCTCGTTGCGCAGGAACATCTGGGCGACCGGCTTCTGGTGGTAACCGAGGTTGGTCACGTCCAGGACGCCGCGGGCGAAGTCGTCGTCGAGGTACTGGTCGCACCAGTAGATCCGGCCCTCGCGCTCGGCCAGCGGGGAGGAGATCTTGTCGCGGTTCGTGAGGCTGTCGACCGCCGGGATCAGCCGCTCCCAGTCGCCCTGGCTGAGGAGATAGGCGCAGATGGCCTGGATGGGCAGGACCTTCTCGTAGGCCTCCGGAGCGATGCCCTTGAGGTACTCCTGGGAGTGCTTGGCGAACTCCAGCCGGTAGGCCTCGTCGCGGAACGGCAGGTCGCGCAGGTGCAGCACCAGGTCGTGCTTGAGGAACTTGACGTCCTTGGCGAGCTTGAGGTCGCTCAGCCCGTGCTCTTCCAGCAGCGCGTCGATGCGGCGGTGGATCTCCAGCCGGTGGATGTAGTTGGCCATCTCGTGCCGGCTGTTGGTCACCGACTTCTCGGCGGCCTGTTCGTGAACGTGCCAGAAATAGACCTGGTTGGGGATCAGCGTGATGCGCTTGGCCGCCAGATACGCATCGGCGATGAACATCAGGTCCTCGTAGAGCATCCCCTTCGGGAAGCGGAGATCGTTCTCGAGGAGGAAGTCACGGCGGTAGCACTTGTTCGTCGACAGGGTGTCCCATACGAACAGGTCGGGAAACTCGGTGACGGATTCCAGCGTGCGCGTGGCCGAGTAGATCCACGAGTACCACTCGTCGCGCTTCTGGTTCCGGGTGTCCTTGTGCAGTCGGACGCACAGTCCGGACACGATGTCGGACTGGGTCTCCTCCGCCGACTCGAAGAGGTTCCTGCACGCGTTGCGCTCCAGGACGTCGTCGCTGTCGAGGAACATGACGTAGCGGCCCGTGGCGTGCTGAATGCCGACGTTGCGAGGCTCGCCGCCGGCGCCGCTGTTCTCCGGGAGCTGGAAGGCACGGACCTTTCCGGGGTGTGCTGCGGCCAGCTCCTGGGCTACCTCGAACGAGCGGTCGGGACTGCAGTCATCAACGATCACGACCTCAACGCTCTGCAGCGTCTGCTCCAGTACGGACTGGACCGCAGCCGGCAGCCGGTCGGCATCGTTGAACACGATCACGACCACGGATATGTCCGGCACAGCAACCTCAACCTTCTCCTCGACGGCATTGCCTTCAAACATATCTCCCCATCAGTCACACATTGGTCACAGGTGGGGGATGTCGCTGGCTGGCGATGCCCGATTGCATTTCTGGGTAAGTCGGTTCGTTAGGGAAACGTGATGGGACAGCCGATCCTCCGGCCGGTCCCGGCGGCGTGCATGTCGATCTTCGTGGAGCCCGTTCCGTCCGGCCCACAGCAGCGCCTGCCGCACCACGCACGTACTTCCGCCGCCCCACTGCGCTCTCCGGCGCGCGGACGGCGTCCACACCGTTCCCTGCCCGACCCGGCTCCGGGAGGACGGGCGCCTACTCGTCCCGAGTGTCCGCGGACGCGTACTCGCCCGGCCCCGCGTAGCCGTGACAGTCAGGGCGGTGCGCCATGGAGTCGAAGTAGTCCACACCGCACTCGCAGTCCGGCGGGTCGGTGAGGTACAGGTCCTTGGTGTACAAGGTGATCTCCTACTGGCGGGGGTGTTGTCGGGGCCTGATGTCTTCAGGCCCCGACGACAGGAACCTCTGGGCGTGGCCAGCGGTCCGCGCTCAGCGGCGGTGGATCCGGTCGATGTCGTACCACTTGGAGACGCAGGCGGAGACCCAGTCGCGCTGGTAGTTCTTGGTGTAGAAGGGCTCGGCGAGGTTTCCGATGTAGAGGGGCTTGTAGCCGACGTCGGTGGTGCCCTGCCGGGCTTCCTTCTCGATCCGGGCGTTCTGGGCGTCCCAGGCCACCGATCGGGTGACGGTGGTGGTGGTCAGCGTCTGGACGGCGGGGACGAGCGCGGCCATCGCGGCCAGCGTGAAGGCGCCTGTGGCGATGACGGCTACGGGTGCGTACCGGGTGGTGGTGGTCCGGCTGGCGAGGTGGCGGCCGGCCCACTGGCCGAGCAGGGCTCCGTAGGCGCAGAGCGCGAGGACCATGGGGACGAGGTAGTTGGTCCAGGTCCGGGCGTAGGTCCAGCCGGTGGGGCCGTAGCCGCTGCGCAGGCCGGCTGCGACGGCGAAGGAGCCGAGGACGACGACGAGCGCCGGGAGCAGCCAGAGGGCGGCCCGGGTCAGCCGCGGGACGGTGCGGTCCGGTCCTCGCCGGCCGGCGGGGGTGCGCAGGCCGATGGCGAGTCCGATCAGGATGCCGACGGCGGCGGCTGCGAGGTAGGCCCACTGGCCGGTGACGGAGTCCCACATGAGGAGCCAGTCGTGGGTGGTGGCGCGCAGTCCCTTGCGGGAGAGGAGGGATTCCTTGGAGGGGTTCTGGGCGCGGCGCCAGCGGGCTCCGGGGGAGGTGTAGAGGAGGAGCAGGCCGCTGAGGAGTCCGAGGCACCAGGTCAGGCACCAGGTGAAGGGGCGCCAGGTGGCCGCGAGCCGGAACCGGGGGATGGCCAGGAGTCCGGCGCCGGCGCCGAGGAGGCCGGTGACCAGCGTGAACGGCTCGCTCAGGGTGCCCAGCGCGGCAGCGATGAGGAACGTCGCCACGAATCCGGCGGTGCGCAGGGGGCCGCTGGGCCGGCGGACGGTCCAGATCCCGAGCAGGAGCGTCCACACCCCGATGATGCTGGGGATGGTGTGGGAGATCGTGGCGGGGGCCCACAGCAGCGCCTGGTAGCTGCGGGTTCCGGCGAAGTAGAGGAGGGCCTGGAGGACCAGGGCGGCGGCGGTGAGGAGGAGCAGGCGGGGCTTGGCTCCGAGGAACCGCATGAACTGGGCGCCGAGGAGGACCAGGCCGAGGGTGAAGGTGACGGCGATGACGGTCGGCAGGATCTTGGTGCCGATGAGTCCGTCGCCGTAGATGACGCCGCTCAGGAAGGCGTTGGCGACCCGGCCGTTCTGGGTCATGTAGAAGTCGGAGGTGATCCCGAAGACGCCCATGTCACGGGATTTCCAGGCGGCGCACCAGTCGTCCGAGGTCGGCCGCACGTAGAGCCCGAGGAAACACCCGACGGCGACCAGCGCCCCCGACACGGTCACCAGGATCCCGGCCGTACCGAGCATCAGCCCGCGGCCGAACGCCCGCCGGTCACTGCCCCGGACCGCTGCCGGGGAAGCGCCGGGGAAATCCGCCCCAGGGTCCTGTTCCCCCTCGAACCCGCGCTCGGCTTCGCCTTCCCCTATCCCCTGGGGCACGTCAGTCCTCATTCACCAAATCCTTCACAGCGGCGCCGGTCGGGCCGTCGGCCGATCGCGCCTGCCGTCGAGGTCAGCGCAGGGTGGGCCCGGTTCGCATCAACGTGCACGGTGCGCGCCCACCGGCATCCGGAGGTCGCGCGGGACCGTATGAGCCTCCGTACACACCATGGAACTTACTCCATGTGAGTGAGCTGGACCCCATTGGGCCCTTCGGCCGCAGGGCTGCGGGCCTGTCCTGGCGGGCTCCGCGAGTCCTGTCCGCGATGGGGGCGGATGGGTGTAAATCGGTGCAGGGGGACGGCCTCGTTCCGGCCGCGGTCCCGGGCGCTCGGCGGGCGTCCGGCGGGCGTCGGGCCCGGTCAGCGCCGGGGGAAGCGGCCGGGCGGGGTCGAGCTGTGTACGCCCGCGCGGTACTTCGGGATCCGTACGGTGATCTTCATGCCCGCGCCCACCCCGGTTTCGATGACGAGACCGTGGTCGTCCCCGTAGACCTGGCGCAGCCGATCGTCCACATTGGGCAGCCCGATGCCGGAGGGGGAGCCGGAGTGCTCCCCGGCCAGGATGCGGCGCAGCAGGGCCGGATCCATCCCGACGCCGTTGTCCTCGATGGTGATCAGCGCCTCCGCGCCCGCGTCCCGGGCGGCGATGGTGATCCGGCACTCCTCGGTGGAGTCCTCCAGCCCGTGCTTGACCGCGTTCTCCACCAGCGGCTGCAGGCACAGGAACGGCAGCGCCACCGGCAGTACCTCCGGAGCCACCTGCAGGGTCAGCTTGAGCCGCTCCCCGAACCGGGCCCCGGCCAGCGCCAGGTACTGCTCTATGGAGCGCAGCTCCTCGGCCAGGGTGGTGAAGTCCCCGTGCCGGCGGAAGGAGTAGCGGGTGAAGTCCGCGAACTCCAGCAGCAGATCCCGGGCCCGCTCCGGATCGGTGCGCACGAACGAGGCGATCGCGGCGAGGGAGTTGAAGATGAAGTGCGGGGAGATCTGCGCGCGCAGCGCCCTGATCTCCGCCTCCATCAAGCGGGTCCGCGAACGGTCCAGCTCGGACAGTTCCAGCTGTACGGAGACCCAGCGCGCGAGCTCGGTCGCGGCCCGCACCAGCACCGCCGACTCCCGGGACCCGTAGGCCACCAGCGCGCCCAGCATTCCGTCCTCGCCGGTCAGCGGGGCCACCACCACCCACTTCAGCGGGCAGTCGGGGCGCTCGCACTCGGTCCGTACGCTCTGGCTGCGCCCCGATTCCAGCATCTGGGCGACCCGGGCCATCGCGCGGCGCTCGTGGTGGTCGGCGCCCGGACCGTCCCAGGCCAGGACGTGTGCGCGGTCGGTCAGGCACAGGGCCTCGGTGCCGAGCAGCGAGCGCAGGCGTTTGGCGGCCTTGCGGGCGGCGTCCTCGGTGAGGCCGGCGCGCAGCGGGGGAGCGGCGAGCGAGGCGGTGTGCAGGGTGTGGAAGGTGGCCCGTTCGACGGGGGTGCCGAGGTCGAGGCCGAAGGCGCGTTCGCCGCGCCGGGCGTGCCACCGGCCGCCGACCCAGCCGAGCCCCAGGAGCACCACGGCCCCGGCCGCGGCCAACACCGAGAGCAGTGCTCCGCTCATGGAGCACCGCCCCTGCCCGAGAGCACCGTCCCGCTCATGGAGCACCGCCCTTGGCGCCGGTCCGGGGGCCGTCGGCCGCGCGGGCCGGGGCCTGGCCCGCCACGGCCTCCGGCAGGTGCAGCCGGGCCAGCGTCGCCGCCGTCCCCGCCGGGATCCGCCCGCGCGTGCCCAAGGACACCACCACCATCGTCAGGAACCCCAGCGGCACCGACCACACCGCCGGCCACGCCAGCAGCGTGTTCGGCCAGCCCGCCGGAGCCAGGCCCGCCCGGGTCGCCAGCACCGCGCTCAGCGCCGCCCCGCCCCCCGTCACCAGACCGGCCACCGCCCCGGGCGGGGTCAGCCCGCGCCACCAGATCCCCAGCACCAGCAGCGGGCAGAACGAGGAAGCCGACACCGCGAAGGCAAGCCCCACCGCGTCCGCCACCGGCACGTCCGTCGCCGCCACGCTCCCGCCCAGCGGCACCAGGATCGCCACCAGCACCGCCACCCGGAAGCTCCCCACCCCGCGCCACGGCAGCACGTCCTGGTGCAGCACCCCGGCCACGGCCATGGTCAGCCCCGAGGCCGTCGACAGGAACGCCGCGAAGGCGCCCCCGGCCAGCAGCGCCCCCAGCAGCTCCCCGAGCGTCCCGCCCACCATCCGGGCCGGCAGCACCAGCACGGCCGCGTCCGCCTCACCGGTCAGGGCCAGCTCTGGGGCGTAGATCCGGCCCAGCGCCCCGTAGACCGGGGGCAGCAGGTAGAACGCGCCGACCAGCCCCAGCACCACCAGCGTGGTCCGCCGAGCCGCCTGCCCGTTCGGGCTCGTGTAGAAGCGGACCGCCACGTGCGGCAGCCCCATGGTCCCGAGGAAAGTGGCCAGAATCAGCCCGTACGTCGCGTACAGCCGCAGCTCCGGCCGGGCCCCCGACAGCGGCTCCGACCAACTCGACACCGCGGGCCCGGTGTCCGCCCGGGTCCCGGGCACGGGGGAGTCCGGGTCGAACACCAGCTGCGCGTCGGCCCGTACGGAATGGCTCCCGGCGGTCAGGGTCACGGACTCGCCCGCGTACGGGCGCCCGTCCACCTGCCCGGTCACCTTCACCGTCAGCGGCGCGTCCAGGGACAGCCGGACGTCCTCGGCCAGGGTCACGGCGGTGTGGGCGCGGAAGGCCGCCGGGGCGTCGAAGGAGGCGCGCGGCGCGCCGTCGCCCACCCAGGCCGCCAGCAGGAAGAACACCGGCACGAGCAGCGCGGTCAGCTTCAGCCAGTACTGGAAGGCCTGCACGAAGGTGATGCTGCGCATGCCGCCGGCCGCCACGGCCGCCGTCACCACGCAGGCGACGACCACCCCGCCCACCCAGTGCGGGGCCCCCGTCAGGATCTCCAGGGTCAGGCCCGCGCCCTGGAGCTGCGGCAGCAGGTAGAGCCAGCCGACCCCGAGCACGAAGAGCACCGCGATCCGGCGCACCGCCTGCGATTCGAGGCGGGCCTCCGCGAAGTCGGGCAGGGTGTACGCGCCCGAGCGGCGCAGCGGGGCCGCGACCAGGACGAGCAGCACCAGATAGCCGGCGGTGTAGCCCACCGGGTACCAGAGCATGTGCGGACCCTGGAGCAGCACCAGGCCGGCGACACCGAGGAAGGAGGCGGCGGAGAGGTACTCGCCGCTGATGGCCGCCGCGTTGAGGCGGGGGCCGACCGTGCGCGAAGCCACGTAGAAGTCGGAGGTCGTCCGGGATATCCGAAGGCCCAGCGCGCCCAGCCCCACCGTGACCAGGACGACGACGGCGACCGCGGTCAGCGCGTACGTCTGGTTCACCGGTCGGTCCTTCGGCTGGGGCGGGGCGGGCGGACCCCCCGGGAGGGATCGGACGGCACCCCCGGGACGGATCACGGGAGTCTACGCATGCCCGCGGACCCGGCGACAGGCCGTCACCGGCCTAGGCCGTCTCGAGCGGCCGGATGGCGTCAGAGCGCGGGATCGCGGTGTTCCGCGCAGTCCCGCAGGGCGATTTCCAGCTCCACGTACGATTCCTCAGCGCGCCGGAAGGCCAGCGTCAGCGCCGCCTCGGCCCGGGGCGGCACCTGCCCGCGGGCACCCTCGCGGGACTCGTACAGTACGTCGGCCCAGCGCGCGGCCGCGCTGCGCAGGCGGGCCAGCAGGGCCTCGGCCTCGGCGGGTCCGGCGGGCCGGGTGCGGGGCAGTCCGGTCAGCGCGTCGAGCAGCGCCTGGATTTCGGACATGTGCCTCCTCCCGGGGCCGAAGATCCACGATACGCGCGGCCGGTCGTCGCGTCGGGCCGGCGGGCCACCGCTGCGGCCGACGGCTCCGGCGGATCGCCGTACGCCCCTCCCGGTGCGACGAACGGCTCGCCCGCGCGCCGGACGGTCGGGCGCCGGGCGCTCCGGCGCCTGGCGGGTCGCGCGCCGTCCGGCCCGCCGTCTCCCCGCCGTCTCCACATCTTGTCCCCGCCGTCCGCCCGGTCGCCCGCCCGGCGCGTTCAGCCCATCGCCTGGCGCATCAGGAGGTCCCGCAGCTCCCGTGTGTGCCGTCGGCTCACCTGGAGTTCGGCCGATCCGACGCGGACGGTGGTGGTGCCCGCGTCCAGCCGGAGTTCGTCTATGCGGCCGAGCGCCACCAGGTGGCGGCGGTGGATCCGGACGAACCCGCGCGCCGCCCACCGCTCCTCCAGCGTGGCCAGGGGGATCCGCACCAGGTGGCTGCCCTCGTCGGTGTGCAGCCGGGCGTAGTCGCCCTGGGCCTCCACGTACGCGATGTCGGCGATCGCCACGAAACGGGTGACGCCGCCCAGCTCCACGGCGATCTGGTCGGGGGCGCGGTCCGGGCCGGCCCCGGCGGAGACCTCGGGAACGGGGCGGCGCGGGACCGGTACGGGGGCCATGGCCCCGGGCACGGAACCGGGTCCGGGCACGGGAACGGCCCCTGCCCCGGCCCCGGTCGGCGAGGCGGACGGTCCGCCCGGAGCCGGCGGCTCGGCGGTCTGCCCGGTCTGCGCGCAGGCCCGCCGCACCGCCTCGGCCAGCCGCTCCGGCCGGACCGGCTTGAGCACGTAGTCCACGGCCTTGAGGTCGAAGGCCTGTACGGCGAACCCCTCGTGGGCGGTGACGAACACGATCAGCGGCGGCCGCGCGAACCCGGCCAGCAGCCGGGCGATGTCCAGCCCGGTCAGCCCCGCCATGTGGATGTCGAGGAAGACCACGTCGATGCCGTCGGGCCCGTCCGGGCCGCTCTCCAGCGCACGCGTGATCCGGCGGAGCGCCTCGGTGGCGTCCGAGGCACCCTCGGCGCTGCGCACCCGGGGGTCGGAGCGCAGCAGGTAGAGGAGCTCTTCGAGCAGGGGCTTCTCGTCGTCGACGGCCAGTACGCGCAGCATGCGAGCGAGTCTAGATTCCGCTTCGCCGGGGCGAAATGGTGCGCGGCCCCCGCCCGGGGGGAGAGGGGCGGGGGCCGCGCGGTCGGGGTAGCCCTCCGGCGGGGGCGCGCTGCTACTGGCCGGTGATGAGCTTGCCGTCGGGGGCCACCGCGTACCAGGTGCCGCCTACGCCCTGGCCGTTGATGTCGCCGGCCTTCTTGTCGCCGGTGAAGGTGTAGACGGGCCAGCAGTTCACCGTCTGCTGCTTCTTGCCGTCGGGGCGGTCCAGCACGAGGTAGTTCTTCTCGATGATGCCCTTGGCGTTGGCCTGGTCCACCGGGGGCACGACCGGCCACTTGGCCACGCAGTCGCCCTCGCACTTGGAGACCATGGGCCACGCGGTGTCGGGCTTGAACCGGTAGACGGTCATTCCGTTGCCGTCGACGATGTGGTCGCCGAGCTTGGGGTCCTTGGCCACGGTCAGCGCGCCCGTGGTCCCGGCCGCGCCGGGGGCCGGGGCCGCAGCCTTCGCCGCCTTCTTGCCGTCGGGCGCCGCCGCGAACCAGGTGCCGCCGACGCCCTGCCCCTTGGTCTCGCCCGCCTTGGTGTCCTTGCTGAACCGGTACACGGGCCAGCCCGCCACCGTCAGCTGCTTGCTGCCGTCGCTGCGGACCACCTCGCCCAGCAGCGCCGGGTCCTGGCCCGCGGCGGCGGTGGCGTCACCGGCCGCCACCACCGGCCAGGTCTTCGCGCAGTCCCCGTCGCAGTTGGACTTGGAGGGCTTCGCGGTGTCCTTGTCGAAGCGGTACAGGGTGAAGCCCGCGCTGTCGGTGAGGACCGAGCCGAGCTGCTCGTTCGCCGCGATCGCCAGCTGCCCGGCGGGCTTGGCGGATCCGGCCGCGGCCGGATCCGTGCCCCCGGATCCGTAGCCGTCGCCGTAGCCGTCGCCCGAGGCGGAGTTCTGGGCGGGGGCGGCCGCTCCGGCGGGCTTGGTGGTGTCGGCCGCCTTGTCGTCCCCGCCGCAGGCGGTCGCGGTGAGTGCGACGACGACCGCCACGGCCGCCAGGGTGGTTCCGCGCTTGATGCCCATTTTGATCTCTCCCACATGTGTGTCCTACGACCGCCTCCGCACCCGCGCCCTTTCGGAGCGGTCGCGTCGGCAACTGTGTGCAGGACACGCCTCGTTGGAGCCGATCTGTTCAATCCGTCCGATGTGGGCTGTTTCACTCACCCCGCGTCGAACCCGGCCCGCCGCATGGCCGTGGCCACAGCGAGGCCGAGCGTGCGGTGCCCGGCGTCGTTCGGGTGCAGGCCGTCCGCCAGGTGCTCGGGGCCCAGCAGGTCCCGGCCCGGCAGCAGGGCGAGGCGGTCGTCCCCGGCGGCGATCCGGTCCCGGGTGGCCCGCTCCATCGCGTCGCGCAGGGCGCCCAGGGTGGCGCCCAGCCTGTTCGGGGTGCGCTCCGCGTCGGGGCGCAGCACGGGGGAGAGGAGGAGCAGCGGTGTCCGGGGGTGGCCCTGGCGGACCAGTTCGAGGAACACGCGGGTGGTTTCGTACAGGAGCGGGACCGAAAAGGGCACGCGGGACCAGCAGTTGGTGCCGAAGGCGAGGGTGATGACGTCGGCGGGGAGGTCGGCGAGCTGCTCGGCGGTGGCCAGCTCTCCGCGCGCGGCGCCCGCGTAGCCGAGGTTGACGGTGTCCCAGCCGAGCGCCCGCCCCGCGACCGCCGGCCAGCCGTGCGCGGGCCGGGTGGACCACCAGCCCTCGGTGATGGAGTCGCCGTGCACCACCCAGCGCGGAGCGGGCGGCGCCGGGCTCACCCGGCCGCCGATCCCGCGCACGCCGAGGATCAGCGGGGACTGGGTCTCGGGCGGATGGATGATGAACGGGCCCGGCCCGCCCGGCAGTTCGATGCGTACGACGGCTTCCGCGGCCGGTTCGGTGTACAGCTCCCGGACCACCCCGTGCCGGTCCCAGAGGGCGAAGCCGTGGGCGAGGTCGTGCAGCGCGTCGGTGGGGCCGGGCACGGTCGCCCGGTAGCGGATCTCCACCGCCCGCGCGCCCTGCGCGGTGAACTCCAGGCGCACTCCTATGGGCAGGGTGGCCCGCTCGCCGGTGTCCCAGGGCAGCCGCATGGTGTCGGCGGGGTCGGCGCGCACGGGACGGCCCTTGTCCAGCCAGGCCACCCCGCGCAGGAAGGGCCCCGGGTCCAGCCAGTGGTCCGTGCCGGTCGCCTGGGTGGGGAACCGGGCCCCTGCCTGCGCGGGGTGCTCCCCGCTGTCACCTCCGGCGCCCTCTCCCGCTTCTTCTCCCGCTTCCTCTCCGGCGTACTCTCCGGCGTTCTCGGTTCTCCACGTGCTCATCGCTCGCCTCCGATCGTCGGGTACGGGAACTTCACGCCGACGCCGCCGTCGACCACCAGGGTCTGTCCCGTGATGTACGAGGACTGCGGCGAGGCCAGGAAGTACAGCGCGGCCGCGATGTCCGCGGTCTCGGCGACCCGTCCCAGCGGGGCGTTCTCCGCGTTGAGCCGCCGCCCCTCCGCGCCCAGCAGGGCCGCGACCCGCGGTGTCCAGACCACCCCCGGTGCCACCGCGTTGATCCGTACCCCGCGCGGTCCCAGTTCGACCGCCGCGGAGCGCACCAGTGACATCAGCCCGGCCTTCGCGGCCCCGTACGCGGCGTGCAGCGGGGCGCCGGTGAGCCCGGAGACGGAGGAGACGAAGACCAGCGGGCCGCCGCCGGCCGCCGCGAGGGCTTCGCCGCCGTACTGGACGGTCAGCCAGGCGTGCCGCAGCACCAGGTCGAACTGCCACTCCCAGCCGGCGTCGTCCAGCTCGGGCAGCGCGGCGTACCGGGCCATGCCGACGATGTCGACCACCCCGCCGACCGGGCGGCCGCCGAGCAGCTCCGGTGCCTTCGCGAAGAGCTCCCGTACGCTCTCGCGCCGGGTGACGTCGGCGGTGTACGGGATCCCTCCGGTCTCGGCGGCCACGGCCCGGGCCCGCTCCGGGTCCACGTCCACGCACAGCACCCGGGCCCCGCCGGCGGCCAGGGCGTGCGCCGTCTGGCGGCCGATGCCGTTGCCCGCGCCGAGCAGGACCAGCCCGCGGCCGTCGAGGCGGCGGCCCGCCGCGTAGTCGGGAACGGGGGAAGTGTCGGGGACGGGGGAGGTGTCGGGGCCTTCGGGGGTTTCGGGGCCTTCGGGGGTTCCAGCGGCCGCCCGCGGCGGTCCGGCGCTCACGCCGAGGCCTTGCGGGGCTCGTAGCGGGCCAGCTCCGGGATGACTTCCCTGCCCAGGATCTCCAGGGTCCGCAGGATCTCCCGGTGCTCCAGGTATCCCCACTGGACGTAGCAGATGAGCTGGTCGACGCCGAGGTCCGCGTACCGCTTGGCCTTCGCGACGATCGTCTCCGCGTCCCCGATGAGGATCATGTCGCCGTCGCTGAACTCCCGTACAGGTACGTTCCCTTCGAGGATCGGCGTGAGCAGCGGGAAGGTCTGCTCCCGCTCCTCGGGGCTCAGGTGGGGCAGTTCCCACTCCAGGGTGAAGCGCGCGAGGTTCGAGTACCACCAGGCGACCGATTCCCACACCCGGGCGGAGGGCTCGGTGCGCGGCGCGGTCGCGTGGACGAGGGTGTAGGCGGCGACCCGGTCCGTGGTGACGTCGGTGAGCGGGTGCGGGGCGGCGGCGGCCGTCCGGTACGCGGCCACCTGCCGGGCCATCGCCTCCAGCGGCTGCATGATCGAGAAGGAGAGCAGTCCGAGCCCGTGCGCGCCCGCGACCTCCGCCGAGCCGGGTGAGGTGGCCGCCATCCAGGCGGGAGGGTGCGGATCCTGCACCGGCTTGGGGGTGACCATGCGGCGCGGGAAGCGGAAGCGCTCGGATTCGTAGGCGAAGTACTCCTCGCGCCACATTCCGGTCACGATCTCTATGGCCTCGCGCCAGTCGTCCCGGGACTTCTCCCGGTCCACCCCGAAGGCCGTCTGCTCCATGGGCGTGGAGCGGCCGGTGCCCCACTCCACCCGGCCGCCGGAGAGCACGTCGACGGTGGCGACCTTTTCCGCGATGCGCTGGGGCGGGGTGAAGGCGAAGGGGGTCAGGGTGACTCCGAAGCCGAGCCGGATCCGCTCGGTGAGCCCGGCCAGGTGCCCGAGGAGCACCTCGGGGGCCGGGCAGTGCGAGCGGCCTTCGCGGAAGTGGTGTTCGACCGCCCAGACGGTACGGAACCCCATCCGGTCGGCGAGCCGGATCTGTTCCACGGCCTCCCGGTAGGCGCGCTGCTCGGCGGCTCGCTGACCGTGCGGATGGGCCCCCTGCCAGGGCCGCGGCACGTCGATCTCGTAGAGCACGTCCAGGTCCATGGCGGCACGCTGCGGCAGATCTGACGAAGTGTCAAGAATGCCGGTCGGGATCCCCTGCGCACTGATCGATCATCCGCACGCAACAAAGGACCACCCCGGGCAGATCCGCGCAACGATCAGTCGCCAATGTGCAAGGATGGTGCATTACGGGCGGTATCACTCAGCTCGTAGGCTCACTCGCTGTACGTGGAGTGGCGAGGACCGCCTGCTCGGCGGTCCCCATGCCCAGGCCTCAGGCCTGCTCCTGCTCCGGACCGCTGCGGTCGACGCCTGACAACCCCACCCGCAGTGACAAAGGAGTCCCCTCGTGCTCGATCACGGCCAGGCGCCACCGCTCACCTCCGAGCCCCGTAAGGCTGCCCACCCCCTGTTGCGCCGCAAGCCGGTGGAGCAGCTGGTCGCCGAGGGCGGCCAGGGCGAGGGCGGCGCGCTGAAGCGGTCGCTCACCATGTGGCAGCTGACCATGATCAGCATCGGCGCGACCCTGGGCACCGGCATCTTCGTCGTCCTCGGCGAGGCGGCCCCCAAGGCCGGCCCCGCCGTCACGATCTCCTTCATCATCGCGGGCCTCACCGCCCTGTTCTCGGCGCTCTCCTACGCGGAGCTGGCCGGATCGGTGCCGGTCTCCGGATCCTCGTACTCGTACGCCTACGCCACCATGGGTGAGCTCGTCGCCTGGATCTGCGGCTGGTGCCTGATCCTGGAGTACGGAGTCTCCGTCGCGGCGGTGGCCGTCGGCTGGGGGCAGTACCTCAACGAGTTCCTCGACGGCACGATAGGGGTCACCATCCCCGAGAGCGTCTCCGCACCGCTGGGCGAGGGCGGCTACATCAACCTGCCGGCGCTCGTCGTCGTCCTGCTCGCCATGGTCTTCCTCATGCGCGGAGCCAAGGAGAGCGCCCGGATCAACTCGATCATGGTCGGCGTGAAGATCGTGACCCTGCTGCTCTTCATCGGCATCGGCTTCATGGGCATCAAGTCCGGCAACTACTCGAACTTCAACCCGCTCGGCCGGGATGGCATCACCGCCGCGGCCGGCACCCTCTTCTTCTCCTACATCGGCTTCGACGCGGCCTCCACCGCCGGTGAGGAAGCCAAGAACCCCAAGCGCGACCTGCCCCGCGCGATCATGCTCTCGCTGCTCATCGTCACCGTCCTCTACGTGCTCGTCGCCTTCGTCGCCGTCGGCGCCATGCCGTGGCAGGACTTCGAGGGCACCGAAGCCGCGCTCGCCCAGATCATGACCAACGTCACCGGCCACAGCTACTGGGGCGTTGTCCTCGCGGCGGGCGCCGTCGTCGCCATCGCCTCGGTCGTCTTCGCCGTGCTCTACGGCCAGACCCGCATCCTCTTCGCCATGTCCCGCGACGGCCTCGTGCCCAAGGCCTTCGGCAAGGTCAACGCGCGCACCGGCGTCCCCCGCGCGAACGTGGTGATCGTCGGCCTCTTCTGCGGCCTCCTCGCCGCCACCATCCCGCTCGGCAAGCTGGCCGACGCCACCAGCATCGGCACGCTCTTCGCCTTCGGCCTGGTCAACGTCGCCGTCATCATCCTGCGCTTCACCCGCCCCGACATGCCGCGCACCTTCAAGGTGTCGCTGTTCCCGCTCACGCCGGTACTCGGCTTCCTCGCCTGCGGCTGGGTGATGTGGAGCCTCGACGCCGTCACCTGGCAGGTCTTCGGTGGCTGGATGGCCGTCGGGCTCGTGATCTACTTCCTGTACGGCATCCGCCGCTCCCGACTGGCCACCGCCGAGCCGACCACCACAGAGCCGGCCGCAGCAGAGAAGTGATCCACGCGCAGTGCGACTGAACGATCTCGACGAACGCATCGTGCACGCCCTCGCCGAGGACGCCCGCCGCTCCTACGCGGACATCGGCTCCGAGGTCGGGCTCTCCGCCCCCGCCGTCAAGCGGCGCGTGGACCGGCTGCGTGCCGAAGGGGCCATCACCGGCTTCACCGTCCGGGTCGACCCGGCCTCCATGGGCTGGGAGACCGAGGGCTTCATCGAGATCTACTGCCGCCACAACACCTCGCCGGACGACATCCGGCGAGGTCTGGCGCGCTACCCCGAGGTGGTGTCCGCGTCGACCGTCACCGGCGACGCGGACGCCCTCGTCCAGGTCTTCGCCTCCGACATGCGCCACTTCGAGCGCGTCCTGGAGCGGATCGCGGGCGAGCCCTTCGTGGAGCGCACCAAATCCGTGCTCGTCCTCTCCCCGCTGCTACGGCGCTTCACCTCGGGCGCGCCCGCGTAGTCAGGCGTGCTGCGGCGCCTCGTCCTTCAGCAGGCCCTGCAGCGTCGCGCGGAATTCCGGGCTGTCCTGGTGACCGTGCACGTCCATGGCGTGCTGGACCGACGCCCGCATGACTTCCTCCTCCTCACCCGAGATGGTGAGGGAGCAGTTCGATTCGCTGGGGTACTGCCTGCAGTCCATGACCTTGCGCATGATGTACCTCCCGGGATGGCAGGTGCGGGTGGACTCACCTCCCACGATCCTCTTCCCGGGCCCGGCGCGAAAGCCGGGGCGCCGGGCCGGAGACGATCTAGCGGCCGAGGTACCCCCGGCGGGCCCACTCCCCGGCCAGCAGCCGGTACGAACGCACCCGGTCGGCGTGGTCGTGCGTGATCGTGGTGATCAGCAGCTCGTCCGCGCCGGTCGCGTCGCGCAGCCGCTCCAGCTGGTCGGCGACGGTGGCCGGGGACCCCGCGAACTGGGTCTCCACCCGGTCGGCGACCAGCTTGTGGTCCGCCGCCGACCAGCCCCGGACCAGCTCCCGGGCCTCGGCCGGGGAGGGGAAGGGGATCGCGCCTTCGGCCGTGCGGATGCTGTGCACCCACGGCCCGTACCCGGCGGCGAGCTCCCGGGCCTCCGCGTCGGTCGGCGCCACCACCACATCGGCGGAGACGCTCAGGTAGGGCCGGTCCAGCCCGCCCGGCCCGGCCGAGGGCTTGAAGGCCTCCCGGTACGCCGAGGCCGCCGCCAGCACGTTCGCCGGGCTGACGTGGTAGTTCGCGGCGAATCGCAGCCCGCCCGCCCCGGCCGTCTCCGCGCTCACCCCGGCGCTGCTGCCCAGCACCCACACCTCCACCTCGGCCCCCTCCCCGGGCACGGCGTGCGCTTCCACCCCCTCCGGCGAGCGGTACTCCCCGCGCAGCAGGGCCAGTACGTCGGCCACCTGCCCGGAGTACTCCTCGGACTCGGCCCCCGGCAGGTGCAGCAGCCGCTGCTGGAGCAGCACGCGCGGGTGGCCCCGTAGATGGGCGAAGGAGAACGGCTCCGGGATGCGCAGCCCGTTCTCCGTCGTGTGGGCCCGCGCCGGCTCCCCGGCCGGGCGCTGCGGCGGGCCGCCCGCCGAGCGGCCCAGGCCCAGGTCGATCCGGCCCGGGTGCGCCGCGTCCAGCAGACCGAACTCCTCGACCGTGGACAGCGCCGTACGGTGCCCCAGCTGGACCGCGCCCGAGCCGATCCGGATCGAGGTGGTCGCCGAGGCGGTCAGTGCCACCACGACGGCGGGGGAGGACCCGGCGACCCCGGGATTGAGGTGGTGCTCGGCGAACCAGTACCGGGCGTAGCCGAACCGTTCGGCCTGCCGGGCCAGGTCGACGGTGCTGCGCAGGGCCTCGGCGGCCGTGGAGCCGGACGGGATCGGGACGAGGTCGAGGATCCCGAGCGGGATGGTGGCGGGCATGGGGGTCTCCTCAGTGGTGGGCGTGGGCCAGGGGGCGGGTGCGGGGAGCCGCGAGACCGAGGTGGTCGCGCAGCGTCGGCCCGCTGTATTCGTCGCGGAACACCCCGCGCTCCTGGAGCAGCGGTACGACGGTGTCGGCGAAGCCGTCCAGGCCGCCGGGCGTCAGGTGCGGGACCAGGATGAAGCCGTCGGCGGCGTCCTGCTGGACCAGGTTGTCGATCTCCCGCGCGACCGTCAGGGGCGAGCCGACGAAGGACTGCCGGCCGGTGGTCTCGATCACCAGCTCCCGGATCGACAGCCCGCGCGCGGCCGCGAGCTCCCGCCACTCCCGCGCGACGGCCACCGGATCCCGGTTCAGGCGTACGCTCGCCCGCCCCAGCGCGATGGTGTTCTCCCCGGGGTCCGGGTCGATGTCCGGCAGCGGCCCGTCCGGGTCGTAGCCGGACAGGTCCCGGTTCCACACGTGCTCCAGGTACTTGATCGCGGTCGCCCCGCTGACCTGCTTGAGCCGCACCTCGCGGGCCAGCTCCCGGGCCTCGGCATCGGTGTCGCCGAGTACGAAGGTGGCCGCCGGCAGGATCTTCAGCTCGTCGGGGGTGCGCCCGTAGCGGGCCAGACGCCCCTTGACGTCCGCGTAGAACGCGCGGCCCGCCTCCAGCGTGCTGTGCCGGCCGAAGATGGCGTCCGCACCGGCCGCCGCGAACTCCCGGCCCTCGTCCGAATCGCCCGCCTGGAAGACGACGGGCCGCCCCTGGGGGCTGCGCGGCACGTTGAAGTGGCCGGAGATGTCGAACTGCTCGCCCCGGTGGGCGAAGGCCCCCGCGCCCGCGTCCCGCAGGAACTCCCCGGAGACCGGATCGGCGAGCACCTCGCCGCCGTCCCACGCGTCGAACAGCTCGTGAGCGGTGGCCAGGAACTCCCGGGCCCGCTCGTAGCGCTGCTCGCGCGGCAGGAACCCGCCGCGCCGGAAGTTCTCCCCGGTGAAGGCGTCCCAGGAGGTGACCACGTTCCATGCGGCCCGGCCGCCCGACAGATGGTCGAGGGAGGCGAACTGGCGGGCCACCTCGTAGGGCTCGTTGAAGGTGGAGTTGATGGTGCCGGTCAGCCCGAGGTGCTCGGTGACGGCGGCCAGTGCCGCCAGCACGGTGAAGGTGTCGGGCCGCCCCACCACGTCCAAGTCGTAGATCTCACCGCCCTGTTCGCGCAGGCGCAGACCCTCGGCGAGGAAGAGGAAGTCGAACTTGGCGCGCTCGGCGGTGCGCGCGAAGTGGACGAAGGAGTCGAAGTCGATATGGCTTCCGGCGGCCGGGTCGCTCCACACGGTGGTGTTGTTGACCCCGGGGAAATGCGCCGCGAGATGGATCTGCTTGAGCGGCTTGCTCATGGCTGTAGGTCCTTCCGGATGGGGTCAGGCGGAGGCGGGAGCGGGCGTGCGTGCGGCCGCGGGCGCGGCGGCGTACCGGTTGGCGGGGCGCTCCAGCCCCAGCAGGCCGCGGAGCGTGGAGGCCTCGTACGCGCTGCGGAACACTCCGCGGCGCCGCAGTTCCGGGACCAGGCCGCGGGTGATCGCCGGCAGGTCGTGCGCGAGCACCCCCGGACGCAGCCGGAAGCCCGTCAGTCCGGCCCCGTGCCACTCCAGCAGCAGATCGGCCAGGAGGGCCGGGGTGCCCGCGAAGACCCGGGCGTCACTGGTGTACGGGGCCCCGTGCGCGGCGTCCAGCCGCTGCAGCCGGCGCTCCGCGACCGCCGGCCTCTCGTCGAGGAACACCGTCAACTCGCCGAATACGTGCGGGACTCCGGGGAGCGCGGCGGCCGCGGAGCGGGCCTCGTCGGCGCTGCGCGGGGTCACGTAGCCGATGTCGGCGGTCCGGGCGAGGAACGGGTACGCGGCGGCGTCCGAGGCCAGCGCGCTCACCGGCGGCCTGCCCTGCGGCGGCCGCGGGGTGATGGAGGGGCCCCTGACGCTGAAGTGGGGTCCCTCGAAGTCGATGTAATGCAGCTTGGCCCGGTCGACGAAGCGGCCCGTCGCCACGTCGCGGATCTCGGCGTCGTCCTCCCAGCTGTCCCACAGCCGCCGCACCACCTCCACGTGGTCGGCGGCCTCCCCGTACAGCGCGGCGGCGCCCTCTCCCGCCGTACGGCGCCCGAAGTGGCGTACCTCGTCCGGCCGTTCGGAGATCTGGATGCGCAGACCGGCGCGCCCGCGGCTGACGTGGTCCAGGGTGGCCAGCGCCTTGGAGACGTGGAACGGCTCGGTGTGCGTGGCCACCACGCTCGGCACCAGCCCGATGTGCCGGCTCAGCGGCGCCACCCGGGCGGCCACCAGGACCGCGTCGAGCCGGCCGCGCACCAGGTCGGTGCGACCGTCGGGCCCGGCCGGATCGGTGGACTGGAGGCCGAGCGAGTCCTCGAAGGTGACGAAGTCCAGCAGGCCGGCCTCGGCCTCGGCGACCAGCGCGGCCCAGTACCCGGCGGTGAACAGCCGGTCGGCGTCGGCGCCCGGCTCGCGCCAGGCGGCCGGGTGCCAGCCCGCGCCGTCCAGGGCGACGGCGAGACGGATCGCGGGGGAGGGGGACGAGTGCGGGGAGGGGGCGGTCGAAGGGTGAGCGGGCATGGCGGAGCTGCCTCCTGATCAGGCGGGCGGGCTGGCGGGCGGCGCGGCGAAGGGCGCGCGGCCGGCGGAACGCGGAACGCTGATCAGGAACGACAGAGGGAGGCGGCGACCCGCTGGAGGTCGATGTGCGCGCGGGAGTGCAGGTGCACGGCGCGGCTGGGGGTGACGGGGTCACCCCCGGTGCGTACGGTCATGCCCTGCCCCCTCCGGTCGTTCTTCCGACGCTAGGTCAGAGGGGGCCGGGCCACAACGCCCGCAGGGCCGATCCGTGTTAAGCCTTCGTGTCGGTGTTAAGCCTTCGTGTCGGGAGTGCGAAGCCCGATGAAGAACGGCTCCCGGCGCAGGGTGAACCCCATGGCCTCGTAGAGGGCGATCGCCGAGGTGTTCTGCGCGGCCGCGTGCAGGAACGGGCTGTCCCCGCGCTCCTCCACGGCGGCCACGACCGCGCGGATCAGCCGCCCGGCCAGTCCCTGACCGCGGTGCTCGGGGTGCGTGCACACCGCGCTGATCTCCGACCAGCCAGGCGGGCGCATCCGCTCCCCGGCCATCGCGACGAGTCGGCCGTCCCTGCGGATGCCGAGGTACGTGCCCAGCTCGACGGTGCGCTCGCCGAACGGGCCGGGCTTGGCCAGCGCCACCAGCTCGAGCATCTCCGCCACGTCGGCGGGGCCCAGCAGGACCGCCTCCGGCTCCTCCTTGCCCTGCACGGGCCGCCCGTCCAGCTGTACGCCCGGTATCGACATCAGGGTCTGCCAGCCCGGCGGCGGGGTCGGCAGCCCGGTCACCCAGACCTCCTGGCCGGGCCCGACCAGCTCGGCAAGATCCGCCCAGGCGTGCGGGTCCTCGGGATCGGAGAGCGCCGCGAAGGGGGACACGCCCGCGGCGTAGCGGGCGGCGAGCCCGGCGGGCCCGGTTTCGGCGAAGCCCCGGTGCGTGCCGTCGAGCGCGGCCCAGACGGGATTGTCGAGGACGCTGCCGGGCCGGAACTGGGCGGACATGGGCGGAGCTTCCTTCCATCGTGCGGGCACTCTTGACGGCCTCGGACGGTGCCATGAGACTGCCAACGTCAGACTAACGGGGCCGCGGACACAGAGGGGGACCCGGTGGATCAGCTCATCACGCCACCCGCACCCCTCCGCCGCTCCTGGCTCACCCGCCGTCTGCACATCGATCTCCTCCGCGTCTGCAGCGCCTCGGCCCCGGCCTCCTAGACCCCGCCGAGCACGCGCGCACGTACTGACGCAGGCAGCCAGAGGAGAACCGTGTCCCAGACCCATGTGCAGACCCATGTCCAGAGCCATGCCCCGACGCAGGTCCAGCCCCAGCCCCAGGTCCACCCCCAGCCCCACCCCCGGCCCGAGGCGGCGGCGCCGCCCCTGCGCGGGCGGATCGGGGCCGGGTTCTCGCCCGTCCCGCACCGGTACCGGGTCTTCCTGGCCGCCGACGACTGTCCGCACTGCCGCGGTGTCGCCGCCGCACTCGCCGCACCGGGGCTCCGGGACGCCGTTGCGGTGACCGTCCTCGGCATCGACAGCGGCACCGACAGTGACACCTCCGGGCACCAGGCGCTCCGCCGCGCCTACGAGGCCTCCGGGCACCACCACGACGGCCCGCTCACCGTCCCCGCCCTCTGCGACGGCTGGAGCGGCCGGGTGGTGTCCAACCACACCCCCGACATCCTGGAAGACCTGCGCCGCCTCAGCGCGGACCCGGCCTTCCGCAAGGCCTCGTAGGGCCTCGGTCGGGCCTCATAAGACGCCCGCGCGGGCTCCGTACGGGGCCCGCGCAACGAATCGCCGGGTCCGCCCCGCAAGACGCAACGAATCGATGCGCGGAGCGCAACGGTCACGGCTTGTCGGGGTCGAACGCGCGAACGTACCGTCTTATGACCCCCACCCCTCCTGCCACAGAGGTACGCCCATGCCCCCGTTGCGCACCGCCCTCCTCCAGAGCTCCGGACGGCTCGGCGACACCGCCGCCAACCTGAAGGCGCTCGACGAGGCCGCGGCACGCGCCGCACAGGCGGGGGCCGGGCTCCTCGTGACCTCGGAGATGTTCCTCACCGGCTACGCGCTGGAGATCGAGGACATCGCCCGGCTCGCCGAACCGGCCGACGGCATGTCCGCCCGCGCCATCGGCGAGATCGCCCGCCGCCACGGGGTCGCCGTGCTCTACGGCTACCCCGAGCGGGACGGCCGAGCCGCCGACACCGTCTACAACGCGACCCAGCTCATCGGCCCCGACGGCGACCGGCTGGCGAACTACCGCAAGACTCACCTCTTCGGCTGCTTCGAGCAGGACGCCTTCACCCCCGGAGACGTCCCTGTCGTCCAGGCGGACCTCGGCGGACTGCGGATCGGCCTGATGATCTGCTACGACGTGGAGTTCCCCGAGAACGTACGGGCGCACGCGCTGGCCGGCACCGACCTCCTCCTGGTGCCGACGGCGCAGATGCACCCCTTCCAGTTCGTCGCCGAACAGCTGGTACCCGTACGGGCCTTCGAGAACCAGATGTACATCGCGTACGTCAACCGGACCGGCCCGGAAGGCGAGTTCGAGTTCGTCGGGCTCAGCTGCCTGGCCAGCCCCGACGGGGTCACCCGCACCCGGGCCGGGCGCGGCGAGGAACTGGTGATCGGCGAGGCCGATCCCGAACTGCTGCGGGTCTCGCGCGAGACCAACCCGTACCTGCGGGACCGCCGCCCCGGCCTGTACGCCTCGCTCGTCTGAGCCTCCCGCCCGGTCCGCCGGGCCCTCCAGCCTCTTTTCCCCTGCCCCACCCCGCTAGGAGTCGTACCCCATGACGTCCACGGTGCCCACCACCGCCGTCCCGCACAGCGACGGTCAGCCGCCGATCACGATGTTCGGTCCGGACTTCCCCTACGCGTACGACGACTTCCTCGCGCACCCGGCGGGCCTCGGCCAGATACCGGCGACCGAGCACGGCACCGAGGTCGCCGTCATCGGCGGTGGACTGTCCGGCATCATCTCGGCGTACGAGCTGATGAAGATGGGCCTCAAGCCCGTCGTCTACGAGGCCGACCAGATCGGCGGCCGGCTGCGCACGGTGGGCTTCGAGGGCGCGGGCACCGAGGAGCTGACCGCGGAGATGGGCGCCATGCGCTTCCCGCCGTCCTCCACCGCCCTCCAGCACTACATCGACCTCGTCGGCCTGGTCACGGAGCCCTTCCCGAACCCGCTCTCCCCGGCCACCCCCTCGACGGTCGTCGACCTCAAGGGCGAGACCCACTACGCCGAGACCATCGCCGACCTCCCGCAGGTCTACCGCGACGTGTCCGCCGCGTGGAACGCCTGCCTCGAAGAGGGCGCCGACTTCTCCGACATGAACACCGCGATGCGCGAGCGGGACGTCCCGCGCATCCGCGAGATCTGGGCCAAGCTCGTAGAGAAGCTCGACGACGAGACCTTCTACGGGTTCCTCTGCAAGTCCGAGGCCTTCCAGTCCTTCCGCAAGCGCGAGATCTTCGGCCAGGTCGGCTTCGGCACGGGCGGCTGGGACACCGACTTCCCGAACTCGATCCTCGAGATCCTGCGCGTCGTCTACACCGAGGCCGACGACCACCACCGCGGCATCGTGGGCGGCTCGCAGCAGCTCCCGCTGCGGCTGTGGGAGCGCGAGCCGGAGAAGATCGTCCACTGGGCGCAGGGCACCTCCCTCTCCACCCTCCACGAGGGCACCCCGCGCCCGGCGGTGACGCGCCTGCACCGCACCGCGGGCAACCGCATCACGGTCACGGACTCCTCGGGCGACATCCGCACCTACCGTGCGGCGATCTTCACGGCCCAGTCCTGGCTGCTGCTCTCCAAGATCAGCTGCGACGACTCGCTCTTCCCGATCGACCACTGGACGGCGATGGAGCGCACCCACTACATGGAGTCGTCCAAGCTCTTCGTCCCCGTCGACCGCCCGTTCTGGCTGGACAAGGACGAGGAGACGGGCCGCGACGTCATGTCGATGACCCTCACGGACCGCATGACCCGCGGCACGTACCTCCTGGACAACGGCCCCGACAAGCCGGCCGTCATCTGCCTGTCCTACACCTGGTGCGACGACAGCCTGAAGTGGCTGCCGCTGTCCGCGAACGAGCGGATGGAGGTCATGCTGAAGTCCCTCGGCGAGATCTACCCGAAGGTCGACATCCGCCGCCACGTCATCGGCAACCCGGTGACCGTGTCGTGGGAGAACGAGCCCTACTTCATGGGCGCCTTCAAGGCCAACCTGCCGGGCCACTACCGCTACCAGCGACGCCTGTTCACCCACTTCATGCAGGACCGCCTCCCCGAGGACAAGCGCGGCATCTTCCTCGCGGGCGACGACATCTCCTGGACGGCGGGCTGGGCCGAGGGCGCGGTCCAGACGGCGCTGAACGCGGTCTGGGGCGTCATGCACCAGCTCGGCGGCGCCACGGACTCCACCAACCCCGGCCCCGGCGACGTCTACGACGACATAGCCCCGGTCGAACTCCCGGAGGACTGACCCACCCGGCCCCTCCGGCCCCCGACACGGGCCGTCCCCGCGCGCGCGAGCGCGGGGACGGCCCGTCCTCATGCCCGGGCCCGGACCCGGAGCCCCGCCGGCCACGGCCGCACGGGCCCTACCCGACGGCGCTGCGGCCGTCTTCCGCTGCGCGGGCCTGGTCCCCTACCCGCCCTTCCACCGTTCCCAGGGCTCTGCCCTGCCCCGTCGGGCTCCGGGCTGCGCCCACTCAAGCGCCGGAGGGGCTGGATTTTGCCCGGCGTCCGCTCAAATCCAGCCTCGCCGGCGTTTGAGGCGCGGGGGCCCGGGGGCTGGCCCCCGGCAACGGCGCCGCACGCGGCAACGGGTTCGGGGCGGAGCCCTGGGAACGGTGGAAGGGCGGGTAGGGGACAAGCCCACGCAGCGCCCCCGAGGCCCAATGCGCACAGCTCCGCGCAGCGGGGGAACGCGGCGACCGGGCGGGGCGGGGCGGGATGCGCCCGGCCACGGCCCCGAGGGGCACGGCTTCGCGCAGCGGCGTGTCAGCCCGTCGGAGTCAGCAGGCAGCGGCCGACCAGGCCTACGCCCGCGTCGAGGGACTCGGTGAATTCCTCCGCCAGGTCGGGGGAGCGGCGCAGTGACCACAGCAGGCGGGCCGAGGCCCAGGCTCCCGCGCGGGCCCGTTCCAGGCTCCATGCGCCGAGGAGGTGGGTCAGGGGGTCCGCGATCTCCAGGAGGTCCGGGCCCGGCATCAGCTCTTCGCGGATGTGTTCCTCCAGGGAGACCAGATGGTCCCCGACCCGGTCGAAGTCCGCTTCGAGCGCCGCCGGATCGCAGTCCAGGACGTGGCAGGTGGAGACCACCGCCAGCGCCAGGTCGTGGCCGATGTGCGCGTTGATCCCGGCCAGCGCGTGCTGGAGCGGCCGGATCCCGGGGTGGCGGCGGTACTGCAGGAGCGGCCGCCAGCACGCCGGGGCCCGGTCCGCCTCCACCGCCGTCAGGTAGCGCTCGGCGAAGCGGACGCTGAGGGTCTCCGCCCGTCGCGGCGCGGGGAACGCACCGTGCGCGATCCGCTCGTGGAGCGTCTGCGTCACCGTGAGGTACACCCGGTTGAAGACGGCGACGCCGTCCCGCTCGGGGAGCCGCTCGTCCAGGGCGCGCATCCGCGCCAGCACCGCTTCCATGGGGGCCATGTCAGGCAGCGTCGCAGTCGCGGGCCGGGATCAGGGGAACTTGGCCGTACGCTTCGCCGGTTCGGGCGAAACTCCGTCAACCCCGCTTGTCGCCGGGCTCCCCGGCAGGGTTCCCGTCCGTCCCGTCGTACGCCGAGGTGCCCGCGTCCAGCAGGGGTTCCTGCTGCTTCATGTGGGCCGGAGCGAAGTACCGCAGCGCGTGGTAGCCGGTGATGACGACGATCGTGCCGAGCGCGATCCCGCCCAGTTCGAAGCTGTCGCTGATGTGCAGTTTGACGCCGCCGACGCCGATGATGATGCCGGCCGCGGCGGGCACCAGGTTCAGCGGATTGCGCAGGTCCACCCGGCCGTTGATCCAGATCTGCGCGCCGAGCAGGCCGATCATGCCGTACAGGATCACGGTGATCCCGCCCAGCACCCCGCCGGGGATCGCGGCGACGACCGCGCCGAACTTCGGGCACAGGCCGAAGAGGAGGGCGAATCCGGCGGCCGCCCAGTAGGCCGCCGTCGAGTACACCCGGGTGGCGGCCATGACGCCGATGTTCTCGGAGTAGGTGGTGTTCGGCGGGCCGCCGAGTGCGGTGGAGAGCATCGAGGCGGCGCCGTCGGCCGCGATGGCCGTGCCCAGCTTGTCGTCGAGCGGGTCGCCGGTCATCTCGCCGACGGCCTTGATGTGCCCGGCGTTCTCCGCGATCAGGGCGATGACCACTGGCAGGGCGATCAGGATCGCCGACCATTCGAAGGCCGGCGCGTGGAAGCTCGGCAGGCCGATCCAGTCGGCCTTGCCGACCCCGGACAGGTCGAGCCGCCAGTGGTGCACGGCCTCCGGGCCGCCCATCGTGGAGTAGATCTTGCCGAAGACCAGGTCGAAGATCCAGGAGATGCCGTAGCCGAAGACCAGGCCGAGGAAGATCGCGATCCGCGACCAGAAGCCCCGCAGGCACACCACGGCGAGCCCGGTGAACGCCATGGTCAGCAGGGCCGTCCACTGGTCCTGGGGCCAGTACGTGGAGGCCGTCACCGGCGCCAGGTTGAAGCCGATCAGCATCACGACCGCGCCGGTCACCACCGGCGGCATCGCCGCGTGGATGATCCGCGCCCCGAACCGCTGGACGGCCAGACCGGACAGGAAGAGCGCCGCGCCGACCACGAAGACCGCGCCCGTGACGACCGCGCTGTCCCCGCCGCTCGCCCGGATCGCCGCGGCCACGCCCACGAACGAGAGCGAGCAGCCCAGGTAGGAGGGGATCCGGCCGCGGGTCGCGAGCAGGAAGATGACGGTGGCGACACCGGACATCATGATCGCGAGGTTCGGGTCCAGCCCCATCAGGACCGGCGCGACGAAACTCGCTCCGAACATCGCCACGACGTGCTGGGCGCCCAGCCCGGCGGTCCGCGGCCAGGTCAGCCGCTCGTCCGGCCGCACCACCGCGCCGGGGGCGGGGGTCCGCCCGTCTCCGTGCAGGGTCCAGCGCACGCCGAGGCCCATGTTCCACCACTTCCAGTTGTTGATTCGGTCGAGCTCGGTCTGCTCAAGCTACGAGGCCGCAGGCGGCCAGGCGTTATATTACGGCCGGATAGCAGCAGGTTCGTCCCGGTTCGCGGCGGAGGCGCCCGCCGCCACCGGGCGCCGGCGCAGCACGGTCGCCCCCAGGATCAGCGCGAACGCCAGCAGGGTGACCAGCCCGAAGGACACCACGAGCGAGGTCGCGTCCGCCACCGCGCCGATCGCCGACGGGGCGATCAGGCCCGAGGTGTACGTGATCGTCGCGACGCCCGCGATGGCCTGCGCCGGGGCCGGACCGCTGCGGGCGGCCGCCGCGAAGGCCAGCGGGACCACCACCGCGATGCCGAGCCCGATCAGCCCGAAGCCCGCCAGGGCCGCGGCCGGGTGGTGGACCGTGACGACGAGGAGCCCGCCCGCGGTGGCCAGCGCCCCGCCCGCGCGGACCGTCCGTACGGCCCCGAACCGGTCGACGACCTTGTCCCCGACGAGCCGGGCGAGCGCCATGGTGAGCGCGAAGGCCGTAGTGGAGGCGGCGGCGAGGCCGGCGTCCGTGTGCAGCACGTCCCGCAGGTAGACCGCGGACCAGTCCATGCTCGCGCCCTCCGCGAAGACCGCGCAGAAGCCGATCGCCCCGATGAACAGTGCGGACTTGGGAGGTAGTGCGAAGTGCGGCGGAGCCTCGCCGTCGGCGTCGGTGCGCAGGTCCAGCACGCCCCGTACGGCGACCAGCCCGGCCGCCGTCAGGGCGAGCGCGGCGATCAGGTGGTGGAGGCGGGCGTCGGTGCCGGTGTGCGCGGCGACGGTACCGGCGGCCGAGCCGATCAGGGCGCCCACGCTCCACATGCCGTGCAGCGAGGACATGATCGAGCGCCCCAGCCGGTTCTCCGTCTCCACGCCGAGCGCGTTCATCGCGACGTCGGACATGCCGGCGGTGGCCCCGTAGACGAAGAGCGCGAAGCAGAGCGTCACCAGGTTCGGGGCGAGGCTCGGGAGGATGAGTGAGAGCGTCCACAAGCCCAGCAGCACCCGCAGGGCGGTGCGGGCGCCGAGCCGGTGGTTGATCCGCCCGGCCAGCGGCATCGTCAGCGCGGCGCCGAGGGCGGGGAAGGCGAGGGCCATGCCCAGGGTGCCCGCGCTGAGCTGCGCGTGGTCCTGGATCCAGGGGATGCGGGTGGCGAAGGAGCCGGTGACCGCGCCGTGGGCGCAGAAGACGGCGGCGATGGCGAAGCGGGCATGGCGCAGTCGCGCCGGGCTGAGGTCGGTTTCCCCGGTCATGACACGTAAACTATCAGGGACCCTGCCTGATAGTTAGACCCCGGGAACTCATAGGATGGCCGCGTGACTCCTGCCAAGGTCCTGACAGCCGCCGCCAACGCCGCCGCTCCGTCCCCCGCCTCCCCGAGCACGGCGCGGGCCATCAACGACCGGCTGGCCCTGCGGTTGCTCCAGGACGAGGGCGCGCTGACGGCCCCGCAGCTCAAGCAGCTGACCGGCCTGTCCCGCCCCTCCGTCGCGGACCTGGTGGAACGCCTCACCGAGGCCGGACTCATCGAGGTGGTCGGCGAATCGGGCGAGCAGCGGCGCGGACCCAACGCCCGGCTCTACGGGATCGTCGCGCGGCGGGCCTACCTCGCCGCGCTGGACGTACGCGTGGACAGCGCGACCGCGGTCGTCACCGACCTGCTCGGATCCCCGCTGGCCGAGGCGGCGCTGCCCGTCGACGCGGTGGAGGAGGCCGTCGACCGCCTGCTGGAGCTGGCCCGGGAGGCGGGCGCGGACCGGCTCCACACGGTGGTGATCGGCGCCCCGGGCCTGGTGTCGCCGGGCAGCGGAGAACTCGGCAGCACCATCGGACTGCCCGCCTGGCACCGGGACCTGGTGGCGGCCCTGCAGCGGCGGCTGCCGGCGACGGTCGTGGTGGAGAACGAGACCAACCTGGCGGCGCTGGCCGAACAGCGCCTCGGGGCGGCCCGGGACGTGGACTCCTTCGTCCTGCTCTGGCTCAGCGCGGGGGTGGGAGCGGCGGTGGTCCTCGACGGCCGGCTGCGCCGCGGAGCCTCCGGCGGGGCGGGCGAGATCGGCTTCCTCCCGGTGCCGGGAGCCAAGGGACTGCCCTCGGCCACCGACTGCGAGGGCGGGTTCCACTCGCTGGCCGGGCGCGGGGCGGTGGCCGCGCTCGCGGCGGAGCACGGCTTCGCCGGGACCGCCGAGGAGGCGGTCGCGGGCGGCGCCGGCCCCGCCTTCCTGGACGCGCTGGCGGAGCGGCTCGCGCTCGGGGCGGCGGCGGTCGCGGCGATCCTGGACCCCGGCTGCGTGGTGCTCGGCGGGGAGCTCGGGCGCGCCGGTGGTGTGGAGCTGGCCTCCCGGGTCGCCTCCCGGCTCGCGGTGCTGAGCCCGGTCCCGATGGAGGTCAGGGCGAGCGCCCTGGGCGATCCCGCGGTGCTCCAGGGTGCCAGGCTGGCCGCCCGCGAGGCCGCGCAGGCGACGCTGTTCGGGGCCTGAAGCCGGGTGCGGGTGGTCGGCCCTGCGGGGCGTGTCCCCTACCCACCCTTCCACCGTTCCCTGGGGCTCCGCCCCAGACCCCGCGCCTCAAACGCCGGCGAGGCTGGATCTTTCCAACGTCGTCGGCGTCAAAGGCGGGCCAGGAACTCGGCGAACGTGCCCCGGCCCACCGCGTGCGACGGAGTCAGGTGCCCGCCCCGCTTGAAGCCCGCGTAGGCCTTCCCCGCCAGGGGGACGGTGAGGAGCGGGCGGCGCTTGCCGGTCGCCGCGAGGTAGGCGCGGGCCGCCTCCTCGAAGGTGAGGACCTCCGGGCCGCCCATGTCCGGGACCCGCCCGGCCGGCGGCCCCGCGGCCAGCGCGGCCAGCCGGTCCGCGACCTCCTCGACCGCGATCGGCTGCCCGCTGACCCCGGCGGGCAGCGGCATCACCGGCAGCCTCGCCGCCGCGGCCAGCGCCTGGGCCACCAGGTCGTGGAACTGCGTCGTCCGCAGGATCGTCAGGCCCAGCCCCGACGCCTCCAGCATCCGCTCCACCTTCAGCTTCGTCCGGTAGTAGGGGAGCGGGACCTCGTCCACCCCCACGATCGAGATGTAGACGAGGTGCCCGACCGTCCCGGCCCGCTCGGCCGCCCGGATCAGGTGCCCGGCCGCCACGTCGTCGCCGCCGCGCGGGCTGCTCGCGCAGTGCACGATCACCTCCGCGCCCGCCATGGCCGCATCGAGACCGCTGCCGTCCCGCAGGTCGACGGGGAAGTCCGGAGCGCTCCGGCTCAGGACGCGGACCTCGTGGCCCGCCGTCCGCAGCCGTTCCACGACCGGCCTGCCCAGGGTTCCGGTGCCTCCGGTGACGAGGATGGTGCTCATGGTGTCCGTTCCTTTCCGCGGGCGATGCGTTCACCAGCTGGGACCGGACGGCCCTCAGGAATGTGACAGCTGCCGCTCGATGAATTCCAGCTTCGCCGGGTTCATCACCGCCCGCGCCTCCTGGACCAGCCCGTCCTCGAACTCCACCTGGAGGACCCCGACCCCGCCGACGACCAGCGTCGGCTCCCCGTTGACCTCCGCGAAGGAGACCGGCAGCTCGCCGGAGTACTTGCGCAGCACGCCCAGCAGGAAGCGCGCCACGTTGTCCCGGCCCACGACCGGCCGCCGCGCCGCGCTGACCACGCCGCCGCCGTCGGACACGAACCGCGCGTCGGCTGCCAGTAGCCCTTCCAGCCGGGCCAGGTCCCCGCTGTTGGCGGCTTCGAGGAAGCTCTCCACCAGGGACTGCCACTGCGCCGGATCCGGCTGGAACCGCCGCTCGGGGGCCTTCGCCGCGCTCACCCGTCCCGCGGCCCGCCGGTAGAGCTGACGGCAGTTGGCCTCGCTGAGGTCGAGGAGCCCGGCGATCTCCCGGTGGCCGTACGCGAAGGCCTCGCGCAGTACGTACACCGCGCGTTCCATCGGGGTGAGCTGCTCCAGGAGCAGGAGCAGGGCCATGGACACGCTGTCCCGCTGCTCCGCCGACTCCATCGGGCCCAGCGCGCCCTCCCCGGTGAGGACCGGTTCGGGGAGCCAGGGACCCACGTACTCCTCGCGCCGGGCCCGCGCCGAGGTGAGGTGGTTGAGGCACAGGCGGGTGACGACCTTGGCGAGCCAGGCCCCGGGGTGCTCGATGGGTTCGGGGGGTTCGCGGTCGAGGGCCGAGTTCCAGCGCAGGTAGGCGTCCTGGACGGTGTCCTCGGCCTCCGAGGCCGAACCGAGCATGCGGTAGGCGATGGCGAACATCCGGGGCCGGTGCTGTTCGAAGTCCGCGACGGAGGCGGTGACATGTGCGATCACGGCACCAGCCTACGAAGTGCCCGTACGCGCACGCACGAGGACCCGGTGGCCGCCGGGCCACCGGGTCCTCACGCTTTCCCCTGGGAGCAGGGGTCCTTCATTCGCGGCCTACCGGGTCAGCAGGCGCCCTGGTCCTTCCAGACGCCCCAGTCACCGGTGGTGCCGGGCTCTTCGTTCTGCGTCCACCACTGGGCCTTCCAGTTGTGGCCCTTGTGGGAGACGAGCGTCCCGCCCGTGTACACGTTGCCCGCGACGTAGGCCGGGTTGGCGCAGGTGCCGCCCGTCGGAGGAGTCGTGGTCGGCGGAGTGGTCGTGGGAGGAGTGGTGGTCGGGGGAGTGGTGGTCGGCGGGGTCGTGGTCGGCGGGGTGGTCGTGGGCGGGGTCGTGGAACCGCCCGGCTCCACCACCGTCGTACCGCGGGCCAGGTCGCCGGCGATGCCGTACGTCTTGCCGCCGAAGGTCACCGTCCAGTTGGACGGGGTCGAGGTCGGCAGGTAGTAGACGAAGTCCAGCTGGACCGAGGCGCCGGGGGCCAGCGTCTGCCAGGCCGGGAGCTTCAGGGAGACCCGGTTGTAGTCGCCCTTCAGGCCGCCCACGTTGGAGCCCGTGTGGTCGCTGCGGATGATCGTGGTGTTCCAGCCGGACTGGTCCTTGGCGTTGCTCGGCGCGGAGGAGGAGTAGTCGAACTGGAACTCCGTACCGCCCGGCAGGGTCGCCGTGGTGTTGTTGGTGATCGTCAGCTTCGGGCTGATCGGGTAGTTCGAGTCGCCGAGCGGGAAGGCGCCGAAGTCGGTGTCGACCTTGATCGCCTCGGTCGGCATGGTGATGGTGGCGCGCTTGGCTCCGTAGGGGGCGGCCGACTTGAACTTGTCGTACATCGCCGTCGTCAGGGTGTCGCCCATCTCGTACTGGCCCTTGGCCGCGTTGTACGAGTAGTCGCCGGCGAGCTCCCAGACCATCGTGCCGCCGATGCCCTTGTTGACCACCCAGTCGGCCTTGGCGTTGACGGACTGCTCGTCCTCGGTGGAGAGGAAGACCTTCTTCTGGTCGTTCCACAGCCACGGAGCCACGAGGTTGGAGTCGTACTTGCGGACGTAGGTGCCGGTCAGCTTGGTGTCGGCCGGGAAGCCGTACTTGGTGACGTAGTCACCGACGACCCCCTTCTCCAGGTTCTTCGCGTGCCACATCGGGTTGGACCCGGCCGGGGCCTCGACGCCGTTGCTGTCGAGGTCGTGCCACAGGTTGTCGATGCCGACCGCGCCGTCGCCGCACTTGGTCAGACCGGCGCCCGCCGGGCAGTTGGTGGCCGGGGCCTTGCCCCACAGGCCGTCCGTGCCGCCCTGCACGTTCTTGAAGCCGCGGGTGTAGTACGGCAGGCCCATGTTGATGCGGCCGGCCGGCATGGAGCCGCGGAAGTAGTGGTAGGCCCAGTCCGTGTTCAGGTAGCCGATGCCGCCGTACTGGGAGGTGGAGTAGACGCCGGCCGCGGCGAGTTCGCCGTCCTTGCCGTCGTCGAAGAGCGAGGCGTTCGGACCGACGTACTCGTTCCAGGCGCCGTGCAGGTCGTAGGACATGACGTTGACGTAGTCCAGGTACTTCTGCATCTGGAACGTCTCCATGCCCCGCAGCAGGTAGCCGGAGGAGGGGGCGGCGACCGAGAGCAGGTAGTGCTTGCCGTCGGAGGCGCCCGCGCGGTCGAGCTTCTCGCGCAGCGACTTCATGAGGGCCGCGTAGCCCTTGACCAGACCGGCGCGCCGCGCGTTGGACAGCTGCCAGTCCAGCGGGTTGCCCGCGTCCTTCATGGTGGTCGGGTACTCGTAGTCGATGTCGACGCCGTTGAACCCGTACTTGCGGATGAACTCGACGGAGGAGTCCGCGAAGGTGTCGATGCCGGCCTGGTTGACCGAGCCGTCGGCGTTGGTGGCCATCGAGTAGAAGCCGCCGGAGGCGACGCGGTTGCCGTCGTCGCCGAAGTAGCCGCCGGTCTCGGCCCAGCCGCCGACCGAGATCAGGGTCTTGACGTTGGGGTTCTGCTTCTTGAATTTGTTGAGCAGGTTGAAATTGCCCTTGTAGGGGAGGGCGGGGTCCATCTCGGCGCCTGCTACGCCCGGCCAGGTCATGCCGGTGGCGGAGTTGTTCGCGTTGTCCGCGCCGACCGAGATCTTGTTGTTGCCGTCGACGTGGGCGAAGGCGTAGTTCAGGTGGGTGACCTTGGACCACGGGATGTTGTTGGGCAGGTAGGCGGGGGTGCCGTCCTTGCCCGTGCGCCAGCCGGTGAAGTAACCGATGACGCGGCGCTGGTGGTCGGCGCCCATCTTCTCGCGGCCCTCGGTGTCGTAGACCGAGCAGTACGGGACGTCGACGCCCGGGGTCTTGTACAGACCGTCGGGGCGACAGGACTCGTTGTCGGCGGCGTGCGAGACGCCCGCCGAGAGGCCCGCGACCAGCAGTCCGGCGATTGCGGCGCCGGACGTCAGGAGCATGGCTCTCGTCCGTGTGGGGGACAGCATTGTGCCTCCTGGGGAGGGGAGGATGGCAGGACACAACAGGCAGATATGTGGTGCGTGTTGGCCCGTGACGTGCGCACATCTGACGGGCTGTCTCCCGGGGAAGATGAAGGGAACGTTAAGAGGACTAGACCAACCCGTCAATAGGTCTGGACCAAAGCGGCCGATGCGGCCGGGTCGTACGGGGGTGTCAGGGGGACCGTGAGGGGGGTCGCGGAGGGAGCCGCGCGGGGTCCGCCGGATGGCGCAATGGAATCGCTCAAGAGTGGCCGATGTGTGACCCAGGCCACATTGACTCACTCGCATGGCTGCCGATCACCCGTGGCACACTGGCTCTAGTACCAGTAGCAGCGCACTCCGGGGTCGGTGTAATTCCGAACCGGCGGTATAGTCCGCGACCCGTCCGCAGCCAGCGGCCGGTTGACCAGGTGAAATTCCTGGACCGACGGTTAAAGTCCGGATGGGAGGCAGTGCGCGGCGGGCCAGTCACCGGTACGCCGCCGTCGGCGGTTCCATCGGCACATCCCTCGGGATGCGCGAGCGAGGGGACCGTGTTTTCGGCCTCGGCGTCCCCGCGTGTGCTACCCGCTTCATCTGTCGTATCCCGACAGGCCCCGGAGTCCGTGCCCGATGAGGCAGGAGGACCCGGTGGCGACACACGCCGACGCGCAGGACAGCGGCACATCCGACAGCGATGCCCGCGACGGCCGTGCCTTCGAGGTGCGGGCCATGGCCCGGGCCATCGAGCTCGCCGCCCGCGGAACCGGCTCCACCAGCCCCAACCCGGTCGTCGGGTGCGTGATCACCGACGCCTCCGGCACGGTCGTGGGCGAAGGCTGGCACGAGCGGGCCGGCGGCCCGCACGCCGAGGTCCACGCCCTGCGCGCCGCAGGCTCCGCCGCCCGCGGCGGCACCGCCTACGTCACCCTCGAACCCTGCAACCACACCGGCCGTACGGGGCCCTGCGCGCAGGCGCTCATCGAGGCCGGGATCGCCCGCGTCCTCTACGCCGTCCCCGACCCGAACCCGCAGGCCAGCGGCGGCGCCGACACCCTGCGCGCCGCCGGGATCACCGCCCGTGCCGGGCTGCTGCGCGCGGAGGCCGAGGAGGGCAACGCCCCCTGGCTGACCTCCGTACGGCTCGGGCGCCCGTACATCCTGTGGAAGTACGCCGCCACCCTCGACGGCCGCGTCGCGGCCGCCGACGGCACCAGCCGCTGGATCAGCTGCCCCGAATCCCGCGCCGACGTCCACCGGCTGCGCGCCGAGGCCGACGCCGTGGTCGTCGGCTCCGGCACGCTGCGCGCCGACGACCCGCACCTCGCGGTGCGCGGACCCGACGGCGTCACCCCCGGCGGCCAGCCGCTGCGGGTGGTCCTCGACACCCACGCCACCATCCGGCCCACCGCCCGGGTGCTGGACGACGCCGCCCCGACCCTGGTGGTTGTAGCCGAGAACCTTGAAGACAGAGCCACCCGCCACCTGGCCGGAGTCGAGCTCGCCCGGCTCCCGTACGACAAGTACGGGATCTCCGTGGACGCCCTGCTCGGCGAACTCCACCGGCGCGGGGTCCGCTCCGTACTCCTCGAAGGCGGCCCGACCCTGGCCGGCGCCTTCGTCGCCGCGGGCGTGGTCGACAAGGTCGTCGGCTACCTCGCCCCCGTTCTCCTCGGCGCGGGCCCGAACGCCCTCGCCGACGCCGGCATCGGCACCCTCACCGAAGCGCTCCGGCTCCGGATCACCGAGACCGTCCGCATCGGCACGGACATCCGTGTCACCGCCGTCCCGATGGTCCAGTCCGTCCCCACCGTCCTGACCTCCCACACCGCCCTCAAGGAGCACTGAGTGTTCACCGGAATCGTCGAAGAACTGGGCGAAGTCACCGCCGTCGAGGAACTCCCCGAGGCCTCCCGCTTCCGCCTGCGCGGCCCCGTGGTCACCGAGGGCGCCAAGCACGGCGACTCCATCGCCGTCAACGGCGTCTGCCTGACCGTCGTGGAGACCGCCGAAGGCGAGTTCACCGCCGACGTCATGCAGGAGACCCTCAACCGCTCCAGCCTCGGGGCGCTGACCAAGGGCTCCCGGGTCAACCTGGAGCGCCCCATGGAGCTGGGTGGACGCCTCGGCGGCCACCTGGTCCAGGGCCACGTGGACGGCACCGGCGAGATCCTCTCCCGCACCCCCTCGGAGCACTGGGAACTGGTCAAGATCGCGCTCCCGGCGAACCTCTCCCGCTACGTCGTGGAGAAGGGCTCCATCACCGTCGACGGCGTCAGCCTCACCGTGGTCGAGGCCGCGGCCGACTGGTTCACCATCAGCCTCATCCCCACCACCCTCGCGCTGACCACCCTCGGCATCAAGGGGGCCGGCGACCCGGTCAACCTGGAGGTCGACGTCCTCGCCAAGTACGTGGAGCGCCTGCTCGCCGCCGGCGTGACTCCCCTGGCCTCAAACGTGCTCGCCGCCGAGGGGGAGTCGAAGTGAGCGCCCTGACCTGGCTCAACACCGAGGCCTTCGAGGTCTTCGGCCAGAAGGTCATCTGGTCCGACATGATCGGCAACCTGATCGGCCTGGGCGCCCTCGCCCTCGGCTGGCGCCGTTCCATATGGACCTGGCCCGCCCAGCTCCTGTCCGGCCTGATCCTCGTCGGCGCCTACGCCTCCGCGCACCTCGCGGGCGGAGTCGGCAAGCAGCTCCTCGTCATCGGCGTGGCCGTGTGGGGCTGGCGCGCCTGGCAGCTCGGCAAGCAGAAGGCCCAGGACGGCTCCATCGCCGTCCGCACCGCCACCTGGAAGGAGCGCGGGCTGCTGCTGGCCGGCGCGGCCGCCGGGACCCTGGCCGTCGGAGGCCTGTTCACGCTCGTCCCGAGCCTGTCGTGGAGCCCGTGGGCGGACGCCTACATCTTCGTCGGCACCATCGTCGCGATGGTCGCCCAGGCCCGCGGCCTGGTCGAGTTCTGGTTCGCCTGGCTCCTCGTCGACCTGGTCGGCGTCCCCCTCGCCTTCAACAGCGGACTGGCCTTCTCCGGCCTCGTCTACGTCGTGTACTTCGCCCTCGTCGTCTGGGGCGCCTACGACTGGTACCAGCGCTCGCGCACCACCCCCGCCCCGGCCCTGGAAGGAGCAACGGCATGACCTCCCTGAACCCCGTCCTGAAGCCCGTGCCCGACGCGAGCGACTCCGAGCCCTTCCGGCTCGACCCCGTCGAGCAGGCCATCCGCGACATCGCGGCCGGCCGCCCGGTCGTCGTCGTGGACGACGAGGACCGCGAGAACGAGGGCGACCTCGTCATCGCGGCCGAGAAGGCCACCCCCGAGATCGTCGCGTTCATGATGAGCGAGTGCCGCGGACTGATCTGCGCCCCGATGGAGGGCCCCGAGCTGGACCGGCTCGAACTCCCGCAGATGGTCCACCACAACACCGAGTCGATGCAGACCGCCTTCACGGTCTCCGTGGACGCGAGCGCCGCGCACGGGGTCACCACCGGCATCTCGGCCGCCGACCGCGCCACCACCCTGCGGCTGCTGGCCGACGGAGTCTCGGGCCCCGGCGAGTTCGTCCGCCCCGGCCACGTCTTCCCGCTGCGCGCCAAGTCCGGCGGGGTCCTGGTCCGCAACGGCCACACCGAGGCCGCCGTCGACCTCGCCCGCCTCGCGGGGCTGCGCCCGGCCGGGGCCATCGTGGAGATCGCCGGCGAGGACGGCGTCATGCTGCGGCTGCCCGAGCTGATCCCCTTCGCCCGCAAGCACGGCCTGACGATCATCTCCATCGAGGACCTGATCGCCTACCGCCGCTCCGCCGAGCCGACCGTCCGCCGCGAGGCCGAGGTCAGCCTCCCGACCTCCTTCGGCCAGTTCACGGCCTACGGCTACCGCTCCACCGTCGACGGGGTCGAGCACGTCGCCCTCGTCCACGGCGAGATCGGCGACGGCGAGGAGGTCCTGGTCCGGATGCACTCCGAGTGCCTGACCGGGGACATCTTCCAGTCGCAGCGCTGCGACTGCGGCCCCCAGCTGCACGCCGCCATGGAGCGGGTCCAGGCCGCCGGGCGCGGTGTGATCGTCTACCTGCGCGGTCACGAGGGCCGCGGCATCGGACTGCTGTCCAAGCTGCGCGCGTACGAGCTCCAGGAGCGCGGCCGCGACACCCTCGACGCCAACCTCGAGCTCGGCCTGCCCGCCGACGCCCGCGACTACGCGGCCGGCGCCCAGATGCTCGCCGACCTCGGCGTCCACAGCGTCCGGCTGCTGACCAACAACCCCGACAAGGCGGAAGCCCTCGTACGGGGCGGCATCAAGGTTTCCGACCGGGAGCCGATGCCCATGGAGGCGGGCGAGCACAACCTGCGCTACCTGCGCACCAAGCGGGACCGGATGGGCCACGACCTGCCCTGGCTGGACGCGGCCACCACCTCCGCCTGCGGCAACCAGTAACAGCGCAGCGACCAACACAGACCAACACCCACCAACCGACGTACACGTAACGCAACGAGGAGCAGAGCTGTGAGCGGCAAGGGCGCACCCGAACTGAGCGTGAAGAACTGCGGAGACCTGCGAGTCGCCGTGATCGCGGCCCAGTGGCACGAGAAGGTCATGGACGGCCTGGTGGACGGTGCCCTGCGGGCCCTGCACGAGCTGGGCATCGACGAGCCCACGCTGCTGCGCGTCCCCGGCAGCTTCGAGCTCCCGGTCGTGGCGAAGGTACTGGCCGGTCGCGGTTACGATGCCATCGTCGCCCTCGGCGTGGTCATCCGCGGCGGAACCCCGCACTTCGACTACGTGTGCCAGGGCGTCACCCAGGGCCTGGTACAGGTGTCGATCGACACCGGAGTCCCCGTCGGCTTCGGCGTACTGACCTGCGACAACGACGAGCAGGCGCTGGACCGCGCCGGCCTTGAGGGGTCGAACGAGGACAAGGGACACGAAGCGGTCACCGCCGCCGTCTCCACCGCCATGACCCTGCGCACCGTCAGCGAACCCTGGCGCTAGAGGGCATCGACGCACCCCGTATTCTGAGGACCATCATGGCGAATAAACCCCCCAAGAGTTTTGAAGAGCTCTTCACCGAGCTCCAGCTCAAGGCCGCCAACGGCGACCCCAGCACCTCCCGCACCGCCGAGCTCGTCGCCAAGGGCGTCCATGCCATCGGCAAGAAGGTCGTCGAGGAGGCCGCCGAGGTCTGGATGGCCGCCGAGTACGAGAGCAAGGAAGCCGCCGCCGAGGAGATCTCCCAGCTGCTCTACCACGTCCAGGTGATGATGGTGGCGCGCGGGATCTCCCTCGACGACGTCTACGCGCACCTCTAAGCCGGAGCAACCGCGCGGGCCCCGGCACAGGCTGCCGGGGCGTCCGCGCGCCCCGCACACGTAAGAGCACACGTACCAGCACACCCTTTCGCCCCTACGCACCAAAGGAAGCCCCATGCTGCGCATCGCCGTCCCCAACAAGGGTTCTCTCTCCGGACCGGCGTCGGCGATGCTCCATGAGGCCGGCTACCGGATGCGCAAGGAGTCCAAGGAGCTCGTGGTCGTCGACCCCGACAACGAGGTGGAGTTCTTCTACCTCCGCCCCAAGGACATCGCGATCTACGTGTCCTCCGGCAAGCTGGACATCGGCATCACCGGCCGCGACCTGCTGCTCGACTCCGGCGCCAGCGCCGAGGAGATCCTGCCGCTGAACTTCGGCCGCTCGACCTTCCGCTACGCCACCATGCCCGGCACCGCGAAGGGCCCCGAGGACTTCCACGGGATGACCATCGCGACCTCGTACGAGGGAATCGTCGCCAAGCACCTCGCCGACAAGGGCATCGAAGCCTCCGTCGTCCACCTCGACGGCGCGGTCGAGACCGCCATCCAGCTCGGCGTCGCCCAGATCATCGCCGACGTGGTCGAGACCGGCACCAGCCTGCGCAACGCCGGCCTGGAGGTCATCGGCGAGCCGATCATGACCTCCGAGGCCGTGGTCATCCGCGGCAACGGCACCGACCCCGAGGACCCGCGCGCCCAGCAGTTCCTGCGCCGCCTCCAGGGCGTCCTGGTCGCCCGCAGCTACGTGATGATGGACTACGACTGCCGCGCCGAGCACCTGGAGCGCGCGGTCGCCCTCACCCCGGGCCTGGAGTCGCCGACCGTCTCCCCGCTGCACAACGAGGGCTGGGTCGCCGTCCGCGCCATGGTCCCCGCCAAGGAAGCCCAGCGGATCATGGACGACCTGTACGAGCTCGGCGCGCGCGCGATCCTCACCACCTCGATCCACGCCTGCCGCCTCTGAGGGCCGGGGCATCCGCCCCGCTCCGCCGTACCCCACTGGCACCACCCGAAGGCATCTGACGAACATGGCCGACGCCGCCCAGCCCGTACCGCCCACCCTGCCGGTCACCTTCCGGCCGACCCGCACCCGGGCCGTCCTGCTGGGCGTCGGCCTCGCCATGTTCGTCACCATCACGGCCATCGCCCTGCTCCTCGACACCCTGCACCCGGGCGAGCGGATCAGCTTCGTCTTCACCGCCGTCCTGCTGTCCTCCGTCCTCGTCCTGCTCAGCCGCCCCAAGGTGGTCGCGGACGAGGGCGGGGTCACGGTCGTCAACCTCACCAACACCCGCCGCCTGGAGTGGGCGCAGATCGTGCGCGTCAACCTCCGCCCCGGCGACGCCTGGGTCTTCCTCGACCTCAGCGACGGCACCAGCCTGCCCGCCCTCGGCATCCAGCCGGGGGTCGCCAAGGCCCAGGCGATCGCCGACGCCCGCGCCCTGCGCGCCCTCGCCGACGCCCGCGGAACCGGTTCAAAGAACGACTGACCCCGTCCGACCTCGTCGCTGCGTCCCATTGCGGGGACGATCTCAGTGACTACCCTGGTACGGGGGCGCGACGGTGCGCCCTCCCACCGGCCCCGGAACCCCGCGGCCCGTGGACACCTGCAACTTGAGGAGTGACTCCCTCCAGCAATGGACGGATCGTCCGGTAGTACACGCGCCGCCCTCCCTCCGGAGGCGGCGGCATGACCATCCCGCTACTCCTGCTCGTGGCGGCATTCGCCCTGATCCTCGCCAACGGTTTCTTCGTGGCAGCCGAATTCGGCCTCGTCACGGTGGAGAGACCCGAGGCCGAACGCGCCGCCGCCGAAGGCGACCGCCGTGCCCGCACGGTCGTCAAAGCCCTGCGGGAGCTGTCCTTCCAGCTCTCCGGCACCCAACTCGGCATCACCATCACCTCCCTGGTCGTCGGCATGCTCGCCGAACCGGCCCTCGCCGCCCTGCTGGCCGGGCCGCTCGAAGCGACCGGCCTCCCCAAGGGCGCCGTACCCGGCGTCGCCGTGGTCATCGGCATGCTGCTCGCCTCCGCCGTCCAGATGGTCGTCGGCGAGCTCGTCCCGAAGAACTGGGCGGTCTCCCGGCCGCTCCAGGTGGCCCGCTTCGTCGCCGGCCCGCAGTACGCCTTCTCCCGGGCCTTCCGGCCGGTCATCGCGGCCCTCAACGCCATCGCCAACCGGCTGGTCCGCGCCCTCGGCGTGGAGCCGACCGACGAGATGGCCTCCGCCCGCACCCCCGGCGAACTGGTCTCCCTGGTCCGCCATTCGGCCCAGGCCGGCGCCCTCGAACAGGACACCGCCGACCTCTTCGTACGGACCCTCTCGCTGGGCGAGCTCACGGCCCAGCTGGTCATGACCCCCCGGGTCAGGGTCAAGGCCCTCCAGCACACGGCCACCGCGGCCGACGTGCTCAACCTGACCCGCGCCACCGGCCTGTCCCGCTTCCCGGTCTACCGCGAGCGCATCGACGAGATCACCGGGGTCGTCCACCTCAAGGACGCCCTCGCCGTGCCCGAGTCCGACCGCGCCCGCACCAGCGTCAGCCGGATCTGCGTCGCTCCGCTGCTGGTGCCCGGCTCCCTGCCGGTGCAGCCGCTGCTGGAACGCCTGCGCAGCGAACAGCCCATGGCCGTGGTCGTCGACGAGTACGGCGGCACCGCCGGGGTGGTCACCCTGGAGGACATCGTGGAGGAGCTCGTCGGCGAGGTCCGCGACGAGCACGACCTCGCCGATGACGCCGGCCCGGAACTGGCCGCCGTACCCGCCGAGGACGGCCGCCCCTCCTGGGAGGCCGACGGCAGCTGCCGCGTGCAGACCCTGCGCCGGATAGGCCTGGAGGTCCCCGAAGGCCCCTACGAGACCGTCGCCGGCCTCGTCGCCGATCTGCTCGGCCGCATCCCCGCCCCCGGGGACCGCGCCGAACTCCCCGGCTGGAAGCTCTCCGTCCGCCAGGTCGGCCGCTTCCGCGCCGAACGGGTCCGCCTCGTGCGCACCGCCCCCCTGGGTGCGATTCCCGCCCCGGCCGAACTGCAGTCGGCGGGTGTCCGGTGACCGCGCTCCAACTCCTCTTCGCCCTGCTCCTCGTCCTGGCCAACGGCTTCTTCGTCGGCGCCGAGTTCGCACTCGTCTCCGTCCGCCGCAGCCAGATCGAGCCCCTCGCGGCCGGCTCCAAGCGGGCCCGCCAGGTGCTCCACGGGCTGGAGAACCTGCCGCGCATGATGGCCGCCGCGCAGTTCGGCATCACCATGTGCTCGCTCACCCTCGGCGCGGTCGCCGAGCCGACCGTGGCCCGGCTGCTGGAGCCCGTCTTCCACGCCGCGCACGTGCCCGAAGGCCTGATCCACCCCCTCGGCTACGCGTTCGCGCTCGCCGCCGTGGTCTTCCTGCACCTGGTCATCGGCGAGATGGTCCCCAAGAACCTCGCGATGGCCGCCCCCGAGAAGACCGCCCTGTGGTTCAGCCCCGGCCTGGTCGCCTTCGCCCGCGTCTGCGGGCCGGTCACCACCGCGCTGGGAGCCTGCGCCACGCTGGTCCTGAGGCTCTTCAAGGTGGAGCCCAAGGACGAGGTGGAGGCCGTCTACACCTCCGCGCAGCTGGGCCGGCTGCTCAAGGACTCCCGGCAGGCCGGGCTCCTGGAGCCGGTCGAACAGGAGCGCCTGGAGGACGCGCTGGAACTGGGCAGCCGCCCCGTCACCGACGTCCTCCTCGCCCGGGACCGCCTCGTCACCGTCGGCCCCTCTGTCACCCCGCGCCAGATCGAACAGCTGACGGTCCGCACCGGGTACTCCCGGTTCCCCGTCCGCGCCGACACCGGTGCCTTCATGGGCTACCTGCACGTGAAGGACGTACTGGACCTGGAGGAGCGGGAGCGGGCGGTGCCGCAGCGCGTCTGGCGCAGGATGACCACGGTCTGCTCCACGCTCCCGCTGGACGACGCCCTGACGGTCATGCGCCGGGACGCCACCCACTTGGCGCAGGTCGCGGACCCGGCGGGCCGGGTGCTGGGCCTGATCACCATGGAGGACGTCCTGGAGACCCTGGTCGGCGAGGTCCGCGACCCGGCCCACCGCGGGTACGCGCGGAGCGCGTAGCGCGTCCCGGAGGGGCTGGATCTGCCGCTGCGCGGCAGATCCAGCCCCTCCGGCGTTTGAGGAGCGGGGTCCGGGGCGGAGCCCCGGTTTCGGGAAGGGGCGGGGCGGGGAGACGGCTCCGCGCAGCGGCTACAGCGGCGGCGGATCCGGCCGCTCCTGGGGGCCCCGGCCGGAGAGGACCTCGCCATACGCCTGCATCAGGTCCGCCAGCCGCAGGGTGCACAGGTCTTCCCGCGAGGGATCACCGGCGAAGCCGGCCAGCCGCAGATCCCGATAAGCGCAGCTCTTCTCGTACAGCGTCCGCAGGAACCGCCCGTTCCCCAGCTCGTCGATCCACCCCTGCTCCACCACGTGCCCGCTGATGCTCCGCAGCTCCTCCAGCGCCTCCGCGTCCCACCGGTCGCCGTTGGCGTCCGCCAGGACCCCGCCGATCGAGGTCAGCTCCAGCGGTCGGTAGCTCGGGAAGTCCACCCGGGTGGTGAACCGCGAGGACAGCCCCGGGTTGGTGGCCAGCAGCCGGTCCATCCCCGCCGGATAGCCCGCGAGGATCACCACCAGGTGGTCGCGGTTGTCCTCCGCCCGCTTCAGCAGCACCTGCAGGGCCTCGTCGCCGTACGCGTCGCCCTTGCTGTAGCCGGAGTTGGAGAGGCTGTACGCCTCGTCCACGAACAGCACCCCGCCGATCGCGGAGTCGATCAGCTCGTTCGCCTTCACCGCGGTCTGGCCGAGGAACTCGCCGACCAGGTCCGCTCGCCCGGCCTCCACGAGGTGGTCGCCGCCGAGCAGGCCCAGCGCGTAGAAGACCCGGCCCAGGATCCGTGCCACCGTGGTCTTGCCCGTGCCGGAGGGCCCCGAGAAGACGAAATGCCGCTTCGGCGGCTGTACGGGCAGGCCCTGGCCCGTCCGCAGCCTGGCCATGTGCAGCTGCGCGGAGAGCGCTTTCACCTGCCGTTTGACGGGCTCCAGGCCCACCATCCGCTCCAGCTCCGCGAGCGCCTCGGCCAGCGCCGCCGGATCCGCGGGCCCGGCCGGCAGCCCGGCGGGGCCCGGCTGGGACGGCAGCGTCACCTTGTGGCGCACGCCGCCGGGGCGGCCGGGGGCGGGGCCGGCCGGAGCCCCCGGGCCGTGCCGGGGCTCCGGCGGCTCCAGCGGGTCCGGTTCCACCTGCCCGTCCGCCGCGATGTCCTGGACCGGGCCGCCGCCGCCCAGCGCCACCGCGGCGAAGTCCCCGCCCGATGGGGACGGGCCGTGCCCGCCGAGGCCCTCGTAGCCCGAGACGCCCGCGTATCCGGCGAGGCCGTCGGCGTCCTCGCCGTCCTCGATCGCCGTCAGCCGGGCCGCCGTGTCCATGAACGCCGGGTCCACCCGGTGCACGGCCCGGTACAGCGGCAGCGCCGCCGCACTGCGCCCGGTCCCCTCGTGGGCCCGCGCCAGCCAGTACCGGAGCTCCTTGCGCTGCGGCTGCTCGCTGCGGCAGCGCATCAGCGAGGCCGACAGCAGCGGCTCCGCCTGCCCGTACATCTCCAGCCGGACCCGGGCCATCCCGCCGAACAGACCCGACTCGATGCCCAGCAGCGGATCGTCGACGAGGGAGTCGGTGTGCCGTACCAACTGCTCCCAGTCCTTGACGAGATAGGCCCGGCAGGCGTGCAGGAACCGCACCTGGGGATCGGTGTCCACGGGCGGCAGCGCGGCCAGCGCCTGGTCCAGCTCGGGCACGTGGCGGCCGTCCAGCCAGTGCGAGGCGTGGGCGAGCAGCAGGTCGCGCCGGCTCTCCAGCACCGGCTGGACCCACCAGCCCAGCCAGTACCAGGAGTTCAGGGTCCGCCGGTGGCGGGTCCGCTGTTCCCCGAAGCGGTCCCGGTGGGCGTACATGCGCAGTAACGCGTTGGTGGTGTCGACGCGGAGCGCGTGCAGGCCCAGCCAGGCGTCGGCCATCGCCGGATCGAGTCGTACGGCCGTCCGGAACTCCTCCTCGGCCTGCGGGTAGGCGCCCATCGTGCAGGCGTCCACTCCTCGCAGCCAGGCGAGTTCGGCCGGGGCGTGTGCGCTGCCCACCGCGGCGAAATCCATCACGTCCCCCACAAGCCTGCCCCCGTGGTGCGCGGCAACCCCCGCGACGCGCACGCGAGTTGGCCCTGCGCCGATGAAATCAGGGGTGCATCGTACCTGCGGTTACGCACCTTACGTAGGGTGCGGCGCAGACGGTTCGGGTATGCGCCCACGGCGTAAATGGTGACGCAGGGTGAAGGATCCGCGGCGGTCCGACCCGCGCGAACCCGGCGCGAAAGTCCGTCCGGGGTCGGATCCGGGGTGGATCGGGGGCAGAACGAAGCCCCCGATCACGGGGGAACGATCGGGGGCTTCGCGTCCGCGGCGGCCGGTGAGGGCCGCACATTCAGAACGTAAGGCCGGTGCGGCCCCCGGGTCAAGGAGCAGGCGGAGGCCTCGGTCGAGGCCGACTCGCGGGCTCCGTCAGGCCCGGGGGAGTCCGTCACCCTCGGTGATGGAAGCGGGGGTTCTCGCGGTCGCAGCAGCCCCGGAAGACCACTCGTATCCCGTACCGCTCTGCCGCACCAGCGTGTCCGCGAAGGGGCGCGAAGGATCGTCCGAGAAGTGCGCGAGCTCCGCGCGCTCCCATCCGTCCCAGAAGTCGGAAAGTTCACGCCCGTCCCGGTTTCGCCCGCGCCCCCAGGACTTCGCGCGCGGCATCTCCATCCACAGCAGTCGCGCCAGCCACGGCCGCAGCGCGCGCCGTCCGGCCCCGACCCCCTCGACGAGCAGCACCGGAGCGGGCTCGAGCACCCGCTCCGGCCCGAAGCAGCGCTCGACCCAGTCGTACGGGGCCCAGTGCGCGGGCCGTCCCGCGGCGAGCGGCTCCAGCACCTGGAGGCGCAGCCGCTCGTCCCAGCCGAAGAGCTCCTCGTGGCTGGCCACATCGTCCAGGTGCAGGACGGGCGCACCCCCCAGCGCCTCGGAGAGCCGCCCCGCGAAGGTGCTCTTCCCGGACCCGGCGTGCCCGTCGATCCCGACCAGCCGCACGGGCCCCAGCGAGGGCGGCAGCGCGGAGATCTCGCGCGCGAGGGCCTGAAGGGGCTGCGGTGACGGCGGTGACTCCTGAGCTTCCACCCGCCCAGGGTAAGGCTGTGACCCATTCCAGCCTCGGATAGATCCAGACCGCCGGGCAAATCCAGCCCAGCCCAGCCCGGCTCAGCTAAATCCGGCCTCGCCCGGCCAAATCCAGCCCCGCCGGCGTTTGAGGCGCGGGGGCCCGGGGGCTGGCCCCCGGCAACGGCGCCGCAGACGGCGACGGGTCCGGGCGGAGCCCGGGGAACGGTGGAAGGGCGGGTAGGGGACTGCCCCGCAGGGCGGCCCTGGCTGCGGGGGCCCGTCACCCCGACACGACCCCGCGGCTTCGCCGCCCGGCGGGCGGGAACTGGAAGGGTGGAGCCAACCACCGCACCGACCCCTGGGGGCCACGCCGATGACCGCACCCACACCCCGCCGGGCCCTGCTGGCCGTCGCCCTCGCGGCCGCCACCGCGGCCACCGTCCCGGGCGGCCGAGCCTCGGCCGCACCCGCGCGGGCCGGCGCCGGCCCGGATCCCGCGGTTCAAGCCGGATCCGCGGCCCCGGCCGAGGCGGCGACAGCCGAAGCGGCAACCGTCGAAGCCACCCGCAAGACGGTGGACAACCGGTTCTGGTACTCGTACGCCCACTGGCGCGCCGGCATCCACCAGGGCACCACCGCCATCGGCGGCGCCCGTCCCGGGCTGGAGATCAAGACCCCGGCCGGCCGCAGCGAGTACGCCGACCCGCACACCGGGAAGAAGAGCACCTGGGAGTACGCCGTCTGGACCTCCCCGGTGCACGCCTCCACCGTGCCCGCCACCGAGGCGATCGCCTCCTGGAACGCCCGCACCCCGGCCGGGACCTGGCTCCAGGCGGAACTGCGCGGCACCTACACCAACGGCACCGCCACCCCCTGGTATGTCATGGGCCGTTGGGCGTCCGGTGACGCGGACATCCGGCGCACCTCCGTGGACGGCCAGACCGACGGGAAGTCCACCGTGTGGACCGACACCCTGGCCCTGGACGCCCCCGCGAAGGCCGGCGGGCTGCGGATCAAGGACTGGCGGCTGCGCCTGACCCTCTACCGCAAGCCCGGCGCGAAGAACACCCCGACCGTCTGGCTGGCGGGCGCCATGGTCTCCGATCTCCCGGACCGGTTCACCGTCCCCGCGTCCGTCCCCTCCGGCGCGGGCGCCCACGAGCTGAAGGTCCCGCGGTACTCGCAGGAGACGCACGCGGGCCAGTACCCCGAGTACGACAACGGCGGCGAGGCCTGGTGCAGCCCCACCTCATCCCAGATGATCATCGAGTTCTGGGGCCGCAAGGCCAGCGCCAAGTCCCTGACCTGGGTCAAGAAGGGCTACGCGGACCCCCAGGTCTGTCACGCGGCCCGCTCCACCTACGACGCCGCGTACAAGGGCTGCGGGAACTGGCCCTTCAACGCCGCCTACGCCGCCACCTACCGGCAGCTGGCCGGGGTCGTCACCCGGCTCGGCTCCCTCGCCGACCTGGAGACCCTGGTCCGGGCCGGCATCCCGGCCATCACCTCGCAGTCCTTCACCGCCGAGGAGCTCACGGGCGCGGGCTACGGCACGGCCGGCCACCTGATGACCGTCATCGGCTTCACCGCGGCCGGCGACGTGATCGCCAACGACCCGAACTCCCGGGACAACCAGGCCGTGCGCCGTGTCTACCGCCGCCGCGAATTCGAGAACAACTGGCTGCGGACGAAGCGCCACAACGCTGCCGGCAAGGTCGTCTCCGGCACCGGGGGAGTCTGCTACCTCTACGGTCCGGTCCGGCCGAATCCGGCCCAGATCAGCGCCCTGAGGGCGGTCGGAGTGCTGTAAAAAGTTCCAGTTGACCCGAATGTATGACAAGCGGACGATAAGGGAATAAAGGTCGCGTAAAGGCTTCACGCTTCATAGGAGGCGGCCCCCCATGACCACCCACTCCATCGAACACCACCCCGACCTCGCCGAGATGCGCACGCGGTTCGAGCGCGTCACCAGTACCCCGGCCGCCCAGGCCGTCGAGGCGTTGGCCCTCCTGACGGGCCTGTACATCGCCGCCTCGCCCTGGATCGCCGGATTCAGCGGACTCAGCTCGCTGGCGATCAACAACCTGATCGCGGGCCTGGCGTACTGCCTGTGCATGAGCGGACTGGGCTCCGCCTACGAACGCACCCACGCCATGGCCTGGACGGCGGTCGGTCTCGCCGCCTGGACGATCGTCGCGCCGTTCGTCATCTCCGGGGACGTCAGCACCACCCGTACGGTGGTGAGCAACGTGATCGCCGGCGGCGTCGCCCTCTGCCTCGCCCTGGCGATGGCGGGCATGGCGGGCCGCGAACGCGCCACCTGATCCCGCAGCCCGTGCCCCTCGCGCCCCCGGTCCGCACCACGCGGCCGGGGGCGTGAGACATGCCACCCGTGACCATCGTCTCTACCGCGAAGGCCACCACCGCTGTCACATTGGACGGCATGACCGCACACAGCGCAGCCCTCACCTCCCGTGCCCGCAACCTGGTCCGCACCGGCGGACCCAAGGACGGCTCCGCCTGGCTGGAGCACGTGCTCGGCTGGACCCTGGTGGTCGTCATCGCCATGTTCGTCACTCAGGTCGGCTGGCTCTGACCGCAGGTCCGGGCCCGGGCTCGGACCCGGGATCGGGCTCGACCCGCCAATGCCCGTCCGGAACGCCCACCAGCCCGTAGAGCCTGCGCACCGGTGAACGCGCGGGCAGCAGCACCACCCCGGCCACCAGGGCGAACAGCCCCAGCCCCGGCCACCACCCCAGCAGCCGTACGAGGAGACTGGCGCCCAGCGCCCCCGCGAACGGCAGCCCGTAGACCCCCGCCCCGGCGATCACCACCGCGATCACCCTGGGCACCTTGAGGTCCGCCGCCGCCCCCGGCAGCCGCCAGCCCTCCACCAGCCAGCCGATCTCGGCCAGCAGCATCGTCCCGATCACGGCCAGGCCGAAGACCAGCAGGGCCAGGAAGGTCCCGGAGGTCGCGAAGGCCAGGCAGTGGTTGACCACTGAGTCGTTGGCGTCCCCGGTCGCACCGTCCGCGGACCAGCCGGCGAAGGCCCGCGGATCGGCGCTCAGCAGCCGCTGGTACCCCGTGCCGTCCCACCCGTGGATCAGGGTGAAGAACAGCAGGAAGTACCCGGCCACCGCCTGGAGGTACCCCCAGTACCCGGCCCCGACCAGGACGAACAGCCGCGCCGCCAGGAACCCGAGCAGCGCGCCGACGACCACCGAGGCCACGTAGAAGAGGGCGAAGCCGGCCCAGACCCCGTCGTGGTCGCGCGCGACCTGCATCGTCGCCCAGGCAGGGTTCTGCCACAGCAGGTACACCCCGGTCGGGGCGGGCAGCAGGGCCGCGTAAAGCAGGGTGAGCGCGAGGTACGGATTGGCCGCGCGGCTGCGCGTACGGACCCCCTCGCCCTGGACCGAGCGCTCCCACCACTGGAGCTGGCGCCCGGCCGCCACCGCGAAGGTGGCACCGACGGCGTAGGCCCACAGCGGCGCGGCCTGCACGGGAATCACGATGCCTCCAGCCGCAGCCCGTCGGTCCTGATCACGTCGGAGGTGACCAGTGCCTGCTCCGCGCTGACCTGGGTCATGAAGACGAACGGCGGGATCACCGGGGGAGCAGGCAGCCCGTCCGGGCTGAAGGTGACGCAGAGCAGCCCTTCGATGCAGCCGCTGAACCTCGTCAGGTACAAGGTCACGTCGCCGCTCAGGTTCAGGGTCTTGGCGGCCAGCCCGTACTCCTCGCCGCCGTCGCGGGTGCGCAGCCGGTAGTCGGTGAGCGTGGCCGCGCGCATCCGCAGCACCAGCACCTTCAGCGGGCCGTCCGCCGTGGGCACCTGGGTGACCCCGGCGAAGGCGAAGCCCTGCGGTGCGAAGAGGGAAGTGGTCACGGTCGGGGGAGTGCGCGCCGCCATCGGCGCCGCCGACCCGTCCGCCCTGGCCTGCGGTGCGCCCGCGGCCGTCACGAGCGCGGCGAGCAGCACCACCGGCAGGGCGGCGGCCAGCGTGCGCGGCCCGCTGCCGTCCAGGCTCGGGACGTACGGTCCCTCCTCGCCCTCCGCGGGATCCGGCAGCGGGGTCCAGCCGAAGGCCAGGGCGCTGCCCGCGATGCCCAGCAGCATGCCGAGCAGGAAACCGCCGAGGTTGGTCGCCACGAAGGACAGCACCGACAGCAGCAGCGCGTGGATGGAGACGTACGCCCGGGTCTGCGGCAGGAGCCACAGGAACAGGCCCGCGGCGATCAGCGCGATGCCGATGCCGATCGCGGCGATCCCGCCGAGACCCAGGCTGACCAGGACGGTGAGCGGGGAGAGCGGGACCAGCAGCAGTTCGGTCCCGCCCAGGATCACCAGCAGCCCGCCCCAGAACGGGCGGGTGCGGCGCCAGGCCCGCAGCCGCCGCCGGGGGCCGGGGTACGGGAGCCGCCGCTCCAGCCACCCGGTCCCCGGCGCGGCCGTTCGACGTGGGCCGAGGTGGTCTAGAAGCACTTCTTGCCGTCCAGGCTGACGTTGAGCTTCATGCCCTTGAGGTGGAAGTTGCCGCCGGTCGCGGACCAGGCGTGCGACTTCACGTCCACGACCTCGATGTTCCCGGCCTGCAGCCCGAACTTCCCGGCCTCGCCCGTGACCCCGCTGACCTGGTCGAGGGTGGAGGCATCGCGGCCGATCTGGGCGGTGCCGAAGGTGGCGTCGCCGGCCAGGTCCTCGCCGTCGATGACGAGGTTGCTGGCGGTGACGTCCCCGGCCGGGCCGCCGGCGGTCAGTTTGAAGGTCACCTTGCCGAGCGGGGTGTCCACTTCGGCGGCCTGGCAGATGTCGGTGAGGGTGGCCTCGCCGATGCCGAGCAGCGCGACCGGGTGCCCCTTGCCGTCGACGGAGCGGTCCGTCTGCACGTACGAGGCCAGGCCCTTGCTGCTCAGTTTGGATGAGGAGACCTGGAAGCTGGTCCCCGAGACGGCGAAGGAGGCGGCGAGCGCGCCCTGCGCCATGACCATGGCCATCGCCCCGACCGCGACGACCGCGGGCATCGCGACGGCGGCCGTCTTCTTCCAGTTGGCGCGGCCCTCGGCCGGATTTCTCGTCTTGCCGTTGCCCATGATGTGGTCCTCCCGTACGTCGTCCGGTGCGCAGGGGGAGTGCAAGGTGCAAAGGGGAGTGCCCAGGAGGGGTCTGCCATACTTCGGGCATCCTGTGGCAGTTCGAGGCTAGGGCTGAATTTGAATAATAGTCAACAGCGCGGAACGACCGGGCGTTCGCAGGTTCGGCGAGCCGAACTGATAGCGATCGGGCGCAAGTTGTTCGCCGACACCTCGTACGACGCGCTCAACATGGACGACATCGCCAAGCACGCCGGCGTCGCCAAGGGCCTCATCTACTACTACTTCAAGAGCAAACGCGGCTACTACCTGGCCATCGTCGAGGACTCGGTGGCCGAGCTGGTCGCCCGCGCCGGCGGCGAGAGCGACGTCCCGAACGCCGAGCGGGTGCGCGGCACCATCGACGGCTACCTGCACTACGCCGAACACCACCAGGCGGCCTACCGCACCATCGTCACCGGCGGCGTCGGCTCCGACTCCGAGGTCCTGGCCATCCGCGACGCCGTGCGCGAGGAACTGATCGCGGCCATCGCCGAAGGCGCGTACGGCCGCCGCACCGTCCCGCCGCTCGCCCGGCTGGCACTCGTGGGCTGGCTGTCGGGGGTCGAGGGCAGCACCCTCGACTGGATCGGCTCGGCGGACGGCCTCCCGGACGGCCTCCCGGACGGCCCCTTGGGCGCTCCCGGCCGCCCCGACAGGGCCGGGTTCGGCGCCCTGCTCGTCCGCACGCTGCGCGCGACGCTCACCGTCATCGAGGAGTTCGTCCCCGAGTGCCCGGCGCCGCCCGCGGCCGAGGACGAGCTCCGGGGGAGCGATCAGCGCGGGGGCGGACTCCGTGGGGATGATCTCGCACCCGTGACGGGAAGCGCCTGATCGGGCATACTCAACCGCCGCAGCCACTTGAACTGGAACTTCCCGCGATCCGGGAGGGCACCATCGGCTGTGAGCCCCGAGACCCGGCGACGCGTCCCACCCCCACGCGCCGCCCCGTGCTTTGCGAGTGAGGAGAGCGCCGCCATGACCGACCGCGCGCCGCAGCAGGTGGACCGACAGCTGCCGACCGAGGAGTCCCGCGACCTGCTCGCACTCGTACGCGAGATCGCGCAGCGGGAGATCCGGCCCCGGGCCGCCGAGGAAGAGGACCACGGCCGCTTCCCGCGGGAGATCTTCACGCTCCTCTCCGAGTCCGGACTGCTCGGCCTCCCGTACGCCGGCGAGTACGGCGGCGGCGACCAGCCCTACGAGGTCTACCTCCAGGTGCTGGAGGAGCTGGCCGCGGCCCGCCTGACCGTCGGCCTCGGCGTCAGCGTGCACTCGCTCGCCTGCCACGGCCTGGCCGGCTACGGCACCAAGGATCAGCGCGGCGCCCACCTGCCCGCGATGCTCGGCGGCGGCCTGCTCGGCGCGTACTGCCTCTCCGAGCCGGGCGCCGGCTCGGACGCGGCCTCCCTGACCACCAGGGCGGTCCGGGACGGCGAAGACTGGATCATCAGCGGCACCAAGGCCTGGATCACCCACGGCGGGGTCGCCGACTTCTACACCGTCCTGGCCCGCACGGGCGTGGACGGCCCCAAGGGCATCACGGCCTTCCTGGTGCCGGGCGACGCCGAAGGCCTCACCGCCGCGATCCCCGAGAAGAAGATGGGCATGAAGGGTTCGCCCACCGCCCAGCTGCACTTCGACGGCGTACGGGTCCCCGACACCCGCCGCATCGGCGAGGAGGGCCAGGGCTTCACCATCGCCCTGGCAGCCCTCGACGCGGGCCGCCTGGGCATCGCCGCCTGCGCGATCGGCGTGGCCCAGGCCGCGCTGGACGAGGCCCTGGCCTACGCCCTGGACCGCAAGCAGTTCGGCCACCCCATCGCCGACTTCCAGGGCCTGCGCTTCATGCTGGCCGACATGGCGACGAAGATCGAGGCGGGCCGCGCGCTGTACCTGGCGGCGGCGCGGCTGCGGGACGCGGGCAAGCCCTTCTCCCGGCAGGCGGCGATGGCCAAGCTCTTCTGCACCGACGCGGCGATGGCCGTCACCACGGACGCGGTCCAGGTGCTCGGCGGCTACGGCTACACCGCGGACTTCCCGGTGGAGCGGCTGATGCGCGAGGCGAAGGTCCTCCAGATCGTGGAGGGCACCAACCAGATCCAGCGCATGGTCATCGCCCGCCACCTGGCGGGTCCGGAGTCCCGGTAGCCGTGGGGAGCGGGGTGGAGCTGACGGCGCGGGAGCCCCTGGCCGACGCCGAGCTGAACGCACTGTTCGCCGCGTCCTGGCCGGGACACCGGGACACGTCCTTCGCGCCGGTGCTGGAACGCAGCCTGAGCTGGATCGCGGCACGCCGCGAGGGGCGGCTGGTCGGCTACGTCAACGTCGCCTGGGACGGGGGCGTGCACGCCTTCGTCCTGGACACCACGGTGCACCCGGACGAACGCCGGCGGGGCCTCGGGGTGCGCCTGGTCAGGGCGGCCGCCGAGGCGGCCCGGGGCGCGGGCGCGCAGTGGCTGCACGTGGACCACGAGCCGCACCTCGGCGATTTCTACGCCCGGTGCGGCTTCCGGCCGACGGAGGCGGGCCTGCTCGCGCTGTGATTGGTCAGCCCCCGAAGGACGGCCCGGCTCCGGCCCGGCCCTCCCGGCCCCCTCTTCGGGCCCGGCCCCCTCTTCGGGCTCAGCTCCCGTAGAGGGGGCCGGTCGGCCAGATGGGCGAGGAGGCGATCTTGGTCCACTCCGGATCGCGTCGGCCGGGCACGGTGCGGCCGTCCTCGGCCCAGTGGGTGAGCAGCGCGCTGTAGATGGGCGGGTCCGGTGTATGCCGAACCGATTCTTCGTGCTCTGCGGCCGGCGCCCGCCGCCGGCGCCCCACCCTCGGCGTGGAACTCTCCATCGTGGTCATGCCCGGCCAACGCTCCACCGGATCCACGGGTAACCCCGCCCATCCGTTCGACCCTGCACCCCCGGTCGGCGGGGGGCGCTCCGGCCACCACCGCACGACGTGTCTTCCTGACAGTCCGTGCCACACCTCTGGTCTCCACCCCCGAATCTGACGTACCGTCAACTCCGCTCAAGGTGCCAGCTCCCGCATGCCCCGCACCCACACACGGAGGTTCGTCATGCCCGCCGACCGGCCCATATCGCTCGACGAATACCCCATCCACCAGGCCCCGTTGTCGATGAAGCACCTCGTCACCGGCGACCGCAACGCCTACGACCGCTGCATCTTCCACGTCTTCGACCACGCAGGCCGCGCCGTCCTGATCCTCGGCCTCGGCGTCTACCCCAACGCCGGTGTCATCGACGCCTACGCCACCCTGCGCATCGGCGACGAACTCCTCGCCGTCCGCGCCTCCGACGCCCTCACCGACGACCGCATGAACCTCTCCGTCGGACCGCTCCGGATCACCATCGACGAACCCCTCAAGCGCATCGGCCTCAGCTGCGCCGCCGACCCGGACGACCCCGACGGGCTCTCGTACGAGATCACCTGGACCGCCGAGTTCCCCGCAGTCTGGGAACCCCACCACACCCAGCGCCGCGGCGACCGCCTCATCCTCGAAGGCCGCCGCTTCGTCCAGGCCGGCAACGTCACCGGCACCATCCGGGCCAAGGGCGAGGAGTTCACCCTCGACACCGCCGAGTGGACCGGCACCCGGGACCGCAGCTGGGGCGTGCGCCCCATCCCCGGCGAGGAAGGCGGCCGGGCCGCCGAGGAACACCGCCCCGAGGGCTTCCACTGGCTCTGGATCCCCGTCCGCTTCGAGGACCGCTTCCTCATGGTCATCGCCCAGGAGGACGCGGACGGCCTGCGGGGCCTCAGCGAAGCCGTCCAGGTGTTCCCCGAAGGCAGCGGCCGGGGCGACGTGCAGCTCGGCTGGCCGCACACCGACATCCGCTACCGCTCCGGCAGCCGCCACCCCGAGAGCGCCATCGTCCACCTCACCGACCCGGCCGGCCGCAAGCCCCTCGAGCTCGGCGTGGAGATCCTGAACTCCTCACCCCTCGCCGTCGGCGCCGGCTACCCGCCGGCCACCGACTGGCAGCACGGCACCTGGCAGGGCCGCGGCTGGACCGACCGCCGCGTCTACGACCTCTCCGACCCCGCGGCCCACCCCATGGCCGCCTTCGGAGTCACCGACCACTCGGCCCGCTTCACCCTCGAAGGCCGCACCGGCTTCGGCATCTTCGAGCACGGCAGCTTCGGCCGCCACGACCCGAGCGGCTTCACCGACTACGGCTCGGTGGCCCCGTAGGGATCTAGGCCGTCAGCCCGCAGCAGCACGCAGGAACAGGAAGGGGTACCCCCAATGGCAGGACCGGCACCACGCCCCCGCACCTCCACCCGCGAACCCGAGGAACTCGGCCGGCGCCTCGCCGCCTGGCTCGACACCGAGCTCCCCGGGGCCAAGGTCACCAACGTCTCCGTCCCCGGCTCCAACGGCATGTCCAGCGAGACCCTGCTCTTCGACATCGAGCACCCCGACGCCCCCGTCCGGGCCTGCGCCCTGCGCCTCGCCGCCGACCCGGCCGCCTACACCGTCTTCCCCACCTACGACATGCCCCGCCAGCACCGCGTGATGAGCCTGGTCGCCGCCCACACCGACCTGCCCGTCCCGCGCGTGCAGTGGCTGGAAGAAGACCCCGGCCCGCTCGGCGCGCAGTTCTTCGTCATGGCCCGCGCCGAAGGTCGCGTACCGCCCGACGTGATGCCCTACACCTACGAGGGCAACTGGCTGCACGCCGCGAGCGACACCGAACGCGCCGTGCTCCAGGAGGCGAGCGTCTCCCTCCTCGCCCGGTTGCACGACCAGTTCCCGCCCGGGGAAGCGGAGTTCCTCCTGCCCGAGGGCGAAGGCAGCCCGCTGCGCCGGCACGTGAACGGCCAACGCGCCTACTACGAGTGGGTGGTGGCGGGGAAGTCCCGATCCCCGCTACTGGAGCGGGCCTTCGACCGCCTCGAAGAACTCTGGCCGGCCGACGAAGGCGGACCCGCCGTGCTCAACTGGGGCGACGCCCGCATCGGCAACGTCATCTTCGATGCCGACGGCTTCGAGCCCGTGGCCGTCCTCGACTGGGAGATGGCGGCCTTCGCACCGCGCGAGGTCGACCTCGGCTGGAGCGTCTACCTCCACCGCTTCTTCCAGGACCTGACCGTGAGTTTCGGCCAGCCGGGCCTGCCGGACTTCCTGCGCCGCGAGGACATCGAGCGCCGCTACGCCGAACTCACCGGGCACACGCCGCGGGACATGGAGTTCCACACCCTCTACGCCGCCCTGCGGCACGGGATCGTGATGCTGCGGATCGCCTACCGCCAGGCGCACTTCGGCGAGGTCGAGGTCCCCTCGGACCCGGACAGCCTGATCCTGCACCATGCCAGTCTCGCCGCCATGGTGCAGGGAACGTACTGGTAGCTCCTGCTCGCCGGCCCGTACGGGCGGATCAGGCGGCCTGCGCGTGCTGTCGCATCTGCGGCAGCGCCGCGGGCACCGGCGTCCGTACCGGACGCGAGCCGGGGCCGCCGACGTGTGAGAAGGGCTGCGTGCGCCAGTCCAGCCCCTGCGGCAGCGCCAGGTGCACGACGGGCTCCAGCTCCGGGCCCTCGTCGACGCCGAGGCCGAGGGTGGGCAGGGCGTCGGAGGCCGGCCGCCCGGTACCCGCGCACACCGTGAGCCCGAACGGGTTCCACGGGGTCAGGCAGAGGGCGTGCTGCGGCAGGTACTCCTCGTCCGCGACCAGGGCGATCGCCTGACCGCAGTCGGGGCAGGTCGCGTGGTGGATCTCGAATCCCTCGGCGTATTCGAGGTAGTCGTCGTCGTCGGCATGACCGCCATCGACGATTTCCAGGGGCTCCGGTTCGGTGCGACCGGCGCGCTTGGTGTTCAGCATGGATGTACTCCCCCTTGGGTGGGCCGGGCGGGCAGGTTCTTCGGCCACGGCCATCCCAAGCACTTCCCGTCACGCGGCACGAGTAACCACTTCCGGCCGCCGTACGCCCGCATACTCCTGTGGCCTTGGTCACATGCCCGCCGCAGGTGCCACGTCAATCCGTGGACACGGCTGGGCGGAACCGGTCCGGGGCCGTAAGTTGTGCGGCTATGAGCGCAATGGAGGAGCTGGACCGCCAGATCGTGGATCTGCTCGTGCGGGACGGGCGGATGAGCTACACGGACCTGGGCAAGGCCACGGGACTGTCCACGTCGGCCGTCCACCAGCGAGTACGCCGCCTGGAGCAGCGCGGAGTCATCCGCGGCTACGCCGCCGTCGTCGACCCCGAGGCCGTCGGGCTGCCGCTGACGGCCTTCATCTCCGTCAAGCCCTTCGACCCGAGCGCACCCGACGACATCGCGGAACGCCTCGCGGGGGTCCCGGAGATCGAGGCCTGCCACAGCGTCGCGGGCGACGAGAACTACATCCTCAAGGTCCGCGTCGCGACCCCGCTGGAACTGGAAGACCTCCTGGGCCGCCTGCGCGCCCTGGCCCACGTCTCCACCCGCACGACGGTGGTCCTCTCCACCCCGTACGAAGCCCGCCCGCCCCGCGTGTAGCCCCGCTGGGCAAGTCCAGCCCCGCCGGCCTTTTAGGCGCGGGGTGCGGGGCGGAGCCCCGGGAAACGGCGAAAGGGCGGGGCGGGGAGCAGCCGCCCGCAGGGCCCGCCCGGCACCCGCGTCCTGTCACGCACCCCGCACACGCGAAACTTGTCCCCATGACCGAGCGCGCGACACCCGCCCCCAGCGACCCCACCCGTACCGTCCTCCTGCGCGGCGGCGAGGTCCACAGCCCCGCCGACCCCTTCGCCACCGCGATGGTGGTGGAGCGCGGCCACATCGCCTGGGTGGGCTCCGAGGGCGCCGCCGACGCCTTCGCGCAGGGCGTGGACGAGGTGGTCGACCTCGACGGCGCGCTCGTCACGCCCGCCTTCACCGACGCCCACGTCCACACCACCTCCGCCGGCCTCGCCCTCACCGGGCTGGATCTCTCCGGGGCCGCCTCCCTGCCGGAGGCCCTCGCGCAGGTGCGCGCGTACGCGCTGGCCCGCCCGGCCGACCGGGTGCTCCTCGGCCACGGCTGGGACGCGGCCCGCTGGCCCGAGCGCCGCGCCCCCCGCCGCCGGGAGCTGGACGAGGCCACCGGCGGACGGCCGCTCTACCTCAGCCGCATCGACGCGCACTCCGCCGTGGTCACCACCGCCCTGCTGGACCTCGTACCCGGCGTACCTGCCGAGCAGGCCGACGACGACGAGCCGCTGACCCGCGACGCCCACCACCTCGTACGCCGTGCGGCCTTCGGCGCCCTCACCCCGGCGCAGCGCGCCGAGGCCCAGCGGGCCGCGCTCGACCGGGCCGCCTCCCTGGGCATCGGCTCCGTCCACGAGTGCGGCGGACCCGACATCTCCTCCGCCGAGGACTTCACCGCCCTCCTGGAGCTCGCCCGCACCCACCCCGGACCCCGCGTCTTCGGGTACTGGGCCGACCGGGACCTCGACCGGGCCAAGGCGCTCGGCGCCGTCGGGGCCGCCGGAGACCTCTTCGTCGACGGCGCCCTCGGCTCGCACACCGCCTGCCTGCACGCCCCCTACGCCGACGCCGCCCACACCGGCACCGGCTACCTCGACGCGCGGGCCGTGGCCGAACACGTCGCCGCCTGCACCGAGGCGGGGCTCCAGGCCGGCTTCCACGCCATCGGGGACGCCGCGATCACCGCCGTCGTCGAGGGCGTCCGGGCCGCCGCCGAGAAGGTGGGCCTGGCCCGGGTCCGCGCCGCCCGGCACCGCGTCGAGCACGCCGAGATGATGACCCCGGCCACCATCGCGGCCTTCGCCGACCTCGGCCTCACCGCCTCCGTGCAGCCCGCCTTCGACGCGCTGTGGGGCGGCGAGGAGGGCATGTACGCCGACCGGCTGGGCGCCGAGCGCGCCCGTACCCTCAACCCGTACGCGGCCCTGCTCAAGGCGGGCGTCCCGCTCGCCTTCGGCTCCGACGCCCCCGTCACCCCGCTCGACCCCTGGGGCACGGTCCGCGCGGCCGCCTTCCACCGCACGCCGGCCCACCGCGTCTCGGTACGGGCCGCCTTCGCCGCCCACACCCGAGGCGGCTGGCGGGCCATGGGCCGCGACGACGCCGGGATCCTGGTCCCGGGCGCCCCGGCCGACTACGCCGTGTGGCGGACGGCCGAGCTGGTGGTGCAGGCCCCCGACGACCGGGTCGCCCGCTGGTCCACCGACCCCCGTTCCGGCACCCCCGGACTGCCGGACCTGACCCCCGGCACGGACCTGCCGGTCTGCCTGGCCACCGTGGTCGGTGGCCGGGAGGTATTCGTACGGCCACAGGGGTGATCCGGGGGGCCACGGTTCGGTAAGGGCGACCGGACCCGGATAGGTTCGGCCGGGTCCACCACCGGACGTCCGAACCGGACGGAGCCGTTCGCTCAACCGCGCCCGCGCCTCGGGGGCGAGGGAAGGTTTCGCCGCAAGGAGTCCCCCCTGCTCTCGAGGAGCGTGGGGGAGGTGGCCTCAGATCGGGGCCCGGCGGTCCAGTAGACAACGGTCAGGCGGCCCGCAGCCAGCGGGAGCCGGTCCGGCCCGAAGGACCGCGGGCTCCGATCGCTGTTCTAAAATCACCTCTGCGACACCACGTACACGACGTACAGGATGTACGGAACGCAAAAGGGGACTCAGTGAGCGACGGCGGACAGCGAAGCTACGGACCGCTCGGCACGGCCTTGGTGATCATTCCGACCTACAACGAGGCGGAGAACATCGGGCTGATCGTCGGCCGCGTCCGCGCGGCTGTGCCCGAGGCCCACATCTTGGTCGCGGACGACAACAGCCCGGACGGCACCGGAAAGCTCGCCGACGAGCTGGCCGCCGGGGACGACCACGTCCACGTCCTGCACCGCAAGGGCAAGGAAGGGCTCGGAGCGGCCTACCTGGCCGGTTTCACCTGGGGCCTGGACAACGGCTACGGGGTCATCGTCGAGATGGATGCGGACGGCTCCCACCAGCCCGAGGAGCTGCCCCGGCTGCTCACCGCCCTGGAGGGCGCCGACCTGGTACTGGGCTCCCGCTGGGTGCCGGGCGGCCGGGTCGTCAACTGGCCCAAGAGCCGCGAGTTCCTCTCCCGGGGCGGCTCCACGTACTCCCGGCTGATGCTGGGCGTCCCGATCCGCGACGTCACCGGCGGCTACCGCGCCTTCCGCCGCGAGACCCTCGAAGGCCTGGGCCTGGCCGACGTGGCCTCCGCGGGCTACTGCTTCCAGGTGGACCTGGCCCGCAGGGCCGTGCGCAAGGGCTTCCGCGTGGTCGAAGTGCCCATCACCTTCGTCGAGCGCGAGTTCGGCGACAGCAAGATGAGCAAGGACATCGTGGTGGAGGCCCTCTGGCGGGTCACCCAGTGGGGCATCAAGGAGCACGCGGACAAGCTGACCGGCAAGATCCGCGGCAAGTAGGGCCCGACCCCGATCCGCCCCGATCTACCGGACACCCCCTAGGGGATGTCCGGTACCTCCGACTGAGGACGCTTTTACGCCCGCCCAGGCACACTGGTGGGTATGACGACCGGAGTTCCGACACCGACGGCCCCCCGGCGCCGTTCGCCCGCCCGTACGATCCTTCCCCTGGCCGTTGCCGCCTGGCTGATCCTGGAGATCTGGCTGCTCAGCCTGGTCGCCGGAGCCGCCGGCGGCGGTACCGTCGCCCTGCTGCTCGCGGGCGGCATGGTGCTCGGGGTGGTGGTCATCAAGCGGGCCGGGCGGCGCGCCTTCAAGAACCTCACGGAGACCTTCCAGCAGGCCCAGACGGGCGCGGCGCCGACCCCGCAGCAGCCCGGCACGGGCAACGGCCTGACCATGCTGGCCGGCCTGCTCCTGATCCTGCCGGGCCTGCTCTCGGACGTGGCGGGCCTGTTCCTCCTGCTCCCGCCGGTTCGCACCTGGATCAGCCGCCGGACGGCCCGCGCAGTGGAGCGCAAGATGGCCTCCGCGCCCGCCGGCACCTTCGGCGACGCCTTCCAGCAGGCCCGCATCCACTACCCGGACGGCAAGGTCGTCCAGGGCGAGGTCATCCGCGAGGACCGGCCGCAGGGTTCGGGGCCCGCCCCGGGCTCCGACGCCGGCGGCTACCGGCCGCCGCTCACCCCCTGATCCCGACCGGACGGCAGGACAAACCGGACGACAGGACAAAGCCGAGGGCCCCCGCCACACACTGTGTGGCGGGGGCCCTCGGCTTTGGCGCTGTGTTGCTTTCGTCCGGCTGTCAGGCGGACTTGCGGCTGTCGCGCGGATGCACGGCAATGTTCATGGCGCCGGAACGAAGGACCGCGAGCCTCTCGGCCAGCACTTCCTCCAGCTCCTCGCGGGTGCGCCGCTCCATGAGCATGTCCCAGTGCGTTCGCGCAGGCTTGCCCTTCTTCTCTTCGGGCCCGTCCCCGTCGACCAGGAGTGCCATGGCGCCGCACGCCTTGCACTCCCACTCCGGCGGAATTTCTGCCTCAACCGAGAACGGCATCTCAAATCGATGTCCGTTCTGGCATGCGTACTCCACCGCCTGGCGCGGGGCCAGATCGATGCCGCGGTCCGTCTCGTAGCTGGTAACCACGAGCCGCGTACCGCGGAGAGCTCGCTCACTCATGAATCGTGCCTCCCGGGCTTGTCGCCCACAGGACAGGTGTCGCTGTCGTCGTCATCCGGTCAACGTCCGGTCGGCGGTATAGATTCCCGCTCCGGGTCATGCGTCGCCCGTCGTGCCGCCCCTTGTTGTACCCACCAATGCCCGTTTTGTCACATCTGGCAGCAGATGTCACCCAACGTCTTCACTCAGTGAGCACGCAGTAACGGTCCGCCTGGCAGGCCAAAGGCGTACACTACCGGCCCTTCGCTTGAACGTCGAAATCTGTTCCGAATTCGCGTCCACGGATCCGCTCAGATCCGTTCCGGTACAGGATTCCCCGCCGCCTCCACCGCGCGCCGGACCGGCACTCTGGCGAGCAGCACGAAACCCAGTGCGAAGAACACCACCAACGAGATGATCGCGTCCCGGTAGCTCCCCGTGACCTGGTAGGTGATGCCGAAGACCAGCGGTCCCACCCAGCTCAGGCCCCGGTCGCTCATCTCGTACGCCGAGAAGTACTCGGCCTCCTTGCCCGCCGGCACCAGGTGCGAGAAGAGCGAGCGCGACAGCGCCTGGCTCCCGCCCAGCACCAGCCCGATCATCGAGGCGAGCGCGAAGAACCAGACCGGGGTGCGGGCCGGCAGGAAGTACCCGGCGGCCAGCGTCAGCCCCCAGGCGGCCAGCGAACCCAGAATCGTCCGCTTGGCGCCGTAGAGTGCGGCCAGCCGGCCCATCCCCAGTGCGCCCGCCACCGCGAGGATCTGCACGAGCAGCACGGCCACGATCAGCGTCGACTGCTCCAGCTCCAGCTCCTCCGAGCCGTAGATGGAGGCCTGGGAGATCACGGTCTGCACGCCGTCGTTGTAGATCAGGTACGCCAGCAGGAACGACAGGGTCAGCGGGTAGCGCCGCATGTCCTTCAGCGTGGCGATGAGCTGCTTCCAGCCGCTGACGGTCGGTCCCGCCTCCCGGACCACGGCCCGGTCCCGCAGCCGCCGCAGCGGGATGATCGTGAAGGCGCCCCACCAGAGCCCCGCCGAGGCCAGGCAGATCCGTACGGCCGCGCCCTCGGAGAGCCCGAAGGAGTCGTGGCCCTGGAAGAGCACGAGGTTCAGTACGAGGACGAAGGCGCCCGAGGTGTATCCGAAGGCCCAGCCGCGCGAGGAGACGGTGTCCCGCTCGTCGGGGGTGGAGATCTGCGGCAGATAGGCGTTGTAGAGCACCATCGAGACCGACAGCGAGGCGTTCGCGACGATCAGCAGCAGACCGCCGAGCAGGTAGCGGTCCCCGCCCAGGAGGAACATCCCGGTGGTCGCGGCGGCCCCGGTGTACGCGGCCGCCGCCAGCAGGGGCTTCTTGCGGCCGCTGCGGTCGGCGATCGCGCCGGCCAGCGGCATGATCAGGACGGCCAGGATCACCGAGGCCGACACGGAGTACGCGAAGTACGAACCGGCCCGGACCGGGATGCCCAGCGGGTGCACGTACCCGTCGGCGTCCGCGGCGGCCTTGGCCACGGCGGTCAGGTACGGCCCGAGGAACACGGTGAGCACGCTCGTCGAATACACCGAGCAGGCGAAGTCGTAGAAGTACCAGCCGTGCTGCTCGCGCTTGCGCGCCGCCTTCGAGGCCGCGGCGGCGGCCGCCGAAGCCGCCCCTCTGCCGTCCTCCGCCCCGGATTCCGCTTGATCTGTGGTCTGCGCACTCATGAGTGCCCCCTCGCTGGTCCCCGTACCGCCTCGGCCGCCGTACCGGGCACGGAGGCCGAACGGGCTCGTCAGGCCCAGGCCCCGCGCCGGTCCAGCACCGTGCGCAAGATGTCGATCCGGTCGGTCATGATGCCATCGACACCCAGGTCGAGTAGAGCCTCCATGCGTTCCGGTTCGTTCACGGTCCACACGTGCACCTGCAGACCCCGCTCGTGCGCGGCGCGGACGAACCTGCGGTCCACCACGCGGACGCCTCCCTGGGTCTCCGGAACCTGCGCCGCCACCGCCCCCGCACGCAGCGCGGCCGGGATCGCGAAGGAGCGCAGCCGCAGCCCCAGCACCCCGAGCACCCCGTACGAGGTCGCCAGCCGGGGACCGGCGATCTTCTGGGCCCGCGCCACCCGCCGCTCGGAGAAGGAGCCCACGCACACCCGGTCCCAGGCCCCGGCCCGCGCGATCAGATTGACCAGCGGGTGCAGGGCGGACTCGTCCTTGATGTCCACGTTCCAGCGGGCGTCCGGGAACTCCTCAAGGAGGTCCTCGAAGAGCGCGAGCGGCTCGGTCCCGCCGACCCGGGCCTCCCGGATCCGGCTCCACTGCTGCTCGCGGATCCGGCCCTGCCCGTCGGTGACCCGGTCCAGGGTCGCGTCGTGGAAGGCCACGAGTTTCCCGTCGGCGCTGGCGTGGACATCGGTCTCGAAGTACCGGTATCCCGCGTCGGCGGCCCGCCGGAAGGCCGCGGCGGTGTTCTCCAGCCCGTCCGCGGCCCCGCCGCGGTGCGCGAAGGGGATCGGTGCCGGGTGGTCGAGATAGGGGTGGGGGAGGCGTACGTGCGTCACCGCGGCAGTATGCCTCCTGTCCCCACCCCGGCGGGAGCGGCCCGGTGTCAGCCCGGTGAACGCCCGCGCGGGCGTTCACTCGCCGTGCAGCCCCCACGCGTCGAGCCCGGAGTACACGGAGGTCCACCCGGCGGAGGCTACCCGCAGGTGCGGACCGGCCCCGTAGTGGTTCCACCCGGTGCGGACCGACTCCCTGGCCGCTCCGCCCGGTCCGGACGGAGCCCGCAGCGGGCCCTCCCGGTCCGGGCGGGAGGGCCGCGTGGCATTCTGGACCTGCGGAATCAAGCCAATCCCGGCCCTTGGCGGGACAGCAGAGGCCAATTTTACGAAGGTGGACCGGATCCCATGGCGCAGTGGACCTCGGCGGTAGGTGCCGCACAGCTCGGCCGGCTCATCACCTCCCAGCAGGGCCGGGCCGCGGTACCCGGCGCGCGCAAGCCGCCCGCGTACCGCAGCCTCGCCGACGGGATCCGCCTCCTCGTCCTCGAGGGCCGTGTCCCCGTCGCCGCCCGGCTCCCCGCCGAGCGGGAGCTCGCCCTCGCGCTCTCCGTCAGCCGCACCACCGTCGCCGCCGCCTACGAGGCCCTGCGCAGCGAGGGGTTCCTGGAGTCCCGCCGGGGCGCCGGGAGCTGGACCTCCGTGCCCGCCGGCAACCCCATGCCCGCGCGCGGCCTGGAGCCCCTGCCCCCCGAGTCCCTCGGGTCGATGATCGACCTCGGCTGCGCCGCCCTCCCGGCCCCCGAGCCCTGGCTCACCAAGGCCGTCCAGGGCGCCCTGGAGGAACTCCCGCCGTACGCCCACACCCACGGGGACTACCCGGCCGGGCTGCCCGCCCTGCGCCGGATGCTCGCCGACCGGTACACCGAGCGCGGCATCCCGACCATGCCCGAGCAGATCATGGTCACCACGGGCGCGATGGGCGCCATCGACGCCATCTGCAGCCTCTTCGCCGGCCGCGGCGAGCGGATCGCCGTCGAATCCCCCTCCTACGCCAACATCCTCCAGCTCATGCGCGCCGCGGGGGTGCGCCTCGTGCCGGTCGCGATGGGGGAGGGGCTGACGGGCTGGGACATGGACGTCTGGCGCCAGGTCCTGCGCGACTCCGCCCCCCGCCTCGCCTACGTGGTCGCCGACTTCCACAACCCCACCGGGGCGCTCGCCTCCGACGAGCAGCGCCGCGCGATGGTGGAGGCGGCCCGCTCGGCCGGGACCGTGCTCGTCGCCGACGAGACCATGATCGAGCTCCAGTTCGACCCGGCGATGGAGATGCCGCGCCCGGTCTGCTCCTTCGACCCGTCCGGCTCCACGGTCATCACCGTCGGCTCCGCCAGCAAGGCCTTCTGGGCCGGCATGCGCATCGGCTGGGTCCGCGCGGCCCCCGACGTCATCCGCAGCCTCGTGGCGGCCCGCGCCTACGCGGACCTCGGCACCCCCGTGCTGGAGCAGCTCGCGGTGGACTGGCTGATGCGCACCGGCGGCTGGGCCGAAGCGGTGGCGATCCGCCGGAACCAGGCCCGCGAGAACCGGGACGCGCTGGTCGCGGCGGTGCGCAGGGAGCTCCCGGACTGGGAGTTCCGGGTGCCGCTGGGCGGTCTGACCCTGTGGGCCCGCGCGGGCGGGCTGTCCGGCTCCCGGCTGGCCGAGGTGGGCGAGCGGGTCGGGGTACGGGTCCCCTCGGGGCCCCGGTTCGGCGTCGACGGGGCCTTCGAGGGGTACGTACGGCTCCCGTTCACCGTCGGTGGCCCGGTGGCCGAGGAGGCGGCGGCCCGGCTGGCGGCCGCGGCCCGGCTGGTCGGCACCGGCGCGGGCGGCGGCGGCGCGGAGCCGCCGCGCACCTTCGTCGCCTAGGCCGGGGCAGGGGTCCGGAAGGGACGGCCTACGGGGCGTCCGCCGGGACCTCCGGGATCTCCGAGGCGTCGATCGCCGGGCCCTGGGACTGGGCCGGCGGCTGCACGATGTGCAGGGGCTTGCTCAGCGTGACGTGGTCCGGGACGGGCTTGGGCTGCGCCTGCCGCTCGGGCAGCAGCTCCAGTACCGCCTGCCGGGGTCCCGGGTGGGTGGCGTCGTCGTACGGGTCCGGGGTGGCGGGCACCTGCAACCGGTGCACGGGACCGGCGCCGAGCCGGGCGTACCCGCGCCCCGGCGGTACGGCGGCCGTGGGCGTGGTGTGCGGGGGCAGCCCCAGCACGTCGGCGATCTGCTGGATGGTGGCCGCCCCGAGCACCACTCGGGCCCTGGTGTGCTGCCAGACGGAGTCGTGCAGCAGCTCGAGGTGGTCGAACTGCTCGGCCACCACCACGGTGACGTGCGCGGCCCGTCCGTGCCGCAGCGGCACCTGGAGCTGCGCGAGCGGGTCGGGGGCGCCCTCGGCGGTGGCCAGGTGGGCCAGCACGGTGGGCCGGTCGAGCAGGATCCACAGCGGGCGGCGGGTGTCCTCGGGGGCGGGCCTGCCGGCTTCGCGGGCCCGGTGGGTGGCGATCAGGCGCCGCTCGGTCTCGCGCGCGGCCCACTCCAGGGTGGACAGCGCCCCACTGGGCCCGCACTCCACGGCGAGGACCCCGGAGCGCCCGGAGAGGCAGGAGTACTCGCCGCTGCCGCCGCCCTCCACGATCAGTACGTCGCCCCCGTGCCGCAGGGCCTGCAGGGCAACCGAGCGCAGCAGGGTGGACGTGCCGCTGCCGGGCTGGCCGACGGCCAGCAGGTGGGGTTCGGCGGAGCGGGAGCCGGTGCGCCAGATGACCGGCGGCATGTCGCGGGGCTCGTCGCCCTCCAGGACGGGCAGGGTGCGCTGCACGCTGCCCGGATCGGTGAAACCGAGCACGGTCTCACCGGGGGAGGTCACGAAGGGCTGGGCGGCGATGCCTGTCGGCAGCGCCGCCAGCACGCTCAGGTCGAGCTGGTTGCCCTCCTCGTCCCAGTCGAAGAGATACTCCCGTCCGCGCCCGGACTTGGCGTGCAGCAGTGCCTCGATCCGGGCCCGTGACGCGGCCTCGCCATCGGTGAAGTAGGCCGGGTAGCGGATGTGGAGCCGGGTGACGCGGCCCGCCTCGTCGAACTCGTAGCCGCTGAAGGCCTTGTCCCACTCCCCGCCGTGGGCGAAGAGCGGACTGGGGTCCTCCGGGATGGAGAAGTACGGCACGAGGGCTTCGTAGAGGGAGCCGAGGCGTTCGGTCTCGGCATCGCTGGGCCCGGTCTTCACCGGGGTGCGGTCGCGTCCCTGCCAGGCCGCCGCCGCCATGAGGGTGATCAGGGCGGTGAGCGGTCCGTAGGGGACGAGCGCGACCACGAGGACGCAGGCGGCTCCCAGGAACAGCGCGGGACCACGCTTGTCCTTGGGGGTGTCGCACCATTTGCGCCGCCCGGCCGATGCCAGGATGCGCAGCCCGCGTCCGATGGTGAGGAGCGGATGGAGGACGTCCGTGGCGCTGTCGGCGGCCGTGCGAGCGAAGTCGCGGCCCCGGGTCAGCGACACGGTGCCGCTGCTGAGGATGCGGGGAAGTGGGCGCCGGGCCACGGGCGTCTCCTGGAGTTGTGGATGCTTCGGACGGGTTCCGGGTGCCGGGCGCTAGAGCTTGATCCCGCCGAGAAGGCTCGCGAGGCTCGCCGTGCTCGCCGTGATGCTGGGGGCGATGGCCGAGCCGGCGAGGAAGAAGCCGAAGAGCGCGCAGACGAACGCGTGCGTCAGCTTCATGCCGTCCTTCTTGAAGAACAGGAAGGCGATGATGCCGAGCAGTACGACACCTGAGATGGACAGGACCATGAGAGGTTCTCCTGGTGGGTGGGGACGGTCACCATCAGTTCTTCCAGGCTCACAGGAAGTATCAATGCGACAAAAGGTGCATACGGGTGAATCCCCGGGTTTTTCACTTGACCGGCCCAGCCCGGCTGGCGCGCCGGAAGCGTAGGGGGCAAGAGGCTCGCGGGGTGATCATTGCCTCGGCCCGGCCCGCTCATGTGCAGGTCCGGGCGCTACGCTGGCGATTCACCCGTACGGAGGCACTGCCGTACGCACCCCTGCCCGCGCAACCCCGGGTAACCCCGTGAAAGGCGGTACGACCGATGAGTGAGCACGTCGAGGACAGCTCCCAGGACGTTCCCGACGAGGACGTCATCGAGCTGGCCACCAAGATCTTCGACCTCGCCCGTCAGGGTGAGACCGAGACCCTCGCCGCCTACCTGGACGCGGGCGTCCCGGCGAACCTCACCAACGACCGCGGCGACACCCTCGTCATGCTCGCCGCGTACCACGGCCACGCCGAGGCCGTCACGGCCCTGCTGGCCCGCGGCGCCGAGGCCGACCGCGCCAACGACCGCGGCCAGACCCCGCTCGCCGGGGCCGTCTTCAAGGGTGAGGAAGCCGTCATCCGCGCGCTCCTCGCCGGCGGGGCCGATCCGGAGGCCGGAACGCCCTCCGCCGTGGACACGGCCCGCATGTTCGCAAAGGCTGACCTGCTGGAACTTTTCGGAGCCAAGTAGTCCGCTTTTGGCGGTTCCTTGCGAGGCCGTTGGCCGTTCCAGACCTCACGGATTGGTCACGGCGGCCTTAAATGTGGTCGCGGCGCACAAACCGCCTGGGTCATCATGACGTCGGATTCGATTCGCGGACAGGACGGACGGGCAGGAGCGGGCAGGACACAACGGGTGTCCGAACCCACACCTGCCGGGGGACCGCCGCCCTGGCCGCGAAGCACCGACGAGAGTGAGAAGGCAATGGTCTACATCGAGCGGAACAAGACGGCGGACGTCCTCACATGCTGTTACGCGGCCCTGTGAATCCCGATTCCCGGTTGCGTCCCCAGCTTGATTTGAGGCCATTCCCATGTTCGAACCAGTCATAGCGCCAAGCGGCACCCTGCTCGGGCTCCTCCAGCGGGGGCGCGGCGACGGAACGCTGCACGCACTTGCCGCGCCCAGGGCCGAGGCCCTGTCGGCGCTCAACCAGTGCGTGGCCGGCGATCCCCGCCAGGACTGGCAGGTCGAGAACCGCTCCTTGTACTACGCCCGCCTGTACGTGGATCTCGACGGCCCCCTCGGCGAGATCGAGAACCACCTCTTCAGCGTCGACGACCTCGTCGACGAGGACGAGCGCCGCACCGGCCTCGCCCTGTCCGTGCTCGGGCACCTGGCCTCGTACGGCCGCGACGACGCGCTCATGCTGCTGCGCCGCTACGCCGCCACGGGCGCCGGCTGGGCCTGGGCCCTCGACGAGCTCGCCCTGCGCGACGACGACGAGGGGCTGCGCTCGCTCGCCGCCCCCGTGCTCGCCCGCTTCCCCGCCACCCCGGAGGGTGAGGCGCGGCTCGCCGCCGCCGTCCGCGACGCCTACGAACCCAGGCCCTGGTGCCTGTGGGAGGAGGACCCCGCCTACGGCGAGCGCCTGCGCGCCGCCCGCCAGCAGGGCTCCTTCGACCGCTGGCAGCGCCAGCTCACCCCGCGCGGCCCCCAGCCCGGCTGGGGCGTCCAAGCCGTCTTCGACTGGGCCGCCGACGGCCTGCTCCGGGGCACCCCGCTGCACGTCCCCGCCGCCCGCTGCCTCGCCGCCGTGGCCACCCCCGAGGACCGCTCCGCGATCCTCGCGGCCGCCGCCGGCGCCAACGGCGAGGCCGCCCGCGCCACCGCGCTGCACCACCTGGTCCTCGCCGAGCCGGAGAACCCGGCCGTCCTGGACCTCATCGAAGCCGCCGGGGACGAGCCCGCCGTGGCCGCCTACGAGCGCATGTGCGGCCCCGCCGCCCTCGAACGGGCCCGGCGCTGGGCCCACCGCCCCGACGCCCTCGGAGGGGCCGCTGCGGCCCTCCTGGCCGCCCGCGGCGGAGCCGAGGACGCGGGCTCGGTGCTCGGAGCACTGCGCTCCACCGTGCGGGGCTCCGGCCCCGACTCGGTGCGCCTGTTCGCCCTGGTCGACGGAGCCGGCCGGCTCGCGATCGCCTGCTCGGCCCCGGTGCTGCGCCACATCTACCGGGAGACGGCCTCGTCGCACCTGAGGGGCCGGGCCGCACGGGCCCTGGCGGCCACGGACCCGACCTTCGGATCGGGCTTCGCGGTGGAATGCCTCTGGGACTGCGAGGAGACCACGCGCGAGGTGGCCGCCCACCACGCCGAGACGGCCGACGCCCGCGTCGCGCCCCGGCTGCGGAGACTGGCCACGGACCCGGCCGAGGAAGAGGACGTCCAGTCGGCGGTGCGCAACCGGATCGCGCCGGAGTCCGCGGTGTAGTCGTCGCCGTGGTCGGCGGCGCAGTCCGCTCTTCAGGGGCCTCCGGCCCGCCGCACCGGGCCTGGGGGGGCCTGAAGGGCCCAGGGCCTCGTATGAGGTAATGGGCGGACGGCCAGAGGGGGTTGCGTGATGGGCGGAACAGTTCGCCGGCGGGTTGCGCCGGTGGTGGGGGCCGCGGTCGCGAGCCTCGGATCCTACGACCACGTGGACGCGGTGGCGGTGGACGTGGCACCCGGAACGAGCGCCACGGACTTCGTCCGGCTCGTCTCCACCGGAAGCCCCGCCTGGGTCGGCCGGCTCCTGGCCCTGCGGGACCGGCTGGTCGCTCCGTTCGGCCTCCAGGTGCAGGAGCGGGGCAAGCCGGCCGAGACCCGGATCGAACCGGGCGTCAAGCGCGGGCCCTTCCGCGTCCTGTCGGTCACGCAGGACGAGGTCCTGTGCGGGGACGACGACAAGCACCTCGCCTTCCGGGCCTCCTTCGCAGTGCGGCCCAAAGCCGACGGGTCGGGGTCGGAGGGCGTCTGCACGACGGTGGTCCGGTTCGAACGGACCGCCGGGCGGTTCTACTTCCGGGCCATCGAGCCCTTCCACCACCTCGTCATTGTGAGCCTGCTCCGCCCCCGCACGTCGTGACCGCACCGCCCTTCGACCGCGAACTGGGCGCGGCCCTCGCCGCCTCGGGGCACGCGGTGCGCGAGCCGTTCACCCCCGGCAACCTCGCCGCCCGCCAGGAGCGGGACGCCGCGGTCCGGGCGCGGCCGACCGTCCGCGAACTCGCCGACGGCGGCCGCTTCGAGGTGGACGAGCTGCGGGCGCCGGGACCGCCGGGCGGACCGGACGTCACCCTCGTGTGCGCACGCCCCACCGGGACCACCGGGCCGCTGCCGGTGCTCTACTACCTGCACGGCGGCGGAATGATCATGGGCAACGCGTGGTCCGTGCTTCCGCGGCTGCTCCGGGAATGGGCCCTGCCGCTGGGGCTGGCCGTCGTCTCCGTCGCCTACCGGCTGGCGCCGCGGACCCAGTACCCGGGACCGCTGGAGGACTGCTACGCCGGGCTCGTGTGGACGGCCGGGCACGCGGACCGGCTGGGGCTGGACGCGGACCGGATCCTCCTCGGAGGCAAGAGCGCCGGCGGCGGACTCGCGGCGGCGCTCGCGCTCCTCACCCGCGACCGCGGAGGGCCGGCGCCCATCGGACAGCTGCTCCTGTGCCCCATGCTCGACGACCGCGACCACACCTTCTCCAGCCGCCAGATGGCCGGAGTCGACACCTGGGACCGGACCTCCAACGCCACCGCGTGGCGCGCGGCCCTGGGTGACCGGTACGGCGCCGAGGACCTGCCGCCGTACGCGGCCCCCGCCCGCGCCACGGACCTGTCCGGGCTGCCCCCGGCATACATCGACGTCGGGTCGGCGGAGACGTTCAGGGACGAGGACGTGGCCTACGCCAACGCGATCTGGCAGGCCGGAGGCCAGGCCGAACTGCACGTGTGGCCCGGGGCCTTCCACGGGTTCGACACCCTCGCGCCGGAGGCGGCCCTCAGCCGGGACGCCCGCGAGGCCCGCCTCCGCTGGCTCGGGCGGGTCCTCGCACAGTCCTACAACCGGACGAAGCGCACCGTCAGTCCCGGCCCGGCCTGCGCCGCCGCGTCCAGGGCGCGGCCCGGGGGGACCACACCGACGACCGGGTAGCCGCCCGTCACCGGATGGTCGGCCAGGAAGACCACCGGATAGCCGTCCGGGGGGACCTGGACCGCGCCCAGGACCATGCCCTCGCTCGGGAGTTCCCCGGACCGGGCGCGCAGCAGCGGCGGCCCCGCCTCCGTGCGCAGGCCGATGCGGTTCGAAGCGGGGGAGACGCGGTACGGGGCGCGCAGCAGGCCGTCCGTCAGCGAACGGGCGTCGAACCAGTCGGCCCTCGGGCCCAGGCGCAGCGGGAGGACGAGTTCCGCGGGCGGGCCCGGGGTGGCGGGGGCGTCCACCCCGGCCACCGGATCCGGGCCGGGCGGGCCCACCGGCAGCAGGGCTCCCGCCGCCAGGACCGGGGGGCCCAGGCCCGACAGCAGGTCCGTCGAGCGACTGCCCAGGACCGGGTCCACGGCGAACCCTCCCCGCACCGCGACGTAGCTGCGCACCCCCGACTCCGCCCGGCCCACGGAAAGCTCCGCCCCGGCGCGCAGCAGGACCGGGGCTCCCCAGGGTGCGGGCCGCCCGCAGACCCGTACCGCACAAGGGGCGCCGGTCACGGCGACGAGCAGGGGGCCGGCCAGGGCGCGCAGGCCCACGCCGTCGAGGGTCGTCTCCAGCACGGCGGCCCGCGGCGGGTTGCCCAGGAGCCGGTTGGCCAGGGTGTGGGCCGCCGAGTCGAGGGCGCCCGAGCGGGGCACGCCCAGGTGCGCGTAGCCGGGACGGCCCCCGTCCTGGACGGTCGTCAGCGCGCCCGGCCGGACCACTTCGAAGGCCCTCATGCCGCCACCCCGGTCTCCGTGAACCGCACCCGTACTCCTGGCGCGAGGAGGGCGGCCGGTTCCCGTGCCGGGTCCCACAGCACCGCGTCGGTGGAGCCGATCAGCTGCCAGCCGCCGGGGGAGGAGCGGGGATAGACCCCCGCGTACTCGCCCGCCAGCGCCAGCGAGCCCGCCGGTACGGCCGTACGGGGCGTCGCGCGGCGGGGCAGCCGCAAGCGGGCCGGGAGGCCGGTGAGGTACCCGAAGCCGGGGGCGAAGCCGCAGAAGGCGACGCGGAAGGAGACGGAGCCGACGATGCCGGGGACCTCCTCGGGGGCGACCCCCCACAGAGCGGCCACCTCCGCCAGATCGGGCCCGTCGTAGCGCACCCGGACCGTGACCAGCGGGCCGTCGGCCGGTGCGAGCGGCGGGATCGTCCAGCGGCCGATGCGGGCGGCCAGGGCGCGCGGCTCGCGCACCCCGTCGAGCAGGACGGTCCGGGCCGCGGGCACGATCTCCCGTACGCCGCCCGGCCCGCCGAGTTCGCCCGCGTCCCGGCGGCGCAGCAGTTCCGCGTGGAGCGCGGCCACCTCCTCGGCGGAGTCCACCTCCAGGAGCAGGGCCTCGGCGCCCACGGGCAGGGCCCTCACCGCACCGGTCACGCGAAGGCCTCCACCCGGACCCCGGCCGCGCCGAGCGCCGCCCGGACGCGCAGGGCCAGGTCCGCCGCCCCGGGGGTGTCCCCGTGCAGGCAGAGCGAGCGGGCGGCCACCGGGATGCGGGATCCGCCGGCGGCCACCACCGAGCCCCCGGCGGCCATCGCGACCGCGCGGGCGACCACCGCGTCCGGGTCGTGCACCACGGCTCCCGGCTCGCCGCGCGGCACGAGGGTGCCCGCCGGGGTGTAGGCGCGGTCGGCGAAGGCCTCCGGGACGGCCGGCAGCCCGGCCCGTTCGGCGGCGGCGAGCAGCAGCGAGCCGGGCAGCCCGAGCACCGGCAGCCCCGCGCGCCCGGCCGCCAGCAGTACGCCCGAGACGACGGCGGCGGCCTGAGCGGCGTCGTGCACGGTCCGGTTGTAGAGCGCGCCGTGCGGTTTCACGTACGACACCGTGGAGCCGGCCGCCTTCGCGAACACCTCCAGCGCCCCGATCTGGTACGCCACCTCGTCGGCCAGCTCACCGGCCGGCACGTCCATGGAGCGGCGCCCGAAGCCCGCCAGGTCGCGGTACGAGACCTGCGCGCCGATCCGCACCCCGCGGGCGGCCGCCAGTTCGCAGACGCGGCGCATGATGGACGGGTCGCCCGCGTGGAACCCGCAGGCGACGTTGGCACTGGTGACGACCGACAGCAGGGCCTCGTCGTCGGTCAGCGTCCACCGGCCGAAGCCCTCGCCGAGATCGGCGTTGAGGTCGATCACGGGGGCGGGGCCGGACGGATCCGGTGTGATCATGGAAGCCATGCGGTGAGGGTAGAGCAGCGCGGGCCGTGTTCATGTGTGCCGGGTTCCGTCGGGGACGAAGATGCCGAACCATCCCGTTTGGGATGTTGTCACTGTCAGCGCCTAGTCTTTGTCCGTGACTTTCCCTGCCCCGGCGAAGACCCTTCCGTCCCCGGCGCCCGGCCCGGCCGCCGACGAGGGCCTGGCCCGGCGGCTGCGCGCGCTCGCCTGCACCGCCCCGCTGCACGACCTCGACGTCCGCAAGGCCAATCTGGCCGGCGAGTACGGGGGCTACGCGATGGCGGAGGTCGCGCTCGCCGCGATCGACCTGGTCACCCTCAACATGGACTTCGACACCGGAGCCGACCACGACCAGATAGTGGCCCGGTTGCTTCCGCGCATCGCCGCCCAGGCGCCGGGCCGCCCGGCGGCCGAGCACGAGCGGGTGGCCCGCTGGGTCCTGGAGAACCTGATCAACGTCGGCAGCGTCGACCGCGGCTTCCGGGCGATCTACGGCACCTTCGGGCCGGACGGGGTGTACGTCCGCCGGGACTACGACTTCAAGCTGATCGAGGAAGTCCCGGGCTACGGCGGCGCGGTGTACCTGCGGACCACGGACGAAGCCGTCAACGTCCTGGTCGGCGCCCTCGACACGGACGTCACCAGCGCGCAGATCGCCGCCGAGGTCAAACTGGAGGTCCTCATCAGCCGGGGCCGGCTCGCCGACGCCCAGCTCGCCGCCGAACAGGCCCGCTACCGGACCGTCCAGTACGCCGAGACCCTGCGCCGCACCCTCGACGCGACCCGGCGCAACGTGCGGGCCGTGGACTGGCTGGTGACCGTCCCCGACATGATCGCCGAGGCCCTCGACCACGTCGCCGACCGCTACCGCCACGAGAACGCGATCCTCACCAACATCCGCAAGGCGCGCGACGAGGCCGAAGAGCCGGAGAACAAGCGCCGCGCGGCCGAGCTCGTCGACATCGTCAAGGACTGCATCCGCCGCCACACGCAGCTGCAGTCCCGGCTGCTGGACGCCGGCCCGCTCTTCCGCGCCGAACAGGACCGCCAGGCCTTCGCGGCCCCCGCGCCGCGCTCCGGCATCGACCTCTACGGGCAGCTCGTGGCCCCCCTGCTGCCGCTGCCGCTCTCCCAGGCCTCCCGGGTCACCGACGCCTTCTTCGCGGCGGGAGCCGGGCTGCGCACCCCCGTCTCGGTCCGGGTCGCCGACCTGGTGGAGATCCTGCTGACCCCGCCGGTGGAGCGGGAACACCTGGGTCTGGAAATGCCGGAGCCGGACCTGATCGCGACCCCCGACGACAGCCGCTTCAGCGAGGAGCAGCTCGCCGCCGCGATGGCGCTCCTGGAACTCCCGCACGACGCCCCGCGCCGCCTGTCCGGCCTCCTGGCCGAGGCCCGCCGCTCCGACCCGGACCTGCCCTACCTGGTCGCCCTCCTGGCTGTCCACGCGGCCAGCCCGGCAGTGGGTACCGCGTACCGCCAGGGCGAGGAGCGGCTGCTCTTCGCGGTCGACGACGGCACCGAACTCGAAGACCCCGAATTCGGCGGCGCCGACCTCATCGTCGGCACCGCCCTGCTCGACGCGGCCGCCATGACGGCAGACCGCACGGAGGCGGCATGACCCCGCCCCTGCCCTGGCCCTGGCCGGGTCGCGGGACGGGCCCCGGGGCCACCACCCCGGACGCACCGCGCCGCCCGGCCGCCGCCTGCGGGGCCGCGGCGGTCGGCCGGGCGGCTGCCCCGGCTGTCGCGTGGGGGCCAGGACCGGCCTCCTTCTGCGCCGGCCCCGGGGCGCTGCGCTCCCGTCCGCCCGCCTCGGCCCGTACCCCCGGCCCGGCCGTGTCCGGCACCGGGGCACAGGCCCCGGCCTCCCGGCTCCGCCCGGGGGTGTGGGGGCTTGCCCCTGCTTTCGGGAAGGGGCGGGGTGGGGGAGATGCCCCACCCGCCGCCGGAGCCACCGCACCGCACACCACCACCCGCACCGCCGAGGAGACGTACCCGTGAGCGACCACCACGCCGAGCAGCACCCCGCGTGGAGCGAGCCCGACGCGCACGCACCCGAGGCATCGGCCCCGGCACCGGCCACCGTTCAGGCTCCGACCCCGGGACCCGGGGTCACCCCCGTGACCCCCGCCGACGCCGCCGACGCCGCGCGACTCGTCGCCTTCGGGCTCCAGCCCAAGCTGCTGCCCGCCCGTGACGCCGAGTACGCGGAGCTGCTGCGCCGCTACCGCGAGGACCCCGCCTTCGGCCGGCTCGCCGACGCCGTCGCCACCGGCCTCGGACTCGTCGTCCTGGAGGTGTCCCCGCGCGCCGGGATGGCCGTCGCCGCCGGCGAGGACTCCGTCTTCGCCGTCCGCATGGGCGACTACGCCCGCCGAGCCACCGCCGACTCCGCGGACCGCTTCCTGCACGGCCTCGCCCACCTAGCCGTCGCCGCGCTCGCCTTCCCCCGCCCCGAGGACCTCGCCGACGACGGCTACATCGGCCGGATCACCGTCAACGGGGTCGACGCCTTCGTCCGGCAGACCTGCCGCCGCCTGGAGGAGCGCGCCGAGGAGCTCGGGGAGAACACCGACCCGGCCTCCGACACCCCCGGCCTGGAGGCCGCCTGGCGGGTCTACGCCCGCCGCAGCGCGACCGGAGCCACCAAGGACGCGCGCCGCCTGGCCGGTTCCACCACCGGCATCGTCGGCAAGGCCGCCGCCTTCCTCACCGACTCCGGCTTCCTCCAGCGCACCGGGGACGACTCCGGAGGCACCTACCGCACCACCCCCCGCTACCAGCTCCAGGTCCGCGACATGGCGGGCAGCGCCGCCATGGCCGAGCTGCTGGAGCTGGGCGTGGTCCCCGTCAGCGACGGCAGCGCCAGCCTGCTGCCGCCGCCCGAGGGCGACGACCTGGAGCTCGCAGCCGACGCCGGGCTGCCCTTCCACGCCTGAGCCGCCGGCTCCCCGCCGCGGAGCCGCCGAGCCGCCGGCCGTCGACCCGCCGAGTCACTGATCCCCGTACGAACCACGAGAGACCGCGAGAACCCGCCGCCATGTACGAGCTGTCCCGGATCCGCCTCTACTCCATCGGGCCCGCGGGCGCGCGCTACGCCGACACCGTGCTCGACCTGCGCGGAGTCGGCGAGCCGGTGCCCCACCCGGCGCCCGCGCAGGCGGAGTTCTTCGAGGACGAGCCCACCGGCCCGCCACGCCGCCCCGCACCGGCCGGCGTGCTGTTCCTGGAGAACGGCGGCGGCAAGTCCGTCCTGCTCAAGCTGATCTTCTCGGTGATGCTGCCCGGCCACCGCAACACCCTGGGCGGCGCCAGCTCCGGCGTGCTGCGCAAGTTCCTGCTCGCCGACGACTGCGGCCACGTGGCGCTGGAGTGGCAGCACACCCAGACCGGCGAATGCGTGGTCGTCGGCAAGGTCAGCGAATGGCGCGGACGCCAGGTCTCCAACGACCCCCGCAAGTTCGCCGAGGCCTGGTACTCCTTCCGCCCCGGCCCCGGACTCAGCCTGGACAACCTCCCGGTGGCCGAGGCCACTTCGGTGCGCCCGCCCGTCGAAGGCGTCTCCGGCGCCCGGGGGCGGCGCCGCACCATGAAGGGCTTCCGCGACGCCCTCACCGAAGCCGGCAAGGCCTACCCGCACCTCGAGGTGTACTTCGAGGAGATCCACGACCGCTGGAACGAGCACCTCACCGAGGTCGGCCTCGACCCCGAACTCTTCCGCTACCAGCGCGAGATGAACGCCGACGAGGGCGAGGCCGCCGGCCTCTTCGCGGTGAAGAAGGACTCCGACTTCACCGACCTCCTGCTGCGCGCCGTCACCGACACCCGGGACACCGACGGCCTCGCCGACCTCGTCCACGGCTTCGGCAACAAGCTCGGCCGCCGCGCCGAGCTGATGGCCGAACGGGAGTTCACCGCCGGCTCCGTGGACCTCCTCACCCGGATCGTCGAGGCCGCCGGGACCCGCTCCCGGCTGCGCGACGTCCACGCGGGCGCCGAACGCCGCACCCGCTCCCTCGCCCGGCGGCTGTCCGCCCGCGCCACCGAGGAACGCGGCCTCGCCGCCGACCTCGCGCAGCGGGTCACCGGCGCCGCCCACGAGGTCACCGCCGCCGAGTCCGCGCGCACCCGCAGCGCCGCCGTCTCCGCCGAACTCGCCTACCGGCACGCCTCGCTGGCCCTGACCGTCGCGGACAAGGCCGCCGCCGCGCAGCGCCGCGAGCTCCTCGAAGCCCGCACCCTGCACTCCGCCTGGCAGGCCGCCGAGATCGTCCTGCGCCACCGCGCCGCCGCCGACGGCTCCGCCCGGGTCGCCGCCGCGATCCTGGAGGCCGAGAGGGACGCCGCCCCCGCCCTGGCCGCCCGCGCCACCGCCGCGGGAGAGCTCGTACGGGCCCTGCACACCGCCGCGGAGCAGGGCGAACGGGCCGCCAACGAGGAGGAGGAGCGCTCCGCCGTCCTCCAGGCCACCGGCGAGGCCGCCCACCGCGACGCCACCGCCGCCGCCACGGCCGCCCAGCGGACCCGCAGCGAGGCCGAGCACCTGCGCGCCCGCCTCGCCGAGGTCCAGCAGGAGACCGACGAGGCCGTCCGGGCCGGCTGGCTCGACGACTCCGCCCCCGACGCCGACCCGGCGCGCGCCGCGCTGGCCGCCGCCGACGCGGAGAAGACGGCCGTGGCCGCCTGGGAGGAGTCCCGCGAGGCCGCCCGCAGCGCCTCCGAAGCCGCCCGCGAGGCCACCGGTGCTGAATCCCGCGCCGAACTCACCGCCGCCCGCGCGGCGGACGCCGCCGACGCGGCCGAAGCCGCCCACGAAGCCGAGGAACGCGCCGCCGCCTCCCTGGCGGCGTCACCCCGCCTGGCCGCCCTGCTCGGCCTGCCCTCTGCCTCCGACGCCACCGATGCCACCGACGGCTCGGTCCCCGGGGCCGACGCGGGTACGGGCCTTCGTGCACCGGGCCCCGCCCCCTCCGCCGGCCGGTCCGGCTCGGCCGGTCCCGCGGGCGCGTCCGCTGCCGCCGGAGCCCCCGGCGGGCTCACCGTCGCCGACCTCGACCGGGGCTCCGACGAACTGGCCCGGATGCTGGCCGACACCGTCGGCTCGGCCGAACGCCAGCTCTTCGAGCTGCGCACCGCCGCCGCCGACGACTCCCGGATCCTCGGAGCCCTCGGCGACGGCGGCCTGCTGCCGCCCGGCCCCGACGTCCTGGCCACCGTCGAGTACCTCGGCGAGCACGGCATCCCGGCCCTCCCCGGCTGGCGCTACCTCGCGCAGTCCGTGGACCCCGCCGCCCACGCCGCCGTCCTCGCCGCCCGCCCCGAACTCGTCGACGGCGTCGTCATCACCGACCCCGACACCCACGCCCGCGCCCGCGAGGTCCTCTCCGGCGCGGCCCTGCTGCCCCGCTCCACCGTCGCCGTCGGCACCGCCGCCGCGCTGCTGGCCCCCGTGGCGCGGGTGGACGGCGACGCAGACACCGACGTCTCCGGGATCTTCATCGTCCCGCCGAACCCGGCGATGCACGACGAACAGGCCGCCGACGAGGAGCGCCAGGCGCTGCGCACCCGCGCCACCGCCCGCGACACGGAGATCCGGGAACTGGCCGCCCGCCTCTCCGGCGACCGCGAACTCGCCGCCCGGCTGCGCTCCTGGCGCACCGGCTGCCCGCCCGGCCGGCTCGCCGAGCTCGCGCAGCAGGCCGCCGCCGCCCGCACCTTCGCCGAAGAGGCCGAGGCCGAGCTCACGCAGGCCCGTACCGTCCGCGCCGAAGCGGACGAGGTCTCCGCCGACGCCGTCCGCATCCGCGACGAGCGCCAGGACACCGCCCAGCGAGCCCGCCGCGTCGCGGACGCCCTCGCCGGACTCGCCTACCGGCTGCGCGAGCGCGCCGGCTGGCAGAGCAGGCTGCGCGAACTCGCCGAGGACACCGCCGAGTCCGAAGCCCGCGCCGAGGTCTTCCTCGACCGGGCCCGCGCCGCCGACGAGGACCGCCGCGCCGCCCAGCGCGCCGCCGACGACGCCCGCCGCACCGCCCGCGCCCTGCGCGGCGAACGCGCCGAGGTCGCCGGCGCACCGGACCCGCTGCCCGCCGACGACGGCACGGCCAAGGCCCCGCTCCCCGACCTCCGCGAGGCCTACCGCGCCGCCTCCCGGCTCTACGAGAAGGTGGGCGTCGGCGCCGACCTGCGCGCCGAACAGGCCCGCGCCGAGAGCGACGAGAGCGCCGCCCTCGCCGAGCTCGACCGCCTCACCAACAAGGTCCGCACCCGCGCCGCACAGCTCCTCGAAGGCACCGACGGCGCCGACGGACCCTCCCGGCAGGCCGCCGCCGCCCGCGCCGAGGCCCTCGTGCAGATGCTGGAGACCCGCGCGTCCACCGCGAGCGAGCACCTCGGCCGACTGCGCGGCGAGGCCGAACGGCACGCCCCCGCCGAGGGCGGGGCACACACCGAACTGCCCGAGGAGCTGGTCCCCGACGACGTCGAGCAGGCCCAGGCGCTGCTGCGCACCGCCACCGCCCAACTCGGCGCCCACAGCTCCGCCCTGGATTCCGCGCGGTCGGCCCACGCCGACCTGCTGCGCGCCCACCGCACGGCCGAGGACGGCGCGGGCGGCTTCGACGAGACCGCCGCCATGCTCCGGGACCTGCTGCGCGACCACGCCCACCAGGAGGACGAGCAGGAGCCGGTGTCCCACCCCGGAACCCTGGAGGAGGCCCGCCAGTCGGCCACGGAGGCCCGCCGCTCGCTACGGGGCTGCGCCGCCGACCTGTCGGCGGCCGAGGCCGCCGTCCGCGAGGCCAGCGACATCCTGGTCCGCCACGCCAACGCCAACCGCTACGAGCAGGTACGCACCCCCGCGCGCCAGCAGATCCGCGAACTGCCCGCCTCCGCCCTGCCCGAGCACGCGGCGGCCTGGGCCGTCGCCTTCGCCCCCAGGCTGCGCGTCCTCACCGACGAGCTGGCGCAGCTGGAGCGCAACCGCGACAGCATCGTGGACCGGCTGCGCGGACTGGTGGAGTCCGCCCTGGCCACCCTGCGCTCCGCCCAGCGGCTCTCCCAGCTCCCCGAGGGCCTGGGGGAGTGGTCGGGCCAGGAGTTCGTGCGCATCCGCTTCGAGGAGCCCGACCAGGCCACCCTCACCGAGCGGCTCGGCGAGGTCATCGACGAGGCCACCCGCGCGGCCGTGAAGAAGAACAGCACCGCCTCCTTCGGCGAAGGCCGCCGCGACGGCATGTCGCTGCTGCTGCACGGGGTCCAGGCGGCCCTGGAGCCCAAGGGCATCTCGGTGGAGATCCTCAAGCCGGACGCGGTCCTGCGCGCCGAGCGGGTCCCGGTCGGCCAGATGGGCGACGTGTTCTCCGGAGGCCAGCTGCTCACCGCCGCGATCGCGCTCTACTGCACGATGGCCGCGCTGCGCAGCAACGACCGGGGCCGGGACAAGCACCGGCACGCGGGCACGCTGTTCCTCGACAACCCGATCGGGCGCGCGAACGCCACGTACCTGCTGGAGCTCCAGCGGGCCGTCTCCGACGCGCTCGGGGTCCAGCTGCTGTACACGACGGGCCTGTTCGACACCACGGCCCTCGCCGAGTTCCCGCTGGTCATCCGGTTGCGCAACGACGCCGACCTGCGGGCAGGGCTGAAGTACATCAGCGTCGAGGAACACCTGCGCCCGGGGCTGCCCCAGCAGTCCCCCGACGAGGAGACGATCCACGGCGAGATCACGGCGACCCGCATGTTCCGCCGTTCGACCACCCCGAGCCCGAGCCCGAGCCCGGTCCCCGGCCCCGTCGGATCCTGAGGCCGGCCGGCCCCGTCAGCCCCGCCCGGTGCCCGAGGGCGGCGGCCAGATGCCGGCCGCGTCGCCGCGCCCCCGTATTCGCTCACCGGTCGCAGCCGGCCGGGGCCCCGCCCCCGCCGGCTGCGACCGGGCCTCACGGCGGGCCCGGCGCCGCTCGCGCCGACGACCCCGCGCCGTGCTGCTGGGCTCCGAGAAGACCCCGTACCGCTGGTTCCACATCTGCCGGGTGATCAGCACGTCCAGCACGCCCCAGGTGGCCACGACGGTCCCGGCTATCGCGCAGAGCGACAGCGGGAAGGCCAGCCAGGAGCCGGTGACCGCCAGGAAGAAGGCGATCGTCGCGTCCGTCAGCGTCACGGCCACGATCAGCACCGCGCGCACGGCGGAGTCCCGCACCGGGTCCGGCATGCGGCGGCGCCCCGCCTCCTGGTCCACCCACAGGGCCCGCCCGGCCGACGCCCCGGATCTCGCGTCGCCGTCCTCGTACTTCTTCGCCATGCCCCGCTCCCTCCCCTCCACGCGGCCGCTCACGCCCGCCCCGAACAGCTAGACGTACGGCGTCCTCGAGAGATTCCCGCATCGCGGACCTCCGGAACGCGCCGCATCGTCGCGGAACGAATAATTCCAGCCATCCATTCCGGTACGGGAACTGACGCCGCACCAAGTGTCATCTGCCGCATATCGGGCCGCTCTCGACCGGAACTATCGGACAACTCGTGATCTTCACCCGGAGCATCGGCCGAAAACGTCCGGACAGGCCTTCGAGGGTGCCCTGTGGCAGTAGTAGGCTCACGCCGTTTAAATGACGGAACACCAACCCCCGGTAACGGGGTTGACCTGGGGGAGGCTGGGGAGGCCATGCGCTTTCGCGGGAAGTCCATCCGCCGGAAGATCGTGGCGTTGCTCCTTGTGCCGCTCGTCTCCCTGACCGCCCTCTGGGGCTTCGCCACCGTGATCACAGGTCAGGAGGCCTTCCAACTCCTCGGCGTGGCCTACGTCATCGACAAGGTCGGCTACCCCGTCGAGGACGTCGTCCGCGTCATCCAGAAGGAGCGCCGCCAGACCCTCGTGGTCATCGGCGACCCCCGCGCCTCCACCGCGACCTCCGAACTCATCAAACGGCGCGGCGCCACCGACGAGATGGTCGCGAAGATCGCCGCCGACGCCAGCGACCCCGAAGTGGCAGACGAGCTCACCCCGCTCGCCGCCCAGCGCCTGAACTCCATCCTGGAGGCCTTCCACGGCATCGGCGCCCTGCGCGGAGCCGTCGACGCCGGCTCCCTCAACACCAGCCAGGCGCTGGAGCTGTACAACCGGCTCGTCGACCCCTGCTACGAGTTCCTCATGAACCTCCACGCGCTCGAGAACGTGGAGATGGACAAGCAGGGCCGCGCCCTCGTCGGCATCACCCGCGCCCGCGAGACGCTCTCCCGCGAGGACGCCGTCATCGCCTCGGCCCTGGCCTCCCGCAACGTCAGCCAGGACGACGTCCGGCACGTCACCGACTTCGTCGCCAACCGCAAGCTGCTCTACGAGTTCAACCTCGCGATCCTCCCGGCCGCCGACCGGGAGCAGTTCGAGCAGTACTGGAACAACCCGGAGAGCCGGGGCCTGCGCGAGGCAGAGGAACGATTCATCGCCTCGGGCCCCGGCCACAACAACCCGCGCGGCGTCAACGCCGCCCAATGGGACAAGGGCGCGCAGAGGGTCCTCGACGACCTCGCCACCATGGGCACCGCCGCCGGCGACCGCTACCAGAAGCGCGTCCAGCCCGTGGCCATGAACGTGCTGGTCCAGGCCGCCGTCGCCGGAATCCTCGGCTTCATCGCCCTCATCGTCTCCCTCGTCCTGTCCGTGCGCATCGGCCGCGAGCTGATCCGCGACCTGTCCCGGCTCCGCAAGGAGGCACACGAGGTCTCCGGCGTCCGCCTCCCCGGCGTCATGCGCCGCCTCGCCGCCGGCGAGAACGTGGACGTCGAGACCGAGGCGCCCCGCCTGGAGTACGAGAAGGACGAGGTGGGCCAGGTCGGCCAGGCCCTCAACACCCTCCAGCGCGCCGCCATCGAGGCCGCCGTCAAGCAGGCGGAACTGCGCCGCGGGGTCTCCGAGGTGTTCGTCAACCTCGCCCGCCGCAACCAGGTGCTCCTGCACCGCCAGCTCACCCTGCTCGACACCATGGAGCGGCGCACCGAGGACACCGAGGAACTCGCCGACCTCTTCCGCCTCGACCACATGACCACCCGCATGCGCCGCCACGCCGAGGGCCTGGTGATCCTCTCCGGCGCCGCACCCTCCCGCCAGTGGCGCAAGCCCGTCCAGCTGATGGACGTCGTACGGGCCGCCGTCGCCGAGGTGGAGGACTACGAGCGCATCGAGGTACGGCGACTGCCGCGCCTGGGCATCGCCGGCCCGGCCGTCGCCGACGTCACCCACCTCATCGCCGAACTCCTCGAGAACGCCACGGTGTTCTCCCCGCCCCACACGGCGGTCCAGGTCCTCGGCGAACGCGTGGCCAACGGGTTCACCCTGGAGATCCACGACCGCGGCCTCGGCATGACCCCGGAGGCCCTGCTCGACGCGAACCTGCGCCTCGCCGAGACCCCGGAGTTCGAGCTCTCCGACACCGACCGGCTCGGCCTGTTCGTGGTCAGCCGCCTCGCGCAGCGCCACGACGTCAAGATCGGCCTCCAGCCCAGCCCGTACGGGGGCACCACCGCGGTGGTCTTCCTCCCGGTGGCCCTGCTGACGGAGGCTCCCGAGACCGACGGCACCGGCATCCGCCTGGCCGGCGGCAAGGCCGTGGGCGGCCCCAGGCGTCCCGCGGCGGCCGTCGAGGGCGGGCAGGCCGACCGCCGGCTCCCGGCCGGCGCCGAACTGCGCGGCCCCGTCGAACTGGAGGCCCCGGTCGGCATCCCGGGGCTGGAAGACCCCGCCACGGCCCTGGAGGGGACCGCCAGCGGCATCACGGGCCTCACCGGGATCTCCGGGGTCACCGGGAACCCCGGAGCCAAGGGTCGGCCCGCCATGGCCACCCTCGACGACGAGACCCCGCCGAACGGCACCCCGCGCAGCGCCCTGCTCGGCCTGCGCCCGGCGGGCCGCCCGCACGCGGAGCGGCACGCCGAGCGCGGCACGCCCTGGAAGGGCGACCGCATCGGGGAACGCATCAGCGACCGCGCCGCGGACGCCGCCGCCGAGCGCGGCGGTGCCCGGCCCCTCGACCGCGACGGGGGCCGCGACGCGGGCCGGGACGGTTTCCGAGACCGCGACGGCTTCCGCGACCGGAGCGGCCACGGCGCCCCGGACCGCGACCGCGGCTCCGACCGCCGCGGCCCCGACCGCGAGCCCCTGGCCCCCACGGGCCCGGTCCGCCTGGAGTCCCCCCGCCCGGACCCCGCCCGCGCCGAAGGCTCCCGCACCACGGGCGCCGTACCGCTCCCGCGCCGGCGCCCCACGCCGACCCTGGTCGCCGAGCACGGCCGCCGGGTGCCCCGGCCGGTCTCCGCCGTCCCGGACCCCGATCCGGCCCAGGGCGCCCCCGAGGCGGCCCCGGCCAAGTCCGGCCCGGCCCAGGGCACGGCCCTGCCGCGCCGGATCCGGCAGGCCAGCCTCGCGCCCCAGCTCAAGAACGCCCCGGCCCCGGCACCCGCCGAAGCCGCCGCCGACACGGTGGAGGACCGCGACGCGGAGGACGTGCGCCGCCGCATGTCCGCGCTCCAGCGCGGCTGGACGGCGGGACGCGACCAGCACGCACAGCAGAACTCGCAGCAGGACGCACGCCGCGACGCCCGGCCGGACGCCCGGCCGGACGTCCGGAACCCAGCACCGCAGCCGTCCGGGACCGAGGCCGGCGCCCCTGCCGCCACCGGGCCCGGATACGAGAACGAAGGGGACGGTCGATGACCGCACCGCAGTCCGGGAACGACACCAGGGGCCGCGGCTCCGGCCCGCTCAACTGGCTTCTCGACGAGCTCGTGGACAAGGTCGCCAGCATCCGCAAGGCGGTGGTCCTCTCCGGCGACGGCCTGCCCACCGGCAGCTCCAAGGACCTCACCCGCGAGGACAGCGAGCACCTGGCGGCCGTGGCCTCCGGCTTCCACAGCCTGGCCAAGGGCGTCGGCCGCCACTTCGACTCCGGCAAGGTCCGCCAGACCGTGGTCGAGCTGGACGAGGCGTTCCTGTTCGTCATGGCCGCCGGAGACGGCAGCTGCCTGGCGGTCCTCGCCGACTCCGACTCCGATGTCGGGCAGGTCGCGTACGAGATGACCCTCATGGTCAAGCGCGTCGGTGACCACCTGGCGACCGCCCCGCGCACCGGGCTGCCAGCCGGAGGGTGAGTCGTACGGCATGAGCGATTCAGGCCAGGACCACCCCGCCCGCCTCTCCGACCCCGCCCCCGACGAGGCGCCCGATCAGGCCCACCGAGCCCACGAGGCCCACCAGGCGCCCGATCAGGCCCCCGACCAGTGGTTCGACGACGAGGCGGGTCCCGTCGTGCGCCCGTACGCGATGACCCGCGGCCGGACCAGCCACGCCGGCCAGCACCGGCTCGACCTGATCGCCCTCGTGGTCGCGGAGCCCGCGGCCGACGACCCGGTCTGGGACGCGACGCTGTCCCCGGAACACGCCCACATCCTCGGGCTGTGCCAGCAGCGCCCGCAGTCCGTGGCGGAACTCGCGGCCGAGCTCGACCTGGCGGTCGGGGTCGTCCGCGTCCTGATCGGCGATCTCGTCGACGACGAACTGGTCCACGTGACCAGGCCGGTCCCCCCGGCCGAACTGCCCGACGAATCCATACTGCGTGAGGTGATCGATGGCCTTCGGGCGCTCTAGCCGCACCGGCGCCATGCATGCCGTGACGCCGGTCGAACCGCTGACCCTGAAGATCCTGGTCGCGGGCGGCTTCGGGGTGGGCAAGACCACCCTGGTCAGTGCGGTGAGTGAGATCAGGCCGCTGCGGACGGAGGAACGGCTCTCCGAACCGGGCCGCGGCATCGACGACACCGGGGGAGTGGAGGGCAAGAACACCACGACCGTGGCCATGGACTTCGGGCGGATCACGCTCCGCGAGGACCTGGTGCTCTACCTGTTCGGCACGCCCGGACAGGACCGGTTCTGGTTCCTGTGGGACGAGCTGGCCCAGGGCTCGCTCGGCGCGGTCGTCCTCGCGGACACCCGGCGCCTCGCCGACTGCTTCGCCGCCGTCGACTACTTCGAACGGCGCGGGATCCCCTTCGTGGTGGCGGTGAACTGCTTCGACGGCGCCGACCGCCACCCGGTGGTGTCCGTACGCGAGGCGCTAGACCTCGCTCCGGAGGTGCCGGTCCTGCTGTGCGACGCCCGGGACCGGGAGTCCGTCAAGGACGTCCTGGTGGGGGTCGTGGAGCACGCGATGACCCTGGCCCGGGCCCGCCGCCAGAGCCTGACCGCCGGAGCCTGATCGCGGAGCCCGACATGGAGGCGGCCCGTACCCCCGCCGACTGGGGTACGGGCCGCAGCTCTCATGGGGGGATCCGGGGTCCCGGTCGCGGAGCGGGACTGTGGAGCGAGTGTGAACCCGCCGTCAGGGGCCGTCAAGCGTGCGGACAACAGCCCCTGTTCAGCAAGGGTCGGCCAAGGACCGGCCAGGGGTCAGCGCACCGCGACGACCGCGGATCCGTGGCCGAACAGCCCCTGGTTCGCGGTGATTCCGGCCCGCGCCCCCGGCACCTGGCGCTCCCCTGCGGTACCCCGCAGCTGCCAGGTCAGCTCACACACCTGCGCGATGGCCTGCGCCGGCACCGCCTCGCCGAACGAGGCCAGCCCGCCGCTGGTGTTGACGGGAATCCGCCCGCCGAGCGCGGTCGCGCCCTCCCGTACGAGCTTGGCCCCCTCGCCCTGTCCGCACAGGCCGATGTCCTCGTACCACTCCAGCTCCAGCGCGGTGGACAGGTCGTACACCTCGGCCAGCGAGAGGTCGTCGGGCCCGAGCCCCGCCTCCTCGTAGGCGGCCCGTGCGATCGAGGCCCTGAACGACCCCGCCGCGGGCTCCACGGCGGTCACCGAGTCGGTCGCGATGTCCGGCAGGTCCAGGACCGTACGGGGATACGTGGGCGTCACCGTGGACACGGCCCGGATCCGCACCGGGTCGAGGACCCCCCGCGAGCGGGCGAAGTCCATGCTGCTCAGCACGAGCGCCGCGCCCCCGTCGGAGGTGGCGCAGATGTCGAGCAGCCGCAGCGGATCGGCGACGATCGCCGAGGCGGCCACCTCCTCGGCCGTCACGGCCTTGCGGTAGCGGGCGTTCGGGTTGAGCAGCCCGGCCGCCGCGTTCTTCACCTTGACCTGCGCGAAATCCTCACCGGTGTCCCCGTAGAGGGCCATGCGCCGGCGGGCGTACAGCGCGAAGTACGCGGGGTTCGTGGCCCCCAGGACCCGGAAGCGCAGCCAGTCCGGGTCGTCGGGCCGGTCCCCGCCCGCCGGGGCGAAGAACCCCTTGGGCGCGGCGTCCGCCCCGACCACCAGTACCACGTCGGCCAGCCCGGCCAGGATCTGCGCGCGGGCCGCCCCGATGGCCTGGGCTCCGGACGCGCAGGCCGCGTACACGCTGGTCACGCGGGCGCCCTGCCAGCCCAGCGCCTGGGCGAAGGTGGCGCCGGCCACGTAGCCGGGGTAGCCCGACCGTACGGTGTCGGCCCCGACGATGGACTGCACGTCGGTCCACTGGAGCCCGGCGTCGGCGAGCGCGGTCCGGGCGGCGGCCCGCCCGTACTCGACGAAGCTGCGCCCCCACTTGCCCCACGGGTGCATACCGGCCCCGAGGACGGCGATATCGGCGGCGGAGGCGCTCATTCCGTCACCCCCACGGGCCGGAAGTGCCAGGTGGTCCAGGTGGTGGCGGTGGCGGGGTCCTCGTTGAGCACGCCGCCCACCACCTCGACCTCCATGCCGACCGCCAGATCGGCGACCGTCACCCCGGGCACCGTCTGACCGAGCACGACCATCCCCTCGGCCTCCAGCTCCACGGCGACCAGGGTGTACGGGGTCCAGGGCGCGTCCGGGTCGGACACGTACGGCGCGGGCGGCCGGTACCGGCCGTCGGTGTAGGACCAGATCCGGCCGCGCGGGGAGAGCCCGGTCTCGGCGAGCTCGCCGCCGCCGGGGCAGTGCGGATTGCGGCAGTACGCGTCCTCGCGCGGGAAGAACACGGCGGCGCAGGCGGTGCACCGGGTGCCGAGCAGCCGGAAGCCGCCGGCGGGCGTGGCGTCCCCCGCCGCGTCGTCCCCGGTGAACCATCCGCTGACGACGGGTGTGCGTGTGCGTTCCAAGACCCCTCCCGAAACAGACTCCTGATTATCTGACGATCCGTCAGGAGTCTGTCACGGGAATGCCGCTAGGGGCACCGGTTCTCGGCGAGCCACTTCTGCGCGATCTCGCCCAGCTCCGCATCCCGCCCGGCCAGCATCATCCGGATCATCTGCGCGTCCCCGCGCAGCGACCAGCCCGGATTCCCGAAGGTGGCCGGGTTGTTCCCCTCGATGAGGAAGTGCGCGGGCCAGGCCGTCCCGTACCCGATGAGGGGGAGCGCGGCGAGGTAGCGCCTGCGGCCGCGCGCCAGTCCGTAGGCGGTGACGGCGAGTCCGGTGAGGGTGCCGGTCAGGTGGATCCAGCGGGTGGCGGCGCGGGAGTGCATGGCCACGTAGTAGGGCCAGAACTCATCGTACGAACTGAAGGTCATGCCGGGCACCGTACTCAGGGGTGGACGGCGGCGACAGAGACGGGGAAGTCGAAGTACGTGTCCGGGAACGCCTCCGGTTTGTACGTGAAGTGCCACCATTCCTCGGGCAGGTTCACGAACCCCTGGGCGGCGAGCGCGCGCCCGAGCAGATCGCGGTTCTCGCGGGCCGGGCCGGTGACCAGCGGGTTGTCGGTGTGCGCGAGCGGATCGAAGTGGTCGAAGGGGGTCCCCATGTCCACGGGCTCCCCGCCGGGGCCGGTCAGCGTCAGGTCCACCGTGCTCCCGCGGCTGTGCCCCGACCTCTCGGCGATGTACCCCTCCGGGATCAGCCGGTCCTTGTCCACCCGGGGGTAGTACTCCGCCTTCGTGCCCTGGTCCGCCAGGTCCCCGGCCCAGCGCACGAACCGGTCCACGGCCCGCTGCGGCCGGTAGCAGTCGTGGACCAGGAGGGAGTACCCGCGCCGCAGCACCTCGCGCTGCGCCCGCCAGAGCGCCCGGGCGGCGGGCCGCGCGAGGAGGCAGACGGGCTCCTCGTAGCCGTCGACGACGGCCCCGGTGAAGTTGCGCGCGGTGGCGTAGCGCATGTCCTGGCCGATGGTCGGATCGACCTCCGCCAGCACGGCGAACCCGGAGGCCGGGGGCGGGGATCCGCCGGCCCCCACCCCCACGCTCCTCGCGCTTTGCGCGCTTCCTGTACTTCCTGCAACGACCGCGACAAGCGCGGCGACCACAACGAGAGCCGTCCTCATGCCCCTTGGATTACCATCGCCGCATGCCGGCGCATCTGAGGGACTCGCACTGCTCCACCTGTGGAGCGCTGTTCGATTCGACCGAGTGGCCCCGTACGTGCCCCTCGTGCGGCGACGTCGCCTACCGCAACCCGCTCCCGGTCGCGGTGGCCCTCCTCCCCGTCGAGGACGAGCTCGGCACCGGCCTGGTCGTCATCACCCGCACCATCGAACCGGCCCTCGGCGGCGTGGCCCTGCCCGGCGGGTTCATGGACTTCGGCGAGGACTGGCGCACGTCGGTCGTCCGCGAACTCCGCGAGGAGACCGGCATCCGGATACCGGCCCACGAGGTCACCCTGGCCGCGGCCCACAGCTCCCCGGCCGGCCACCTGATCCTCTTCGGCCTCCTCCCCGCCCGCCCGACCGCCGCCCTGCCGGCGTCGGCCCCTACGGACGAGACCACGGGCTGGCACGTCCTGCGCGGCCCGGAGCCGCTGGCTTTCCCGCTGCACACGCGGGCGGCGGAGGACTGGTTCGCGGGCCGGTACGCGTAGCGGGGCGCGACCCCGATGTCCGGCGAGCGGTGAGAGGAACACCTTTACCGAACTCTGATGGCATGCCCCGGTCAAATCTGCCAGGCTTCCGGCAGCCGTCACCCCCGCGGCTGCCCTCCGGCGCACCCAGGCCGGCCGGGCAGCCACCGAGCAGGCCGCAATCCCGGCCGCCTCAAAGGAGTTTCGTGTGAGATCGACCCCCCACAAGGTCCTCGCCGCGAGTGCCTTCGCCATCGCCGCGCTGATCGCCGCCGCACTGCCCGCCACCTCGGCGACAGCGGCCCCGGCCGCACCCGCCGCCTGCACGCCGGCCCAAGTGGTCGGCAACGGCGGCTTCGAAAGCGGTACTTCACCCTGGAGCCAGTCCCAGACCAGTGTGATCACCAACCGCGCCGGCCAGTCCGCCCACGGCGGCACCTACTTCGCCTGGCTCAACGGAGTCGGCAGTACGCACACCGACACCCTCTCCCAGAGCGTCACGATCCCCTCCGGCTGCAGCACCGCCACCCTGACGTTCTGGCTCCACATCGGCACCGCCGAGACCACCACGTCCACGAAGTACGACAAGCTGACGGCGAAGATCGGCACCACGACGCTGGCGACGTACTCGAACCTCGACAAGAACACCGGCTACGCCCAGAAGTCCTTCGACGTCTCGGCGTTCGCGGGCCAGACCGTCAGCGTCGCCTTCACCGGCACCGAGGACTCCAGCCTCCAGACCAGCTTCGTCGTCGACGACATCGCCCTCGACACCTCCGGCGGCACCGTCCCGCCCGCGGACAGCACGCGCACCCCGGCCGCGCCCGCGTACACCGTCAACCTGAGCAGCAACGCCAGCGGCACCGGCTGGACCGGCCACGAGAGCGCGAGCTTCACCAACGCCTCGGCCACCGCCCTCAGCGAGGTGTACCTGAGGCTGTGGGACAACTACCACGGCACCTGCTCCGCCATGCCGATCGCCGTCACCAACGTCACCGGCGGCACCGCGGGCGCGCTGTCCGTCGGCTGCACCGCCCTCCAGATCACCCTGCCGACGCCGCTGGCACAGGGACAGAGCGCCACGATCGGCTTCGACCTGGGGATCACCGTCCCCAGCGGCGCCGACCGGTTCGGCTACGACGGGGCCTTCAGCATGGTCGGCAACGCCCTGCCGGTGCTCGCGGTCCGGGACGGAGCGGGCTGGCACCTGGACCCGTACACGAACAACGGCGAGTCGTTCTACTCACTGGCCTCCGACTTCAACGTGACCCTGGACCACCCCACCTCCCTGCTGGTGCCGGCCACGGGCGCCTCGGTCGACACGCCGGGAACCAGCGGGCGCACGGTCACCACCGCCACCGCCACCAAGGTCCGTGACTTCGCCTGGGCGGCCGGCCCGTTCAGCAAGATCTCCGGCACCTCGGCCTCCGGCACCCCCGTCAACATCTACTCCGTCTCGGGCATCAGCGCCTCCGACTCGCAGTCGATGCTCACCACCGCGAAGTCCGCGGTGGACGCCCACTCCGCCCGGTTCGGGGCCTACCCGTACGGCGAGCTGGACGCGGTCATCGACAACAACTACTGGTTCGGCGGCATGGAGTACCCCGGGTTCGTCCTCGACCTGGTCAGCACCACGGCCCTCACCCACGAGATCGCCCACCAGTGGTGGTACGGCATCGTCGGCGACGACGAGTACACCAGCCCCTGGCTGGACGAGTCGTTCACCGACTACGCCACCGACCTCGCGCAGAACAAGACCGGCGCGAGCTGCTGGAACAGCGTCTCCTGGGCCTCGTCGGCCGAGAAGATCACCAACTCGATGGCCTACTGGGACGCCCACTCGTCCCGCTACTCCACCGTCGTCTACGGCTACGGCAAGTGCGCCCTGCACGACCTGCGGCGCGTCCTCGGCGACACGGCCATGGCCAAGCTCCTGAAGGACTACGCCACTTCGCACTGGTACGGAGTCTCGACCACGGCCGAGTTCAAGGCGGCCGCCCAGGCCGCCACGACCACGGACCTGACCTCGTTCTGGACCACGCACCGCATCGACGGCTAGCAGGGCCCGGTTCCGCCGCGGGAGCGCCGCACTTCGGCGCCGCCCGCGGCGGACCCGGTCCGCCGTCAGAGCCCCCGCACCACCACGCCCTCCACCGGCGCGCCCGCCTCGTCCTCCACCACCACCGCGTCCCCCGCCCAGCGCACGGTGTACCGCTCCACCTCGCCCGGCTCGAAGCCCGGCCCCGGATCGCGGACCACCAGCCCACCGCCGGTACGGCCCCGCGCCGGGGCCCAGGCCTCCAGGACCACCGACCCGTCGGCCGCGCCGACCGGCAGGAGCGAGCCCGCCCGGGCCAGCACCGGAATCCGGTCCGCCGGGGCGTCCAGCAGCACCTGGCCCGGACCCTCGTGGGCCGCGCCCGTCGCCGTGTCGTACCACCGGCCGCGCGGCAGCCGCACCGCCCGCCGGTCCGAGCCGCACTCCAGCACCGGAGCCACCAGCAGCGCGTCGCCCAGCAGGAACGCGTCCTCGCAGTCCCGCAGCGCCCGGTCCTCCGGCGTCCCCCACCACAGCGGCCGCACGTACGGGGCTCCCGTCCGCCGCGCCAGATGGGCCAGCGTCACGAAGTAGGGGCGCAGCCGCTCCCGTTCCAGCAACACGGCCCGGGCCGCCTCCGTCGTTTTTTCGCCGAACTCCCACGGCTCGCGCCGCCCCGCGAAGATCGCCGAGTGCGTCCGGAACAGCGGCAGGTACGAGCCCAGTTGCAGCCACCGCAAGTACAACTCCGGTGAGGGAGAACCCCAGAAGCCGCCGACGTCGGGGCCCGAGTACGGCACCCCGCACAGTCCGAGCCCCAGGACCAGCGCCAGCGAGGCCCGCAGCCCGTCCCAGCTGCTCTCCACGTCCCCCGACCACGTGCCCCCGTACCGCTGCATGCCCGCCCACCCCGACCTGGAGAAGAGGAACGGCCGCTCGGCCGGGCGCAGTCGCACCAGTCCCTCCCAGCCGGCCCGCGCCATCCCCAGGGCGTACACGTTGTGCGCGGCCCGGTGGTCCCCGCCCGCCCCGTCCAGGACGTGCCGCGCCGAACGGGGGAGCGTCCGGTCCCCGAACGGGGCGAAGGAGACCGGCTCGTTCATGTCGTGCCACACCCCGGCGAAGCCCTGCGCGAGCCGTTCCCCGTAGAGCCCGCCCCACCACTTCCGCGCGGCCGGATCGGTGAAGTCCGGGTACGCGCACTCGCCCGGCCACACCTCGCCGCGGACCTCCCGCCCCGCCGCGTCCCGTACGAAGGCCCCGTGCTCGCCGACCTCCAGACCCGAGGCGTGCACGGGATCGCCCGCCTTCACCGCCGGGTCGACGATCGAGACCAGGCGTACGCCGCCCTCCGCCAACTCGGCGGCCAGCCCCGGCAGATCGGGGAACCGCTCGCGGTCCACGGTGAAGACCCGGTGGCCGTCGTAGTGGTCGATGTCCAGATGGACGGCCGAGAGCGGCAGGCCCCGATCCGCGTACCCGGCCACGATCCGGCGCACCTGCGCCGCGTCCCCGAACCCCCACCGCGCGTGCTGGTACCCCAGCGCCCACTCCGGCGGCACGGCCGCGCCGCCCGTCAGCCCCGACCAGCCCTGCAGCACCCGCGCGGGCGGGCCCACCAGCACCCAGCAGCGCAGCGGACCGCCCTCCATGCGCAGCTCGCAGCTCCCCGGCCGGTCCGCACCCGAACCGGCCCCCTCCTCGCCCTCCCGCAACACCACCCGCCCGTCCCAGGTGTTGTCGTGGAACACCAGGTGCGTGCCGGCGTCCGCCACCACCAGCTGCACCGGCATCGTGATGTACAGCGGATCCCCGGTCAGGCCGAACCCGTGCTTCGGGTCGGTGTTCCACAGCCGGTAGGAGCCGTCCCTGAGCCGGGGCCCTGCCGCCCGCCCGCCGAGACCGAACACCCGCGCGTCCGCCGGGACCTCGCTGCGCAGCAGCCACCGGGCTCCGTGCCCGCCGCCGCCCTCCACCGGTTCCCACCAGCGCGGCGGGAGCTCGCGGCGCAGCACCGTCCCGCCCGGGGTGCGCACCTCCACCGCCCCGTGCCGGGACACCGCGACGGTCACCCGCTCGGAGACCACCCGCCAGCCGCCCCCGGTGTCCGGTTCCAGCACCGCGCGCGGATCGGCCTCCGGCCCGTTGCCGACCACCGCGTACGAGGGGGTGGGCGCGGCCCCGTCCCAGCCCCAGAACACCGCCCCGCCCGCGGTGACCCGTACCAGCAGCTCCGAACGGGTGAACCGCAGCACGCCCCCGCCCGGCCGGGGCTCCGTACCGGTCAGCAGACCCGGCACCCGCGCCCGCTCCGCGCCCCGGGGTGCGAGCCCCTCCCTGTCCACGCGCCGGTTGCGCCAGGCCGAGCGCCAGGCGCGCCGCCCCCGCTCGCTGCCGAGCTCCTTCACCGCACGTACCAGCTCACGACCGTCCATGGCGCCCACCCTGCCACCGGCACCTGCCCGAGAAGGCTGCGTTCAACTGCCGTTCACTCTCAAAAGGATCACGACCGACCGCCGATGACGGCTCTGGTGCGGATGTCGATCACATGGCATCGTCCCTGTGTGCCTCCGCGCTCCCACCCCGCGCGCGGTGACACCGTACGAACACCACAAGACGCACCACAGCAGCACCACACGACACACCAGCCGACACGACACGCCCACGAAGCGCGAGCCGCAGACGTGACCGGGAGCCGACGCATGACCGCAGCAGCCACCCCCTCCGAGCCCCTCTGGTCCCCGGGCCCCGACCGGATCGCCGCGGCCCGGATCACCGCCTTCCAGGCCTGGGCCGCCGAACACCACGGCGCCCCCGCCGACGGCGGCTACCCGGCCCTGCACAGCTGGTCCGTCGACGAGCTCGACACCTTCTGGCAGGCCGTCGCCGAATGGTTCGACGTCCGCTTCACCACCCCGTACCAGTCCGTCCTCGCCGACCGGTCCATGCCCGGCGCACACTGGTTCCCCGGCGCCACCCTCAACTACGCCGAGCACGCCCTGCGCGCCGCCGAGGACCCCGCACGCGCCGCCGACGCGGCCCTGCTCCACGTGGACGAGACCCACGAGCCCACCCCCGTCACCTGGGCCGAGCTCCGCCGCCAGGTCGGCGCACTCGCCGCCGAACTGCGGGCGCTGGGCGTACGCCCCGGCGACCGGGTCAGCGGCTACCTCCCCAACATCCCCGAAGCCGTCACCGCGCTCCTCGCCACCGCCGCGGTCGGCGGAGTCTGGACCTCCTGCGCCCCCGATTTCGGCGCCCGCAGCGTCCTGGACCGCTTCCAGCAGGTCGAACCGGTCGTCCTCTTCACCGTCGACGGCTACCGCTACGGCGGCAAGGAGCACGACCGCCGCGACACCGTCGCCGAGCTTCGCGCCGAGCTCCCCTCGCTGCGCGCCGTGGTCCACATCCCGCTCCTCGGCACGCCGGCCCCCGCCGGAGCCCTGGACTGGTCGGCCCTCACGGCGGGAGACGCGGAGCCCGTCTTCGAGCCGGTCCCCTTCGACCACCCGCTCTGGGTCCTCTACTCCTCCGGGACCACCGGCCTGCCCAAGGCGATCGTCCAGTCCCAGGGCGGCATCCTCCTGGAACACCTCAAGCAGATCGGCCTCCACTGCGACCTCGGTCCCGGGGACCGGTTCTTCTGGTACACCTCCACCGGCTGGATGATGTGGAACTTCCTCGTCTCCGGCCTGCTCACCGGCACCACCGTCGTGCTCTACGACGGCAGCCCGGGATTCCCCGACACCGGTGCCCAATGGCGCATCGCGGAGCGGACCAAAGCCACTCTGTACGGGACTTCCGCCGCCTACGTGATGGCCTGCCGGAAGGCCGAAGTCCATCCGTCCCGGGACTTCGACCTGTCCGCGGTCAAGTGCGTGGCGACCACCGGCTCCCCGCTGCCGCCCGACGGCTTCCGCTGGCTGCACGACGAGGTGGCCGAGGACCTCTGGATCGCCTCCGTCAGCGGCGGCACCGACGTCTGCAGCTGCTTCGCCGGCGCCGTACCCACCCTCCCGGTCCACATCGGCGAGCTCCAGGCCGCCTGCCTGGGCACGGACCTCCAGGCCTGGGACCCGTCGGGGAAGCCCGTCATCGGCGAGGTCGGCGAGCTCGTGGTCACCAACCCCATGCCGTCGATGCCGATCCGCTTCTGGAACGACCCGGACGGCAGCCGCTACCGCGACAGCTACTTCGAGATGTTCCCGGGCGTCTGGCGCCACGGTGACTGGATCACGATCACCGACCACGGCTCCGTGGTCATCCACGGCCGCTCCGACTCCACCCTGAACCGCCAGGGCGTCCGGATGGGCTCGGCCGATATCTACGAGGCCGTGGAACGGCTCCCGGAGATCAAGGAATCCCTGGTCATCGGCCTGGAGGAGCCGAACGGCGGCTACTGGATGCCGCTCTTCGTCCACCTCGTACCCGGCGCGGTCCTCGACGAGGACCTCCGCGCCCGGATCAAGGCGACGATCCGCGAGGAGCTCTCCCCGCGCCACGTCCCCGACGAGATCATCGAGGTCCCGGGCGTCCCGCACACCCTGACCGGCAAGCGCATCGAGGTCCCGGTCAAGCGCCTCCTCCAGGGCGCCCCCATGGACAAGGCCGTCAATCCCGGCTCGGTCGACAACCTCGACCTCCTGCGCTTCTACGAGGAGCTCGCCCGCACCCGGCGCTGAGCCCGGAGGTCACTGTCAGTGGCTCTGATTACTCTGAGTGAGCAAGCGATAGCGCCACTCAGGGGGACCCGATGCCACGCTCGAACGACAGCAGGACCAGCGCCACCGCGGGACGGCCCGCCCGTACCGCTCGCGGCGTCCGCGCCGGCAGGCGCCGCACACTGCGCCGCGAAGTCCCCGGAACCGTCGGCCTCCTGGCCGACGCCGGGGACTTCGCGGCCATGCGCGGATACCGCAGCTTCACCTTCGAAGACCACCGCGACTACCTGGACCAGATCGACGGCCTGCTCCGCTCCCTCGCGGCTCAGGGCATCCACACCACCGTGACCCTCTTCGATCCCGAGGAGTACGCCGACTTCTGCACGGAGCACGGGATCGACCCGGACACGCCCGCGGCCCGGACCCGCTTCACCGCCGAACTGGCCGCCACGGGCCCCGGCCTCCCGTACGCGGGCCAGCCCATCGACGAGCTGGTCCCGCTCCTCGTCGACGAGGCCGTCCGACAGGCCACCTGGGAGTACGCCACCACGCTGCTCGCGGGCGTGGGCGGCTGCGCCGACTGCGGGGAGGACATCGGGACGGCCTCCTTCGAACGGGCCGCCGGCGCACTGGAACACCTGGTGCGACGGGCCGGCCCCGGCCACCACCACCTGGTGTGCAGCGTCCCCACCGAGACCGAACAGCTCGTGGCCGTGCTCCACGCGGACACGAGCCCCGAGGGCCCGCCGGAGATCGAGGGCCGCGAGGGCCTCGACTTCGTGACCGTCCTCGCCGCGGGCCTGGCCCTCGGCGGACCCGGGGGACTGGTCCTGCGCAGCGCCACCGAAGGACACCGGGACCGCGTCCACGGCTGGCGCCTGGACCGCGGCCGCCTGGTACCCCTCTCCGCGGCGGCCGTCTTCAACGCCTACTGCACCGACGCCGACACCGGAGACCCCGTGGCCCCGGAACCAGGGGTCGAATACCTCCCCGGGTACGAAGTGGACGAATCGGGGCCGCACCACTGACCCGAACGGGTGGGGACCCGGAAACGGCCGAGGGGCCCTCGCCACCGGCGAAGGCCCCTCGATCGAAACGGACACAGTCGGGCGCGGTGGCCCTCCCGTCCTACTCGCCGGACAGCACCGCCTGGGCGGCCACACGGGCCTCCTCGGCACTGTCCGCGGCACGGGCGGCGGCAGCCGCACGCTCGCACTGCGCGAGGGTGTACTTGGCGAGCGTCGCCCGGACGTAGGGAATCGAAGCGGCACCCATCGACAGGGAGGTGACACCCAGACCCGTCAGCACACAGGCCAGCAGCGGGTCGGAAGCGGCCTCGCCACAGACACCGCAGCTCTTGCCCTCGGCCTTGGCGGCGTCGGCCGACATGGCGATCAGGTCGAGCAGCGCGGGCTGCCACGGGTCCTGCAGTCGCGAGACGGCACCGACCTGGCGGTCGGCCGCGAAGGCGTACTGCGCGAGGTCGTTGGTGCCCAGCGACAGGAACTCGACCTCCTGCAGGATCGAGCGCGCCCGCAGCGCGGCGGAGGGGATCTCCACCATCGCGCCGAACTTCGCCTGCAGACCGGCCTCGCGGCACGCGTCCGCGAACGCCTTGGCGTCGATCCGGTCCGCCACCATCGGGGCCATGACCTCGAGGTAGACCGGCAGCCCCGCGGAGGCCTTGGCCAGCGCGGTGAGCTGCGTACGCAGCACGTCCGGGTGGTCGAGCAGCGAGCGCAGACCACGGACACCCAGAGCCGGGTTCGGCTCGTCGGCCGGGGTCAGGAAGTCCAGCGGCTTGTCCGCGCCGGCGTCCAGGACGCGTACGACGACACGACCCTCGGGGAAGGCCTCGAGCACCTTGCGGTACGACTCGACCTGCTTCTCCTCGGTCGGCGCCTTCTTGCTGTCGTCCAGGAAGAGGAACTCGGTGCGGAACAGGCCCACACCCTCGGCCCCGGCCTCGACGGCCGCCGGCACGTCGGCGGGACCGCCGATGTTGGCCAGCAGCGGCACCTTGTGACCGTCGGACGTCGCACCCGGGCCCGACGACGCGGAGAGAGCGGCCTTGCGCTCGGCGGCCGCGGCCTCCAGCTCGGCGCGCTTCTCGGGCGACGGGTCCACGAACAGGTCACCCGTGCTGCCGTCGACGGCGATGAGGGTGCCCTCGGCGATCTCGCCGGCGCCCGGCAGCGCCACGATGGCCGGCACGCCCAGCGCCCGCGCGAGGATCGCGCTGTGGCTGGTCGGGCCGCCTTCCTCGGTCACGAAACCGAGCACGAGCGCCGGGTCGAGCAGAGCGGTGTCGGCGGGAGCGAGGTCCCGCGCGATCAGCACGTACGGCTCGTCACTGTCCGGCACACCCGGCATCGGCACGCCGAGCAGGCGCGCGACGATGCGGTTGCGCACGTCGTCCAGGTCGGCCACGCGGCCGGCCATGTACTCGCCGGCGCCCGCGAGCAGCTCGCGGTACTGGGAGAAGGCGTCGTACACACCGCGCTCGGCGGTGCTGCCCACGGCGATCCGACGGTCGACGTCGGCCATCAGCTCAGGGTCCTGAGCGATCATGGCCTGAGCCTCGAGCACGTGCTGAGCCTCGCCGCCGGCCAGCTGGCCGCGCGCGATCAGGTCGGCCGCAACAGCGTCCACGGCCTGACGGGCGCGCCCCTGTTCGCGCTCCGCCTCGTCCGCGTTGATCTGCTTAGCCGGCGGCTCGAGAACCGCCGTACCCATGTGCCGAACCTCGCCGATCGCCACACCGTGGCTCACGCCGACGCCTCGCAGCGTTGTCTCCATTTCACCGTCTCCGATAGAGCGACGACTTCAGCCGTCGCGGTGGATGTCCGACTCGCCTTTGCAGGCGGACGCGTCACTGCCAGCTGAAGAGAGCGTCGTCAGCTTTGACGTCGCCGGACTCGACGACGTCGGAAAGGGAGTCGGGAGTCGCCTCAAGGGCCACGATGGGGCAGATGGGGGACTTCCCGGCGGCCTCGACCGCAGCAGGGTTCCAGCGGATGACGGCCTGGCCGCGGCTCACGGTGTCGCCCTTGCTGACGAGCAGCTCGAAGCCCTCGCCGTTGAGCTGAACGGTGTCGATCCCGAGGTGGGTGAGGACGCCGTGGCCCTCACCGTCCACTACTACGTACGCGTGCGGGTGGAGGGAGACGATCACACCATCTACCGGGGACACCGCCTCCGAGGGCTCACGTACGGGATCAATGGCGGTGCCCGGTCCCACCATCGCGCCGGAGAACACCGGATCGGGCACTGCCGCGAGTCCGATGGCGCGCCCGGCGAGTGGGGACGTCACGCTGGTCATGGGGGCCTCCCAGGGGTGGGGCTTCTTCGTGTCGCCGTCACTACCTGTCGCGAACGGCGTACTCTTCAGAAGGATAAGTCACGAGATGTTCGGTTTCGCCCGGTGTTAGTCCTGATCCGGACTGGTCCTTCGGCACGGAGACTAGTGGACTAGACCGGTGGACTAGACCATACGCCTGAATCGATTTGCTTGGGCACCGGCGGACCTGTACTGTCGAGACTCCCGCCAGGAAGCCCCGCGTGAACATTTCGCGAACGGCTGATGGACGGGACTCCTCCTCTTTCTTACTGATCTTGCATCTCGACTTCTTTCCGCGTGCCCATTTCGGCAAAACGGAGAGTGGTCAGGGAGCGGGAAAAGGACTGATAGAGTCGGACTCGCCGGAAAGGGAAAAGCGCGAAAGCGCAGGACCTAGAAGGCGGAAAACAAGCGAGACTGACTCTGATAGAGTCGGAAACGCAAGAACAGAACGAAGGAAGCGCCCGGAGGAAAGCCCGCAGGGGTTAGTACAAAGGAAGCGTCCGTTCCTTGAGAACTCAACAGCGTGCCAAAAATCAACGCCAAAAAGTTGATACCCCGTCCACCTCGGTGGATGAGGTTCCTTTGAAAAAAGACCTGTGAGGTCGCGGTTCTGCCGTGATGCTTGCAGGCAATTACACAGCGAGGACGCAGTGGACGGTCGGTCTTATTCCGACATGACTGTCCCGCTCTAAGTGCGTGTGCACCCGATTACGGGTAAACATTCATGGAGAGTTTGATCCTGGCTCAGGACGAACGCTGGCGGCGTGCTTAACACATGCAAGTCGAACGATGAAGCCCTTCGGGGTGGATTAGTGGCGAACGGGTGAGTAACACGTGGGCAATCTGCCCTTCACTCTGGGACAAGCCCTGGAAACGGGGTCTAATACCGGATAACACTCCTGCCTGCATGGGCGGGGGTTAAAAGCTCCGGCGGTGAAGGATGAGCCCGCGGCCTATCAGCTTGTTGGTGGGGTAATGGCCCACCAAGGCGACGACGGGTAGCCGGCCTGAGAGGGCGACCGGCCACACTGGGACTGAGACACGGCCCAGACTCCTACGGGAGGCAGCAGTGGGGAATATTGCACAATGGGCGAAAGCCTGATGCAGCGACGCCGCGTGAGGGATGACGGCCTTCGGGTTGTAAACCTCTTTCAGCAGGGAAGAAGCGAAAGTGACGGTACCTGCAGAAGAAGCGCCGGCTAACTACGTGCCAGCAGCCGCGGTAATACGTAGGGCGCAAGCGTTGTCCGGAATTATTGGGCGTAAAGAGCTCGTAGGCGGCTTGTCACGTCGGATGTGAAAGCCCGAGGCTTAACCTCGGGTCTGCATTCGATACGGGCTAGCTAGAGTGTGGTAGGGGAGATCGGAATTCCTGGTGTAGCGGTGAAATGCGCAGATATCAGGAGGAACACCGGTGGCGAAGGCGGATCTCTGGGCCATTACTGACGCTGAGGAGCGAAAGCGTGGGGAGCGAACAGGATTAGATACCCTGGTAGTCCACGCCGTAAACGTTGGGAACTAGGTGTTGGCGACATTCCACGTCGTCGGTGCCGCAGCTAACGCATTAAGTTCCCCGCCTGGGGAGTACGGCCGCAAGGCTAAAACTCAAAGGAATTGACGGGGGCCCGCACAAGCAGCGGAGCATGTGGCTTAATTCGACGCAACGCGAAGAACCTTACCAAGGCTTGACATATACCGGAAAGCATTAGAGATAGTGCCCCCCTTGTGGTCGGTATACAGGTGGTGCATGGCTGTCGTCAGCTCGTGTCGTGAGATGTTGGGTTAAGTCCCGCAACGAGCGCAACCCTTGTCCTGTGTTGCCAGCATGCCCTTCGGGGTGATGGGGACTCACAGGAGACCGCCGGGGTCAACTCGGAGGAAGGTGGGGACGACGTCAAGTCATCATGCCCCTTATGTCTTGGGCTGCACACGTGCTACAATGGCCGGTACAATGAGCTGCGATACCGTGAGGTGGAGCGAATCTCAAAAAGCCGGTCTCAGTTCGGATTGGGGTCTGCAACTCGACCCCATGAAGTCGGAGTTGCTAGTAATCGCAGATCAGCATTGCTGCGGTGAATACGTTCCCGGGCCTTGTACACACCGCCCGTCACGTCACGAAAGTCGGTAACACCCGAAGCCGGTGGCCCAACCCGTAAGGGAGGGAGCTGTCGAAGGTGGGACTGGCGATTGGGACGAAGTCGTAACAAGGTAGCCGTACCGGAAGGTGCGGCTGGATCACCTCCTTTCTAAGGAGCACAGTACCGATTGCAGACAAACGTTCTGCACGGTCAGCTCAGGGTGGAACGTTGATTAGTTGGCACGGTTTCCTGGATGGATCACAAGTACTGCTTCGGCGTGGAAAGTGAGTCACTGACGGGGGATCGTGCTTGGCACGTTGTTGGGTATCTGAGGGTACGGCCGTAAGGTCATGCCTTCTGCGATGCCGGCCCCAGTGAACTCGCCAGCTTGTCTGGTGGGGTGATGGGTGGCTGGTCGTTGCTTGAGAACTACACAGTGGACGCGAGCATCTGTAGGCCAAGTTTTTAAGGGCGCACGGTGGATGCCTTGGCACCAGGAACCGATGAAGGACGTGAGAGGCCGCGATAGGCCCCGGGGAGCTGCCAACTGAGCTTTGATCCGGGGGTGTCCGAATGGGGAAACCCGGCAGTCGTCATGGGCTGTCACCCACTGCTGAACACATAGGCAGTGTGGAGGGAACGCGGGGAAGTGAAACATCTCAGTACCCGCAGGAAGAGAAAACAACCGTGATTCCGGGAGTAGTGGCGAGCGAAACCGGATCAGGCCAAACCGTATGCGTGTGATACCCGGCAGGGGTTGCGCATGCGGGGTTGTGGGAATTCTTTTGATCGGTCTGCCGGCCGGTCGGCGAGTCAGAAACCGTTGATGTAGTCGAAGGACATGCGAAAGGTCCGGCGTAGAGGGTAAGACCCCCGTAGACGAAACATCAGCGGCTTGCTTAAGAATCTCCCAAGTAGCACGGGGCCCGAGAAATCCCGTGTGAATCTGGCGGGACCACCCGCTAAGCCTAAATATTCCCTGGTGACCGATAGCGGATAGTACCGTGAGGGAATGGTGAAAAGTACCGCGGGAGCGGAGTGAAATAGTACCTGAAACCGTGTGCCTACAAGCCGTGGGAGCGTCGCCGTTATTCTTCGGAATAACGGTCGTGACTGCGTGCCTTTTGAAGAATGAGCCTGCGAGTTAGCGGTGTGTAGCGAGGTTAACCCGTGTGGGGAAGCCGTAGCGAAAGCGAGTCCGAATAGGGCGATTGAGTTGCACGCTCTAGACCCGAAGCGGAGTGATCTAGCCATGGGCAGGTTGAAGCGGAGGTAAGACTTCGTGGAGGACCGAACCCACCAGGGTTGAAAACCTGGGGGATGACCTGTGGTTAGGGGTGAAAGGCCAATCAAACTCCGTGATAGCTGGTTCTCCCCGAAATGCATTTAGGTGCAGCGTCACGTGTTTCTTGCCGGAGGTAGAGCACTGGATAGGCGATGGGCCCTACCGGGTTACTGACCTTAGCCAAACTCCGAATGCCGGTAAGTGAGAGCGTGGCAGTGAGACTGTGGGGGATAAGCTCCATGGTCGAGAGGGAAACAGCCCAGAGCATCGACTAAGGCCCCTAAGCGTACGCTAAGTGGGAAAGGATGTGGAGTCGCAGAGACAACCAGGAGGTTGGCTTAGAAGCAGCCACCCTTGAAAGAGTGCGTAATAGCTCACTGGTCAAGTGATTCCGCGCCGACAATGTAGCGGGGCTCAAGCGTACCGCCGAAGTCGTGTCATTGCAGCAATAGGGCCAACGCCCGCTGTGATGGGTAGGGGAGCGTCGTGTGCCGGGTGAAGCAGCAGCGGAAGCTAGTTGTGGACGGTTCACGAGTGAGAATGCAGGCATGAGTAGCGATACACACGTGAGAAACGTGTGCGCCGATTGACTAAGGGTTCCTGGGTCAAGCTGATCTGCCCAGGGTAAGTCGGGACCTAAGGCGAGGCCGACAGGCGTAGTCGATGGACAACCGGTTGATATTCCGGTACCCGCTTTGAAACGCCCAATATCGAATCAGGCGATGCTAAGTCCGTGAAGCCGTTCCGGACCCTTCGGGGAAAGGAAAGTGGTGGAGCCGACGAACCAGACTTGTAGTAGGTAAGCGATGGGGTGACGCAGGAAGGTAGTCCAGCCCGGGCGGTGGTAGTCCCGGGGTAAGGGTGTAGGCCGAGGGGTAGGCAAATCCGTCCCTCATATAAGGCTGAGACCTGATGCCGAGCCGATTGTGGTGAAGTGGATGATCCTATGCTGTCGAGAAAAGCCTCTAGCGAGTTTCATGGCGGCCCGTACCCTAAACCGACTCAGGTGGTCAGGTAGAGAATACCGAGGCGTTCGGGTGAACTATGGTTAAGGAACTCGGCAAAATGCCCCCGTAACTTCGGGAGAAGGGGGGCCATCACTGGTGATCGGATTTACTCCGTGAGCTGGGGGTGGCCGCAGAGACCAGCGAGAAGCGACTGTTTACTAAAAACACAGGTCCGTGCGAAGCCGTAAGGCGATGTATACGGACTGACGCCTGCCCGGTGCTGGAACGTTAAGGGGACCGGTTAGTCACATTTCGGTGTGGCGAAGCTGAGAACTTAAGCGCCAGTAAACGGCGGTGGTAACTATAACCATCCTAAGGTAGCGAAATTCCTTGTCGGGTAAGTTCCGACCTGCACGAATGGCGTAACGACTTCTCGACTGTCTCAACCATAGGCCCGGTGAAATTGCACTACGAGTAAAGATGCTCGTTTCGCGCAGCAGGACGGAAAGACCCCGGGACCTTTACTATAGTTTGATATTGGTGTTCGGTTCGGCTTGTGTAGGATAGGTGGGAGACTTTGAAGCTGTGACGCCAGTCATGGTGGAGTCGCCGTTGAAATACCACTCTGGTCGTGCTGGATGTCTAACCTCGGTCCGTGATCCGGATCAGGGACAGTGTCTGATGGGTAGTTTAACTGGGGCGGTTGCCTCCCAAAAAGTAACGGAGGCGCCCAAAGGTTCCCTCAGCCTGGTTGGCAATCAGGTGTTGAGTGTAAGTGCACAAGGGAGCTTGACTGTGAGACCGACGGGTCGAGCAGGGACGAAAGTCGGGACTAGTGATCCGGCGGTGGCTTGTGGAAGCGCCGTCGCTCAACGGATAAAAGGTACCCCGGGGATAACAGGCTGATCTTCCCCAAGAGTCCATATCGACGGGATGGTTTGGCACCTCGATGTCGGCTCGTCGCATCCTGGGGCTGGAGTCGGTCCCAAGGGTTGGGCTGTTCGCCCATTAAAGCGGTACGCGAGCTGGGTTTAGAACGTCGTGAGACAGTTCGGTCCCTATCCGCTGTGCGCGTAGGAATATTGAGAAGGGCTGTCCCTAGTACGAGAGGACCGGGACGGACGAACCTCTGGTGTGCCAGTTGTCCTGCCAAGGGCATGGCTGGTTGGCTACGTTCGGGAGGGATAACCGCTGAAAGCATCTAAGCGGGAAGCCTGCTTCAAGATGAGTATTCCCACCTCCTTGAGAGGGTAAGGCTCCCAGTAGACGACTGGGTTGATAGGCCAGATGTGGAAGCCCGGTAACGGGTGGAGCTGACTGGTACTAATAGGCCGAGGGCTTGTCCTCAGTTGCTCGCGTCCACTGTGTTAGTTCTGAAGTAACGAACTGTGTTCATATCCGGTTGGTTAACTTCATAGTGTTTCGGTGGTCATAGCGTTAGGGAAACGCCCGGTTTACATTCCGAACCCGGAAGCTAAGCCTTTCAGCGCCGATGGTACTGCAGGGGGGACCCTGTGGGAGAGTAGGACGCCGCCGAACAATCATTGTAGAAGAGCCCCGTACCAGGGAACTGGTACGGGGCTCTTCTGCGTTTACGGCCCGGTCGGACGCCTCCTGTAGGGTCAGGGGGCATCGTTCGACGCTTTTTCTACAGTCAGTGGAGGCCCCCGGGTGGAGGTCCAGGAGACTCGGGTTCAGACCGACCGAATTTTCACCATTCCGAACATCCTGAGCATGGCTCGCCTTGCCGGCGTACCCTTGTTCCTGTGGCTGATCCTGGCCAAGCACGACGGTTGGGCGCTCGCCGTTCTCATGCTCAGCGGGATCAGTGACTACCTCGACGGGAAGTTGGCCCGGCGCTGGAATCAGATCAGCAACCTCGGAAGGCTGCTGGATCCGGCTGCAGACCGGCTCTACATCCTGTCCACGCTGTTCGGTCTCACGTACCGCGGGATTCTGCCGATCTGGCTCACGGCGGCCCTGCTCGCACGGGAGCTGATGCTTCTGGTGATGGTCTGGATCCTGCGCCGCCACGGCTATCCGCCGCCGCAGGTCAACTTCCTCGGCAAGGCGGCTACCTTCAACCTGATGTACGCCTTCCCCTTCTTGCTGGTCAGTGAAGGGACGGGCTGGTTGGCCTGGACCGGGTCCGTTTTCGGATGGGCGTTCGCCGGATGGGGTACAACCCTCTATTGGTGGGCAGGAATCCTTTACGTGGTGCAAGTCCGCCGGCTCGTGAAGGCGGACGCCACGGCCGATTGAGCTCGCTCGGCGCCTGACTGACGCGCAGGAGTGGTCCAGTCACCGTCCGGGAGGGGCGAGGTCGGCGAAGACGCCGTCTCTCAAGGAGGACCTTTCCGACATGAAGGCCGTCGTGATGGCTGGTGGTGAAGGCACTCGCCTTCGTCCCATGACCTCAAGCATGCCCAAGCCGCTCCTGCCGGTGGCCAACCGGCCCATCATGGAGCACGTGCTCAGGCTGCTCAAGCGGCACGGGCTCAGCGAGACCGTGGTCACCGTGCAATTCCTGGCATCACTCGTCAGGAACTACTTCGGTGACGGCGAAGAGCTCGGAATGGAGCTCACCTATGCCAACGAGGAGAAGCCACTCGGGACCGCCGGCAGTGTGAAGAACGCCGAGGAGGCCTTGAAGGACGACACCTTCCTGGTCATCTCCGGCGACGCGCTCACGGACTTCGACCTCACCGACCTCATCGCCTTCCACAAGGAGAAGGGCGCACTCGTCACGGTGTGCCTGACCCGGGTGCCGAACCCGCTGGAATTCGGCATCACGATCGTGGACGAGGAAGGCAAGGTCGAGCGCTTCCTGGAGAAGCCGACCTGGGGTCAGGTGTTCTCGGACACCATCAATACGGGCATCTACGTGATGGAGCCCGAGGTCTTCGACTACGTGAGCCCGGACGTATCGGTGGACTGGTCCGGTGACGTCTTCCCGCAGCTGATGAAGGAAGGCCGGCCCATCTACGGCTACGTGGCCGAGGGCTACTGGGAGGACGTCGGCACCCACGAGAGCTACGTCAAGGCCCAGGCCGACGTGCTCGAGGGCAAGGTCCAGGTCGACATGGACGGCTTCGAGATCTCCCCCGGGGTCTGGATCGCCGAAGGGGCCGAGGTGAGCCCGGACGCGCTGCTGCGGGGGCCGCTGTACATCGGGGACTACGCCAAGGTCGAAGCCGGTGTGGAGATCCGTGAGCACACCGTCATCGGGTCGAACGTGGTCGTCAAGAGCGGCGCGTTCCTGCACAAGGCCGTCGTGCACGACAACGTGTACATCGGCCCGCACAGCAACCTCCGGGGCTGTGTCATCGGCAAGAACACCGACATCATGCGGGCCGCCCGGATCGAGGACGGGGCCGTCATCGGTGACGAGTGCCTCGTCGGCGAAGAATCGATCATCCAGGGGAACGTGCGGGTCTATCCCTTCAAGACGATCGAGGCGGGCGCCTTCGTCAACACGTCGGTGATCTGGGAGTCCCGGGGGCAGGCACATCTGTTCGGTGCCCGTGGGGTCTCGGGAATCCTGAACGTGGAGATCACCCCGGAACTGGTGGTCCGGCTCGCAGGCGCGTACGCGACGACCCTGAAGAAGGGGGCGACGGTCACCACCGCCCGTGACCACTCCCGAGGCGCGAGGGCGCTCAAGCGCGCCGTGATCTCGGCCCTCCAGGCCAGCGCGATCAACGTCCGCGACCTGGAAAACGTACCGCTGCCCGTGGCGCGCCAGCAGACCGCACGCGGCAGCGCGGGCGGGATCGTGCTGCGGACCTCGCCCGGTGTGCCGGACTCGGTGGACATCATGTTCCTCGACGAGCGGGGGGCGGACCTCTCGCTCCAGGGTCAGCGGAAGCTGGACCGGGTGTACGCGCGCCAGGAGTACCGGCGGGCGTTCCCCGGCGAGATCGGCGACCTGCAGTTCCCGGGCAGCGTCTTCGACGCCTACACCGGTTCGCTGCTGCGCCGGGTGGACATCACCGGGGTCGCGGATTCCGGTCTCAAGGTGGTCGTGGACGCCTCCAACGGCAGCGCCGGGCTCGTGCTGCCCAGCCTGCTGGGCCGGCTCGGGGTGGACGCCCTCACCGTCAATCCGGGGCTCGACGAGTCCCGGCCGACGGAGACCGTCGAATCCCGGCGGGCCGGGCTGGTGCGGCTGGGCGAGATCGTCGCGTCCTCCCGGGCCGCCTTCGGGGTGCGCTTCGACCCGGTGGGGGAGCGGATCTCCCTCGTCGACGAGCGCGGGCGGATCATCGAGGACGACCGGGCGCTGCTGGTGCTGCTCGATCTGGTGGCCGCCGAGAAGCGCAGCGGCAAGGTGGCGCTGCCGGTGACCACGACGCGGATCGCCGAGCAGGTGGCGGCGTACCACGGCACCCAGGTGGAGTGGACGACGACCTCGCCCGACGATCTGACCCGGGTGGGCCGGGCGGAGAACACCATCTTCGGCGGCGACGGGCGGGGCGGTTTCATCGTCCCGGAGTTCAGCAGCGTCTTCGACGGGTCGGCGGCCTTCGTGCAGCTGATAGGGCTGGTGGCGAGGACGCAGCTCACGCTGAGCCAGATCGACGCCCGGATCCCGCGGGCGCACGTGCTCAAGCGGGACGTGCCGACCCCGTGGGCGGTGAAGGGGCTCGTCATGCGGCGGGTCGTGGAAGCGGCCGGTGACCGGCAGGTGGACACCACGGACGGGGTACGGGTGGTCGAGGCCGACGGGCGGTGGGCGCTGGTGCTGCCGGACCCCGCGGAGGCGGTCACCCACGTGTGGGCCGAAGGTCCCGACGACGCCTCCGCGCAGGCGCTGCTGGACAGCTGGGCAGCGGTGGTGGACGGAGCCGGGCACTGAGCACCACGTACGGAACGCGATAGGTCCGCCGGAACGCGATAGATCAGCCGGAACGCCATAGGTACACAAGTCCGGTGGGCCGGGCGGGGTGAAGCCCCCGCCCGGCCCACCGGACGGGCGCATTCGGCGTGTGCGGTGCCGACATGCGACGATGTGCGGCATGTCGCAGCCGCCCCACAACCGGAGTTCGGCGTCGCCTCCCGCGCGCCCGGACGCTTCCATGTCGCTGCTGACGCACGTGATGGACCACAGTCTCGACGAGGGCTACGCGGAGGCCTCCGCCCGGCGCGAGTCGGACGGCACGGCGGGCCTGCCGCGCACGCTCAAGGCCAAACTGGGCCTCGCCGCCGGGCTGGTGCTCGCCGCGATGGTCGTCACGCTGGGTGCGGCGCAGGCGCGGGTTGCCGCGCCGGTGCTGGCCAAGGAGCGTCAGGAGCTCATCGACCGGGTCGACCGGGCCGACGCGCACGCGGACGGCCTGGAGCGGGACATCGAGAGGCTGCGGGGCGCCGTCGCCGACCGGCAGCGCGAGGCGCTCAAGCAGCACGGCGGTGACCAGGGCCAGCTCGTGGCCCTGCTGTCCGGGGCCACGGAGGTGCGCGGGCCCGGGATCAAACTGACGGTGGACGACGCGAAGGGCGCGTCCACGGGCAACGGTTCCAAGCCGCGCGAGAACACCGGTTTCTCGGATACCGGCCGGCTGCGCGACCATGACCTGCAGAAGATCGTCAACGGGCTGTGGCAGTCCGGGGCCGAAGCGATCTCGATCAACGGGCAGCGGCTGACGTCGCTCTCGGCGATCAGGGCCGCCGGTGACGCGATACTGGTCGACAACAGGCCGCTGGTGCCGCCGTACGAAGTACTGGCGATCGGCGACAAGAAGAAGCTCGGAACCGCCTTCCAGGACTCCGCGGACGGCCAGTACCTGCACGTGCTGCAGGAGAGCTACGGGATCCGCTACACCCTGTCCCCCGAGGACGAGGTACGGCTGCCCGCCGCGTCGAGCCTGACCGTACGTACAGCCACAGCAGTAGAGCAGCAGAAGGGTGCATCGTGATCGCGGTACTGGGCCTCGTGGTCGGAGTGGTGGTCGGACTTCTGGTCCGCCCCGAAGTGCCGGCCGTGGTGGAGCCTTATCTGCCGATCGCCGTGGTGGCGGCGCTGGACGCGGTGTTCGGGGGCTTGCGCGCGATGCTGGACGGCATCTTCGTGGACAAGGTCTTCGTGGTGTCGTTCCTGTCCAACGTGGTCGTGGCCGCGCTGATCGTCTTCCTCGGCGACAAGCTGGGCGTCGGTTCGCAGCTGTCCACGGGTGTGGTCGTCGTTCTCGGCATCCGCATCTTCTCCAACGCCGCGGCCATCCGCCGGCACGTGTTCCGGGCGTGAGGCCGATGAGTACGAACGACACCCCGCCCGAGGAGCCTCAGGAGGGTCCGGGCCGGAGCTCCGCCCCGGCCGAGCCCGAGGAGACCGGCCGGCAGCGGCTGGCGGCAGGCCTGTGGCCCCCGCGGGTGAGCCGGGCCCAACTGATCGTCGCGGTGCTGCTGTTCGTCCTGGGGCTCGGTCTGGCGATTCAGGTACGGTCCAATAGCGACTCCAGCGCGCTGCGCGGGGCCCGGCAGGAGGACCTCGTACGGATCCTCGACGAGCTGGACGGCCGGACCAAGCGGCTGGAAGACGAGAAGCAGAAGCTCGAGGAGCAGCGCAGGGAGCTGGAGAGCAGCTCGAACCAGGCCGAAGAGGCCCGGAAGCAGACGGTCGAGAAGGAACGTCAACTCGGGATCCTGGCCGGTACGGTGGCCGCGCAGGGGCCGGGGATCGTGCTGAAGATCTCCGATCCCAAGAACCAGGTGCAGTCGGACAAGCTGCTGGACACCCTCCAGGAGCTGCGTGCCGCCGGGGCCGAGGCGATCCAGATCAACGGTGTGCGGATCGTGGCGGGCTCGTACTTCTCGGACGAGGGCAGCGGGGTCGCGATCGACGGTAAGAAGATCACACAGCCCTATGAATTCAGGGTGATCGGCAAACCGCAGGACCTGGAGCCGGCGCTCAACATTCCGGGTGGCGTGGTCCAGTCGCTGGAGAAGGAGCAGGCGGTCGTCACCGTCACACGACCGGCGAAGATCGTCGTGGATGCCTTGCGGGCTGCGAAGCAGCCTGACTACGCTCGGTCGTCATCGCCGTGAGGCGGGACGCAGAGCAGACCGGCTCACGCGGGCGGATGCCTGCGGGGGGTCGGCGCACCGAAGTCGTGGTACGTGGTGGAAACTGTCTGATGGTTACGGACGTTGTGAGAATGTCCGGGTCGGCAGGTGTTGCATTCGGAGTTCGTCCTGCCCCACGGGCGGGTCTGTTTCGGTCAAGGGGAATCGCCCGTGAAGTTGTTTGAGAAGTTGTTCGGCAAGAAGAACCGCGAGGAAAGCGGTGCGGCCAGGCACCGCGCGGGGCATGGAGACGTGGAAGGGCAGGGCGACCGGCCGCTCTTCCGTGACGAGGTGGCGGGCGCGGGTGATATTTCGGGCGCGCAGGGCGCGTCGACTGTTGACCCTGCCGGTACCGGACGCATAGGTTTCGGTGAACCATCAACCTCAAGTACGGGTGGAGGGTTTAACCCCGACCCGTATGCCACCAATGCCTCCGCGGGGCAGCCGCGGCGCGAGGAGCCGTCCATGTCGGCCGAGCAGATTTGCAGCAGGTGCGGGCACCGCAGCGATGCGGCGAGCCGATTCTGCTCCAACTGCGGGGCGCCGCTGCGGGCGGGTCTGACGCCGGAGCGTGCCTCGGAGACCACGTCCACCATTTCGATCTCGGGCCTCGAGGCCTACGAGGCCGAGGTGTCGGGACAAGCGCACGCGTCGTCCTCGCTGTCCCCCGAGGCCCAGGCCGCGGTGGAAGCACTGCCTCCGGGTTCCGCTCTGCTCATCGTGCGGCGCGGCCCCAACTCCGGCAGCCGCTTCCTCTTGGACGGAGAGCTGACGACGGCCGGCCGGCACCCGCAGAGCGACATCTTCCTGGACGACGTCACCGTCTCCCGGCGCCATGTCGAGTTCCGCAGGAGCCACGACGGCGGTTTCACCGTCGCCGATGTCGGCAGCCTCAACGGCACGTACGTGAACCGTGAACCGATCGACTCCGTCTCCCTCCACAACGGCGACGAAGTGCAGATCGGCAAGTACCGGCTGGTCTTCTACGCGAGCCTGCGGGGCATCTGACCCTCCTCCGGATCCTGTCCGGGGGACTCCCCAGGGAAGGTCCCATGCTGCGCACCCCGACAGGCGGTGCCGGAAACGGCACCGCCGCCTCGGCCCGACGGCTGGTGAGCATCGGAACGGTGCTCACGATGCTGCGTGAAGAGTTCCCCGAAGTCACGATCTCGAAGATCCGCTTCCTGGAGGCGGAGGGGCTCGTGGAGCCCCGGCGCACACCTTCCGGATACCGCAAGTTCAGCACCGACGACGTGGAGCGCCTCGCCCACATCCTCCGGCTCCAGCGCGATCACTACCTTCCGTTGAAGGTCATCCGCGAGCAGCTCGACGCGCTCGTCCGCGGCGAGCAGATCCGCATCCCCGCGCCCACCGCGCACGGGGAATCCGTCGACCCCACGAGCCCCGTGGTCATCTACGGCGAGGTGGGCCGGGAGCGGCCGACCGTGGCCCGGGTGGGCCGGGCCGAGCTGATCGCCGCCGCGGAGGTGGACGAGGTACAGCTCGTCGAATGGGAGTCGTACGGGCTGATCGCGGAGGCGCCCGGCGGCGGATTCGACGCCGAGGCGGTCACCGTGGCCCGTCTGGTGGCCGATCTCGGGCGGTTCGGGCTGGAGCCGCGCCACCTGCGGGCGATGAAGGCCGCCGCCGACCGGGAGGCCGGTCTGGTCGAACAGGTCGTCTCACCGCTTCGCCGCCACCGCAACCCGCAGACCAGGGCACATGCCGAGGCCACTTTGAAGGAGCTCGCGGGGCTCTCCGTACGGCTGCACGAGGCCTTGGTGCAGACGGCGCTCGGGGTGCGGCTGCACTGATCCGGGGGGCCCTCGGAGGAGTCGCGGGGGGCTCCTGCGGGCAGCCTTGGGGGAGCCCGACTACCCAAACCGGCCGGGCAGGTCCTAGGGTTGCTGTGTGAACGAGCTCGACGTTGTGGGTGTCCGGGTGGAAATGCCCTCCAACCAACCGATCGTTCTCCTGCGTGAAGTGGGAGGCGATCGATACCTCCCCATCTGGATCGGACCAGGGGAGGCGACCGCCATTGCCTTCGCGCAGCAGGGCATGGCTCCTGCCCGGCCGCTGACGCACGACCTGTTCAAGGACGTGCTGGAGGCGATCGGCGAGGAACTCACCGAAGTCCGGATCACGGATCTGCGGGAGGGTGTCTTCTACGCGGAGCTCGTCTTCGCCAGCGGGGTCGAGGTGAGCGCGAGGCCGTCCGACGCCATAGCGCTCGCCCTGCGCACCGGGACGCCGATCTACGGCAGCGACGGCGTGCTGGACGACGCCGGAATCGCGATCCCGGACGAGCAGGAGGACGAGGTGGAGAAGTTCCGCGAGTTCCTCGACCAGATCTCGCCCGAGGACTTCGGCACCGGACCGCACTGAGCCCGGGGCCGTGGCGTCCTCCGGGCGTTCTCGACGCAGCCTCAAAGGAGATTGCAGCCCATTCGAGTAGCCTTTCCCCGCAATGGGGTACGGGAAACCACTCTCAGGGTGATTATCACTCGGCGTGCCGAGTGTGGCGATCGTTGACGCACCCCGGGTGACTGCCTACCTTCGAGGTGGCAGGTCAAGGACGGAGGGTCGGCGTGAGAGTCACGGGCGACGGTACGACCGGGGGCATCCCCGCACGGAGTGACGGTGGGCCGTACCCGCTGCACGGTGGTGCGGTGAGTTCCGCGCGCCGTCAGCCGGAGCCCGCGCCGGTCGGTTCGATGGGGCCGGTGGGGCCCCAGGGTGGCGAGGCGGCACCCGAGCAGGTCGGCTACCGCGGGCCGACGGCATGTGCCGCGGCCGGCATCACCTACCGGCAGCTCGACTACTGGGCGCGCACGGGGCTGGTGGAGCCGAGCGTGCGTCCCGCGTACGGGTCGGGCACGCAGCGGCTGTACAGCTTCCGGGACGTGGTCGTCCTCAAGATCGTCAAGCGTTTCCTGGACACCGGGGTGGCGCTGCAGAACATCCGCACCGCCGTGCAGCACCTGCGTGACCGCGGGTTCTCGGACCTCGAGCGCATGACGCTGATGAGCGACGGCGCCACGGTCTACGAGTGCACCTCGCCGGAACAGGTCGTCGGCCTGCTCCAGGGCGGTCAGGGAATCTTCGGGATCGCCGTCGGGGTGGTCTGGCGCGATGTCGAGAACGCCCTGTCGCAGCTCCACGGCGAGCGCGTGGACACCGGTGAGACGGTGGTCGGGCACAACCCCGCCGACGAGCTGGCCGCGCGGCGCAACCGGGCCGTCTAGGTCGTCCTAAGCCGTCTCCAGAGCACGTTTCACCGAGGCCGTCGGCCCCGGCCCGCCTCCGCGGCGGGCCCGGCCGGACGGCCTCGGGTCTTTTGTCAGTGGCGTAGGGCAGCATCGGTGCTGTGAGAGCCGCGCCGACCATCATGCATCTGGACATGGACGCCTTCTACGCGTCCGTGGAGCAGGCGTCGAAGCCGAGCCTGCGCGGCAAGGCCGTCATCGTCGGCGGGCTCGGTCCGCGCGGGGTCGTCGCCACCTGTTCGTACGAGGCCAGGCGGTTCGGGGTCCACTCGGCGATGCCGACCGCCCAGGCGAGGCGGCTCTGCCCGAACGGCGCGTACCTGATCCCGCGCTTCGGCCTGTACCGGGCGGTCAGCGACACCGTCATGGCCCTCCTGCGCGAGCTGTCGCCGCTCGTGGAGCCGCTGAGCCTGGACGAGGCCTTCGTGGACCTGGAGGCGGGCGGGGTCGCCTTCGACGCGGAATCCGCCCGGGCCGTGGGGGAGCGGCTGCGGGCCGACATCATGGCCGCGACCGGGCTCAGCGGATCGGTCGGGCTGGCCGGGTCCAAGATGCTGGCCAAGGTGGCCTCCGAGGAAGCCAAGCCCGCGGGGCTGCTGCTGATCGAGGTCGGCACCGAGCGGGCGCATCTCGCGCCGATGTCGGTACGGACCCTGCCCGGGGTCGGGCCGGCCACCGGGGAGCACCTGCGGCGGGCCGGGATCACCACGGTGGGGGAGCTGGCGGCGGCCGGCGAGGACGAGCTGGTCCGGATGGTGGGGCGCTCGCACGGGGTCGGGCTGTACCGGATGGCCAGGGGCGTGGACGAGCGTCCGGTGGTCGCCGAGCGCGATGCGAAATCGGTGTCGGTCGAGGACACCTTCGACGTGGACCTGCACGACCGGGTCCGGATCCGGGGCGAGGTGCAGCGGCTCGCCGACCGCTGCGTGCGGCGGCTGCGGGAGTCGGGGCACTCGGGGCGGACCATCGTGCTCAAGGTGCGGCGGTACGACTTCTCGACGCTGACCCGGTCCGAGACCCTGCGGGGGCCGACCGACGACCCGGCGGTAGTGGGCGAGGCCGCGGCGCGGCTGCTGGAGTCCGTGGACACCACGGGCGGGGTGCGGCTGCTGGGGGTGGGGGTCACGGGGCTGGCGGACTACACGCAGGAGGACCTGTTCGCGTTCGCGCTGGCCGCCGATGCGCTGGCCGCTGCGGGGGAGGGGGAGCCCGCTGGGCCGGATGGGGTCGGTGGGGCCGAGGAGACGGGTGCGGTCGCCGACGCGGAGGGCTCCGCAGGGGCTCCGGCCGGGGCGGACTCCGGGGACGGCGGCGGACCGCCCGGTGAGGGCGATGCCGGCGCCGGGCGGCAGTGGCACGCCGGGAGCGACGTGCGCCACGCGGTGTACGGGCCCGGGTGGGTGCAGGGCAGCGGGGTCGGGCGGGTGACCGTACGGTTCGAAGAGCCCGGCTCGGAGCCGGGCCGGGTGCGGACGTTCCGGGTGGACGACCCCGAGCTGGAGCCGTCCGATCCGCTTCCGCTGGTGGGGACGGGTGGTGTGACCTGTTAGCCCTCGTCGCCCGCCAGGCGGCCGAAGTCGCGGTGGAACTCGCTGGGGAGGGCCACGTCGAGTCCGTAGTGGTGGTAGAGCTGCAGCTCCTGTTCGGGGGAGAGGTGGCGGCCGACGCCGAAGTCGGGGGCGTCCTTGATGAGGGAGCGCTCGAAGGGGACGCGCAGGGTGTCGCCCACCAGCTCGCTGGGTTCCAGGGGGACGAAGGCGTCCCGGCTGAAGAGGCCGGTGCGGACGGCGGCCCATTCCGGGACGCCCGTGGCATCGTCGAGGTAGACCTCGTCGACGGTGCCGATCTTGGCGCCATTGCGGTCGAATGCCTTGCGGCCGATCAGGCTGCGGGGATCGATGTCGGTCTGCACGGTCCGGTCCCTCCATTGGGGCGCAACTCCTCCGTAATGACTACAAAAGTGCATTTCCGGGGAGGGGGCCACTCGGGGAGGGCCCGAGATCCTCGCTGGTAGGCTGGGTGACGGCTGTTGACCCTGTGCGGGAGAGTCCTCCGAGTGAGTAAGACGGGGGCGCCGAAGGAGCAAATCCTCCCCGGAATCTCTCAGGCATACGTACCGCACGTGGTGAGGCCACTCTGGAAAGCAGGGGCGGTACCGGGCGCGCAGTGCCGGTTCCTCTCCTCACCGACGGTGAAAGCCGGACCCCCGGGAGACCCCCGCGTGGCCCGGTGAAGCTCTCAGGTTCGATGACAGAGGGGGAGGCCGTCCGGGTGCCCGCGCCGTGGTGCCCCTCGCAGGTCGTACGACCCAGGAGGCCTCCGTACATGACCGCCAACCGCATTCCGCTCTCCCAGCTGGAGCGAGGCATCCCCTTCGAGCAGCGCCACATCGGCCCTGATGCCGAGGCGCAGGCGAAGATGCTCGCCCAGGTGGGCTACGGCTCGCTGGACGAACTGACCGCCGCGGCGGTGCCGGATGTGATCAAGACCACTGCCGCGCTGAACCTGCCCGAGGCGCGGACCGAGGCCGAGGTGCTCGCCGAGCTGCGTCAGCTCGCCGACCGCAACCAGGTCCTCTCCTCCATGATCGGCCTGGGTTACTACGGCACCTTCACGCCGCCGGTGATCCTGCGCAACGTCATGGAGAACCCGGCCTGGTACACGGCGTACACGCCGTACCAGCCCGAGATCTCCCAGGGCCGCCTGGAAGCGCTGCTGAACTTCCAGACCGTCGTCGCCGAGCTGACCGGACTGCCGACCTCCGGTGCCTCCCTGCTGGACGAGGGCACCGCGGCCGCCGAGGCCATGACGCTGGCCCGCCGCGTGGGCAAGGCCAAGGGCAACGTCTTCCTCGTCGACGCCGACGCGCTGCCGCAGACCATCGCCGTGATCCAGACCCGCGCCGAGCCGATCGGCATCGAGGTCGTCGTCGCCGACCTCTCCGAGGGCATCCCGGCCGAGGTCACCGAGCGCGGCATCTACGGCGTGCTCGTCCAGTACCCGGGCGCCTCCGGTGCCGTACGGGACATCAAGCCGGTCATCGACCGGGCCCACGAGCTCGGCGCCATCGTCGCCGTCTCCGCCGACCTGCTCGCCCTGACCCTGCTCACCTCCCCGGGCGAGCTGGGCGCGGACATCGCGGTCGGCACCACCCAGCGCTTCGGCGTCCCGATGGGCTTCGGCGGACCGCACGCCGGCTACATGGCCGTCCAGGCCAAGCACGCCCGCTCGCTGCCCGGCCGCCTCGTCGGCGTCTCCGTGGACGCGGACGGCAACAAGGCCTACCGCCTGGCCCTCCAGACCCGCGAGCAGCACATCCGCCGCGAGAAGGCCACCAGCAACATCTGTACCGCGCAGGTGCTGCTCGCCGTCATGGCCGGCATGTACGCGGTCTACCACGGTCCCGACGGCCTGCGGACGATCGCCCGCCGCACCCACCGCTACGCCGCCCTGCTCGCCGCCGGTCTGCAGGCCGGCGGGGTCGAGATCGTGCACGGCGCCTACTTCGACACCGTCACCGCCCGGGTTCCGGGCCGCGCCGCCGAGGTCGTGGCCGCGGCCCGCGAGGGCGGGGTCAACCTGTACCAGGTGGACGCCGACCTGGTCTCCGCCGCGTGCGACGAGACCACCCTGCGCGCCGACGTGGACGCGGTGTGGGCGGCCTTCGGGGTTTCCGCCGACCTGGAGGCGCTCGACGCCACCACGGCCGACGCGCTGCCCGAGGGGCTGCTGCGCGAGGACGCGTACCTGACCCACCCGGTCTTCCACCAGCACCGCTCCGAGACCGCCATGCTGCGCTACCTGCGCAAGCTCGCGGACAAGGACTACGCGCTGGACCGCGGCATGATCCCGCTGGGCTCCTGCACCATGAAGCTCAACGCGACCACCGAGATGGAGTCGGTCACCTGGCCCGAGTTCGGCCAGCTGCACCCCTTCGCCCCGGTGGAGCAGGCGGAGGGCTACCTCACGCTCATCACCGAGCTGGAGGAACGTCTCTGCGAGGTCACCGGCTACGACAAGGTCTCCATCCAGCCGAACGCCGGCTCCCAGGGTGAGCTCGCCGGCCTGCTGGCCGTCCGCGCGTACCACCGGGCGAACGGCAACGAGCAGCGCACCGTCTGCCTCATCCCGTCCTCCGCGCACGGCACCAACGCCGCGAGCGCCGTGATGGCCGGCATGAAGGTCGTCGTGGTCAAGACCGCCGACGACGGCGAGGTGGACGCGGCCGACCTGCGCGCCAAGATCGAGCAGTACCGCGACGAGCTCGCCGTCCTGATGATCACCTACCCCTCCACGCACGGTGTGTTCGAGGAGCACGTCGCCGACATCTGCGCCCAGGTGCACGACGCCGGCGGTCAGGTCTACGTGGACGGCGCCAACCTCAACGCCCTGGTCGGCCTGGCCAAGCCCGGTCACTTCGGCGGCGACGTCTCGCACCTGAACCTGCACAAGACCTTCTGCATTCCGCACGGCGGCGGCGGCCCCGGCGTCGGCCCGGTCGGCGTCCGGGCGCACCTGGCCCCGTACCTGCCCAACCACCCGCTCCAGCCGACCGCCGGTCCCGAGACGGGTGTCGGCCCGATCTCGGCCGCGCCGTGGGGCTCGGCCGGCATCCTGCCGATCTCCTGGTCGTACGTGCGCCTCATGGGCGGCGAGGGCCTCAAGCGCGCCACCCAGGTGGCGGTGCTCGGCGCGAACTACATCGCCAAGCGCCTGGAGCCGCACTACCCGGTGCTCTACACCGGACCGGGCAACCTGGTCGCGCACGAGTGCATCATCGACATGCGCCCGCTGTCCAAGGCCACGGGCGTCAGCATCGACGACATCGCCAAGCGCCTGATCGACTACGGGTTCCACGCGCCGACCATGTCCTTCCCGGTCGCCGGGACGCTCATGATCGAGCCGACGGAGTCCGAGGACCTCGCCGAGATCGACCGCTTCTGCGACGCGATGATCGCCATCCGCGCCGAGATCGAGCAGGTCGCCGGCGGCGAGTGGCCGGTGGACGACAACCCGCTGGCCAACTCCCCGCACACGGCGGCGGCGCTGGGCGGCGAGTGGAACCACCCGTACACCCGCGAAGAGGCCGTCTTCCCGGGCGGGATGTCGGCCGCGGAGAAGTACTGGCCGCCGGTGCGCCGCATCGACGGTGCCTTCGGTGACCGGAACCTGGTGTGTTCCTGCCCGCCGCTGGACGAGTACGACAACTAGGCCCTCGCGGCCCCCACGCCGGGGGCCGGGCGGTTCCGAGGCATGAGGAAGGGGCCGGTCCGGGAGTGGTTGCTCCCGGGCCGGCCCCTTTCGGCGCTCGTTGTCAGCGGACGGGTCCGGCTAGGCGGCCTTCATCACGTGCGCCGCGGCGAGCGCGCGGTGCGGGGCGATGATCTGGCCGTCCGGCAGCAGCTCACCGGTGTCCTCGAAGAGCAGGACGCCGTTGCACAGCAGGCTCCAGCCCTGTTCCGGGTGAACGGCCACGGGGTGTGCGGCCTCCCGGTCGGCGGAGTCGGCGGACGGGCACGCTGGCTTGTGCTGGCACATGGATGCGTTCTTTCGCTGCGGTGTGGTCTGTGTGCTGCGGCTCGATGCGTTGTTCATGGCCGCCCCCCGTATCAACGATTTGGCTTGGTCAGGGTCCCCAGTGTTCCTCTAGGACTCGGTGTCCGCAGGGATTTCCCGGCAGCTGTCCTCATAGATTGATGACGCATCACCCGTGCGGGCGGTTCAAGTCAACTCCCCTGTCATTTCGGGTGGTTCGCAGGGGGCCCGAGTGGGCTAGGCCGAATGGGCAGTTCCGGCCACCCTCCTCGTTCAGGCTGCCGGGGCCGCCATCGAGGGCGGGACCGGCGGCGCCGTGGGCGTGAGCCGGTGGGTCATCACGGGCAGCAGTTCGGAGACCGGGTGCGGCCGGTAGGCGGCGATGCCGGGCGGGGCCGGCGCCAGCGGGACCAGCAGATCGGCGGCAGCGGGCATTCCGGAGGCCGCGTCGGCGCCCACCGCCCCGTGCAGCCACAGCGTCAGCATGTACAGCTCCGGTACGGACAGCAGCCGTGGCTGGTAGCTCTTGCCGAGGGATTCCGCCTGGCGCAGCGCGCGTTCGGTGGCGGCCACGTAGGGGCCCTCGAAGAAGTGGGAGAAGGCCCACCCGTCCGGGGTCAGCCGGGTGTCGGCCGCCGCCACGTAGCGCTCCCCGCTGCGGATCAGGAACCGCCAGCCGGTCAGCCTGGTGCGCGGCGGCCGGCCGCCGGACGCCAGGCCGGCGAGGTTCAGCCGGTCCAGGACGTGGACGGGCAGCGGCAGTTCGGCGGTCATCGGACCCTGGAGGGCGCGCAGGGCCGGGGTGTGTGCCTCGTTGACGGCACTGGGGGAGCCGAGGGCCGCGAGGACACTGCGCAGGGCGGGCGCGGGGGCCGGAGGGACGTGCAGCGGCATGGTGGGTCGCCTCTCACTTGGGAGACCGGTGGACCGGGGGAGGTGCGGGACGGCGCTGTCGCATTCTGGGGCCAGAGGGGGGCTGAGGGGCAATGGCCGCGCGCCAACTCTCTGCCTCGTTTGCGGAGTTTATACGACATGTGTTCACGCAGTGTTTCGGCTAGCTGTCCCGCCCATTGCCGGCAAGGCGCTTACCGGTCCCTCTGACATGGCATTCATGCCGGGTGCGCGCAAAAATTCCGCGCTGACCTCGGAGGTTACCGGACAGGGGCTCGGCTGGAAAGCGTCGGTTATCCGGAACCGGCAAAGTCTACGGGGTATTTGCTCATCCCGGCTTGCCAGGTGAATGTGCCAAAGCGCCTGTCGGCCAAACCGGCGCGCGCTCCTCGCCAGTCACGCCCCTTCCGCGTTATCGATCACGCCGCCGGGGCATCATCGACCGTAACGCGCGCCTGGGGTGATGGATCTCTTCCACCGGCCAGGCCCAGTCGAGGAGGGACGCTTCGATGGGGGAGAAGGTCGTGGCGGGCGGATTCGACCTGTCCGATCGGCAAAGGTACCGGAGGAAGCTTCACGAGTGCCTGGAGGGGCTGGAGCGACTTCTGGCGGAGAAGAGGTTCGATCGGCCCAAGAACATGATGGGGCTCGAGATCGAGTTGAATCTGGCTGGTGCCGACGGGTTGCCGAGAATGGTGAATGCGCAGGTCCTCGAGCGGATTGCGAGCCCCGATTTCCAAACGGAACTGGGAATGTTCAACCTGGAGGTGAACGTACTCCCGCACCGGCTCGGCGGCCGGGTATTCGACCAGCTCGCAGAAGAACTGAGCGCGGGTCTCGGCTATGCCCACCGGCAGGCCGTGGAGATCGACGCCGGGGTGGTGATGATCGGCATTCTGCCGACGATCTCCCGCGCGGACCTGGTCACCGCCAACCTCTCGGCGGTGGACCGCTACTCGCTGCTGAACGAGCAGATCCTGATGATGCGCGGCGAGGACTTCACGCTCGACATCGACGGGGTCGAGCGCTTGACCTGGACCTCGGGTTCGATCGTGCCCGAGGCCGCGTGCACCTCCGTACAACTGCACCTGCAGGTGACTCCGGCCCGGTTCGCGGACGTGTGGAACGCGGCGCAGGCGGTGGCCGCCGTACAGATAGCGGTCGGCGCCAACTCGCCGTTCCTGTTCGGGCGCGAACTGTGGCGGGAGTCGAGGCCGCCGCTCTTCCAGCAGGCCACCGACACCCGGCCGCCCGAGCTCCAGGCGCAGGGGGTGCGGCCGCGCACCTGGTTCGGCGAGCGGTGGGTCGATTCGGCGTACGAACTCTTCGCGGAGAACGTCCGCTACTTCCCGTCCCTGCTGCCGATCTGCGACGAGGAGGAGCCGCTGCGGGTCCTCGCCGAGGGCGGGGTGCCCAGCCTCCAGGAACTGGTCCTGCACAACGGCACGGTCTACCGCTGGAACCGGCCCGTGTACGGGGTCGCCGACGGGGTGCCGCACCTGCGCGTGGAGAACCGGGTGCTGCCGGCCGGGCCGACGGTGGCCGACGTCGTCGCCAACGCCGCCTTCTACTACGGGCTCGTACGGACCCTCGCGGACGAACAGCGCCCGGTGTGGAGCCGGCTGCCCTTCGCCGAAGCGGAGGCCAACTTCGACGCGGCCTGCCGCTACGGGATCGACGCCCGGCTGCGCTGGCCGCGCCGGGGCCGGGGCGGGGGACTGGCCAGCGTGCCGGCGGTACGGCTGGTGCTGGACGAGCTGCTGCCCATGGCGGCCGCCGGACTGGACGCCTGGGGCATCGAGCCCGCCGACCGGGACCACTACCTCGGCATCATCGAGGAACGGTGCCGGCGCCGGGTGAACGGAGCGACCTGGCAGGTGGAGACGTACCACCGGGCGCTCGCGGCCGGGCTGGAGCGGGACGCGGCGCTGGCCGCGACCACGCGCCGCTACAGCGAGCTGATGCACAAGGGCGATCCCGTGCACACCTGGCCGGTCGGCCTGGCGGAGGCGGAGGTGAGCGCCGTCGATCCCGTGCGTTGATCCCGTCCGCTGATCCTGTCCGTTGACGCCCGTCCGCTGATCCCGTTCCCCCGCCGACGAGGCAGTATGGGGGGTGATCGCAGTGGTCGGTGGACGGGAGACGAGCGTGCGGACGGAGCCGGAACCGGTGATCGGGGAGCTGGGCGAGGGCCGGGACGGGCGCAAGCTCCTGCGCGACGAGACGCTGCTCGTGCTCGCCCTGTCCCTGGGCGCGAGCGGCGTCTCGGCGCTGATCAGCTTCATCGGCTCGCTGACCAAGCCGGGCGGGCTCAAGGACCAGGCCGCCACGCTCAACGGCTCGTACGCCCCGGGCAGGCCCTGGCTCGACCTGGCCTGGCAGCTGTTCGGCATCGCGAGCGCGCTGGTCCCCGTACTGCTCGTCGCGCACCTGCTGACCCGCGAGGGCGCCCCCGGGCTGAAGGCACTGGGCTTCGACCGCACCCGGCCCGCACGGGACCTGGGCCGGGGTGCGCTCGTCGCGGCCGGGATCGGGAGCGCCGGGCTCGCCTTCTACCTGGTGGCGCGGGCCACCGGCTTCAACCTGACGGTGGTGCCGGAGGCACTGCCCGACGTGTGGTGGAAGTTCCCGGTGCTCATCCTCTCCGCGGTGCAGAACTCCGTGGTGGAGGAGGTCATCGTGCTGGCCTACCTGCTGCGCAGGCTCGGCCAGCTGGGTTGGTCGCCGATGGCCGCGCTGATCGCCAGCTCCGTGCTGCGCGGTTCGTACCACCTCTACCAGGGCATCGGCGGCTTCATCGGCAACATGGTGATGGGCGTCGTCTTCGTGCTCGCCTACCGGCGCTGGGGCCGGGTCGGGCCGCTCGTCGTCGCCCATGCGCTGCTGGACATCGTGGCCTTCGGCGGGTACGCCCTGCTGGCGGGCAAGGTGGGCTGGCTGCCCACCCCGTAGCCGCCGTAGGCCTCGCGGTCCTGCGGTCTCGCGGTCTCGTGCCTCAGGGGGAGGTGAGCAGTTCGCCGTCGATGACGGTGACGGCGCTCCCCGTCAGCAGCGTACGGTCGCCCCTGAGCCGGACCGTGACCAGACCGGTGCGCGCCCCGCCCTGGAGGCCGACGAGCTCGGTGCGCCCCAGGCGCGCGGCCCAGAAGGGGGCCAGCGCGGTGTGGGCGCTGCCCGTGACGGGGTCCTCGTCGATGCCGAAGGCGGGGAAGAAGCCGCGGGAGACGAAGTCGTAGCCGCGGGAGGGGTCCTCGGCGGCGGCGGTGACGATGATCCCGCGGCGGGCGTAGCCGCGCAGGGCGGCGAGGTCGGGGTCGAGTTCCCGTACGGTCCGCTCGTCCGCGAGCTCCACCACCAGGTCGCCGATGTGGGCGGAGGTGTCGTGGACGGACTTGATCGCGGCGCCCAGGGCGCGCTGCACCTCGGCGACCGGGTCGACCTGGGTCAGGGAGGAGGTGGGGAAGTCCATCGTGATCGTGCCGTCCTCGGCGGCCTCGGCCGTGAGGATGCCGCACCGGGCGGAGAAACGGATCGGCCCGCTCGCGAGGCCGCTGGTGGCGAGTACGTGGGCCGTGGCCAGGGTGGCGTGGCCGCACATGTCGACCTCGCTGGTCGGTGTGAACCAGCGCAGCGCCCAGTCGGCGTCCCCGCCCGGGGGCAGGGGGTGGGCGAAGGCCGTCTCGGAGAGGTTGACCTCGGTGGCCACCTGCTGCAGCCAGGCGTCCGGGGGGAACCCGCCGTTGGGGCTGTCGGGGCCTTCCGGGCCGTCGAGAAGCAGGACTCCGGCGGGGTTGCCGGCGAAGGGGCGGTCGGTGAAGGCGTCCACGATTCTGATGCGCATGCCTCGACCGTAGGGAGCCGCCAGCAGCCGCCGCAAAGGCCAATCCGGCACGACTGGCCTGGTCGGGGCGGCCCCGGCCGCGCGGCAGTCGCCCGCTCACGTCCCCGGCGGTGGCGACGGTAGCCACTCGGCATGTCTGCCGGCGAGTTGGTCGCGCACCCGGGTGTTCTCGGCGAAGAGATCCACGCCGCCGTCGTAGGGATGGACGGCCCATGAGCAAGCGGCTTCGGTGCTGTCCCTCATGGGGGTCAGGCGCATGCCGGTGGTCACGCCCGTTCCGTGTCGAGGGGGGCCGGCGGTACGGCCGGCGCGGGAAGGACGAGGGCGCGGGCGAGGGCGGCGGTCAGAGGAACGGAGTGCTCGGGCAGGTGCTCGGAGAGCCAGTCCGTTGCCGCCGCGAGGAACTCGGTCAAATCGCGCTCTGCGTCGGTGAGCAGACGGCGGAGCTCGGTGACCGGCAGTTCGATCACTGAGCTGCCGTCCTGGTCGGTGTCGGTGGTGAGGCGGACGGTGTCCCCGACGCGCTTGGCCAGCAACGATTCCGGACCGTGGCCGTACCCGACCACGCCGCTTGCGTCGACGACCTTGTACCAGTCGTGCCAGTCATCCAGTCCGTCACAGCAGCCGGGCGGGAAGACGATGCCCGTGGAGGTGTCCGTGACGCGCAGGCCGCCCGCGGCGTAGGGGCTGTCGAGGTTCAGCAGTCCGTGGAGGAAGCCGCCGAGGGGATCGGCCGGCCGGGGCGGGAGGTCGCCGTCGTCCGCGGGGTCCACGTCGTTGCAGGCGGCGATGCGCATGAGCGCCGTCCCGATCTCGATGGGTGAGAGTCCACCGCTGAGGGGGAGGAAGGTGCCCCGTTCTGCCTGGAGGACGGGCCAGAGGCCGAAGTCATCGGGGGTGTTCATCTCCAGGACGGGCTGCATAACGATCACCCGGCGAAGTGTTCCCCATCCGTCGCCGATCGCGCCTCCCGATTACGGCGGGGCTGTTCGGTGAGGTTGTTTCCGATATATCGTTGACGCATCGCGATGGGTCAGCGATAGTAGAGGCATCGCAACAGCGACAACCAGATCACCGAATGACGAAAGGAGCGCAGTCATGCGTTCACACGGACAGAACGAACGACGCGGACACGATCACGACCACGAGCACGGGCGGGGTCACGGCCACTGCGGGCCGGACCGTCGGGAGGAGTTCCAGGGGCGGCGTGCCGCCTTCGGGCCGTTCGGGCCGCCCTTCGGTGGCGGGCCCTTCGGTGGGCGGGGCGGGCGCGGCGGACCGCGTGGCCGGGCCCGGCGGGGTGATGTGCGCGCCTCGATCCTGGCGCTGCTCACCGACCGGCCGATGCACGGCTACGAGATGATCCAGGAGATCGGCGAGCGCAGCGGCGGGGCGTGGAAGCCCAGCCCCGGGTCGGTCTACCCGACCCTGCAGATGCTCGAGGACGAGGGGCTCATCACGAGCGTGAGCGAGGGCGGCAAGAAGCTGTTCACGCTCACCGACGCCGGCCGCACCGAGGCCGAGTCCGGTCCGGACGCCCCCTGGGCGGAAGCCGGGCGGGGCTTCGACTTCGAGGCGATGAACGAGATCCGGACGGCCGGCTTCGGTCTGATGGAGGCTTTCGGCCAGGTCTTCAAGACCGGCACCCCCGCACAGCGGGAGAAGGCCCTCGCGGTCATCAACGACGCCCGCAAGAAGCTCTACCTGATCCTGGCCGACGAGCACTGAGCCCGGCCGGCGGGACCTCCCGCACACAGCAGCGCGCCCCGCGAGGTTTCTCGCGGGGCGCGCTGTCGTATGGACGGATGGGGGGTGGACGTACGGGTGGACGCAGGTCCGGGTGGGGCGGCCGGTGGTCAGGCTACGAGGCCCGCGAGCTTGCGCAGGGACTCGTTCAGGGCGGCCGTGGCCGAGTCCTTGAGCTTGCCCGCCATCAGGGAGACCGCGGCGCCCGTGAACTCTCCGTCGATGCGGACCGTGGTGGCCTCGCCGTCGGGGATCAGGGTGTACCGGGTCAGGACGGCCACGCCCATCGGGCCCTTGCCGGTGATGGCGATGACACGCTCCTCCTCCAGCTCCGAGATCGTCCACAGGACCTCGGCCGGGAAGCCCATCATCTTCATGTTCTCGGCGAAGGTGGACCCGATCGCGAGGGTCTCGGGACCGCCCTTCGGGAAGTTGGTGTGGGTCATGCTCCACTGGCCGTAAGCGTCCCAGTCGGTCAGCTGGGACCAGAGCTTCGCGGCGGACGCCTCGATGCGTGATTCCGCGGTGACTTCAGCCATGCGACCACCCCTTCTCGTCAGGTACGTGCGGCGGAACGTAGTCGGGGCGGACGCAACATTCAAGACTGACGACCTGTCAGATATTGAGGTACGGGCCGGGCCCGGCCGCACCCGGTGTCGACTGCGTCTCAACAGGTGTCACCGCCGTGTCGCTCCTGACGGGCCCTGTCATGATGTCCGGATGCAAGCGTCAGGGAAACGTTCCGGACTGGGCCTCGCCCTCGTTTCGGCGATCGCGTTCGGTGGTTCGGGTGTGGCGGCGAAGCCGCTGATCGAGGCGGGTCTGGACCCGCTCCACATGGTCTGGCTCAGGGTGGCCGGGGCGGCTCTCGTGCTGTCCCCGCTGGCCTGGCGCCATCGCGATCTCGTACGCCGCAAACCCCTGCTGCTCGCCGGCTTCGGGCTCGTCGCGGTGGCCGGGGTCCAGGCCTTCTACTTCGCCTCCCTGTCCCGGATCCCGGTCGGCGTGGCCCTGCTCCTGGAGTACCTGGGCCCCGCGCTGCTGCTCGGCTGGATCCGCTTCGTGCAGCGCAAGCCCGTGACCCGGTCCGCCGCGGCCGGAGCCGCCGTGGCCGTCGTGGGCCTCGCCTGCGTGGTCCAGATCTGGGCCGGGCTGAGCCTGGACCTGCTCGGGGTGCTGCTCGGCCTCGCGGCCGCCTGCTGCCAGGCCTTCTACTTCGTCTTCGCCGACCAGGGCAGCGACGGGGACGACGTGCCCGACCCGATGGGCGTGATCGCGTACGGCATGATCGTCGGCGCCCTCGTGATGACCGTCATCGCCCGCCCGTGGCAGATCGACTGGCAGGTGCTCAGCGGCTACGCGGCGGTCGGCGATCTGAGGGTTCCGGCGCTGGTGCTGCTGGGGTGGGTGATCCTGATCGCCACCGTGTTCGCGTACCTGACCGGCGTGGTCTCCGTACGCAAGCTGTCGCCGCAGGTCGCGGGGGTGGTGGCCTGCCTGGAGGCGGTCGTGGCGACCGTACTGGCCTGGGTGCTGCTGGGCGAGCACCTCGCGACCTGGCAGATCGTCGGCGGCGCGCTGGTACTGGGCGGGGCGTTCATCGCCCAGACCTCCCGGCCGGTCGCGCCGGGTACCGCGGAGCCGGTGGCCGCGCTGGACCGCGATCCGAGCAAGGTCTAGAGTCCGGGACATGCCGCAGACCGTGCTTCCGCCTCCCGCCTCCTAGCGCGGGCGGCTGCCACCACGTAGAGAACCCGGCCCGGGTCGTGTCCCGGGCGGGTTCGCGCTGTCCGCGAAGCGATGAGTCCTGCTTCCTTCATCCTTCACGCACGCGCGGAGACCTCTCGTGTCGAACCATTCACGCTCTTCCCTGCCGGGGCCTGCTTCCCCCGGACCCTCCACCGGTCGCGGTCTGCTCTACCTCGTCGTCGCCGGAGCTGCCTGGGGCACGGCCGGGGCGGCGGCCTCGCTGCTCTTCCTCGCCAGTGACCTCGGCCCCCTCGCCCTGTCGTTCTGGCGGTGCGCGGGCGGGCTGGCGGTGCTGCTCGCCGTGCTCGCCGTACGGGGTGCACGGCGGGCCTGGGGCTCCCGGGGCACCTGGGGCTCCCGGGGCTCCTGGGGCTCCCGGGGCTCCTGGGGCTCCCGGGGGTCCCGGGGGTCCTGGGCCTCCGGCCGGTTCCGGCGGTCCGGGGCGGAGGTCCGGTCGGGGCCCTCGGTGGGGTCTCTGATCGGGACCGGGCTGCTGTTCACGCTCTTCCAGTCCGCCTACTTCGCCGCCGTCCGCGAGACCGGCCTCGCCGTCGGCACCGTGGTCACCCTGGGGGCCGGGCCGGTGCTCATCGCGCTCGGCGCCCGCCACTGGATGGGGGAGCGGCTCGGCCGGGGCGGGGTGGCCGCCGTCGCCGGGGCGCTGGCCGGGCTGGCCGTACTGGTCCTCGGCAGCGGAGGCGGTGAGGTCCGGCCGCTCGGCGTCGGCTGGGCACTGCTGTCCGCCGCCGGATACGCGGCGATGACCCTGCGGGCCCGGCTGCTCGGGCAGCGCGGGGCCGGCGGGGATCCGCTGGTCACCACCGCCTGGTCGGTGGGGGTGGGCACCGTGTGCCTGTTGCCGCTCGCCGCCCTGGAGGGGCTCGTCGCGCACACCGCCGAACCGGTACGGGTGCTGTGGCTGCTCGTGTACATGGCCACCGTGCCGACCGTGCTGGCGTACGCGCTCTACTTCAGCGGGGCCGCCGTAGTGCGCTCCGCGACGGTGTCCGTGATCATGCTGATCGAGCCCGTCAGTGCGGCGGTGATCGCCGTCCTGCTGCTCGGGGAGAGGCTGACCGGCGCGGTGGTGCTGGGCACCGTACTGCTGCTGACCGCCGTGGGCGCGCTGATCGCCGCCGAGTCGCGGGGGTCGGCGGGCGGGAGTGCCGGCGGGCCGGGGGCCGGTTCCGGCGGCGTGGGCGGGGGTGTGGGTGTGGGCGGGCCGGAGGTCCGGCCCGCCCCTGAGCCTCAGAGCGCGGCGATGTAGTCCGGGGTGGCCATCCCGGCGGTCAGGTCCGCCGCCGGGATCGGGATCCCGTACGCCGGTGCGACCGGGACCACGCCCGACCAGAACGGCAGCCCCAGGTCCTGGGGGTCGTCGTTCGGGCCGCCCGTACGGAGCTTCGCGGACACCTCGTTCAGGTCCAGGCGGATCACGGCGGTGGCCGCGAGCTCCTTGGCGTTGGCGGGCCGCGAATCGGCGGAGCGGCCCGGTACGACGTGGTCCACGAGGGCGTCGAGCGCCATCCGGCACTCCTCGGGGTCGGTGACCTCGTAGGCGATGCCGTGCACGACCACCGAGCGGTAGTTGATCGAGTGGTGGAAGGCCGAGCGGGCCAGGACCAGGCCGTCGACGTGCGTCACCGTCAGGCAGACGGGCAGTCCCGGGTCGGCCTTGCCGGCGGCGAGGAGGGGGCGGGAGCCGGTGGAGCCGTGGATGTAGAGGGTCTCGCCGACCCGGCCGAAGAGGGTCGGCAGGACCACCGGGGCGCCGTCGCGGACGAAGCCGAGGTGGCAGAGGTAGGCCTGGTCGAGTATCGAGTGCACGGTCTCGCGGTCGTAGCGGGCACGGTCGCGGGCCCGGGTCGGGACGGTGCGGTCGGTGGGCTCGTACCCGATGGCCGCGGTCGTGGCTGTGTCCGTGGTCGCGGTCGTCGCCGTGGCGGGTTCCGCGGCGGGGTCCGGGATCGTCTCCGTGTCGGGCGTGGCGCTCATGGTGCGGACTCCGTTGTACTAGTGCATACTTGGCTTTGTGCTAGGAGATTATCTGATCATTGGGCGTCGCGCATCGGAAATCGCGGCCAGTGTCGAAGCGGGCGTCGGATCGGGCGCGCTGCAGCCGGGAGCCCTGTTGCCCCCGATGCGGGAGCTCGCCGGTGTGCTCGGGGTGAACCCCAACACCGTGGCCGCGGCATACCGCACGCTGCGCGACCGCGGGGTCATCGAGACCGACGGGCGGCGCGGCAGCCGGGTCCGGGCCCGCCCGGCGAGCGCACCGCGCGACGAGCTGCGGATGCCCTTCCCCGAGGGGGTGCGCGACATCGCCTCCGGCAATCCGGACGTACGGCTGCTGCCCGCGCTGGACGGGGCGCTGGCGGGCGCGGCGCGCCGGTACGCCGCGGAACCGACGCTCTACGGGCAGGATCCGGTGGTTCCCGAACTGGCGCGCCTCGCCAGGGCCGCCTTCGACGCGGAGGGGGTGCCGGCCGGGGCGGTGGCGGTGACCTCCGGCGCCCTGGACGGCATCGAACGGGTGCTGGCCGCGCACCTGCGGCCCGGGGACGCGGTGGCGGTCGAGGACCCGGGGTGGGGGAGCGTGCTGGACCTGGTCCCCGCGCTGGGGCTGCGGGTGCTCCCGGTGGCAGTGGACGACGAGGGCCCGCTGCCCGGCTCGGTGGAGCGGGCGCTGGCGGAGGGCGCGCGGGCGCTGCTCGTGACGGCCCGGGCGCAGAACCCGACCGGGGCGCTGGTGAGCGCGGAGCGGGCGGCGGAACTGCGGTCGGTGCTCTCCGGGCATCCGGAGGTGCTGGTCATCGACGACGACCACGGACACGGCCTCGTGGACCTGCCGCTGCACTCCCTGGGCGGGGTGACCCGGCACTGGGTGCTGATCCGCTCCACGGCGAAGGCGTACGCGCCCGACCTGAGGCTCGCCCTGCTGACCGGCGACGCAGTGACGCTCGACCGGGTGCGGGGCCGGCAGCGGCTGGGCCCGGGATGGGTCAGCCGGCTGCTCCAGTACACGGTGGTGGAACTGTGGAACGCCGGGGCGGTCGACCGGACGGCGGTCGCACGGTCCTACGGGGCGCGGCGCGAGGGACTGATCGCCGAGCTCGCGGAGCGCGGCGTACCGGCGCGCGGGCGCAGCGGGATGAACGTGTGGGTGCCGGTCGCCGACGAGACGGCGGTGGTCACGAGGCTGCTGGGCGCGGGCTGGGCGGTGTCCGCGGGAAGCCGGTTCCGGGTGGAATCGGCGCCGGGCGTACGGATGACGGTGTCGCGGCTCTCGCTCCCGGACCTGCCGGCGCTGGCGGACGCGGTGGCCGCGGCGGTGCGGCCGACGGGCGGGGGGCGCTTCGGCTGAGGGGCGATACCCGGGCCGACGTCGACATCGAGGCCGGACCCGCATCCGACGTCGACATCGAGGCCGGACCCGCATCCGACGTCGACATCGAGGCCGGACCCGCATCCGATCCCGATGTCGATGCCGGACCCGATGCGCGGGGAGCCGTACCGCCCGCCGTGCAGCCCGCCGTTCCGGCTACTGGCGGCGGCGGGCCTGGCTGAGCGCCGCACCCGCCAGGACGACGGCGGCGCCGACCGGGGTGTTCCAGTGGAGCTGTTCGTCCAGCAGGAGGACGCCCGCAGTGGTGGCGATGACCGGGATGAAGTACGTGACCATCTGCGCGGTGGTCGGGCCGATCTCCGTGACCAGCCCGTACTGCATCTGCAGCGCCAGACCGGTGCCCAGTGCGCCCAGGGCGATCACGGACAGGGTCGGCCAGAGCGGGAAGGAGCTCGGAGCCGTGGTGAACAGGGCGCTGACCGCGGCGAGTTGGAGGGTGGAGACCAGGAGCTGCGCGCCCGTCAGGGCGACCGGGGAGCCGGGGGTGGAGGCCAGCGTGCGGCGGACGTAGATCCAGCCGATCGGGTAGCAGAGCGCGGCCAGCAGGGCGAGCGCGGTGCCCTTGGCGTCGATGCCCGAGAAGCCCTGCCAGGCGCCGAGGACGGTGAGCACGCCGAGGAACCCCAGGCCCAGGCCGGCGAAGCGGCGCCGGGTCGGGCGGTCCTCGGAGAGGGCGACCAGGGACAGGGCCATGCCCCACAGCGGGGACGTGGCGTTGCAGATGCCCGCCAGGCTGGAGGGGATGCTCAGCTCCGCGTACGCGAAGAGCGAGAAGGGGGCGGTGTTGAGCAGCAGTGCGGCCACCGTCAGGTGGGCCCAGGTGCGCCGGCCCCGGGGGAGCGGTTCGCGGCGGATCAGGAGCACGGTGAGCAGGGCGAGCGCGCCGAAGAAGACCCGGCCGAGGGCGACTTGGAAGGGGGCGTACGCCTCGGTGCCCACCTTGATCAGGAGGAAGCTGAAGCCCCAGATCACGGAGAGGATCGCGAAGCGCAGGCGCCAGTCCAGCCGTCCGGCGGTGGCGGGAGCGGCGGGAGCGACGCGGTTGGCCGCAGGGGTCTGGGAGAGGGACGGGCGGGGGGCCGTGGGAGCGCTCATGGCCTCACTCTGGCCCTGCCGACCTCTTAGGACAAGCGAGAGTTTTTGTGGGTGACGGCGTAGCATCACTTACATGTTGAACCTGGAGCGACTGCGCACCCTCGACGCCCTCGCCCGCCACGGCTCGGTCAGCGGCGCCGCCGACGGGCTCCACGTCACCACTTCCGCCGTGTCCCAGCAGATGGCGAAGCTGGAGCGCGAGGTCGGCCAGCCGCTGCTGGCCAAGAGCGGGCGCGGGGTCCGGCTCACCGACGCGGGCCGGCTCCTGGCCGACCACGCGGCCCGGATCATCTCCCGGGTCGAGCTCGCCCAGGCCGACGTCGAGGCCCGGCGCGGCAGCGCCGTGGGCGAGCTGCGGATCGGCGCCTTCCCGACCGCCATGCGCGGCCTGCTGCCCCCGGTCCTGGCCGCCCTGCGCGTCGACCACCCCGAACTGCGCCCCCGCGTGAGGGAACAGGAGCCGGCGGAGGGCATGGCCGCGGTGGTGCGGGGCGACCTCGATCTGGCCCTGGCCATCGACTGGCACAACAAGCGGATGCCGGTGCCGGGGGAGCTCACCCGGACGCACCTGCTGGACGACTCCGTGGACATCGCGGTGCCGGCCGGCCATCCCCTCGCCGGCCGGGCGGAGGTCTCCCTCGCGGAGTTCCGCGAAGACGACTGGATCTCCTGGAGCGAGGGGCAGTTCTGCCACGAGTGGCTCGTCCACACCCTGCGCGGTACCGGTATCGAGCCCCGGATCGCGCACATCGCCGAGGAGCACCACACCCAGCTGGCCTTCGTCGAGGCCGGGCTCGGGGTGTGCGTGACCCCCCGGCTGGGGCGCGGGCCGGTGCCCGACGGGGTCCGGCTGCTGCCGGTGAGCGACACCGTACGCCGTCACGTGTACGCGGTCTGGCGGGCGGACGCCGACCGGCGGCCGTCGATCCGGGCCGCCGTCGAAGCCCTCCGGCAGACCGCCGGCTCTCTTTAGATCTTGCGGAAGTCCCAGGAGACGATCGACTCCGGGGTCAGCCGGATCCAGGCGTGCCGCCCGTCGTGCGGCATCTCCTCGATCCCGAAGTTCTTCACCGGGAAGATCCGTTCCGGCTCGGCGAGCTCCTCGCACGGCTCTCCCGTACGCGGGGCCTCGCCCACGAAGACGGCGTTGCCGGACAGCTCCACGCCGCGCAGTTCGTCGTAGGCCTCGCCCGAGTCCACGACCACCGAGATCCGGGGGTCCTTGCGCAGGTCGGACCAGCGCCGGCTGCGGGTGATCGAGTACAGCCACAACGAGGTGCCGTCCCAGGCGAACCAGAGCGCGCCCACGTGCGGGCGCCCGTCCGGGGAGACCGTGGCCACCCGGCAGGTGCGCTGTTCGCGCAGGAAGGCGTCCAGCTCCTCGCCGGTCATCATGATGCGGCGGCCGCGCCGCTGCGCCCTGTCCGGGTGGCTCCCGTCGGGGTGCGTCCTGTCCGCGTGGGCCCCGTCCGTGTGCGCCTCGTCCACCTGGTCCGTCACCTGGTCCGCCATCCGTTCCGCACCCCTTCACATCTGACTGTGTGTCAGGAATCATGCGGGCTCTTGCGTCGTCACGCCAGGGGGAGCCATGGCCGAACCAGATCCAGCCACCACCGCCTTGCTCACCGTCGAGTGCCAGAGCGGAGTCGTCGGCGAGGAGAGCGCCCTGCCGGAACTCGCCAAGGAGGCCCGGGACTCCGGAATGCTGGACCGGGTCGCCGCGCTGGTCGAGGCCGCGCGCGGGGCCGGGGTGCAGGTGCTGCACGCGGTCGCCGAACGGCGGCCGGACGGGCTCGCGGCCAATACCAACGCCCGGCTGTTCCGGGCCGCCGGAAGACTTCCGGTGCGCCAGCTGACCGGCAGTCCGGCCGTCGAGGTCGCCGCCCCCATCACGGTCGCCGAACAGGACCTGGTGGTGCGCCGACTGCACGGGCTCTCCCCGATGGCCGGGACCGACCTGGACGCGCTGCTGCGCAACCTCGGCATCCGCACCCTCGTCGTCACCGGAGTGTCCTCGAACATCGCGATCCCGAACACCGTCTTCGACGCGGTGAACCTCGGCTACCAGGTGGTCGTCCCCTCGGACGCCATCGCCGGGGTGCCCGCCGCCTGCACCGCCGAGGTGATCCGCAACTCCCTTTCCCTGGTGGCGACCATCACCACCGCCGAAGCGCTGATCGAACAGTGGCTGGCGGCCGGCAGCGAGTCGACCCGCTGACCGGGCTGACCTCGCTGACCCCGCTGTCCGGCTGACCCGCCGAGCCGCTGCTCGGGTCAGGTGCCGCTGCCTGCGCCGTCGCCGCCGGACGGGCGAATGTCGTTCAGACTGTCCACGATGATCACCGGCGGCGGAGGCGACGGCGTGGGCACCTGGATGAGCACGGGGATGTAGACGATCTTCCCGTGCCGGTACTCCGCCTTCAACGAAGTCCGGTAGCACACCACCCACTCCGGGCTGCTCCGCGTCGCGTAGCACCGGGGCACCGACGCCGAGGGCGCGGCCTGCGCACTCCGGGACGGGCCGGCCGCCCCGCTCGCCGGTGCGCCCCATGCGCCGAGTGCCATGCAGCAGCAGGCCGCAGTCGCAAGGCCGGTACGCCGAAGGGTTGCTCTCTTCATCCTCATCACCTGAGCTCGGACCGGAGGAGCCTGCGGGCGGCTTCGTGGCGGGTGTGGACGCCCAGTTTGGTCAGTACGGCGCCCACGTGATGTCCGGCGGTCTTGGGCGTGATGTAGAGGCGGGCGCCGATCTCGGCATCCGACAGGCCCTCGCCCAGCAGCTTCAGGACGTCCAGCTCCCGGTTGGTCAGCCCGTACGGATTGGCCCGGGTCGCCGCCCGCGGGCCCCGCCGGACCGGGCGGACACCGCGGGTACGCATCAGGGCGCGGGTGCGCACCACCGCAGACCGGGCACCGAGGGCCTCGAAGGCGGCCAGGGCCTGGTGCAGAGCGGGTACGTCGCCGGACAGGCGGGCCAGCGCGGCATCGTACGGGCAGCCGAGCCTGTCCCACAGTGCCGCGGCGCCGGCCCAGTCGCCGGCCAGCTCCAGCGCGTAGGGCCCGGCGGCCGGCACCGGCGGCGGGGTTCCTCCGGCGCGCCGGATCCAGCAGGCCAGGGGTCCGGACAGCCAGGGGTGGTCGCGCCCCTGCTCCCTCAGCGTGGCCAGGGCGCGCCCGGCCTCCGCCCGCACCAGTTCGTGGTCACCGACCAGCCAGGCCGCCTCGACCCCGGCCTCCCGGCCCAGGCCCGTGTCCAGCAGACAGCTCGGGTCGACCAGGCCCGCCGCCCGTTCCAGCAGCGGCCACACCCGGGCCTTGCCCTGCCGGGCCTGTCCGAGGCCCAGGACGGTCAGGGCCACGGACCGGGCGACGGGCGGGGAGCCGGGATGGGACAGCACGGCCTGCGCGGCATCGGCGGCCGGGACCCACAGGCCCCGGTTCAAGAGCCCCCAGCTTCCCCAGGCCCTCGTGCACAACAGGTAGGACAGCAGGTCGCGGTCCAGACAGTAGGACTCCGCCCGGCTCAGCGCCGCGGTGGTCCGCACGGCATCACGCTGCAGCGCGGTGAACCAGCAGGTGACGACCGCCAGGAGGCCCGCGTCCACCGGCAGATCCTGGGCCATGGCTTCGGCCAGCGCGTGTTCGCACTCCTCCCAGCCTTCCCCTTCGCACAGCATGCGGGCCGCCGCGGCATGGAACCTGGCCTGTACGAGTACGCCCGCATCGCCGAAGCGCTCGCCCAGCGCGATCGCCTTCCCGGCGTAGGCGGCGGTCGCCTCCACCCCCTCGTGCCCGTAGCAGGCCAACCGGCACAGGTTCAGGTACGCCCGGGCCAGCTCCCGGCTCGGCCCCAGCGCTTCGAGCGCCCGTACGGCCTCCAGGCCCGTGGCTCGGGCCTCGGCGGCCCGCCCGGCCGGCCACAGCCAGCCCGACAGCCAGCGCAGGTCGTCGCCCTCGTGCAGCCGGTCGCGCAGCGCACGGCGCAGCCTGAGGGCCGTACGCCCTGAAGCGATCCCCTCGTCCAGCCCGCCGGACAGGAGGCAGGCCCGCGCATGGCCCTCCAGCAGGGAGGCCGACTCGTCGGGTGGCAGGCGGCCGGCGTACGACAGTGCGCGGGCGTACTGGGCGGCAGCTTCCCGGTACGCCCCCGACGAGGAGGCGTGGGCGGCCGCCGCGGGCGCGTACTCCAGCACGGCCGTCGGATCCATGGCGCCCTCGGCGTGATCGGCGAGCAGCGCCAGATCGTTCGCGGCGATCGGAGCGGACCGCATCACCGCCAGCACCTGCCGGTGTACGCGCAGGCGGCTCGCGACGGGGACGGCATCGAGCACCGCGAGGCGAGTGAGCTCGTGGCGGAACTCGGTCACCTGCCCGTCGGTGCACACGATTCCGCAGGCCACGGCCTCATCGAGCGGTTCCTCCGGGGTCGGCAGGATGCGGGCCAGCAGCTGCAGCGACACCTGGCGCCCCAGAACGGCCAGTACGTCGACGACCGTCCGCGCGGGGGCCGAGAGGCCGGCCAGGCGACCGGCGACGGCCTCGCGCACCGTGGCCGGTACGGGCTCGGTGGGGGCGGCCAGGACCTCGGTCACGATGAACGGATTTCCGGCGGAGAGGTGGTAGAGCCGCTCGGCATCGACGGCGTGTCCGCCGGCGAGGCGGGCCACGGCCCGGCGGCTCAAGGGCGCCAGATCCTGGCGGTACACCCACGGATAGCCGGCCAGGGTGCCGAGGAGGCCGGTCAGATGGTGGGTGCGGCCGATCTCGTCGTCGCGGTACGTGACCACGACCAGGGCCGGAACGCTCGGCAGCCGCCGGACCAGATAGCGGAGCAGGTCCAGCGTGGCCTCGTCGGCCCAGTGGACGTCCTCCACCACCAGGAGGCCGGGACAGGTGCTCAGGTCCGCGAGCAGGCAGTCGAAGACCTCATCGGTACGGCAGGTGCCGGCCAGGGCCCCGGCCAGGGAAGTGCGTACCGTCGGGCCCAGCCGCGGGGCCAGGTCCATCAGGGGGCCGAGGGGGCGGGGCGTGGCCAGCGGGTCACAGGCGCCGATCAGGACCCGGATGTGGGGATCGGCCAGCTGTGCCAGACGCCGGATGACGGCGGTCTTGCCGATCCCGGCTTCGCCACGCAAAAGGACCAGACGTCCTGGGCCGCTCTCGGTCGCTTGCAGGTGACCGACGAGGGCCTGGAGCACGGCCTCTCGCTCTAGCAGGTCCATCACCAGCTAGTTTCCTCCCCCGGTAGGAGCCGCGCAAAAGATCCAGACCGAGTGGGAGGGGTCGGCGGCGGCGCCGGCGCTACGGGAGCCCATGGGGGATGTGGGGCGTGCCGGAGGGGAATTTGGGGTGAGCCGGGGTCGAATCTGGGGTGTTTGCCCGATGTGCCACCCGCTACCGCGGAGCATCCTGGCGAAAGAGTTCCAGAACCCGGGTCTGTCTGGTTCGCATGTCCCACCGGCCCCCGTGCAAGGCATGCCGTTTGGCATGCCGTCGAGCCCGCGCCTCCTGTGAATGACTCCGGCAGCGAATCCGGAGTCCGAGCGAGCGCCGCGGGTGATGGCCTGTGATGCCGAGGCTGGGGTGCGAACCGGCAGGGTTCATACGGAAAGGAATCGTCATGCTCAACAAGTTCGCAAAGCGTGCGGCGATGCTGACTGCATCGGCTGCTCTGGCCGTGGGGGGCGCTGCGGTGCCCTCATTCGCCTTTGCTGCAACGACGCCGACGGTCGCGCACGTGACGGTGCCGACTGACGACGGCGGGAACAATAACAACAATAACAACAACGGCGGCGGTGGAGGAAACAACAACAACAACAATAACAACAACGGGGGCAAGGGCGGGAACAACAACAATAACAACAATAACAACGGCGGCAAGGGCGGAGCCAACAACAATAACAACAACAATAACGGCGGCAAGGGCGGGGCCAACAACAATAACAACAACAATAACGGCGGCAAGGGCGGGGCCAACAACAATAACAACAACAATAACGGCGGCAAGGGCGGGGCCAACAACAATAACAACAACAATAACGGTGGAGGCGGAGCGAACAACAACAATAACAACAACAACGGAGGCGGCGGGGGAGCGAACAACAACAATAACAACAACAACGGAGGCGGCGGAGCCAACAACAACAATAACAACAATAACGGCGGAGGCGGAGCCAACAATAATAACAACAATAACAACAATAACAACGGTGGAGGCGGAGCCAACAACAACAATAACAATAACAACGGTGGCGGAGGCGGAGCGAACAACAACAATAACAACAACAACGGAGGCGGGGGAGCGAACAACAACAATAACAACAATAACGGCGGCAAGGGCGGAGCCAACAACAATAACAACAATAACAACGGTGGAGGCGGAGCCAACAACAACAATAACAACAACAATGGCGGTGGGGCTGCGAACAATAACAACAACAACAACTGAACGTCAAAATCCGGCGGCCGGTGTTCGAATTCACCAGGCCGCCGGATTGTCACGTGCGCGCCCTGTTGTGGGCGGATGGCAGAGGGTGGAGCCGGTTGGCCGGTGCCTGCACGTCCACGGCATGGGCCGACACAGGCGCTCGGGGCGGGAGGGGATCGTGTCGGCGTAGCCCGGTCCTGTGGCCCCGTGGTGGGGACTCCGCCTGCTGCGTTCAAGGGGCGGCGGTAGGGGCGGAAATCGCTTGCGAAGGGCAGGAGCTGACCCGGATGGGCGTCAGGCCCGCCATTGACGGGCTCGCGAGCCGAGCCCGCACTTGTGGCGATCTTTCCGCCGTGATTTCTGCGCTGCCCCACCCGTGGAAAGGGTCGGCGCACGCGACTTCTTCCGTGCCACCCTGCCGCTCCCTGCCGGGCCGGCACCCTTAATGCTGATTGCAGCTGATGTTCAGAGTGCCGACGTAGGTGTCGCCCAGTCCGAGGTGCTCAATCGGATAGCAGGTTTGAAGGTGGGAGCGTGTCGCGTCGTCGATAAGCGCTCGGACTCCTCCGGCACTTCGCATTTCGGCGTCGTCGTGAGCGTCGGTGGCCTTGTCTGTGGCGGCGCCGCCATTGTTATTGTTGTTGTTATTATTCGTCCCCTCGCCCCCGTTGTTGTTGTTATTGTTGTTGTTCGTCCCCCCGCCGGTGTTGTTGTTATTGTTGTTGTTGTTCACGCCTCCGCCGTTGTTGTTATTGTTGTTGTTCGTTCCTCCACCGGTGTTGTTGTTGGTGTTGTTGTTCTGGGTTTCGGTGTAGCTGTTACCCTCTCCGACCTGCACCGAGTATGAGGCTGGAACGAGTGCCGCCTTGCGCAGAAGCGAGGAGAGCCCAGAGTCTTCATCGTCGTGCGATTGAGTACTGCCTCCGCCGTTGTTGTTGTTATTGTTGTTGTTCACGCCTCCGCCGATGTTGTTGTTGGTGTTGATGTTCTGGGTGCCGATGTAGGTGTTTCCGTGTCCGACCTGGACCGGGGTTGAGGCCTGGGGGAGTGTTGTGCTGCCGAGGAACGAGAGGAAATCCCCGTCGTCTTGTGCCTGGGCTCCGCCGGCGCTGAGGAGTACCGCTGCCGTCGCGGCGGTGCTGATCGTGACAAGCCGCTTGGTGAGCTTCATTCGGCCAACCTTTCGTCGTCCCTGAAGTCCGGATCCTGAGTCTCAGTCGACAGGATGGCGACCAGAGGGATTGAACGATCATCAGGCACGCTGAAGTGCCGGCCTTTTCCCCCGGACAGCCCCCAGAGCCCCACTCGGCCGCCCGTCGCCTCACAGTCCTTGGAGATCGGGCAGCCCATTCGACGGGTCCGTCCTGCCCCGAGCCGTCGCCGAGGCCGAGCCGGAGTCCGGGTGCGTCCCGGACCGGACCGGTCCGGTCCGCGGGGCACCCTGTACGTCTTCTGCGACGAGACGGCCCGGTCCGCCTCGTCAGGACGAGGTCGCTGCCCGCCAGGAGAACGGGCCCTGGAACTGTGCTCGAGGAGGCACCGGTCGGGAGCCGCGGCGGCCTTCTCTCCCGGTGCCGTGATGGTCGGGCTGGACGGTGCGCGCGGGCGACGGCGCCGTCGATGGCCTCGTCGAGCGGGGCGTCGCGAGGGCGCGGTCGTCCGGGGGCTGAAAACGGGATCGGGTGATCGGCGGAGCCGAAGATGCGGGATGCCTGGTGCCGTGTCCGGAAAGGCTTGCCGGGTCGCGGCGTCCGGTGCGGTGCATCGCAAGGCGGAGGACCTCGGCCCGTGCTGGACGTACCGTCGCGGTGCGACAACGCGGCGAGGCGCGGTGCCGGGCGGCGCGGTGCCGGCAAGATCCGGAAGAGACGGCCTGGGCGGCCTGCTGCGCGTCCGCGAGTACCTCGCCGGATCAGGGGCGGGAGACCGTACTCGCGCGCCGATGTCCCCCAGGCGGCAGCCCGGGCCCGCGCCGAGGGGGACCGTAGGCTGCCGGGATGATCGCGCAGTCGCCCCCGCCGCTGACCCTGGAATCCGCAAGGGACCTTCAGAGCATGCTCCGAGCCGAGATCGGGCCCGGCCTCAGCGAGCGGGAACTCGACGCGGTCGAGGGGCGGTTCGGCTTCACCTTCTCGTCGGACCACCGGGTCTTTCTCGTTGCCGGGCTTCCGTGCGGGTCGCCGCAGTGGCCCGACTGGCGGAACGGCGACCCCGACGACCTGGCCGCCCGGCTCGCCCAACCGGTCGAGGGCGTGCTCTTCGACGTGGAGCGCAGCGGCTTCTGGCACCCCGCCTGGAGTCCGAGGCCCGCAGGGACATCCGAGGCGCTGCAGGTCGCGCGGTCCGAGTTGGCGGCCGCCCCGCGGCTGGTGCCCGTCTACGGCCACCGCTACCTGCCCGGCACCTCGGGGGAATGCGGCCACCCCGTACTGTCCGTCCACCAGACCGACGTCATCATCTACGGGAACGACCTCGCCGACTACATCCGGCGCGAGTTCACCGGCCGGGCGAGCCGCTTCCCTGCCCGTGCGACCGTCGGATTCTGGTCGTACTTCGTCCACGGCGGTCCCGGCACCGACGTCGCCATGCCGACCCCGCACACCCCCTACGCCGTCAGCGCGCAGGAGGCTGCCGAATACCTGCGGATGCTGGCACTGGAGCGCCTGATCGGCCGACGGCACCATCCGCACCAGCTGATCGAGGCGGGGCTCACGGCGCTGGCCCTCGACCTCGAGACGGAGTCGCTCGCGCTGCTCGCCGGTCTTTCGCGCACCGAGCAAGAGAACGCCGATGCGCTCTTCGACCAGGCATTGGCCGAGCTGGGCCTGACCGGGGACCTTCCCGCCGATGACACCGATCTCCCCTGGGAGACGGCACGCTGGGAACTCGTGCGCTGGTGGCTCCGGTTGATCGTGAACGGAAGTCTGGCACCCGGGGCCGGCGGTGATGTCATCACGTACGAGGGCTGGGACGCACTGGCCAGGCCCCGGTCGCTCCGGCCGCTGGTCGACACGGTCGATGCCTACAACGACCGGGCGGCGATCCGGCGCGGCACGCGCGAGCAGCTGGCCGGAGCGATCGTCGCGGAGGCCGAGCGCCTGCTCGCCGGTCCCTGGCCACCCCTGGACTGATCCGGTGCACTGATCCGGCTGCGCAGGCCGCGCAGAAGTACGGCGCGCAGTGCGTGGCCGTCCTCCACGACGAGGATGCGCCGCCCGGTCACCGTGCGGTGTCCCGCGTCAGCCGCAGGTACGCGCAGGCGGCCAGGGCCAGCCAGGCGGTGGCGAACAGCCAGCCGCCGAGCACGTCGCTGAACCAGTGCACGCCGAGGTGCACCCGGGTCAGGCCCACGGCCGCGCCCCAGAGGCCGATCAGGATGGCGGCGAGGCGGGGCAGGCGCGGGCCCCGCAGGAGGAGGGCGGCGATCAGGAGGCCCGCGGTCATCGCTCCGGTGGTGGCGTGGCCGGAGGGGAACGACCAGCCCGAGGCGTGCGTCGCCCAGTCGCCGAGCGCCGGTCGGGGGCGGGCGACCAGCATCATGACGGCGTACCGCAGGGCCTGGCCCGCGCCCAGGCAGAGGGCGAGTCCGGCGGCGGTGGTGACGCGCTGCCCGGGGGTGCGGCCCACGGACAGGCCCGCCGCGACGACCGCCGCGAAGGGGATGACACCGGTGCCGGTGGCGGTGATCGCCCGGGACAGTGCCACGGCGACGGCGGGCCGGTGGTCCAGGGACCACTGGTGCAGCGCCGCGTCGCCCGGCAGCGGCCCGGAGTGCGCGTGGAGCACCGCCACGGTCAACAGGGCGAAGGCGGCGGACGCGGCCAGGGCCGCCCAGCCGCACCGTCGGGCGGCCCCGGGGCGGGTCACCCGGCGGCCAGCAGGCGGCGCAGCGGGCCGTGCTCGAGGCGGATGGCGAGCGCGCTCTGCTTGCGGCGCACGGCCCAGGTGGCGAGGAGGGACACAAGGGCGCCGACGGCGAAGCCGATGAGGACGTCGTGGGGGTAGTGGACGCCCACCCAGACCCGGGAAGCCGCCATGGGGATCGCTGCCGCCAGGGCGATGAGGCCCAGCCGGCGTGATACGAGGAGCAGCGCGAAGGCCGCCGCGGAGGCGATGGCGGCGTGGTTGCTGGGGAAGGACCAGTCGCCGGGTGCGGGGCAGGCTTCGAGGGTGGCCGCGTGCAGCCGCCGGCAGGGCCGGTCCTCGCGGACGGCCAGTTTCAGCAGGGAGTCGACGCCGAAGGCGAGGACGGTGACCAGGGGGACCGCGAGGGCGGTGACCGCGGCCGGGGTCCCCGCGCGGCGGGCCTGCCACCAGGCGATGAGCATCAGCAGCACGAAGGCGCCCAGGCCGTAGGCCGACCAGCCGGCGATCAGGCCGTCGAGCCAGCCCGGGGCCCGGTGGGCGAGGTCGACGACGTCGAGGTAGGCGCGGCCGTCGATGGCCGCGCCGTCGTACGCGGTGTTCGTCAAGGGGCCTCGTTCCTCTCTCTGGTGGCGGTCGGGGGCAGCCGGACGGAACGCCCGGGCGACTACAATCACGTAGACGGTCTACTGAACTGTAGACGATCGGGGGGTGAGGGTGAGGTAATGGCCGAGGGGCCCGGCGGGCGCGGGCCGGGAGGCCGGGAGGCCGGGCGGGCGCTCGGCGAAAACCCTGGATCGCCACCGGTGTCCGCCCGTTAGCCTGGGAAAATGCTCACAGAAGTGATCGCGACCCGCTACGTCACGCCCCTGCGTGAGGGCGGCTCCCTGCCCGGGATCGTCGAGGCCGACGATCTCGGCACCTATGTCATGAAATTCACCGGAGCCGGCCAGGGGCGCAAGACCCTGGTCGCCGAGGTCATCTGCGGCCGGCTGGCCCAGCGGCTGGGGCTGCGCGTCCCGCGGCTGGTGCAGATGCAGCTCGACCCCGTGATCGGGCTCGGCGAGCCCGATCAGGAGGTTCAGGAGCTGCTCAAGGCCAGCGGCGGGCTGAACCTCGGAATGGACTACCTCCCCGGCTCGATCGGCTTCGATCCGCTCGCCTACCAGGTGGACCCGGTCGAGGCGGGGCGCGTCGTCTGGTTCGACGCCCTGATCAACAACGTCGACCGGTCCTGGCGCAATCCGAACATGCTGGTCTGGCACGGGGACCCGTGGCTCATCGACCACGGCGCCACCATGATCTGGCACCACAACTGGCCCACCGCCGAGAGCGCCGCCGCCAAGCCGTACAACGCCTCCGACCACGTGCTGGCCCCGGCCGGTCCGGACATCGCGGCGGCCGCCGCCGCGCTCGCCCCCCTCGTCACGAGGGAGCTGCTCACCGAGGTCGCGGCCGACGTGCCCGACGAGTGGCTGGTCGACGAGCCCGGCTTCGACTCCACCGACGCGCTGCGCCGCGCCTACGTGGACGTGCTGCTGCCGCGCGCGGCCACGATCCACGAGAGGATCTCGATGGAGGCCGAGGTGAAGCCCCGGTCGGGCCCTCCCGGCTGGCTCGCCGACCGCCTCGACCCCCGTCCCCGGAAGAACAAGAGCGACAACGAGTGACCAAGCGGGACGTGTTCGAGTACGCGCTGGTGCGCGTGGTGCCCCGGATGGAGCGCGGCGAGTGTTTCAACGCCGGCGTGATCGTCTACTGCCGGGCGCACTCCTACGTGGCTGCGCGCACCCACCTCGACGAGGCCAAGCTCCTCGCCCTGGACCCGAAGGCCGACGTGGCCGGGATCCGGGCCGCACTGCGCGGGGTCGAGGGCGTGTGCGCGGGCGGAGAGTCCGCCGGTCAGGCCGGGAGTGACGACGCGGGCCGCCGGTTCCGCTGGCTGATCGCGCCGCGCAGCACGGTCGTGCAGCCGGGCCCCGTACACACGGGGCTCACGGCCGACCCCGCCGCCGAGGTGGAGCGGCTGCTGGGCCTCCTGGTCCGGTAGTCACCGGCTCGGGCCCCCGCCCGCTGCGCGGGTGCGGCGCCGTGGCGGGGGCTCTGCCTCCGAGCCCCCGCGCGTCAAACGCCGGCGGGGCTGCAAGTGGTCGGCGTTGACACCGGGTGCCAGGGCTCCTAGCGTCTCCTCAGCTGAAGCTACTAAGCGGTTGCTCACCCATGGGGAGCCGCTTTCCTAGGGCGAGGAGATCCAGCATGTCCACCACCGAGCAGCGCGTCGCGATCGTGACCGGGGCGGCCCGGGGCATCGGCGCGGCCACCGCCGTGCGCCTGGCCGCCGAAGGACGGGCGGTCGCCGTACTCGACCTTGACGAGGTGGCCTGCAAGGACACCGTGGAGGCGATCACGGCGGCCGGCGGCACGGCCGTCGCGATCGGCTGCGACGTCTCCGACAGCGCGCAGGTGGAGGCGGCCGTCGAGCGCGTGGTGACCCTGCTCGGCGCCCCGACCATCCTGGTCAACAACGCGGGCGTGCTGCGGGACAACCTGCTCTTCAAGATGAGCGAAAACGACTGGGACACCGTCATGAACGTGCACCTGCGCGGTGCGTTCCTGATGTCGAAGGCCTGTCAGAAGCACATGGTGGCCGCCAAGTTCGGCCGCATCGTGAGCCTCTCCAGCAGCTCGGCGCTCGGCAACCGGGGCCAGGCCAACTACTCGGCGGCCAAGGCCGGCCTGCAGGGCTTCACCAAGACCCTGGCCATCGAGCTCGGCAAGTTCGGCATCACCGCGAACGCCGTCGCCCCCGGCTTCATCGTCACCGAGATGACCGCCCACACGGCCGCCCGGGTCGGCATGGACTTCGAGGACTTCCAGGCCGCGGCCGCCACCCAGATCCCTGTGCAGCGCGTCGGGCGCCCGGACGACGTGGCCAACGCGATCGCCTTCTTCACGGGCGAGGCCGCCGGCTTCGTCTCCGGCCAGGTCATGTACGTGGCCGGCGGCCCGCTCAGCTGACGAGGGGCGGGACCGACCGGATGAGCGACGAAGGGGCAGGCGGCGCAATGAACAGTGGAACGGACAGCGGCAAGGTGGCGCTGATCACCGGCGCGAGCCGCGGCATCGGCTACGGCATCGCCGAGGCGCTGGTGGCACGCGGGGACCGGCTCTGCATCACCGGGCGCAACGAGGAGGCCCTCAAGGAGGCCGTCGAGCGGCTCGGCGCGGACCGGGTGATCGGAGTCGCGGGGAAGGCGCACGACGAGGCCCACCAGGCCGTCGCCGTGGAGCGCGCGATGGAGGCCTTCGGCCGCGTCGACTTCCTGATCAACAACGCGGGAACCAATCCGGTCTTCGGACCGATCGCGGACCTGGACCTCGGGGTCGCCCGCAAGGTCTTCGAGACCAACGTGATCTCGGCGCTCGGCTTCGCCCAGCGCACCTGGCACGCCTGGCAGAAGGAGAACGGCGGGGCGATCGTGAACATCGCCTCGATCGCCGGGGTCTCGGCCTCGCCCTTCATCGGGGCGTACGGGATGAGCAAGGCCGCCATGATCAACCTGACCCTGCAGCTCGCCCACGAGATGGCGCCGGGTGTCCGGGTCAACGCGATCGCGCCCGCCGTGGTGAAGACGAAGTTCGCGCAGGCGCTCTACGAGGGCCGGGAGCAGGAGGCCGCGGCGGCCTACCCGCTGGGCCGGCTCGGGGTCCCGGAGGACATCGGGGGGGCCGCCGCGTTCCTTACATCTGCACAAGCGGAATGGATCACCGGGCAAACTCTGGTCGTTGACGGGGGAATGTTCCTCAATGCCGGAGTGCACTGACCGATAGTCGGACGCATTTGCCTCCCAAGAGGAGGCAAATGCGTACCGAATACCCACTAACTCGGTCAAGTGCCTCACGAAACCTGCCCATTGGATTTGTGAGGCACTGCGGTAGGGTCTGCCGCACCCCTGGCTGATCGAGGAGCGTGCACGTGTTCAACCGGACCAGATGCCTGCAGATCACTGCGGCCCTTGCGTCCATATCCCTGCTCTCCGGATGCAGCCTGTTTTCGGACAGTAGCGGCGACGGCGCGAAGCGGATTGTCGTGGGAACCACGAGCGCACCCAGCACACTCGATCCGGCCGCGGCCTGGGACGGCTCCTGGGAGCTGTACCGGAACGTCTACCAGACGCTGCTGGCCTTCCCCACGGGTGCCACCAAGCCCCAGCCCGACGCGGCCCAGAGCTGCGACTTCACGGACTCCGGGAACGAGTCGTACCGCTGCGTCCTGAAGAAGGGCCTGAAGTTCTCCGACGGCGAGACGCTCGACGCCAAGGCCGTCAAGCACTCCCTCGACCGGATCATGACCATCGACGCCCCGGCCGGCCCCAAGGCCCTCTTCGGCAGCCTGGACAAGATCGAGACGCCGGACGCGCAGACGGTGGTCTTCCACCTGAAGACCCCCGACGCCACCTTCCCCTTCGTACTCGGCTCGCCGGCCGCCTCGCTGGTCGCGCCGAAGGAGTACCCGGCCGACAAGCTCCGCGACGACGGCAAGGTCACCGGCTCCGGCCCGTACACCCTGGAGTCCTACAAGGAGGCCTCCGAGGCCGTCCTGAACAGCAACGGCAGCTACACCGGCTTCGCCAACCGCCGCAACGACGGCGTGACGATCCGCTACTTCGCGGACTCCAAGAAGATGATCGCCGCGCTCAGGGGCAAGGAGATCGACGCGACCTACCGGGGCCTCTCCGCCCAGGAGGTCAAGGACCTGCAGAGCCCGGAAGCGCACAACGAGGGCGTCCAGGTCGTCGAGAACGTCGGCTCGGAGATCCGCTACCTGGTCTTCAACCCGAGGGACCCGCAGGTCGCCAAGCTCCCGGTGCGCCAGGCCATCGCCCAGATCGTCGACCGCGGAGCACTGGTCTCCAAGGTCTACCAGGGCACCGCCGAACCGCTGTACTCGATGGTCCCCAAGGGGGTCGTCGGCCACAAGACGCCGTTCTACGACAAGTACGGCCAGGCCGACGTGGCGAAGGCCAAGAACATCCTCAAGACCGCCGGGATCACCCAGCCGGTGGACCTGACCTTCTGGTACACCACCGACCGCTACGGCGCCTCCACGGCGGAGGAGTTCACCGAGCTCAAGCGCCAGCTGGAGGAGAGCGGCCTCTTCAAGATCACCCTGCGCGGCCAGCCCTGGAAGGCCTTCCAGGAGGGCTACAAGAAGGGCGACTACCCGGTGTTCGGCCGCGGCTGGTTCCCCGACTTCCCGGACCCGGACAACTTCATCGCACCGTTCGTCGGCAAGGACAACGCGGTCGGCACCCCGTACGACGCCCCCGTGATCACGGGCGAGCTGCTCCCCAAGTCCCGCCGCGAGAGCGACCGGTCGGCCGGAGTCCACGAGTTCGAGCAGGCCCAGCAGATCTTCGCCGACGACGTCCGGCTCCTGCCGCTGTGGCAGGGCAAGCTGTACGTGGTCGCGCGCGACGACATCGCGGGCGCCGAGCGGGCGCTCGACCCGCAGACCGTCATGCAGGTGTGGGAGCTGTACCGCAAGACCAGCTGGTAGCCGCCGCGGCGGTCGGGTGGGGCGTTGTCAGTGGCCCCCGGTAGGTTCTTGAGCAGTCGCGCGAAGCAGTTGCGCGAGGTGAAGACGCGAAGTCTTGAAGAACGTGTACCGGAGGTTGTCGCCGTGACCCAGATGCTGCCCGAGTCCTGGCTCCCCGTCCTCGGCGGGGAGCTGGACCAGCCCTACTTCAAAGAGCTCCTGGAGTTCGTAGAGAAGGAGCGGGCGAACGGGCCGGTCTACCCGCCCCGCGAGCAGGTCTTCGCGGCCCTGGAGGCCACCCCCTTCGACCAGGTGAAGGTACTGGTCCTCGGCCAGGACCCCTACCACGGCGCGGGCCAGGGCCACGGGCTCTGCTTCTCCGTGCAGCCCGGTGTGAAGACCCCGCCCTCGCTGCGCAACATCTACAAGGAGATGAACGCCGAGCTGGGCACCCCCATCCCGGACAACGGCTACCTGATGCCGTGGGCCCAGCAGGGCGTCCTGCTCCTCAACGCGGTGCTCACCGTCCGCGAGGCCGAGCCCAACTCCCACAAGGCCAAGGGCTGGGAGAAGTTCACCGACGCGGTGATCCGCGCGGTGGCCGAGCGCCCCGACCCGGCCGTCTTCGTCCTCTGGGGGGCGTACGCGCAGAAGAAGCTCCCGCTGATCGACGAGGAGCGGCACGCGGTCGTCAAGGGGGCCCACCCGTCCCCGCTGTCCGCCAAGAAGTTCTTCGGCTCGCGCCCGTTCACGCAGATCAACGAGGCCGTCGCCGCGCAGGGGCATGCGCCGATCGACTGGCGGATCCCGGACCTGGGCTGATGCCCGACCGCGCCTAGGCCCCATTGCCGGTGCCTCCGGCTAGCGTCTTGATGATCAGACCGGAGCAGGTCTGGCAGAGCTAGCCGGAGGCCGCGTTGACGGAGCAGCAGGAGGCGTCCGAGGACGCCGTCATGACCAGGATCGGCCAGGCGGTCATCCTGCTGCACGCAGGTGACCGCGAGGAGGCCCGCAACCGGCTCGGCGAGATCTGGTCCGAGATCGGCGAACAGGGCGACTCCCTGCACCGCTGCACGCTCGCCCACTACATGGCCGACGCCCAGGACGACCCCGCCGAGGAACTGGCCTGGGACCTGCGCGCCCTGACCGCCGCCGACGGGCCCGTTCCCCCGCCGGCCGTCCGGGTCTTCTACCCCTCGCTGCACCTGAACCTGGCCGCCGACTACGTCAAGCTGCGGCGGCCCGAAACGGCCCGGATCCACCTGGCGCGGGCCCGCGCCGCCACCGGCGCGCTGGCCGACGACGGGTACGGGAACGGCGTACGGGCCGCCATCGCCCGACTGGAGCGGCGGCTCGCGGCGGAACCGGGCGACGGGCCCCGGCCGTTCCCGGAACAGCATCCGCAATAGGGGTCGCGCGGGGGTCAGCCGCCGTGGACGCCCGCGCAGATACGGGCCTCCGGGCTGTCCGGATGCCAGCGCCCGTGCCGGCGGCCCAGCGCGCACACATCGGCCGGGCGCACCGGCAGCTCGCCCACCAGCTCGCGCGGCGCCTCGGCCTCCCCCGACCGGGGGCGGTGCGGATGGTGGCCGCCGGGACGCCCGTCGCCCTCGCCCCGGCCCGGCTTGCCCGCCTGTTCGCCGGGCTTGCGGGGCTCGGGGATGTCCGGGACCGGAGGGGCGGCTCCGCCCCCGGAGGCCGTCTCCCGCGCCGCAGCCGCGGTGTCCGGGCCCGCCGCCGGACCGCCGGAGCGCGGGGCGGACTGCCGGCCGACTGCCGGGGACGGCCCGGCCGACTGCCCCGGCACTGCCTTGAGGGCCTCCAGAGCGGGTGCCTGGATGACCACCGGCGCGGCTCCGGGCCCCCCTCGCGGCTCGTACCGGGGCGCCGCCCCCGGGGTGCTGGGGGCTGCGGCCGGCTGCATGGAAGCCGGGGTCACGTTCACGCAGCCGGAGACGGCCGAGACCGCACAGGCGACTCCGAGCAGCAGTTTTGTCGTGGTTCGGGTTGGATGCACTCGCGCAACTCTGGTGTGCGAGGACCCCGTTGCGAAAACCCGCAGCCGATATTCACCCCGCATGGGCTACGGCCGTCCGCCCGTTGACACGGGGCTCCGTCCGCCCGCCACCCCTGTGCTACTCGCCGGTGGCTCCGTCGATGTGCTCCCGGAGCAGGTCGGCGTGGCCGTTGTGGCGCGCGTACTCCTCGATCATGTGGGTGTAGACCCAGCGCAGGCTGAACACCTCGCCGCGGTGATGGCTCGCGGCCGACGAGGCGAAGTCCAGCGAACGCCCGGCGGCGGCCTGCCGGGACAGCTCCACCTCGGTCTGCCACACCTGCTCCGCCTCGGCCCAGGTGTCCTTCTCGGTGAAGTTGAAGTCCCCGTCCCGGTTCTCCTCGGTGCTGTACAGCTCGGGAAGGTCCTCACCCAGCATGATCTCCCGGAACCAGTACCGCTCCACTTCCGCCATGTGCCGCACGAGCCCCAGAAGACTCATCGAGGACGGCAGGAGCGGGGTCGTGCGCAGCTGCTCCTCCGACAGCGCCTCGCACTTCCAGGCAAGGGTGGAACGGTGGTAGTCGAGCCAGCCGTCGAGCATGTCGCGCTCGTTGGCCGTGGTCGCGGGTTCGGTGCGCTGTGATCCGTTGCTGAGAGTCATGGGCCCCATCCTGGTCGAACACGCTCGGGGTCACCACCGATTAGGCTGCGTACTTTCCACAAGGAACGAACCTGGAGGCTCCCGGTGAAGGTCGGCTGTATCGGACTCGGCGACATCGCGCAGAAGGCGTACCTGCCCGTCCTCACCACGCGTCCAGGGCTCGAACTGCACCTGCAGACCCGGACTCCGGCCACCCTGGAGCGGGTCGGCGCCCACCACCACCTCCCGACCGGACAGCTGCACACCGACCTCGACTCGCTGCTCGCGCAGAAGCTCGACGCGGCCTTCGTGCACGCTCCGACCGCCGTCCACCCCGAGATCGTGGAGCGGTTGCTGGAGGCGGGCGTGCCGACGTACGTGGACAAGCCGCTCGCCTACGAGCTCGCGGACTCCAGGCGCCTGGTCGAACTGGCCGAGGAGCGCGGGGTGTCGCTCGCCGTGGGCTTCAACCGCCGTCACGCGCCCGGCTACGCGCAGTGCGCCGACCACCCGCGCGAGCTGATCGTCATGCAGAAGAACCGGGTCGGCCTGCCCGAGGACGTACGGACCTTCGTCCTGGACGACTTCATCCACGTCGTCGACACCCTGCGCTTCCTGCTGCCCGGCGAGGCCGACCACGTGGACGTGAGGGCCGTGGTGCGCGAGGGGCTGATGAGCCAGGTGGTGCTCCAGATGTCGGGGGCCGGTTTCACCGCGCTCGGCATCATGAACCGGCTCTCCGGTTCCACCGAGGAGGTGCTGGAGGTCTCCGGACAGGACACCAAGCGCCAGGTCGTCAACCTCGCGGAGATCATCGACCACAAGGGGCAGCCCACCGTGCGGCGGCGCGGGGACTGGGTGCCGGTCGCCCGTCAGCGCGGCATCGAGCAGGTCGTGGACGCCTTCCTGGAGGCCGTGGAGACGGGCACGACCCTGAGCGCGCGCGACGCGCTGCTCACCCACGAACTGTGCGAGCGGGTGGTGAGCTCGGCTCTGGAGCAGGCCTCCTGAACGGGTTCCACGCCGGGTTCCCGACCGCTTTCCCCACCGGCTTCCCCGAGGGCGTCCCGACGCGCAGCGAGCGGGCGCCAGCGGCCGCGGCGTAGAGCGCCAGGGCGGCCAGCGCCGCGCCCACCGGCCAGTCCCCGAAGCGGACGTAGAGGGTGGTGCCCCGGGCGAGCGGGACCTCGTACACCGTGGCCGTGCTCGCCGAGGTGGGCAGCGGCGGTCCGATCGGTTCGCCGGAGGGGCCGCTCACCCCGCTGATGCCGGTCAGGGTGGCGTGGACCATGGGCCGGCCGGTCTCGGCGGCGCGCAGCGCGGTCAGTGAGGCGTGCTGGGCCGGGGCCCAGCCGTCCTGGAACGTGGACGTGGCCGACTGGTCGATCAGCAGGGTGGCGCCGTCGCGGGCCAGGCTGCGGGTCATGTCGGGGAACGCCGACTCGAAGCAGACCAGCGGTCCGAGGCGGACGTCCGGCCGGCCGGGCAGGTCCATCACGACCTGGGTGCTGCCCGGGACCCGGTTCTCGGTGGCCGCCTTGCCCACCGAGGTGGCCCAGCCCAGCAGCGCCCGGGCGGGTACGTACTCGCCGAAGGGCACCAGGCGCATCTTGTCGTACCGGTCGCCCGTGGGGCCCCCGGGCCCCACGAGGACCGCCGATTTGCGGATCCCCGGCCGGTCGGCGGCACGCGCGTCGACATTGACCAGCAGCGGAGCCCCGACCTGCGCCGACAGGGCGGCCAGCCGCCGGGCGAGGTCCGGGCGGGCCGTCAGATCCTCGCCCACGCTGCTCTCACCCCACACCACGAGGTCCGGATGCTGCCCCGCCAGGGTCCGGGTGAGCTGCTCCCCGAGGGCGAACCGCCGCTCCGGGCCGCCCGGTCCGTCCGCCACCGGGCCCGGCTGCACGATGGCCACGCGCAGCGCTCCCGAGGCCTCCGGGCGGGGCACCCACAGCCACACCACCCCCGTCAGCACGGCGCACCCCGTCACCCCCGCCACCGCGGGTATCCGTGCCCCGGGCACCGCGAGCAGCAGCACCAGGGCGCAGTTCACCGCCACCACCAGCAGGCCGACCAGCCACACCCCGCCCACCGAAGCCAGCCGCAGCGCCGGCGGCACCTGCCACTGACTGGCTCCGAGCAGCCCCCACGGCCCGCCCAGCCCCTGCCAGGACCGCGCCAGCTCCGACAGCAGCCAGCCCGCCGGTACGAGGACCAGCGCGGCCGTGGCCCGGCCCCCGCCCGGGGTCCCGCCGAGCAACTCCCGCACCAGCAGCGCCCAGGGGATCCAGAGCACGCCCAGCAGCGCGGCCAGCGCGAACAGGAACACGTGCAGGCTGGGCAGCAGCCAGTGGTGGACCGCGAAGATGAACCCGGCTCCGCCGAGCCAGCCCTCCAGGGCGGCCCGCCGCCCGGTGGGGGCCGACCTCAGCAGCAGCATCCAGGGCACGAGGGCGACGTAGGCGAACCACCAGAGCGCGGGGGCGGGGAAGGCGAGACAGGGCAGCGCCCCGGCCGCGACGGCCGCCGCGGCACGCCACCACCCCACCCGCTTCGAGACCTTCAGCACCATGAGGGGCCTCCGTTTCCAGTGTGGAACAGCCCTGCGGTTCCGGCCCGGCCTGCCCGCCTGCCGGCCTGCCCGCCGGACCCGAGGGCCGGTCAGAAGGCCATGTGGCGCCACTTCTCGTGGACGGTGACCCGCGAGAACCGCCAGCCGTCGCGGGCGGTGCGCGCGACGGAGAAGGTGTAGCGGCCCGCGGCGACGAAGTTGGGCGCGGTGACGGTGCCGTCGAACTCGTCGCCGGCCAGCCGCATCGGATTGAGGAAGTCGGCCCGGACCTCCGCCGTGTCACCGGGGGAGCCGCCCAGGTCCGCCACCCGGATCAGCCGGTTGACGATGAGGTGCTGACGCACCGGGAAGAGCCGCATCGTCTCCTCGAGCCAGTCCGCCACCTCCCCGGCCGGGCCCTCGACCCCGCCGGCCGAGACGTAGTCGGCCCGCCCGCCCGGGGCGAACAGGGCGCGGTAGGCGCCCCAGTCCCCGTCGTCCACGGCCACCGCGTAGCCCGTGACCAGTTCGTCGATCGCCAGCCGGTCCATCACGGTCGCAAGGTCCACACGCTGCGTCATCGGGCAAGTGTGGAGGTGCGGGGCGCGGAGGCCAAGAGGCGTGCGCGGCCGGGATCCGCCCCGCCGCGGATCAGTGGCCGGAATGTGCCTCCCGTGGGCGGACCACGACGAGGAACGCGTCGCTGGCCAGATCCATCACCACCTCGGCCGGCACGCCCTCGCGCGTGCGCTGCGCCGCGTACTCCTCGGCCGGCCAACTTCCCCTCGGACTGCCGGCCGGAAACCGTTCCAGCACCACTCGACCCATGGGACACCCCCTGCTGCTTGCCTTCAGGTCTCTCCAGGCACAACGACGCGGAGGCCGCCCGGGAACGTTCCCGGGCGGCCTCCGATTCACGCGAAGCAGTGAGCAGAGCCGGTTCTAGCCCGCGGACTCTCCGGCGTGGGGGCTGAGCACACCCATGCCGATCAGGGCGAACAGCACGATGCCCAGCAGGATCCGGTAGATCACGAAGGGCATGAAGCTCTTGCTGGAGATGAACTTCATGAACCACGCGATCACCGCGTAGCCGACGACGAAGGCGATGACCGTCGCGAAGATCGTCTGCCCCCACGCGATGTGACCGGGGTCCTCGATCACGTCCTTGATCTCGAACAGGCCCGAGGCCAGCACGGCCGGGATGGCGAGGAGGAAGGAATAACGGGCCGCGGCCTCACGGGTGAAGCCCAGCAGCAGACCGCCGGAGAGCGTCGCGCCGGAGCGGGAGACACCCGGGATCAGGGCCATCGCCTGGCAGAGACCGAAGATCAGACCGTCCTTGACGCCCAGTTCCTTCAGGGTCTTGCGCTCCCGGACGGCGCGGTGGCGGCCGCCCTCCTCGTCGCGGGCGGCCAGCCGGTCGGCGGCGCCGAGCACGATGCCCATCACGATGAGGGTGGTGGCGATCAGCCGCAGATCGCGGAACGGGCCCTCGATCTGGTCCTTGAAGACGAGCCCGAGCACACCGATCGGGATCGAGCCGACGATCACCAGCCAGCCCATCTTGGCGTCCTGGTCGGAGCGCAGCGCCTTGGTGTACAGCGAGCGGAACCAGGTGGAGACGATCCGCGCGATGTCCTTGCGGAAGTAGATCAGCACGGCGGCCTCGGTGCCGATCTGCGTGATGGCGGTGAAGGCCGCTCCCGGATCGGTCCACCCGGCGAACGCCGCGGTCAGCCGGAGGTGGGCGCTGGAGGAGATCGGGAGGAACTCCGTAAGTCCTTGGACGAGACCGAGGATGAGGGATTCGATCCAGTTCATGTCGGGGTGTGCTCGTCCTTGTGATCGTCGGGCAGTTCGGGTCCGATGCTAGGGCCCGTGCGGTACGGCCGTGACCACAGGGGGGTGGTTGGCCGTCAGTTCGCGTGCCGGTACGGCGCTTCGCGCGCTCTCGCGCACGGGCGCGAGGTGGTGCCGTTTGCGCCACGCGACGATCCCGGCGCCCACCCCGGAGACGGCGATGAAGCCGAACGAGGCGAGGAACGCGGGGGAGCCGGGAGAGGAAGCGGTGGCCCCCGCGACCACGTACGCGGCGGTGTTGGGGACCACGCCGATCGCCGTGGCGAGGAGGAAGGGACCCCAGCCGCAGCGGGACATCGCGGCCGCATAGTTGGCCGCAGCGAAGGGCAGGCCGGGGAAGATCCGCACCGCCAGCATCGAACGGAAGCCGTGCCGGGCCAGCTGGTCGTCGGCCGCCTGCAGCCAGCGGCCGCGGATCAGCGGCCGCAGGGCCTCGCGGCCCATCATCCGGCCGAGGCCGAAGGAGATCCCGGCGCCGATCACCGAGCCGGCGACCGCCGCGAGCAGGCCGAACTGGGATCCGAAAAGGGCGCCCGAAGCGAGATTGAGCAGCGGGCGCGGCACCAGGGCGGCCGTGCACACCCCGTACGCCGCCGCGAAGAGGAGCACCGCCGCGCCCACCGGGAGACCCGGGGGCCAGCCCTCCGAGAGCAGCCGCTGGGGCTCGTACAGCACCACGCAGACGCCGGCGGCCAGGAGCAGCACGGCGAGCAGCGAGAGCCGGGTCCACGGCGCGAGGAGGAGGGACATTCCGGGAGACTAACCGACCCCCGTGACCCCGCGCCGTAATCCGGGTCTCATGCGGACGAACGACCGGCGGCGTCCGGGGGCGTCCGGCGGCGTCCGGCGGCGAATAACCATTCGACGGGCCGGGGCCGGTCCGGCAGGATCGGCTGCATGAACCGGTACGCCTTCCCCGCAGCGCCGTCCGCAGTCGCGGACGCGCCGGAGGCTGCCGTCCTCGCAGAGGCATTTGCTCCCGCCGCATTCGACGGCGCACGAAGCTGACCCTTCCCGGATCGTCCGGCGGACCCCACAGGGGGAGGGTCGGTTCGCTTCGGGGGTCCCGTATTTCCAGCTTCGGATCACACGGGAAGACATCATGGCCAAGACGGCCTTCGTGCGCACCAAGCCGCACCTGAACATCGGCACCATGGGTCACGTCGACCACGGGAAGACGACGCTGACCGCCGCCATCACCAAGGTCCTCGCCGAGCGCGGCGGCGCCTCCTTCGTGCCCTTCGACCGCATCGACCGGGCTCCCGAGGAGGCCCGGCGCGGGATCACCATCAACCTCACGCACGTCGAGTACGAGACGGACACCCGGCACTACGCGCACGTGGACATGCCCGGCCACGCCGACTACGTCAAGAACATGGTCACCGGCGCGGCCCAGCTCGACGGGGCGATCCTCGTGGTCTCCGCGCTCGACGGGGTCATGCCGCAGACCGCCGAGCACGTGCTCCTCGCCCGGCAGGTCGGCGTCGACCACATCGTGGTCGCGCTGAACAAGGCCGACGCGGGGGACCCCGAGCTCACCGACCTGGTCGAGCTGGAGGTCCGCGAGCTGCTCACCGCCAACGGTTACGGCGGGGACAGCGCCCCGGTCGTACGGGTCTCCGGGCTCGGGGCGCTGGAGGGCGACCCGCGCTGGACCTCGGCGATCGAGGCCCTGCTCGACGCCGTGGACACGTACGTGCCGATGCCGGTGCGGTACACGGACGCGCCGTTCCTGATGCCGGTGGAGAACGTCCTCACCATCACCGGGCGCGGCACCGTGGTCACCGGAGCCGTCGAGCGCGGCACCGTCCGCATGGGCGACCGCGTCGCCCTGCTCGGCGGCGACGGCGAGCCCGTCGAGTCCGTGGTCACGGGGCTGGAGACCTTCGGGAAGCCGATGGAGTCCGCCGAGGCAGGGGACAACGTCGCGCTGCTGCTGCGCGGGGTGCCCCGCGACGCGGTGCGCCGAGGGCACGTGGTGGCCGCGCCCGGCAGCGTCGTACCCACCCGGCGGTTCACCGCGCGGGTCTACGTCCTGTCCGCCCGGGAGGGCGGCCGCACCACGGCGGTGGCCTCCGGCTACCGGCCGCAGTTCTACATCCGCACCGCCGACGTGGTGGGCGACGTGGACCTGGGCGAGGCGGGCACGGCACGGCCGGGGGAGACGGTCACCATGACCGTCGAGCTCGGGCGGGACGTCCCGCTCGAGAGCGGGCTCGGCTTCGCGATCCGCGAGGGCGGGCGCACGGTCGGCGCGGGGACGGTGACCGCGGTCGGATAACCGACGGGCGGTGCCCGTGGTGGTGGCGGTGGTCGGCTTGCGCCAGACTGCCGTCACCACTGGCATGCGGGGAGGGAGCGGTTCATGGGCGGCGACGGCCACGGCAAGTCCGACGGCAGGACCGACGGCAAGGGCACGGCGCTGGTCCTCGGCGGCGGCGGGCTGACCGGCGTCGGCTGGGAGGCCGGAATGCTGTACGGGCTCGCCCGCGCGGGCATCGACCTGTCCGGCGCCGACCTCGTCGTCGGCACCTCGGCCGGCTCGGTCGTCGGCGCGCAGCTCACCTCCGGACTGCTCACCCCGCAGGAGCTGTACGAGCGCCAGCTCGGCGACCCCGACGGGGAGCTCCCGGCGAAGCTGGGCACCGGGCTGATCGCGCGCTACGCCGTCGCCATGGTGCGCTCCCGCGACCCGAAGGCCTACCGGCGCCGGGTCGGAGCCATCGCGCTCGCCACCGACGCCGGGGCGGAATCGGAGCGCCGCAAGGTGCTGGAGGCCCGGCTGGTCTCGCACGCCTGGCCCGAGCGGCGCCTGGTGGTCGCGGCGGTGGACGCGCTGACCGGCGAACTCGCCGCCTTCGAGCGGGGGAGCGAGGCCGGGCTGGTCGACGCCGTCTCGGCGAGCTGCGCCGTACCCGGGGTGTGGCCGCCCGTGACGGTCGCGGGGCGCCGGTTCATCGACGGCGGGATCCGCTCGGCGACCAACGCCGACCTGGCCACCGGCTACGCCCGCGTGGTGATCCTCGCGCCGATGTCCATGGGCGGCAGGCTCGTCCCCTCGCCGGCCTCGCAGGCCGCGCGGCTGCGGGCGGCCGGGGCGAAGGTGGCGCTGATCACCCCGTCGGCGGCGGCCCGCAAGGTCTTCGGGCGCAACGTACTGGACCCGGCCCGGCGCGATCCCGCGGCCCGGGCGGGGCTGGAGCAGGCCGCCGAGCACGCCGCGGAGGCCGCCGGTGTCTGGGCGGATCCGGCGGCCTGACAATGGTGCGGTGAGTGACGAACAGATTCCGGTGATCCGGGACGTGGCCCAGGGCACCGCCAAACTGATGCCGGACGTCGACGGGGAGCGGGCCTGGCTGCTCACCGTGGACGGCGCCCCGCAGTCGTACGTGGACCTCGACGACCCGGAGCACCTGGAGTTCGAGTACGTACGCCGTCTCGCGCACGTACTGGACTGCGCGGGCGAGCCGGGGGCCCCGCTGGACCTGCTGCACCTGGGCGGCGGCGCGCTGACGCTGCCCCGGTACGCGGCGGCCACGCGTCCCGGGTCGCGGCAGGACGTGGTCGAGTTCGACGCGGGACTGGTCGAGCTGGTCCGCGAGTTCCTGCCGGTGGCGGCCGACACAGGGATCACGGTGCACGTCGCCGACGCGCGGGCCTGGCTGGAGGCGGCGCCGGATGCGAGCGCGGACGTGGTGGTGGGGGACGTGTTCGGGGGATCCCGGGTGCCGGCTTCGCTGACCTCCGTGGAGTACGCGCGCCAGGTGGCCCGGGTGCTGAGGCCCGGCGGCGTCTACGCGGCGAACCTCGCGGACGGGGCGCCCTTCGGGTTCCTGCGCGGGCAACTGGCGAACTTCGCCGCGGTCTTCGGGGAGCTGGGTCTGATCGCGGAGCCGGGGGTGCTGCGGGGGCGGCGGTTCGGGAACGCGGTGCTGCTGGCCTCGGACCGGGAGTTGCCGGTGGCGGCGCTCTCCCGGGTGTGCGCCGGGGACGCGTTTCCCTCCCGGGTGGAGGTGGGGGTGGCGCTGGCCCGCCTGATGCGGGGGGCGCTGCCCGTGGCGGACGCCGACGCGGTGGCTTCGCCCGAGCCGCCGGAGGGGGCGTTCAGCCTCGGTTGAGGGGCGGGGCCGCTGCGCGGGGCTGTCCCCTACCCGCCCTTCGCCCGTTCCCCGGGGCTCTGCCCCGGACCCCGCGCCTCAAACGCCGGCGGGGCTGGAGTCGGCGGGGCTGGATGTGGCGGTGGCGGGGACGGCCCCCTGGGTGGGCTTCGGGGGTTTGCGGGTCATGTGGCGGACGTCCGGGACCAGGAGGACGGCCGCGGTGACCAGGACGACCAGGGCCGCGCAGCCCCAGAGGGCCGAGGTGCGGCCGATCGCGGATTCGACCGGGCCGGCCACCGCCGTGGCCAGCGGGAGCATCGACAGCGAGCCGAACCAGTCGTAGGCGGAGACCCGGGAGAACATCTCCTCCGGGATCTCCTGGTGCATCGTCGTCATCCAGCTCACGCCGAACACCTCGATGGCCGTGCCGCTCACGAACATCACCGCGCACAGCCCCCACACCGGCAGCGGCACCGCCAGCCCCGCGGAGGGCAGCGCCAGCGGGAACACGCACAGGGTTCCGACCAGCAGCAGGCGGCGCGGTTTCCACACCATCATCAGGACGGCCCCGCCGATGGTGCCGACGCCGAAGAAGGCGAGCGCCAGGCCCCAGGGTGCCGGGCCGCCCAGTTGGTCCCGGGCGACCAGGGGACCGTAGACCGCCTCCGCGGCGCCGACGACGGCGACGACGACGGAGAACTGGAGCACGATGCTCCACAGCCAGGGGCGGCTCCTGAACTCCACCCAGCCCTCGCGCAGATCGGCCAGCAGGCCGCCGCCGGAGGTCCGTTCGGCGACGCGGCCGACGTCGAGGAAGGCGCGCAGGGCGCCGGCGACCGCGAAGGCGGCCGCGTCCAGGGCCAGGACCCAGCCGGGCCCCATCGCGGCGATCATGGCTCCGCCGAGGGCCGCTCCGCCGATGCCGGCGCCGTTCATCGCCATCCGGAAGAGGGCGAAGGCACGGTTGGAGTGCTCGCCGGAGACGCTGGAGAGGAGCATGCCCTCGGCGGCCGGGTTGAAGAAGGCCGTACCGGTTCCGCACAGCGCGGTGAGCAGCATCATCTGCCACAGCTGCGGGTCGCCGGCGAGGACGAGCACGGCGAAGGCCGCTTGGGAGAGGCAGTTCAGGATGTTGGCCGCGACCATGACGTGGTGGCGGGGTATCCGGTCGGCGATGGCTCCGCCGATGAGGAGGAAGAGGACGAGCGGCAGGGTGCGGGCGGCGGCCACCAGGCCGACGTCGCCGCCGGAGCCGCCGGCGTCGAGCACGGCGAACGCGGCCGCGATGAGCGCTCCGTGGCTCCCGAGGTTCGTGACGACCGCCGCACCCGTCAGCAGGGTGTAGTTGCGGCTCGCCCAGGCGGGCCGGCGCCGGAACGCGGACGAACGGGACGTACCGGGGGAGGGGGTGGGGAGAGGGCTCACCCCTGGACTATCCCCGTACCGGGCCGGGAAGCCAAACGGATTCCCGGCCCGGGGGCTCGCTGCCGGAGATCAGTTGGTGTTGATGCGGATGCTGCTCAGGATCTTCTCGTAGGTCTCCTGCGGCACCTCGCCGGGGACGTTCGCGGCGCCGTAGAGGACCCAGCTGGAGAGGTCACCCTTGGGGGTCAGGAAGCTGAAGGCGATCGACTTGCCGTCCGAGGAGCACTTGTTCTCCTTGGGCAGGCCGGTGACGGTCGCGGTCGCCATGGAGCCCTTGAGCCCGGAGGCGGTGGTGTACTCCTTCGGGTCGGTGACCTTGACGGTGCCCTTGGGCGCCTTCTGCGCGTACCCGGCGAACACCCAGTTGCCGGCTTCGTTGCGCGCGGCCTCGTTGAGGTCCTTGGCGCCCTGGCCGCCCTTGGTTCCGGTGCCCGCCAGGGAGGTGCTCTCCTCCTTGCCGTCCTTGTTGGCGTCGACCTTGCACCAGTCCTCCTTGAGGAAGGCGGGTGCGGACATCATGACGAGGGCGGTGCCGTCGCCCTTGACGTCGTCGGAGAAGCCGACGGACATGCCCGAGGACAGCACGTTCCACTCCGGCGGGACGTCGAAGGCGGTGCCGTACTTCGGGTTGATGACGACCTTCCAGCCCGGGATGACCGGCTTGACGTCGCCGCTGCCGCGCGGGTTGGCGCCCGAGCTGGCCGGGGCCGGGGTGCCGGAGGAGGCCGGGGCCGTGGGGGAGGTGGTCGGCTTGTCGTCCGCCTGGTTGCTCGTGCCCTTGTCGTGGTTCATGACGACCACGCCGGTGACGACGGCCGCCACGACCACCGCCGAGGCCGCGACGATGGCCACGGTCTTGGTCGCGAAGGGGCTCTTGCCCCCGGGAGGCTGGGGTGCGGCGGGCGGCGGAGCCCCCCACTGCTGAACGGGAACGGTCTGCGGCTGCTGCTGGCCCCACTGCTGGGGGGCGGGCGGCTGCTGCGGATATCCGTAGCCGGGCTGCTGTTCGCCGTGCGCCGGCGGCTGCTGCTGGTACGGGTTCGGCGTTCCCGGCTGCTGCTGGTACGGGTTCTGATGCGCGTCCTGAGGGTTCTGTTCTCCCCCGGGCGGCTGCTGCTGTCCTGGCCACATGGCCGGTAACGATAGTGGGAGCGGGAGCGGGGAGCCACGGCCGCCCCCGTACAGGTATGGCCAATGCCGCTTACTGGTGGGTAATATTTGGTCGCATGAGCGCTGAACAGATGAACGTGGGCGAACTCCTCGCCGCCACCGTGCCGATGGCCAAGACCCTGAACCTCCAGTTCCTGGAGACCACCCCCGAGCGCGCGGTCGTCCGGCTGCCGGACCAGGCAGAGTTCCACAACCACCTCGGCGGCCCGCACGCGGGCGCCATGTTCACCCTGGCCGAATCCGCCAGCGGCGCGATCGTCCTGGCCGCCTTCGGCGAGCAGCTCTCGCGCGCCGTGCCCCTCGCCGTGAGCGCCGAGATCGGCTACAAGAAGCTCGCCAAGGGCGTCGTCACGGCCACCGCCACGCTCGGCCGCCCCGCCGCCGAGGTAGTCGCCGAACTCGACGCGGGCGGCCGCCCCGAGTTCCCCGTCACCATCGCCATCCAGCGCGAGGACGAGGCCGTGACCGGCGAGATGACCGTCGTCTGGACGCTGCGCCCCAACGCGTGACGGCGCGGGCCGACGAGCCCCGCCGGGGTCCCGCCGCCGCGCAGCCGCCGCCGCAGGGCTGAACGTCGGCCGCGCGATGGCGCGCCTGAGGCGGGCCCGGGCCGAGGGCGGCGCACAGTGGGCGGCGGGAGCGGTCCGGCGCGGGCCGCTCCCGCCGACCGGCGCCCGAGGCTCCCCGCGGACGGCGCTGCCGAAGCCCACGCCGCAGGGAGCGCCCATGAGCGAGGCCGTGTCCAGACGCCAGGTGATGGGCCTCCTCGGGGCGGTGGGCGCCGCCCTCGGCGCGGCGAGCTGCGTACCGGCGCCACCGCCCGGCGCGCAGTCCCGTAAGGCCGCAGTAGCGACCGCGCCCAAGGCCGGCAGCGCGGCCAGGGTCGACGGGCTGCTGGGACGGCTCACCCTGGAGGAGAAGACCGTCCTGCTGCACGGCGCCCCCGACCCGGCTCCGCTCGGTCAGGCCGGATACCTGCCCGGCATCCCCCGCCTCGGCATCCCCGCACTGCGGCTCGCCGACGGACCGGCCGGGGTCCGCGTGGGCAAGCCCGCCACCGCGCTGCCCGCGCCCGTACTGCTCGCCTCCGCCTTCGACCCGGCGCTCGCCCGCGAGTACGGCCGGGTCATCGGGCGCGAGGGCCGGGCCCTCGGTCAGGACGTGCTGCTCTCGCCGATGGTCAACCTCATCCGCACCCCGTACGCCGGACGGAACTTCGAGACGTTCGCCGAGGACCCGAAGCTCACCGCCGACCTGGTCGGTGAGGTCGTCCGCGGCATCCAGGACGAGGGGCTCATCGCCACCGTCAAGCACTTCGCGCTCAACAACCAGGAAAAGGGCCGCGACACCGTCGACGTCATCGTCGCCGAACAGACCCTCCACGAGACGGAGCTACGGGGCTTCGAAGCCGCCGTGGCGGCCGGCGCGGGCGCGGTGATGGGCGCCTACAACAAGGTCAACGGGGTCTACGCCTGCGAGAGCAAGCCCCTCCTCGACGAACTGCTGCGCGGCCGCTGGGGGTTCGACGGCTGGGTGATGTCCGACTGGGACGCCGCCCACAGCACCGTCGCCGCCATCGGCGCCGGCCTCGACATGGAGATGCCCGGCGGCACCCACTACGGAGCCCCGCTGCGCGAGGCGGTGCGAGGCGGCTCCGTCCACGAGAGCGCCGTGAACCTCGCGGTCCGCCGCATCCTGACCACCATGGACCGTTTCGGGCTGCTCGCGGAGCACCCCGCCGCCCGGCCCGCCCGGGACGCGGCCGCCGGGGCCCGGATCGCCCGCCGGGTGGCCGTGGCCGGCGCGGTCCTGCTGCGCAACGAGCGCGCCACGCTGCCGCTGACGGGAGCGGCCGCCCGCTCGATCGCCGTCATCGGCCCCACCGGAGGGACCCCGTTCGTCAGCGGCGGCGGCAGCGCGCACGTGGTCCCCGACGCGGCCGCCGCCCCCCTCGCCGCGATCCGGCAGCGGGCCGGTTCCGGCGCCACCGTGCGCTACGCGCTCGGCGAGGACCTGTACGGGCGCCCGCTCCCGGCGAAACTGCTGACCCCCGACACCGGCCTCGACGACCGGAAGGTGGACGCCGGGCGCACCTGGAGCTACGAGGGCACCTTCCGGCTCGCGGCCGACGACGAGTGGACCCTGCTCGTCCACTACAGCGGGAAACGGCCGGTGGTCAGGCTCGACGGGGAGGAGCTGTTCCCGGTCCGCCAGGGCGTGGCCGAGTACTTCGCCGGCGGGCTCCTCGGCGCCGCGCCCGACGGGCTCGCCGTCCGCCGCCGCACCCTCGCGCTCAAGGCGGGCGAGCACCGGCTCGCCGTCACCGCCGAAGGCGGTCCGCAGGGACAGCGGCTGCGGCTGCGCCATACGACGGGGGCGACCCGGGCCGCCGACCTCGCCGAGGCGGTCAAGACCGCCAAGGAGGCGCACAGCGTGGTGCTGTTCGCCTACGAGGACGCCACCGAGGGCAGCGACCGGACCTCCCTGGGCCTTCCGGGAGGCCAGGCGGCGCTCATCGAAGCGGTGGCCGCCGCCAATCCGCGGACCACGGTGGTGCTCAACACCTCCTCCAGTACGACGATGCCCTGGCTGGCCCGTACCGCAGCCGTCCTCCAGATGTACTACCCGGGCCAGGAGGGTGCGGGAGCCACCGCCGACGTGCTCTTCGGCGACGCGGACCCGGGCGGCCGGCTCACCCAGACCTTCCCGGCCGACGAGCACGCGACCCCGGTCGGCGGCGACGCCGCGCGCTATCCGGGGGTGGGCGGCCGGCAGGAGTACTCCGAGGGCGTCCACGTCGGCCACCGCTGGTACGACGCGCAGCGGGTGGCTCCGCTGTTCGCCTTCGGGCACGGGCTCTCGTACACGACCTGGGAGTACGAGAAGCTGGCCGTCCGACCGGGCCCCGGCCACGGGAAGGGCGGCGGGCTGCGCGTGGAGTTCACCGTCCGCAACACCGGGCGCCGCAAGGGCACCGAGGTGGCCCAGGTGTACGTGGGCCCCTCGCCGGACCTGTCGCTGGAACAGCCGGTGCGCCTGCTGGCCGGCTACCGCAAGCTCACCCTGGAGCCCGGCGAGGCGCAGCGGGTGGTCCTCGACATCGACGCGCGCACGCTGTCCTCGTGGGATCCCGAGCGCCATGCGTGGGTGGTCGGTTCAGGCCGTCGGGAAGTGTTCGCCGGTCGTTCCTCGCGCGAACTCCCGCTGCGGGCAAAGGCTGTGGTGGCGACCGGATAGGCTGCCCGTTCGGCCTGTCACAGGGGGCGGGCCGGGCGAAGAACTCGGGAGGACGTACCGGTGCACATCCAGGAATGGCTGGAGACGATTCCGGCGGTCAGCATCTACCTCCTGGTGGGGCTCGTCATCGGGGTCGAGAGCCTCGGAATTCCGCTGCCCGGAGAGATCGTGCTGGTCAGCGCCGCGCTGCTGGCCTCGCAGCAGGGCCATATCGACCCCGTGGTGCTGGGCGCCTGCGCGACCGCCGGGGCGATCGTGGGCGACTCGATCGGCTACGCGATCGGGCGCAAGGGCGGAAAGCCGCTGCTGGAGCGGCTCGGGCGGCGCTTCCCCAAGCACTTCGGGCCGGACCAGGTGGCCGTGGCGGAGCGCTCCTTCGAGAAGTGGGGCATGTGGGCCGTCTTCTTCGGGCGGTTCGTGGCGCTGCTGCGGATCTTCGCCGGGCCGCTGGCGGGCGTGCTGCACATGCCGTACTGGCGGTTCCTGATCGCGAACGTCCTCGGCGGAATCCTGTGGGCGGGCGGTACGACGGCCGTGATCTACACCATCGGGGTCGTCGCCGAGCCGTGGCTCAAGGGGTTCTCCTGGGTGGCCCTCGCGCTGGCCCTGCTGTTCGGGCTCGCGGTCACGGTGGTGGTGCGCGGCCGGATGAAGAAGGCGGCCGCGGCGGCGCGCGCCGATGCCTCCTCGGAATCGCCTTCCGCCTCGGCCGTGCTCGCCGACTGAGCGGCTCTTCCCCTCCGCCCGCTCCGCTCCGCCCCGCCCCGGGTGAGCGGGGCGGGGGAGGGGTCCTCAGGCGTCCGGGGTCACCGAGGCGCGGTGCTGCTTGGCCAGCTCGTTGTACATCAGGGCGTTGACCTTGATGCCCTCGCGCTCCTCATCGGTCAGCTCGCGCCGGACCTTCGCCGGAACGCCGGCGACCAGCGAGCCGGGCGGGACGATCATGCCCTGCGGGACCAGCGCCTGGGCCGCCACCAGCGAGCCGGCGCCGATCACCGCGCCGTTGAGGACCGTCGCGCCCATGCCGATCAGGCAGTCGTCCTCGACGGTGCAGCCGTGCACGACGGCGTTGTGGCCGATGGAGACGCGCTCGCCGATGGAGACCGGGAAGCCGGGGTCCACGTGCACGGTGCAGTTGTCCTGCACGTTGCTGTCGGCGCCCAGGGTGATCGGACCGCAGTCCGCGCGGAGCACCGCGGAGTACCAGATGCTCGCGCCCGGGCCCAGCCGTACGTCGCCGACGACCACGGAGGTGGGCGCCGTGAAGGCGGAGGGGTCGATCTCGGGGTTCTTCCCGTTGACACCCGCCACGAGTGCCTGGGCCGCCTGCTGCGTCATGTGTTCTCTTCCTCCGGCTGTACGTCGTGTCGCGCTAACGGCACCGTAGGGCACGCGGTCCGCGCCCCCCGAGATGGGGTGAAGATCACGGCGCGGTGCGGGGCCCGGCGCGCTACGGTGACCCGGTGGCGAAGAACCAGAACACGTTCTCATCTCTGACGGCCGTGCGCCGCCGGCTCGCGGCCCGCGTCGTCCACGCGGGCTGGCGCTGGATGCAGCGGGCCGGTGCGGTCACCGCGCAGACCCCGGGACCGTTGCGGTTCGGGGCGATCGGGCACGCGACCCGGCTCGCCTTCCCCCAGGGCACGGTCTTCGGCGAACCCTGGATCAGGCTCGGCGACCACTGCATCATCGGTGAACAGGTCACGCTCACCGCCGGCATGATGCCGGACCTCGACCTCGGCGCCGAGCCCATGCTGATCCTCGGCAACGGCGTGGTCATCGGGCGCGACAGCCATGTCATCGCCGACGCCCGGATCGAGATCGGGAACGACACCTTCTGCGGTCCCGGGGTGTACATCACCTCCACCAACCACAGCTACGACGATCCCCACGAGCCCGTCGGCAAGCAGTGGCCGCGCAGCGCCCCGGTGGAGATAGGGCCGGGCTGCTGGCTGGGCACCGGCGCGGTGATCCTGCCCGGGGCCCGACTGGGCCGCAACGTGGTCGTGGCCGCGGGGGCCGTCGTACGGGGCGAGGTGCCGGACCACGCCGTGGTGGCGGGGGCGCCGGCCCGGATCGTCCGCCGCTGGGAGCCCGAGACGGGCTGGCAGCCGCCCCTGCGCACACCGGCGCCGGTGCCTATTCCCGAAGGGGTGACGCCGGAGCAGCTGCGCGCGCTGGCCGAGGTGGGGGAAGCGGAGTGAACACCACGATCCGGGTGGACGCGACGGCCCGCGCCGCCGGGCTCAGCTGGGAGAGCGGGGACCGGCTGGGTTGGACCGGCTGGAGCTGATGCACCAGGTGGACAACCCGGCCTCCTGCCGGGTCGCGGAGAAGGCCGGTTACCGCCTCGACCGGGTCCTCCCCGCCGTCCCGCCCTTCCCGTTGGACGGCCATCTGCACGTCCGCGGCGCGGACCTGACCGACAAGATCCGAAAAGAGACGGCCTAGCCGGCCGCGAGGAGGACCGTGCCCGCCAGGGCCAGGCCCGCGCCCGCGGCCTGGACGGTGCGCAGCCGTTCCTTGAGGACGGCGAAGGCGGCCAGCGCGGTGATCACCGGGTAGAGCGAGGAGAGCACGGCGGCCACGGTGACCGGTCCGTGCTGGGCGGCGATGGAGTACGTGCCGTTCGCGGCGACGTCCGCGAGCCCGACGAAGGCGAGCGCCGGCAGCAGCCCCCACAGGATCCGCAGCCCGCCCGCATCCGCGGGGAGGGCCGGGACTCCGCGCCGGGTCCGGACCCAGAGGGCGGTGCCGCCGACCGCGACGTTGGTGACGCGCTGCACGAAGAGCGCGAGGAACAGCCCCGGGACCGTGGAGGAGGCGGGCGCGATCAGGGCCATCACCGCGCCGAAGCCGAAGGCCGCCACGAGGGTGAGGACGACGGCCCGCCGCTGTACGGGGGCGCCGCGCAGCTCGGGGCCGCCCGCGAGCACGATGCCCGCGACGGCCACCGCGATCCCCGCGAACTGGCCGATGCCGGGCCGCTCGCCCAGCATCAGCCCGGCGGCCACCGGGACCACCACGCCGAGCGAGCCCAATGGGGAGACCACGCCCATCGGGCCGAGCGCGAGCGCCTTGTAGAAGCTGAGCATCGCGACCGGCCCCACCAGGCCCGCCCCGACCGCGAACCAGAGCTGCGGGCCGGCCTCCCGCCAGGCGCCGGTGCCCAGCACGACCGCGCCCAGGGCGGCGACCGCGACGATCTGGGAGGCCACGACCACGGTGAGGGCCGGGAGCCTGCGGGTCAGCAGCCCGCCGCCGAAGTCGGCCAGCCCCCACAGGACGGCTGTGGCCAGGGCGAACAGGGCGGTCATGGCAGGACCTCGCAGTACAGTGCGGTGGATGATGGGGTGCAGCGTCTTATACGACGTGCACACCGCACGATAGTTCAGCCTGTTGCACTGTGTCATTCAAAATCTTGGACTCCGCGTCCATGGTGTTGGACGGATTGGACGGTAGGGGTGTCGGACCTCGAACAGCTCACCCAGGCGCTGGCCCGGAATCTCAAGCGCTGGCGCGGTGAGCGCGGCTTCACCTTGGAGGCCCTCGCGACCCGTGCGGGGGTGAGCCGCGGCATGATCATCCAGATCGAGCAGGCCCGTACGAACCCCAGCGTCGGCACCACGGTCAAGCTGGCCGACGCGCTCGGCGTCAGCATCACCACCCTGCTCGACTACGACCGCAGCCCGCAGGTGCAGGTGGTGCTGCCGGGGCAGGGGGTTCGGATGTGGTCCACCGAGGGGGGCAGCGGCGCGAGCATGCTGCTCGGCGACGACCGGCGCGGGCCGGTGGAGATGTGGACCTACCGCCTGGAGCCCGGCGAGGGGACCGCCTCGGACCCGCATCCGTCCGGCACCTTCGAAATGCTGCACGTCACGGCGGGGGAGTTGACTCTGGTGGTCGACGACGAGAAGTACCTCGTACCGGCGGGCGGGGCGGTCTCCTTCGAGGCGAACGCCCCGCACGCCTACCGCAACGAGGGCTCCGGGCCGATGGAGATGACGATGGCGGTCTCGATCCCGCCGGTGTCCCTGCCGTCGGGTTCCGCCCCGTCGGCGTCCGCCCCGCCGACGACGTCCGTTTAGCCCCTGTCCCGGCCGAGGCGCCGGCTCAGCGCTGAGCGGCCGCCGTCGCCGCCGGTGATCAGGGCTTCCACGAAGGGGGCGGCGAGCGAGCCTTCCGCCAGGGTGCCGTCGAGGTCGAGTGGTCGAAGGTGTGCGCCTCAGAGCGCGGGGATCTCGATCGCCGGGCAGCGGTCCATGACCATGTCCACGCCGGCCGCACGGGTGCGGTCGTACGCGGCCCCGTCGATCACGTTCAGCTGGAACCAGACGGCCTCGGCGCCCTTCGCGACGGCCTCGTCCGCGACCGTGCCCGCCAGGGCGCTGTTCACGAAGACGTCCACCACGTCCACCTTGAACGGGATCGCTTCCAGTGAGGGGTACCCCGGCTCGCCGTGGACCGTCTCTGCCTTGGGGTGCACGGGGACCACGCGCTTGCCGTACCGCTGGAGCACCTCGGCCACGCGGTACGCGGCCCGCTCCTGGTTGTTGGACAGGCCCACCACGGCCCAGGTGTCGCCGAGCTCGGTGAGGATCTTGCGGATGGTCGCGGAATCGCCGTACACGTGGGCCGCCTCCTGCTGTTTCGCATGCCTGCTGACTACTGCCAGCTGGATCAACGGAAAAGACACATGTCCGATTCCCCGTAGGGTGGACCGGTGAAGGCAGACCAGTACGTGACGGTGTCCCGCGAGGGCGTGCACGAGTCGGAGATCAACCGCTCGCGGTTCCTGTGCGCGCTCGCCCCCGCCGCGACCGAGCGGGAGGCGCAGGAGTTCGTCGCGCGCATCCGCAAGGAGCACCCCACCGCCTCGCACAACTGCTTCGCCTACGTCATCGGCGCCAACGCCTCCGTCCAGAAGGCCAGCGACGACGGGGAGCCCGGCGGCACCGCCGGGGTGCCCATGCTCCAGATGCTGATGCGCCGCGACATCCGCTACGCCGTCGCCGTCGTCACCCGCTACTACGGCGGCGTGAAACTCGGCGCCGGCGGGCTCATCCGCGCCTACGGCGGGGTCGTCGGCGAAGCCCTCGACGCGCTCGGCACCGTCACGCGCCACCGCTACCGGCTGGCCACCGTGACCGTCGACCACCAGCGGGCCGGCAAGACCCAGAACGACCTGCGCTCCACCGGTCGGACCGTGGTGGACCTGCGCTACGGGGCCGCCGTGGAGATCGAGGTCGCCCTCCCCGAGGCCGACCTGCCCGCCTTCGAATCCTGGCTGGCCGACAGCACCGCCGGCAGCGCCACCCTCACCCTGGGCGGGGAGACGTACGCGCCCTGAGCGGCCGGGGCGGGGCGGGGGAGGCGTTAGCGTAGAGGGGTTCAGGGTTCGTCCAGCAGGGGGAGACGGTATGCGCGGCGGGGCCGGCGAGTGAAGTTCCTGCACACCTCCGACTGGCATCTGGGCCGGTCCTTCCACCGGGTGAACCTGCTCGGGGCCCAGGCCGCCTTCATCGACCACCTGGTGGAGACCGCGCGCGAGCGCGAGGTCGACGCGGTGCTCGTCGCCGGTGACGTCTACGACCGGGCCGTGCCCCCGCTGCCCGCCGTCGCGCTGTACGACCAGGCCCTGCACCGGCTCGCCGAGCTCGGGGTGCCCACCGTGATGATCTCCGGCAACCACGACTCCGCCCGCCGCCTCGGGGTCGGGGCCGGGCTGATCGGCCGGGCCGGGATCCACCTGCGGACCGACCCGGCCGGGTGCGACGACCCGGTGGTGCTGGCCGACGTACACGGGGACGTGGCGTTCTACGGGCTGCCGTACCTGGAACCCGCGCTGGTCAAGGACGATCTCGGGGCGGGCAAGGTGAGCCACGAGGCGGTCCTGGGCGCGGCCATGGACCGGATCCGGGCCGACCTGGCCGGGCGCGCGCCCGGCACCCGCTCCGTGGTCCTCGCGCACGCCTTCGTCGCCGGCGGGCAGGCCAGCGACAGCGAGCGCGACATCACCGTCGGCGGGGTCGAGGCCGTGCCGGTCTCCGTCTTCGACGGGGTCGACTACGCCGCCCTCGGCCACCTCCACGGCTGCCAGACGATCAACGAACGGGTCCGCTACTCCGGTTCCCCGCTCGCCTACTCCTTCTCCGAAGCCGACCACCGCAAGACCATGTGGCTGATCGAGCTGGGCGCGGAAGGGGAGATCGCCGGCGCCGAGCGCATCGACGCTCCCGTGCCGCGCGGTCTCGCCCGGGTCCGGGGGCCGCTGGAGGAGCTGCTCTCCGAGGACGCTTACGCCCGCTACGAGGACTGCTGGCTGGAGGCCACCCTCACCGACCCCGTCCGGCCCGAGGACCCGATGGCCCGGCTCACCGCGCGCTTCCCCCACACCCTGAGCCTCGCCTTCGACCCCGAGGGGCGCACCGAGGACGGCGGCGGCTCCTACGCCCAGCGGCTCAAGGGGCGCAGCGACCAGGAGATCGCCGAGGACTTCGTCACCCACGTGCGCGGGGGCGGTGGATTCTCCGACGAGGCCGAACGGGCCGTCCTCCAGGGCGCCTTCGACGAGGTACGGGCCGAGGACAGCCGGCAGGAGACCCACCGATGAGGCTGCACCGGCTGCGGATCACCGCCTTCGGCCCCTTCGCCGAACCGCAGGAGATCGACTTCGACTCCCTCTCCGGCGCCGGGATCTTCCTGCTGCACGGACCCACGGGAGCCGGAAAGACCTCCGTCCTGGACGCCGTCTGCTACGCCCTCTACGGTTCGGTGCCCGGCTCCCGCCAGGCCCCCGGCACCAGCCTGCGCAGCGACCACGCCGCCGGCGACACCCCGACCGAGGTCACCCTCGAACTCACCGCGGGCGGGCGCCGCCTGGAGATCACCCGGCGCCCCGAGCAGGACCGGCCGAAGAAGCGCGGCACGGGGACGACGAAGGACAAGGCGCAGAGCTGGCTGCGCGAGTACGACCGCGAGGGCGCAGGTGAGGGGGGCGGGGAACACTGGCGCGCGCTCAGCCGTTCCCACCAGGAGATCGGCGAGGAGATCGAGCAGCTGCTCGGCATGAGCCGCGAGCAGTTCTGCCAGGTCGTGCTGTTGCCGCAGGGCGAGTTCGCGCGCTTCCTGCGGGCCGACGAGGCGGCGCGGGGCCGACTGCTGGGCCGGCTCTTCGACACCCGCCGCTTCGCCGCCGTCGAGACCCTGCTGGGCGACCGGCGCCGGACCGCCGAAGCCAAGGTCCGCGCCGGGGACGAGCAGGTGCTGCACACTGCCCAGCGCCTGGCGCAGGCTGCCGGAGACAGCGCCGACCTGCGGGCCTGGCCGCTGCCCCGGCACCAGCCCGGCGACCCCGGACTCGCCGAGGCGATCCGCGCCTGGGCCGCCGTCGCGCGCTCCTGCGCCCGTGAGCGGCTCACCGTCGCCGAGTACGCGCTCGCCGCCGTCGAGGGGCGCCACGCCGCCGCCCAGCGGGCCGCCGAGGAGGCGCGCGAGCTCGACCGGCTGCAACGCCGGCACGCGGAGACCACCCGCCGGGCGGCCCTGCTCGCCGAGGCCGCTCCGGAGCGGGAGAGGGTGCGCGCCCTGCTCGACCGGGCCCGCCGCGGAGCCCTCGTCGCCCCCGCGCTGGAGCTGCGCGGAGCCGCCGCCGGGGCGCACATGGCCGCCGCTCACGCGGAGACCGTGGCCCGGTCGGTGCTCCCGCCGCAGTACGCCGAAGCGGGCACCGAGCAGCTGGCCACGCTGGAACAGGGGCTGCGCGGGGACCTCGGAGCGCTCGGAGCCGCCCGCCGGGCCGAGCAGCGCAGCGCCGAGATCCGCCGCGAACGGGCCCACCTGGAAAGGGAATCCCGGGCCGCCGAGGAACAGCAGCAGGAGACGGCCGAATGGCTCGGCCGCTGGGACGCGGCCCGGGCCGGGCTGGCCGGGCGGGTGGACGCCGCCCAGCAGGCCGCGACCCTGGCCGAGCAGCTCGCGGGCAAGCTGGAACCCGCCCGGCTGCACCTGCACGCCGCCGAGCGCCGCGACGCCTTCGAGGCCGACGCGGAGCGGGCCCGCGGTGAACTGCTCACCGCGCGCGAGGAGTCGACCGCCGCCCGGGAGCACTGGCTGGAGCTCAAGGAGACCCGGCTGCGCGGGATCGCCGCCGAACTGGCCGCGGCCCTGGTGGCGGGGGAGCCGTGCGCCGTGTGCGGAGCCGACGAACACCCGGCCCCGGCCCGGCCGGCCCCCGGTCACGTGGACAGCGCCGCCGAGGACGCGGCGCACGCCCGCTTCGAACAGGTCGAGGAGCGCAGGGCCGACGTCGAGCGCCGCCTGGCCGCCGCCCGGCAGGCCCGCGCCGAAGCCGCGGCCGCCGCAGGTGAGGCCACCACCGCCGAACTGCGCGAACTCGCCTCCGACCTGAGCACCCGGCACGCCGCCGCCCACACCGCGGCCGCCGGACTGCACGCCGCCCGCGAGCGGCTCGACCGCGCCGAGCGGGAGCACGCCGTGCGCAGCGCCGACCGGCTGGAGGCCGAGGTCCGGGCCGCCGGGCGGGCCACCCGCCGCGAAGCCCTCGACGAGGAACAGGCCTCGCTGGAGACGGAGCTCGCACAGGTACGGGGAGACGCGCCCAGCGTCGCCGCCCGCGCCGAGGTCCTCGAGGACCGGGTCCGGATGGTCACCTCGGCCTCGGCCGCGCTGCGCCGGGCCGAAACCACCGCCGCACGGCTGAAGGAGGCCGACGGCCAGCTGGCCGACGCCGCCTTCAAGGCCGGGTTCGACACCATCGAGGAGGCGGCCGACGCCGTACTCCCGGAGTACCAGCGCACCGGCCTGCAGCACCGGATGGACGCCTGGCAGGCGGAGGAGGCCATGCTGGCCGACCGCCGCGGGGAGCAGGACACCGCCGCGGCGGCGGCCCTGCCCCCGGCCGACCCGGATGCCGCCGCGGCCTACGCGGACCGGGCCGCCGCGAAGCTGCGTAGCGCCGGATCCGCCGTCGACGCCTCCCGGGTGCGCTGCGCCGAACTGGACCGGCTCTCACAGCAGGCGGAACGGGAACTGCGGGCCCTGGGACCGCTGCGCCAGGCCTACGAGCGGGTGGCCCGGCTCGCCGGACTCACCGCGGGCACCTCCGCCGACAACGAACGCAAGATGCGGCTGGAGGCGTACGTGCTCGCGGCCCGGCTGGAGCAGGTCGCGGCCGCCGCGACGGTACGTCTGCTGCGCATGTCCGGCGGCCGCTACACCCTCGTCCACTCCGACGCCAAGGCGAGCGGACGCGGGCGTTCCGGGCTCGGACTGCACGTGGTCGACGCCTGGACCGGCAGCGAGCGGGACACCGCCACGCTCTCCGGCGGCGAGACCTTCTTCGCCTCGCTCGCCCTCGCGCTGGGCCTGGCCGACGTGGTCACGGACGAGGCGGGCGGCATGCGGCTCGACACCCTCTTCATCGACGAGGGCTTCGGCAGCCTCGACGACCAGGCGCTGGACGAGGTGCTCGACGTACTGGACTCGCTGCGCGAACGCGACCGCAGCGTCGGCATCGTGAGCCACGTCGCCGACCTGCGGACCCGGGTGCAGGCGCAGCTGGAGATCGTCAAACAGCGCGGCGGCTCGGTGGTGCGCCACCGCACGGCCGCCGGAACGCCCTGAGCGGCCGACGCGACGGTACGGAAGGACGGGCCGGCTCCCCCACGGGGGCCGGCCCGTCCGTCCGTCGCGGTCAGAGCTTCGACAGCTCGTCCACCAGGTCGTCCAGGCCCAGCGAACCCTGGGACAGCGCCGCCATGTGCCACGCCTTCAGGTCGAAGGAGTCCCCGTGCGCGGCCCGTGCGTTGTCACGGCCCAGCAGCCAGGCGCGCTCGCCCAGCTTGTAGCCGATCGCCTGGCCCGGCATCGACAGGTAGCGGGTCAGCTCGCTCTCGACGAAGTCGGCCGGCCGGCCGCTGTGCAGACCGAAGAACTCCTGCGCCAGGTCCACCGTCCAGCGCTCGCCCGGGTGGAACGGCGAGTCCGCCGGGATCTCCAGGCCCAGGTGCATGCCGATGTCCACGATGACGCGCGCGGCGCGCATCATCTGGCAGTCCAGGTAGCCCAGTCGCTGCTCGGCGTCCTTGAGGTAGCCCAGCTCGTCCATCAGCCGCTCCGCGTACAGCGCCCAGCCCTCGCAGTTGGCGCTGACCTGACCGACGCTGGCCTGGTAGCGGGAGAGCTGGTCCGCGACGTGCGTCCACTGCGCCAGCTGGAGGTGGTGGCCGGGGACGCCCTCGTGGTACCAGGTGGAGACCAGGTCGTAGACGGGGAAGCTGGTCTGCCCCATCGTCGGCAGCCAGGTGCGGCCGGGACGGGAGAAGTCCTCGGAGGGGCTCGTGTAGTACGGGGCCGCCGCGCCGCCCGGAGGGGCGATCAGCGACTCCACCTTCTTGACCCGCTCGGCGAGTTCGAAGTGGGTGCCGTCCAAGTTCTCGATGGCCTCGTCCATGAGGCCCTGCAGCCAGGCCTGGACCTCGTCCACGCCCTCGATGTGGGTGCCGTGCTCGTCCAGGTGCTTGAGCACCTCCCAGGGGCCCGCGTCCGGCAGGATCTTGGCGGCTTCGGCCTTCATCTCGCCGAGCAGCCGGTGGTACTCCGACCAGCCGTAGGCGTACGCCTCGTCCAGGTCCAGGTCGGTGCCGTTGAAGTAGCGCGACCAGCGGGCGTAGCGCTCGCGGCCCACCGGGTCGGGCTGCCCCTCGATCGCGGGGGCGTACACGTCCCGCATCCAGTCGCGGAGTTCGACCACGGCGGCGGTGGCCGCGGCGGCCGCTTCGTCGAGCTCGCCGCGCAGGGCCTCGGGGCCGCCGGCCGCGAACTCGGAGAAGAAGCCGACGCCCGCCTCGCCCGCCGCCTCGCCGGCCCAGCTGGTGAGCTGCTCGATGAAGGTGGCGGTGGGGCGCGGGCCGCCGTACAGGCCGCGGTCCAGGCCGAGGGCGAGGCACTCGCGGTAGCCCGCGTAGGCGGTGGGAACGGCGCGCAGCCGCTCGGCGATGGCGGCCCAGTCCTCGTCCGTGTCGGCCGGGGTCAGGGTGAAGATCTCGCGGACCGAGTGCGCCGGGGAGTGGATGTTGCTGACGGCGCGCAGGTCCTCGTCGGCCTCGTGGACCGCGAGCTCGGCGGTGAGGCGCTCGCGCAGCAGACGGGCGCAGCGGCGCTCGACGTCGGTGTCGGCGCCCGGCTGCCGCTCGGCGGCGTCGAGCAGTACGAGGGTGGAACGGGAGAGCTCGGCCGCGGCGGCGCGTCCCGCGGGGGACAGGTCCGGGAGCTTGCCGGAGGATGCGGCGACACCGAGATAGGTGCCCATGATCGGGTCGATGGCGATGAGGTCGTCGACGTAGGAATCGGCGACCTGGCGGGGCAGTCGTGCGGCGCTGTCGCTGGCGAGGATGTCTGACATGTGGACATCTTCATACGGGGGACGGGGCCGCGTCATCACCGAGTGGCCTCAAACTGCTGTCTAGTGCTGTGACGGGCAAGGTTCACCGGGTCGCGGCGCCCGGCACGGCACCTCGCCGCGTTGTCGGACCACGGCGGTACGTCCAGTACGAGCCGCGGTCCTCCGCCTTGCGATGCACCGCACCGGACACCGCGACCCGGCAAACCTTTCCGGCCACAGCACTAGGCAGGCGCGGGAAGGGCGCCGGGCGTTTTTTGGAAGGTCGAACACCGCTGCCGGACCCGGGCCGGATCCTGATCGGATCCGGCCCGGAGGTCAGTGCTGCGTACGGGGCAGACCGCGGGACTCGCCGGGGACCTCGTACGGAAGGCGGGAGTTGACCGGGGTCGTGTCCAGCCGGGCCGTGATCACCAGGGTGCCCTCCTCGATCTGGTAGTCGAGGGGCAGGCCGAGGCCGCGCATGGCGGCGACCATGCCGGTGTTGGAGGCCTGGGTGACGGCGTACACGCTGTCGCACCCGGCCTCGACGGCCATGCCGATCAGCCGGCCCAGCAGCTCGGAGCCGATGCCGCGGCGCTGCCAGTCGTCCTCGATGAGCAGCGCGACCTCGGTCTCGTCGCCGTCCCAGAGCAGGTGGCCGAGGGCGACGAGCTTGCCGGAGGCGGTGGTCGCGGCGAGGGTACGGCCGAAGCGCGGGCTCAGCAGGTGGCCGAGGTAGCGGTCGGCGTCGGCGACGGGGCCGTGGTAGCGCAGCGAAAGGGTGCGCTCCGAGCAGCGGTCGTGCATCGCGCGGGCGGCGGCCAGGTCGGAGCCGTCGGCGCGGCGGACGGTGATCTCGTTGCCCTCGGGCAGCGTCAGCACGTCCTGGCTGCGCGGGACGCGCGGCCCGAGCCGGGCGTCGAGCTCGACGAGCGCGCGGGCGCGTGCGAACTCGGTCGGGGTGAAGGGCAGGTAGGGCCGCTCGATGGTGATCGCGCCGCCCGACGGGTCGCGCAGCCGCATGACCGTGGCCTCCAGGACCCCTTCGACCGGGGCGTCCGCGCCGGCGTTGGGGCGTCCGGAGAGGGTGGTCGCCGGGATGGAGTGGATGGTGCAGCGGCCGAGCAGCTGGCGCAGGGCGAGCGGGAGCTCGGCGGCGTCCAGCGCGGTGCGGGTGGCCAGGCCCAGGACGCGAGTCGGGGTGTCGACGAGGTCGTGGGCGTCGGCGCGCTCGATCCAGGTGCTGTGGCCGCCCGCGCCGGCGATGGCCCGGATGAGGTCGGCGGAGGGCAGCTGCTGCGGGGCGCGCAGCAGGAACTCGTCCACCGTGCCGCCCTCGGGGAGCGGGTGCGTCTGGAGGGTCAGGATGTCCACGCCGCTCCGGGCGAGGGCGGTGCAGATCGCGGCGAGGCTGCCGGGCTCGTCGCGCACCGTGGTCCGCATCCGCCACAGCGCGGTGGTGAGCGCGGCGTCCGAGGCCGGTCCGGCCGCGGTCGCGGTGGACACGGCGGCGGCCGCCGCGCCCGGATCGGAGGGAGCCGTACCCGGGGGCGGCGGCGCATGGCTGTGGCGCCGTGCCCACCAGGTGTGGAACGCGGCCGTGACCAGGAGCGCCACGGCCGAGGCGACGAGCATGACGGGGCCCCGCGGACCGTGTGCGACGAGATTGGCGATGCCGTCGGCGACCGCTACGGCGCAGAAGAGGGCGGCGAGTTCGACGAGGTCCCGGCGCCAGTGGTGGCGGTGGGGACGCTGGGAAGAGGCAGGAATACGCTCAGTCATGCAGACCACTGTGACGCAGGGGTGTTGCGTGATCACGAACGATCTGTGACCGACTGGTTAAGGATCCATCTGGCCGATTTCGCCCTGTTTTCCGGCTGATTTCAGATACCGGGGGTGAGGCGGGCTCCAGGGGTGCCCGCCGGTACCGGCGTCATCCCCTACTGTCCCACCCTTCCGGGCTGCAGCGTCTGCGTGAAGAGCACCCCGCCGCCCTGGCGCCGCAACCGGACGGTGAGCTCGCCGCCGTCCCCGTCGATCTCGACCTCGCCGTAGTACGGGGGGTTCTCGGACGGGGACATGTTGGCGAGCGGCGCGGACTGCACGTACGCCGTCTCCGGGCCGAAGGTGGCGTCGAGCCGGCCCGCCGGGAAGCCGCCCGCCCCGATGGGGCCGGAGACGAACTCCCAGAACGGAGCGAAGTCGGTGAAGGCGGCCCGCTCGGGCGCGTAGTGGTTCGCGGCCGTGTAGTGGACGTCGGCGGTGAGCCAGAGGGTGCCGGTGACGCGCTGGTGCTTGATGTGGCGCAGCAGTTCGGCGATCTGGAGCTCGCGGCCGAGCGGCGCACCGGGGTCGCCCTGGGCCACGGCCTCGAAGTTCGCGGTCCCGTCGGCGACCACGATGCCCAGCGGCATGTCGGCGGCGATGACCTTCCAGGTGGCGCGGGAGCGGGAGAGCTCGCGCTTGAGCCAGGCCAGCTGCTCGGAACCGAGGATGCCGATGGGGTCGTCGGTCTGGCGGCCGGGGGAGTTGGCGTCGCGGTAGGTGCGCATGTCCAGGACGAACACGTCGAGCAGCGGCCCGTAGCGCATCACCCGGTACATCCGGCCCTCGGCGCGGCCGCCGCGCAGGTCGGTGACGGGGAAGTACTCGCCGAAGGCCTGGCGGGCCCGGCCGGCGAGGGTGTCGATGTCCTTCACCGTGTAACGGGGGTCGTCGAGGATCTGGCCCGGGTACCAGTTGTTGCGCACCTCGTGGTCGTCCCACTGGGCGAGGACCGGCACCTGGGCGTTGAAGTCGCGCAGGTTGCGGTCGAGGAGGTTGTAGCGGAAGTTGCCGCGGTACTCGGCGAGGGTCTCGGCGACCTTCGCCTTCTCCTCGGTGGTCACGTTGTGCCACAGGGTGCCGTCGCGCAGGGGGACGGAGGCCTGGAGAGGCCCGTCGGCGTAGATGGTGTCCCCGCTGAAGAGGAAGAAGTCGGGGTCGCGCAGCCGCATCTCGTCGAAGACGCGGTAGCCGCCGATCTCCGGGTTGATGCCCCAGCCCTGGCCCGCGAGGTCCCCGGACCACAGGAAGCGCACGTCGCGGCGGCGGGAGGCGGGGGTGGTGCGGAAGGTGCCGCGGACCGGCTCGCCGGTGCGGCGCGGGTCGTCGGGGTCGGCGAGGACCACCCGGTAGTGGATCTGCTGGCCGGGCGGGAGCTCGCGCAGGGTGGCGGTGCCGGTGAAGTCGGTGCCGGGGCCGAGGAGCGGGCCGCGGTGGCGGCGGACGGCGTAGCGGAACGATTCGCTCGGCGAGGTCTCGACGTACATCCGCGCGGGCCGGTCGGACCGGGCCCAGACGGTCGCCGAGTTGGCGGTGATCTCGCCGGACTGGACGCCCCAGAGGGCGTTCGGGCGGCCGGACCGGGTGAAGGCGGGCGCGGGGGCGGCGTACGCCGGGAGGGCGAAGGCGCCGGACAGGGTGCTGGACAGGGCGAGCCCCACCGGAACGGCGAGGGATCCGCCGAGCAGGGAGCGTCGGGTGTGCGGCATCGGTGCCATCGGTGCGTCTCCATGGGCCGGCGGGACGGGCCGGACCAGTGTGCCGTCGTACACCGGCCGAACACCGGCCCGCCCACGTCGTGCACGCGAACCGTGCGTGAACACTGATGAGCGGGCGGGCCGGGCGGTGGGCGCGCGGATGAGCGTCCGTCAGCAGGTCACCGGGCAGGGCGGGTTGTGCCTGTGGTCTCCATGTCGCGGGTGTCCCGGCGGGCCGCGTTCAGCCGGGCCGTGTCCAGGATGACCCGGGCGACGAGCGCCGGGTCGTCGTTCATCGGGACGTGGCCGCAGCCCGGGAGCCGCACGAGGCGCGCGCCCGGGATGGTGTGCTTGGCGCGTATGCCCTGGCGGCGCAGGAGCAGCCGGTCGCGGCTGCCCCAGGCGATGGTGACCGGCAGTCCGGGCAGGTCGTCGGTGAACCGTACGGAGCCGCCCGCCGCCAGGGTGTCCTCGAAGCCGGTGGCCTCGCGCAGGGCGAGGGTCTCGGCGACCACGGCTTCGGGGGAACGCCGGGCGGGGCGCGCGTAGATCGTGCCGGTGAGCGCCGCCCGGCCCGCGCCGCTGCGGGAGAGCCGCTCCACGGCGGAGCGGGGCAGGGCGGTGGCGCCGACGCGCATGGCGCGCAGTGCGGCGAAGGCGTAGCGGCGCTCGCCCTCGGACCAGAAACCGGCGGGGGAGAGGGCGGTGACCGAGCGGGCCAGGCCGGCGCGGCCCATTTCGAGCGCGAGCAGACCGCCGAGGGAGTTGCCCGCCACGTGCGGGCGCTCGACGCCGAGGGCGGCGCACAGCGCGCCGAGCGCCGGGGCGACGGTGCCGAGATCGTACGGAACCCCGTGCGGCAGCGGCTCCGAGGCGCCGAAGCCGGGCAGGTCGACGGCGATCACGTCGTGCTCCGCGGCCAGGATGTCGGTGACCGGGCGCCAGGCCTGGAGGTGGTGGCCGATGCCGTGGAGCAGCAGGAGCGGCTCGCCCGCGCCCTTGCGCTCGTAGGCGGCGGTGGTCGTGCGGGTGCCCAGCGGCGAATCGATCGTGAAGGAGACCGTGGCGGTCATGCTGCTCCTCGTCGGGGTCGGGCGGACGCGTGTGAGACAGGTTGTCAGTAGTGTCGCCCGCCATGATTACCGCCGGGTAGCCCCCGACATCAAGAGCTCTGGTAACGGCTGCCCGCGAACATCCCGTGAACAGGTTGATGCATATGCCCGATCTGCCCGGCAAAGGGATGAGGATTGGTCTTGACCAAGGGGTAGCGCCGTCCTATCGTCGCAGGGATAGTGCAGGAACCTTTAATAAACAAAGGCGCGGAACTGCCGCTGGAACACGGCGATTGCAGCGATTGCAGGAGGAGTCAGGGTGGGGACCACGCAGCTCGAATCGGTGCCGGAGCCGAAGTACTGGCACCTCAAGACCGTCCTCAGTGAGGCGCTCGACCGGGACTTCGCCGTGGGCGAGGTGCTGCCCAACGAGCGTGAGCTCGCCGCCCGCTTCGGCGTCGCCCGTGCCACCCTGCGCCAGGCCCTGGAGCAGCTGGAGCTCGAAGGCCGCCTGCAGCGCCGCCGCGGCGTCGGCACCACCGTCGCCCCGCCGCGCGTGGGCGTCGCCGTCGGCAGCACGCAGCACGGCTGGCCCGGCGAGAGCATCGACGGCTGGGACCCCGTGGACGCGGCGGAGGCCGTGCCCGGTGCGGCCGTCCTGCGGCTCCTCGGTACCGCCGCCGGCGAACCGGTCCTCGCGGTGCGCCGGACCCGCATCGAGCAGGGCCAGGTCCTCGCCGCGGAAATGCTCTACGTGCCGGCCGCCTCGGTGCCCGGTCTTTCCGGGATCGACGCCCCGGCCGGTCCGGCGCGCGCCCGCGCCGTCATGCGGGAGCTGCAGCGGCTCGCCCTCGACGGGCAGGACCGCTCGGTGGAGCTCGGCTCGGCCCGCGCCGACGACGCGAAGGAACTGGACCGGCTGCCCGGCGCCCCGGTGCTCCTGGTCACCACCCGCTACTTCACCGCGGCGGGCACGGCGGCCGTCTCGGTGGCCACCTACCGTGCGGACACCTGCCGCCTCACCTTCGGTGACTCCGGCGACGTCCAGATCACGCACGACGCGCGCGTCGCTTCCTGACCCGCATTAGTGGCCGGCCCGCGAGGGCCGGCCGTGTCGGCTCCGGGGGCGATCCGCCAGCCCGGTGACCGTCCCGTCGTGATGCCCTCCTGCTTGGCTCGGCCCCGCTCGGATCCGCCCGGCTTCGGCCTGGCCCGGCTCCGCTCGGCCCGGCTCCGCTCGGCCCGGCTCCGCTCGGCCCGGCTCCGCTCGGCGAGGGATCAGCGGCGGCGGGCCGTGACCGTCTTCTCCACCGCGAAGAGTTCCTCTTCCACGTGGTCCAGGGCCAGCCGCAGCGCTCCCGTGGCCACCGCCGCCTCGCCGAGCATGGACAGGGCGACGCGCGGCGGGCGCAGGCAGTACCGCTCCAGTTCCCGGCGCAGCGGGTCCAGGACCCCGTCCAGGCCGGCCGCCCAGCCGCCGACCACCACCAGCTCCGGATCCATCGCCAGCACCAGCGCCGCCACGTCGTGGACCAGCCGCTGGATGAACCGCTCGACCGCGGCCACCGCGCGCCCGTCCCCGCGCCTGGCCATCGCGAAGACCTCCGTCACGGCCGGCTCGTCCAGCGGGTGCAGGGGTTCGTCGGTGGTCGAGAGCAGCCTCTCCGGGGTGACCTCGCGGCCCAGCAGGTGCAGCGCGCCGATCTCGCCGGCCGCCCCGCCGAAGCCGCGGTGCAGGCGTCCGCCGATCAGGGAGCCCGCGCCGGGGCTGAGCCCGGCCATCACGAAGACCATGTCGTCCGTGTCGCGCGCGGCGCCCTTCCAGTGCTCGGCGACCGCAGCGGCATTCGCGTCGTTCTCCACCTGCACCGGACAGCGGAAGGAACGGCGCAGCCGTTCGCCGAGCGGCAGCCCGGTCCAGCCGGGCAGGGCCGTACCGAGACGCACGGTGCCGTCGGCCTCCACGATTCCGGGGCTGCCCACGCCGACGGCCCGCAGGGAGTCCCGGGGCACCCCGGCCTTGCGCAGCAGATCGGCCACCGCCGTGCGCACCCGCTCCAGGCGCTCGTCGGCCGAAGCGGTCTCGGCGACCTCCTTGGTACCGGCGCCGATCACCCGCCCGTCCAGCCCGGACAGCAGCACGGCGATCCGGTGCGAACCGATCTCCACGCCCAGCAGGTGCCCCGCCTCCGCGCGGAAGCGGAAGCGCCTGGCCGGCCGTCCCTGGCGCCGCGCGCCTTCCTCCGCATCCGCTTCGACCACGAGCCCGGTGCCGATGAGCCCCTCGACGACCCCTTCGACGGTTGGCCGGGAGAGCCCGGTCACCCGCGTGAGATCGGTGAGGGTCGGTGATTCGGCGGCGCGCAGTGCCCGCAGTACGACGGCGGAGTTGATCCGCCGGAGCAGAGAGGGGTCCCCGCCGGTCAGCTGCCCCAACGTGTGTCCTCCCAGCTAGCGAGCTTGTCAGGCGGATCGTACTGCGGACCCGGTGCGACGGCGAGAAGCAGCCCCCCATCGGCCGGAATCAGCCCCTCCTCCAGCCTCCGCCACCACAGCTCCCGCCGGTCAGGCGGGGGACACGAACCCCGACTCGTACGCGGTGATCACGGCCTGGGTCCGGTCGCGTGCGCCGATCTTCCCCAGGATCGCGCTCACGTGGGACTTCACCGTCTCCGTCCCGACGATCAGCTCGCGGGCGATCTCGATGTTGGTCAGTCCCTTCGCCATCAGCCGCAGTACGGCCTCCTCCCGCTCGGTCAGCGCGGCCCGCTCCAGCACGGTCCGGGCCTGCCGGTTTCCGTACTCGGCGGCGAGCGCGCGCACCGCCGCGGGGAAGAGCAGCGTCTCCCCTTCCGCGACCAGCCGTACCGCGTGCACGATCTCCGACGGCCGGGCCCTCTTCAGGAGGAACCCGTCCGCGCCCGCCCGCAGTGCCTGGTAGACGTACTCGTCGTTCTCGAAGGTGGTGACCACGAGGATCTTCGGCGGGGAGTCCACGGACCGCAGGACCGCCCGGGTCGCCTCGATCCCGTCGAGCAGAGGCATCCGGACATCCATCGCGACGACATCCGGTCGCAGCTGCCGTACGAGCGGGACCACGGAGGCGCCGTCGGCGGCCTCGCCGACCACCTCGATGTCGGGCTGGGCATCCAGGACGGCGCGCAGACCCGCGCGCACCAGGGGTTCGTCGTCGACGAGCAGTACGGTAACCGGCATCCGGTCAGCGTATTCGCTCCAGCGGAAGCCGTGCGCGCACCCTCCAACCGCCCTTGTGCAGCCCGGTGTCGACCTCCCCGCCGAGCAGTGCGGCCCGTTCCCGTATGCCGCGCAGTCCGCTTCCGCTGCCGGCCATGACGGTCGGCCGCTCCGGCAGCGGATTGGTGACCTCCAGGTCCAGCCGGTCGGCGACCATGCCGATCCGTACCCGTACCGGCACGGGACCGCAGTGCCTCAGCACATTGGTGAGGGCCTCCTGAAGGATCCGGTACCCCTCCTGGGTGACCGGTCCCGGCAACTGGTCCAGAGGTCCCGTGAGTTGTGCGTCGACGGTGGCGCCGGAGGCGCGCGCCGACTCCAGCAGCCGGTCGGCCTCCGCCAGGGTCGGGCGCTGGGAAGGCCGCTGACCGGACTCCCGCAGGACGAGCAGCACCCGTTCCAGGTCTTCCAGCGCGGCCCGACCCGTCTCCTCGATCGCGTTCAGGGCGCGGGCGGTGAACTCGGGGTCGCCCGCGGCCCGGGCGGCGCCCGCCTGCACGACCGCTACGGTCAGCGCGTGGCCGATCGAGTCGTGCAGCTCCCGCGCGATGCGGGTGCGCTCCAGCAACTGCTCGGTACGCGCCTCCAGCGCCGTGAGCCGCTCCGCCGCCGAGGGGCCCAGCAGCCGGCGGGCTATCGCGGTGATCAGGTCGCCGAGCAGGACCACGATGACGAGCAGCAGGACCAGCGGCACCGGAGCCAGCAGCCACGCGGCCCAGGGCGGGGGAGTGAACAGCAGCACGTTGTCCTTGGTGACCGTCCTCCCGAGCCCCGTCGTGATCAGTTCGACCGTCAGCACCGGCAGCCACACCGTGGAGAACAGGGCGGCCATCGAGACCACGAGCCGGATCTCCAGCCACAGCAGCGTGCGCCAGCGGTCGCTCCACCGCTTGGACGCGACGGTGCTGAAGCTGCTCTCCTCCTCACCCCGGGAGTCGCGGTCGCGCGGCGTGAGCAGGAACTGGGCCTGGAGGCCCTCCGCCAGGCGCATCCAGGGCAGCAGCCCCAGCGGAACGACTATCAGCAACGGTACCCACGGAGCCTCGGGCCCTATGAACATCCACACGGCCAGCATGAGCACGGGCACGCACAGGTGCACCCAGCGCGAGTAGGTCACCGGTCGGAGCGCGGCGCGGAACAGTCGGTACATGCCCTCATCGTGGCAGGTCGCGGCTTCGTGGCGTCTCCCCCACGTGGGGGAGACGCCACCCTCGCTTGGGGGAGGAAGAGGGGTGGGTCGCACGGCGAACCTTGAGACATGAACAGCATCGAGATCCGAGAACTGACCAAGGAGTTCGGCCGTACCCGGGCCGTGGACCACCTCACCTTCGACGTCATGCCCGGTCGCGTCACCGGGTTCCTGGGGCCCAACGGCGCCGGGAAGTCCACCACGATGCGGTTGCTGCTGGGCCTGGACCGGATCACTTCCGGGACGGCCACCATCGGCGGCCGGCGGTTCACCGACCTTCCCGACCCCCTCCACCAAGTGGGCGCCCTGCTCGACGCGCAGTCGGCGCACGGCGGCCGGACCGCCAGGGACCACCTCCGCTTCCTCGCCGCGGCCAACCGTGTCCCGATGAGCCGGGTGGAGGCGGTCCTCGAGCAGTCGGGAATCGCCGCGGCGGCCAAGCGGCGGATCAAGACCTTCTCCCTGGGGATGCGCCAGCGCCTGGGCATAGCGGCGGCCCTGCTCGCAGACCCCGGCGTGCTGCTGCTGGACGAGCCCACCAACGGCCTCGACCCCGAAGGCATCATCTGGATCCGCGAGCTCATGCGGGACCTGGCCGCCGAGGGCCGCACGGTGCTCGTCTCCAGTCACCTGATGACGGAGACCGCCGCCCTCGCCGACCACTTGGTGGTGCTCGGGCAGGGCCGCCTGCTCGCCGACACCCCGATGGAGGACTTCATCGAGGCCCGCAGCACCCCGAGGGTACGACTGCGCACCACCGACCCGGTCCGGCTCCGGGCGGCCCTCGCCCGGGAGGACTTCGAGCTGGTCACCGCCCAGGACGGGCGGTGGACCGTGGAGGGCATACAGGCCGAGCGGCTCGGGGTCCTGGCCGCCGGCGAAGGCATACCGATGCTGGAACTGGTCGACGAGCGGGCCTCGCTGGAGGAGGCCTACCTCGATCTCACCGCCGAACACGCCCAGTTCGCCGCCACCCGCTGACCCGTCACTTCCAAGGAGGCTCCTTCATGAGCACCGCTCTGCCCACCGCCCCCGTCCTGCACTCGGAATGGATCAAGATACGTTCCCTGCGCGGCACTTTCGGAGCCCTGATAGCGGTCTTCGCCGCCACCGTGGGAATCCAGGTGCTGGCGGCCGCGCTGATCGGCCGGACGGAGGCCGGCAGCATGGGAGAGGATCCGCTCCTCGCGGCCTTCTACGGGATCAACTTCGGCCAGGTCGCGGCCTTCGCCTTCGGCGCCACCGCGCTGTCCGGCGAATTCCGCAATGGAGCCCTGCGCACCTCGCTGACCGCGGTCCCCAACCGGGCACGGTTCTACCTGTCGAAGATGGCCGTGGTGGGCGGACTGGCCTTCCTGGCCGGACAGCTCGCCGGATTCGCGACGTTCCTCGGCGGTCAGGTGTTCATGGGCTCCTACGCCCTCGACCTGGGCAGCCCGGGAACCTACCGTGCGATCTTCGGCTGCGGCATGTACCTCACGCTGATGGCCCTGCTGGCAGCCGGGCTGACGGCCGTACTGCGCAGTGCGACGATCACCCTCAGCCTGCTCATACCGTTCGTGCTGATGGTGTCCTTCGTCCTGGGCGCGGCTTCCGATGGTGTCGCCCGGTACCTTCCGGACCGCGCGGGCCAGATGATGATGCGCCTCGACACGTCGAGCGGCCTCGCCCCCTGGACCGGTCTCGGGGTCCTGGCCCTGTGGGCCCTGCTCGCGGTGGCCGCCGGATGGGTGTCCATACGACGCCGGGACGCGTGACACCGGGCCGCCGGAAGCCCTTCCGGCGGGGCGGACAAACATGGTGGACCGTGTGGCGGTGAACTTCGCCCTCACCCACCCGGGCCGGGTGCGGTCCCTGACCCTACTGGCCCCGCCGTGGCCCGGCTATGACTGGTCGGCGGACATGGTGGCGTACGACGAGGCCGAAACGGCGGCCCTGGCCGCGGGCGACATCGACACCGCGGTCCGCGTGAATCTGGACATGTGGCTGCGCGGACCGTCCCGCGGCTGGGAAGACGTGGCCGCCGGGCTGGCCGAACGACTCCGCACCCCGGTACGGACGTCGCTGGTGAACCAGGACACCGTCGGGGAACACTCCCGAGGCCGCGCAGAGGGTGACATCGCCACGATCGCCGTTCCCACCCTGGTCGGAATCGGTCTCCTCGACGTCGCCGACTTCCAGGACATCGCCCGCCGGTACGCCACCGGGATCCCCGGCGCCACCCTGGTCGAGTTCCCCGCCGCGGCCCACCTCATCGCACTGGACGCACCGGCCGAACTCGCCGCGGCACTCCGCCCGTTCCTCGCCCGCTGACGGGGCACGGGCGGAGGTCCGGACCTTCTAGAGGCGAGTGCCTCCGCTGGCGTCGATGATCTGGCCGGTCACCCAGCGGCTGTCGTCCGAGGCCAGGAAGGAGACCACGTCCGCGATGTCCTGTGGTGTTCCCACCCTGCCGAACGCCGATTTGGCGGCGGTCTCCCGCCAGGCCTCCTCGTCGAAGCGGAGCCAGCTCGCGTTGGAGTCGGTGTCGATGTAGCCGGGGGCCACCGAGTTCACGGTGATGTTCCTGGCCGCGAGGACCTTGGACAGGATCAGCGTGAAGGTGTCGAGCGCGCCTTTCGTCGTGCCGTAGGCGATGACCTCGGTGAGTGCGAGCCGAGTGACCGCGGAGGAAATGTTGATCACCCGCCCGCCGTCGCGGAGCCTGCCGAGGCCCTGCTGGACGATGAAGAACGGCGCCCGTACGTTCACCGCGACCATCTCGTCGAAGTCGGCGCGGGTCGCGTTCTCGAACTCGTCGCGCAGGGCGACCGCGACGTTGTTCACGATGATGTCGAGCCCGGTGTCGCCGCTGCCGTCGTACTTCGCCCGCTGTTCGTCGAACCCGTTCCAGAAGCGTTCGGTGTCCCCCTCCGTGCCGAGCTTCGCACCGAAGGCGAACGCCCGGCCGCCGCCGTCGATGATGGCGTCGACGGCCTCGGCGGCGGCCTGCTGGCTCTCGGAGTAGTGGATGCCCACCAACGCGCCGTCCGCAGCGAGCTGTTCGGCTATCCCGCGCCCTATGCTGCGGCTGCTGCCCGTGACCACCGCGGTCTTGCCTGTCAGTCTGTCCACTGTCCTGGGCCCCTCAAGAGTCTGTTCCGCTGGATGGAACTCGATGGACGACTCGAGGGTAGGGAAGGCGTATTCCGGCGAGCACTCCGTTTCTTGCGGCCCTTGTGGAACGGCGCGGTCCGCCTTGGATCTCCGGTGGGGCGGGCTGTCGCTAGTGCCTGTGCCGGATGGCATGGACCAGGCCGGCGACGAGGTTCGCCCGCTCGGGCATGGCTTCGATCACAAGGTACTCGTGGTCCGCGTGGGCGCCGCCGCCGACGGCTCCGAGGCCGTCGAGGGTCGGTACGCCCAGGGCTGCCGTGAAGTTGCCGTCGCTTCCGCCGCCGACCGCCTTGCCTTCGAGGCCGGGGAGCAGCCGCTCGGCCAGCGCGAAGAGTTCGGACGAGGCGGACTCGGGCATCGGAGGGCGGCCGACGGATCCCTGTACCGCGATCTTCGCCTCGTCGAGGTGCGGGGACAGGGCCGCGAACGCCGATTCGATGCGCTCCTTCTCGTCCGCCGACTCGACCCGGACGTCGACGACGAGGGTCGCCTCGGCGGGGACCACATTGTCCAGGGTTCCCGCGGCCGCGACGGTCGGGGTGACGGTCGTGCCGATGTCGGGCCGGGCGAGCGCCGCGATGTCCAGTACCTGGTGGGCCGCTTCGATCAGGGCATTGACCCCGGCCGCGGGCTCGAGGCCCGCGTGCGAGGCCCGCCCCGCGATGGAGACCTGGAAGGTGCCGCAGCCCTTGCGGCCGGTCTTGAGGGCACCGCCGTCGGCGGCGCCCTCCATCACGAGTACGGCGCCGCAGGCCAGGGCCCGTTCCTCGATGAGGGGCCGGGAGGAGTGCGAGCCGACCTCCTCGTCGGCCGTCACCAGGATCTCGACCCCCGACAGGTCGGCGAGCGTGGCCAGGCCGTGTACGGCTTGCACCAGACCGCCGAGCATGTCGAAGACGCCGGGGCCGGTCGCGTGGCCGTCCTCGACCTTGAACGGGCGGCGTTCGAGGGTGCCGAGCGGGAACACCGTGTCGTGGTGGCCGAGGACCAGCACCCGGGGAACGCCGCCGGCCGACCAGTGGACGTGCGGACCGGCTTCGCTCTCCACGAGGACGGCCTGACCGCCCAGGCGGCTCTCGATGAAGGCGGCGACGGTCTTGGCCGATGTGGCCAGGGCGTCGAGATCGCGGGAGGGGGACTCGACCTCGACGAGAGTCCTGAGGTCCTCGATCATCGCGTCAACACTCACCGGGACCGCCATGTGCATCTTCATACCGCAAGGGTATCCAGCACGCGCCGGTCCGCCCCGCGCAGATCGCCCGGACAGGGATACGCGGCGCCGCCGCCGGGACCGGGGAAGGCGGGGGAGCCGGCGGCCGCGCGCAGGCGGGCGTACTCCTGGGCCATGGACTCGGCGGTCCAGTGGGCGTTGAGGCCGCTGGGGTTGGGGAGCGCCCAGATCCGTGTGGAGCCGATGGTGCGCTCCTGCGGGCCGATCTGCGCCTTCCGCTCGCCGAAGGCGGTGCGGTAGGCGGTGACTCCAACCACGGCCAGCCACTGGGGGCTTAGCCGTTCGACCTTGGCCGTCAGGAGGCGTCCGCCCTCGCGGAACTCCTCGGCGCTCAGCTCGTCGGCGCGGGCGGTGGCGCGGGCCACCACGTTGGTGATGCCGAGGCGGTAGGAGAGGAGTTCCTCCTGCTCGGCCGGGGCCAACCGGCGCGGGGTGAAACCCGACAGGTGCAGGACCGGCCAGAAGCGGTTGCCGGGGCGGGCGAAGTGGTGGCCCGTCGCGGCGGAGAGCAGGCCCGGGTTGATCCCGCAGAAGAGCACGCGCAGACCGCCCGCGACCACGTCCGGGAGGACGCGGTCGCGGGCGGCGTTCAGCTCGTCGGGGGTCAGAGGATCGACCCGGGGGCGTAGCCGGCGGCCTCCGGGTGCTCCTTGGTGATCTCCTCGATGCGCGAGACCACCGCGGCGACCTGGTCGCCGGCGGCACCGGTGAAGGACAGCTTGTCGGCCATCAGGGCGTCGAGCTGGGCCCGGTCCAGCGGCATCCGCTCGTCGGCGGCCAGCTTCTCCAGCAGCTCGTTGCGCTCGGCGCCCTGCTCGCGCATGGCGAGGGCGGAGGCCACCGCGTGCTCCTTGATGACCTCGTGGGCGGCCTCGCGGCCCACCCCCGCCCGCACGGCGCCCATGAGGACCTTCGTGGTGGCGAGGAAGGGGAGGTAGCGGTCCAGCTCGCGGGCCACGACGGCCGGGAAGGCGCCGAACTCGTCGAGGACCGTCAGGAAGGTCTCCATCAGGCCGTCGAGCGCGAAGAACGCGTCGGGCAGGGCGACCCGGCGGACCACGGAGCAGGAGACGTCGCCCTCGTTCCACTGGTCGCCGGCCAGCTCGCCGGTCATCGACGCGTAGCCGCGCAGGATGACCATCAGGCCGTTCACGCGCTCGCAGGAGCGGGTGTTCATCTTGTGCGGCATCGCGGAGGAGCCGACCTGGCCGGGCTTGAAGCCCTCGGTGACCAGCTCGTGGCCGGCCATCAGGCGGATCGTCTTGGCGATCGAGGACGGGGCGGCGGCCAGCTGCACCAGGGCGGTGACCACGTCGTAGTCGAGCGAGCGCGGGTAGACCTGGCCGACGGAGGTGAAGGCCTGGCCGAAGCCGAGGTGGGCGGCGATCCGCTGCTCCAGGTCGGCCAGCTTCGCGGCGTCGCCGCCGAGCAGGTCCAGCATGTCCTGGGAGGTGCCGACCGGGCCCTTGATCCCGCGCAGCGGGTAGCGGGTCAGCAGGTCGTCGAGGCGGCCGTAAGCGACCAGCAGCTCGTCGGCCGCGGTGGCGAAGCGCTTGCCCAGGGTGGTCGCCTGAGCGGCGACGTTGTGGGAGCGGCCGGCCATGACCAGCTCGGCGTGCTCGCCGGCCAGCTTGCCCAGGCGGGCGAGGACGGCGACCGTGCGGTCGCGCGCCAGCTCCAGCGAGAGGCGGATCTGGAGCTGCTCGACGTTCTCGGTGAGGTCGCGCGAGGTCATGCCCTTGTGGACGTGCTCGTGGCCGGCGAGGGCGTTGAACTCCTCGATGCGGGCCTTCACGTCGTGCCGGGTGACCTTCTCGCGCTCCGCGATGGAGGCGAGGTCGACGGTCTCCAGGACGCGCTCGTAGTCGGCGAGGGCCTCGTCGGGGACCTCGATACCGAGGTCCTTCTGGGCGCGGAGCACGGCGAGCCACAGCCGCCGCTCCAGCGTCACCTTGTACTCGGGGGACCACAGGACGGCGAGCTCCGCGGAGGCGTAGCGGCCGGCCAGGACATTGGGGATGCGGGGCTTGGCAGTCACGTGGAGGGAGTTTACATTCCTTCCGTGGAGGACCGCACAATTCCGTGGTGACCATGAAATCGCAGGTCACGGGCCTCACAGGCCGCGCTGAGTGTGTGGGTCTGTGAGACGAGTGTGAGACGTCCGTCGTAGCAACAAACGAAGGCCCCGCCGGCTGTCCGGCGGGGCCTTCTCTTCGTTGGGGGCGGGGTCAGTCGAGGTTGTATTCGGCGGACAGTGCGCGCTGCGGGCCCAGGTAGTCGACGGCATATTCCGTGGGCTCCCCGTCCTGATCCCAGTAGTGGTTGGTCATGACGAGCGTCGGGGCTCCGGGCGCTACGTCGAGGAGCGCGGCTACGTCTGCAGGTGCCGGCCGCAGAGTCACGGTGTCGCGACGCCGGACGGCGCGGCGGCCAGTGCGGTCCTCGATCAGGCCGAAGGTCATTTTGGGCAAGGGCTCCGCAGCGAGGAACTCTGGGGCAGCCTCGGCGATAGCGGCAGACACCCACGTGGCGGAGACTGCGGCGACGCCGTTGTCGTCGACGTAGCGGCGGCGGCGCATGGCGACCTGGTCGTCCGCGTCGAGGCCCAGCGCATCGGCCACCTCCTGCCCGGCCTGCTGCATCTCGCAGGTGAGGATCTCGACGCGCTCGTTATCGCGCAGTCCGGTACCGCCTGACCGGACCAGCTGGAGTCGATCGGCGCCGGCCGTCAGCTTCTTGGGCTGAGACACGATGGTGCCGACTCCAGGCGTGGCCGTTGCCCAGCCCTCGGCGCGGAGCACGCCCGGCACCCGGGCGGCGGTTGCCCGGCTGACGTTCTCATCTCGCATGATGTCGGTCACCGACGGCACGCGGTCGCCGGGCTGCAGCTCACCGCTGCGGATGCGCTCGATGATCTGCTCCGCGATGCGCCGATAGGGCGGCAGTCCTGACAGGTCCCGAACCATACAAACTCTGCCCTTCTAGAATCTTCTGCAATGGTTGTTGACTCTGGGAGTCTTCTAGAACATCCTAGTCCTACGCCAAGCCGCAGAACAGGGCGAGGTGGGCCAACCATGCAAAAGGCCCCGACGGGGTGTCTCGGTGCTACCAACACCGAGTCCGTCGAGGCCGCGCATCGAGCCTTGGAGAAAACCAGATGCAGGAGAACTCTACCCCCGTGCGCCCTGGTGGCGCGGCCCTCAAGGTCAAGGACGTGGCCGTCGCACTCGGCGTCGACACCTCCACCGTCTACGCCGCCGTCCGGACGGGCCTGATCGGCTCGTACCGCGTCGGCGCTGGTCGCGGCACCTACCGCATCCCCCGCTCCGCCCTCAAGGCCTACGCCGACGAGCGCGGCATCCCGGCGAGCGAGTTGGCGGTGGCGCTGTGACCGCGATGCCCGCAGAGCTGCCGAGCACACTCCGTCCCGAGCCGAAGCTCGCCGCGGTCCCCGTCCAGCCGACGGCAACGACCCGCGAGACCCTCCCCGCCGCCCCGCCGGCCCGCACGTGGTCGTTCCTCGACCGCACAACCGGCAACCTGCGGGAGGTCACCTGCCTGCAGGGCTGCACCGCCGACCACAAGCAGGACCGCGAGACGCCGATCCACCCCGAGGACGTCTGGTGCGCCACCAGCAGCACCGACGTGTACCTGCCCGTCTCCGAGGGCGCGAACAGGGTCGAGGAGTTCCGGGTCCTGGGTGTGTTCATTCGGCAGGAGCCGTTCTCCCGTCACCTGCACGAGCGCGTGCCGCACGCCCAGGTCGAGATCGTCGACGACCACTGGATGGAGAGCCTTGACCCGGACGGGCTGGCCACGGTCATCCTGACGCTCGAGGCCCAGCTTGCCAGGTTCCGCGACGTACACGCCCAGCTGGTTGAGCTGCGCGAGCAGGGCCGGGTGCAGCTGTGAACGCGCCCTACAGCATCACGATCCAGACGAAGGACCACGGGCCGGTCGTCCTGCCCGAGCCGTCCTGGTGCGCTGGTGGCCACCGCGATGGCGTGTGCCGGGCCGACATCCACCACGAGGGCACGGAGCACGCCGCGACCGTGGACATCCCCGGCACGGAGCCGGTCCGGTTCCTGACGGCGTTCCTGTCGCAGTATCCGTTCGCCGAGCACAGCAGCCGACGCATCACCGTGGCCGTCGAGATCGAAGGCGAGCACCACGAGTTCGACCCCGCCGGCCTCGGCGACCTCGCGGCGACCATCACCGCGCACGCCCTGTACGGGCTGCTGCCGCTGCGGGCGCGCCTGCAGTCGCTGCAGGACGGTGGCGCGTGATGGGGGCCGCGACGAGCGCCTGCGACTGGTGCGGGCAGGGCGGCCACGATCCCATCGAGCCGCAGGACGGCGAGTGACCTCCCACTGGCCGATCCGCCGGCCGACGGAGAACGCCGCGCTGCGTTCCCTCGACCGGCGGTCCCGGCCCCTCCCCGAGATTCCGGCCCTGATGGCCGCCCTGATCATCGCGAACCGTGCCGCTGACCGGCACGGCGCCAACCTGGCCGCCCACCGCGTGGTGCGCGTAGCCGAAGGAGTCTCCGAATGAGCATCCCCAACGCCCTCGACGTGATCGTGATCCTCGCGGTCCTCGTGATCGTGGTTGACCTCCTGGTGGACGTGGCTCGCCGCCGCGGTGGCCATTTCAAGTGCATGGAATGCGGCCTCGAGATCCGTTACCGCGGCATCAGCGAGGAGCGCAAGTACCGCCTGCAGCAGCAGATGACCTCCCACGTTCAGACCCACACGCAGGCAGGTGTCTCCGAATGAGCGCCGCAGCCTGGGCGCCTGGCGTCATCGCCCGCTACCTGACCAAGGCCGCCGAGATCACCGGCGACCACGAGGCCACCGTCGACGTCAGCCAGGACCGCGACCGGACCACGGCGACCTGCCGGGGCTGCGGGCGGGACATCTCCGTCTGCCTCAACTACATGACCGAGGGCGCCAAGCGCGACGCCCAGAAGCACGCCGAGACCTGCCGCGCGATGCCGCGCCCCGAAGGGAGCCAGTGACCATGAGGTTCGTCAGCGAGATCCGGCACCGCCTGGTCGACCGCACCATCGACGGCACCACCAACCAGGTGTCCGAGCCGTACACGGTGCGGATGCCGAAGCTGCCCCGCGACAAGGACACGATGGCGCTCGTCGGCGTCAGCGGCCTGGTCCTGGCCCTCACCCTCGTGGCGATCGTCTGGTCGACGCACAGCATCGGCACCCTCCTGGGCGGCGGCGTCGGCTACTTGGCCGGCATGGTCTTCGATGCCGCCTGGCTGGCCGTCCTGCTTCTGGAGTGGATGGCCCGCTTCGACCCGGCCAAGCGGCAGTTCCCCCGCAAGGTCGGCTGGATCCTGGCCCTGGTCGCCGCGGGCGCCATCTTCCTCGAGGGGATGCTCGCCGGCGGCTGGCAGATGGCCGCGGTCGGCGCCGCCGTGTCCATCGTGGCCAAGGTGCTGTGGTGGGCAGTGTTCAAGCACATCGACAAGGACCTGTCGCCCGCCGACTCCCAGTGGGTCGCCGCGGAGATGTCGAAGGCGAACGCCAAGCTCGCCATCGCTGGCGTTCGCCGACAGGCCGCGAAAGCGGAAGTGCATGCCCGGCTGGAGCTCCTGGCCGCCGAGCGAGACCTGAACGAACTGGCCGGGCTCGATCACTTCCGCAGCAGTGCGAATGCGATCACGGCCGAACAGGTCCGCGAACACGAGGGCGCTTCGGGCCGCCCCGAACCCGCTTTGAACAGGGCGAACACGGTTCGCGAACAGCCCGAACCCGACGCGAACATCGCCCATCTGGCCCGCGTCGAGCTGACCGCCGGAGCGTCCAAGCAGGAGGCGGTCGAGGCGATCCTCGCCAAGGTCCCGGATGCCAAGCAGACGTCCGTAGAGGCGACCGTGCGGCGGGAGCGGAACAAGCTCGACCGCGCCGCCTACCGGTAGCCCCCGGTCTCTCCCGTCCCCCGCACCGTGCGTGTGGGGGAGCGGTGGGGGCCGGGATCCACCCGGACCGACTTGGAGGGGACATCGTGAGCGCTGCCAACGGCGGAACTCAGCACTTCGCAAAGGGTGTCAGGAGCAGTACGGGAAAGACCCCGCCGAGCAAGGGTGACAAGACCAAGCACGGGCCCTCGTTCAACTTCGGCCCGAACATCAACGTCAACTCGACCCGAACCACCACCTCGAGCGGCAGCGGCGGGGGTCCTGCCGGCGGACAGGGGCGGTCCCAGTTCATGCTGCCCGACCCTGAGTTCGGGTCGGCGGCCGAGTTGAGGAACTACTGCAACACCCTTCGAGCCTTCGCGGTCCACGCCTCCATCGAGGTGTACGTCGCCGCGGAGATCCTGAAGGCCGCCCTGTCGCAGGCCAAGGGCACACCGCAGGACAACATCATCCAGCACAAGCTGAGGGCCAGGAAGATCGCCCGGAAGCTGAAGAAGGCCGGCGAATCCCTCGCCGACGCCGCCTCGAACGCCGCCGCCACCTACGCCGCGTTCCAGCGCGAGTACTCCGACATCACGTCCGCCCGCCCCCAGAACCGGCCGGCGCAGGGCCGCCCGTTCCAGTACTGAGAAGGAGGCATCCGGCATGACCAGCAAAGACGTCGAGCAGCGGCACGAAGACCAGCTCAAAGGCAGCAGTGATGGCGGCGGCATCAAGGGCTACCTGCTGCACCGCGCGAAGCCGTACCTGCCGCCGTGGCTCGGCGTCGGCGCGGTCGGCACGACCAGCACGATCGGACACCTGGTCTGGGCGGAAGACGTGGGGATGGGCATCGGCCTGACCCTCGGCTCCGTCACCCTGACCGTCGCGACGTGGTGGGCGGCCAAGACCACCGGCCGGGAGCGGCGTATCCACTCCGCCATCACCGTGGCCGCCGCGTCGGCCTGGACCACACACGCGGTCGCGTTCGGCCCCACCCCGGTGCCATTCGTCGTCGGCGGCGTGGTCATCGCCCTCAGCTGGAACATCCGGCAGACGATGCGCCGCGACCCTGACGGCGCCCGCAGCGCGGCATCTGACGGTGGCCTGATGGAAAAGATCGGGCTGGCCAAAGCCAAGATGGGACAGGCGAAGGTCGAGGCGAACCGCGTCACGGTTCCCATCGCGCTCGAGCCCGGCAAGCAGACCAACGACGACATGGCCAAGGCCCTCGGCAACGTGGCGTCCGCCCTGGACGTTCCCGCGACCGCGATCCGCTATCTGCCCGACCCGGACTCGGCCCGCCGCGGCGAGCTCATCATCGTGCCCATGGACATGCTCGCCGACACCGTCCGCTGGGAAGAGGTCGGACCGTCCCTCCCCGGCGGCTCCATCACCGACCCGCTGGTCCTGGGCGTGTACGACGACGGCCAGCCGCTGATGCTGTGGCTGCCCGGCGACCCCGAGCAGCAGCGCAACGCCACCCACCTGCTGATTGCGGGCATGACCGGCGCCGGAAAGGGCGACGGCGCCCTCAACCTGATGACGGAAATCCTGTCCCGCAGGGACGTCATCTTCTGGCTGTCCGACCCCAAGGGCTTCCAGGACTTCCGGCCCCTGCTGCCCGCCATGGACTGGGCAGTCGACGGCAACGGCACCGAAACCATGGTCGAGGCGGTCGTCCCGGCGATCCAGGCCCGCACCGCGTGGCTCGGAGGCCACAACTACCGGCAGTGGTGCGCCGAGGCGGCCGAGACGCAGACCGACCCGGCGCACTCCTGCCGCAAGGACCGCACGCCGTGCGGCTGCCCGGGGCTCCCGTTCCATGTCACCTGGTTCGAAGAGGCCGGCGTCTCCCTCGGGCTGCTCGGCGACGACGCCTTCAACTCCATCGCGAACCTGGCCCGCTCGGCCGGCATGGCCATCGTCATCTCCCTACAGCGAGCCAGCCACGACCAGATCAGCACCACCACCCGTGACGCTCTCGGCGGCCGCCTTTGCTTCGGCGTCCCCAACGCGACCGCCGCCGGATTCATGCTGCCCGACGCCGTCATCGACGCCGGCGCCGCACCCGAACGCTGGTCCAACCGGCGCCCCGGCTACTGCTACCTCGTCGCCCCCGGCATCGACGACGCCCGTTCCTCCAGCCCCGGCCGAACCCGCTGGTTCACGCCGTCCGCGATCTCTCTGATGGAGACCGTGGCGGACTGGAACGCCCGTCATGGCGCCAAGGTCGATTTCATCACCGCTGGTGCGGCCGCGATGGCGGTGGGTAAGGCGTATACGGAACGGGCCCGGCATCAAGAAGAGAACCCGGAGCCCAACGAGGATGACGAGGAGACGGCTGTGAGCCGCTTGGACGACGAAGACCTCGACATCGACCCGCGCGAGGAACTGCCTCAGCCGGGACCCGGTGAGGAGAACGTCGTCTTCGGGCAGCCCGACGGTGCGGATCTCAGCCGGGAGGAAGCCCGCACGGTCCTGCAGGAGATCGTCGCCGAATTCGAGGCCAACGGCACGATGGTGATCGGCGTGAAGGAGGTCATGGAGCACGGTGACCGCCTCGGCCGGAAGCGCGGATGGGTCTCCGGAGAATTGCAGCAGCTCCTCGACGGCGGGCGCCTGGCTATCACGTCCAAGCCCGGCCGGTACCGGATCGTGCCCGCCATGGCCGACGCCTGACAGTCCTGGCACCTTCTGACGCGTCAGAAGGGCCTGACACCCAAACCCCTAGGCAGGAGCGGGTGTCAGGCGGCTCTGACACCCGATCTGACGGGCATCTGACAGCACGTCGAAGCGGCTTCGAATGCCCGGCCGCACCGCGCGTTCGAACATCCACTCTTTACGTAGCCGATCACCCGTAGTAAACTGCCCGGCAATCGACAGAGAATGTCGAGCTGCTAGCCCCAGGCAGTAGGCGAGTTCACCCCGGTGGAGAACCCCTACTGAGTAAGGCCAGCGGTGCCACCCAGGAGGTTCCCAAGGCGCCGGGCAGTGCGTGACTCAAGACGAGTCGCCCACATGCTCGGCGTTCGTGTTTTCCAGGGACCTTCCATGGCTCGGTACTTCTCCGGCCGTCGACTCCGCGAAGCGCGGAGGACAGCAGGCATCTCCCCAGAACAACTCGCCATCAGCGTGGGCCGGTCGGCGTACAGCATCCACGAGTACGAACTCGGGCGCGTCACCCCACCCATCACCGTCCTGGCCTCCATCGCCGACGTCCTCGGCCGGTCAGTTGACGACCTCCTCGCAGAAGAGGAAGCCCATGCCGCCTAAACGCCCCACGCTCGCCGAAGTCCGCAGCTGGCCCGCCACGATCAGCGTGGTGGAGGCTGCCAGCGCCCTCGGCTGCAGCAAGACCTACTTGTACGACCGGATCAACCAGGGCGATGCCCCCGTCAAGGCCATCCAGGTGGGCGACCGCCGCTGCATGGTCATCACGGCAGACCTCATCCGCCTGCTGTCCGGGGAGGATCGAGAAGCCGCATGAACCAGAACGTAAAAACGCCCCGGCTCGACTCCGGGGCGTTTCAGGAAGTCTCCACGGCTAGCGGGTCGACTGAGTCCAGCTTGTCACAGCCGGGGCCGCGCATCGACCCCGGCGACATCGTCGCCCTGTGGGCCGAAGCGCGCACCGCCTTCTACGCCGACGAGTTCCCGCCTTACGCCAGCAAGGCCTGGCGGGCGCTCCGGCCCGATGATCCGCGACGTCTTGCCGGCGTACTTGCAGCGGCTGAGCTCTGGCGCAAATACGGCGACGAAGAAGCACTCCTCCAGTGGTTCCGCGACGTCAGCAGCCGGTCCTTCGTGGCCGACGCCAAGACCCTGGCCGAGCTCACCGAAGCCCGGAAGCCCAAGCCCCCGCACCAACTGCAAGCCACCACTGGATGGCCTCCCATCCGTGTCCCCGGCGGCAACGGCCGCTACCTCACTTATGCCCACGAGAGGGGGATGGCCGCGTGACCACGTTCCACGTCCCCGACTACCCGCCCGACGACGACATGTGGGCGGGTGAGAGCGGTGCACCTACCAGCTTGCGAGCCGTCGGTTCCACGTCGGAGGAGCACTTCGAGGCCCGCCTCAAAGCCCTCGAAGCCGAGCTGCTCGACTCCGAAGCTCTCGACAGCATCGAACCCCTCGACCCGATCATCGCGGACCTGCTCTTCAGGGACACCTTGACCCGCGTGTACGGCGCTTCCGGCACCTTCAAGTCGTTCATGACCCTCGACTTCGCTGGCTGCGTCGGCACCGGCACCCCCTGGCACGGCCAGCAGGTCAACCCGGGACCAGTGATCTACCTGGTAGCCGAAGGCATGAAGGGCATCCGTAAGCGGGTCCGGGCATGGGAGCAGCACTACGGGCGCCGGATGTTTGGCGTGAAGTTCCTGCCCCGGCCCGTACAGGCCATGGACCCCGAATGGCTCGTGCTGGTCGAGCTCTGCCGGCGAATGCGGCCCGCGCTCGTCGTCATCGACACGCAAGCCCGCGTCACCGTCGGCATCGAGGAGAACTCCAACACGGAGATGGGCCGGGTCGTCGACCGAATGGAGCAGCTACGCGGGGCCTCCGAAGCCTGCGTGCTGCTGGTCCACCATGCCGGCCACGACAGCGACCGAGGTCGCGGAGCCACCGCGGTCAAGGGGGCCCTGCAGACGGAGCTCGGCGTCGAGCGCAAGGGCAAAGGGCTCTGTGACACCACCATCACCCTCAAGACGGGCAAGCAGAAGGACGACGAAGAGCTCGGTGACGTCGTCTTCGGCCTGCACCAAGTCGCCCTGAACGGTGAGTTCAAGGAAGACGGGTCGCCCGTCACCTCCATCGTCCTTGTACCTCTTGACCCCGTCAGCGTCCCGCAGGCCCGCACTGGACATGACGGTCGGGTCGCCGAGATCGCAGCCGTCCTCGACGCCAAGGGTTTCCCCACCAACTGGGGCCGAGACCGACTCAGGCAGGCCTGCAGCAGCCTCGGAATCCAGGCCGAGAACAAGCTGCTCGCCGACGTCATCAAGCACCGGAAAGAGCGTGTGGAGGCGACGGAAAACCTGTCCGCAAACCTGTCCGCTGACCCCTCAGGGACAGGACAGGAGGAACCGGACTAATTACCTGTCCGGAATCAGCGGACAGGTTCGGAAGAAACCCCAGGTCAGACCTGTCCCGGACAGGTAGCGGACAGGTAGCGGACAGGGCATGACGGACGACCTGTCCGCTCCGCTCCCCTCCTTTAGGGAGCGGACAGGTCGGACAGCCCCAGCCCCAGACACCCACTCACCCCCGTTGGAAGCCCTCATGAACGTGAACGACATCGTGCAGGAGCGAATAGAAGAAGCCCGGCGAAAGGCGGCAGCAAAGAAGCGCGCACGCCAGGAACTCGCCGCCGCCCGGCTCCGCGGCCTGCAGGCCCGGTACACGGCCAAGCTCCGCCGGACCAAGGACCAGCAGTGACCCGCCGGCCGAAGCCCCTCCAGTGCGCCGCCTGCGGAGCCGGAGTCCGCCGCGGCAAGTACCGGCTGTGCATGCTCGGCTGCGGGGCCCGCCTCCACACCGACTACCGAAGCCCCTGCGTAGACGCACACATCCCCGTCTGCGGCGCCTACCAGCCCCACCCCCAAGCCACCGGAGGAACCGTGGCCGACGTCGACCTGTACCTCACCGCCTACGGGGCGACGATCGCCGCCCTCCGAGACGACGACACCGCCCTGCGGACCCTGTTCGCCGGCCTCGACCCTGCCGAGATCGCAGGAGTCGCCGAAGGCGTCCTACTCACCATGGCCAGCACCGTCCGCGAAGCCATCGGAACGGACGCCACCGACCGGATCATCGACGCAGTACAGAACCTCGCCTACACCGACAGCCACGAAGGGACCCCGTCATGAGCATCGGGCAGATCCACGACAGCTACCGTCGCCAGGTCGACCGCATCCAGACCAACCGCGCTTACAGCAACCACGCGAAGCAGGTCCTCGCAGCAAAAGCGTGGACGCAGGCCGCTCAGCAACTGGAGCAGCTCCGGCAGTCCGAACTGGCCCAGCTGGCCAGTCGGCGCGAGCAGCTCAACCGGAAGATGTTCGGGAGCACCGGCACCGCGGACCCCAGCACCGTACTTGCCCGCCGGGACGCAGCCGACCGCGCCGCAGCCATCGACAACCCCCGCATCGCCGCCGCGACGCTGGAGCGCGCCGAACGTGACGGTGACCGCACCCTGGCCCAGGCCGTCGCTGCCCACGCCAACACCTACGGCTGGACCGAAGTGGTCGACCAGTACGCGGCCACCACACCGGCGTTCGCCGAAGCAGCGAAGGAATGGAACAGCCTGCCGGGCACCGGAGACGACTTCTGGGAGACCAAGCACGGCCTGCAGTTCATCCTCGCCAAGCCCGGCGAGATCGCCCGCCTGGATGACTCGCAGGCCCGCGCCCTGGCCGCCGAAGACATCGAGGCGGCGTGATGTACGGAACCAGCGTCGCCGACGCGGAGCGGGCCGTCCGTGCAGCCGAGCGGCGCAAGCTGCCCGTCCCCGCAGAGGTGTACGAAGCCCGTCGGCTACAGACTGCAGTGTTCGACGCAGGCCGCACCCCCGACCCCGAACGGCCGGCCCTGCCCGCCACCGCAGTCGAGGCGGCAGCCGTCATCCGGCAGCACGCCGAAGCACTTCGTCTCGCTGACGTCACCCGCCGCGCCGCCGACCTGTTCCACGAGGAGGCCGACCAGCGGTTCGTCAGCACGGCTCAGGCCGCCGTCCCGAAATGGGTCGCGGGCCTCGACAAGGAGTTCAAGACCCTCGTCGGTGTCGTCGCCAAGGCCGCGGCCAGACTCCCCGAGGACGTCTCCCTGATCGACCCCAAGCGCATCAACTGGAACGACCCCGCCATCACGACTGCATACGCCCGCGCTGAAGGTGCAGTGGTCCAGCTGGAGCAGCTCGTCAGCGACAGAGCTTCGATCTCGGCCGTGGCCGGCAGCGACGGCGGCAGGGACAACACCCTGTTCTCTGTAGCGGCCCTGCCTGAACCCACTGTGCAGAGCGTCATGGATCAGGGCTGGCAAGACCTGCACCCCGTCATCGCCCAGTGGCGAGACCTGCACCAGCAGCCCGTCGCGCGCTGGGTGTACCTGGTCAGACAGCAGGCGCTGACGCTCGGGCTGGCCACACCAGGTCAGGTCAGAGAACGCGCTGGCTGTGTCCATCTGTGGCGCGAGGCCACGCACGCACGGTCGGCAGCCCAGACGCTCCGTGGAGCGCGCGACCTGGTCACGCAGGCACTCAGCGCGTGACCCTCACGACTCGGCGTCAACGGCACCGGCTTCGGCCGGACCCATGGTGCGGAGCCGGCTACCTCGAGCCGCACCAGCGCCGACGTCCCGGACGGGCCACACGGTCCGTCCGGGACACCCAAGATCACCCTGGGGAGATTACCTTGATCCACTTTTCTCAGGAGATCGGGACGTGTAGCACCCAATCCTCTGCGTGCTGATCGCGCTGTGTTTTTCGACTGACAGGAGTTGACCATGGAAGTGCTGAAGGCGCCCCTGGCCTCCCTGCCGGACCCCCCGGACGGCCTTGGCCCGCGGGCGGCACGGCTGTGGGAGGACATCGTCGAGGAGCAGGAGCTGCGTACCGACGAGCTGCGGGTCCTCGAGGACGCCTGCCGGGAGGTCGATCTCATCGAGCGGATGCACGCGGAGCTGCGGGATGCTCCGCTCGTGGTGAAGGGGTCGATGGGCCAGGACGTGGCTAACCCGCTCGTGCAGGAGCTTCGGCAGCACCGGGCCCTGGTGGCCCGCCTGCTGGGCTCTCTCAAGCTGTCCGACGAGGACGGGGAGGGTCATGATGCGCGCGCTCGCTCGGAGCAGGCCCGTAAGGCCGCACTGGTTCGTTGGCGGGGGCCGGCATGAGTCGCCCGCGGCGCCGTACAGGCCAGCCGGACGGTATGCCGGACTGGCTGGCGACGTACCGCGCCGACTTGTGGGCCGGTGACCTTGAGGATCTGCTCGAGGTGTACTACTTCGGCCGGTTCCGCTGGCGGGAGGCCCGCCAGGAGTGGGCCCTCGGCGGACGGCCGGAGCCGAGTACGGAAATCCCCAGACTCAGGGCCACAGACAGCGTGAACACGATCCCGATCTCTGCAACCGCCCAGGGGCCCCCGGGCCCCCAGGGTCCCAACTACGTGCCTGCCGTTCACCAGGCCAGACCCATCAAGCTCCACTGATCAAGCCTTCCAGGACCGCGCCACGGACTACCGGAAGGGGTAGCCATGGCGATCACGGTGGGATCCGTCGAAGTCGACGTCATCCCGAACACGAGAGGCATCTACGGACGCCTGCAGGCAGGCCTGATACCAGCATCGACTCGCGTCGGCGACGACATGGGCCGCGTCATCGGTGAGCGGCTCTCGGCTCAGGTGGCGAGCGCTGTACGCGAGGGTGTCGCGCAGGGCGGCCGGCAGGCGACTGCGACAGCGGGACGCCAGGGCAGCGACGCAGGCGGCGCGTTCGGCCGGACGTTCCGCTCCCGGATCGAGGCCGCGGTCCGGGCCTTGCCGGACATTCAGATCGGCGCGGACACGGCCGAGGCCGACGCGGACATCCGGGCCCTGCGTGAGCAGCTGGCGACGCTGTCGCGGCAGCGGGTCGGCATCGACGTGGACGCGGGGGCGGCCCGCGCGCAGATCGACGAGATAGAGCGGGAGCTCCGCCGGCTGGGTCTACAGCATCCCGACGTCGCGGTGCGGATCAACTCCCGTGCTGCGATCGGCGAGCTGGAAGCCCTGCGTGCCGAGCTGGTCCGCCTCGATGGCCAGGACGTCAACATCGACGTCGACGCCCATACGGCCGCCGCGAACATGAACCTGCTGACGACTGCAGCCCTGGCGTTCGGTCCGGCCCTGCTACCGGTCCTGCCGATCGCGGCGGCCGGTCTGGGGGCGGTTGCTGCTGCTGCCATCTCGGCGAGTGTCGGGGTCGGTGTGCTGGCCGCGGTGGCAGCTCCGGCGGTGGCGGGCATCGCCCGTGCTCTACAGGCTCAGCGGGCCGCCCAGGACGCAGTGTCGACCTCGAGCAGCACCGGAGCCCAGAGGGCCCTGCAGATGGCAGGCGCCCAGCAGGCTCTCGCATCGGCGCAGCGCAACGCCGCCTCACAGATCGCCGCCGCCCGGGACCAGGTGGTGCAGGCGGCCCGCGGCGTGTCCGACGCTGAACGCCAGCTGTCCGACGCACAGAAGGAGTCGACACAGGCCCAGCTGGACCTGGTGGCCGCTCGCAAGGAGGCGGCCCAGCAGCTTGAGGATCTTTCGTCGCGGTACGCGGACGCCCAACTGTCGGTACGGGACGCCGAACTGTCCCTCGCTGAGGCGCAGCAGCGCCGCCAGCAGGTTGAAGCGGACCCGAAGTCGACTCTCCTGGACCGGGAGCGTGCCGCTCTCGCTGTCGACCAGGCCACGCAGCGGCTGAAGGAGCAGACAACCGAGACCAAGCGGCTCGGCGAGGAGCAGGCTGCCGCCGCGAAGTCAGGCGTTGAGGGCACGGATGTGGTGACACGGGCGCAGGACCGCCTCGCGAAGTCGCAGCAGGCCGTCGCGGACCGCAGCCGTGCCGTTCAGGACGCGCAGGCCGGCGTCGCGAAGGCTCAGGCCAATGTCGCCCGGACGGCGGCGCAGGCTGCGGACTCCATCGCGTCGGCTCAGCGCGGCATTGCCTCGGCGGCTGCGTCGGCTGCGGGCGGCGTGGACCAGGCCGCGGCGGCGCAGGCGAAGTACCAGGCGGAGCTCGACAAGCTGTCGCCGGCAGCCCGGGGCACTTTCAACGCGTTCGTTGCGCTCCGGTCAGCGTTCTCGCAGTGGTCGCTCAGCCTGCAACCTGCGGTCATGCCGATCTTCACCAGGGCGCTGGAGGGCATCAAGAACAGCCTGCCGGGTTTGACGCCGCTGGTGCTGGCCGCTGCTTCGGCGGTGACCGGACTTCAGGACAGGGTGTCGGCCGGCTTCAAGTCGCCCTGGTGGCAATCCTTCAAGGAGGACTTCGCCACCTCCGTCGAACCTGCCATCACGGGCCTTGGGATCACCTTCGGCCGCATCTTCAAGGGCATGGCTGGCATCATCGACGCCTTCCTGCCGCACATGGACTCCATCAGCGACCGGATGCAGGCCATCAGTGGCCGCTTCGCTACGTGGGGCACGTCCTTGAAGGGGTCCCCAGCGTTCGAGGGGTTCCTGTCCTACGCGGCCACGATGGGCCCTGTAGTCGCCGAGACGGTCGGGGACATCGCCCGGGGCCTCTTCGACGTCGCCAAGGCCCTGGAGCCGATCTCAGGGCCGCTCCTGAAGGTGCTCGGCGCCTTGTTCGAAGGCGTGTCATGGATCGCGACGAACTTCCCGGGCGCCATCCAGCTGGTGTACGGCATCTTCATCGCGACCCGGCTGTGGGCGGGCGGCATACTCCTGTGGCAGGGCGCGATGTGGCTCGCCTCGGCCGCCATGACGGCCTTCAACATCATTTCGATGGCTGGCCCCTGGGGCTGGATCATCCTCGCGATCGTGGCCGTGGTCGCCGTGGTCGTGCTCATGTACAACAAGTTCGACTGGTTCCGGGCCTTCATCGACGGGGTCTGGCGCGGCCTCGTCGCTGGCTTCCAGCTGCTCGGCCAGGCAGCGCTGTGGCTCTGGGAGAACGGCATCCGTCCCGCGTTCGAGGGCATTTGGCTCGCCGCGCGCGTCCTCTGGGCGATCGTCGTTGTGGCGGTGGTCGTGCCCATCATGCTTGCCTTCCGGGCGCTCGCCGCAGTCGCGATGTGGCTCTACGAGAACGGCATCCGTCCTGCCTTCCAGGCCTTCGCGGACCAGGCGATGTGGCTCTGGACCGCTATCCTGCGGCCCGTCTTCGGTTGGATCGGCGAGGCCGCCGTGTACCTCTGGCGGGAGTGGATCAGTCCGGCCTGGGACTCCATATCGTCGGAGACTCACTCCCTGGGGGATCGCTTCCGGGAGCTCTGGGAGTCCTACATCAAGCCGATCTTCGGTTGGATCGCCGAAAAGGCCGGCTGGCTGTACGAGAACGGCATCAAGCCTTGGTTCGACCGCATCAGTCAGGCGGCCGGGCTGGTCAAGGATGCTTTCGTGTTTGCCAAGGACGGCATTAAGTCGGCCTGGGATCAGCTCGTCGACATCACCCGCAAGCCGGTCCAATTTATCGTCGAAACCGTGTACAACGGCGGCATCGTGCCGGTCTGGAACGCGGTCGCGAAGATCGCGGGCCTGGGGCAGCTCGAGAAAGTGAAGTTCGCGACGGGCGGCTCGGTCTTCGGCGCCGGCACCGGTACGTCGGACTCCATCCCGGCCCTGCTGTCCAACGGGGAGCATGTCTGGACCGCGCGAGAAGTCCAGGCGGCCGGCGGTCACTCGGTCATCGAGTCCCTCCGTCAGCGGGCCTTGCAGAGCGGATCGACCTTCGCGTCGGGCGGCGCTGTCGGTATCCCGCGCTTCGCGGATGGAGGCGTCGTCGACTGGCTGTCCGGAAAGGCTCAGCAGCTCGGTGGGGCCGTAATGACGGCCTTCGATTTCATGGCGAACCCCGGCAAAGGCTGGGAAGCCGCCACGAAGGGCCTGCGGGACAAGATCGGGGAAAACCTCACCGGCAACCAGTGGGCGCAGGCCCTGAGTCAGCTCCCGATGAAGATGCTCGAGGGCCTGAAGAACAAGGTCGTCAAGGCGGCCGAGGATCTGATCGGAGGCGGAACGGCCAGCGGCTCCGTGGCTGCCGCCATGGGCTTCGCCCGCTCCCAGGCCGGCAAGCCCTATCAGTGGGGCGGCGCTGGCGACCCGAGCTGGGACTGCTCCGGCTTCATGTCCGGAATCCAGAAGGTCATTCTGGGCCAGTCCCCGCTCGGCAGGCTCTGGTCCACGTTTTCGTTCCAGGGGGACACGGCCCCGGCCGGCTGGCGTCGCAACCTGCGCTCCCCGTTCATGATCGGCGTCACCAATGCGGGCGTGGGTCACACGGCCGGAACCCTCGGCGGAATGAACGTGGAGTCCCGCGGCGGGGAGGGGGTCGTCGTCGGCAGCCGGGCGCGCGGCTACACCGACAGCCTCTTCCAGGATTGGTACGGTTTCGCCCCCGCCCTGGGGACATTCGATTCCGGCGGCTACCTGCAGCCCGGCATGAATCTCGCCTACAACGGCACTGGGAAGCCTGAGCCGGTCTTCACGACGGCGCAGGCCCGCGCGCTGACCGGCGCAGCAGCCCGCGGCGGCTCCAGTGGTCCCGCCCGCTTCGAGGGTTCCCTCTACCTGGATTCCGGAGAGTTCCTGGGCCGTGTCCGCGGCGAGGCGGAGTCCGTCGTCGCCGCCCACGACCAGAACCGGACGATAACTCAGCGCGCCGGCAGGAGGTACTGACGGGCGGACTGCTCGGCATGCGGGCAGCGATGATGTGGGTTCGTGGCGGCGGAGGAGGTATGAAATGCCAGAGCCGAAAAGGATCACTCTGAGCAGTGGCAAGGTTCGGTATCGCGCTGTTGTCGATGCCGGGCGCGACGAGAGCGGCAAGCGGATCCAGCTCACCATCACCAAGAACACCAAGACGGAGGTGAAGAACGAGTGCGCCCGCATCCTGTCCGGCCGGAAGGACGGCACGTTCGTCGCGCCGAACAAGATCACGGTGGGGGAGTGGCTCGACCAGTGGCTGGAGTTCAAGAGCCGTGACGTCGAGGAAACGACGATCCGCACCTATCGGCTCGCCCTGGTGCATGTCTACGACCGTCTTGGGGCGATCCGCCTCCAGGAGCTGACCGAGGATCGTGTCCGCGATTTCGTGGACGAAGTTGTCGCGACCGGGCGGCGGAAGGGTGGTGAGCCCGGCACCCGCTTGGCCATCTCTACGGTTGAAGGGATCCTCACCCGCCTCCGAGAGGCCCTGGCGCGAGCGGTCATTCGGAAACTGGTCGCGGTGAACGTGGCGTCAAAGGTGCGTCCCTCACTCGCCGACAAGAAGACCGACAAGCGGGAGGACGTCCGGGCCAAGCCGTGGACGGTGGCAGAAGTCCAGACGTTCATCCGTGGCGTCCATCAGGATCGGCTGTTCGCACCCCTGCTCTTGTCGTTGATGGGTCTCCGGCCCGCCGAGGTGTGCGGCGTGCGATGGGCGGACGTTGACCTCGAGCAAGGGCTGCTGTCCATCGAGCGGACGCGCACGATGATCGGTAACCATCGCGTGCTCGAGAAAGACACGAAGACGGCGTCCGGCGAACGCGTCCTGCCGCTACCCCGCGGGCCATGGGAAGCCCTGCGCGCCCTGCGCCTGCAGCAGGCCCAGGAGGAGCGAGCTGCAGGAGAGGGCTACACGGGCACTGGGTACGTCGCTGTGAACGAGCTCGGTGTCCCGCTGAATACACGGCAGCTTCGGGAGTACGCCTACGCGCTCATGGCTGCGCTGGAGCTTCGCAAGGTCCGCCTGTACGACGCGCGGCACTCGGTCCTGAAGGCCCTGGCGCTCAGCGGTGTGCCTGATGTCATCCTCGCCGCGTGGGCCGGCCACACGAATGCGGCCTTCACCAAACGGAAGTACGTGTCCATCGAAGCCGAGGATATGAGGGGCGCGGCTGCCGCCCTCGACGTCTTCCACGGCGAAGATCGAAAAGCCATCCTGTGAGAAATTGTGAGATTTGATCTCTCGCGAGTCCGCTCAAACGTCGTTTGACCTGCTGGAATCTGATTCTCAGTAGAACAGTGGAGGGATTCTACTTGGGCCGCGGCTGTGTGTTTACGCAGGTAGGGGGCCCAGCCCGGATTGTGCCTTGCTACGAGAGCCGCTCGCCCCTCGGAGCCTCGTACGCCAGCAGCTCCGGGCGCTTGGCCGGGCGGCCGTCGCCGCTGGAGCGGCCGGTCAGGCGGCGGCCGACCCAGGGGATCAGGTGCTGCCGCGCGAAGCTGAGGTCCTGTGCGCGGCGCCGGGCCCAGCCCGGCGGGAGCGCGGGCGGCAGTTCGGTGCGCCAGTCGGTCTCGGGGGGCAGGCCGAGCGCCTGCCAGACGGCCTCCGCCACCCGGCGGTGTCCCTCGGCCGTCAGGTGCAGCCGGTCCACGTCCCACATCCGGGGATCCCCGAGCGCGGCGGCCCCGTACAGGTCGACCACGAGGGCCCCGTGGCGCGCGGCGAGCTCCTCGATGATGACGAAGAGCTCCTCCATCCGGGGGCGGAAACGTTCCATCACGGGTCCGTTGCGGCCCGGGGAGCGCATCAGGACCAGCGTCTTGCAGGAGGGGGCCAGCAGGCCGACGGCCTCCTCCAGGTGCCCGCGCACCCGGCCCATGTCCACCTTGGGGCGCAGGGTGTCGTTCAGTCCGCCGACCAGGGCCACCACGTCGGCGCCCATGGCGGCCGCCGCCGGTGCCTGCTCTTCGGCGATCTGCCCGATCAGCTTGCCGCGGACCGCGAGGTTCGCGTAGCGGAAGCCGGGCTCGCGCGCCGCGAGGCGGTCGGCCAGCAGATCGGCCCAGCCCCGGTAGGAGCCGTCGGGAAGCAGGTCGGACATGCCCTCGGTGAAGGAGTCGCCGACCGCGACGAAACTGGTGTAAGACGCATTCATCTCCATGGCGGGAGCGATGCTACCGCGCGGTACGCCGTTCTCGCAGCGGTACCCCGCCCCGGAGCCCGGGGACGGGGTACCGCGCGCGGCCCGCGAACCAGGCGGACTAGGCCGAGGCGGGATTGCCGAACAGCTCCCGCAGGACGTCCTCCATCGTGACCAGGCCCGTCATGGCGCCGTCCGGGCCCAGGACCGCCGCCAGGTGCGTACGGCTGCGCCGCATCGCGGTCAGCACGTCGTCCAGCGGGGTCTCCGCCCGTACCTGGGCGATCGGCCGCAGCGCCGAGACCGGGAAGGGCTCGTCGCGCTCCGCCGCGTCCAGGGCGTCCTTGACGTGCAGGTATCCCAGGATCCGGTGCTGTGCGTCGATCATCGGGAAGCGGGAGTACCCGGACTCCGCCGACAGCCGCTCCAGCCCGGCCGGAGTGATGCCCTCGCGGGCCGGAACCACCCGGTCCGCCGGCAGCACCACATCGGTCACGGGCCGGCGCCCCAGTTCCAGGGCGTCGTGCAGCCGCTCGCTCGCCCGGCCGTCGATGAGCCCCGCGTCACTGGAGTCCTTGACGATGCGGGCCAGCTCGTCGTCCGAGAAGGTGGCCGTGACCTCGTCCTTCACGTCCACGCGCAGCAGGCGCAGCAGGGCGTTGGCGAAGGCGTTGATCGCGAAGATCACCGGCTTCAGCGCCCGCGCCAGGGTCACCAGCGGCGGCCCCAGCAGCAGCGCGGTGCGCACCGGCTCGGCCAGCGCCACGTTCTTCGGCAGCATCTCGCCGAAGAGCATGTGCAGGTACGTGGCCAGTGCCAGCGCCACCACGAAGGAGATCGCGTGGGTCAGGCCGGCCGGCACCCCGAAGAAGTCGAAGGCCGGAGTCAGCAGGTGCGCGATGGCCGGCTCGGCCACCACACCCAGCACCAGGGTGCACAGGGTGATGCCCAGCTGGGCCGCAGCCATCAGGGCGGACACGTGCTCCAGGGCCCACAGCACGGCCTTGGCGCGCCGGTCGCCCTGTTCGGCGTAGGGCTCGATCTGGCTGCGCCGGACCGAGATCAGCGCGAATTCCGCGCCGACGAAGAAGGCGTTGACGACCAGGGTCGCCAGGCCGATCAGCAGCTGGACGGCGGTCATCGGGCCTCCTCCCCGTCGTTGTCGGACGGCTCGGCCGGCGCGTGCAGCAGCACCCGCGCGGCCCGTCGCCCACTGGCGTCCACCACGTCCAGGTGCCAGCCGTCGAGCTCCAGGCTGTCGCCGACCACCGGGATCCGCCCCAGTTCGGTCGCTATCAGACCGGCCAGGGTCTCGTAGGGACCGTCCGGCACCCGCAGGCCGATCCGCTGGAGCTGGTCGGTACGGGCGGAGCCGTCGGCGGAGAACAGTGCGCGCCCGGCGGCGTCCACCCCGGCCGAGTCCAGGTCGGAGGTCTCGTGCGGGTCGTGCTCGTCGCGGACCTCGCCGACGACCTCCTCGACGATGTCCTCCAGGGTGGCCACACCGGCCGTGCCGCCGTACTCGTCGATGACCACGGCCATCGTCTGCTTGCCGGACAGCCGGTCCAGCAGCCGGTCCACGGTCAGCGACTCCGGTACGAGGAGGGGTTCGCGCAGCAGCGAGGAGACGGGGTGGTGGTGGCGCTGCTCGGCGGGCAGCGCCAGTACGTCCTTGATGTGGACGGTGCCGACGACGCTGTCGAGGTTGCCCCGGTAGACGGGGAAGCGTGACAGGCCGGTGGCCAGCGTCGCGTTCGCGACGTCCTCGGCGGTGGTCTGCAGTTCCAGGGCGGTGACCTGGACGCGCGGGGTCATGACGTTCTCCGCGGTCAGGTCGGCCAGGTTCAGGGTCCGCACGAACAGCTCGGCGGTGTCCTTCTCCAGGGCGCCCGCCTTCGCGGAGTGCCGGGCCAGGGCCACCAGCTCCTGCGGGGTGCGCGCCGAGGCGAGCTCCTCGGCGGGCTCCAGGCCGAACCGGCGGACCATGTGGTTCGCCGTGCTGTTCAGATGGCTGATCAGGGGCCTGAACGCCCGGCTGAAGACCCGCTGCATGGTGGCGACCCGCTTGGCGACGGCCAGCGGCGAGGAGATCGCCCAGTTCTTGGGGACCAGCTCGCCCACGACCATCAGGACGACGGTCGACAGCACGGTGCCCAGGATCAGGGCGGTGGAGGACGCGGTGCCTTCGGACAGCCCCATGGCCTTGAACGGGCCCTTGAGCAGGGCGGCGATCGAGGGCTTGGAGATCATGCCGATGACCAGGCCGGTCACGGTGATGCCGAGCTGGGCGCCGGAGAGCTGGAAGGTCAGGCTGCGGACGGCGGCCAGGGCACTGTCGGCGCCGCGCTCGCCGCGCTCGACGGCCCGCTCCAGTTCGCTGCGCTCGATGGTCGTCAGCGAGAACTCCGCGGCGACGAAGACCCCGCAGGCAAGGCAGAGCAGCAGCGCCAGGACGAGCAGGAGCACTTCGGTCATCGGTGGTTCACCTCCGTCCCATGATCAGTCAGGAGGAGGGGTGTCGCGCGACGTCGCGGAAGCGGATGGCGGGTACTGGGAGGCTCGCCCATGGGCGGACGCTCACACCTTTCGTTACATGGAGAAACCGATGGATACATCGTAAAGGAAGGGCAAAGAGATCTGCTCACTCTTTTGTCGGGGCCCGTTCGGCCGTGATGGGATCCGCACATGAACGATCTTCACATCGAACCCGCCACGGCGGCGGACCTCGCCACCGTGCTCGACTTCTGGAAGGCCGCGGCCGAGGGCACGAGTATCAGCGACGACCTCGACGGCGTCGAGCGGCTGCACGCCCGCGACCCGCAGTCGCTGCTGCTCGCCCGGCGCGACGGCGAACTGGTCGGCACGGTCATCGCGGGGTTCGACGGCTGGCGATGCCACCTGTACCGGCTCGCGGTGCACCTGGCCCACCGCCGCCAGGGGATCGGCTCGGCCCTTCTGGCCGCCGCCGAGGAACGGTTCGCGGCGCTCGGCGGACGGCGCGCGGACGCGATGGTGCTCAACCGGAACGAGCGCGGACAGCGCGCGTGGGTGGCCGCCGGCTACCACCCCGAGGACCACTGGACGCGCTGGGTGAAGCCGCTGAACGGGTGACGGCGCCGCTTGTACGGGGCGGCGGCCGCCGCTCTCGGTGAGCGAAGGCCGCCGGTACGTTCATCCGCGCGCGGCCCTCAGGCCGGCCAGGCCGTGAGGAACGACCGCTGGGACCACGTGCCGCGCAGGGGCGGTGCCAGCCAGCCGGGGGCCGCCGCACGGAAGGCCGCGGGATCCAGGGCGCCGGCGCCCTCCGCGACCGCGCCGAGCAGGGGGAGCGCGGAGACGGCGGGCAGGTCGGCCAGGTTGCAGCGGGCCGCAAGGCCCGGGTCGGCGGGCCAGCTGCCGATGACCAGGCCCAGGGCGGCGAGGCCCCGGGTCCGCAGGGCCTCGGCGGTGAGGGCCGTGGAGTTGAGCGTGCCCAGGCCCGCCGGGGCCACGATCAGGGTCGGGGCTCCGAGTCGCCGGGCCGCGTCGGCCAGGGTGTGGCCCGCCTCGTCGAAGCGGACCAGGAGGCCGCCCGCACCTTCGACCAGGACCAGGTCGTGGGAGAGGGCGAGCCGGTGCGCGGTTTCCGCGATCGCGGTGGGGGAGACCGTCGGGAGGGACGCGCGGCGGGCCGCCGTGTCAGGGGCCAGCGGCTCCGGATAGCGGGCCAGTTCCACCGTGGTGACGGCGGAGCCGGCCAGCCGGGCGGCCTCCGCCACGTCGCCGGGCTCGTCCGGGCCCACCCCGGTCTGGGCCGGCTTGAGGACGGCCACGGAGAGGCCCGCGGCGAGCGCCGCCGCGGCGAGCGCCGAGGTGACGACCGTCTTGCCGATCTCGGTGCCCGTACCGGAGACCATGACGATCCCGGGCGCAGGCGCGGTGGATCCGGGTGCGGAGGCGCCGGGGGTGAGGGTGTCGCCCATGTCAGGCCTCCTTCGCGGCCGCGAGGACTCCGCGGCAGATGCGGGCCACGTCGGCGTCGCCCGTGACGAAGGGCGGCATCGTGTAGATCAGGTCCCGGAACGGGCGCAGCCACACGCCCTCCCGGACCGCGGCCCGGGTGGCGGCCGACATGTCGACATCGTGGTCGAGCTGGACCACGCCGATCGCGCCCAGGACCCGTACGTCCTTGACCCCCGGGAGGGCCGCGGCCGGTGCCAGGCCCTCGAGCAGGCCCGCTTCGATCCGCTTGATCTCGCGCTGCCAGTCCTGCCCCAGGAGCAGGTCGACCGAGGCCAGTGCCACGGCCGTGGCCAGCGGGTTGCCCATGAAGGTCGGCCCGTGGGCCAGTACGGGGACTTCGCCCCGGGAGATCCCGTCCGCCACGCGCTCCGTGCACAGGGTGGCGGAGAGGGTGAGGTAGCCGCCGGTCAGCGCCTTGCCCAGGCACATCACGTCCGGGGTGATCCCCGCGTGGTCCGCCGCGAACAGCGCGCCCGTGCGGCCGAAGCCCGTGGCGATCTCGTCCAGGATGAGCAGGACGCCGAACTCGTCGCACAGCTCCCGCAGGACCCGCAGGTAGCCGGGGTTGTGGAAGCTCATGCCGCCCGCGCCCTGGACCACCGGTTCCACGATCACCGCGGCCAGTTCGTCCGCGTGCGCGGAGACCAGGGAGCGCAGGTGGGCCACGTACGCGGGGTCCAGCGGGGCGGAGAAACCGCTCGGCGGGGCGTCCGCGAAGAGCTGGCGCGGGAGCATGCCCGACCACAGCTCGTGCATGCCGCCCTCGGGGTCGCAGACGGCCATCGGCTGCCAGGTGTCCCCGTGGTAGCCGCCCCGCCAGGTGAGCAGCCGGGTCTTGCCCGGCCGTCCCATGGAACGCCAGTACTGGAGGCACATCTTCACCGCGACCTCGACCGAGACCGAGCCCGAGTCGGCGAGGAAGACGTGTTCCAGGCCGGCCGGGGTGATCTCGACGAGCTTCGCGGCCAGCCGGACGGCGGGCTCGTGGGTGAGACCGCCGAACATCACGTGCGACATGCGGCCGAGCTGGCCGGTCACGGCCTCGTTCAGCGCCGGGTGGTTGTACCCGTGGATCGCCGACCACCAGGAGGCCATGCCGTCGACGAGCTCGTCGTTGCCCTGGGCCGTTTCGGCCAGCCGCAGCCGGACGCCCGAGGCGGAGGCGACGATCAGGGGCTCCTGGCGTCCGGGCATCGGGCCGTAGGGGTGCCAGACGTGCTGCCGGTCCAGCGCGAGCAGTTCGGCGGCCGGCAGCGCGTCGGGCGAGTGGTGCAGGTCAGGCATTGGGAGCGAGATCCGTTCCCGCGCCACGGCGGCGTACCGCCACCAGACCGGAGCGGACCTCGCCCGCCTCGGCCTGGGCCGGTACGGGGGCCTCGTGCCCGGCGTGCCCCGAGCAGCCGCCGCACGCCGAACCGCAGCCGGCCTCGTCCGCCGTGGCGGAGGAGCCGCAGACGGAGGCGCCCGCACCCTGCGAGCCGCAGCCGCCGGTGGCGGCCGCCGCCTGCTCGGAGCGGTGCGCGGGCAGGGTCGTCGTACCGGCGCCCTCGACCTCGAAACCGGCGTCCGCGATCATGTCGAGGTCGGCCTGTCCGGCCTGTCCCTCGCTGGTCAGGTAGTCGCCCAGGAAGATCGAGTTCGCCACGTGCAGCGCCAGGGGCTGCAGGGTGCGCAGGTGCACCTCGCGGCCGCCCGCGATCCGGACCTCGACGTCGGGGCAGACGAAGCGGACCATCGCGAGGATGCGCAGGGCGCGCTGCGGGGTGAGGTTCCACTCCTTGGCGAGCGGGGTGCCCTCGAAGGGGATCAGGAAGTTGACCGGCACCGAGTCGCTGTCGAGGTCGCGCAGCGCGTAGACGACATCGACGAGGTCCTCGTCGCTCTCGCCCATGCCCGCGATCAGACCGGAACAGGCCGACAGCCCGGCGGCGTGCGCCTTTTGTACTGTGTCGACCCGGTCCGCGTAGGTGTGGGTCTTGGTGATCTGGCCGTACGTGGCCTCGGAGGTGTTGAGGTTGTGGTTGTAGGCATCCGCACCCGCGTCCTTCAGGCGCTCCGCCTGGCCGTCCGACAGCAGACCGAGGCAGGCGCACACCTCGACGCCCTCGTTGTTCTCCTTGATGGCCTCGATGGTCTTGCCGACACGGTCCACGTCGCGGTCCGTCGGGCCGCGCCCGCTCGCCACCAGGCAGACCCGCTTCGCCCCGCCGGCCACGCCGGCGGCGGCGGCCTGCGAGGCCTCCTCGGGCTTCAGCCAGGTGTACTTGAGGATCTCGGCCTTCGAACCCAGCCGCTGGGAACAGTACGAGCAGTCCTCCGGGCACAGCCCCGACTTGAGGTTCACCAGGTAGTTCAGCTTGACCCGACGGCCGAACCACTGGCGGCGCACCTTGCCGGCCGCGGCGACCACGTCGAGCAGTTCGTCGTCAGAGGTAGCCAGCACGGCGAGTGCTTCTTCACGGGTCGGCAGCTCGCGCCGCAGCCCCTTGTCCACGAGGGTGTTCAGCAGGTCCATGACGCCGATCCTGTCCCACGTGACCACTCCCGGCCAAGGAGAGATCCAACAACATGGCTTGAAGAGAGTGTGTGTATCGCCACACTTGGCGGTCGAGTGGTGACGGCTAGGGTCGGTCAGGTCTGTGGACTGCCGACAAAACGCGAGGACTGCCGATGCCCGACCAGCACACCGCCGCCCCCGCGGACGTCTTCTCCTGGATCGACGACGCGGAGCGGGCCCGGGAACAAGCCGGACTTGTCCGGACGCTGCGCCCGCGCCCGGCCTCCTCGCCGCTCCTCGACCTCGCGAGCAACGACTACCTGGGGCTGTCCCGGCACCCCGAGACCGTGCGGGGCGCGCGCGAGGCGGCCGAGCGCTGGGGCGGTGGAGCCACTGGATCCCGCCTGGTCACCGGGACGACCGAACTTCATGCGGAGCTCGAGCGGGAGCTCGCCGCCTTCTGCGGGTTCGAGGCCGCGCTCGTCCTCTCCTCCGGGTACGCGGCCAACCTCGCCGCCGTGTCCGCGCTGAGCGGCCGGGGCACCCTTGTCGTCTCCGACGCCGCCAACCATGCCTCGATCGTGGACGGCTGCCGGCTGTCCCGCGCCGAGATCGCCGTCGTCCCGCACTGCGACCCCGAGGCCGCGCGCAAGACCCTCGCCGGGTACGAGGGGCGGGCGCTGCTGGTCAGCGACTCGGTGTTCTCGGTGGACGGGGACGCGGCTCCGCTCGCCGAGTACGCCGAGGTCTGCCGGGCCGAGGGCGCGGCCCTGCTCGTGGACGACGCGCACGGACTCGGCGTACTGGGCGAGGGCGGCCGGGGCGCGCTGGCGGCGGCCGGGCTGGCGGGTGCGCCCGGGGTGGTCGCGACGCTGACCCTCTCCAAGTCCCTGGGCAGCCAGGGCGGGGCGGTCCTCGGGCCGGCCAAGGTGATCCGGCACCTGGTGAACACGGCCCGGACCTTCATCTTCGACACCGGGCTGGCCCCGGCCGCGACGGGCGCCGCCCTGGCCGCCCTGCGCCTGCTGGAGCGGGAGCCGCAGCGTGCGGAGCGGGCCCGCGAGGTGGCCGCCGATCTGTACGGGCGGCTCACCGCGTCCGGCCTGACCGCGGCCCGGCCGGACGCGGCCGTGGTGTCGGTACGGGCCCCGTCGGCTTCGGCGGCACTGCGCTGGGCCGCCGACTGCCGCGAGGCAGGTCTGTCCGTGGGGTGCTTCCGCCCGCCGTCGGTGCCGGACGGCATCTCCCGGCTGCGCCTGACGGCGCGGGCCGATCTCACGGGGGACGAGATCGGCCGTGCGGTGGAGACGATCCTGCGGACCGCTCCGCACGGGGCCACGGACCGCTAGGCGGACCAACGGGCCGGTGGGCCCACGGACCGCCGGACGGGGCTACGGGAGCACGTCGGCCCGTACGGAGACGAGGAAACCGTCCCAGGCCGGCCCGGTGAAGAGCACGGCCGGGCCGTCCGCCCGCTTGGAGTCGCGGACGGCCAGCAGGCCGCCGGTGAGCACGGCCGTTTCCACGCAGTTGTTCATTCCGGTGCTGCGGCTGCTTCGCCGCCACCTCGCGCTGTTCAGAAGTCCGCTGGTGGATAAGGGGGTTGCGGACACGGGGGTGCCTCCTTACGCGTCGTCAGCGAGGGCGCTGATGAGATCCGACGAATCGCGGGGCGGGAGGGCGTGCGCCTGAATGCTGCGGAACGCGGCGCTGTACGCCTCAAGGTCTTCCTTCCGCTCCAGATAGAGGCTACTCGTCAAATGGTCGAGTACCACCACATCCAGATCGGCGATGTTCGGAAATGAGAAAATAACGAACGGTCCGGTCAGGCCGAGATGTCCCCCGACGCTGAACGGCAGCACCTGCAGCCGCACTTGGGGCAGTCGCGACACCTCCACCAGGTACCGCAACTGCTCGGTCATCACCCCCGGCCCGCCGATCTTCCGCCGCAGCACCGCCTCGTCCAGCACCGCGCTCAGCTCCAGCGGCGGATCGGCCCGCAGGACGGACTGACGCGCCAGCCGTACGTCGACCAGCGCGTCGACCTTGGGCTCCGGAAGCCCGCCCAGCGCGGCCCGGGTCACCGCCCGCGCGTACTCGGGGGTCTGCAACAGGCCGGGCACCACCGAGAGTTCGACCGTACGGGCCGCGCGCGCTCCGGCCTCCAGGCTGATGAAGTCCCGGTACTCCTGCGGCAGCAGCCCCCGGTAGTCGTGCCACCACTGGCGCCCGCGCCCGGTGTCGGCGCCCGGGGCCGGACCCGCCGCCGAGGCGGAGAGGGCCTCCAGCAGCGCGCGCTCCTGCGGGCTCACGACCTCCCCGTAGGCATCGAGCAGCAGCCGGATGTCCTCCAGCTTGACGCCGCTGCGCCCCGTCTCGATTCGGCTGATCTTCGACTGGTGCCAACCCACGAGCCGGGCCGCCTCACCACTGGTGAGTCCGGACCGGTCGCGCAAGGCGCGCAGTTCCTCGCCGAGCTTGCGCCGGCGCACTGCAGGACCGTGCTGCACACCTGCCTCCTTTCACCGGCACAGGTCGCACCAGTCTGCCGTCCAAATACGCTCTTCCGTAGCAGAGTTCACTGCATCGAGCGACAGATATATGCATATGTTGGGGGATCGGCAGAAACGGCGGGACGATGGATGGCACTCTGGCGTCCAGCACAGATCCGGGGCGATTGCGCTCCGGTGGGAAAGGGACCGTCGCCATGGCAGATCACCAGGAAGCATCCGTCACTCTGCCGAGCGATCCGGCTTCGGTCAGGGCCGCCCGCCGTTACGTCGCCGAGGTGCTGGACGGGTGGGGACTGCCCGAGGGGACCGACACGGCCGACAGCGTGCGGCTGATCGTCTCGGAGCTCGCCACCAACGCCGTGCAGCACACCTTCGGCCAGTCGCCCACCTTCACCGTGGACATCCGCCTCGAGCGCGAGGAATGGCTCCGCGTAGGGGTCACCGACAGCCACCCGCGCTGGCCCAAGCGGCTCCCGGCCGCCGTCCAGCAGGACAACGGCCGAGGCATGGTCATCATCCGCTGGCTCACCGCGGAAGCGGGCGGCCGGCTCTCCGTCAGCCCGACGGAGGACGGCGGCAAGACCGTGTGGATCGCCCTGCCCTGGGCGGTCGGCGCCCCGGCGAGGACCACCACGGGCTGTTGAGCCGCGAGCTGTTGAACCACGGCCCGCGGAGCGAGTGCCTGCCGGATCAGGCGCCGGCGCGCTCCGAGACGCTGCGCTCTATGCACAGTTCGTTGCCCTCCGGATCCGCGAGCACCACCCAGCCGGTGCCGTCCTCCCGGCGGCGGTCGTCCAGCAGCTTCGCGCCGAGGCCGATGAGGCGCTCGACGTTCTCGTCGCGGGTCCCGGTCGTCGGCATGATGTCCAAGTGGACCCGGTTCTTCCCGGACTTCTCCTCCGGGACCCGGATGAAGAGCAGTCCGGGCACGCCCGGCTGACCCGGCACCAGCAGGATCTCGGGGTCTTCCGCGAGGTCGTCCGGGTGGATCGGGAATCCCGTGACGGCGGACCAGAACTGCGCCAGCCGGTACGGCTCCTGCGCGTCGATGGTGATGTGGTGGATGGGGTTGGCGAACATCCTGCTCCTTGTACGAGTGTCGGCCGGGCCGGCCGCGTATACGGTAACCGGCTTCGAAGGCTCCCCGAATTGAACCGGGTACCTCCCCGAAACGTGGGTTAACTCGGCGGAAAAATGCGGTCCCTAGCGTGTCGGGCACGTCCTCCGGTCAATGAGCACCCATGGATCGGCAAAGGGATGGTCCGTGCTACGGAAAGCCTTTCCCCGCGTTGGGGCAAGAGACGCTTGATACGGAAACGCGCAGGTCAACAAAGTGTTGAAGCCGCCTAGGGTCGGCTCGGCGCGATGCTGATCATGTCCCGGAAGCTTGGTGATTGCTGTGCAATTGACCCCCCACGAGCAAGAGCGACTGCTCATCCACGTCGCCGCGGACGTGGCCGAGAAACGTCGGGCGCGCGGTGTTCTCCTCAATCACCCCGAGGCGATCGCCCTCATCACCTCGCACATTCTCGAAGGCGCCCGCGACGGACGGACCGTGGCCGAACTCATGGCCTCCGGCCGCACGGTGCTCTCCCGCGCCCAGGTCATGGAGGGGATACCCGAGATGATCCACGACGTCCAGGTCGAGGCGACCTTCCCGGACGGCACCAAGCTCGTCACCGTCCACGACCCGATCGTCTGAGAGGCAGTACCCCCATGATCCCCGGCGAAATCGCCTACGGGGACGGTCCGGTGCGCCTCAACGAAGGCCGGCCCGTCACCCGCATCACCGTGCTCAACGCCGCCGACCGGCCCGTCCAGGTCGGTTCGCACTACCACTTCGCCGAGGCCAACCCCGGCCTCGACTTCGACCGTGCCGCCGCCCGCGGACAGCGGCTCGACATCGCCGCCGGCACCGCGGTCCGCTTCGAGCCGGGCATCCCGGTCGCCGTGGACCTCGTACCGCTGGGCGGGCTGCGCACCGTACCGGGACTGCGCGGCGAGACCGGAGGGCCCCTCGATGTCTGAGATATCGCGCCAGAACTACGCCGACCTCTTCGGTCCCACCGCCGGCGACCGCATCCGCCTCGCCGACACCGACCTCTTCGTCGAGATCGAGCAGGACCTCGCGGGCGGGCCCGGACGGGCCGGCGACGAGGCCGTGTTCGGCGGCGGCAAGGTCATCCGCGAGTCCATGGGCCAGGCCCGCACCACCCGCGCCGAGGGCGCCCCCGACACCGTCGTCACCGGCGTGGTGATCATCGACCACTGGGGCATCGTCAAGGCCGACGTCGGCATCCGCGACGGCCGGATCTGCGGCATCGGCAAGGCCGGCAACCCGGACACCATGGACGGGGTCGACCCCGCGCTCGTCATCGGGCCCGAGACCGAGATCATCGCCGGCAACGGGAAGATCCTCACCGCCGGGGCCGTCGACACCCACGTGCACTTCATCTCCCCGACCGTGATCGAAGAGGCCCTGGTCTCCGGCATCACCACCCTCGTCGGCGGCGGCACCGGACCCGCCGAGGGCAGCAAGGCCACCACCGTCACCCCCGGGCCCTGGCACCTGGCCCGGATGTTCGCCGCGCTGGAGTCCTACCCCGTCAACATCGGCCTGCTCGGCAAGGGCAACACGATGTCCCGCGAGGGCATGTACTCCCAACTGCGCGGCGGAGCGCTCGGCTTCAAGCTCCACGAGGACTGGGGATCCACCCCCGCCGTCATCGACGCCTGCCTCACCGTCTGCGAGGAGACCGGCGCCCAGGCCGCGATCCACACCGACACCCTCAACGAGGCCGGATTCGTCGCCGACACCCTCGCCGCCATCGGCGGACGGACCATCCACTCGTACCACACCGAGGGCGCGGGTGGCGGGCACGCACCCGACATCATCACCGTGGTCTCCGAGCCGAACATCCTGCCCAGCTCCACCAACCCGACCCGGCCGCACACCGTCAACACCGTCGAGGAACACCTCGACATGCTGATGGTCTGCCACCACCTCAACCCCGCCGTCCCCGAGGACCTCGCCTTCGCCGAGTCCCGGATCCGGCCCTCCACGATCGCCGCCGAGGACGTCCTGCACGACCTGGGGGCCATCTCGATCATCTCCTCCGACGCCCAGGCGATGGGCCGCGTCGGCGAGGTCATCCTGCGCACCTGGCAGACCGCCCACGTGATGAAGAAGCGGCGCGGGTTCCTGCCCGGCGACGGACCCGCCGACAACCACCGGGCCCGCCGCTACGTCGCCAAGTACACGATCAACCCCGCCGTGGCCCAGGGCCTGGCCCGGGAGATCGGCTCCGTGGAGACCGGCAAGCTCGCCGACCTGGTGCTGTGGAACGCGGCCTTCTTCGGGGTCAAGCCCGAACTGGTCATCAAGGGCGGCCAGATCGCCTACGCCCAGATGGGCGACGCCAACGCCTCCATCCCCACCCCGCAGCCGATGCTGCCCCGCCCGATGTTCGGATCCTACGGGCGCGCCCCCGGCCTCAACTCGGTCAACTTCACCGCCCAGGCCGCCCTCGACGACGGTCTGCCCGAACGGCTCGGACTCGGCAAGGAGTTCGTCGCCATCGAGAGCACCCGCAAGGTGACCAAGACGGACATGCGCAACAACGACGCCATGCCCAGGGTCGAGGTCGACGCCGACACCTTCACCGTCACCATCGACGGCGAGGTGGTGGAACCGGCACCGGCAGCCGAACTGCCCATGGCACAGAGATACTTCCTCTTCTGATGAGCCTCGCAGCCCTCCTCGTCCTCGCCGACGGCCGCTTCCCCGCCGGGGGCCACGCCCACTCCGGCGGGGCCGAGGCCGCCTGCAAGGCCGGCCGGATCCACGACGCCGCCACCCTGGAGGAGTTCTGCCGGGGCCGGCTGCACACCGCCGGGCTGGTGACGGCCGCCCTCGCCGCGGCCGCCGCCGACGGGCTCGACCCCGTCGCCCTCGACGAGGCCGCCGACGCCCGCACCCCGGTGCCTGCCCTGCGCACCGCCGCGCGCAGGCTCGGCCGGCAGCTGATGCGGGCCGCCCGCGCCACCTGGCCCGGGGCGGAACTCGACGCACTGGCCGCCGCGTTCCCGCGCGGGGCGCACCAGCCCGTGGTGCTCGGGGTCACGGCCCGCTCGGCCGGGCTCGGGGCTCTGGACGCCGCGCACGTGGCGGCGTACGAGAGCGTCAGCGGTCCGGCGACCGCCACCGTACGGCTGCTAGGGCTGGACCCCTTCGAGGCGAGCGGGGTCCTGGCCCGGCTCGCCCCCGAGCTCGACTCCGTCTCCCGGCAGGCGCAGCGGGCCGCCGTGCGCGCCCGCATGGAAGGACCGCAGATCCTGCCCGCGGCCTCCTCGCCCCTGCTGGACCTCGCGGCGCAGGCCCATGCCGACTGGCCGGTACGCCTCTTCGCCTCCTGAGGCGCCCAAAGCGGCCTCCCGCGCCATCACGCGCCCCCCACCAAGGAGAACCCTCATGCACCTCGACCACGGCGTGACCTTCCCGCACCGCCACACCCACAGCGCCGACGCGGTCCGCCCCGACGGCACCCGCCGCGCCCTGCGCATCGGCCTCGGCGGCCCGGTCGGCTCCGGCAAGACCGCCACGGTCGCCGCCCTCTGCCGGGCCCTGCGCACGGAACTGTCCATGGCCGTCGTCACCAACGACATCTACACCCGCGAGGACGCCGAGTTCCTGCTCCGCGAGGCCGTCCTGCCGCCCGAGCGGATCAGCGCCGTCGAGACCGGCGCCTGCCCGCACACCGCCATCCGCGACGACATCTCCGCCAACCTGGAGGCCGTGGAGGAGCTGGAGGAGAGCGTCGGCCCCCTCGACCTGATCCTCGTCGAGTCCGGCGGCGACAACCTCACCGCCACCTTCTCCCGGGGCCTGGTCGACGCCCAGATCTTCGTCATCGACGTGGCCGGCGGAGACGACATCCCGCGCAAGGGCGGCCCCGGCGTCACCACCGCCGACCTGCTCGTCGTCAACAAGACCGACCTCGCCCCCTACGTGGGCTCCGACCTGGGCCGGATGGCCCGCGACGCCGCCGAGCAGCGCGGCGAACTCCCCGTCGCCTTCCAGTCCCTGCGCGGCGAGGAAGGCGTGGCCCCGGTGGCCGCCTGGGTCCGCGAGCGGATCGCCGCCTGGGCCGCCAAGTGAGCCCTACGGCGGCCGGCGCGGCCCCCGCCGAAACCCCGGCCGCGGCTCACGCCCCGGCCCGGCTCCCGGCCCTCCCCCCGGCCGGGCTGCGCGCCACCGCCCGGATCGGCGCCGTAGCCGACGGCCGCGGCGGCACCGCCCTGCCCCTGCTGGCCGGTGAGGGGCCGCTCGCCCTGCGCCGGACCCGGGGCGAGGGGGCCGAGGCCGGGGTCATGCTGGTCGGCGCGATGAGCGCCCCCCTGGGAGGCGACCACCTCACGGTCGAGGCCGACGCCGGCCCCGGTGCCCGGCTGCTGCTGCGCTCGGCGGCGGCCACCCTGGCGCTGCCCGGCCGGCACGGGGAGCCCGCGCGCTACGAGGTCCGGCTCGACCTGGCCGCGGACTCGGCGGTGCGCTGGCTGCCGGAGCCGCTGGTCTCCGTGCGCGGCAGCGACCTGCGGGTCCGCACCCGCGTCGAACTCGCCCCCACCGCCCGGCTCCTGCTGCGCGAGGAGCAGGTGCTGGGCCGCACCGGGGAGGCTCCGGGCCTGCTGCGCAGCCGGCTCACCGTCAACCGGGGCGGCCGCCCGCTGCTGGACCAGGAGCTGGCCTGCGGCCCCGGAGCACCGGACGGCTGGGACGGCCCGGCGGGACTCTCGGGGCACCGGGCGATCGGCCAGCTCCTGGTGGTGGACCCGGAGTTCGAGACGGCTCCGCCGCGGGCTGGGATGGTCGGACAGTTCGCGGCGGCCACCCCGCTGGCGGGCCCCGCGGTCCTGGTCACGGCCCTGGCGCCGGACGCGCTGCGACTGCGCGAACTGCTCGACGAGGCCTGCCACACCTACGGTTGGTGAAGCCCCCGATGAACGGGGTCCGAACCCGGGACGAACCAGACACCGCTCAGCGGTACACGCATTTCCGGATATCGGGTTGGCAAAGAACACGGCCGTGCTCTGTCGCACGGTCCATGTGAGGCGAAAGTATCCCCCTGCACGCCGACACCCACCCACCCGCCCGAACCACGCCGCCCATGGCGGCAGATGACGCAGGGGGAACAACCACGTGATACGCAACGCGGCGCTGGGGAGCGCCGCCACACTGATCACCGGCACGCTCGCGGCGAGCCTGCTGCTCGCCCCGTCCGCCTCGGCCGCCCAGGCCTTCCCGTCCGGACGTGACAACGGAGCTGCCGAAGCGATCGGTACGCAGATCGCCGCCGCGCGCGCTGCGCGCGCCGGGATCGACTGGAAGGACTGTCCTGCCGACTGGGGCTTCGCGGCCCCGATCCAGTGCGGCTATGTGAAGGTCCCGCTGGACTACAGCAAGCCGTTCGGCAAGACGATCGACCTCGCGGTCGACCGCGCCGTCAGCACCGGCACCAAGGAAGAGCGCCAGGGCGCGCTCGTCTACAACCCCGGTGGTCCCGGTGGCTCCGGCATGCGCTTCCCGCGCCGCACCACCACCAACAGCCCGCTGTGGATAAACACCGCCAAGGCGTACGACTTCGTGGGCTTCGACCCGCGCGGCGTCGGCCACTCGGCGCCGATCTCCTGCATCGACCCGCAGGAGTTCGTCAAGGCCCCCAAGGCCGACCCGGTCCCGGACAGCGAGGCCGACAAGCGCGCCCAGCGCAAGCTGGCGGCCGAGTACGCGGACGGGTGCAAGGAGCGCAGCGGCGAGATGCTGCCGTTCATGACCACGCCGAACATCGCGCGTGACCTGGACGTCATCCGTGCCGCGCTCGGCGAGAAGAAGCTGAACTTCCTCGGCGTCTCCTACGGCACCTACATCGGCGGGGTCTACGCGACCCTGTTCCCGACCCACGTGCGCCGCATGATCGTCGACAGCGTGGTCAACCCCGACCAGGACAACATCTGGTACGAGGCCAACCTCGGCCAGGACGTCGCCTTCCAGATGCGCTGGAACGACTGGGAGGACTGGGTCGCCAAGAACGACGCCTCCTTCCACCTCGGTGACACCCGCGCCAAGGTCGAGGCCAAGTGGCTCGAGCTGCGCGCCAAGGCCAAGGCCAACCCGCTCGGCGGCGTGGTCGGTCCGGCGGAGCTCCTGGGCTTCTTCCAGGGCGCCCCGTACTACGACTCCTCCTGGGTGCCCGTCGCCCAGACCTGGAGCAAGTACGCCGCCGGTGACGAGCAGGCCCTGATCGACGCCATCGCCCCGGACATGAGCGACATCCAGGGCAACATCGCGTCGGAGAACGGCAACGCCGTCTACACCGCCGTCGAGTGCGCCGACGCCAAGTGGCCGACCAGCTGGGCCAAGTGGGACCGGGACAACACCAAGCTCAACGCCAAGTACCCGTTCCTGACCTGGTCCAACGCGTGGATGAACCTGCCCTGCGCGACCTGGAAGTCCAAGCAGAGCAGCCCGATCGAGGTCGGCGCCAAGCACGGTCTGGCCCCGGTCCTGATCGTCCAGTCCGAGCGGGACGCGGCCACGCCGTACGAGGGCGGGGTCTCGCTCCACAACCGGCTCGCCGGTTCCCGTCTGATCACCGAGCAGAACGCCGGCTCGCACGGTGTCACCGGTCTGGTGAACCCCTGCATCAACAGCCGCGTGGACGCCTACCTGCTCACCGGCAAGGTCGACGCCCAGGACGTGAAGTGCGCTCCGCACGCCACTCCGGTGGCGCCCGCCCCGGCCGCGGCGAAGTCCCTCGCCAAGACCGCGACCGCGGACGTCCAGGCGCTCGAGGAGCTCCCGTCCATCCGCTAGCGGACACCAGGTAGCCCAAGCGGCTCCCTGTGCGCGGGAGAAGGCTCAGCGCGTCTTGCGCCGGGCCTTCTTCCGCGCTTCCTCTTCCTCGGCCTTGACCTCGGCGGCGTACCGGTCCACGTACTCCTGGCCGGACAGCTCGAGGATCTCGTAGATGATCTCGTCGGTGACGGCCCGCAGTACGGCCCGCTCACCCTCCATCCCCTCGTACCGGGAGAAGTCCAGCGGCCGGCCGAAGCGGATCGTGACCCGCCGGATGCTCGGGATCTTCTGCCCGGGAGGCTGGATCTCGAAGGTGCCGACCATCGCGCACGGCACGACGGGCACCTTGGCACCCAGCGCCATCGCCGCCACCCCCACCTTGCCCTTGTAGAGCCGCCCGTCGTGCGAGCGGGTGCCCTCCGGGTAGATGCCGAGCAACTCGCCCTTGGAGAGCACTCCGAGCCCCTCGCGCAGCGCGGCCTGCCCGGCGTCCTTGCCGGAGCGGTCCACCGGGATCTGCCCGGCGCTGCGGAAGAAGGCCGCGGTGAGCCGGCCCTTGACGCCGGGGCCGGTGAAGTACTCGGCCTTCGCGAGGAAGGTGATGCGCCGCTTGAGGATCGCGGGCATCAGGAAGTGGTCGGAGAAGGAGAGGTGGTTGCCCGCGATGATCGCGGCCCCGTCCTCGGGGATGTTCTCCAGTCCTTCGATCCTGGGCCGGAACAGCAGCCGCAGCAGCGGCCCGAGGATCACGTGCTTGAGCAAGTGGTAGAACACCAGGCCGCTCCCGTCGACATCCCGTTGTCACGCACATCTTACGGACGGTCAGCCGCGGGACGCAGGGGGCGGTGGTGCCGGAGCTCCGGCGGGCGGGCTGAGCTTGCCGTGGACCGAGGGCAGCGGGCCGCCCGTGTCGGGGGTCTCGGGGCGCGGGAAGAGCAGGTCGCGGTGGGCGCCGGGATCCCAGCCGGTGTCCACCACCCGCTTCTGGAACAGGATCGCGCCGCCCAGGATCACGGCCCCGAGCACCAGGGCCAGGACCAGGCCGCCGGTGGTGCCGGCCCGGCCGGCGTATCCGATCAGGGTGCCGAACCAGCCGAAGTCGGCGTCGCCGAAGGTGGTGTTCTCCTTGCCGAAGGCGCCCAGCACCTTCACCAGCACCGCGGGCAGGAAGGTGATCAGGACCCCGTTGAGGAAGGCCCCGACGGCCGCGCCGCGCCGCCCGCCGGTGGCGTTCCCGTAGACCCCGGCCGCGCCTCCGGTGAAGAAGTGCGGCACGAGGCCCGGCAGCACCAGCGTCAGCCCGAAGGCCGGACTGAAGATCCAGGTCATCAGGGCGAGGCTGAGGAGCCCGCCCGCGAAACTGCACATGAAGCCGACCAGCACCGCGTTCTGGGCGTACGGGAAGACGATCGGTGCGTCCAGTGAGGGCACCGCCCCCGGCACCACCTTCCGCGCGATCCCCTGGAAGGCCGGGACCAGCTCTCCCAGGATGGTCCGGACGCCGAAGAGGATGACGGCGACCGCGATGCCGAACTGCAGGCCCTGCATCACCGACATCATCAGGTAGTTGCCGAGGCCGGTCGCCGTGGTGCGGGTGTCCGAGGCGAAGGCGTGGAAGGCGATGGTCTCGCCGGCCTTGACCAGATAGACGACCGCCATCACCAGGTAGATCACCATCATCGACAGGGCGGTGGCCACCATGGAGTCGCGCAGGAACCGCAGCCCTTCCGGGAGCCTCATCTCCTCCGTGCTCGGCGACTTGCGCCCCACGGCCTGCCCGGTGACCCCCGCCAGGATGTACCCGGCGGTCCCGAAGTGGCCGATGGCGACCGTGTCCGTGCCCGTCACCCGCTTCGTCCAGGGGTGCGCGAAGGCGGGCATCGCCACCAGCATGATCCCCAGCAGCACCCCGCCGGCCGCCACCACCGTCCCGGAGGACTGTCCGGAGATCGCCATCACCATGGTCAGCAGGGTGGCCATGAACAGCATGTGGTGCCCGGTGAGGAACACGTAGCGCAGGGGCGTGAACCGGGCCAGCAGCAGACTGACCGCGAAGCCGACGATCATCAGCCAGGCCACCCGGGACCCGTACTGGGCCTGCGCGATGCCGACGATGGCCTCGTTGGTCGGGATCACCCCGTGCGCACCGGTGGAGCCCTGGATCATGGTGCCGAGCGGCGCCAGCGCGCTCACCACGAGCCCGGCGCCCGCGCCGATCAGCAGGAAGCCCAGCGTGGCCTTGATGGCCCCGCCGACGACCTGTCCGGCCGGCTTGCGCAGTACGAGCAGACCCGCGGCCGTGATCAGGCCGATCAGATAGGCGGGCTGGCTGAGGAACTCGTCGACGACGAACCGGTCCATGCGGTGCCGCTCCCGGGGATCGGTTGGGGGGATCAGACGTCGTAGAGATCGCGCAGGACGCGGTCGACCTCGGTCGTGCTCGTGAAGTCCTCCACCACCATCACCGGCACCCCCACGTCACCCAGCGTCCGGGCGATCTCCCGCGAGGTGAGGATCGCCGAGGCCTGCGCGGCCTGCCCCTTCGCCGAGATGGTGTCCGTCGCCTCCACGCCCACGTACGGAGTCCACCGCCAGCGCTCCAGCACCTGCTCCAGGGTCCCCTTGAGGAAGAGGGAGGTGCCGACGCCGTTTCCGCACACGGTCAGCAGCCGGTGCCGCCCGGACCGGCCGGCCGACCCTCCGGGTGCCGGGGCGGTACGGGGCCTCGCGCCCAGCAGGGCGTGCACCTGCTCGGGGCTGCGCGCCGACCGCAGGGCGTCCGCGGCGGCCGGGTCGGACAGCAGCGCGGCCAGCGCCGCCATGGCGGAGGTGTGGGCCTTCGGGTCCACGGCGGCCAGACCCACCACCTGGACCACGGGATCGTTGGCTTCGTGCCCGAACTCCACCGGGCGGGCGAGGCGCACCCAGGACATGCCGGTGCGCAGCACGGCGGGGGAGGGGCGGGCGTGGGCGAAGGCCAGGCCCGGCGCGATGACGATGTAGGGGCCGTTCTCCTCGACGTTCACGATCATCTCGGTCGTGTAGGCCTCGGTGGCCGCCCCGGTGGCGGTCAGCAGGGAGCCGGCGAGGCCGATCGCCTCCCGCCAGTCGCCCGCGGGCAGGTCGAGCCGGATCGCTTCCACGGGGAGGAGCTCGCTCAGTTCCGCCATGGAAGGATCGTCACAGAAGGCGCGAGGGACATCGCGCACTCACACGCTGCGCGAGGCGGCCATTCCCGCGGTCAGCAGCCCGAGCACCACCCAGCCGAACCACAGCCAGCCGTTGCTGCCGAGGGCCACCGAGTACGTGGCGATTACCACCAGGGAGGCGAAGGTCATCACGGCCATCGCCTTCACGGATCCGGTCATGCCCCATGGTGGCGCCTGAGGGCAGTCCTCCGCTACTGGCCACGCGCCTGAAGCGAGGCGAGATATGAGTTGTAGGCCGCCAGCTCCTGATCGCCGTTGCGGTCCTCGGACCGGTCGGAGCGCTTCGCCGCCCGCTGCTCCGAGTGGTACCACTGGTAGACCAGCGCGATCAGCACCAGCACCGAGGGGATCTCGCTGAAGGCCCAGGCGATGCCGCCGCCCCACTGCTGGTCCAGGAGCGGGTCGATGCCCAGCGAGGCCGGCGGGTTCGCGTACGTCTTGACCATCGGCTGGCTCGCCATCATCAGCGCGATGCCGAAGAAGGCGTGGAAGGGCATTCCGGCGAACAGCTCCAGCATGCGCATCACGTAGCCGGGGCGGTGCGGGCCCGGGTCCACGCCCATGATCGGCCAGAAGAAGACGAGGCCGACGGCGAGGAAGTGCACCATCATCGCGATGTGTCCGGTCTTGGACTCCATCAGGAAGTCGAAGATCGGGGTGAAGTACAGGCCGTAGAGGCTCGCGATGAACAGCGGGATGGTGAACACCGGATGGGTGATCACCTTCATGTAGCGGCTGTGCAGGAGCATCAGCAGCAGCTCGCGCGGACCCTTGTGGCCGCGGGCGGCCGGCGGGAGCGCGCGCAGGGCCAGCGTCATCGGGGCGCCGAGCAGCAGCAGGATCGGGCTGAGCATGCTGATCACCATGTGCTGGACCATGTGCACGCTAAACATGACCATGCCGTAGTCGTTCAGCTTGGTGCACATCATCAGCATCACCGTCAGCACGCCGATGGTGAAGGCGATCGTCCGGCCGACCGGCCAGGAGTCCCCGCGCCGCAGCAGCCGCACCACGCCCCACGCGTACAGGGCCAGGCCCAGCAGCGAGCCGATCAGGAAGAAGGCGTCGAAGGAGAACTCCAGCCCGCGCCCCAGGGTGAAGGGCGGCAGGTCCATATCCATGTCCATGCCGGCGTGCGCGAGGTAACTCAATCTCTTCACTCCCTTGACCTGTGGTGCCCCACCACAGTAATGCCGCCCCCGGACAGGAAATCCTCCGGGGGCGGTGTCAAGCGAGGGGAAAGATCACAGAACGTTCTGCGCCTCGGCGTACCGCTCGGCCGGGACCGTCTTGAGGGTCTGCACGGCGTCGTCGAGCGGCACCATCACGATGTCCGTGCCGCGCAGTGCCGTCAGCATCCCGAACTCGCCCCGGTGCGCCGCCTCCACCGCGTGCCAGCCGAAGCGGGTGGCCAGGACCCGGTCGTACGCGGTGGGCGTGCCGCCGCGCTGGACGTGGCCCAGGATGACCGGGCGGGCCTCCTTGCCGAGGCGGTCCTCCAGCTCCACGGCGAGCCGGTTGCCTATGCCGGCGAACCGCTCGTGCCCGTACATGTCGGTGCCGCCCTCCTCCAGCGCCATCGAGCTGCCGTCGGCGGGCTTGGCGCCCTCGGCGACCACGACGATCGCGAACCGCTTGCCCTGCGAGAAGCGCTCGCCGACGATCGCGGTCAGTTCCTCGATGTCGAAGGGCCGCTCCGGCACGACGATCGCGTGCGCGCCGGCCGCCATGCCCGAGTGCAGGGCGATCCAGCCGGTGTGGCGGCCCATGACCTCCACGACCATCACGCGCTGGTGGGACTCGGCGGTGGTCTTCAGACGGTCCAGCGCCTCGGTGGCGACCCCGACGGCGGTGTCGAAGCCGAAGGTGACGTCGGTGGAGGCGATGTCGTTGTCGATGGTCTTGGGGACGCCGACGATCGGCAGACCGCCCTGGGAGAGCAGGTTCGCGGCCTTGAGGGTGCCCTCGCCGCCGATCGGGATGATGGCGTCGAGACCGAGGTCCGCGACGTGGCCGCGGGCCCGCTCCACGCCGTCGCGCAGATGGGCGGGCTGGACCCGGGAGGAGCCCAGAATCGTTCCGCCCCGAGCCAGGATGCCGCTGACGGCATCGAGGTCGAGCTTGCGGTAATCGCACTCCAGCAGACCGCGCCAGCCGTCGCGGAAGCCGATGACCTCGTCCCCGTGGTCGACGACGGCGCGGTGCACGACGGAGCGGATGACGGCATTGAGCCCGGGGCAGTCGCCTCCGGAAGTGAGCACACCAATGCGCATGGCAGGAAGGACCTTTGCAACGTGGGCCGACGACCGGACCACGTCGTCCGGTTGGAACTACCCTGCACCCTACAAGTGGAACGCCGGTGGACTGAACCATCCTCCACATGCTGGTCGGACAAGTCGTACGAACGCACGTCGGCCCGGACTCCACCAGGGGAATCCGGGCCGAACATGGGGTGTCGCCAGGGGGCCGTGCAGGCTACGCGGGCTGCGCGGCCGCCGCGATCCGCTCCGCGCGCAGGGCCTCGTACCAGCGGTCGTCGATGGGCGGCAGCGCGTTCACATCGAGGGCCAGCTTCAACAGCAGGTCCGCGATCTGCGGGTTGCGGGCCATCACGGGACCGTGCATGTAGGTGCCGAACACCGTGTCGTTGTACGCGCCTTCGGTGCCGTCACCGGTGCCGTTGCCCCGGCCCATCGAAACCCGGGCGAACGGCCTCGCGGTCGGACCCAGGTGCGTGACGCCCTGGTGGTTCTCGAAGCCCGTCAGCTGCGGCAGACCGAGCCGCGGGTCGATGTCCGCCAGGACGTCGCCGACGCACCGCTCGCCCTCGCCGCGCACGGTCACCACGTCGAGCAGGCCGAGGCCCTGCTGGCGCTCGCCGACGTCGTTGACGAACTCCTGGCCCAGGATCTGGTAGCCGGCGCAGACGGAGAAGACGATCGCCCCGTTCGAGACGGCACGCTCCAGACCGCCGTCGCGCAGCAGACGCTCCGCGGCCAGCCGCTGCGGCCGGTCCTCGCCGCCGCCGATCAGGTAGATGTCGCCCGAGGTGGGGATCGGCTGGTCGCTGCGCACGTCCACGCGCTGCACGTCCAGTCCGCGCCGGCGGGCCCGGCGCTCCACGACGAGGGCGTTGCCCTGGTCTCCGTACGTGCTGAGCAGGTCGGGGTAGACCCACACCAGACGCAGGCTGTTGTCGCTCATGCTCTTGTCCTTATGGGTACTAGTTGCCGACGCGGCGGCGCACGTCCTGGAAGGCGGTGTAGTTGGCGATCAGCTCGATCTGTCCGGGCGGCGCCAGCTGCACGGCCTCGTCGAGGGTCTCGCACACCCGGAAGTCCAGGCCCGCGACTTCGAGGCGGACCGCGAGGTCCAGCTTGCGGTCGCCGATCACGAAGATCGGGTGCCCGGCCAGGCGCGGGTAGTCCACGTCCCACAGCCACGAGGTGTCGGTGCCGTCCGCGCCGCGGGCGTTCACCGACAGGATCACCGGGGTCGGCGGCGGGTCGATCAGGGAGAAGGTCTCCAGCCAGCCGGCCGGGTTCTTCGCGAGCAGCAGGCGCAGCTCGCGTCCCTGGAAGCTCACCACGTCGTAGCGGCCGGCCACGGCCTGCACCTGGTACATCCGCTCCAGCGCCACCTGCGGCGGGACGCCGAAGACGGCGGCCACGGCGGCCGAGGTGGCCGCGTTCGCCTTGTTGGCGCGGCCCGGCAGCTGCAGGTTGATCGGCCAGGCGCTGCCGTGCGGGTCGAGCACGTGGTCGCCGGAGAGCACCCAGCTCGGGGTGGGACGCCGGAAGCCGCACTCGCCGCAGTACCAGTCGTCGCCCGGACGCTGCATGACGCCACCGCAGGAGGGGCACGACCAGGCGTCGTCCTTCCACTCCTGGCCGGCGGCCACCCACACCACGTTCGCCGAGGACGAGGCCGCCCACACGATCAGCGGGTCGTCCGCGTTCGCGATGACGACCGCCTTGGAGCCGGAGAGGCCCTCGCGCCACTTCTCCGCGAGCATGCGGGTCTCGGCCGCGCGGTCCAGCTGGTCGCGGGAGAGGTTGAGCAGGGCGATCACCTTGGGGGTGACGTCCCGGGCCACCCCGGCCAGGTACTTCTCGTCCACCTCGATGACGCCGTAACGGGCGTCCGAGCCGCCCGCCAGGGCGGAGGTGATGCCCGCGGGCATGTTCGCGCCCAGCGCGTTGGAGACGACCGGCCCGCTGGCCCGCAGGGCCTCCGCGATCAGCCGGGTCGTCGTGGTCTTGCCGTTCGTCGCCGAGACGAGGACGACGTCGAGATGCTGCGCCAGCGCGCCGAGGAGATCGGGGTCGAGCTTGAGCGCGACCTTGCCTCCGATCACCGATCCGCTTCCGCGTCCCGCGGCCCGCGACACCGCCGCCGCGGCCTTGCCCGCCGTCACGGCCAGCTTGGCCCGCGGCGAAAGCGGCTCTGTGTTGCCTGCCATCGTCCCTTGTCCTCCTTGCGTCGGTCGCCCCCAGCCTATCCATGACCTGCCCGCGCCCTGACCGCGGCGCCCCCGGTCCGCCGAAGATCTCCTCATATAGTCGCCCGTCGTACTCTTACGGCCATGCGACAACGCCCCATCCCCGGTACCTCCGGCATCGTCCGCACCATGAGCCTGCTGGGCGACCCGGTGCTCCATTCCGCTTGCGCGGAGGTCACCGAATTCGGACCGGCCCTCGACCGGCTCATCGAGGACATGTTCGCCACGATGTACGCGGCCCAGGGCGTCGGCCTGGCCGCGAACCAGATCGGCGTCGGACAGCGGGTGTTCGTCTACGACTGCCCCGACGACGAGGACGTCCGCCACGTCGGGCACATCGTCAACCCGCGGCTGGTCTCGGTCGACGGGGGCGAGTTCGCCGGGCCCGAGGGATGCCTGTCCCTGCCCGGGCTGGAGGCGTCCACGGTCCGCTTCGACGAGGCCGTCGTCGAGGGGGTCACCTCGGACGGGGCGGCCGTGCGGATCTCCGGGACCGGGTTCTTCGCGCGGTGCCTGCAGCACGAGTGCGACCACCTGGCCGGTGGCGTGTACGCGGAGCGGGTTACGGGGCTGCGGGCGCGCAAGCTGCGCAAGCAGATCCGCAAGACGGACTGGGGCGCCGCCGGGATGCACGTCCTGGGGGAGTGATCCCGGCCGCGGGAGCCCCTCAGAAGCCCGGGCCGTCCTCGCGGTTGCCGGCCGTGGCCAGGCGGCCCCACAGGAGGTCGGTGAGGCCGGTGACGAGCTCCGCGCGCTCGCACGGGCGCTCGCCGAGCCACCAGTCGCCCGCGGCGTGCATCATGCCGACGATCCCGTGACCCCACACCCGGGCCAGGCGCTCGCCGCCGGGGCCGAGGTCCACGCGTTCGCCGATCACCTGCGCCAGCTCCTCGCCGAGGCGCCGCAGCAGCGGGGCCGAGTGCAGGCCCACGTCGAAGCCGCGTTCGGCGGCCTGGGAGTCCTCGGCCGGGTGCATGAGGAAGCGGTAGACCTGCGGGCGGGCCTCGATGGCGGCGAGATAGGTGTCGAGGGTGGCCTCGACCCGGCTGCGCCGCTCGGCGGGGGCGTCGAGCGCCGCGCGCAGCGAGTCGAGCAGGGCGTCCGTGTGCCGGACGGCCAGGGCCTGGTAGAGGCCCGCCTTGTCGCCGAAGTGCCGGTAGAGGATCGGCTTGGTGATGCCGGCCTCGGCGGCGATGGCGTTCATGGACGCCTTCGGCCCGTCCCGGAGGACGACCCGGTCGGCCGCCTCCAGCAGTTCCCGCCGCCGGCGCTCGGCCGTTCCCGGCTCGCCGGCCTGCTGTGTGCTCTCCATGACGTGTTCCACTCCCCGCCCTTGCGATGTCCTGACGCCCACGCAACGTAACACCCCGCACACCCTGGCGATCTCATCGGCGGTCCGCCATCGCTGCTGCTTGACAGTGCTTACCGGCCGGTAACAGACTGGTCGGACAGATGGGGTTACCGTTGGTAACTGCTTGTACGGCAGCGCGATACGAAAGCTGGAGGGGACATGGCGGAGTTCACCATGGAGCTGAACGACGACCAGAAGCAGGTACGGGACTGGATCCACGGCTTCGCCGCCGACGTGATGCGCCCCGCCGCCGCGGAATGGGACGAGCGCGAAGAGACTCCGTGGCCCGTCATCCAGGAAGCCGCGAAGGTCGGCATCTACTCGCTCGACTTCTACGCGCAGCAGTTCTTCGACCCCACCGGCCTCGGCATCCCGATGGCCATGGAAGAGCTGTTCTGGGGCGACGCGGGCATCGCGCTGTCCATCGTCGGTACCGGGCTCGCCGCCATCGGCGTCGTCGCCAACGGCACCGAGGAGCAGATCGGCACCTGGATCCCGCAGATGTACGGCACCCCCGACGACGTGAAGGTCGCCGCCTTCTGCTCCTCCGAGCCGGACGCCGGCTCCGACGTCGGCGCGATGCGCACCCGCGCCGTGTACGACCAGGCCACCGACGAGTGGGTGCTCAACGGCACCAAGACCTGGGCGACCAACGGCGGCATCGCCAACGTCCACATCGTCGTGGCCGTCGTCGACCCCGAGCTCGGCACCAAGGGTCACGCCTCCTTCATCGTGCCGCCGAACACCCCCGGGCTCTCCCAGGGCCAGAAGTTCAAGAAGCACGGGATCCGCGCCTCGCACACCGCCGAGGTGGTCCTGGAGGACTGCCGGATCCCCGGCTCCTGCCTGCTCGGCGGTAAGGAGAAGCTGGACGAGCGCCTGGCGCGGGCCCACGAGCGGGCCAGGGCGGGCGGCGGCGAGCGGGTCAAGAACGCCGCGATGGCCACCTTCGAGGCCTCCCGCCCCGCCGTCGGAGCCATGGCCGTGGGCACGGCGCGCGCCGCGTACGAGGTCGCCCTCGACTACGCGAAGACCCGTACGCAGTTCGGCCGGCCGATCATCGACAACCAGGGCGTGGCCTTCCAGCTCGCCGACATGCGCACCTCCATCGACGCGGCCCGCCTGCTGGTGTGGCGCGCCTCCTGGATGGCGGTCGCGGGCAAGCCGTTCACCTCGGCCGAGGGCTCGATGTCGAAGCTGTTCGCGAGCGAGGTCTCCAAGAAGGTCACCGCGCAGGCGGTCCAGATCCTGGGCGGCAACGGCTTCACCCGCGAGTACCCGGTGGAGCGCATGCACCGGGACAGCGCTATCTACACCATCTTCGAGGGCACCAGCGAGATCCAGCGGCTGGTGATCGCGCGCACGATCTCGGGCATGCCGATCCGCTAGCACGGGGCTCGAAAGCGGCTCGAAGGCGGCTCGAAAGGGGCTCGAGCGGGGCCCTGCCGGCGCAGGCGCCCCGTCAGCGCAGGAGGGCCCTCAGGGCGCGGCCGAAGAGGAAGCGGGCGGCGGCGGCCGTCAGGGGGTCGAAGAGGCGGGGGAGGGCGCGCAGGCGCAGCTCCTCGCGCCATTCGGCCTCGCAGCCGCCGCCGGGCGCGGGGCGGATTTCGATCTCCGCCCAGCCCGTGACCGCGCTGCCGCGTTTGACCAGGCGGACCAGGCCCTCGGAGGTGTCCCCGGGCGGCTGCCAGACGGTCACTTCCATCGGGTCGTCGAACGTGATGCTTCCCACGCCCGTGCGGGCCGTGAAGCGCGTTCCGACGTGCGTGGGAGGCGCCGTCTCGATGATCGTCCGGGTGAGCGGGACCTGTGCGCCGTGGCGTTCCCAGTCGGTCAGCCGCCGCCATGCCTCGGCGGGTGCGAGACGAGTTCGGTGAATGATCCGGATAACGGGCATGAGCGCATGGTAATCGGGCATACACACCCTGAACTGGACGGCGAATATGGGTTCCGTCCAGGGGTGGCGATCAGCAATACTCACCGCCACCGTGGATCGCGGATTCGACCGGGTGACCACCGGCCCTCCCGCCCCACTCTGCGAGGAGGTGCGCCATGTGCTCCCACCAGCCCCCCTGCCCGACCGCCGACAGCGCCGATCACGACGCAGCCCGCACCGTGGCCTTCCATCCCGAACAAGGCTGGAATCTGCTCTGCAACGGCCTCGTGGTCTTCGACGACACCGGTGAACTGCTCCCCGACGGCCGCACGGTGGAACCCCGCCGCCCGGCCCTGGTCTGAGCGAGGAGGCAGCATGCGCCAGCAGCTGATCCGCAAGCCCGTCCCCAAGCCCGCCCCCCGAGACCTGGATCTGCGCACACCGTCGGGCAGACCCCTCCCGTACTGACGGGAGCCCCGGGATTACGCGGTGTCCACCGGTCGCAAGCTCAGCCGGTGGGCGCCGAAGCACCACCCAGGAAGGCGTTCTCGTACGCCTCGTCGCCGATCGCCGCCCTGGCCTGGCGCTCGCCCTCGTCGCGCAGCGCCGTCAGCGAGGGGGATCCCATCTGCGGCCGCCCGACCGTGCGCCACCACGCGTGCCCCGTGCCCAGCAGCCGCGCCGCCAGTTCGCCGTCGCCCATGGCCGCCACCGCCGCCGCGAGCAGGTCCAGGCCGAGCGCGATGCCGAAGCGGTCGCCCAGCAGCCGCTTGCCCGACAGCATCGCCCGTACGTGCCGGGCCGCCTCCCCGTGGTGGCCGAGCCCCAGCGCCGCCACGGCCAGGACGTAGTCCGCGTACGCCCGCAGCCAGCGCTCGCCCAGCTCAGCACAGGCCTCGCGCAGCCCTCCCGCCTCGTGCATGGCCTCCTCGAAGCGCCCGAGGTCGCACAGGGCGTAGGCGGTGGCCAGCCGGCACAGCAGCCAGCCCGGGCCGCTGGTGCGGCCGCCGTGGCCCGCGCGGGCCCGGGGACCCGCCAGCGCGAGCGCCCGCACCGGATCGCCCGGCATCAGCACCGCGACCGCGAGCAGATAGGCCGCGCGCAGCTCCGGTTCCGGGTCGGCCAGAGCGGCCGCCGCCCGGGCGCACTCCTCGCCGACCCGCCGGGCCGTCTCCAGGTCGCCCTGGACCAGGGCCGTCAGCCCCAGCGCCCACAGGCCCTGGGTGTACGCGGCTCCCGTGGGCGGGGCCGCGCTCAGGGCCCGTTCCACGAAGCCCCGGCCCTCGTGGACATGCCCGCAGGAGAACCAGAAGAACCACAGGGCTCCGGCGGTCTCCAGGGCCGCCGCGGGATCCGAGCCGATCAGATGCTCCAGGGCGGTACGCAGCTGCGCGTGCTCCGCGGTCATCCTGCGGTACCAGTCCACCTGGCCGGGGCCCAGCCAGCCCCGCTCGGCGGCCTGCGAGAGCGCCGCGTACCAGTGGGCGTGCCGGTCGGCGAGGGTCCGTACCTCCCCGAGCTCCGCCAGCCAGTCCTGGCCGTACTCGCGGATCGTGTCCAGCATCCGGTAGCGGGCGCCCGCGCCCCGCTCCCGCGTGATCCGCACCACCGACTTCGCGACCAGGCCCGACAGCACCCGCTCCACGCGCCCCGCGGGCAGCGGACCGCCCGAGCAGACCGCCCGCGCCGCGGCCACGTCGAAGTCCCCGGTGAAGACCGAGAGCCGGGCCCACAGAAGCCGCTCCACCGGCTCGCACAGCTCGTGGCTCCAGCCGATGGCGGTCCGCATCGTCTGGTGCCGGGGGAGCCGGGCGGCGGTGGTGTCGGACAGCAGGTCGAAGCGGACGCCTAGGCGCTGCGCCATCTGCTCCAGGGTCCACAGCCGCATCCGGGCGCCGGCCAGTTCGAGGGCGAGCGGGATCCCGTCCAGGCGGCGGCACACCTCGAGGGCGACGGCCGCCCCCTCCGGATCGGCGAAGGCGGCCGCGGCCTGAGGGGTGGCGGCCAGGGCGCGGGCCCGGAAGAGGGCCAGGGCGTCGCTGTCGGGGCCGTCGCAGGGCAGCGGACTGACCTCGACCACCTTCTCGCCGGAGGAGCCGACCGGTTCGCGGGAGGTGATCAGCACCGTCAACCCGGGGGCGGACTGCAGGAGTTCGCCGACGAGGTGGCGGCAGGCGGCCACCAGGTGCTCGCAGGTGTCGAGGACGAGCAGCAGCTCCTTGTCGGCCATCCACGCGCACAGTTCCTCGTCCAGCGGGCGCGGGGACTGGTGGGCGAGGCCGAGGGCGTGCGCGACGGTGGCGGTGAGCAACTCGGGGTCGCGCAGGGGCGAGAGCTCCACCCACCAGACGCCGTCACGGCGGTGCGGGCGGGCATTCGCGGCGGCGCGCAGCGCGAGCCTGGACTTGCCGACGCCGCCGACGCCCGTGAGCGTGACCAGCCTCTGCCCGCGCAGCAGTCCGTGGAGCAGGCCGAGTTCACGCTCGCGGCCCACGAAGCTCGCCGTCTCCGGCGGCAGGTTTCCCGGCACGGCGCCAGAGTCTGGCTCAGCGGGGCCGTCCGCGGGATCTGGCTGATTGTTGTTGACCGAGTACTCACCGAACACGCATGTATTGTGCGCGATCTTCTTTCCCCGCAGTGCCGTTCGGGCCAGATCGGAGGGACGGAGTCTGGTTACGGTGCGGCCAGTACGACCCGGCGCTCGGCCGAAAAGGCTCCCCAGTTGCCGTCGGGCAGCCGGGCCCGCAGCTTCACCGTCCATACGGTGCCCGCCGGTTCGGTGACCGAGAGGCGGTGTTCCGCACGGCCGGCCGGGACCGCGCCCGTACCGAACTGGATGACGGTGGTGGGACGGCCGTTGACGTAGAGCTCGTACTCGCTGGTCTCCTTGCCGGTCGGCGGGGCGGTCCAGGCGAGGGTGACCGCGCCCGGTGAGGCGAGCGCCGTGAACTCGGCCGGGGCGGTGTCGGGCCGCTGCCCGGGCCCGGCCGGAGTGGTCACGTCCACCGGCGGGCCGTCGGGGGAGGAGTTGTCGGCGCCGTCGCGGGCCCGGACCGTGAAGGTGTACACGGTGTCGGGCTGGAGGCCTTCCAGGGTCGTCTCGGTGGTGCCGGGGCCGACCGTGTGGATCCGGGCGGTGCCCTGGTAGACGTCGTACGCGGTGACCCCCGCGTCGTCGGAGGCCGGGGCCCAGCTCAGTACGGCGGAGGTGGGTCCGAGCGCGCGGCCGGCCGCTCGGGGCGGGGCCGTCGGCGGCTGCCGGTCCTCGGCCTTGGCGGCGGGGGTGGTGGCGGAGGCGGAGGCGCTGGGCGGCGAGGTGTTCCCGGCGGCGTCGCGGGCCCGGACCGTGAACCCGTACGCGGTCTGCGGGGTGAGCCCGGCGATGTCCACCATCGTCTTGTCGGCGGGGAGCTCGCGGACCAGGCGGCCGGCCTGGAAGACCAGGAAGGAGGTCACCCCGTCGGCGGGGGCGGCCGACTGCCACATCACGTGGACCGAAGTGGCGCTGCCCGCCTGGGCGGTGAGCTCGGCGGGGGCGGGCGGGGGTGTGGTGTCGGCCGAGGTGCACGCCGTCAGGGCGGCCGCGGCGAGGGCCAGTGCCAGGGTCAGGGTCAAGGCCGGTGCGGGGGACGGGGGCCTTGCTGCGGTGCTTGGCGCGGGGTGGTGCACGGCGGCGGCCTCTTCCTCCGGCTCTTAATGGTCTAGACATATATGGCACGCCCTGTGGCGGCCGGGCAAGACCCGCGCGTTCGTCTTCTCCTGCTCCCGTCTGGCATTATTGCGATCTCTTTGCAATAAGCAGGATTTTTCATCAGATAGTGATCGAAAGCAGCAGGTAAGTGCACAGCATGAGGGCCCGGACCATACGGGGACCGGTCGGCGCGACCGCGGCCGCCGCACTCATCACGGGCCTCGCGGCCTGTTCGGGCCCCACGGGAGGAACAGCGTCCGCGGGACCGGACTCCGCCGTGGTGGGCATAGCCAACGAGCCGGAGACCCTCAGCCCCCTGCTGGGCTACGGCAAGGACGGCAACTCGAAGATCTTCGACGGGCTGCTGGCCCACGACGCGGACATGAAGCTGAAGCCGGCCCTGGCCGAGGCCCTGCCGGAGGTCTCCGCGGACGGGCTCACGTACACCTACCGGCTGCGCCAGGGCGTGAAGTTCAGCGACGGGCAGCCCTTCGGCGCCAAGGACGTGGTCTTCACCTACCGGACGATCCTCCACGAGAAGACCAACAACGCCTCCAAGTCCGAGCTCGACGCGATCGCCGGCGTCGAGGCGCAGGGGGAGGACGCCGTCGTCTTCCGCCTGAAGTACCCCTACGCCCCGTTCGCCGAGCGGACCGTCCTGCCCATCGCCCCCGAGCACATCGCGGGCGGCCAGGACGTCAACAGCGGGGACTTCGCCGCCAAGCCCATAGGCACCGGACCGTACGTGCTCACCGCCTGGTCCAAGGGCGAGAAGCTCAGCTTCAAGGCCAACCCGTCCTACTGGGGCGGCGAGCCCGCGGTGAAGAAGTTCACCATGGCCGTCATCAAGGACGACGACGTACGCGCCACCCGGCTGCGTTCCGGAGAACTGGACGGGGCGATCCTGCCGCCGAACCTGGCCGGAGCGTTCAAGGACGACGGGGCGCGAAGGACCTGGACGGCCAAGACCTTCGACTACCGCAACGTCACCATGCCGACCGGCAACGAGGTCACTGGCGACGTGGCGGTCCGCCGGGCCCTCGACCTCGCAGTGGACCGCGGCGCCATGGTCGACAAGCTCCTCGAAGGCGCCGGCAAGGCCGCCTACGGCCCCGTCCCCACCGGCAGCCCCTGGTTCGCGCCCGGCACGGAGCGCACGTACGACCTCGCCGCGGCCAGGAAGATCCTCGACGAGGCGGGCTGGGTGCCCGGCGACGACGGCATCCGCGCCAAGAAGGGCCTGCGGGCCACCTTCCCGCTGTGGCACACCTCCGGGGACAAGATCCGCCAGGACCACGCGCTCGCCTTCGCCTCCGACGCCAGGAAGGCGGGCATCGAGGTCAAGATCGAGTCCGGCAGCTGGGAGGTCATCGAGCCCCGGATGAAGACCGACGCCGTCCTCGCGGGCGGCGGCTCCCCGGCCGACCCCGACTTCGACCAGTACCTGACGCTGCACTCCTCGCTCGCGGGCGACGGCTTCAACAACATGGCCCGCTACGACAACAAGACGGTCGACCGGGCGCTCGTCGACGGCCGCAGGAGCGGCGACCCGGCCGCCCGCAAGGCCGCGTACGACACGGTCCAGCGCGAGCTCGTCAAGAACCCCGGCTACATCTACCTCACCCACATCGACCACCTCTACGTGGTCAACGACAAGTGGGACGGCCCCTCCACCCAGGTGGAGCCGCACGACCACGGCCTCGGCTCCGGCCCCTGGTGGAACATCGAGAACTGGAAGCCGAAGCAGAATTGAGCCCGGCCAAGTGACCACCCGCACCACCTGCACGACCCCCACCGTCCGGCTTCCCTGGCGGCCGATGGCGCGCATGGCGGGGCGGCGGACCCTGTTCGCCGGACCCGTCCTGCTCGTCGTCACCTTCGGGGTCTTCGCCGTCGCCGAGCTGTCCCCCTTCGACCCCGTCAAGGCGTACGCGGGCACCGCCGGGCTCACCGCCCCGCAGGCCGAACTGGACCGGCTGGCGGCCAACCTCGGCGTGGACCAGCCCCTGACCGCGCGCTGGTGGGAGTGGCTCACCTCGGCGCTCACCGGCGACCTCGGCACCTCCGCCGTGATGCGCCAGCCGGTCGCCGACGTCATCGGCGAACGGCTCGGCTGGTCGGCGCTGCTCGCCCTGAGCGCCTTCGCGGTGGCCCTGCTGCTGGGGACGGGGCTCGGAGTGCTCGCCGCGCGCAGGCAGGGCGGGCTCCTCGACCGGGCCGTCTCCGCGCTCGCGTACACCCTCGAAGCGGCCCCGGCCTTCTGGCTGGGCCTGCTCGCCATCTGGTTCTTCTCGGTGCGGCTGGGGGTCCTGCCCTCCGGCGGCCTGACCGACGCGGGCAGCGACGTGGTCACGGCCGGGCAGGTCGCCCGCCACCTGGTGCTTCCCGCGCTGGTCCTGGGCCTCTCGCAACTGCCCTGGTTCTTCCTGTACGTCAGGCAGGGCGTGGCCGACGCGCTGGAGGAGGACCCCGTACGGGGCGCTCGTGCCCGGGGCGTGGGGGAGCGGCGGGTCCTGCTCGGGCACGGACTGCGCTCCGGAATGCTCCCGATGCTGACCCTGATCGGGTCGCGGGTGCCTGAGCTGATCACCGGCGCCCTGCTGGTGGAGACCGTCTTCAGCTGGCCCGGCATCGCGGCGGCCACCGTGCAGGCCGCGACCTCCGTGGACTTCCCGCTGCTGGCCGCGCTGACCGTGCTGGCCACGGCCGCGGTGCTGGCCGGGAACCTGTTGAGCGACCTGCTCTACGGACTGGCGGACCCGAGGGTGGGCTTCGATGGCTGACACGGCAAGGGCCGCGGGCCCTACGGGGGCGCCCGCGGCCGACGCGGGCGAGGTCGTCTGGCGCTCCCGCGGGCAGGGCCGGCGCTCGATGCGCACGATCCGGGTGCGGACCTCGGCGGCGTGCGTCGTGCTCCTCGCCCTGGCGGTCCTGCTCGTGCCACCGCTGGTCCAACTGGACCAGCAGGCGGTCGACTTGTCGGCAAAGCTCCTGCCGCCCTCGTGGGCCCACCCGTTCGGCACCGATGACGTGGGCCGCGACCTGCTGCTGCGCTGCCTGTACGGGCTGCGGGTCTCGCTGCTCGTCGGCCTGGTCGCGGCGCTGGCCGCCACCGTCGTCGGCACGGCGGTCGGCGCGGCCGCCGGGGCGCTCGGCGGGTGGACGGACCGGTGTGTCATGCGCGTGGTGGACGCCCTGTCGTCGATCCCGCACCTGTTGCTGGGCATCTTCATCGTGGCGATGTTCCGGCCGGGGGTGTGGCCGGTGGTCGTCTCCGTGGCACTGACCCACTGGCTCTCCACCGCCCGCATCGTCCGGGCCGAGGTGCTCTCGCTGCGCTCGCGGCCCTATCTGGACGCGGCCGTCTCGGGCGGCGCCTCCCGGCTGCGGCTCACCGTCCGCCACCTCGTGCCCGGCGTGCTGCCGCAGGCCGGACTCGCGGCCGTGCTGATGATCCCGCACGCCATGTGGCACGAGTCGGCGCTGTCCTTCCTCGGCCTGGGCCTGCCCGCGCACCAGGCGAGCCTGGGCAACCTCGTCCAGACGGCCCGCGGTTCCCTGCTCGCCGGCGACTGGTGGCCCACCCTCTTCCCCGGGCTGTTCCTGATCGTCCCGACCCTGGCGATCGCCGGCCTCGCGGGTGCCTGGCGCGAGCGCCTCAATCCCCGACGCCGCTCGGAGCTGTCGCTGTGACCGACCACACCGGGCGCGGCCCCGCCGCGCCCGTCCTGAGCCTGGACCGGCTGTCCGTCCGCTTCCGCATGCGCGGCGGCCGGCAGGTCCAGGCCGTCACGGACGCCACCCTCACCCTGGCTCCGGGCGAATGCCTGGCCCTCGTCGGCGAGAGCGGCTGCGGCAAGTCCGTCCTCGCCTCCGCCCTCCTCGGCCTGCTCCCCGGCAACGCCGAAACCTCCGGGTCGGCCCGCCTCGCGGACGGCACCGACCTCCTCGCCCTCGACGAGCGGACCCTCGCCCGGACCGTCCGGGGCCGCCGCGTCGCCCTGGTCCCACAGAGCCCGGCCGCGCACCTCACGCCCGTCCGCACCATCCGCTCCCACCTGGAGGAGACCGTCCGGGAGCTGACCGGAGCCACCAAGCCGGAGCTCCGGGAGGCGGCCGGAGCCGCAGCCGAGCGGGCCGCCTTCCCCGCCACCCACCTGGACCGCCACCCCCACGAGCTCTCCGGCGGCCTCGCCCAGCGCGCGGCCACCGCCCTCGCCCTGATCGGCGACGCCCCCCTGCTCCTCGCCGATGAGCCGACCACCGGGCTCGACCGGGACCTCGTCCACCGCACCGTCGACGAGCTGAGCGCCCACACCCGGGAGGCCGGCCGTGCGCTGCTGATGATCACGCACGACCTCGCGGCGGCCCAGCGCATCGCCGACACCGTGGCCGTCATGTACGCCGGCCGCATCGTGGAAACGGCCCCCGCCGCAGGCTTCTTCGGCGATCCGGGACCTCGTCACCCCTACGCCCGCGGGCTCCTCGACGCCCTCCCGGAGCGGGCCTTCGCCCCGATCCCCGGCGCCCCGCCCGAACTGGGCGCCCTCCCGCGCGGCTGCGCCTTCGCCGCCCGCTGCCCCCGGGCCGCCGCCCGCTGCCGGGCCGAGCTGCCCGCCCTCACCGAAGGGGTGGCCTGCCACCATGCTTGAGCTCACCGGCATCACCGCCGGATACGACCGCCGGGCCCCCGTCGTGCGCAACGCGCACCTGAGCCTGGCGCCCGGCGAATCCCTCGGACTGCTCGGCCCCAGCGGCTGCGGCAAGTCCACCCTGGCCAGGGTCGCCGCCCTGCTGCACCGGCCCGACCGGGGGACCGTGTCCTTCGACGGCCGCGCCGTGACCGGCTTCCGGCACAGGGCGCCGCGCTCCCTGCGCATCGGCGTGGGCGTGGTGTTCCAGCAGCCCCGGCTGTCGGCGGACCCGCGGCTCAGGCTGCGCGACCTCGTCGCCGAACCCCTCCGCGCGACCGGGCGGCGTAGCGAAGTCGACTCCGTCGTCCCCGAGTTGGCGGACCGGGTCGGTCTCGGCGACGACCTGCTCGCCCGGCGGCCCCACGAGGTCAGCGACGGCCAGCTGCAACGGGCCTGCCTGGCAAGGGCGTTGGTGCTGCGACCGCGCTGGCTGGTGTGCGACGAGATGACCGCGATGCTCGACGCCTCCACCACCGCGGCCCTGGTCGGCGTGGTCGAGGAGTACCGCGCGCAGACCGGTGCCGGGCTCCTGGCGGTGGGCCACGACCCCGTGCTGCTCGGGCGCTGGTGCGGCCGAACGACCCGCTGGGAAGAGATCGTCAAGCAATGAAACCCGGTCACGGACGGTCAACACCCGTTTGGCGGACACGAGTTTCGCTCTAAGAGCCCTCTTCCTGCGCCACCATGGCGCCGCGTAAGGAGGTGTTCCGATGGTGATCTCCCTCTCCGTCGTCGTCCTGCTCCTCGTCCTCGCGTGGATCTTCATGCGCGGCGGCGGCCTCAAGCTGTCGCACGCGCTCGTCTGCGTGCTGCTCGGCTTCTACCTCGCGAGCAGCAGCCTGTCGGCGACCATCCAGCACGGCGTCTCGGCCACGGCGGACGTGGTCGGCGGCCTGAAGCCCTGACCGGGCCCCGGGACCCCTGACCGGGTCCCGGCCGCCTCCAGGAGCCCCGGCCGGCTCACCGCGCGGCCGGGGTGGTGCGGGCATACGCTGGTGCCGTTGCCTGGGTCCTCGGACGACAGGAGACCGTGCGGTGAAACCAACCCACATCCGGCTGCGCCGGGCCTGCGCGGCCGTGGCCGCCGCAGGTGCGCTGATGGCCCCGGCGGTGGCGGGCTCCGCCTACGGGGCGACCGCTCCCGAGCCGTCCGCTTCGAGTCCCGCTGCTCCCTCCTCGGCCACCGGCACGGAGTTCGTGCAGCTCACACCGGCCGTGGCAGCGCGACTGGACGCGGCCGTGCGCGAGGTCATGCGGGAGACGAAGGTGCCGGGCGTGACCGTGGGGCTCTGGGCCCCGGGCAAGGGGAGCTACGTCAAGACCTTCGGCGTGGCGGACAAGGCGACCGGCGCGCCCATGGGGACCGGTCTCCACGTGCGGATCGGCAGCGAGACCAAGACGTTCACGGTCACCGCCCTCCTCCAGCAGGTCGACCGGGGCAAGGCCGGCCTGGACGACCCCATCGGCAAGTACGTCACGGGCGTTCCCAACGGCGACCGCATCACCCTGCGCGAACTGGCGGGCATGCGCAGCGGGTTGTTCAACTACAGCCTGGACCCGGACTTCGTCAAGAAGCTCCAGGCCGATCCGGAACAGGACTTCACGCCGCAGCAGTTGCTCGACTACTCCTTCAAGCACCCCGTGCAGTTCCAGCCGGACGAGAAGTTCGACTACTGCAACACCAACCTGATCCTGCTCGGCCTGGTGGTCGAGAAGGTCACCGGCAGGCCGCTCCACGAGGTCATCGCGCAGGACGTGCTGGAGCCGGCCGGACTGCACCGAACGCTCCTGCCGACCGGCACGGAGTTCCCCGACCCGCACGCGCAGGGTTACAGCGACCAGACGGCCTCGGGCAGGACCGAGGACGTCACCGACTGGAACCCCTCCTGGGCCTGGGCGGCCGGAGCGATGATCTCCGACCTCCAGGACCTGCGCAGCTGGGCGCGGACCCTGGCCACCGGAACCCTGCTGACACCCGCGACCCAGGCCGAGCGCCTGAAGACCACCCCGATGGACCTTCCCGGTACGGGCTACGGGCTGGGCATCTTCAACGTCCAGGGCTGGATCGGCCACAACGGATCCCTGCCCGGCTACGAGGTCCTCCCGGTCTACCTGCCCGAGGCGCAGGCGACCATGGTCCTGCTCCTCAACACCGACTCCCTGACCGGCAACCAGGAGCCCAGCACCCTCCTGGGCCAGGCGATCACGAGCATCGTCTCCCCGGACCACGTGTACCCCACGAAGAAACAGCTCGCCCCGGAACCGGCCGACGGCGGACGCTGACCACCTCGGCATTCATCCCGCTCCTCCATGGACTCCTTCGGCACTGCGACCTACCGTCTGGCGGCAGCGCGACGTCAGACGCGGTGTCAGCAGAGCCGCAGACCATGGAGGAAGTCCGGATGTTCCCAAGAGCGCTGAACCGTGCGGTGCTGCCGGCCCTGGCCGCCTTCGCGGTGATCTCCGGATTCTCCCCGGCCGCCGCCGAGGGGATACCCCTGGCCCCCGGCCACCGCCTGGTCAGCCACTACGAGGGCGGTCCCGCCACCGCCGCTCCGCTGCCCGGACAGGCCCCGCCGCAACACCCGTTCATGGCGCCCAACGGCCGCAGCGGCATGCACTCCGACGCGTCCGGCAGCGCCACCTCCCCCTGGTCCGGACCGCTCGGCAGGAAGCCGGAGGTGACCAGCGAGAAGATCGCGGCCCTCGGCGGCGAATGCGCCACCGCCACCTTCGACTCGGCCGGCCGGCTGGTCACGGTGTGCGGCACCTTCAGCGGTTTCGAGGTCAAGCTGCTGGAACCGCGTACGCTCGCCCCGCTCGCGCAGTACCGGCTCCCGCAGCGCTCCTCGACGGTCCGGGCGATCAGCACGCTCGACCTGTCGAAGATCTTCAAGGACACCTCGGGCGGCGCCTACTTCTACCTGGACAACGAGGACCGGGCGGTGCTGGCCGACTCCCGCCAGCACATCCTGCGCCTCTCCCATGCCCAGGGCCCCGACGGCACGTGGCGGTTCAAGGCCGACGACGACTGGGACCTCACCGGCCAGGTCCCGCACGACTGCGCGGACTGGACCAACCTGCGGCCCACCGGCACCTGCGACCCCGTCACCTCCGTGATGCCCGACTGGAACGGCCGCATCTGGTGGGTCACCCGCCAGGGCCGGGTCGGCACCGTGGACCCGGCGACCTCGCGGATCCGCTCGATCCGGCTGTCGGGGGAGGAGATCCAGAACTCCTTCTCGGTGGCCGAGGACGGCGTGTCCATCGTCACCGACCACGCCCTCTACAGCTTCCGCGCCGACGCCGACGGCACCCCCGTCGCCCAGTGGCGCCAGACCTACGACCGGGGTACGGGGACCAAACCCGGCTCGGTGAACCAGGGCTCGGGCACCACCCCGGACCTCTTCGGCGACGGCTACGTCGCGATCACCGACAACGCCGACGACCGGATGAACGTCCTGGTCTACAAGCGGGGCACTGAGGTGCCCGAGGGGCAGCGGCTGGTGTGCCGGGTGCCGGTCTTCGCAGCGGGCGCCTCGACCACCGACAATTCCCTGATCACCTGGGGCAACAGCATCGTCGTGGAGAACAACTACGGCTACGAGAACATCACCTCGCTGGTCCTCGGCAAGTCGGTCGTGGGCGGCGCCAGCCGCATCGACGTGCGGGCCGACGGCAGCAGCTGCGACACGGTCTGGCAGAGCGCGGTCCGCTCGCCCTCCGTGGTCCCCAAGCTCTCCACCGGGAACGGGCTGCTGTACTTCTACGAGAAGGAACCGAACATCTGGGGGATCGACGCCTGGTACCTGACGGCGGTGGACTTCCGCACAGGCGAGCGCCGCTGGCGCCGGCTCACCGGCACGGGCCCGCTGTACGACAACAACTGGGCCCCGATCACCCTGGGCCCCGACGGCACCGCCTACGTGGGCGTCTTCAACGGCATCGTCGCCGTCCGCGACGGCGGCTGAGCCCGCCCCCCCGCTCAGCCGCCGACGCGCTCGATGGCCACCATCGCCGCGTCGTCCCCCAGCAGGCCGCCCGGTGCGTGGGCCAGGAGGTCCGCGCACAGGTGGCGCAGGAGGGCGTCCGGGCCGTCGCCGGGCCAGTCCGCGGCCCGCTCCGCGAGCGGGTAGAACACCCCCGAGGCGTCGCGCGCCTCGATGACCCCGTCCGTGTACAGGAGCACCACGTCGCCCGGCTCGAAGGAGAAGGACTGCGGGGCGAAGCCGGTGTCCACGAACTCCGAGAGGCCCAGCGGCGGAGCCGGATGGTCCACCTGGAGGGCTACGACGCTGCCCCCGCGCAGCAGCAGGGGCGGCGGGTGCCCGCAGCTGACGAGCCGCAGGGACGCTTCCCCGTCGGGGATGTCGAGGACGGCCGCGGTGGTGAACCCCTCCGCCGGCTGCCCGGGGCCGTCCGCGTCCCGGTCGGGATCGGTGGCCACGGCGGCCTCCAGATGGGCGACGAGCCCCGGCAGATCGGCCTCCAGGTGCGCGGCGGCCCGGAACGCGCCGAGGACGATCGCGGCGTCCCCGACGGCCTCCAGGCCCTTGCCCCGGACGTCGCCGATGATCAGCCGGGTGCTCTCGGCGGTCCGTGCGGCCGCGTAGAGGTCGCCGCCGATCTGTGCCTCGGCCTCGGCGGCCAGGTACACGGAGGCGATCCGCAGCGGTCCCATCCGGTCGCGCAGCGGCCGCAGGACCACCTGCTGGGCGGCCACGGCCACGGAACGCAGCCGGGTGAGCTGCTCCTCGTGGAGCTCGCGCAGGTGTGCGAAGAAGGTGACGAAGGCCGAGATCAGCACCAGCGCGATGATCTGGAAGGTGTGGTTGAGGTCGGTGAGGGTGGTGCGGGCGACGGCGACCGCCACCTGCGCCGCCACCGCCACCGCCCCGACGAATCCGGTCGTCCGGGGTCCCGCGAAGGAGGCGGTCAGGGCCGGCGCGGCGACGAGGAAGGGACCCAGGTGGACGTCCGGCGGCGCCAGGACGTCGACCACCGTCACCACCGCGATCAGGAAGAACGGGACCGACAGGAGCACCGCGCGCGATTCCCGCAACCGGCGTGTGCGTGGGTACGGCGGCCGAGGATCCATGCCTCCTGCATACACCGCCGGGGCCCGGACCGCGAGGCACCGGCACACGGCAGCGGGCCCCACCCGCCCCGGCCGGTGGGCCGGGGCGGGTGGAGCCCGGGTGGTTCTCGGATCAGGGTGTCGCGGCGGGCGTCAGCTCACCTGGAGGGTGACGTCGTCCACGACGAAGGAGGTCTGCAGGGACGGGTCCTCCACGCCCTGGAACTTCAGGGTGACGGTCTGTCCGGCGAACCGGGAGACGTCGTAGGTCTTGAGCGTGTAGCCGGAGGCCGCGTTCACGTTGGACAGGGTCGCCAGCGTCTGGCCGCCCACCGAGACCGTGAAGGTGTCGTAGACGGTGTTCTCGGTCTCGTCGGTGTCGATGTGCAGGTAGAAGCCGAGCTGGTACGAGGCGCAGCCCGACGGGATGGTCACGGACTGCGTGGCGCTGTCGGTGTGGGTCTGGCCGTAGCCGACCAGCCACGCCATGTACGAGCCCCCGTGCGGGGCCTGCCCGGCCTGGTTGGTGATGACCCCCGAGGTGGCGGTCCACGGGCTGGCGCCGCTCTCGAAGCCGCCGTTGGAGACGACCTGGCGCGGGGTGCAGGTGCCGCCGCCGTTGACGGTCAGCGTGTAGGTGGTGCCGTGGCTGACCGTGCCGGTACCGGTGACGGTCAGGGTGTAGGTGCCGGGCGCGGTGCTCGCCCCGACCGACACGGTGAGCGTCGAGGAGCTGCCGGACTGGACGGAGGTGGGGCTGAGCGTCGCGCTCACGCCGGCCGGGGCGCCGGTGACCGACAGGGAGACGGTCTGGGCGGCGCCGCTGACGGTACCGGTGGCGACGGTGGAGGTCAGGCTCGAGCCCGGGTTCGCGCTGCCCGCGGCCGGGGAGGTGCTGATCGAGAAGTCCTGCGCCGGGGTGGTCCCGCCGACGGCCTGGTTCCAGATCGTGTAGGCGACGCCGTCGGCGCTGCGGTCCAGGACCGTCGCGCTGATGTTGCTCGTGGTGTCGCAGGAGCTGTGGTAGCAGGAGTCGTACGCCGCGTTCGCGGTGCCGCCCCACTTCGTGGCCTGTGCGGAGGTCTTGCGGGCGCTGGCGCCGGCCGCGTAGCCGGAGGTGGCGATGCCGCCCTGCTGGAAGGAGTAGTCGTCACTGCGGCCCTGGCCCTCGGTGTTCTCCTCCGGGGCGAGGTTCAGCGAGGTCCAGTAGGCCTTGAGCGGCGCGGCGGCGGTGGAGTTGACGTTGTTGATGAAGTAGCCGCCGTTGGGCGAGCCGACCATGTCGAAGTTGTAGTAGGCCTTGATGGCCGACTTCTGGGTGCTGGTCAGCTGGCCCACGTAGAACTTCGAGCCGTTGAGGCCCTGCTCCTCGTCGGTCCACCAGGCGAACCGCACGTGCTTGGTCATCGTCGGGTTCTTCTGGGCGAGGACCAGCGCGTTCTCCAGCAGGGTCGCGGAGCCCGAGCCGTTGTCGTTGATGCCCGGACCGGCCGAGACGCTGTCGAGGTGCGAGCCGAACATGACCGTCTGGTCGGCGGGGCCGCCGGGCCAGTCGGCGATCAGGTTGTTCGACGGGTAGGTGCAGGAGGAGCAGTTCTGCTCGGTGACCGTGTAGCCGGCGGCCTGCAGCTTGCCCTTGATGTACGCCACCGACTGGGTGTAACCGGCGCTGCCCGCACGGCGGTTGCCGCCGTTCTGGGAGGCGATGGTGTTCAGCTGGGTCAGGTGCGCCTGGACGGCGGCCACGTCGATGTTCGGCGCGGTCGGGTCGGGCGGCGTGGTGCCGCTCACGGTGAGTGCGTAGTCGACGGTGTGCGAGAGGCTGGTGCCCTGGCCCTTGACGACCACGGTGGAGGTCCCGGGAGCCGCGTTGGACGTCGCGGTCAGGGTCAGCGTCGAGGACTGGCCGGACTGCACGGTGGCCGGGCTGAAGGAGGCGCTCACCCCGGCCGGCAGGCCGGACGCGGTGAGGGTCACCTGCTGGGCCGTGCCGGTGGAGATCGCCGTGGCCACGGTGGTGGTGGTCGAGGCGCCCTGCTGGGCGGTGCCCGAGGACGGGTTCAGCGAGAGCGAGAAGTCGCTGTTCTGGCCGCTCGGGGTACAGGTCGTGTCACCGGACTGGGCGGGCACGCTGATGGCGTCCCAGGCGGCCTTGGTCTTGTTGAACAGGTCGCAGGTGGCGTCCAGCGACTTGGCGGAACTCAGCGTCGCCGTACGGTACTTCTTGTACGACATGCTGGAGGTCTTCAGGAGCATGCCGCCGTAGAAGATCTTGCCCGCGTTCTGCACGCCGACGCCGGTCAGCGTCGACTGGTTGCAGGTGCTGCTGTTCGGCTTGCCGCCACCCGGGCTGGTGCCCTCGGCGAGCAGGTAGAACCAGTGGTTCAGCGGGCCCGCCGCCGCGTGCACCTCGGTGTTGGGTATCGAGGAGCTGTAACAGGACGGGTTGTTGTTGATGGCCGACGGGTTGTACATGTTGCGGATCGGACCGTTGCCCTGGAGGTTGATCATCTCGCCGACGAGGTAGTCCGGAGTGTCGTACGGCGAGGGCTCGTTGGCGTACGCCTCGGTCAGCGCGCCGAAGATGTCACCGGTGGCCTCGCCCAGACCGGCCTCCTGGCCGCTGGTGCCGCCGGGGGTGTTGGAGTCGATGGCGTGCCCGTACTCGTGGGCCACCACGTCCACGCCGGCGATCCACTCGTTCGCGCTGTTGTGCCCGATGGTGACCGAGCTGCCGTCCCAGTACGCGTTCAGGTCGCTCAGGCCGACCTTGCCCGGGAAACTCTGGCCGTTGCCGCTGACGCCGTTGCGGCCGAGCCACTGGCTCAGCATGTCCCACTGCTTCTGCGCCGCGAACATCAGGTCCGTGCAGCCGGTCTCCTTGGACGTGGCGTTGCCGGTGCCCCAGGAGTCCGAGGACTTGGAGAAGACGGTTCCGGTGCTGTAGTCCGCGCAGCTCAGACCGGGCCGGTTCGGGTCGCGCAAGGAGTACGTGGAGCCCGAGGCGGTGGTGCTGATGGTCAGCGGGTTCGGGCCGTTCCACTTGCTGGTCCCGGTGCCCGCGACCACCTCGTCGAAGCGGTCGATGACCTTGCCGGTGCGCGCGTCCACGAAGACGTGCAGCTTGCTGGGCGCGGTGGCGCTCCGCCCGATGAGCACCGTCTCCCAGGCCAGGACGGACTTGTCGTCCTTGAGCTTGACGACGAGCCGGCTGCTCTGGACCCGGTCGGTGGCGGCCTGCTCGCCGCGCGAGGCGGCCTCGGCGGCCTTCGCCGTGACCGACGGGGTGGTCGCCACGTCGATGACGGCCGCGGAGGCCGACTGGAGGGTGCGGACCCGGCCCTCGCCGTCGGCGAGGACCACCGCGTCGCCGCCGACGACCGGAAGGCCGCGGTAGCTGCGCTCGTACGCGACGGAGTACAGGTCCTTCACCCAGGGGGTGACCAGGCGCCGCTCGTACTGCTGCTGGGGCGAGTTGACCAGGGTGTCGAGGCCGCTGCGCACGGCCGCGTCCGCTGCGGCGACCGCCCGTTCGGCCTTGGTCGGGGGTGCGGGGTCCGCGCTCTGAGCGGCGGAGGCGGTGCCGGCCAGCGTGCCGGCGAGGCCGGCGGTCAGCACCATGGCCGCGGCTGCGGCCATCCATCTGGTGGGCTGCAAGAGTCCACTCCGATTCTGTGTGGGGGGTGAGAAAGAGATGAGAATTCGGCGTTCGCGGCTGAGTATGGGCGTGTCCATGACGAGATCGGGACATCTCTGCGCGCATAAGACCGGCGTTATGGTGCGGGCGGGTGACGCTGCGTAAGCTGCCGGGATGCAGCTGGAGTTGAGGCATCTGCAAGCCGTCTGCCAGATAGCGGAAACCGGCAGCCTGGGGGGAGCGGCACGGAGGCTCGGCGTCTCACAGCCGGCGCTCTCCGCCCAGCTGCGAAGGATCGAGCGGGTCACCGGCGGCGAACTCTTCGTCCGCGGCCGGCGCGGGGTGGAACCCACCCCCCTCGGCCAGTTCGTCCTCGCCAAGGCGCGCCGGGTGCTCAGCGAGATGGACGCCCTCGGAGCCGAGACCCGCGCCCGGACGGCCGGCGCCCCGCTGCGCCTGGGCTGCATCCTGCTCGTGCTCGTCGACGGCCTGATCGCACAGCAGGACCTGGCCCTGGCCGGCCGCGAGATCACCGTGGACCTGGAGGACTCGGTGACGGCGCTGGTACGGATGCTCGGTGCGGGCCGCTACGACGTCATCGTGTACGGCGAGGTGAACGACCACGAGGTCCCGCTGCCCGGAGGGGTCATGGCCCGGACCCTGGTCTCCAGGGAGCCCTTCTGCATCCGGCTGTCCGCACGGCACCCGCTGGCCCGGCTCGAAGCCCTCGACCTCGCCGACCTGGCCGAAGACCAGTGGATGACCCTGGTGGAGGACGACGACGGCGGCCCCGAGGCGCTCGTCGAGGCCTGCGCGAAGGCCGGGTTCGCCCCCTCGCTGCGCTACCGGATCACCGACCGCATGATGCAGTACGACCTGATCTCCGCGGGCCGCGCCGTCTCCCTGTGCCAGCCCACCGCCCCGGCCGTCGCGGGCACGGTGGTGCGGCCCCTGATCGGCGCACCGGTCACGGGGCGCATCCGGCTCGCCTGGAACCGCTCGACGGTCTCGACCCGGCAGGCGGATCTCTTCTACCGCTCGGCGGCCCTGGCCTACCTGGCCAACGTGGACAACAACCCCTTCCACCGGGTCTGGTGGGACAGGCATCCCGAGGTCCATCCGGCCCTGGACTGACCCCGCCGGCCCTTCCCGGGTTACCTCACCAGGCCTGCTCCCCGTGGGGCACGGAGGTCTGGACGACCTCGCCGACCCGCTCGGTCACGGCCGCGGCCTCCTCCCGGGGCAGCGCGTCCGTGATCAGTACGTCGACCTCGTCGAGGGCGGCGAAGGTGGTGAGCCCGACGGCCGACCACTTGGTGTGGTCGGCGAGCAGCACGCTGCGCCGGGCCGAACGCAGGAACGCCCGGTTGGTCTCGGCCTCCCCGAGGTTCGGGGTGGTCAGCCCGGTCGCGGTGCCCAGTCCGTGGCAGCCGAGGAAGAGCAGGTCCACGTGCAGGCCGCGGATGGCCTGGTCGGCTATGGGGCCGACGAGGGCGTCCGAGGGGGTCCGGATCCCGCCGGTGAGCACGACCGTGGTGGTGGACCCGGAGCGGCGCGCGGCTTCGAAGACCTCGGCCGTGCGGATCGAGTTGGTGACCACGGTGAGCTCCGCGACCTCGGTGAGCTCCTTGGCCAGGGCGTGCGTGGTGGTTCCGGCGGACAGGGCGATCGCCGATCCCGGCATCACCAGGGCGGCGGCGGCCCGGGCGATGGCCCCCTTCGCGGCGGTCTCCCACTCGGACTTGGTCTCGAACCCGGGCTCGTGGCTGCTGGGTTCGCCGCCGAGCACGGCGCCGCCGTGCACCTTGCGCAGCAGCCCCTCGCGGGCGAGGGCGTCCAGGTCCCGGCGGACGGTCATGTCGGAGACGCTCAGGGTCCGGGTCAGCTCGTTCACCCGGACCCCGCCGCGTTTGCGCACCTCTTCGAGGATGAGGGCCCGGCGCTGATGGGCCAGCAGATTGCCGTTGTCGACCATCCCGAAAGCATCCTGAGGGGTCGATCAGAAGTCAACAGACCCCAACAGGCCTGTTCTTGCCCGCAGTTGTGCTCATCTCCTTGACTTGTGGGGGCAACGGCAGTGTGATGTGGGCCTTCGCGGTGGAGTCCGTTCGGTCCTGAGGGATTGTGCGGAAATCCCGCCGGTCCGAACGCGCGCTTCCGCACACGTTTCCCCGTGTCGCACCCCTCGGCTGACCCCTTCCCCAAGGAGCCGTTCGTGTACGCGTTACGCAGCACCACCTTCGGCCGCCGCCTGACCACGGCCCTCGCGGCGCTCCCGCTGCTGGCGGGCGCCCTCGCGGTGGCCGCCGCCTCGCCCGCCGCGGCCGTGGCCGACGGGCAGGCCCTCACCCCGCCCATGGGCTTCAACAACTGGAACTCCACCCACTGCCGGGCCGAGTTCAACGAGGCCATGGTCAAGGGCATCGCCGACCTCTTCGTCTCCAAGGGCCTCAAAGCGGCCGGGTACCAGTACGTCAACCTCGACGACTGCTGGGCCCTGCCCAACCGGGACGCCTCCGGCAATCTGGTCCCCGACCCGGTGCGCTTCCCGAACGGGATCAAGGCCGTCGCGGACTACGTGCACGGCAAGGGGCTGAAGTTCGGCATCTACACCAGCGCCGGCACGAAGACCTGCGATACCGCCGGGTTCCCGGGCGGACTCGGCCACGAGCAGCAGGACGCCAACCTGTTCGCCTCCTTCGGGGTCGACTACCTCAAGTACGACAACTGCAACAACCAGGGCGTGGACGCCAAGAAGCGGTACACCGACATGGGCAACGCGCTGAAGAACACCGGCCGCCCGATCGTGTACTCGCTGTGCGAGTGGGGCCAGAACCAGCCGTGGACCTGGGCGGCGGACGTCGGCCACCTGTGGCGCACCACCGGGGACATCGGCGACAGCTGGTCCTCGATGATCGGCATCGCGCACGCGAACCAGCAGCTCGCCGCGTACGCCGGACCGGGCCACTGGAACGACCCCGACATGCTGGAAGTCGGCAACGGCGGGATGACCGCGGCCGAGTACCGCACCCACTTCAGCCTCTGGTCGATGATGTCCGCGCCGCTGCTGATCGGCTCCGATCTGCGCAAGGCGAGCACCGAGACCTTCGACATCCTCTCGAACGCCGATGTCATCGCCCTCGACCAGGACCCGCTCGGCAAGCAGGGCGCCGTGGTGTCCGCCAACGGCGGCCAGGTCGTCATGGTCAAGGAGCTGAAGAACGGCGACCGGGCGGTTTCCCTGACCAACGAGAACGGCTCCACCGCCACCCTCTCCACCACGATGGACGCGCTCGGCCTCGGCAACCGCGCCCCGTACTCCCTCAAGGACCTGTGGAGCAAGGCGGTGACGACGAACACCACCGGGAACATCAGCGTCTCGGTGCCCGCGCACGCCACCGTCGTCTACCGGATCACCCCGGGGCCCCTGGTGGTCCCGCCCTCCGGCACCACCGCGCTGTCCAGCCTCTCCTGGACCGGCGCGAGCAGTGGCTGGGGGCCGGTGGAGAAGGACCGGAGCAACGGCGAGCAGGCCGCGGGCGACGGCAGGACCCTCACCGTCAACGGGGCCACGTACGCCAAGGGCCTGGGCGTGCACGCGGCCAGCAGCATCAGCTACCACCTCGGCGGGGTGTGCACGGCGCTGACCGTGGACGTCGGGGTCGACGACGAGAAGTCCTCCAACGGCTCGGTGGTCTTCCAGATCTACCGGGACGCGGTGAAGGTCGCCGACAGCGGGCTGCTGACCACGGCCGACCCGGCGAAGAGGCTCACCGCCGACCTGACCGGCGGCCAGACGCTGAAGCTCGTCGTCACCGACGGCGGCAACGGCATCAATTCCGACCACGCGGACTGGGCGGCTCCCCAGCTGACCTGCAACTGACCGACCCGAAGAGGGAGTACCCGTAGATGTCCACGCAATCGAACCCCGCCAGATCGCGCCGCACCGCCGCCCTGACCGGCGTGCTCGCCCTCGCGCTGACCGTCGCCGCCTGCTCCTCCGGCAAACCCTCCGGTGAGGGGGACGGCGGCGGCGCCGGGGACGGCGGGACCGTGAGCGGACAGATCTCCATCGCCTACCTGCAGAAGCAGGGCGATCAGGAGTACTTCGTCTCCGAGGCCGCGGGCGCCAAGAAGAAGGCCGAGGAGCTGGGCGTCAAGCTCACGGTGGTCAACCTTGGGAACGACGCCTCGAAGACGATCACCGAGGTCAAGTCGGCCATCGCGCAGAAGAACAAGGGGATCATCATCGTCGTGCCGGAGTCCGCGGTCGGCCCGCAGGTGGTCGCCGAGGCGAAGAAGGCCGGGGTCACCCTCCTGACCTCGGACGACCAGGTGTGCGCCAGCGGACCCAAGCCCGCCGACTGCGACAAGGCGGACCTGGTGGCACGGGTGGGCTTCTCCGGTACGCAGATGGGTACGGAGATCGGCAAGCGGGCCGCGGCCGAGTTCGCCAAGGCCCGGTGGAGCGCGGCGGACACCCGGATCATCTACGCCTGGAAGCAGGACACCACCGTCTGCACCGATCGGATCAACGGGGCCAAGGCCGCCTGGAAGCAGGCCGGGGGGCCGGAGGTGCAGGCCGTCGAGCTCGGCACGGACAACACTCCGGCCGGATCCCAGTCCAAGGTGGAGGCGACGGTCACGGCCAACCAGGGCGTCAAACACTGGGTGGTCATGGGCTGCAACGACGAGAACGTCTCGGGCGGGGTGAAGGGCCTCAACAACGCGGGCGTCAAGGGCGCCGACATCATCGGGGTCGGCCTCGGGGCCTACCTGGCCTGCAAGGACTGGCAGGCCGGCGCCGACAACGGGATGCGGGCCGCGCTCTACATCCCCGGTGACGAGGTCGGGAAGCTGGCCGTCCAGGCGATGTACGACAAGTTGAAGAACGGGACTCCGTTCACCCCCGAATCCTTCGCCCCGACCAAGATGGTCGACGCGGGGAGCTGGAAGGCCGCGGGCTTCGGCTGCAAGTGAGGGAGGTGCGTGCACACGATGAACGCCACACGAGCGGCCGGACTCCGCGTGGCGGAGGTCTCCAAAACCTTCGCCGGGGTCCCGGCGCTGCGGGGGATCTCGCTGGAGTTCCCGGCCGGTACGGTCACCGCGCTGATGGGCGAGAACGGCGCGGGCAAGTCCACGCTGCTGAAGATCGTCTGCGGTGATCTGCCGGCCGACTCCGGCTCGGTGCTGCTCGACGGCACCGAGCTGCACCTCCACTCCCCGGCCGACGCCCGGTCGGCCGGGATCCGGCTCATCCCGCAGGAACCCGAGATCGTGCCGCACATCAGCGTCGCCGAGAACGTCTACCTCGGCGCCCTGCCGACCCGCGGCGCCCGCCGCTTCGACCGGGCCGCCCTGCGCCGGCGCCTCGAAGCCGACCTGGTCCGCATCGGATTCGAGAAGGTCCTCGACCCCGACACCCTCGGCATCCACCTCACCGCCGCCCAGCGCCAACTCGTGGAGATCCTGCGGGCGCTGACCGGCGACGCCAAGGTGATCGCCTTCGACGAACCCACCTCCTCGCTCTCCGAGCACGAGGTGGAGTCCCTCTTCGCCCTCATCCGGCGCCTGCGGGAACAGGGCCTCGCCGTCGTCTACGTGTCCCACCGGATGCGGGAGATCTTCCGGCTGGCCGACCGGGTGGCCGTCCTGCGCGACGGCGCACTGGTCGGGGTGAAGGAGGCCGGGGACACCGACGAGGCCGAGATCGTCCGCATGATGGTCGGCCGGGACCTGTCCGCGATGTTCGCCCGCACCCGCGTGGCCACCGACCGCGTGGTCCTCGACGTCCGCGAGGTCACCACCGACGACGTCCGCGACATCAGCTTCCAGGTCCGGGCCGGAGAGGTGGTGGCCCTGGCCGGACTCGTCGGCGCAGGCCGCTCCGAACTGGCCCGCGCCCTCGCCGGAGACCTCCCGCTGCGCGCCGGGACCATCCGCGTGGGCGGCCGGACCCTGCGGCTGCGCAGGCCCTCCGACGCGGTCCGGTCCGGCATCGGCCTCGCCCCCGAGGAACGCAAGTCCCAGGCCCTCTTCCTGGACCGCTCGATCCGCGACAACACCGCCCTGGTGGTGCTGGACCGGCTCAGCCGGCTGCGCTTCGTACGGCGCGCGGCCGAGCGGGAGCTGGCCCGGGAGTACACCGACCGGCTGCGGGTGCGCGCACCGTCCATCGAGCGCGAGGTCCGCACCCTGTCCGGAGGCAACCAGCAGAAGGTGGTGCTCGCCCGCTGGCTGGCCCGCAGACCCGAGGTCCTGATCCTCGACGAGCCCACGCGCGGGATCGACGTGGGAGCCAAGGCCGAGATCTACCAGATCATCGCGGACCTGGCCGAGGCCGGTACGGCCCTCCTGGTCATCTCCTCGGAACTGCCCGAGGTGCTGGGCCTCGCGGACCGGATCCTCGTCATGCAGGGCGGCCGGATCACCGGCGAGCTCGGCCGGGAGGAGGCCACGGAGGAAGCCGTCCTCGCGCTGGCCATGGCGGACGACCTGAGCGAAGACGGAGTACGGACATGAAGGCGACCCCGGCGGCGCGCGCGGCGCAGGCACCCGCACAGGCACCCACGCAGGAAGACGCGACCGGGCCGGCCGCCCCCGCGGGCCGGGGCGGTGCCCGGCGCCGGGCGGCCGCCGCCCTCGCCGGGATCGGCGGCCAGAACCTCAGCCTGATCGGCGCCCTCGTGCTGGTCCTGGCCCTTTTCGGTTCCCTCAACTCCGCCTATCTGACCTGGGCCAACATCAAGGTCATCGGCGACGCGGTGACCATCTCCGGGCTGCTCGCCCTCGTACAGACCGTGGTGATCATCTGCGGCGCCCTGGACATCTCCGTCGGCTCCCAGGTGGGCGTGGCCTCGGTGGTCTCCGCGATGGTGTTCACCTCCACCGGCTCGAACGCCTTGCTCGGCATCGCCGCCGCCCTCGGTGTCGGACTGCTGGCCGGGCTGGTCAACGGGGCGGTCATCGTCTACGGCCGGATCAACCCGGTGATCGCCACCCTCGCCACGCTGGCCGCCTACAAGGGAGTGGCGCAGCTGCTGTCCAACGGCGCCGCCCAGGGGTACGTCAGCGGGGACGACGTCTTCGTCTTCCTGGCGAACGGCGCGGTCCTCGGCATCCCGGTCCTGCTGTGGGTGCTCGCCCTGGTCACCGTCGCCATCCACCTGCTGCTGAAGTACACCGACATCGGCCGCAACATCTACGCCATCGGCGGCAACGACACGGCCGCCCGGCTCGCGGGCATCCACATCAACAAGTACCTGATCGCCGTCTACGGACTCGCCGGAGTCGTGGCCGCCTTCGCGGGCGTCCTGCTCACCGCCCGCACCGGCTTCGGCCACCCGGTCTCCGGCAGCGAGGGACTGGAGCTCAAGGCCATCACCGCGGCGGCCCTCGGCGGCTGCCTGCTGGCGGGCGGCAAGGGCGGTGTCGGCGGCACCCTGCTCGCCATCACCCTGCTCGGCGCCCTCGACAACGGACTGACCGTGCAGGGCGTCAACCCGTTCTGGCAGAACGTCGCCCAGGGGACCCTGCTGGTCGTCGCCGTCGTCATCCAGAAGCGCCGCGCGGGCGAGCGGGCCGTGGGGCTGCCCACGTAACAGTCCCTGACGTCATTTCACACGCCGTACATGGAAAGGGCTTTCGGCTCCCTTTACGCTCTGGGGGCATGGCAGTGGCCGCCACACCATTTCCCCTTCGAGCAGGAGGAAATACCGATGAGCGAGAGAGCCCGGACGCAGGTCAGCCGGAGAGGATTCCTCGCGGGCACGGCAGCGGCGGCAGCCGCGACCGCCGTGCCCGCGATCGGCCAGGCGGTGGCTGCCACGCCCGCGGCAGCCGCCGGGACGGCTTCCGCCGGCCGTCCGAACATTCTGCTGATCGTCACCGATGACCAGCCCAAACACACCGATTGGGCGATCCAGAAGACCATCGGCTGGATAGCCGGCCAGGGCGTGAAGTTCACCCACGGCCACGTCACCACCCCCCTGTGCGCACCCTCTCGGTCCTCGGTCTTCTCCGGCCGCTACGCCCACAACCACGGGGTCCGCAACAACGCTTCGGCGGCGGCCCTGGACCAGAACACCACCGTCCAGCGCTATCTGAAGCAGGCCGGATATCGCACCGGACTGTTCGGCAAATACCTGAATTCCTGGAAACTCGCCGACGCTCCGCCGCATTTCGAGGAATTCGCGCTGCTCCAGCCCGCGTACGTGGACGCCAACTGGAACGTCGACGGCACGGTCCAGACGATCAACGGCTACACCACGAACATCATCAAGAACCGGACGCTGGCCTTCCTGGACAAGGCGGCCACCGACGACCGCCCCTGGTTCGCCTACGTCACCCCGTACGCCTCGCACGGGCCTCGCACCCCCGAGCCCAAGTACGCGGGCACCGCCGTTCCCGAGTGGAACGGGCGCCCCTCCGTCACCGAGGACGACCGCAGCGACAAGCCGCCCTACATCCAGAACGCCACCGGCACCCTCGCCGACGGCCGCCGCATCCGCGCCGAGCAGCTGCGCACGCTGCTGTCCGTGGACGACGCCGTCCAGGCCTTCAAGGACAAGCTGGCGGCCCTCGGCCAGCTGGAGAACACCCTCGTCATCTACATCGGCGACAACGGCTTCGGCTGGGCCGACCACGGCTGGACCGCCAAGTCGGTGCCCTACGCCCCCGCCCACGAGGTGCCGTTCTACGTCTCCTGGCCCGCCGGGGGACTAAGCGCCGGTACCGTGGACGACCGCATCGTCGCCAACATCGACATCGCGCCCACCATCCTCGACGCCGCCGGAATCAGCCCCGACACCCCGCAGGACGGCAGTTCGCTGCTGACCCCGTACAGCCGGGACCACCTCCTCGTCGAATGGTGGAAGCAGGGCACCGGAGCCGACCACAACACCTGGTCCTCCTACGTGGCCAAGGACGAGCAGTACGTCGAGTACTACGCCCTGCACACCGATGCGAGCGGCACGGTGTCCGGCACCGGGCAGGTGAAGTTCCGCGAGTACTACGACCTCGCGGCCGACCCCTACCAGCTCACCAACAAGCTCTACCAGGCCACCCCGGCGCAGGAACGGGACCTGGGAATCCCCGCCCTGGCGGCCCAGCTCGCCGCCGACCGCACCCGCTAGATCCGTACGTACTCACCGGAGCCACCGTGTCTTTGCCGCTTCCCTCCTGCTGCGCCCCGGGGCAGCACGCCCCGGCCGCCGCCCCGCTGCTCGCCGTGCCCGCGGTTCCCTCCGCTCTCGCGGCTCCGGCGGCTCCCGCAGCTCCTGCGGCCCGCCGGGCCCGCGGGCTGCTCGATCTGCCCGGCGGGCGGTTCCTCATGGGCACGCAGGACGCGGACGGATTCCCGGCCGACGGTGAGGGCCCGGTCCGTGAGGTGGAGGTGACTCCCTTCCGGATCGGGCCGACCACGGTGACCAACGCCCAGTACGCCACCTTCGTCAAGGCCACCGGCCATGTCACAGAGGCCCAGGAGTTCGGGTTCTCCTTCGTCTTCGCCGGTCTGCTGGCGCAGGAGCTCGCGGACGCAGCGCCTGCCGTGGCGGGCGTCCCGTGGTGGCGGGCGGTGTCCGGAGCCGACTGGAAGCACCCCGAAGGCCCCGGGTCCTCGATCGCCGCCCGGCAGAACCACCCCGTGGTCCACGTCTCCTGGAACGACGCCCAGGCCTACTGCTCCTGGTCCGGCACCCGGCTGCCCACCGAGGCCGAGTGGGAGTACGCGGCCCGCGGCGGCCTGGAGCAGCGCCGCTACCCCTGGGGCGACGAACTCTCCCCGGGCAACAGCACCATGCTCAACATCTGGCAGGGCGAGTTCCCCGACCGCCCCACCGGGCCGCACCTGGGCACCGTGCCCGTGAAGTCCCACCGCCCCAACGGGTACGGGCTCTACAACGCGGTCGGCAACGTGTGGGAGTGGTGCTCCGACTGGTTCGGGCCGGACCGCACCTCGCGGGCCATGCGCGGGGGCTCGTTCCTGTGCCACGACTCGTACTGCAACCGCTACCGGGTCGCCGCCCGCAGCTCCAACACCCCCGACAGCTCCACGTCCAACATCGGCTTCCGGGTGGCGAGCTGAGTAGGCGTCAGCTTTCGCGGGCGAGCCCGGCCACGTGGTCGGCGATCATGTCGAGGATCTCGGAGGCCGCCTTCTCGTCGCCGAGGGCGAGGAAGTTCAGGGTCACCCCGTCCGTCATGGCCGCGAGGTAGCGGGCCAGCACGGACACAGGGACGCTCAGCTCGAACGGGGTGATCCGGCGCAGCTCCTCGAGCAGCTCCCCGTACGTCTCGCAGTACAACTCGTACTGCCTGCGCGCCAGATGCCCGAACCCGGGCTGCCGCAGGGCGTACTGGGTGAGCTCGTAGGTGAGCATGTGCTCGCCCGGCCGGGCCGCCACGTGGTCCCAGTAGGCCTGGAAGCCCGCCCGGACGGTCTCGCGCAGGGTCTCCCGGGGCTGGATCGCCGCCTTCACGAGCGTGATGTAGTGGCCGGTGATCGACTCCATGACCGATTCCAGCAGGGCCTGCTTGGAGTCGAAGCAGTAGTGGAAGACGCTCAGGGACACGCCGGCCTCGGCGGCGATCGACCGGGTCGTGGTCCGCGACACCCCGTCGCGTGTCATCGCGCGGATCGCGGCCTCCGTCAGCTGCGTGCGCCGGTCGGTCAGCGGCATCCGTGCCATGTACGCGTCCCCCTCGTTCCTTGTGGTGCTCCGCGCGCGGCGTCCGGGGGCCGAACCGCCCCCGGACGCCGCGCGCGACCTCTCTCAGCTGCTGTATACGCCGACTTCGTACAGGGAGTAACCCCACTGCGTGCCGCGTCCCGCTCCGTGGACGCGTACGTACCGGGCCGGGACCCCGGCGAACTGCGCCGTGTCCAGACCGCCGTCACCGGTGGTCGTGGACCAGGCCGTCTGCCAGTTCGCCCCGTCCGTGGAGACCTCGATGCGGTACGACTTCCCGTACGCGGCCTCCCAGTCGAGGGTGACCCGCTTGACCAGGTTCACCGAGCCCAGGTCGAGCTGGATCCACTGGTCGTCGTTCCATTCGCTGGCCCACCGGCTTCCCCGGTCGCCGTCCACGGCCTTGCCGGACGCGAAGTTGACGAACGGGTTCCACCATTCCGCCGAGCTCGCGGAGGAGGCCGCGCCGGCCGCGAGGTTCACTCCGGCCCTGTGCTGCTCGGTGGAGCCCCAGGTGCGCAGGTAGGACTCGGCGCCCTGGAACAGGTCGTCCACCACGCCCTGCCCGCCGACCAGCCGGATGTCCTCGATCCAGTCGGGCACCATGCCGTAGTGCGCGGCGCCGTCGGTGTTGAAGTCCCAGGTGCGCTGGCCGGCGGTCTGCTTGTCGATGACCGAGCCGCCGTCGGTGCTGCGGAACGGGTACGTGACCGGGGTGGGCGCGTCGGCGCCGCGCGGGCCGGGCCAGCCGCCGACGCCGTTCATGTCGGTGCCGTAGCCGTAGCCGACGTGGTACTTCTCGCGCAGGGCGTCCGTGCGCTTGGCCTCGGCGCTGAAGGCCTCGGAGCCGCTCATGTACTGGGCGACGAAACCGCCGAGCTTGTAGAGCCGCTCCATCCAGCCGAGGTCCATCCAGCTGTGGGAGGAGATCACGCCCGGGTACGACTCGGACTCCAGGATGTCGAAGGCCTGGCCCGCGGCCTTGACGCTCATGTGGTCCACTTCGAGCATCATCTTGCGCTTCATCATGCCGCGCACCGCGTAGTCACCGAGGTCGGTGAGACCGCGGGTGTTGCACTGGGCGCCCGAGGCGTACGAGGGTACCGCCACCCCGGCGGGCAGCTCCTTCTGGGCGTTGGGCGCGGCCGCGAGTCCGATCGGGTTGTCGTGCTGCGGGCCCTTGCACTGCTCGGTCTGCCAGAAGGTGCCGGTCGACAGGAACTGCCCGACGTTGATGGCCGTTCCCAGGGCGCCCTCGTCGAAGCGCACCCCGCACAGGGCGTTGTCGAACTTGTGGCACAGGAACATGCTGCGCACGCCGAGCCCGTACAGCTCGTCCAGACCCTTGTCGATGTCCTGCTTGCTGCACTGCGAGATGTCCAGGATCTGCTTGCAGCCGAAGGGCTCGGAGGTCTCGACGCCGAGCACGACGGCGAGCTTCCCCTGCTTGACGACCTCGCGGGCCTGCGCGGAGTCGGTGACGATGCGGAACCACCCCTTGCCGGGGCCGCCGTACATCTTGTCGATGTAGGCCTGCATGTCGTAGCTCTTCTTCGCCTCCAGACGGATGGCGGTCATCTCGTCGCAGCTGCGGTCCTTGAAGAAGTAGACCGAGCAGATCACGCCGTTGGTGACGAGGTCGTTGACGAGCACGCGCTGGCCACCGCGCCAGGCCCGCTCGATCCAGGCGTAGTAGTTCTGCTGGTGGGTCAGCGAGTCGTGGGCGGGCCAGTCCTTGAAGGTCGGCCAGCCGTCGGGGTCGTGCTTGCCGTCACCGCCCTTGGTGACGAAGTCGAAGATCGCGAGGCTGCCGTCCGGGTAGTGCTCGGGACAGTCCTTGAGCGCGTCGGCGACCCCGAGGTCGGAGAAGGGCTTGCCGCAGATCAGCCGGCCGCCGAAGCCCTCGTTGGACATGATGTGGTCGTGGGCGTCCACGAAGCCCCGTACGTTGCCCTGGGCGTCGGTGCCCTTGAAGGGCTCGCCGGTCACGTTGATCCCGGAATCGGGCGCGGGCCGTGCGGTGGGGTTCCACCAGCCCGCGTCGGCCGCCGCGCCCGGCACGGGGCCGAGCACCATGGCCAGCAGGCCGAGCAGCAGCGTCAGGACCGCGAGGGGTTTGCGTCTGGGGCGGGGGTGCGGGTGTCGGCTCATGGCCACTACTCACGTCCTCGGTCGGCGGAGGGCGCGGTCGAGGACACAGTCCACCGTGGGCATGACCACCCTGGCGCCTGATTGTCATGTCCCGCGCAAGCATTGCGTCGAGAATCGCGACTGCGCCAACCAGAGTCAAGAGTCCGGGACAACTGACCTGATGAATCGTCACTTTGGCGTGATCTGGAGGGTGCGCCGGGCGTACGCCCCCATCGCGCGTTCACATGTTCTCCGTTTCTGCTTCACCGATCCGTGTGCCCCAGAGCGCTGTGCCCCGTGGATTGTCATGGCCGCGGCCATGGGTGGATGGCCGGATCCAGTCCACGCACGGCTTGTGGGGAAGGGGGTGGCCCGATGTCTCGACCACGTTTTCTGTTCGTCTCATGGGTGGACGTCGAGAGACGTCACGTGCCTGCGCAGACGGCGGTGGGACTGCGCCGGGCACGGCGGGACGGCTCGGACAGCGGGCCCGACGCCGTGACCTGGCGCCTGGTGGGCGCCAACAACCACGAGCTGGGACGAAGCCCGGACGTGCACGGCACCCTGGACGACTGCTGCGCGGCCGTCGAACGGCTCCAGGGGCGCATCGAAGAGGCCGCCCCGCTCGTGACCATGTCCACCGGCACGACCGCCGGTGGCACCGGCGCCTGGACCTGGCAGCTCGCCCTCGACGGCGACTGCGCCGCCGTGTCCACCCGCACCTTCCGCCGCCAGCGCGAATGCCGCCACAGCTGCCAGCTGTTCCTGGCCGCCGCGGCCGGGGCCCAGGTGGCCTCCGCGATCACCTACACCCGGCGGCTGCGCGGCCTGCGCCTGCCCGGCGCCGGAGACGCGCCCGGGCTGGCCCTGCGCGGGGGAGGCCTGCGATGACCGCCACCACCGTGATCCCTCCCGAAGCGCCGCAGGACGAGCACGTCACCCCCCGTCCGCTCGCCAGGAGCGCGGACCCGGCCGACCGGGTCTTCCGCGGATCGGCCCGCACCGCGGGCGCAGGCGCTGCTGCTCGCCGCGGCGGCGCTGGCCTGGGCCCGGGTCCGCTGGGGCCGCGGGCACACCTGGCTGGTCGGCTTCCCGGTCCTGGCGGCCTGGCGGTCGCCGACCGGGCCGCCCTCCTCCTGCCCAACCTCCTGTGAACGAGGCCGTGATGTCGCAGCAGACGATGCCCCTCCCCACCATCCCCACCACCGGCGCGTCCACCCTGGACGCCCGGGACATCTCGGCCTGGTTCGGCGGCCGCAAGGTACTCGACCGGGTCTCCCTGACGATGCCCGGCGGCCAGGTCACCGCCCTGATCGGCCCTTCGGGCTGCGGCAAGTCCACCTTCCTGCGGATCCTGAACCGCATGCACGAGCTGATCCCCGGCGCCGAACTGGCGGGGGAGGTCCTGCTCGACGGCGAGGACGTGTACGCCCGCGGCCGCCGGCTCACCGACGCGCGCCGCCGGATCGGCATGGTCTTCCAGAAGCCGAACCCCTTCCCGGCGATGTCCGTCTACGGCAACGTCACCGCCGGCCTGAAGCTGACGGGCACGCGCGCTTCGGGGCCCGAGAAGGACGTGCTGGTGGAGGAGTGCCTCACCAAGGCCGGCCTGTGGAAGGAGGTCCGCGACCGCCTCCGCCAGCCGGGCGGGGCCCTCTCCGGCGGCCAGCAGCAGCGCCTGTGCATCGCCCGCTCCCTGGCGGTCCGCCCGCGGATCCTGCTGATGGACGAACCCTGCTCGGCCCTGGACCCGACCTCCACCCGCCGCATCGAGGAGACCGTCCGCGAGCTGGCCGACGAGGTCGCCATCGTGATCGTGACGCACAACATGCAGCAGGCGGCGCGCGTCTCCGACCAGTGCGCCTTCTTCCTGGCCGAGCAGGGCACACCGGGCCGGATCGTGGAGTACGGACCCCACGCGGGCCGTGTTCTCCACGCCCGCCGACCCCCGTACCTCCGACTACGTGCAGGGCCGCTTCGGCTGAGGGGCCTCGGCTGAGGGGCTTCGGCCGGCGGGCAAGGTGCGGATTCCCGACGAGTGAATATGCTGCCTTCAGGCGATTTCTCGGTATTTCGACTGAAGGGTGGCTCACTCATGCCCACTGGCCTCATGACCGAGACGGTCGGCCCCGTGGACGTCGCCGTCGTGGCGTTCGAAGGCAACCGCTTCAACGGCGAGGTGGCCCCCGCGCTGCGGCAGCTGCAGGACAGTGGAACGGTGCGGATCCTGGACCTGACCTTCGTCCGCAAGGAACGGGACGGTTCCGTCTCCGTGGTCGAGCTCGCCGACTCCGATGTCGCCGAGGTGTTCCACCGGGTCACGGGCGAGGAGTTCGACCTGCTGAGCGACAAGGACCTGGAGAGAGTCGCGGAGGACCTCCCGCCGGAGTCCTCGGCCCTGGTCGTGGTCTGGGAGAACACCTGGGCGGCCCGCCTGACCGCCGCCCTCAGGGATTCGAACGGGCAGCTGCTCTTCATGGAGCGGGTACCCCGGGCCGATGTCGTGCGCGCCATCGCCGCACTGGACGAGAAGTAGGGGGCATCATGCGTCGACGGATGGGACGACCGGGACTGCTCGGCGCGATGGCCCGTACGGCCGTCGTGGCCGGTACCGCCACCGCGGTCTCCGGAAGGATGCAGCGCAGCGCCGCCGACCGCAGCGCCCAGCAGCAGATGGCCGCCGAAGCCCAGCAGCAGGCGGCCGTGGACCAGGCGGCGGCCCAGGCGGCGGCGCAGCTCGCCGCGAGCCGGCCCACGTCGGCCCCCGCCGCCCAGGCACCCGTGGTCGACCGGGTCGGCCAGCTCACCGCGCTGGCCGAGCTGAAGGCGCAGGGGCTGCTGACCGACGAGGAGTTCACCGCGGAGAAGGCCCGCGTGCTGGCGTCCTGACCCGCCGCAGGCGTCTCTTCGAGGATCTCTTACGGGACAACCTCCCACCGTCATATGACGAAAAACGTCATGGACCTTGACGGCCCCGCCCCTCCATTCTTCGAATGCACGACGATCACCAGGGAATCCGTCCGCGTGCGGCAGGCGGATCCGGGTCGTGCGCGGTCTGGCCGAGCGGGCGGTGGGGCAATGAGCGGGATAGTGATTCACCTGCCGCGGGGCGGCGGTGACTCCGGCGAGCCGGGCTGCGCCGATGCCGTGACCCTGCGGCTCGGCCCCGGCGAGACGGCGCGGTTCGGCCGGGGTTCCGCGAGGACCCCGGTCGAGCTGCGCCTCGACGATCCGGCCATCTCCCGGCTGGCCGGGGAGATCCGGGTGGCGGACGACCACTGGCAGCTCAGCAACCACAGCACGACCCAGAGCTACCTCGTGGAGAACCCCGAGGGAGCGGGGGAGTACCTGAGGGTGCCGCCACGACGGGCCGCGGCGCCCATTCCCTTCGAGTTCTCCCGTGTCGTGCTGCCCACCCGCAGCGGCACCACCGTCGCCTTCCAGGTCTTCGCTCCGGACCACGTCTATCTGGATCCGGACAGCACGGGCGCCGGATGGGGGAGCCGTACCGTCACGGCGTACTCCCTGGACGAGACGGCCATGTACTTCCTCGTCCTGGTCGCGCTCTGCGAGCCGAGACTGCGGGACGAATCCCCGCTGGCGGTGCCGACCACCCCGCAGATCGTCGAGCGGCTGAAGCCACTGGCCGGGGGCGCCGGGCTCACGGGCCGGGCGGTCAGCGCACACATCGACTACCTCGCCGAGGAGAAGATGCGGCTGCGCGGACCGGGGGAGGGCGAGTCCGGCCGGGGCGCCCGTCGCAACGGCAAGAGGGAGACGGTCGTCGCCGTCGCGCTGCGGTTCGGCCTCGTGCGCGAGGAGCACCTCGGGCTGCTGCCGCCACGGGCGGGCGCGGGCCCGCGCTAGCGGCGGGCGACGGCAGGGCCGCAGGGCCCGAGGGCCGGGGGAGACGGGGCGGCGGGACGGAACGCGGGACGCGAACGCGCGAGGGGGAGAGCATGCACGGCTCGGCCGGGGCATCGGGAAGCGACCGTACGGAACTGCCCCCGCGCGGCTACCGCGTGGCCCGCTGGGAGGTCGCCGAACTGATCGGGGCCGGCGGCTGGTCGACCGTCCATTCCGCACGGGCCGTGGACGGCGGCGAGGAGGTCGCGCTGAAGTTCCTGCAGACCGCCGGACTCGCGCCGCGCCAAGCACGCAAGGTCGCGGAGTCCGCCCGGCGGGAGGTCGAACTCGGCCGCCGGTCCCCGCACCCGAGGCTGATCCGGCTCCTGGACTCCGTCGTCCTCAGCGACCCGGACCGGCCGAGTCTGGACGGGGCGATCGTGCTGGTCATGGAGCGGGCCCGGGGCAGTCTGAGGGACCTGCTGGACACCGGGGTGACCGAGGAGGAAGCGGCGCTCCTGATCGTCGGCATCTGTGAGGGGCTGGCCCATCTCCACGGCAGCGGCTGGGTGCACGGGGACCTCAAACCGGAGAACGTCCTGATCATGGCGGACGGGTCGGTCAGGCTCTCGGACTTCGGGCTCGCCACGGAACTGACCGGCACCCTGGGAACCCACGGCTACGCCCCGCCCATGGGGACCGCGGACTACCTGCCCCCGGAGCGCTGGAAGGCCCCGTTGGGCGAGCGGGGCGTCGAGATCCGGCCCAGCGTGGACATCTGGGCGCTGGGCGTCATGATCCACGAGGCGTTCGCGTCCGGGGCCCCGCCGTTCCCCGGCGCCACCCCGGTCTCGCGCGGCGCCGCCACACAGGAATACGCCGACGGCCGCGCCCGGTTGAGGCTGCACCACGAGCTGCCGCCCTTCTGGCGGGAGCTGGTCGCCGACTGTCTGGCCCCGACCCACGCCGCGCGCGCCGGGCACACCGCCGAGAGCCTGCTGGCGCGGATCACCCTTGGGCGCGGTACGGATGCGGGGGCCGCGCGTCCGGAGGAACACCGCGGAACCGGACCCCGTAGCGCCCCCGGCACCCGTAGAACCCGGCGGAACCACACGGCGCTCGCGGTCCTCAAGGTGTGCGTGACGGCGGCCGCGCTCTGCTCGTTCGCCGTGGGCGACGGCGCCGCCTCCGCGGGCGGACCGGCCGCGCCCGCCGGCCAGGTCCGGGTGTTCAACGCCGACGCGAAGTGCAGGCAGCACCAGGACCGCGACGCGCCGTGCAGCCTCGGCCTGGCGATCGACCCCTTGCGGGCCTACACCGTAGAGAACGTCGTCCCCACCCGGGTGTGGCACGGCGATGTCCTGGACGTCGACTGCCGGTTGAGCGGGGGGACGCCCATCATCGACGAGACGGACACCGTGTCCGACGAGTGGTACCGCGTCCACCTCCCGCCCGGTTCCCCGCGGTCCACGGCCTGGCTGCCCGCCGTCCGCACCCAGGACCGGCCCGCGCTCCCCGAGTGCCCGCGCTCCTCGCGCCGACCGTAGCCGGGCCGGGCCTTCGGCGTCACCCCGGAGCGTTCCGGGTGTCCGGTTCCGTGCCGCCCGCCTAGGTTGACCGGCGGCGGAGCGCGGACCGTGCTCGCCCCCTGCCACGTCCCCGTGAGGGGGAGGGGCCGTTACCCGCGGCCGGCCGGCCCGGTTGGCCTGGTGGCAGGCCCCGGCAGTCTTCGCGGATCCGCCCCCGCCGCCCCACACCCGCCGTTCCAGGAGGAAGACACCACCATGCCCTTCTCATCTCAGCCGGAGCGCCCCGATATCTCCCGCAGGTCCGTCCTTCGGACCGGCGCGGGACTGGCCGTCGGAGCCGGCGCGCTCGGAGCCACCGTGCTCGGGGCCACCCCCGCCGCCGCGGCCCAGCGCGGCACTCCCCTGGTCGAACAGCCCGGGGACTCGGCGAGCCGCCAGGGGGTGGGCTCCAGCGACCTGTGCATCCCCTACTACCGGGAGCACGACGGGAGCTGGGGTTACGTCTTCGGCGACACCTGGGCCGGCCCCGGACAGTCCGGCACCATGATCGGTTCCCCGGTGATGCTGGCCCAGGACCGCTTCGACGCCTCCGGCGGGAGCCCGATCTCCTTCACCTGGGCCCTGCCCAGCGGCGGCCAGCCCAGCCAGCTCTTCGACTACCGGCGCGGGGAGGACAACGGGTACGGGGACACCGAGGTGACCCGCATCCCCAACGACTGCATCGAGTTCGGCGGCCGCACCTACATCCAGTACACCTCCGTGTTCACCTGGACCCCGCCTCCGGGCTGGGACGGTTCGCTGATGTCGGGGGTGGCCTACTCCGACGACCACGGAGTGACCTGGCACGACTACCCGTACCACTGGCCCGGTGACCGCACGGGCGGCAACCAGAGCATGTACGGGATGTGGTCCTTCGCGGGCATCGACCCCGACGGCTGGCTGTACATCTTCTCCAAGCGCTGGAACGGTACGCACATCAACACCGGGGACGGCGGGGCGATCCAGCTGTTCCGCATCCGGCCGGGGGACTTCCGCGCCGGAAACTTCGGCGCCCAGCAGAACTGGGCCTATCTCAGGGACGCCTGGCAGTGGACCAACGAGGTCGGACCGACGGCCATCCTGACCGGGAACAAGATCGGTGAGTTCTCCGTCAAGCGCATCGGCAACCGCTACTGCATGAGCTACTTCGACGTGGACGAGTACGCGATCTGCACGCGCACCGCGTCCCGGCCCGATGCCGTGTGGACGGCGCCCAAGATCCAGGTCGTCGGCAACAACACGTGGCCGGCGAGCCATTGGGGCAAGCCGCAGGTTCCCACGCTCTACGGCGGATACATCCACCCCGGCAGCGCGAGCGCCACCTCCCTGACCCTCATCGTCTCGCAGTGGAACGGGCAGCCCCAGCAGGCGCCCTACCGGGTGCTCCAGTACGACGGGATCAACCCGTAGGCGAAGCCCGACCGGCCCCTCCCGTCCACCCCCGACAGAAGAGAGACCACCTTGAGATCCCCCCTGTCCGGCATACGCGTCCGCACCGCCGCCCGGGCCCTCGGAGCCGCCGCCACGGCGGCGGTGACCCTCGTCCTCGTATCCGTCGTCGGTCCGGCGGCCCACGCCGACACCCCGGAGATCCCGGTCTTCACCGACGGCTACGGACTGACCCGGGTGGCCGACGCCACCGAAGTGAGGTCCGCCACCGACTTCACGATCACCGTGACCACCCCGCAGCTCTCCGGCCGCCACAGGATCCGCGTCTTCCTGCCCAGCGGCTACGCGGCCGACCCCGGCAAGCGGTGGCCGGTGGCGTACTTCCTGCACGGGGGCGGCGGCACGGTGGACGACGCCGCTGCCGCCCCCGCCCTGCACTCCGACTCGATGATCACCGTGGTGCCGGACGCCGGCCTCAAGGGCTGGTACGCCGACTGGCGCATGCAGAACACCGCGCTCGGCGCGGCGAACTGGGAGACCTTCCATCTCCAGCAGGTGGTCCCCTTCATCGACGCCAACCTGCGCACCGTCCCCGACCGCGCCCACCGGGCCGTCGTCGGACTGTCGATGGGCGGCTACGGAGCCCTGCACTACGCCGAAGCCCGGCCCGACCTCTTCGGCCAGGTCGCCTCGCTGTCCGGCGGCATCGACTTCGGCATGGCGGAGATCCGCGGCGCGGTGCTGGCCACCGAGCTCAACCTCACGGGTGCCTGGTGCGCGGTCAGCACCTCCGGGACCGGCCAGTGCACGGGCTACGGCGCCTACGTCGACAGCGACGCGATCTTCGGCAGCCCCTACCCGATCTTCAACGCGGACCACGTGTGGAACGAGGTCAACCCCGCCGCCACGGCCAACCTCGCCCGGCTCGCCGGCACCGGGGTCACGCTCTACACCGGAAACCAGGGCCCCATCGACGTGTTCACCGAGGCCGCGTCCAAGACGGTCGACGCCCGGCTGGGCGCGCTCGGCATCCCCACCCGCTTCGTCGACTACGGCAACGGCTCGACGCTGTCCCCCACGTGCGACGGAGCCCACAACTACGGCTGCTGGGCCCCCGCGTTCGCGGACTACGTCCCGCGCCTGGCAGCCGCGTTCGCCACGGCGGGCTGACGCCCCCCGGGCGCACGGCACCGGCTCACCACAAGGTGGTCGCGAACGCGGCGGCGCCCAGCAGCAGGCAGCACACCGCCGCGCGCATCCAGCGGTACTTGAGGGCCAGGATCGCCCCCAGGACGCGGCCCTGCTCCAGGAGCCAGCGCCCCGGGTCCGCGCCGGCCGCGACCACCGCGGCCGCCAGTTCGGCCGGGCCGGCGCCGCCCTGGAGGGTGGCCACCGAGGGGCCCGCCGCGCGGCCGGAGCCCGGGCGGCCCGGTCCGGTGCGCGGCAGGATGACCAGCGCCAGCATCACGATCCCCGCCAGCCAGGCGACCGCTCCGGCCAGGGCCGCCGGGCCGGAGCCCAGTCGGCCCTGCCCGCCCTGCACGAGGAGGGCCGGCAGGGCGACGGATCCCGACAGGATGATCGAGGCCTTGGTGTCGGCCCGCGCGATCTCCTCGCGCACCGAGAGGAGCAGTCGCTCCGCGACCAGCCGGGCCCCCGGCTCGGACAGCGGCGTGCCCTCCGCGGGCCCGGCGGCCGTCACCGGTCGGCGTCCGCTGCGGGCCCGGCGGGGGCCTGTTGCCCGACGCCCCCGGCATCGCCGACCGCTCCGTCGGCCGGGTCCGCGGAGCCCCGTTCCGGCTCGCGGTCCCAGAAGAGGGCGCGGCCGCGGCGCCGGCCGTCCGTCAGCTCGGGCAGCGGCTCGGAAGCCACCCGGCGGGCACCCGAGCGCAGGAACTCCACCACCACCATGGCCTGCTCGCCCAGCTCCCAGCGCTCCAGCAGGCCGCCGTCGATCAGCCGGGTCATGAGCTCCATGCCGTCCTGGCGCTCCTCGCGCTGCTCGCTGCGGAACAGCTTCCGGATCTCCTGGACGTCCTTGGGGTTGCGGGCCATCATCTGTGCCATCACGGCGTCGTCGCCCCGCTCCATGGCGCGCTGGAAGCTTTCCGCCCACCGCTCGATGAGCAGGCGCTCGTTGTCGTCCCGGATCTCCCGCAGCCGCTGGCTGAACTGCTCCACGGCGGTCTGGTTGAGGACCTTGCCGACCTGTGCTCCGTGCTCCCGGATCAGCTGGTCCGCCTGGATCGTCACGAACACGTCCAGCTCCAGGCCGAAGCGGACGCCCAACTTGTGTTCGGCCAGCGCCGCGTTGACCGCGTCGCGGACCTTCTCGGCATCGTTGATCGAGGAGGTGCGCGATACGCCGCGAAGCCGCTGCTCCAGTTCCGGCACGAGCAGTACGCCCACGTCGGTGACCTGGCTGCGGGCGACCGTGCAGGGGTCGGCCACCCGCCACCGGACGGCCACGTCGGCGGGGAAGGACCTGCCTCTCTCGGAGGCGGGCAGCTCGATCCGGAACGAGACGGTGTGCCAGCCCAGTTGGAGCTCGAAGGCGGTGTACGGGCGGCTGAACCAGCGCAGCAGGAAGCCGTCGTCGCCCTCCGGACCCACCGCCCGCGGCGGGCGGTTGCGGTAGTAGAGCACGGCCACGTACTGGGCGCTGCGGTGCCGGTACGGCCAGGCCGGACGGTACTCGCGGATGAAGGGGCCGGCCAGCGCCTGTGCGGCGGCCGGGAGTTCGCTCTGGGCCCCGGGGGACTCGGGGCCCAGAGCCGGCCGCCGGGCGTCCCAGGGGCGGACCGCGGGGACGGGCGGCGCGGCCGGGGCCGACCGCGCCGCCCGTGCGGCCGGGGCGGGCGGGCCGACCTGAGCGGGGTAGGTCATGGTCATCACTCCGTCTTCTCAGCTCGTGGCGCCGGAGGTACCCGGCGGGATGATCACGGTCCGCGGCACGGCCTCGTACAGTCGCCGGGCAGTGGACTCGGACAGGGACTCGTCGGGGTCGCGCTCCATGCGCCGCACCAGGTTCCGTAGCCGATCGATGTCCTGCGGCGAGCTCACCAGATGCGGGAGGAAGCCGCACAGGACGTCCAGCGAACCGGGATCTTCGTCGGCGTCGTGCATCCACAGGGTGAGGGAGGACTCCAGCTCCTCCCGCCACCGGGCGGTGTCCAGCCCGGTCCACACCAGATCCGCCAGCATGCGGGTGGTCTCCGGCCTTGCGGCGAGGAGGCCGGCGATCACCGGTCGCCCCGCGTGCCGGGCGAACCAGGGGACCTCCTCCAGGCCCCACAGGGCGGTGGGCCGCTGCCAGAGCAGCCGGTCCACGGTGAACAGGGCCAGGTCGTGGCGGTTGCGGCGGCGGTCGCCGAGCCAGGTGCCCAGCCGTGCCACCGCGGTGGCGCCGTGGGTTCCGACGGCCAGCCGGGCCACGCTGTACGAGGCGGGCGTCGGCAGCTCCCCTTCGTCGAGCCCGGCCAGGATGCCGAGTTCGTCGAGGGAGGCGGAGACGGACCGCTCGACGGTGCCGTAACCGTGTACCAGCGCCGCCGTGCTGCGCAGGCCCGCGTTCTCGCTCTGGCGCGCCCAGATCCGCACCATGTCGCGCACGATCGGCCGGACCGTCTCGTCCAGTGCCGCCGCGTGGGCCACTGCCGTGGCCGCGGCCATGTGCTGCTCGGGGGAGTCCGAGCTCGCCATCGGCAGCACCACCTCCTCGAGCAGGAACGTCAGATCGCGCGTGCACAGCGCTCCGACGGTGAGGGCCGCGGGCACCCAGGCGACGGGTCGGCCGTCGTCGCACAGCGTCCGCAGCCAGCGGCCCAGGGGCCCGCGTACGTTGGGATAGCCGTCCCAGGCGTTGGAGAGCACGGCCCAGGGCAGGGCCCGCCCCTGGAGGCGCACGCTGCGCACGCCCAGGGGGCGATTGCCGAACAGGACCTCCCCGGTGAACAGTTCGGTCCGGGCGGCCGCCAGGCGGGCGTCCTGGTGATCGTGGAAGAGAGTCCGGCCCGGGTCCTTCGAGGGGTCCATGGCCACCGCGAACTCCCAGGCCAGCCGCTCGGCGGCCTCGGCGGCCACGCTGTACGGCGAACCGCTGAACACCGCCACCGTCGTGCGGAAGGCCGTCAGCCGCGTCGCCGCGGCCACCGCCGCCCTGTTGCGGGGCGGCACCCGCCCCGGCGCCGCGAACCAGGCCTGCGCCTGCCGCACGGCGAAGGTCCGCAGCTCGGCCAGCAGTTCCTCCTCGGGCAGCTTCCCCGCGAGGTGGTCGACGAGGAGCCGCGCCAGCGACTCGACCTCGTGGGGCCGCAGCAGGTCCAGACCCAGGGCCGCGGCCACGTCCTGCCGCTCCGCCAGGGCCAGGGCCTGCGCCAGCCGCTCCGCCTCGCCGTGCCCCAGCAGGGCCACCAGGTGCTTGTGCAGCATGCCGTCGGCCGAGGGCGGCCGGAACAGCGTGCCGTACCGTCCGCGCAGCAGTTCGTCCGCGAAGCCGCCCGCCTCGACGACCAGGACGGCGTACGCGCCGCGCTGCTCCAGCAGCGAGCCGAGCCGGTCCAGGTGCACTTCGGCCGGGGGTTCGGCGGGCTGGACCCGGAGCCCGTAACGGTCCTCGTCCGCCGGTCGCTGCTCGGGGAGGAACATGCCGTCCCCGGTGATCTCCACCAGGTAGCCGTGCTCCGGCCGGAGGTCCGCACCGTCGATGCGGTGGAGCTCCGTGCGCGGGTCCAGCCGCTCGATGTGGCCGCGCGTGACCTCGTCGAGCAGGGACAGCGCCGTGTACGTGCGTCCGCTGCCCGGATCGCCGCACAGCGCGATCAGGCGCTGCCGCTCCAGGCGGGTGCGCGCGGCACCGTACTCGGGCGGCTCCTCGAACACCCGCCGGAGCCGGCGGAGTTCGTCGCGGTGCACCGATCCGGTGATCAGCCGGGCGGCCGCGGCCCGCCCCCCGTCGTAGTGGTGGTGGTGATCGCCCAGGTGGACGTCGCCCCGGGTGCCGTCGACGACGGCGTTGCGCCCGTGCACGTCGAAGAAGTGGGCGCGGGCCTGCTGCGCGGCGTCGTACCCGCCGTCCGACAGCCTGTTGCCCAACGGGCCGCCACGGGCCGCGCCGTAGTCGCGGCCGTCGCCGCCCGGGGCGCCCCCCGCACCCCCCGCGCCCGGTCCGCCACCGCCGGCCTTGCCGCCCGCGGGGGCTCCGGCCCCCGGTGCGCCGCCACCGGCGCCGGCCCCTGCTCCGTCACTCATCTTCGCAGTCCCCCTTCGCGCCGCCCTTTCCGTTGCGCGTGAAGGCCGCTCCGGTGATGTTCCCGTGCACCTCCGCGCCGTCCACGATCTGGTTGGGCCCGTGCACGGTGATCGCGTACTTCGCCCGCGACGCGGGCCGCGCCTCCTGGCGCTGCTGCCCCGGCTGCCGCTCCCCGGTCCGGTGCTCCACGGTCCGCTGCTCCCCGACCGGTCCCCGGTCGTTCCCCTGCCGCGGCCGACCGGGCTCCGGCAGCGGCGGCCGGGCCCGGCGGGGGACGTGGAACCAGGCCGTCTCGTCCGTCTCCTTGAAGTGCACGGGATGCGGTGCGTAGCACTCGGGCTCGACGAACCGGCCGCCCTCCCAGACCACCGTGCGGTACAGCAGGTCGGAGACCACGAACACCAGCCCGATCGTCTCGTCCGCGGCCAGTACCGCCCGCGCCGGCTCGCTGTCGCACAGTCGGCAGGTCAGGTCCACGGCCCGGCCCACCAGCCCCCTGCCGTCGTCGATGACGGGCCCGCTGTGCATGGCGATGCGCAGGCGCAGCGGCGCGAGCCGTCCCCGGTTGTGTTCGCGCAATCCCTGGTGGACCTCCTCGAGCCACACCCCCACCAGGGCCTTGGGCGGTACGGCCGGGTCCAGCGCGGCCAGCACCCCGTCGCCGCGGTCCTCCATGTGGACCATCCCGACGGGCAGGCCGATCGCCTCGAAGGCCGCTTCGAGGATCGCGTACATCGCGCGTCGAGCAAGGATCTTGGCGTGCTCGTCGAGCCTCCCGGACCCCATGATGTCCACGCTGACCACCAGCCGTTGTACGGCCGCTTCGTGACTGCTGTTCACTTCGCCCCCTCGAACGACGACCCGATGTGCCCAGGATGGCGGCGCACGGGCACGGTGTATGTAGCCGTTTACACAGTCGGGCGCGGTACGGGCGGGCCGCCGCCGGCGAGCAGGCGCAGCGGCTCGAGGTCGGTGACCACCAGCTGCCGCGAACCCGTGCGTACGATGCCCCGCTCGCGCAGCAGCCGCAGGGCCTTGGCCACCGCCTCGCGGGTCGATCCCACGGACGCGGCCAGGTCGTGCTGGGGGAGCGGCAGGTCGATGGTGACGGTGGCGTCGGGGTTGCGGCGGCCGGTCCGCTCGACCAGTTCGACGATCCGTGCCGCGAGTCGCTGGAGTACGTTCTCCGAGGCCAGCGAGCGGCGTTCGCCGTCGGAGCTGCGCAGCCGCGAGCTGAGCTGGCGCAGGACCAGGGCGCTGGTGGTCGGGCTGGCGGCGAGGAAGCCGCGGAACCGGTCGCCCGGGATCACCACGGCGGCCACCGGTCCCAGGGCCGCCACGGTGGCGCTGCGCGGCCGCAGGTCCATGGCGGCGAGCTCGCCCACCAGCTCACCGGCGCCGCGCAGGGCGAGGATGAGGCGGTTGCCGCGCCCGGTGGTCACGGACACCACCGCCCAGCCGCCGGTGATCGCCACGACATGGGAACTGGTGGCCCGCTCCGGCAGGATGACCGCGCCGGGCCCGTAGCCGCGCGGTACGCCGAGAGCCAACAGCGCCGCCCGGTCCTGCGTGCGTAACCTGTGGAGCAGGGGCTGCTCCTGTTCGATGAGGCTCACGTCGACCGCTCCCGCTCCCGCCCTGCTCTCCGGACTCACGGCGAGCCCGGAGAATGACACATACACGTCAATGGTGGCGGGCGTAGGGCAGTTCCCGGAATACACCGGGCGAGCGCGGGCGTGGAACAGGGAACCGGGATCGTACGGACCGCGTCCCATCGCCGACCCGGTAGTCCGGTGCGGGGGCATGGAGGTCATGCGATGCGTGGACGAGCGGGGACTGTTCTCGCGGTGCTGGTGTTCGCGGTCGGCTGCGGCTCCGGAGCGTCGGCCCCCGGGCCGGGGGCCACGGTTCGGCCGACGGGTGGAGTCGTGGCCCCCGCCGGCGATGACTGCGCGCACGGCACGGACGTGTCCGGCACCGAGGTGACCGTCACCGAAGCGGACAACGGCCGCCGGATCTGCCTCGACCGGCACGGCAGTGTCCGGGTGTCGCTACGGGGGACGCCCGCTGCCACGGTGAGCGTGTCCGGGACGGCGCTGGCCGAGGACGAGGGCTCGGGCCTGGTGTTCCGGGGCGTGTCGCCCGGTACGGCCGTGCTGAAGTCCGCCGTCAGGGCCTGTCCGGAGCCGGCCCGGCCCGGCGGGGTGAGCTGCCTCGCGATGGCGGCCTGGCAGGTCACGGTGGTGGTCCGCTGAATCCTCGTAGCCGGACGCCCCACGGCCGGACGGGCCCGGACCGATGACCGCGGTCCGGGCCCGTCCCCTTCCTGTGCGCGTCAGCGCGTCAGTTGGTGGTGACCGCGGTGTCGTCGATGACGAACGAGGTCTGCAGGCTGGAGTCCTCGGTGCCGGTGAACTTGACCGTCACCGTCTGCCCCGCGAAGGCGGACAGGTCGAAGGACTTCTGGACGTAGCCGGTGTTCTTGTTGAGGTTGGAGTACGAGGCCAGGGTGGTGGAGTTGGCCTGCACCGTCAGCTTGTCGTAGGCGGTGGTGGTGGTCGTCTCCGCGGTGTCGATGTGCAGGTAGTAGCTGAGGGTGGCGTGGCAGCCGGCGGCGAGCGTCACCGTCTGGGAGAGCGAGTCGGTGTGCGTGGAGCCGTATCCGTTCAGCCAGGCCTTCCAGGAGCCGGAGTGGGCGGCCTCGCCGCTGCCGTTGTCGACCACCCCGGTGCTGGCGGTCCAGGGGCTGGCGGTGCCGGTTTCGAAGCCCGCGTTCCCGAGGAGCTGTCCGGGGACGCAGCCGCCGCCGGTCGGGGTGACCGTCCAGGTGAAGGAGGCGCTGCCGACGGCGTTGGTGGTGTCCTTGGCCGTGACCGTCACGTTGTAGCTGCCCGCGGTGGTCGGGGTGCCGCTGATCAGGCCGGTCGAGGCGTTGACGGACAGCCCCGGCGGGAGTCCGGTGGCGCTGTAGGCGAGGGTCTGGCCGCTCGCGGAGTCGGTGGCCTGGATCTGGAGGGAGGCGGCGGTGTTGACGGTGGTGCTGCGGCTGCCGGGGTTGGTCACGGTGACGGTGTTCCCGCCGGTGGAGCCGCCCGTGAAGGCCGCGACGCCGTTGGGGGTGCCGAGGCCGGTCGGGCCGTCGTAGCCGGACTTGGCGGTGCAGAGGTAGCTGCTGCCGCAGGAGCCGTTGGCGCCGCTGGTCACGTCGTTGAGCGAGGAGGCGTGGGCGTACGGGTACGAGGACGGGTAGCTGCCCGCGCCCGGGGTTCCGGCGAGGGCGTAGACGGAGGCGATGATCGGCGCGGAGGCGCTGGTGCCGCCGTAGACGTTCCAGCCGCTGGCCTGGTAGCTGTCGTAGACGGCGAGGCCGGTGGCCGGGTCGGCGACCGCCGAGACGTCCGCGACGGTGCGCTTGGCGCAGCCGCTGTCGGTCTGCCAGGACGGCTTGGTGGTGAAGCCCGAGCAGCCCGAACCGGCGCCGTTGCCGCCGGAGGTGGTGCCCCAGACGGCCTCGGACCAGCCGCGCGTGGTGCCGCCGGCGCGGCTCAGCGAGGTGCCGCCCACGGAGGTGACGTACTGGGAGGCCGCCGGGTACTCGACCCCGTAGCCGCTGTCACCGGAGCTGACGGTGATCGCGACGCCGGGGTGGTTGAAGTACGAGGCGTCGGAGCTCGCGTCGGTGGAGTCCTCGCCGCCGCCGTAGCTGTTGGAGACGTACTTGGCCCCCATGGTCACCGCGCGGTTCACGGCCGTGCCCAGGTCGGCCATGGACGGCTGGTTCGCCTCGACGAGCAGGATGTGGCACTGCGGGCAGACGGCGCTGACCATGTCCACGTCGAGGGAGATCTCGCCCGCCCAACCGGAGTCGGCCGTCGGGTAGTTGGTGCCGCCGTTCTGGTCGACCTTCTTGAAGCAGCCGTTGGCGGTGGTGCAGGCCGGGAGCCCGTACTGGGAGCGGTACGTCGCCAGGTCGGACTCGGCGTTCGGGTCGTCGTAGGCGTCGATGATGGCGACCGTCGCCCCGGCGCCGGCCGTGGCCGGAAGGGCGTACGCGCCCTGCAGATCGGTGGGGCCGTAGCCGGACGGCAGGAGGTTCGGGGCGAGGCTGAGCTGCTGCTTGAGGTCGGTGCGGGCCAGTGCGTGGCAGGCCATGAAACCGGCCTTGGCGGGCTCCGAGCAGAGCCGCTGGGTGTGCACGGCGGTGGCGGCGGGAGTGGTGGGCGCGGTCGAGGCCGCCGACGGCGGGGCGAGTGCGAGTAAGCCGCCGGATATCAGCGCCGCGGCCGAGAACGCGGCGGTGGCGGCGCGACGCGTCAGGTTTCTGGCGCGGCTGGTGGGTTTCGATTGCAATGAACTGCCCTCCATGGGGGGTTGGATCACCGCGGCGCGGGATGTGGCCCCCACGAAATGGCATGGTCATGACATGTCAAAGAGAGGGGCGCCGCGGGCGACGGGTGGCGCGGGTTCATTGGTGCGGACATCACTGCCGACATCACTTCCGGCATCGCTGCCGACGTTGCTGCCGACTGTCACCACGTTCAGTGGTGGCCATCGACGAAGGTAGTGAGGAGCAGGCCCAAGGGAATACCCGCCGAGTGCAAAGGATTGCTCTCGGTCAGTGAACTCCGGGTATAGCGTGTGCTGCCATGAAGTTGGACGATGCTGCGGTCAACGACCTTGTGGGGCTTGGTCTTTCCCGCTACGAGGCACGGGTCTACCTCACCCTGGTGAGGCGGGAGTCGTACACCGCGGCGGAGGTCGCCCGCGCCGCGGACGTCCCCCGCCAGCGGGTCTACGACGTGCTCGACGCGCTGGTGCGCAGGCGCCTGGCCATCCCGCGCCCCGGGCGCGTGGCGGCCTTCTCCGCCGTGGCACCCGAGCTCGCCCTCACCCGGCTGATGACCCTCCAGAGGGAGTCGCTGGAGCGGCTGGACCAGGCCTCGGCCGCCCTCGCCGCGGCGCTGACCCCGGTCTGGACCGCCGGACGGACCCACACCGACCCGCTCGACTACATCGAAGTGCTGCGCGACCCCAAGGCGATCGCCGAACGGTTCGCGACCATCCAGGAGCAGGCCACCCACGAGCTGCTCAGCTTCTGCAAGCCGCCCTTCGTGGCACCCGCGGCCAACAGCGAGGGAGTCGAGGCGGTCCACCGACTGCGTCGCGCCGGCGGTACGGCCCGCGCCGTCTACACCCACGACGCGCTCGGCGACGCGGAGGTGCTGGAGAACGTGCGCCGGTTCGGCGAAGCGGGCGAGGAAGCGCGCTTCGCCCCGGAGCTCCCGATGAAGCTGATCGTCGCCGACGCCTCACTCGTCCTGTGCGACATGCCCGACCCGATGGCCGAGACCCGCGCCACCACCGCCCTGTACATCGAACACCCGGCGCTCGCAGGCTGCTTGCGGCTGTCGTTCCTCACGGTCTGGGAGCAGTCCGTAAGATTCCCCGCGTAGGAGCCACTAGGAGTTGCTCCACCCGGTGGTGCTGGAATACGAGTCCAGCAGGTCCACCACGAAGACCAGGGTCGAGCCCGCCGGGATCAACCGCGAGGGCGACTGATTGCCGTAGCCGAGGCGCGGGGGAACGATGATCTCGCGCCGACCGCCGACCTTCATCCCCCGCACCCCCCGGTCCCAGCCCTTGATGACCTTGCCGCTGCCCAGGGCGAACTTGTACGGCTCGCCCCGGTCCCAGGAGGCATCGAACTCCTTCCCGGTCTCGAAGGTCACCCCGACGTAATGGACCCTGACCACCATGCCCGGCTTGACCTCGGCCCCATCCCCGACGACCAGGTCCCGGATGGTCAGCTCGGCAGGAGCCGCACCCTCCGGAACCTCGACCTCGGGCTTCGTCAGTTCACTCATCGCAGCCTCGTCACTCTCCAACGGCAAGCCCCCGCAGGGACCGGCCGGACCCATGGACACCCCATGCGGCAGGTGCCCACGCTACCGAGGATGCCAACCGGTGCGGCGCCGTGGGCTACGCGTCGCCAGGAGCGTGCAGCTCTCCCGTCCGTGCCACGCGGGCGTACCAGCGCGCGCTCGACTTGGGCGTGCGCTTGAGGGTGTCGTAGTCGACGTGGACGGCGCCGAACCGTTTGGCGTAGCCGTAGGACCACTCGAAGTTGTCGAGCAGGGACCAGAGGAAGTAGCCGCGCACGTCCACCCCGTCGGCGATCGCCCGGTGCACGGCGTCGAGGTGGGCATGGATGTAGGCGGCCCGCTGCGGGTCGTGGACCGTACCGTCCGGACGGACCTCGTCCTCGTACGCGGCGCCGTTCTCACTGATGACGAGCGGCAGGCCGGGGTACCGGGCCGCGGTCCGCGTCAGCAGGTCGTACAGGGCGCTCGGATCCACCGGCCAGCCCATCGCCGTACGTTCACCCGGCGCCCGGTGGAAGGCGACCTCGTCCGCGCCGGGCCAGGGCGAGTGCTCGCTGTTGCCGTGCCCGTCGTCCTGCGGCTTCTGCGCCCCCGGCGCCATGTGCGAGACGACCGTGGGGGTGTAGTAGTTGACGGCGAGGAGGTCCAGGGGCTGGTGCACCATGGCGGTGTCGCCGTCCCGGACGAAGGACCAGTCGGTCAGGTGCGCGGTGTCGACGAGCAGGTCCTCGGGGTAGGCGCCCTCCAGCATCGGTCCGAGCCAGATCCGGTTGCCGACGGCGTCGATGCGCCGGGCCGCGTCCAGGTCCTCGGCCGAGGGGGTCAGCGGTCGGACTTCGTGGAGGTTGAGGGAGACCGCGATCTGTGCTTCCCCGGGCAGCGCGGCCCGCAGGGCCCGGACGGCGAGGCCGTGACCGAGGTTGAGGTGATGGGCCGCGCGCAGGGCGGCGACCGGATCGGTCCGGCCCGGGGCGTGGACGCCGGAGCCGTAGCCGAGGAACGCGCTGCACCAGGGCTCGTTGAGCGTGATCCAGCGCTTGACCCGGTCGCCGAGGGCGTCCGCGACGAGGCCCGCGTACTCGGCGAACCGCTCGGCGGTCGCGCGCTCGGGCCAGCCCCCCGCGTCCTCCAAGTGCTGGGGGAGGTCCCAGTGGTAGAGGGTGAGGGCGGGTTCGACGCCGGCGGCCAGCAGCTCGTCCACCAGCTTGCGGTAGAAGTCGAGGCCCTTCTGGACCGCGGGGCCCCGGCCGGTCGGCTGGACCCGGGACCAGGACACGGAGAACCGGTAGGCGCCCAGGCCGAGTTCGGACATCAGCCGGACGTCCTCGGGGAAGCGGTGGTAGTGGTCCACCGCCACGTCCCCGGTGTGGCCTTCGAAGACCCTGCCGGGGGTGTGGGAGAAGGTGTCCCAGATGGACGGGGTCCGGCCGTCTTCCCCGGCGGCGCCCTCGATCTGGTACGCGGCGGTGGCCGTGCCCCACAGGAAATCGGGCGGGAAGGTACGGGCGGCCGTGAGTGGCCGGGTCTCGGACGCGGTCATAGGAGAGCGCTCCCAACGTGAGTGTGGATGAAGTCGTGCCGGATGCGGCGGGGTCAGGGCCGGGGCCGTGACCGGGAGGCGGGGTCGGCCGTTCCCCGGTGAACCCTTCGTCCGGTCGTCAGTTCTTGACGGCGCCGGCGGTGATGCCGCCCACGATGTGCTTGCCGAGCACGGCGAAGACCAGCAGCAGCGGCAGCGTGGAGATGAGCGCGCCGGTCAGGACGACGGCCTGGTCGACGGTGTGGTTTCCCGCGCCGAGACCGGCCAGGGCGACCTGAAGGGTCGGATTCCCGTCGGGGGTCAGGGCGATGAAGGGCCAGAAGAAGTCGTTCCAGGCCTGCACGAAGACGAGCATTCCCAGGACCGCCATCGCGGGCCGGGCCACCGGGAAGACCACGTGCCAGATGATGCGCAGGCTGTGCGCGCCGTCCACCCTGGCCGCCTCGACGAGTTCCACCGGCAGCGCCTCGATGAGGTACTGGCGCATGAAGAACACGCCGAAAGCCGCGACCAGGGAGGGCAGGACGACCGACTGGAGCTGATCGACCCAGCCGAGGTCGGTGATGATCTGGTAGAGCGGGATGACGCTGAGCTGCGGCGGGATCGTCATGGTCGCCACCACCAGTGCCAGCAGGGCGCCCCGGCCCTTGAAGGGCAGTTTGGCGAAGGCGAAGCCGGCCAGGGTGGAGAACAGGACGGTGGACAGGGCCACGAGCCCGGCAACGATGGTCGTGTTGACCAGTGCCTCGCCCATGTCGACCTGGTTCCAGGCGAAGGCGAGGTTGTCGAAGAGCCGGGGGCCCGGCAGCAGCGGCGCCGGAGCCTTGACCACGCGCTCGCCCGTGTGGGAGGCGGCGACGAGGTTCCAGTACAGCGGGAAGAGGGAGACGAGGGCGGCCAGTCCCAGCAGGACGTAGGTGAGCGGTCCCGCGTGGTGCTGCCGGCCGGCCGACGAGCGAAGACGCCTTGCGCGCGGCGTCCCGGCGGTGGTGCTGTCGAGTGTGCGGGCCATGGGTTCAGCTCCCCGCCTTCGTGCGGATGCGGCCGGAGCGGCCGCTACTGCGGTTGCGTTGGCTGCGCTTGTGGTTCGAGCGGGAGATCAGTGCCTGGACTCCGCCGATGAGCAGGAGGAGCAGGAGCATCACCCACGCGATGGCGGAGGCCTGGCCCAGCGCGCCGGTCACCCAGCCCTTCTCGTACATGAGCAGGCTCAGCGTCTGGAACTGGTTCCCGCTGCCTCCGCTGATGCCGACGCTGCCGCCGAAGAGCATCGGCTCGCCGAAGAGCTGGGTGGCGCCGATCGTCGAGACGATGACGGTGAAGAGGATCGTCGGCCGGATCGAGGGGATCGTCACGGAGAGGAACTGGCGCCACCGCGAGGCCCCGTCCAGCGCCGCGGCCTCGTAGAGGTCCTGCGGTACGGCTTGCATCGCGGCCAGGTAGATGAGCGCGTTGTAGCCGGTCCAGCGCCAGGTCACGATCACCGAAATCGCGATCTGAGCAGGCCACTTGGAGGATTCCCAGGCGACCGGCTCGAAGCCGACCCAGCCCAGGACCGTGTTGATCAGGCCGTAGTCGGTGTTGAAGAGCTGGGCGAAGACGAGCGTCGCCGCCGCGATCGAGGTGGCGTACGGGGCGAGGACCGCGACGCGGAAGAAACCGCGGCCACGGAGCTTGTAGTTGAGCAGGTGGGCCAGGCCGAGGGCCATCAGCAGCTGGGGGACGGTGGAGATCACGCCGATGGTGAAGGTGTTGGCGAGGGCGTTCCAGAAGAACTCGCTGGTGGCCAGGGAACGGTAGTTCTCCAGACCCTTCCACTGCGCGCTGCCGCCGAGTTCCACCCGGTGGAGCGAGAGCCAGCCCGTATAGATCAGGGGGAACAGCCCGAAGGCGGCGAAGGTGAGGAAGAAGGGGGCGACGAAGACGTAGGGGACCGCCTTCAGATCGAGGCGGTAGAGCGTGCTGCGCCAACCGCTCCGGCCCGGGGGCCGCTGCCTCGGGGTGCCGGGGCCGGCGCTGGAGCCCGGGGCTTGTGCGGCGGGCGGCGCGGAGCCGCCACCCGTCGCCCGTACGGAGGTGGCCACGGGGGCTTCCTTCCAGGTCGATGCGTGCAGTGGTGCGGTGGGGTCGGTGCGGTGGGGGCGGAGGGTCGACGGCCCGCCGCCACCCGCAGGGAGGCCGGCGGGGTGGCGGCGGGCCGTCACACTGCCGCCGTTACTGGTCGATCTTGTCGTCGACCAGCTTCTTGACGTTCTCCCAGGCCTTCGCCGGGTCGGTACCGCGCTGCTCGATGTCGAGGATCCCGTTGTCGGTGAGGAAGGTCTTCACCTGTCCGTCCCAGCGGCTGATCGGGGCGGGCGTGATGCCGGCCGCGGCCTCCGAGTAGATCTTCCCGACCGGGGTGTCCCCGAAGTACGCCAGCTTGGCGTCCTGCACCGCCGGGGAGCTGAGGGTGTCCTTGGAGGAGGGGATGTTGCCGTTCACGGCGAACACCTTGGCGTGCTGCGCCGGTGCGGTGAGCCATGCGGCGAGCTCGGCCGCCTCCTTGGTGTGCTTGCCCGACTTCGGAACGGCGAGGAACGAACCGCCCCAGTTGCCGGCCACGGGCGGCGCGGCGATGTCCCACTTCCCCTGGTTCTCCGGCCCCGCCTGCTCCTTGATGATGCCCGTCATCCAGCTCGGGCAGGCGACCGTGGCGAACTTCGAGTTCTTGAAGGCCGCGTTCCAGGTGCCCTTCTCGTCGAACTGGCGCAACTTCCCCGTGAGTTCGCCCTTCGCCGCTGCCACGGCGGTGTCCCAGGCCTTCTTCACGCCCGGGCTGTTCTCGTAGTCCAGCTCGCCCTTGGCGTTCGCGTACTGCACCGGCTCGCTGGAGATCACCGCGTTGAACAGACCGCTCGCGGAGTCGTGGAAGGAGGTCCCCTCCGGGGCGCTCTTCTTGTACGTCTCGCCGGTGGCGATGAACTTCGCCCAGTCGCCCGCCCACAGCTTCGCGACTTCGGTGCGCTCGGTCGGCAGACCGGCCTTGGCGAAGAGGTCCTTGTTGTAGCAGATGGCCATCGGGCCTATGTCCGTACCGAGGCCGATGACCTTGCCGTCAGCCGTGGTCGCCTGCTTGACCTTCCAGTCGAGGAACGCGCCGACGTCCGCACCACCGGTCTTGCCGAGGTCGGTCCACTTGTCCGCCATGGCGGAACCGGTCGCCTCCGCGATGTAGCCCACCTCCAGGGCCTGGATGTCCGCGAGGCCGCTGTCGCGGGAGAGGCGCAGCTTGAGCGTGTCCCAGTACTTCTGGCCGTCGGCGACGTTCGACTCTTCGATCTTGATGTTCGGGTGGGTCTTCGTGTACTCGGCGTAGAGCTTGGCCCCGGTCGCGTCGTCGTAGCCGAAGGAACCGAAGGTGCCGATCCGCAGCGTGATCTGCTCCTTGGCGGCAGTGCCGCCGTCGCCGCCGGAGCCTTCGTCGCCGCAACCGGTGAGCAGGGCCGCGCCGGTCACGGCGGCGACGGCTGCGGCGATTGCGTTGATCGCGGTACGGCGTCCGCGTCTGCTGCTGGAAGTGCGCATTGAACTCTCCTCGTCCAAGGTGGTGCTCGCTGTGCGCCAGGAGGGTCCGGCGGGGTGTTCGCGGCTCGGCGAGGGGCCCGCCCGGACCCGATGGTGAAGGCCGTTGTCGCACCCCTGAATGGGAGCGCTCCCACGTCGCTGCCGGAAGGTTGCTGCCTCATGGGGGCGGGTGTCAAGAGATGAACGCGAATTCGAAGCGGGACGGGGTCACGCCGCGCCTCGGAGCCCCGTTTCCGGATGCGGCCCTTCGGGTGGTGAACGCGCTCGTGGCGGAGTGAGGGAATCGAGGCTAGTGTGGGAGCGCTCCCATATCCTTCACCGGCGTAACGTGTGCCGCAGCGACGGGGTGGGGTCCACTGTCTTGCCCGATTGATCCAAAGTACCTGCTCAGCCGACCGGGCCGGCGCCCGGCGCGGAGCTCGACGGCAATACGAGACGGCAATACGGCGGCACACGAGACGGCATACGAGGGGAGTTCGAAAGTCGTGAGCGGACGGCAGAACGGCAGGCCCACCCTGGAAGAGGTCGCGGCCCTGGCCGGCGTCGGCCGGGGTACGGTCTCCCGGGTCATCAACGGCTCGCCCCGGGTGAGCGAGCAGGCCAGAGCGGCCGTCGCCCGCGCCATCGCCGAGCTGGGGTACGTCCCCAACCAGGCGGCCAGGGCGCTGGCCGGCAACCGGACCGACGCGGTCGCCCTGGTCATCCCGGAGACCGAGGCCAGGGTCTTCTCGGAGCCCTACTTCCTCGACCTGATCAGAGGGGTCAGCGCCGAACTCGCCGAAGCCGACAAACAGCTGCTCCTCACCCTGGTCCGCACCGAGGCCGAGCGCCAGCGGTTCGAGCACTACCTGGCCGCCCAGCGGGTCGACGGCGTGCTGCTGGCGTCCGTCCACGGCGACGACCCGCTGCCCGACCGGATCGCGAAGCTCGGGCTGCCCGTCGTCATGAACGGCCGGCGCTCCGAGGCCGAGCCGGTCGACTACGTGGACTCCGACAACATCGGAGCCGGACGCGCGGCCGTCGCACACCTCGTGGGCCGGGGCCGCAGCCGGATCGCGACCATCAGCGGCCCCCTCGACATGTACGTGGCCCGCGCCCGCCTCGGCGGCTACCGCGCGGGGCTCGCCGAGGCGGGCCTCGCACCCGACGAGTCGCTCGTGGCGACCGGGGACTTCACCGAGGAGGGCGGCCGCCGGGCGATGCGCGAGCTCCTGGACCGCGATCCCGGTCTGGACGCGGTCTTCGCCGGCTCCGACGTGATGGCGGCCGGTGCCCGCGGGGTGCTGCGCGAGGCGGGGCGGCGGGTCCCCGAGGACGTGGCCCTGGTCGGCGTGGACGATTCGGTGGTGGCCCGGCTGATGGATCCGCCGCTGACGAGCGTGCGCCAGCCGATCGAGGAGATGGGCCGCACGATGACCCGGCTGCTGCTCCACCAGATCACGGAAGGGTCCCGGGCCGGTGGCGCCCCGGGGCAGGGGAAGGACGACGGGCCGAGCCGGGTGCTTCCGACGGAACTGGTCGTGCGGGAATCCTCCTGAGCGGTCCGCTGCGGTGCCGGGCCCCCGAGAAGGCCGGGTTCCGGGCAGAAGGGGGAGTACGGGGCCCGGAGCGGGACGGAAGCTGGATTCCGTACCGCTCCGGGCTTCTTACGGGCGGTGCGTCACAGTGCCGGGTAGGCGTTCTTCATGAGCTCCTGGAACTGTGCGGAGAACCACTGGCCCGCGAGCGGTGCGTTCGGGAGGGAGCCCGACATGCTGTTGCCGTTGCGGGCGTTGCCCGTGTAGGTGGGGTCGCACATCCGGTCGAAGCCCTTGCCCTCGTTGTTCGGGATCTCCTTGCTCGCCCCGTCGGACTCGCCCGGGGGCTTGATCCACACGTAGGCGTCGATGCCGGCGGCCGGAGCCGCTTGCGGTCGTTCGCCGAGCCCCGCGCCCGACTGGTTGCACCAGTTGCCGAGGTGGATGCGCCGGTCGTAGCGGCCGCCGTTGACGTAGGTGTCCACGCTCGTCAGCGCGCCCGGTCCGGTCGGGCGGGCGGTGCCGCCCCAGCCGTTGCGGGAGGTGTCGATGAGCATGCCGATGTTGGCGTCGAAGCCCAGGGAGACCAGCTTGGTCCGCATGCCTTGGGCGTAGGACAGTTCGTCGGTGTAGCGGTTCCAGTCGACCCACTTCGACTGGCGCACGGAGGTGCCGTTGACGGAGTCGTCGATCTTGAAGTTGTCCTCCTTCAGGGCGCTGTAGTTGGCGGTGTTGACGATGAAGCCGTGCACGTTGGAGAGCGTGGAGCCCTCGGCGGTCGCGGCCTGCTTGAACATCTCGGCGGAGGCGCCGAGGTTGTCGTCCCAGCCGAGCCAGCCGTGGTGGCCGGCGTCGACGTAGTTGTAGACGTTGGCGATCGAGCCGAGCTTGTTCAGGGCGTAGCCGACGCCCTTGATGTAGTTGCCGTTGGTCTTCATCACGTCGCAGTTGGCGGTGGCGGTGGGGCGGCCGGAGACGTTGGTGACCAGGTTCGGCAGTGAGTCGATCTCGACGGTGGTGACGATCCGCAGCCCTGCGTACTTGGGTTCGGCGAGGATCGCGGCGATCGGGTCGATGTACTGCGTCTTGTACTTGTCGATCTCGGTGGGGCCCAGTTCGCCGTTGGAGGCGAGCGCGGAGCAGTCACGTCCCGGCAGGTTGTAGATCACCAGCTGGACGACGAGTTCGCCGCTTCCCTTCTGCGTCAGGGCCGCGTTGAGGTGGTCGCGCAGACCCATCGTGCCGCTCGTGCCCGTGACGAGGGCGATGCGGTCCAGCCAGACGGCGGTGGGCTGGTTGGACACCCTGCTGCCGCCCGGTTCGGCGGCGGCATGGGCGGACCACTCGGGGTTCACGTACATCTTGGCGCCGGCGTAGGGGTTGTCGACCTTCCCGCCGGTGGGCGGAGGCGTGGTCGGCGGCGTCGTGGGCGGTGTGGTGGGAGGGGTCGTCGGGGGAGTGGTCGGTGGCTGGGTCGGGTCGGTCGCACCGTTGCAGGTGACGCCGTTGAGCTTGAACGTCGCGGGGACCGCGTTCGTGCCGGTGTGCGAGCCGTTGAAGCCGAAGGAGGTCGAACCGCCCGTGGCCAGCGACCCGTTGTAGGACATGCTCTTCGCGGTGACCGCGGCGCCGGACTGGGTGATGGTGGCATTCCAGCCCTGGGTGACCTGCTGGCCGTTCGCGTACGACCACTCCAGGGTCCAGGAGGCGACCGGGTCACCGGTGTTGGTGACGGTCACGTTGGTGCCGAAGCCGTTGTTCCACTGGTTGGTGATCTGGTACTCGACCTTGCAGCCGGCGGTGGCGGCTCCGGCGCTGGTACCGAACACGGTGGCGGTGGCGCCGGCGGCCGTGACGAGACTGAGGGCCGCCAGTAGGGCGGTACGGGGGATCGTGCGGGGGATCGTGCGGCTCATTTCGGGGGGTGCCTTTCAGTTCAGGGCGCGCAGGCGGTCGCGCAGCCCGGTGCCGAATGCGGTGGATGTGCGATCAGGGCCGGCCTGGAGGGAAGTTCCAGGTGCTCCAGGTCCGGCCGGGATGCGAGAGGGCGCAGGCGTCGAACGAGAGCGGGACGCGGTCGACGTCGCTCGGGCAGGTGTCGCCGTCGCGCAAGGTGGGCGCTGCTCCGCCGAGCGGCGCCGACAGACGCGGGGACGTCACCTGAGCGAGAGCCCTTGCGGCAAGGTTGCGCTCCGAGGACACGCCAACTGTGGAAGCGCTCCCACTGGTCGGCCCAGACCGTAGCGGCAACTGGCGCCAAGCAAAAGAGGGGTTGGGTAAATTCGCCGCGGAATGCATTCGACTCTTCACGCGTCTTGACGCCACCACGCCCCGTCTGCACAGTGGGAGCGCTCCCATTGGTTCAGGGCTTGTGCGAAACCGTTCTTCCACCCCGTCTCACCGAGCCGCGAGGAGAACCCTCCGCATGTCGGCGCACCCCCCACCCGGGCTCCACGGACGACGCGAACCGCTGACGGTCCTGCCCGGCCTCCACGTGTCAAGAGCCCGAAGTCCCCGACTCCGAAGAGGAATTCGTATGCGATCTTCGCCGCGCCGTGCCCGCAGCTCGCCGGGCCTGCTGGGCGCCCTGCTCACCGCCGTCGTCTCAATGGCCGCCCTGCTCACCGCCGCGTCGGCGTCACATGCCGACACCACGATCTGCGAGACGTTCGGATCGGCGACGATCCAGGGCCGCTACGTCGTCCAGAACAACCGGTGGGGCACCGGCGAGAGCCAGTGCATCGCCGTCACCGATTCCGGGTTCAGGATCACCCGGGCCGACGGTTCGGTCCCCACGAACGGCGCGCCGAAGTCCTACCCGTCCGTGTACAACGGCTGCCACTACACCAACTGCTCGCCCGGCACGAACCTCCCCGCCCAGCTCCGTACCGTGTCCACCGCGCCTACCAGCATCTCGTACGGTTATGTCAACGACGGGGCGTACGACGCCGCGTACGACATCTGGCTCGACCCCACGCCCCGCACCGACGGCGTGAGCCGGACGGAGATCATGGTGTGGTTGAACAGGGTCGGACCGGTCCAACCCGTGGGCTCCCGGGCCGGCACCGCCACCGTGGCCGGGCGCCAGTGGGAGGTGTGGTCGGGCAACAACGGCTCGAACGACGTCCTGTCGTTCGTCGCCCCGTCGCCGATCACCGGCTGGACCTTCGACGTCATGGACTTCGTCCAGCAGGCCGTCTCCCGGGGGCTGGCGCAGAGCAGCTGGTACCTGACGAGCGTCCAGGCGGGCTTCGAGCCCTGGCAGAACGGCACCGGCCTCGCCGTGACCTCGTTCTCCTCCACGGTCAACACGGGCTCCACCGGTGACCCGGGCACCCCCGGAGGCTCCACGGCCTGCAAGGTGACCTACGCGCCGAACGTCTGGCAGGGCGGCTTCACCACCGACGTCACCATCACCAACACCGGCTCCACCAAGGTGAGCAACTGGAAGCTCGCCTTCACCCTGCCCTCCGGACAACAGATCACCAGTGCCTGGAACGCGAACGTCGCCCCGTCCTCGGGAGCGGTCACGGCCGCCAACGTGGCCTACAACGCAGAGATCGCGGCCGGCGGCCAGGCCGCCTTCGGATTCCAGGGCACCTACGGCGGCACCTTCACCAAGCCCTCCGCCTTCAGCCTGAACGGGAGCGCCTGCACCATCGCGTGACACACGCCCGGCCCGGTGGCCCACTCCCGCACGACGATCAGGTGCTCGTCCAGGCGCTCGTCCTCAGGATGCGATCGGGTGCTGCTCCAGGAACCGGGCCAGGGCCTCGGCGACCGGCCGGGAACGTTCGATGTGGAGCAGATGGCCGACGTCGCCGATGACGCACTCCTCCATGTCGGGCACGTTGGAGCGGAGGAACTCGGCGACCTCGACCCACAGTTGCAGGGTGTTGCTTCCCAGCAGGGACAGCACCGGTTGGCGGATCGCAGCGGCGTTTTCCGGGCTGAACCGCCACTCGGCCAGGGCGGGGAGCTCGATCCCGAAGAACGTGTCGGCATCCTTGACCGCCTGCTCGAAGCTGCCCGGCATACAGTCCTCGAGCAGGGCCCGGCAGCGTTCACCGTCCACGCCGCCGACGAGGGACAGGAACAGCTCGACGGCGCGTTCGGCATCCCCGTCGGCGTACGCCGCGAACGCCGGCCCCGCCTGAGCGAAGAACGCCTCGCCCGAGGGCACGGACAGCAGCGAGAGCTCCAGCAGGGCGAGCGTCGCGATGCGGTCGGGGTGGTCCTGGGCCATCTGGGCGGCGACCGCCGCGCCGCTCGAGTGTCCGACCACGTGCGTGCGGTCGATGCCGAGGTGGTCGAGCAGCGCGATGGCATCGGCGGCGTGGTCGGCGACGGAGACCGGCCCGGGAGTGTGGGTGCTGCCGCCCCAGCCGCGCTTGTGGTAGCTGACCAGCCGGTAGCGCTCGGTGAGTGCCGGTTCGGAGAGGAGCGGGGCGAAGCCGTCGGCGAGGACCGGGCTGATGAGCAGGACCGGCTCCCCGGTTCCGCGGATCTCGTATTCCAGCTGGATGCCGTTCACGGTGGCGGTGTCCATGATGTCCTCCCATGCGGTTGTGGTTCACCATGGAGGCGTAAGCAGGACGCTTACCGCGGTAACCGATCGAACCGGGATCGAGGCAATGCCCGTGACCCACACCGCTGGGGAGGGAACCGGCCTGGAGCAGGCACGGAACGCCGCAGCCTGCGGAGCGTGGTCGGACGCCTACGCAGGGTTCCTGGAGGTCAGGGAAGCGGGCGATCTCGACCTGAAGGGGCTCGCCGAATTCGCCGACGTCGCATATGCCGCCGGACACCTCGACGTCACGATCGAGACCTGGGGGCAGCTCCACGGCGAACTGTCCCGGCTCGGCGAGGACAACGCCGCGGCCGGAGCCGCTGTGCGGGTCGCCATGCACCTGCTGTTCGACACCGCGCTCATGGCACCCGTACGGGGGTGGCTACGCCGCGCGGACCTCCTCCTCGACCCCCTGCCACCGCTGACCGGCGTGCACGCGTGGTTCGCGGCAGTGCGCACCTTCGAACGCCTCCTCAGCGGCGACCTGGAAGCCGCGCGGGGCTGGGCCGAGCGGGCGATCGAGACGGGCTCGCACACCGATCCGGCGGCAGCGGCGATCGGGCGCGTGGCCCAGGCGAGACTGGTGATCCTCGACGGTGACGTGGAACGGGGCCTGGAACTCCTCGACGACGCCGGAACGGCGGCGATGGCCGGCGACCTCGATGCGCTGTCGACCGGAGTCGTCTACTGCGAGCTGGTGTGCGCACTGCAGGGCCTGGCCCAGTACGACCTGGCCGAACAGTGGACCGAGGCGATGGAGCGGTGGGCGCGCACGAACGCGATCGGCAGCCTGCACGGCCGGTGCCGGGTGCACCGGGCCGAGATCCTGCGTCTGCGGGGCCAGTGCGCGAGCGCCGAGCAGCAGGTGTTGCTCGCGTGCGAGGAACTGCGCCCCTATGTGCGGCGCGAGCTGGGCTGGCCGCTGACGGAGCTGGGCCGGATCCGGCTGCGGCGCGGCAACCGGGCCGGCGCCCAAGAGGCGCTGCTGGCCGCCCACCGCCTCGGGTGGGATCCGGAACCCGGGCTCTCGCTCGTCCGGCTTGCCGAAGGCGACGTAGACACGGCGGCCGCCGCGATCCGGGAGGCCCTGGCGCGGCCGCTGCCGGTGCCGTCGAAGGAGCTGCCCCCCACCTCCGAGCTGCGGCGGGCACCGTTGCTGGACGCGCAGGTCAGGATCGCCATTGCCGGCGCCGACCTGGAGACGGCACGGGTCGCGGCCCGGGAGCTCGAGGAGGTGGCCGTCGCCTTCGAGAGCAACGCGCTCGCCGCATCGGCATTGCGGGCCCGGGGTGAAGTCCTGCTCGCCGAGGGCGACGCGTCCGGCGCGTCCGTGTTCTTCACCGATGCCGTCCGGGCCTGGAACGAGGTCGGCGCCCCCTACGAGACGGCCGAGTGCCGGCTCCGGCTCGCGGACGCCCAGCGGGCCCTGGGCAACCTCCGGGCCGAGACCCTGGAGCGGGGGGCGGCCCGCACCGACCTCGATCGGATCACCCGCACTCCCGCGGCCGAGGAGCCGCGGACGGACACGGCAGGGCCGGACTCCTTCGTCCGGGAGGGCGACTACTGGAGGGTCGTCTTCGACGGTCGGCGCATGACGGCACGCGACAGCAAAGGCATGCACCACCTGGCCCGCTTGCTCGCCGCCCCGGGCCGGGAGTTCCACGTCCTCGACCTCGCCGCCGCCGACACCGCCGACCCCGCCGCCGCAGCCGGGCTCGGCCGCGCCGGCGACGCCGGTCCCCTCCTGGACGCCCGCGCCAAGCAGATGTACCGCCGACGCCTCGCGGAGATCGAGGACGACATGGAGGAGGCCCGCGCCGACAACGACATCTCCCGGCAGGAACAGACCGAACTCGAACGTGGATTCCTGATCAGCGAACTCACCCGGGCCGTCGGGCTCGGCGGCCGCGACCGGCACGCCGGCGCAGCCTCCGAACGGGCCCGGGCCGCCGTCACCCAGGCCGTACGCAAGGCCATCGGCCGTCTCCGCGACGTGCTGCCGACCCTCGGCGACCACCTCGACCGGACGATCCGCACGGGAACGTACTGCGTCTATGCCCCCGATCCACGCGTTCCTCCCGCGTGGCACACGTGATGGCCGAACGGCCGCGGCCCTGCTGGCCAGCCGAAATGGCTCCGCGGGAGCCGGGCCGTGCGCGACGCGGGCCACTGAGGTCCTGATCATCGGTGCCCGTGGAAGACGCACTGCGTGCTCTGGAGTGTGTCGGCCCGAACGGCCCCAGGAGGCGGTGTCATGCCGACCGGGCACACGATGGATCTGTGGAGACCGGTTCCCGGAGGGCCCGCCTGAGCGGCTCGGGGCCTGACGGCGACCGCGGACGCAGGGCAAGGAGGCTGCGGCGGTGGGTACAGGTGCCGGATGAATGAGCGCATCCCGGTCGACGAGCTGATCGGCGGCGCCGCGCAGGCTGCTGGCGGATGGCTGGGCGCACTGCCGGTCGCGCTCGTGGCCACCAGCGCGGACGGAACGATCGTGCGCTGGAACCAGGTCGCGCAGGAATTGCTCGGCTACGCCCCGCCGCAGATGCTGGGGCGCAACATCGCGGACCTCCTCCATCCGGGATCCGATCGCAGTCTGGGCCGCTCCCTGTGGGAAGCCGCCGCCGCCGGACGGGGCGTGATGGGCACGGTGACCGCCTGGCACCGCGACGGGCACCCCCTGGAGGTGGAGATCTGGGCCTCACCGGTGTCCGACCGCAGGCACGGCTCGGCCACGGTGCTGGCCTTCGCTGCCGACGCCCACGCGGCACGGCGTATCCGGGGGTCGTCGGCGGTGTGGGACGGCTTGTTCGCCCGCTCCCCGGTCGGCATCGCGATCCTCGACTCGCAGCTGCGGTTCCTGCAGGTCAACGCCGCGCTCGAAGTCATGAACGGCCTGCCGGAATCGGCACACGTAGGACGTCGCCTGGCCCAGATCCTCCCGGAGGTGAACGCCCGCGAGATGGAGGAGGCCATGCTGCAGGTGCTGGAGACCGGGCGGCCGGTCCTGGACCGTCGCCGTACCGGACGGACGCCGGCGGAACCGGACCACGACCGCGTGTGGTCGTGCTCCTACGTGCGGGTGGAGGATCCCGCCGGCATGTCGATCGGCGTCATCGCCTCGCTCGTCGACATCACCGAGCAGCAACGCGACCACCTCGAAGCCGAAGCCGCACGGCGCCGGCTCGCCATGCTCAGCGAGGCCAGCATCCGCGTCGGCTCCAGCCTCGACCTGGAGCGCACCGCGCAGGAACTCGCCGATCTCGCCGTGCCGCGCCTCGCCGACGCCGTCACGGTGGATGTCCTGGACGCGCTGGCGCGCGGGGACGAGCCCGGCATGGGGCTGACCGGCGGGGTCGCCCTGCGGCGCCTCGGCAAGGCCCCGCTCTCCGGATCCAAGGTGACCGACGTCCTCGCCCCCCTCGGCAGGACGCTCGTCTTCCCCGTCGCCGCCCCCTACACGCAGGCCCTCGCGGCCCGGCACCCCTTCCTGACCACCCGTCTCGACGAACAGGCCGTCGCCCCCGCCGCCCGGTACTCGGCCGAGCCCGCACAACTGGTCGCGGTGGGCGTGCACTCATTGGTCATGGCGCCCCTGGTGGCCCGGGACACGGTGCTCGGCGTCGCCACCTTCTACCGCACCCGCCCGGTAGGACCCTTCGGATCCGAAGACGTCACGCTCGCCGGTGAACTCGCCGCCCGCGCCGCGCTCAGCATCGACAACGCCCGGCTCTACCACCACGAGCACGACACCGCGGTCGTCCTCCAGCGCAGCATGCTTCCCCAGCACATCACCCCGCCGCCCGGCATCGCGGTCAGCCACCGCTATCTCCCCGCGAGCGACGTCAACGAGATCGGCGGGGACTGGTACGACGTCCTGCCCGTGTCCGGCGGCAAGGCGGCCCTGCTCATCGGCGACGTCATGGGGCACGGAATCGCCGCCGCCGCCGTCATGGGCCGGCTGTCCGCGTCCGTACGGGCCCTCGCGCGCCTGGACCTTTCGCCCGTACGGCTGTTGCACCAGCTGGAAGCCGTCCTCGGCGATCTGGCCGAGCCGATGCTGGCCACCTTCCTCTACGTCGTCTGCGACCCGGCCACCGGACACTGCACCGTCACCCGGGCCGGACATCCGCCGCCCGTGCTCGTGCTCCCGGACGGCACGGTCCGGCTCCTGGACACCCCGCCCGGCGTCCCCCTGGGGGTCGGGGGCGTCGCCTTCACTCCCACCGAGATCGACGTGCCTCCCGGCAGCCTCCTCGTGCTCTACACCGACGGACTGATCGAAGCCCGGGGCAGCGACCTCGACGAGCGGCTCGCCGAGCTGACGCGGCTGCTCGCGGATCCGCAGCGGCAGCTGGACCACCTGTGCGACTCGCTGATCACCCACCTCGTTCCGGCGGCGGCCGACGACGACGTCGCGCTCCTGGTCGCCTGCATCGGCGGGGTGGCGTGAGGCGGATGCCTGTGGCGTATGTCAGCGGGCGGCGCCCCGGGGGACGGCGAGTGAGCGGGCCAACTGGGTCACTCCCCCCGCCAGATGCTCTGGTACGCCTCTTGGTAGCCCCGGGGGTCCCAGGACGTGGCCCCGCCGCTGTTCTCGGCCGTCACCACGTGAGCGGGTGCGACGTAGCCGCTGGCGGGCCGTCCGGCGAAGGCGCGGTTGAGCTCGTCGATGATCTGCCACCCCTGCTGGGTCAGCGGTTCGGGGACGGTGGCGGCCTGGAAACGCCGGCTGTTGATGCGCTGGAAGGCGGAAGGATCGCCGTCGCCCGCGCCGATGTTGAAGGGCGGTCCCTCGCCGGGGCGTCCGGCGGCCTGCAGCGCCGGGGCGGCGTCGGCGAAGTAGAGGTCGTTGATCGCGACGGAGTGGGTCCACCGGCCCCGGAAACGAAACACCAGGGAGGAGACCTCCCGCGGGGTGCGCTGACTCGCGTCCGGGATCGGGATGTTCTCGGTCGCCAGCAGCGTCACCCCGGGGCAGGTCGCGAGCTCCCGTTTGATCAGATCGGACTTGTTGCGGGCGAACGGAATGGAGTCATCGGTGAAGAGGACGACCCCGGCGTCGCCCCCGGACCGGGCGATGACCCAGTCCGCGCTCACCCTCGCGACCTCCTCCACCTTCGTGGTGATGTTGGTGAACAGCCGGGGGTTCGTACTCGGTCCGGGGGAGTCGACCGCATGCCAGCCGATGAGCGCAATGCCCGCGGCCGCTGCCCGCGCGGTCTGCTGCGCGGTGAGCAGGGGGTCGAAGCCGCCGATGACGATGCCGGAGGGCTTGAGGGTGACCGCCTGGCTGAACGCGGCCTGGATGCCCGCGGGGGTGCCGTCCCCGTCGATCACCCGGATCTGCCAGCCGATGGCCGCCGCGGCTTCCCGTACGCCCTTGGCGACTCCGGCGACACCGGGGTTGGTCATGGTCTGGGCGACATAGACGATGGTCTTGTCGGGCACCGCCCGGGGGCCGGTCGTGGGGCCGTCCCAGGAGAGGCCCGTGCGCTCGGCCCGCCCGACGGCCTCCTTGGCCCGTACGAGTGCGGCCGGGCAGCCGGCGGCCGGGGGCGAGGCCGCGGCCGAGGTCCGTGACGAGTCGCCTCCGCAGCCCGCGACGAGGGTGGCGGCGGCCGCCCAGAGGGCCGCCGCCGCGAGGACGCCGGTGCGATGCGAATACACGATGCTCCTGACCGGGACTGGGCTTATCGGGACCTGGCTTATCGGGACCTGGCTTATCGGGATTCGGCTGCCTGCGCCCCCGATGGCCCGGGAGGTTCCTCGGGCGGGGGAGGGTCCGTCGCGGCCCGTGCGCGCAGCCGTCGCCTGGCCGCGTAGCCGGCCAGGCCGACCGCCATCAGCAGCGTGCCCCCGTTGAACAGCGGCGTGGCCCAGAACTGGGCGCCGAGCTGGCCGATCCCGGCGAGCCCGACGGCGAGCACACTGACGGCCACGAGGGTTCCGAGCGCGTTGGCGCGGCCGGGCCTGATCGTGGTGGAGCCGAGCAGCGCACCGACGAAGGCGGGCAGCAGGTAGTCCAGGCCGACGCTCGGGTTGCCGATCTGCTGCTGCGCGGCGAGCAGGACCCCTGAGACGCCCACGACCAGGCCCGATCCGGCGAAGGCGTAGACGGAGTACCTGTGGGTGGGGATGCCGATGATGCCGGCGGCGCGGGGGTTGGAGCCGACGACGTACAGGTACCGGCCGAACGGCAGCCGTTCCAGCACCACCCAGAGGACGACGACGGCGGCGAGGACGTAGAAGGCGGGCACGGGCAGACCGAGGAACCGGGAGTCGTAGAGGCCGGTGAAGGAGGCCGGCAGGCCCTTCGGGCCGGGCACGATCCTGCTGCCGTCGGTGAGCCATCCGGTGAGGGCGTACATGATGCTGCCGGTGCCGAGCGTGGCGATGAGGGAGTCGATCCGGGCGAATTCGACGACGGCGCCGTTCAGGGCGCCGACCAGCGCCCCGCCGAGGACGACGGCGAGACAGGCGAGCGGCCAGGGCGTCCCCTGCTCGACGATGAGATACATGACCAGCACGTGCGCCAGGCCCAGCCCGTACCCGATGGACAGGTCGAACTTGCCGGTGACGATGGGGATCGTCGCCCCGAGGGCGAGGAGGGCGGGGATCGACTGGTTGGAGAGGATCGAGGACACGTTCTCCCGGGTGGGGAAGGTGTCCGGCAGGACGATGGAGAAGACCAGGAAGAGCAGGGCGGTCAGGGCCGGCAGACCGTAGGTTCCGATGAGGTGCCCGCGCGGGGACCGGAGGGTCACAGGACCGTCGTGCTTCCGGTGATCGGGGGCATGGCCGAGGCGGCACGGGTGAGTTCGGCGGGCGTCAGGGCGGCACCCGCCGGCTCGGCCACCACCGATCCGCGTACGAAGACCAGAGCACGGTGGCAGAGGTCCGCGACCTCCTCGAAGTCGGTGGACACCAGCAGGACCGCCAGGCCCTCGGCGGCCGCTTCGTCGAGCAACCGGTGGATCGACGCCTTCGCACCGACGTCCACGCTCGCGGTCGGCTCCTCCAGGATCAGCAGCCGCAGCCGCCCGCGCAGCGACCGGCCGAGCACCACTTTCTGCTGATGGCCGCCGGACAGGGTGGCGATGGGCACCTCACTGTCCGGAGGGCGCACCGAGAACCGTTCGATCAGGGCGGCGGCCTCGCGCCGCTCACGCCGGGGGCCGAGCCAGCGCCACGCCGGTACACCGGCCGCCCGGGGGTTGGCCAGGAAGTTCTCCCGGACCGTCAGATCGGGGGCGCAGCCCTCCTCCTGGCGGTTCGCGCCCACGAGGCCGACTCCCCGGCCGAGGGCGGCGGCCACGCTGCGCGGATGGTACGGCCGCCCGTCGAGCAGTGCCCGCCCGCCGAGCAGGGGCAGCGCGCCGGCGAGGGCCCGGCCCAGGTGCATGTGGCCGGCGCCGGTCAGCCCGACCATGCCGAGGATCTCCCCGGGCGCCAGATCCAGGCTGACGGGCCGGGTCCGCCGGGTGGTCACGGAGTCGAGGCTCAGCAGTGGAGGACGGCCGGTGGGCACGGCGCCGGCCGGCCTGCGCTGGGCCGGTGCGCCGCCCGCGATGTCGTGGACCAGGCGGGCGGGACCGTACCCGGCGAGCGGTCCTTGGCTGGCGAGGCGGCCGTCGCGCAGAACGGCGAAGGCGTCGGCGACCCGGTACACCTCGTCGAGCCGGTGGCTGACGTAGAGGACGGCGTGCCCCCGGTCGCGCAGTGTGTGCAGGACGTCGAAGAGCCGGGCGCAGTCGGCGGCGGGGAGCGTGGCGGTCGGCTCGTCGAGGACGAAGAGCTCCGTCCGGCGCGCGAGGGCCCGGGCGATGGCGACCAGGGAACGCTCAGCGGGCGCGAGGTCCACGATCCGGGCATCGGCGTCCAGGTGTCCGGCGACGATCCGCAGGGCCTCGGAGCACTGCTCCCGGGTCCGTCGCCAGGAGATCAGGCCGTGGCGGCGCGGGTAGCCCGTCCCCAGGGCGATGTTCTCGGCGACCGTCATCCACTCGACCAGGCCGAGGTCCTGGTGGATGAAGGACATCTTTCCGGAGGCGGCTTCGGACCCGAGCGGGTGCCCGGCCACCGTCACCTCGCCCTCGTCGGCCCGGTGGACCCCGGCGAGCACCTTGATGAGGGTGGACTTCCCGGCGCCGTTGGGGCCGAGGAGGGCGAGCACGCTGCCGCAGTGGAGGTCGAGGCTGACCCTGTCCAGCGCGACGGTGCCGCCGAACCGCTTGCCGAGACCGCGTATCCGCACGAGCGGTTCCCCGCCCCAGTGCCCGGGCGGGCGGTTCGTCGAGGTGTCGGAAGTGTCATGAGCGTCATGCACGGATGTCTCCGGGGCCGACCTCGGATCCCCCTCTCGGGAGGGTGGGACAGGGAGGATGCTAATGGGCATCAAGTGGTAATTGCGTGCATGGCGGTAGTTATGCCGCATCCAGCGCGCATTCGGCCCAGATGACCTTGCCGTGTGGGGTGTAGCGGGTGCCCCACGACCGGGCCAGTTGTGCGACGAGGAACAGGCCGCGCCCGCCCTCGTCCGTGTTGGCGGCCCGCCGCATGTGCGGGGCGGTGCTGCTCCCGTCGGAGACCTCGCAGATCAGGGCGCGGTCGTGGATCAGGCGCACCTGGATGGGCTCGGAACCGTAGCGGATGGCGTTGGTGACCAGCTCGCTCAGCAGCAGCTCGGTGGCGAACGCGAGTTCGTCCAGCCCCCATTGGGACAGCTGGCGGGTGGCGGCGGCACGGATGTCGGAGACCCGCGCGGGATCGGCCGGCAGGTCCCAGGCCGCGATCCGGTCGGCGGGCAGGGTGCGGGTGCGGGCGACGAGCAGGGCGATGTCGTCCGAGGGATGCTCGGGCGCCATGGCGTCCATGACCGCCTGACAGGTGTCCTCGGGACTCCGGTCCGCGTGGGTCAGGGACCGCTGCAGCTGGTCGAGGGCTACGTCGATATCGCGGTGGCGGTCCTCGACGAGCCCGTCGGTGTAGAGCACGAGCGTACTGCCCCGGGGCAGCACGATCTCGGCCGTCTCGAAGGGTAGACCGCCCAGGCCCAGCGGGGGCCCGGCGGGCAGGTCGGGGAAACTCACGCTGCCGTCGGGAAGGACCAGGGCCGGCGGAAAGTGGCCGGCCCGGGCCATGGTGCACTGTCGCGAGGTGGGGTCGTAGACGGCGTACAGGCAGGTGGCGCCGACGATGCCGGTGCTGCCCGTGGTGTGGTCGTCGCCCTCCTCCCGGTCCAGGCGCACCAGAAGGTTGTCCAGGTGGGTGAGGAGCTCGTCGGGGGCGAGTTCCAGTTCGGCGAAGTTGCGTGCTGCGGTCCGCAGGCGCCCCATCGTGGCGGCAGCGTGCAGCCCGTGGCCGACGACGTCGCCCACGAGGAGGGCGACGCGGGCGCCGGACAGGGGGATCACGTCGAACCAGTCGCCGCCCACTCCGGATTCGGCGGGCAGATAGCGGTGGGCGACCTCGACGGCACTCTGCTCGGGCATGCCGCGCGGGAGAAGGCTGCGCTGGAGCGCCAGCGCCAGGGTGTGTTCCCGGGTGTAGCGGCGGGCGTTGTCGATGCACAGGGCGGCGCGGGCCGCGAGTTCCTGGGCCAGCCGGCTGTCGTCGTCCCCGAAGGGGGCGGGGTCCTGCGAGCGGTAGAAGCTCGCGATGCCCAGCAGGACTCCGCGGGCGAGGAGCGGGACGGCGATGAGGGAGTGCACGCCGTGCGCCATGACCCGCCGGGCGCGCTCGGGGTCCTGGGCGATCCAGCCGGCCGCGGACTTCAGCTCGGGCTCCAGGAAGGCGTGCCCTTCGGTCAGGCAGCGCATGATGGGATTTCCGGGGAGGAGCTCCACTTGCCGGCCGGCCGGGTAGAAGGGGCAGTCGTCGCGGATGCCGTGGACCACCGTCCGGTACAGACCGGTCCCGGGACCGGTGGGGTCGTCCCCGCGCAGCACCGCCTCCGGCAGGTCGATGGTGACGTAGTCGGCCAGGGCCGGGACCGCCATCTCGGCCAGCTCCCGGGAGGTGCGGCTCACGTCCAGGGTGGTGCCGATGCGGGTACTGGCCTCGGCCAGCAGTTCCAGGCGCCGCCGCGCCTCGATGGCGTACTTCCCGACTTCCGGCTCACCCACCAGCACCAGTCCGCGGACCGTGGCGGGGCGAGGCTCGGCGGTGAGGGGGGACGGTGCGGCGGGCGCCGGTCCGGCGCGGGAGGGTTCGGCGCCGGAAGGTGCGGTGCGGGGCGGGACGGAGAGGTGGTGGACCGGCGAAGTGCTGCTCCTGAGCACGGCCTCGACGACCATTCCCTCCACCCCGGTGCGGCTCGTGACCGGGCGGCTCAGCAAGGTGGCCTCCCGGCCGTGCGGGAGTGCCACGTCGACGGCCGCCTGCCGGGACGAGGAGATCAGCTCGGTAGCCCTGTCCTTGAGGATCGCCTGATCGTGCGGGTCCAGCTCGGGACCGACCGGTTCGTCCAGTTCGTTCAGCCCGGCCGACCCGGCAAGGACGGTCACCCCGGCGAAGTGCCCGTCCTGGGCGCCCCTGCCCGGCAGGGCGCGCCGTTCGGCATCGAGGTACGCCCACAGCAGCCCGCGCTCGCGCTCCGAACTCTGTTCCGTCAGCCGCTGCTCGATCGTCGCGGCGGCCCGGCGGAGCAGGAGGGCGAGGGCGGGGCGCTCGTAGGCGTGCGGGTACCCGAAGCAGAGCACGCCCGCGATGCGCCCGCTGATCTGGTCGCGGATGGGGATGGCGCAGCAGGCGTTCGACTGGGCGCGTTCGGCGAAGTGTTCCGCGCCGTAGACCTGGATGGGGCCCCGTTCGGCCAGCGCGAGGCCGATGCCGTTGGTCCCGGCGAACCGCTCGGCGAAGACGAAGCCGGGCACGCTCTGGATGGGGGGCAGGCTCCGGGCCAGGGAGGGCTCGCCGAAGCGGCGTTGCAGCACCGTGCCGTTCGCGTCGGCGACGGAGATGTTCATCCGACTGCCGGAGAACCGGGACTGCAACTGGTCGAGTACGGGTCCGGCGGCCCGTACGAGTCGGCTGTCCGGATCGAAGTCGTCCCGGTAGGGCAGCTCGGTCTGGTCCGGTGAGAGTGCCAGGAGCCGGCAGCGGAGCCACGAGTTCAGGATCGGACTCCGTACCCCGGTCCCGACCGACTCGCCCACCAGGAACCGCTCACGGGAGCGTACGGGGCCGATCTGCTCTCCCGTGGCCCCCATCTGCATCACTTCCCCTTGCCGGCGTTGGTCCCTGCTGGTCCGTGCAGCCCGTGCGATGAAAGTTGCATCAGTGCGTTTTGAGTATATTCCTGGCTATTTGAAGCTCTACAGGAGGGCGACCGGATTGACCGGTGATCCCGTCCCGCCGGGGACGTCGAGGGGTGTCACGACGATCATGAACTCGTAGCGTCCCGCCTCCGCGCACGCGGCGGACAGCGCCTCCAGGTCCAGGTTGTCCAGCAGGGGCACCCCCATGGCCGCGATGGCGAGGGCGTGCACGGGGGAGTGGAGGCCCTCGACCGGGGAGGGACGTACGTCGCTGTCTCCGTCCGCTCCGAGCAGGCTGATCGCACGCTCGGCCAGCAGTGGCATCGCGTCCACGTGGAAGCCCGCACTCGCCGCGTCCACGTCCCACGGGCCCAGTTCGCGACGGCGCCGGAACCGGCCGGAGCGCAGCAGCACAGCACATCCGTCGTCGATCCCGATGCCGAGCGCCCGCTCGGCGGCGATGACGTCACGGGCGCGGACCGCGTGCCCGGGCTCCAGCCAGTCGGCCCCGAGGACCACGGGCAGGTCGAGGAGGACACCCTTGGTGACGAGCGGTCCCAGCGCCGCCACCGAGCCGAAGCGGGCACCGCCGGAGCCGATGACCTCGCGGGCCGGGTGGCCCTCGTAGAGCAGCCCTCGGTAGGCGATGTGTGACAGCGCGTCGAGGTGGCTGACGGCCTTGCCGTGGTAGTCGACGGCGAGGAAGTCCTTGTGGGTGGCCGGTTCCGGGGGCTCGACGTCGCCGAGGTCGGACATGTAGTGCAGGGCGGGCTTGGCGTTGTCGGGGCCGGGGCGGGTGTTCCAGGGCAGCCCCATGGATACCGCCGTACCGTCCCGGACGAGGGTCGCTGCCCGACGCACATGGTCCGGGGTGACCCGGTTCCAGGCGCCCCGGTCGGCCGGGGTCCAGCGGCCCCACGTGCGGACCGAGGCGAAGAGGGCGTCGAATTCCTGGCGGGAGATGCGGGGAGCCTCCGCGGGGTGGGTGCTCATGGGGTTGGCGGCGCTCCAGACTCGGTGGGCGGGGCGGCGGGGTCTGCCCGTCGTGCGCGCATCCCTACCCGTTCCCGGCAGCGGCCGGACGTCCGCGGGGACCGGTGAACCTGAGTGGCGGCCATGCCACCGGGCGGGGCAGGCTGTACTCATGAGAGCGCCCTTGCGCTCGCCGCCGGGAGCCGGCGGCCGCCACCAGGTCTTTTTCGCCCTCGCGGAGTGGGTGCCCTTCGCGATCGCCCTGCTGGTGCTCGTCATCGAGCTCACGCCCGCGCACGTCGTGTACACAGGCCCCCTGCTGGTGGCGACACCCGCTCTGGCGGCCGTGACGATGGGCCCCAAGGGCACCCTCGCGGCGGCCGGGGTGGCCGTCGGCGTCAGCGCGACCACCGCCACCTACAACCATGCCTGGGGCGGCCAGCAGGTCTACACGAACCTCCTCGCCCTGTCCCTGGTCACGGTGGCGAGCTTCACGACGAGCCGCGCCGCGCGCACGCGCCGGGAGAACGAGCTCAACCAGATCCGCCGGATCGCCACGGCCGCCCAGGACGTCCTGCTGCGGCCCGTACCGGCCCGGCTGGGCCCCCTGCGGGCGGCCAGCATGTACCTGGCGGCCGAGTCGGGCGCGCAGATCGGCGGCGATCTGTACGACGCCGTCCAGACCCGGTACGGGGTCCGGATGATCGTCGGGGACGTCCGGGGCAAGGGACTGCCCGCCGTACGGTCCGCCGCCGTCGTGCTGGGCGCGTTCCGGGAGGCCGTGCACTACGAGGACGACCTGGTGGAGGTCATGAACCACTGCGGCGAGGCCCTGCGGAGGGACGCCGTCATGGCGGGCCGGGGCGGGGTGGGCGGCGAAGTCGACCGCCTGGAGGGATTCGTCACCGCGGTCGTGGCCCAGATCCCGGACAGCCACGACGTCGAGGTGATCAACCGGGGCCACCCGCCGCCACTGCTGCTGCGCGACGGCACGGTCCGCTCCCTGATGCCCACGGCCCCGCTGCCGCCGCTGGGTCTCGAGGAATTCATCAGCGGCCCTCCCGAGCGGCCGGACACCTATCCGTTCGCACCGGGGGACCGGCTGCTGTTGCACACCGACGGCGTCATCGAGGCCCGCGACCGGGAGAAGACCTTCTTCGACCTGCCCGAAGCCATGGCGACCATGTGCGACCACACCCGACAGGCATTCCTGGAGGGCCTGCGCCAGGCATTGCTCCGCCACACACAGGGCATTTTGGCGGACGATGTGGCGATCATCCTCGTCGACCGGCTCGAAGACGAGACCACCCCTGGCCGACGGTGACCTCTGGCTGGCTTCGGGGTGGCGAGACAGGGGCCGACGGGCGTGAAGCGACCTACGAAACGGGCTCCCTGCGCCGGCATTGTCCGGATCAGGTGATGGGGGTCGCCTTCGGGTCTTCCGACCGTCAAGCCTCTCAGCCCTACCGTTGACGTCGGCCACGGCGGACAACAACAACCTACTTCCGCTGCAGTCGGCTACTCCGGTCGAACTCCCTCGCTCGCCTCGTAGGCCTATCAGCAGCATAGCTCGCCAGCGGCAGAGAAAACCTCTTTTGTGCGGTTTTGTCGAAATTCGTTGACCGTGATCGACGTAGTGGTGCCTGGCTGGGTATTTGCCCAGGTCGGGCACCGGGCCTGCACCGCCGCTGACCAGCAGAAACGAGCGTTCTGGGGCCGTTGCTGGGTAGGCTGGTCCGGTAGTGGTCCGGATCTTGGTTCACGTCCGGCATCCCGAACCTGAAGGGGCCGTGAGGGCTGCTCGCTGGCGAGCCATTTCATCAAGAAGCGGAGTCCGACCCGCCTCCGCTGCCCACTGCACCGCCGAGCGCCCGCTCAAGCCCCCGGGCCTCAACGGCGAGGCGCAAAGTGACTGGTTCGTCCGAAAAGCCGATCGTGCAGAGGTGATCATGGAGCCCCGTCAACTCGCGGATGGCCGCGTTCAGTGAGGCGCGTGAGAAGCCTGGAGCAGCGGGGGACGCCGGCTCATACCGGGAGCGCATGACGGATAGGGCTGTCCGGATCTCGGCGCGGATGTCGTCGGACAGGCCGGATCGATCAAGTCGTCGGTCGAGCCGGATGAGTGCGTTGAGCAGTTCTTCGCGCAGACGGGCGGCGGGCTCCGCCTGGAAACCGGCGTCGGTGGTGGTGACGTTTCGCAGGAACGAGGTGTGCGAGATGCTCAGTACCTCCGTGGCCATCGTCCCCGAATTCGAGATGCCGGTGTGGAAGCCCACGGGCGTCCGGCAATTAAGGGCCGGTCTGCGCCGTCTGATGGGGCCGCAGCCGACCATCCCCTCACCGCAGCAACTCACGCTCACCCTGGCGGGCCGAAGGCTGATCCTCGAGCACGACGACGGCACCGTGATCGCCCGCGCCGATGCGACGGCATCAGGCCGAGGCGCCGGGCACCGCCGGTGCGGGTGGTCCGAGGTCGATCAGTCGGCGGAGGTTGCGGGCAGGGCGGGCCTGAGGAGCAGCCAGTGCCACACCCGTTCCACGGTCCCGGCGGGTGTCGCCGGTGGAGTGGGCGGTGTCGCCGAGGGCGTCCACGGGGTTTCCTCCTACTGCTTCGGCGCGCCCTGCTGGAGGGCGGTGCGGCCGGCCACGGACATGACGAGCGCGAAGAAGACCAGCGGAATCGCGAGGCCGGAGAACAGGGCGCTGCGCCACAGCACCAGCGCCAAGGCCGCGTGGACGATGAGCAGCGCGATGGGGAGCGTCATCCCGAGGACCGGCCGGCAGCCGCGCGCCACCAGGAGGAGGGGGCGGCGCAGGCGGGGCGGGACCCGCCGGGCCTGCCACAGCAGCCAGCCTCCCCAGCCGCCGACGAGCACGGCCGCGCACACCAGGCAGGTGACGAGGGCGTCGGTGCCGACGGCGCCCGCACGCAGGTGGGCAGAGCCCAACGCCACCGCGAGGCTTCCGGCGAAGGCCACCCAGCGGGAGCCCATGAGCGTTCCCCAGGCCATGTTCTCCAGGTTGTGGCGGGCGTGGCGGTCTTCCAGGTCGAGGGCGGCGGCCCGGACGAAGCCCTCGGCGGCCCGGGTCCACGAGCCGGGACGGAGCCAGCGGCGGCGCAGATGGAGCAGCGAGAGGTGGTTGTGGGCCCTGCTGTTGTCCGGGTTGAGGCGCAGCGCCGTCTCGTAGGCCTCCTGGGCGAGGCGGTGGTTGCCGGTGCGGTGGGCGGTCAGGCCCACGAGGATGTACGCGTCGCTCTCCTCGGGGGCGAGGGCGACCGCCCTGCGGGCCGACTCGTACGCGGCCCGCTTGCGCTTCCTGCGGGCGCCGTGGCCGAGGACGATGCCGAGGTTGTAGTGGCCCGCCCAGTGCTGCGGGGCGAGTTCGACGGCGCGCCGGGCCGAGACCTCGGCCTGCTTGTACTCCTTCAGAGCGAGCAGGACGTGGGTGTGCGTCAGCCAGGGGCCCACCGACTCGGGTGCGACGTGCAGGGCCCGTTCGACGGTGATGAGCGCCTGCCGTCCGTCGCCGAGGCGGACGCGGCAGCGAGCGAGCAGTACGAGCGCGGTGGCGTTGTCGGGGTCGCCGGCGAGGTGCTGGGCGGCGAGTGCGGCGGCCTGCTCGTGGCGCCCCAGGTCGAAGAGGGCGTTGGCCTGTTGCAGGGCCCGGCTCATCAGACCTTGTCCCGGTCGTGGGTGATGCTGAGCAGGTTCGGTACGAGTGCCAGCCAGAACAGGACCTGAGGGACGGTGCGCTCGCTCCACGGAAGAGCGACGAGCAGCAGCGCGCACAGGGTGGCCCAGGTGGCCTGGCCGAGCACGACCCTGGGCCAGAACGAGCGGTGCACGAGCGCGAACACGGTGAGCTGTGCCCCGGTCCGCAGCCGCCGGTAGCGGCGCCAGGCGCCGAAGCCCCACACCACGGCCATCAGGGTGAGCGTCCACAGCCGGGTGCCGAGATGGACGGGCAGTTCCTTCGCCTCGCCCCCGGCGGGGAAGACGTCGACGGTGACGGCGGCCATGACCAGACAGAGCAGGGCGAGCCATCGGGTGCCGCGCAGCATCCGGTAGACGGCACTGTCGAGGTCCTTGCGGAGCGCGTCGGAGTGCGGTGCGGCCGCGAGCCCACCCGCGTACAGTTCGGCGGCCCGGGCGGCGGAGGTGCCGGCCTTGGCGGCCTCGCGCTCGGTGGACACGGTGACGGCGAGGGTGTGCGTGGGGTCGACGCGGAGGATCTGCCGGATGGCCTCGTCGGCCAGCTCGGTCCGCTCGTGGAACATGGCGACCTTGTGCATGGTCGCCCACGTGCAGGTCTCCTCCGGTCCCTCCCGCACCGCGACCTCGGCGTGCTCGAGCGCCTCCTCCGGGCGGTCCGGGGCCAGTTCCAACAGCAGCTCGGCGAGCTGCCGTCGGGGGCCCCAGGCATACGGATCGATGCGGATCGCCAAGCGCTGCGCCGCCTCGGCCTCCTCGAGCCGGCCCAGGTGGCGCAGGGCGTAGCCGCGGACGAAGTGCGCGTCGAGGAAGCCCGGTTCGAGCCGGAGGGACTCCAGCGCGGCGGCGAAGGCCTCGGAGTACCGGCCCAGGGTCAGCTGGCACTGGCCGAGCAGGCTCCACGCCCGGTGGTCGTCGGGGTCCTCGGCGAGGTGGCGGCCGACCGCTTCGCGCGCCTCCTCCGGGCGCATCATCTCGTAGAGCATCCGGGCCCGTTGGACCTGTGGGTGGGTCGTCACAGCTTGCGCTTCTTCTTCAGGTAGGTGACCAGGTCGTCGTAGATGCCGCCGTCGTTGGCGAACATGGCGACGTTGCGGGCGGAGGCGAACCAGGATTCGCTGGACGGCTTGATCTGCTTGGCCGCGTTCAGGAGGTCCCTGGTGCCGATCATGCGGACGGTGCCGGAACGGGCGGAGTCCAGGAGTGCGTACTCGGCCGCGCTCTCGCAGAGATGGGCGAGGTCGGCACCCGAGAAGTCCTCGGTGACCTTGACGATCTTGCCGAGATCGACGGACTCGATGGGGCGCTCGCGCAGGTGGTAGCGGAGGATCGACTCCCGGGCCGGGGCGTCGGGCGGCAGCACGAGCAGGGTGCGGTCCAGGCGGCCGGGGCGGCGCAGGGCGAGGTCCACGTCCCAGGGGACGTTGGTCGCGGCGAGCACGAAGACGCCTTCGTTCTGTGCGGCGTTGATGCCGTCGAGCTCGGTGAGGAGCTGGTTGACGACGTTGCGCAGACCGCTGTGGTGCATGCGCGAGCGCTTGGCGCCGAGCGCGTCCAGCTCGTCGAGGAAGACCACGCAGGGCGCCTGGCGGCGGGCGGCCTCGAAGATGTCGTGGACGTTCTTCTCCGAGGTGCCGATGTACATGTCGAGGATGTCGGAGAGCGAGACCGACATGAAGCCGGCACCGAGTTCCCCGGCGACGGCCCGCGCGATGAACGTCTTGCCGCAGCCGGGCGGGCCGTAGAGGAGCAGGCCGCCGCGGAGCGACTTGCCGTACAGCTTGCGGAGTTCGGGGTTGCGCATCGGGGCGAGGAAGGCGGCTTCGAGCCGGTCCTTGACCTCCTGCATGCCGCCGACGTCGGCGAGGCGTACGTCGCAGGGGGCGTCGATGTCCCAGGCGGACGCGTCGGCCGGGTCGCCGCTGCCGTCCGCGGTCAGGGGGGCCTCGGTGGCGTCGCCCGCGCTGGCGGGATCAGTGGGATCGGCGGGGTCGGCAGCGAAGCGGGGGCCGACGACGCCGGCGACTTCCTGCTCGGCGGCGGCCCAGTCGAAGGCGGGGGGTCGCGTGCCGACCGTGGGCAGTTGCATGGCGCGGACCATCAGGTCCCGTACGGCTTCGTCGCCGGGCGCGTGCTGCAGCGCGACCGCGGCTTGCGCGACGGCCTCGTCGTACCTCCCCTCCGCGAGGAGCAGTTCGGTGAAGTGCAGCCGCAGGGGTACGTCTTCGGGAGCGGCGGCGACAGCGGCCCGCAGGCTACGGATGAGAGGTGACTCGTCGGACATGGGGTCAGCCTAGAAAGCGGTCTGCGGCTCTCCTCCACCGGGTGCGGTCAAGATCGACAGGCGCGGGGAACGCGTTGGTCCGGCGGCGGTAGGCGGCGACGCATGCGCCACCGCCTGCCGCCGTCAGCGCCGCGTAGCCGATACTCGCGTCGACAGCTCCAAGACCCGCACGGGGTACCACCGCGCCGCGCCTCAGGCGCCGCTTCTCGTGGGCCTAGAAGAGGCCGAGCTTCTTGGGGGAGTAGCTGACCAGGAGGTTCTTGGTCTGCTGGTAGTGCTCCAGCATCATCTTGTGGGTCTCGCGGCCGATGCCGGACTGCTTGTAGCCGCCGAAGGCCGCGTGGGCGGGGTAGGCGTGGTAGCAGTTGGTCCAGACGCGGCCCGCCTGGATCGCGCGGCCCGCCCGGTAGGCGGTGTTGATGTCGCGGGTCCAGACGCCCGCGCCCAGGCCGTACGCCGTGTCGTTGGCGATGCGCACGGCGTCGTCGAAGTCCTGGAAGGAGGTCACCGAGACCACCGGGCCGAAGATCTCCTCCTGGAAGATCCGCATGCGGTTGTCGCCCTCGAAGATGGTCGGCTGGACGTAGAAGCCCCCGGCCAGTTCGCCTCCGTGCTCGACGCGCTGACCGCCCGTCAGGATCTTCGCGCCCTCCTGCTGGCCGATTTCCACGTACGAGAGGACCTTCTTGAGCTGCTCCTCCGACGCCTGCGCGCCGATCATCGTGTCCGTGTCCAACGGGTGGCCCGGCACGATCAGTTCCGTACGCGCCACGGCCGCGTCGAGGAAGTCGCCGTAGCGGCCGCGCTCGATGAGGGCGCGCGAGGGGCTGGTGCACACCTCGCCCTGGTTGAGGGCGAACATGGTGAAGCCCTCCAGGGCCTTGTCGCGCAGGTCGTCGTCCGTGGTCCAGATGTCGTCGAAGAACAGGTTGGGGCTCTTGCCGCCCAGCTCCAGCGTGACCGGCTTGAGGTGCTCCGCCGCGTACTGCATGATCAGCCGCCCGGTGGAGGTCTCCCCGGTGAAGGCCACCTTCGCCACACGCGGGCTCGACGCCAGCGGCTTGCCGGCCTCCTCGCCGAAGCCGTTGACGATGTTCACCACGCCCGGCGGCAGCAGGTCGGCGATCAGGCTCATCCAGTAGTGCACGGACACCGGGGTCTGCTCGGCCGGCTTCAGCACCACCGTGTTGCCGGCGGCGAGCGCCGGGGCCAGCTTCCACACCGCCATCAGGATCGGGAAGTTCCACGGGATGATCTGCGCGACCACGCCCAGCGGTTCGTGGAAGTGGTAGGCGACCGTGTCCTCGTCGATCTGGCTCAACGCGCCCTCCTGGGCGCGCAGGGCCCCCGCGAAGTAGCGGAACTGGTCGATGGCGAGCGGCATGTCGGCCGCCAGGGTCTCGCGGATGGGCTTGCCGTTCTCCCAGGTCTCCGCGACCGCGAGGGCCTCCAGGTTCTGTTCCATCCGGTCCGCGATGCGCAGCAGCAGCGTGGAGCGCTCGGTGATCGAGGTGCGTCCCCACGCGGGCGCGGCGGCGTGCGCCGCGTCCAGCGCGCGCTCCACGTCCTCGGCGGTACCGCGCGCGACCTCGGTGAAGGTCTCGCCGGTCACGGGGGAGGGGTTGGGGAACCAGCGGCCGAGGGCCGGCTCCACGTACTCGCCGCCGATGAAGTGGCCGTAGCGGGACGCGTACGACATGAGCGCCCCTTCGGTACCGGGCGCAGCGTAACGGGCCATGGTGGTCCTCCCCTTGCCGGGCGCCGGCCTCCGTCGGATGGCGCTCGCGGTGAGGCTAGGGGCGGACAGGTTGCGGGTACGTTGCACGGCCGCGCGATAAACCCCTGTGGGAGGGGGCGAGTTGCGTCCTGGAGGCGGCCTTCGGCACGGGTGCGGGTCCGGGCGCCGGCGCCGGCCCAGGCCCGAGTTCCGCGTCCAGGGCCCGTACGCGGTCCAGCGCGGCCGTCCGGTCACCGGCGGGCAGCGCCGCCGCCAGGGCCCGCCACGCCTCCGGGTCCTCCGCGCCCCACGGACTGCACACCCAGTCGGTCAGCAGTCCCGCGTCGGCCCGTGCGATCACGGCGGCCCGTGCCTGGTCCTCGATGCGGCGCCGCAGCCGGACGATGCCCGGCGCGGCGGACGCGGGGAGCAGGGGCCCCGGGTAGCGGGCCAGCGCCGCCGAGACCGCTCCGGTGGCCAGGTGGCGGGTGACGGCGGTGAAATCGGCCTCCAGCGGCGCGGCCGTGCGGTAGGGGCGGGAGAGCGGGGCCCCGGGACCGAGCACACCGCGCAGCCGGGACATTTCGGCGCGCAGGGTCACCGGGGACACCGACTCGTCCTCGTACAGGGCGATCGCCAGCTCGTCCCCCGACAGGCCCTCGGGATGGTGCGCGAGCAGCGCCATGATCTCGCTGTGCCGCCGCCCGAGCCGGATCTCGCGCCCGTCGCCGACCAGCAGGGCCTCGTCCCGGCCGAGCGCGGTGAGGCAGTCCCCGGCGGGCGTCGGTACCGCGGGAGCCAGCAGCGCCAGCTGGGCCTCCGCCGCGCGCGCCACTGCCCGCACGAAGGCGAGGGAGTGCGGATGGGCCAGCCAGTCGCCGCCGGTCACGTCCACGGCGCCGAGCAGCCGGCCGGTGCGGGGGTCGCGGACCGGAGCCGCCGCACAGGTCCACGGATGCACCCGGCGGCTGAAGTGCTCGGCGCCGAAGACCTGGACCGGTTCCCCCATCGCCACTGCCGTGCCGGGCGCGTTCGTGCCCATGTCCGTCTCCGACCAGCGGGCCCCCGGCACGAAGCCGAGGCCCTCGGCCCGGCGCAGCGTGGCGGACGCTCCCTCCACCCAGAGCAGGCTGCCCTGCGCGTCGCACACCGCCAGCAGGTGTTCCCCGTGCGCGGCGAAGGCCCCGACGAGGTCCCGGAACAGCGGCAGCACCCGGGCCAGCGGATGCTGCTCCCGGTACGCCAGCAGCTCCGTCCCGGCCAGCTCCACCCGGGGCGTGCACTCCGGGCTGACCCGGGCCCGGGCGCAGCGGCGCCAGGACCTCGCGATGACCGCCCGGACCGGGGCCTCGACCCGCCCGTCCCTGGTGAACGAGGCGTGGGCCCGTCGCAGTTCCCGCGCCCGCAGGGCGGGATCGGCCCCGCCCGGCAGGGCCACCGAAGGATCGTCCATGTAGCCTCCCGTGCCGCCGCGGTGCCCTGGTGCCCGGAGCGCCCCCATCGTCGTCCCGCCCCGCCGCCCCGACAAGCGGTACGTCGGCCAGTGCACCGACCAGTCCCCGCCGTCCCGTGTCCAGGGAGGGCGCGCGGCCGGGAACGCGGGAGCGGCCGGGAACGCGGGAGCGGGGGCGAGCGTTGAGTGGGGTAGTGGCCGACGGAGGAAGAGGTGTCCGCAGATGTCCAAGAGCGGCAAAGTCGCGGTTGCCGGAGTAGTGGCAGCCATCGTGCTGTTCTGGGCGGTCGGATTCTGGGCGGGACTGCTGGTCCTGATCGGTGTGCCGACGGCTGCCTACCTGCTGTTGGACTCCTCCCAGCGTCGTAGGCTGCGGGGCGTCTCCAGGAAGCAGATCGGCCGCTGAGGGCGGCACAAAGGCATAGGCAAAGGCATTGAGGGGGCCATGAGCACGGCGCGGGCGGCGGCCCAGGTCGCGGCGGTCAGCAGCAACGGTGTCTATTCGTTCACCAAGCCCACGCGCGAGAGCATCACGCTCCTCGCAGGGCTCGGGGTGGAAGGCGACGTCCATGCGGGGACCACGGTCAAGCACCGCTCTCGCATGGCCCAGGATCCCACGCAGCCGAATCTCCGGCAGGTGCACCTGATCCACCGGGAGCTCTTCGAGGAGGTCGCCGCAGAGGGCTACGAGGTGACCCCGGGCCAGCTCGGGGAGAACGTCACCACGGAGGGCATAGACCTCCTCGGCCTGCCGGTGGGTACGCTGCTGCGCCTGGGCTCCGACGCGGTGGTCGAGGTGACCGGCCTGCGCAACCCCTGCCGGCAGATCGACGCCTTCCAGTACGGGCTGCTCAAGCAGGTGGTGAGCCGGGACGACGAGGGCAATCTGCTCCGCAAGGCCGGGATCATGGGTGTGGTCCACCGGGGCGGCACCATCCGCCCCGGCGACACCATCGAGATCACGCTCCCGCCGACCCCGCACGTCCCGCTCGACCGCGTCTGAGCCGAACCGGCTCCCGGTCTCCCCTCGTCCCGCCGGCCTCAGGCCGGCCGCACCGCGACGCGGTCCAGCGCCGCCAGCAGTCGCGACAGCTCCGGGAGCTCGGCGTCCCCCTCGGCGGGCACCGGCAGGACCTCGCCCGGCTCCTCGTCCAGCAGGACGAAGGCCGCCCCGCCCGTACGGGCCACCAGCGACCATCCGGGCCCGTCCACCCGCAGCGTCCGGGTCTCCTCGCCCGCGAAGGAGGACCGGACCCTGCCCGGCGGCGGCGGGCTCTGCGTGTACCCCAGCGCCTCCTTCAGGGCCCGCGCCAGCCCCGGGTGCGAGGCCGCGGCCGCCCCGCCGTCCGTGGCCACGCGCTCGCTCCACTCGCTCCACTGCCGGGCGATCTGGTCGGCGCCCATCCGCCGCTGCGCCGCCCCCCAGGCCTCGGCCGACGGGGGTGTGAGGGGCACCCGCCCCGTACCGTCCGCGCCCTGCTCCGGATCGTGCGGCTCCGGTATCCCCGCGGCGGCCACCGACAGGTCCAGCGGCCAGCCGGCCAGGGAGACCACGATGGAGCGTTCGTCGGGGGACAGGTCGTACTCCATCCCGCAGTCCCACGAGGCGATGGCCATGGCCACGAGGGAGACGTCGTCCACCACGACCGTCCAGCGGGCGCCCTCCTCGTCCTGCCCGAGCACCAGCCCGTATCCGGCTGCCACCGGGGGCACGCCCAGCAGCGAGCAGGCCTCGGGGAAGTCGTCACCCAGGATGCTCGGGAACTGCGCGGGGGTCAGCAGTACGGCGGTCAGCACGTACAGCGAACCGCCCTCGTCCTCGTCGGACACGTGGCCTCCCGTAGCTCTCTTGTCGGCGCACCCTAACCAGCGGGTAACCACCGCGTCGAGAGCTCGCGGGAGGCGATTTCCGAGCCCACCACCTGCACGGAGGGTCGGCCACCCGCCACGGAGGGGACTCCGGTGCGGCGCGCGGACCTGCGCTACGGGGCTCCGCGCCCCGGGGTCCGAGGCTGGTCCGGGGCGCGCCGCTGCCGCGCGGGCGTTCAGGGCGTGCGGACCGCCAGTGCGAGGAAGCGGGCGTCCTCGTCGGCGTACGAGGTCAGGCGCCAGCCCGAACCGGCCAGCAGCGGGCCGAGGTTGTGCTCGGCCCGCAGGTCCTCGGGGGTCAGCGCGCGGCCGTGGCGCGCCGCGAGCGCGGCTCGCCCGATCGGGTGGAACAGTGCGAGCCGGCCGCCGGGGCGGACCACGCGGGCGAGTTCGCGCAGGTTGGCCGCGGGCTCCGGCAGGTGGGCGATCAGGCCGGCGGCGAACACCGCGTCCAGCACCTCGTCGCGCAGCGGCAGCCGGACCACGTCCGTGAGCAGCAGCGTGCCCTCGGCGTCCCGGCCGGCGTCCCGCGCGGCGCTCAGCATCTGCGGGGTGACGTCGGCGCCGAGCACGGTTCCCGACGGGCCGACGGCCGCGCGCAGCGCGGTCAGCGCCCGCCCGGTGCCGCAGCCCGCGTCGAGCACCCGGTCCCCGGGCCGCAGTGCGAACTCGGCCACGGCGGCCGTGAAGGCCGGCCCGTCCCCGGGGAACTTGCGGTCCCAGTCGCCCGCGCGTGCTCCGAAGAACTCCTGGACGTGGTGCTGGTCCTGTGCGCGCTCCTGCGTGCGGTCTTCGCTCATGCGCCCATGATCCCCCACCCGCACGCTGGCACATGCCTGCGGAACGTGTGCAAGGTGGTACGTGGTGTGATCGAAGATGAACGTAGCTCTGTCATATTCCAGCAGTTCCAGTGGCTTTCGAAATGCTCCCCTTGTTCGCGCCCTCACCCGGACTAGCGTCCCGTGGCCATGGGACACCTGGACCACGCCGCCTATGGCTGGCTTACCCCCGCGCTGTCATATGTGATGGCTTCGATCGGCGCTGCCCTCGGGCTGCGCTGCACCGTCCGCGCGCTCGACGCGACGACCGGACCCTCCCGCCGCAACTGGCTCCTCACGGCGGCCTCCGCCATCGGGACCGGCATCTGGACGATGCACTTCGTCGCGATGCTCGGCTTCCAGGTCACCGGGACCGAGATCCACTACAACGTGCCGCTGACCATCCTCAGCCTGCTCGTCGCCATGGTCGTCGTCGGAGCCGGAGTCTTCGTCGTCGGCTACGGCAAGGACCGCGGCCGAGCCCTCGTCTTCGGCGGCCTCACCACCGGCATCGGCGTCGCGAGCATGCACTACCTCGGCATGGCGGCCCTGCGGCTGCACGGCACGGTCTCCTACGCGCCGCTGACCGTCGGCCTCTCCGTCGCCATCGCCGTCGTCGCCGCCACCGCGGCCCTGTGGGCCGCGCTCAACATCAAGTCCCCGATGGCCGTCGCCGTCGCCTCGCTCGTCATGGGCGCGGCGGTCAGCAGCATGCACTACACCGGAATGCTCGCCGTCGCCGTCAACGTCGTCCCCTCGGACGAGGCGCTGCCGGGAGCCACCGCCATGCAGTTCATCTTCCCGCTCGCCGTCGGCCTCGGCTCCTACCTCTTCATCACCTCCGCGTTCGTCGCGCTGTCCCCGACCGCCGACGAGCGGACGGCCTCCGCCGCGGCCTCCGCCGACCGGCGCCTCGGTGAGCAGGGCGCGCTGGGTGAGCAGGGCGCGCCCGCTTCCGTCCTCTGAGCCCGCGGCCACCCCGGCAGTCGCCCGCGGACGCCCGCCGGGGCCGTGACCGCCCGCCGCCCCGCCCCGCTTCCGCCGCCGTCCCCGCCATCGCCCCGCCGCCGTACCCGCCACCGTCACGCACGCCCGCACCGCCCGGAACGAGGAGCCCATGCGCAGACCCCGCAGATCACCGGAAGCAGCGGCGCAGCGGCCGCCCGCGCCTGCGGACGGCCGCGCCAAGGGGACGGGCCGCCGGGCGCACGCCGGGCCGCCCGCCGAGGAGTCGGCGGACCGCGGGGGCCGCGCCCCGTTCCCCGTCATACCCGGCGGCGGCAGCGGCAAGGGCGGCCGTGCCGGCGGCGGTACGAGGCTGCGGCTGCGCCCCGCCACCGTCCGCGCGAAGATCGTCTCGCTGCTGATGGTGCCGGTGGTCTCGCTGCTCGCCCTCTGGGGCTTCGCCACCGTGGACGCCGCCCAGGACATCGGCCGCCTGAGCCGTGCCCAGCAGGTCGACCGGGAGCTCAGGGCCCCCGTCGCGGCGGCGGTCACCGAATTGCAGGCCGAACGCCGCGCCGCCGTCCGGCTGCTGGCCGACCCCACCGCCGGCCAGGCCGCGACCGCCCAGACCCCCGGCCAGCCCGGCGTCCTGGACCAGCAGGCGAACCGCACCGACACCGCCGTACGGGCACTGCGGCTCGGCGACCGCAACACCGTGGCCGACTCCGGTGACTACCGGACCGACATCGTGGTCCGGCTGCGCGCCTTCGTCGCCGCGGCCGAGGCGCTGGGCCCGGTGCGCAAGGACATCGCCGAGCACCGTGCGACCCCGGACGCCGCCTACGAGACGTACACCGGTTTGATCGATTCGGCCCTGGAGGTCTGCGGAGCCCTCTCAGGCGGCGGCCGGGACGCGGAACTCGGCTCCGACGCCCGGGTCCTGCTGGAGTTCGCGCGAGCCGGGGAGCAACTGTCGCGGGAGGACGCGCTGCTGACGGTGCCGGGGCCGCGCAGCGCCGAAACGATGCGCCGCCTGACCGGCGCGGTCGAAACCCGCCGGGCCCTGACGGACGCCGCCGCCCGGGACCTGCCCGAAGCCCAGCAGGGCGCCTGGCAGTCGGTGGCCCGCAGCGCCGTCTACGCCGATCTCACCGGCGCCGAGGACCAGGCGCTGGCCGCTCCGGCGGGCGGAGCCGCCAACACCTCGGCCAAGGACGCCTCGGCCAAGGATCCCGCCGCCAAGGACACCCGCGCCGGTGGCGCGTCCGGGGTGGCGGCCGCGACCGTACCCGTCGGCTGGGAGGCCGCGTACACCTCCGTCTCCGCCTCCATGCTGGAGATCGGGAAAGCCGCCCACGCGGCCTCCGCGGACCGCGGCGACCCGGTCGGCGCGGGGGTGGTCAGCCCCGCCGGGGTCGCCGTGGTGCTGGGTCTGGCCGCCGTGGCCGCCTCGCTCGTCATCTCGGTCCGCATCGGCCGCGCCCTCGTCGTCGAACTGGTCTCGCTGCGCAACACCGCCCTGGAGATCGCCCACCGCAAACTCCCGCACGCCATGGACCGGTTGCGAGCCGGACAGGACATCGACGTGGCCGCCGAAACCCCGCCGGGCCCGGCCGCCGAGGACGAGATCGCCCAGGTCGGCGAGGCGCTGGCCACCGTCCACCGGGCCGCGCTCAGCGCCGCCGTCGAACGCGCCGAACTGGCCAGCGGCGTGAGCGGGGTCTTCGTCAACCTCGCCCGGCGCAGCCAGGTCCTGGTGCACAAACAGCTCACCCTGCTCGATTCGATGGAACGGCGCGCCGACGACCCGAACGAGCTCGGTGACCTCTTCCGCCTCGACCACCTCACCACCCGGATGCGAAGGCACGCGGAAAGTCTGATCATCCTGTCGGGTGCGGCCCCGGGGCGCGCCTGGAGGATGCCGATCCCGCTGACCAACGTCGTACGGGCCGCGGTCTCCGAGATCGAGGACTACCCGCGCGTCGAGGTCCGCCAGCTCGCCGAGGCGGCCGTCATCGGCGGGGCCGTGGCCGACCTCACCCACCTGCTCGCCGAACTCATCGAGAACGCGACCCAGTTCTCCCCGCCCCACACCAAGGTCCGGGTCAGCGGCGAGCCCGTCGGCGCCGGCTACGTCCTGGAGGTCGAGGACCGGGGGCTCGGCATGGGCCGCGAGGCCCTCCAGGAGGCCAACCGGCGCATCGAACAGTCCGAGGCGCTCGACCTCTTCGACAGCGACCGGCTCGGACTCTTCGTGGTCAGCCGCCTCTCGGCCCGCCACGGTGTGAAGGTGCACCTGCGCACCTCGCCGTACGGCGGCACCACCGCGGTGGTGCTGCTCCCGAACTCCCTGCTCCAGGGGGCCCTCACGGCCGCCCCGCCCGTCGGGGACCGGCCACAGGAGCGTCGGCCCGCGCCGGAGCCGGCCGCGGCCCTGGCCCCGGAGCCGGCCCTCGAGCGGGCACAGGAGCGGGCGCCGGAGCCGTCCCCGGCGATGAGCGTCGTACGGGACGACGTGCGCGGGATCCCGGTCCCGGACCGCAGCCCCCTGCGGGAGGAGCCCCTCCCCGCCCCGGTGGCGCCGATCCGCCCGCTCGGCTCCGGCGGCGCGGGTCCCCGTACGCCCGTCCCGGCGGTCGCGGCGGCCTCCCCGACGGCCTCCGCGGCCCGGGCCGCTTCCCCGGGCCCGGCCGGGGCCACGGTGACCGAACTGCCGCGCCGGGTCCGCCAGGCCAGCCTCGTCCCGCAACTGCGCGAGGCCCCCGCTGCCAAGGCTCCGGCCTCGGCGCGCGGCACCGAGGACCCTCCCGGGCGCAGCCCCGAGCAGGCGCGCGACCGGATGGCGGCGTACCGGGCCGGCTGGGTGCGCGGCACCCGGGCGAGTACCGGGGCGGGCATTCACGAGAACTCCCCTCACGCAGGCAGCGAAGGCGAAGGCGAAGGAGCACGGTGATGATCGAACACCAGAGAATCGACCTGGAAGGCATCCGCAGGTCCGGCGAACTGGACTGGCTGCTGGACGACCTCGTGGTCCGGGTCCGCGAGGTCCGGCACGCGGTGGTCCTGTCCAACGACGGCCTGGCGGTGGGTGCTTCCAGCGCCCTCAGTCGGGAGGACGCCGAACACCTGGCGGCCGTGGCCTCCGGCTTCCACAGCCTGGCCAAGGGCGCGGGCCGGCACTTCCACGCCGGGGGCGTGCGCCAGACGATGGTGGAGATGGACGAGGGCTTCCTCTTCGTCGCGGCCGCCGGAGACGGCTCCTGCCTGGCCGTGCTCAGCGGGGCGGGCGCCGACATGGGGCTGATCGCCTACGAAATGGCCCGGCTGGTGAAGCGGGTCGGCGAGCACCTGTACACCCCGCCGCGGTTCTCGGCGCGCCCGCCGGCCGCCGGTTGAGGGCGGCGGTCCGGAGCATGAACGGCCAGTGGTACGACGCCGACGCGGGCCCGCTCGTCCGTCCGTACGCCATGACCGGCGGGCGTACGAAGCCGGGGCCGCACGGGGTCCGGTTCGACCTGATCGCCCTGGTCGTCGTGGATCCGGCGGGGACGGACGAGGCGGCCGAGTCTCTGCTGGAGCCCGAACACCGGGCACTGCTCGGCCTGTGCCGGGACGAGACCCAGTCGGTGGCGGAGCTCGCGGCGGACGCGGACCTGCCCGTGGGCGTGGTGCGGGTGCTGCTCGGGGACCTGCTGGAGGCCGGACACGTCAAGGTCAGCCGGCCGGTGCCTCCGGCGCAGCTGCCGGACGAGCGGATTCTGCGTGAAGTCATCGAGGGATTGCGAGCGCTGTGATGGGACTGCACGACAACGCGGGCGCCGGAGCGGGAGTCGGGGGCGGAGCGGGTGCCGAAGACGGCGAGCTGGCCGCGCTCGCGCTGAAGATACTCGTGGCGGGCGGCTTCGGGGTGGGCAAGACCACCCTGGTCGGTTCGGTCAGCGAGATCCGGCCGCTGCGGACGGAGGAACTGCTCAGCGAGGCGGGGGAACTGGTCGACGACACGGGCGGGGTCGACCAGAAGACGACGACGACCGTGGCCATGGACTTCGGCCGGATCACCATCCGGTCGGGGCTCTCGCTGTACCTGTTCGGGACGCCGGGGCAGGACCGGTTCTGGTTCCTGTGGGACGAGCTGTCGCAGGGCGCGCTGGGAGCGGTGGTGCTGGCGGACACGCGCAGGCTCGAGGACTGCTTCCCTGCGGTGGACTACTTCGAGCACCGGCGGATCCCGTTCGTGGTCGCCGTCAACTGCTTCACGAACGCGCGGCGGTACGCCTCGAACGAGGTGGCGCGGGCGCTGGACCTGGATCAGGGGACGCCGGTGGTGCTGTGCGACGCGCGGGACAAGGACTCGGGGAAGGAAGTGCTGATCCGGCTGGTGGAGTACGCGGGGCGGGTGCACACGGCCCGGCTGCTGGAGTCGGTGGAGCCGCAGGCCGATTCGGTGTGAGGCGGACCGGCCCGCGGGCACGCGTGTCAGTCGGTTCAGTCGGTTCAGTCGGTGATCCCGTTCACGGTGATCACCTTCTCGATTCCGACGCGGACGAGGAGCTCACCGGGAACGGCGTTGCGGCGGCCGAAGGCCTCGCCCTGCTCCTCTCCCATGTACCGGGCGCCGATCCGGGAGGCCCACGGGAGCATCTCGTCCAGGTCCTCGCTGATCTCGGCGCGGCCCTGGAGCACGACGTAGGAGTACGGGGGCCGGTCGTCGTCCACACAGAGCGCGACCCGGCCGTCGCGGGCCAGATTGCGCCCCTTGACGGTGTCCTTTCCGGTGTTGAACACGAAGGAATCACCGTCGAGAACGAACCAGATGGGAGCGATGTGGGGGCTTCCGTCCGCGCGGACGGTGGACAGTTTTCCGGTGCGAGTGGAGTGGGAGACGAACGCCCGCCATTCCTCTTGAGTCATCTTCTTCACCATGCGTCCATCCTCCTTGCCGGAAAGCCGCTGGTGGGGAAGGCTGGCGGCACGAGTTGTGAGGGGTGGGGCGCGGCCGGGCCGGGCGCGTCGACGGGGAGGGACTGAATATGGCTCTGGACAAGCAACTGGACTGGTTGCTCGATGATTTGACCCGCCGGGTCCAGCAGGTCCGGCATGCGGTGGTGCTCTCCAACGACGGCCTGGTGACGGGTGCGAGTGCGGGCCTCGCGCGGGAGGACGCGGAGCACCTGGCGGCCGTCGCGGCGGGGCTGCAGAGCCTGGCGAAGGGCTCGGGGCGGCATTTCCGGGCGGGCGAGGTGCGCCAGACGATGGTCGAGTACGACGAGGGGGTCCTCTTCGTGATGGCGGCGGGGGCGGGCAGCTGCCTGTGCGTCCTGAGCGCCGCCGAGGCCGACATCGGTCACGTCGCATACGAGATGACGCTGCTGGTGAACCGGGTGGGGGAGCACCTGGGGGTCGCGGAGCGGCGGATCACGGGGGGCTGACCGGGGCTGGCCCTGGGCTGACCGGCGCTGACCTGCGCTTTTCTGGATATCCACAGCCCCAGCGGGATGTCGTCGCGCTGAGTTACGTTCTTCACACACAGTAATCACTTCTGGTGGGGAGAGCGTGATGACGAAGACGATCGTGCGCGGGGAAGCGGTGGAGGGGCTCGTGGGCGGCGGGCGGGCCGCGGAGGAACTGGGGCTGAGCCGGAGCGAGTTCGCCCGCGCCGTACAGCTGGGCATCGTGCGTGCCGGTCCGCCGGGACCCGGCGGTGCCGCCCGCTTCACCCGGACCGAGCTAGGCCGGGTCCGGTCGGTCGAGGGACCGCCGGACACGCTGCGCGGGCTCGTGGAGACGGTGGCGGGAGCGGAAGCGGCGGCCGCCGCCCTGGGAGTCGGCCCGAGCAGGTTCACCCGGCTCGCGCGCTGCGGGCACGTCACCCCGGTGGGGTACCGGATCAACCGGTACCGGGTGGTGGTCTGGCTCTATCTGACCGCGGAGCTACGGGACTTCGCGGCCGCCAGGCCCGGGATGCTGCGCGGGAGCGCCCCGCCGGCGGACCGGGAGCTGATGGCGGCCAAGGCCGACCTGCGGCCCCGGAAGTGGCGGGAGCGGCACGTCGGGCTGCTGCTGAGACGGACCGCCGACCCCTGGGAGCGGGCGGCCGTACTGGCCTCCGTGCTCCCGGAATCCGATGTGTGCGGGACCGTACCCGACCCCGCCGAGCGGATCCTGCTCGCGGGGCTCGCCCCACCCGCGCCCTATGGGCATCCGCAGCTCCCGGCGGCCGCCGCCGTGGCGGCCCGGCTGCTGGTGGCGGAGGATCCGGACGAGATCCTCTGGTACCGCACCAGCCTGGACTTCGCGCTGACCGGAGCCCGGGGTCAGTCGAAGTCGACGGGGGAGAGGGGGCCGACGTAGACCCAGGCTCCGGCCTCGCGCGAGAAGCTGCTGTGCTCGTGCAGTGAGCCGGTGTGCCGGCCCTCGCGGTAGTGCGCCCGGAACTCCACCGAGCCCTCCGTCTCGAACATCCCGCCGCGCTCGGTGGCCAGGATCTCCAGTCGCTCCCAGCGCTGCCCGGGGTCCAGCTCGAGGCTGCCCGGCCGGGTCGAGGGGTGCCAGGAGCGCAGCAGGTAGGCGGTGTCGCCGACGGCGAAGGCACTGAAGCGGGAACGCATCAGCAGTTCGGCGGTGGGCGCCTGCCGCTCGCCGGAGTGGAAGCGGCCGCAGCACTCCGGGTAGGCGGCGGGCAGCCCGCAGGGGCAGGGCAGGGCCGGGGTGGGCATGGGTGCACTCAGTTCTTCGGGGAGGGGCGGACTACTGGGGCGACACGGGCGGCTTGGACGCCTTGGCGCCGTACGGGCGGAAGAGGCCTTCCTGGACCACCGAGACCAGGAGCCGGCCTTCGAGGTCATAGATCCGGCCGCGGGCCAGGCCCCGGCCGCCGTGCGCGATGGGTGACTCCTGGTCGTACAGGAACCACTCGTCCGCCCGGAACGGCCGGTGGAACCACATGGCGTGGTCGAGGGAGGCCATGTCGAAACCGCGCATGCCCCACAGCGGTTCCACGGGGATGCGCACGGCATCGAGGAGGGTCATGTCACTGGCGTAGGTGAGGGCGCAGGTGTGCACGAGCGGGTCGTCGCCCAGCGGGCCGACGGCGCGCATCCACACCGCGCTGCGCGGATCGGCGCCCTTGAGCTCCTCGGGGGTCCAGCGGAGCCGGTCCACGTACCGGATGTCGAAGGGCTGGCGGCGGGCCATCCGCTCCAGTGCCTCCGGCAGCGCGCCCAGGTGTTCGCGGATCTCGTCCACGACCTTCGGGAGCGTGTCCGGGTGCGGGAAATGGCGAGGGCGCAGCTGGTGCTCGATGCTGCCCTCCTCCGGCTGATGGAAGGAAGCGGTCAGATTGAAGATGGTCTTGCCCTGCTGGACCGCGGTGACCCGGCGGGTGGTGAAGGAGCGCCCGTCGCGCACCCGCTCCACCTGGTACACGATCGGCACCCCGGGGATGCCGGGGCGCAGGAAGTACGAGTGGAGGGAGTGGACCGGCCGGTCGCCCTCGGTGGTGCGGCCGGCCGCCACCAGAGCCTGCCCGGCGACCTGGCCGCCGAACACGCGCTGGAGGGACTCCTGGGGGCTCGCGCCCCGGAAGATGTTGACCTCGATCTGCTCCAGGTCGAGCAGATCGACCAGCCTCTCGGCGGGGTTCGTCATCAGAGGATCTCCACTGTCGGGGCCGGCGCCCGTGGTGGCGCCGGTTCGGTTGCGGTTGTGGGTCCCCCCGGACGGAACCCGGGGGAGGTCAGAGCTGGCCGAGCTCGCCGACCGAGGTGACGCGGATGACGGCCCGGCCCTCCTCGTCGGACGCCGCGAGGTCGACCTCGGCGCTGATGCCCCAGCCATGGTCCCCGTTGGGGTCCGCGAAGGTCTGGCGGACGCGCCACAGGCCGTGCGCCGGGTCCTCCTCGATCTGGAGCAGCTTGGGGCCGCGCGCGTCGGGGCCGGTACCGAGGTCCTCGTACTCGTCCCAGTAGCCGTCCAGGGCGTCGCCCCAGGCGTCGGCGTCCCAGCCGGACTCGCCGTCCAGCTCGCCCAGCACATTGACGTGGTCCAGGGCGGCCAGCTCCACCCGGCGGAACATGGCGTTGCGGACCAGGACGCGGAAGGCGCGGGAGTTCGCCGTGACCGGCTTGACCTGGTCGGCCTTCTCCTGGGCCTGCTCCGCCGTCTCCACCTCCGGGTTCGCCAGCTGCTCCCACTCGTCGAGCAGGCTGGAGTCGACCTGGCGGACCAGCTCGCCGAGCCAGGCGATCAGGTCCTGGAGGTCCTCGGACTTGAGGTCGTCGGGGATGGTGTGGTCCAGCGCCTTGTACGCGCTCGCCAGATAGCGCAGCACGATGCCCTCGGTGCGGGCGAGTTCGTAGTACGAGGTGAATTCGGTGAAGGTCATCGCGCGTTCGTACATGTCGCGGATGATCGACTTCGGGGAGACCGGGTGGTCGCGGACCCACGGGTGGCTCTTGCTGTACACGCCGTAGGCGTGCAGGAGCAGCTCTTCGAGGGGCTTGGGATAGGTGATCTCCTGGAGCCGCTCCATGCGCTCCTCGTACTCGACCCCGTCGGCCTTCATCGCGCCCACGGCCATGCCGCGTTCCTTGTTCTGCTGGGCGGCGAGGATCTGGCGCGGGTCGTCCAGCGTGGACTCGACGACCGAGACCATGTCCAGTGCGTAGGAGGGGGACTCCGGGTCCAGCAGATCGAAGGAGGCCAGTGCGAAGGTGGACAGCGGCTGGTTGAGCGCGAAGTCCTGCTGGAGGTCGACGGTCAGCCGGATCGAGCGGCCCTCGGCGTCGGGGGTGTCGAGCTTCTCGACCACCCCGCCGTCGAGCAGCGAGCGGTAGATCGCGATGGCCCGGCGGATGTGCCGCAGCTGCGCCTTGCGCGGCTCGTGGTTGTCCTCCAGCAGGTGGCGCATCGCCTTGAAGGCGTCGCCGGGCCGGGCGATGACCGACAGGAGCATGATGTTGGTGACCTTGAAGCGCGAGGTCAGGGCCTCCGGGTCGGCGGCGATCAGCTTCTCGAAGGTCGTGTCCGACCAGGCGACGAAGCCCTCGGGGGCCTTCTTGCGGACCACCTTGCGGCGCTTCTTCGGATCGTCGCCCGCCTTCGCCAGGGCCTTCTCGTTCTCGATGACGTGCTCGGGCGCCTGGGCCACCACGTAGCCCGCCGTGTCGAAGCCGGCCCGGCCGGCGCGGCCGGCGATCTGGTGGAACTCGCGGGCGCGCAGCGTGCGGACCCGGGTGCCGTCGTACTTGGTCAGCGCGGTGAACAGCACCGTGCGGATCGGGACGTTGACGCCGACGCCCAGGGTGTCGGTACCGCAGATGACCTTCAGCAGGCCGGCCTGGGCCAGCTTCTCCACCAGGCGGCGGTACTTGGGCAGCATGCCCGCGTGGTGCACGCCGATGCCGTGGCGGACGTAACGGGAGAGGTTCTGGCCGAACTTGGTGGTGAAGCGGAAGTTGCCGATCAGGTCGGCGATCTTGTCCTTCTCCTCGCGCGTGCACATGTTGATGCTCATCAGCGACTGCGCCCGCTCGACCGCCTGGGCCTGGGTGAAGTGCACGATGTAGACCGGCGCCTGCCGCGTCTCCAGCAGCTCGGTGATGGTGTCGGTGATCGGCGTCGTGACGTACTCGTACGACAGCGGGACGGGCCGGGTCGCGGAGCGGACCATCGAGGTGGGCCGGCCCGTGCGCCGGGTCAGGTCCTCCTCGAACCGCTTCATGTCGCCGAGCGTCGCCGACATCAGGATGAACTGCGCCTGCGGCAGTTCCAGCAGCGGGATCTGCCAGGCCCAGCCTCGGTCCGGCTCCGCGTAGAAGTGGAATTCGTCCATCACGACCTGGCCGATGTCGGCGTACTTGCCGTCGCGCAGGGCGATCGAGGCCAGCACCTCGGCGGTACAGCAGATCACCGGGGCGTCCGAGTTCACCGAGGCGTCGCCGGTCAGCATGCCGACGTTCTCGGTGCCGAAGAGCTTGCACAGGTCGAAGAACTTCTCCGAGACCAGGGCCTTGATCGGAGCGGTGTAGAAGGTGACCTTGTCCTGGGCCAGCGCCGTGAAGTGGGCGCCCGCCGCGACCAGGCTCTTGCCGGAGCCGGTCGGGGTGGAAAGGATCACGTTCGCGCCGGTGACCACCTCCATCAGCGCCTCCTCCTGAGCCGGGTACAGGGTGATGCCCTGGTCCTCCGCCCACGAGGAGAAAGCCTCGAAGAGGGCGTCGGGGTCGGCGTTCGGCGGGAGCTGATCAATGAGGGTCACACCCCCCATCTTGCCTGGCTTCCCCCCGGATGAGGGAACCGGCGGACGGAAGGAAGATCATCAGCGGTACGCTGTGCCGTCGATACGGCCCGAGCGACACCGTCAACAGGGCCCGACCAGCACACAAACGGGGCGGGGAACGACCATGATGGGTCCGGCGCACTCACTGTCGGGGGCAGCGGCCTGGCTGGGGGTGGGCGCGGCGGCAGCCGCCGCCGGGCACCCGATGCCCTGGCCCGTCCTCGTCGTCGGAGCCCTCATCTGCGCCGGAGCCGCCCTGGCCCCGGACCTCGACCACAAGTCGGCGACGATCTCCCGCGCCTTCGGCCCGCTCTCCCGGGGCCTGTGCGAGGTGGTCGACAAGATCTCCTACGGGGTCTACAAAGCCACCCGGGCCCCCCGCGACGCCCGCCGCACCGGCGGCCACCGCACCCTGACCCACACCTGGGTCTGGGCCGTCCTGATCGGCGCCGGAGCCTCCGCGCTCGCCGTCACCGCCGACCGCTGGGGCGTGCTCTTCCTCCTCTTCGTCCACCTGGTCCTCGCCGTCGAAGGCCTGCTGTGGCGGGCCGCCCGGATGTCCAGCGACGTCCTGGTCTGGCTGCTCGGCGCGACCAGCGCCTGGATACTGGCCGGGGTGCTCGACCAGCCCGGCAACGGCTCCGGCTGGCTCTTCACCGGCCCCGGCCAGGAGTACCTGTGGCTCGGGCTGCCCATCGTGCTGGGCGCCCTGGTCCACGACATCGGCGACGCCCTGACCGTCTCCGGTTGCCCGGTCCTGTGGCCGATCCCCATCGCGGGCAAGCGTTGGTACCCGATCGGCCCGCCGAAGATGATGCGCTTCCGCGCCGGCAGCTGGGTGGAGCTCAAGGTCCTCATGCCGGTCTTCATGCTCCTCGGCGGAGTCGGCGGCGCCTCGGCCCTCGGCTTCTTCTAGCCCCGCTTCTTCCAGTCCGGTCGAGCGCCCGGCCCGCTGCCCGAAACCCGAACGCCCCTGACAGCCGTGGCCGTCAGGGGCGTTCGGGCGGGCGGGCCGGTTACCCGTGCCAGGAGCGCCACAGGGCCGCGTACGGGCCGTCGGCCGCGACCAGGGCGTCGTGCGAGCCGAGCTCGCTGATCCGGCCGTCCTCGACCACCGCGATCACGTCCGCGTCGTGCGCGGTGTGCAGCCGGTGCGCGATCGCGATCACCGTGCGGCCGTCCAGCACCCGGGCCAGCGAGCGCTCCAGGTGCCGGGCCGCGCGCGGGTCCAGCAGCGAGGTCGCCTCGTCCAGTACCAGCGTGTGCGGGTCCGCCAGCACCAGCCGGGCCAGCGCGATCTGCTGCGCCTGCGCCGGGGTCAGCGCCGTGCCTCCGGAACCGACCTCGGTGTCCAGGCCGGCCTCCAGCGCCCGCGCCCAGCCGTCCGCGTCCACCGAGCCGAGGGCCTCCCACAGCTCGGTGTCGGCGGCCCCGGTGCGTGCCAGGCGCAGGTTGTCGCGCAGCGAGCCCACGAAGACGTGGTGTTCCTGGTTGACCAGGGCCACGTGCTCGCGCACCCGCTCCGCCTGCATCCGCGACAGCCGGGCCCCGCCGAGGGTGATCTCGCCGGTCCGGGGTGCGTAGATGCCCGCGAGCAGCCGGCCCAGCGTGGACTTGCCCGCACCGGAGGGCCCGACCAGGGCCATCCGGGTGCCCGGCGGCACCGACATCGACACCTGATGCAGGACGTCGACGCCCTCGCGGTAGCCGAAGTGGACCTCGTCCGCGCGGACGTCACGGCCGTCCGGGGAGACAGCCGCGTCTCCCGCGTCCGGCTCGATCTCCCGTACGCCCACCAGCCGGGCCAGCGAGACCTGGGCGATTTGCAGCTCGTCGTACCAGCGCAGGATCAGGCCGATCGGGTCGACCATCATCTGCGCGAGCAGCGCGCCCGTGGTCAGCTGCCCCACCGACATCCAGCCCTGGATCACGCAGTACCCGCCGATCAGCAGCACCGCGCCGAGGATCGTCACGTACGTGACGTTGATGACGGGGAAGAGGACCGTCCGCAGGAACAGCGTGTACCGCTCCCAGGCCGTCCACTCCTTGATCCGCCGCTCCGACAGCTCGATCCGGCGCGCGCCGAGGCGGTGCGCCTCGATGGTGCGGCCCGCGTCCACCGTCTCGGTGAGCACGGCCGCGACCGCCGCGTACCCGGCCGCCTCCGAGCGGTAGGCCCGGGGCGCCCGCTTGAAGTACCAGCGGCAGCCGATCACCAGCACGGGCAGCGACACCAGCGCGGCCAGCGCCAGCGGCGGCGCGGTCACGGCGAGCGCCCCGTAGAGCAGCCCCGCCCAGACGACGCCGATGGCGAGCTGAGGCACGGCCTCGCGCATGGCGTTGGCCAGCCGGTCGATGTCGGTGGTGATCCGCGACAGCAGGTCGCCGGTTCCGGCGCGTTCCAGCACGCCCGGCGGCAGACCCACCGAGCGGACGAGGAAGTCCTCGCGCAGATCGGCCAGCATCTCCTCGCCGAGCATCGCACCGCGCAGCCGGACCATCCGGACGAACAGGGTCTGGACGATCAGAGCCAGCGCGAACAGCAGTCCCACGCGCCCCAGATGCAGTTCGCGCGCCCCTGCGGTGAGCTGGTCCACCACCTGGCCCAGCAGGTACGGGCCCACCATGGAGGCGATCACCGCGACGGTGTTGACCGCCACCAGGGCCACGAAGGCCCGGCGGTGGCGGCGGAACAGGCCGCGCACGTAGCCCCGTACGGTCTCCGACGTGCCCACGGGCAGGGTCGCGGCCGTTTCGGGGGCCGCCGGATCGTATTGCGGCGGCGCCACGCCGATCATGCGGATTCCTCGATCTCTGTGAGTACGGTGTCCGGCCGTCCGGCCTTCAGCTGCGCGAGCCGTTGTTCGTCCTCGGTCTCGCGGGTGACGACCGCGCGGTAGCGCGGTTCGCCGTGCAGCAGTTCGCGGTGGGTGCCGCTCGCGGCCACCGCGCCCTCGTGGATCAGTACGACCCGGTCGGCGTGGTCCAGCAGCAGCGGCGAGGACGCCAGTACCACCGTCGTGCGCCCGGCGCGCAGTTCCGCGATCCCGGCCGCGATCCGCGCCTCGGTGTGCGAGTCGACCGCCGAGGTCGGCTCGTCCAGCACCAGTACCTCCGGATCGGTGACCAGCGACCGCGCCAGCGCGAGCCGCTGACGCTGCCCGCCGGACAGGGACCGGCCGCGCTCGGTGATCCGGGCGTCCATCGGGTCGTCCACCCCGTCCGGGGCGGACTGCAGCAGCGCGTCCAGCACGTCTGTGCACTGGGCCGCCGCCAGCGCCGCGCGCGGCTCGACCGTCCCGGAAGCCGGTACGTCGAACAGTTCGCGCAGCGTTCCGGACAGCAGCACCGGATCCTTGTCCTGTACGAGGACCAGTGTGCGCGCGGTGTCCAGCGCGAGCTCGTCCAGCGCGACCCCGCCCAGCAGGACGGAGGGGCCGGAGCAGTCGTCCATCGGGTGGCCGCCGAGGCGTTCGGCCAGCCGGCCCGCCAGGTCGGGGTCCCCGCACACCACGGCGGTGAACCGGCCCGCCGGGGCCAGCAGTCCGGTCTCCGGGTCGTACAGGTCGCCACCGGGGGCGGGAGCCTGTGCCTGTGCCTTCGTCCCGGCGGAGGCCTCGGCCTCGGCCTCGGCTTCCGTCCGGGTCAGCGACAGCACCCGGGCGGCCCGCTTGGCGGAGGGGCGCGAGAAGGAGTACGCCATCGCGATCTCCTCGAAGTGCCGCAGCGGATACAGCATGGTCGCCACCGCGCTGAAGGCCGCGACGAGTTCGCCGACCGCGAGCCGGCCGTCCAACACGAGCGCGGAGCCGTACCAGACGACCGTGATCAGCAGGATGCCCGGCAGCAGCACCTGGATCGCGGAGATCAGGGCCCACATCCTGGCACTGCGCACGGCCGCCTTGCGGACCTCCTGCGAGGCCTCGCGGTAGCGGCTGAGGAAGAGTTCCTCCCCGCCGATGCCGCGCAGCACGCGCAGGCCCGCCACGGTGTCGGAGGCCAGCTCGGTGGCCTTGCCCGCCTTCTCCCGCTGCACGTCGGCGCGCTGGGTGGCGCGCGGCAGCAGCGGCAGGACGGCCAGTGCGAGCACCGGCATGCCGATGGCGACCACCACACCGATGGCGGGGGCGTAGAAGAGCAGCGCCACGCAGCCGATGAGGAGGGTGAGAGCGGCGGCGAGGAAGCGGGAGACCGCCTCGACGAACCAGCCGATCTTCTCCACGTCGCCCGTGGACACGGCCACCACCTCGCCCGCCGCGACCCGCCGGGTCAGGGCGGCGCCCAGCTCGGCGGTCTTGCGCGCCAGCAGTTGCTGGACCCGCGCGGCGGCGGTGATCCAGTTGGTGACGGCGGTCCGGTGCAGCATGGAGTCGCCGAGCGCGATCGCGACGCCGAGCAGAGCGATCAGGCCACCGACCCACAGCAGCCGGGTGCCGTCGCGGTCGACGACGGCGTCGACACCCAGGCCCACCGCGTACGGCAGACCGGCGACACCGCAGAAGTGGAGCATTCCCCAGCTCAGGCTTTTGGCCTGTCCGCCGAGTTGGCCGCGCCCCAGCCACCAGAGGAACCGGGGGCCGGAGCGAGCGTCGGGTACCCCTGGGTCCGGATACGGTAGATCGCTGATCTGCATGACGCCCCATGACTGGTCGAGAGTTCCAAACCGTGCAAGGTTCGCGTTCCGGACCGGGTCGGGGCAATCGATTTTGCGTTGGCCAAAGCTTCGGCCGGTGAGGATTGCGGCCTCAAGCGCTCAAAGCCTCACGGCTCCAAGGCCTCAAGGGCGAGTGGCGCGCTCCAGTTCCAGCAGGGCCGAGTAGTAGCTCCGGCCGGTGGCCCGGTCCATGCCCACCTCGCACATCCGGTTCGCCGACAGGTGCGCGTCGAACTCCCGCGCCGTCACCTCGGCCGCCTCGCGCGCCGTCGCCGACTCCGTCAGCTCGGGGTGCAGCATTCCGCGGTCGCCGGCGAAGGCGCAGCACCCCGCGTCGTACGGGACGACCACCTCGTCCGCACAGGCCTCGGCCACCGCCCGCAGCTGCGCCTCGTCGTCCAAGTGCCGCATCGAACAGGTGGGGTGGAGCACCGCGGACCCGATCGTGCGCCGGATCTCCAGGCGCGGGAGCAGTTCCTCGGCCGCCCAGACGATGGAGTCGACGATCCGGAGCTCGGCGTGGAGCGCCCGGTTGTCGTCCGTGAGGTACGGGACCACCTCGTGCGAGATGCCCAGGGTGCAGGAGGACGCGTCGACCACGAGCGGCAGCCGGCCACCGGCCGTCCAGCCCCAGGCGGCCTCGACGATCCGGTTGGCCATCACCCGGTTGCCGGCCTCGTACCCCTTGGAGTGCCAGATCGTCGCGCAGCACGTGCCTGTCACGTCCCGGGGGATCCACACCGGCTTCCCGGCGCGCTCCGAGACCGCAACCACGGCCTCCGGGAGGGAGGGGCCGGGGCGGCCGTCGGGGCCGCCGAAGATCCGGTTGACGCAGGCCGGGTAGTACACGGCGGCGGCGCCGACCCGCCGGGTCGCGGGCAGCTTCCGGGCGGCGGCGCCGGGAATCTGCGGCAGCCACTCCGGGATCAGGTCCGGGCGTACGGCTCTGCGCGCGAGCCCCGTCACGGCCTCCAGCACGCGGTCCCCGACGGTGTCGGTGATCTTGTCGGCGGCGGCCACGGCCAGCCGGGCCGCGGCCTCGACCGCCCGGAACCGCTGGGCGGCCAGCGCGGCGGCGCGCTCCTCGCGCGGGCTGTGGCGGCGGTGGCGGAAGTCCTTCATCAGGGCGCCGGTGTCGATGCCCACGGGGCAGGCGAGTTTGCAGGTGGAGTCACCGGCGCAGGTGTCCACGGCGTCGTAGCCGTAGGAGTCGAGGAGTCCGCCCAGGACGGGGGAACCGGGCTGCTGGCGCATCATCTCCCGGCGCAGCACGATCCGCTGGCGCGGAGTGGTCGTCAGGTCCTCGCTGGGGCAGGTCGGTTCGCAGAACCCGCACTCGATGCAGGGATCGGCCACGGCCTCCACCTGGGGAATCGTCTTCAGGCCGCGCAGGTGTGCCTTCGGGTCGCGGTCGAGGAGGATCCGCGGCGCGAGCACCAGGTCCGGGTCGAGCACCCGCTTGGTGCGCCACATCATCTCCGTGGCCCGGGGCCCCCACTCCAGTTCGAGGAAGGGGGCCATGTTGCGGCCGGTGGAGTGCTCGGCCTTCAGGGAGCCGTCGAAGCGCTCCACGGTGAGCCGGCAGAAGGCGTCCATGAAGGCGGCGTACCGCTCGACGTCGGCCGGTTTGGCGGCGTCGAAGGCGAGGAGGAAGTGCAGGTTGCCGTGGGCGGCGTGACCGGCGACGGCGGCGTCGAAACCGTGCTCCGCCTGGAGCTCGAGCAGGGCCTCGCAGGCCTCGGCCAGCCGGGACGGGGGGACCGCGAAGTCCTCGGTGATCAGGGTGGTGCCGGAGGCGCGGGCCCCGCCGACGGCGGTGACGAAGGCCTTGCGGGCCTTCCAGTAGCCGGAGATGGTCTTCGCGTCGCGGGTGAAGGCATTGGTCACCGAGGCCACCGGCGCGACCAGGTCCAGCCCGGCCAGCACTCCGGCGGCGCGCCGCTCGTACTCCGCGCGGCCGGCTTCGTCCGGGGCACGGAACTCCACGAGCAGGGCGGTGGTGTCCTTGGGCAGCTCCGCCCAGTCGGCGGGCACGCCCTCCACGGCCACCGAGGCGCGCAGGGTGTTGCCGTCCATCAGCTCGACGGCGATCGCCCCGGCCTCGTTGAAGAGCGGTACGGCGGCGGCCGCGGCGGGCAGCGAGGGGAAGAACAGCAGCGCACTGGTGAGCTCGCGGTCCAGCGGCAGGGTGTCGAAGACGACCTCGGAGATGAAGCCCAGGGTGCCTTCGGAGCCGACCATCAGCCCGCGCAGGATCTGCACCGGCGTGGAGCCGTCGAGGTAGGCGTCGAGCCGGTAGCCGGTGGTGTTCTTGATCTCGTACTTGGCCCGGATGCGGGCGACGAGCTCCGGGTCGGCCTCGATCTCCTTCTTGATCTCCATCAGCCCGTGGCACAGGGCCGGCTCGGCGTGGGCGAGCTCCTCGTCGGCGAGCGGATCGGCGGTGTCGACCACGGTGCCGGTCGGCAGGACGAAGGTGAGGGAGGCCAGGGTGCGGTACGAGTTCCTCGTGGTCCCCGCGGTCATGCCGGAGGCGTTGTTCGCGACGACCCCGCCGAGGGTGCACGCGATGGCGCTGGCCGGGTCGGGTCCGAGGACGCGGCCGTGGCGGGCGAGGGCGGCATTGGCCCGCAGGACGGTGGTGCCCGGCTGGATCCGGGCGCGGCGGCCCCCGTCCAGCACCTCGACGCCGGCCCAGTGGCGGCGTACGTCGACCAGGATGTCCTCGCCCTGGGCCTGGCCGTTGAGCGAGGTGCCCGCGGCGCGGAAGACGACCTCGCGCTGCTTGCCGTGGGCGTAGGACAGGACGGCGGAGACGTCGTCGATGTCCTCGGCGACCACCACGACCTGGGGCACGAACCGGTACGGGGAGGCGTCCGAGGCGTAGCGGACCAGGTCGGAGATCTTCCAGAGGACCTTGTCCGCGCCCAGCAGCTCGGTCAGGTCGTGGCGCAGCGTCTCCGGGGTCCCGGTCGCCCGCCGGTCGGGCACACGGTCGGGGGCGGGGGCGCTGATGCTCCGCGGCCGCAGGGCCCCCGGCTTCGGTTCCAGCAGCGGCATGCGCAACCCCTCAACTCGCTCGGCTCACTCGTTCGGCGCAGTCGCGGCCTTCTCCCGGCCGGCCCGCCGCCTGGTCAGCAGTGCAGCTCCGGCGGGGCGTCCGCCAGGGCGTTCAGCAGGCCGCCGAGCACCTCGCGCTGATCGGCGGTCAATGGAGCCAGGATCTCCTCTGCGGCGTCGGTTCGCGCGTTGCGCAGCCGGCGCAGCGTGGCGCGGCCGCTGTCGGTGAGCTCGATCCTTATGACGCGGCGGTTCGACGGGTCGGGGACGCGGCGCACGCGGTCGGCGGCCTCCAGACCGTCGACCAGTGTGGTCACGGCGCGGGGCACGACCTCCAGGCGGGCGGCGAGGTCCGCCATCCGGGGCGGCTGGCCGGCGGAGAGATGGGCGACCGTGCGCAGCAACCGGGACTGTGCCGGGGTGATGCCGAGCGGCTCCAGATGGCGCTTCTGGATGCGGTGGAGCCGCCGGGTCAGGCGCAGGAGCTGCTCGGCGAGCACGCTGTCGGTGCTGTCGGCACGCTCGGCGGACTCGGTGGGCTCGGCACGCTCGGCACGCTCGGCGGGCTCGGTCTCGCGCTCGGTCTCGGAAGCGGTACTCATGCTGCGGTCCTCATAATGGGAACAGTATCAGGACCAGATTCATTGTGAGTATAGGTAACAATGAGCTATGCTCATTCGAGTCCGGTCAGCTGTCATGAAGGAGGCCCATGCGCCCCAAGGAACCCGAGTGGACGCCCTCGAAAGAATCCCTCGACCCCAGTGGTCCCACCCCGGCCGAGCGGCCGCGCGAGCTGCGCCGCATCGCCGGCCTGTTCCGGCCCTACCGCGGCCGCCTCGGCGTCGTCGCCGTACTCGTCGCCGCGTCCTCGCTGGTCGGCGTGGCTTCGCCGTTCCTGCTCAAGGCGATCCTCGACACCGCGATCCCGCAGGGCCGCACCGGGCTGCTCAGCCTGCTCGCCCTCGGCATGATCGCCACCGCCGTGGTGACCAGCATCTTCGGCGTGCTGCAGACCCTGATATCCACGACGGTCGGCCAGCGGGTCATGCACGACCTGCGCACCGCCGTCTACGCGCAGCTCCAGCGGATGCCGCTGGCCTTCTTCACCCGCACCCGCACCGGCGAGGTGCAGTCCCGCATCGCCAATGACATCGGCGGCATGCAGGCCACGGTCACCTCCACGGCGACCTCCCTCGTCTCCAACGCCACGGCCGTCATCGCCTCCGTCGTCGCGATGCTCGCGCTCGACTGGCGGCTCACGATCGTCTCGCTGCTCCTGCTGCCCGTCTTCGTGTGGATCAGCCGCCGCGTCGGCAGCGAGCGCAAGAAGATCACCGCGCAGCGCCAGAAGCAGATGGCCACGATGGCCGCGACGGTTACCGAGTCCCTTTCGGTGAGCGGCATCCTGCTCGGCCGCACGATGGGCCGCGCCGACTCGCTCACCACCTCCTTCGCCGAGGAGTCCGAGAAGCTCGTCGACCTCGAAGTGCGTTCCAGCATGGCCGGGCGCTGGCGGATGTCCACCATCGGCATCGTCATGGCCGCCATGCCCGCGCTCATCTACTGGGCGGCCGGCATAGCCCTGCAGACGGGTGCGCCCTCGCTTTCGGTCGGCACCCTGGTCGCCTTCGTCACCCTCCAGCAGGGCCTGTTCCGGCCCGCGGTGAGCCTGCTGTCGACCGGCGTCCAGATACAGACCTCCCTCGCGCTGTTCGCCCGCATCTTCGAGTACCTCGACCTGCCGGTGGACATCACCGAGCGCGAGGACCCCGTCCGCCTCGACCGCGCCAAGGGCGAGGTCCGGCTGGAGGACGTCCACTTCGAGTACGACGCCAAGAGCGGCCCGACGCTGACGGGCATCGACATCACCGTCCCGGCCGGCGGCTCCCTCGCGGTGGTGGGTCCGACAGGATCCGGCAAGAGCACGCTGAGCTATCTCGTGCCCCGGCTCTACGACGTCACCGGCGGCCGCGTAGCCCTCGACGGGGTCGATGTGCGCGACCTCGATTTCGACTCGCTGGCCCGCTCCATCGGCGTGGTCTCCCAGGAGACCTACCTCTTCCATGCCTCCGTCGCCGACAATCTGCGGTTCGCCAAGCCGGACGCCACCGACGAGGAGATCGCCGAGGCGGCCCGTGCGGCCCAGATCCACGAGCACATCGAGTCCCTGCCCGACGGCTACGACACGTTGGTCGGCGAGCGCGGGTACCGGTTCTCCGGCGGCGAGAAGCAGCGCCTGGCGATCGCCCGCACCATCCTGCGCGACCCGCCGGTCCTGATCCTCGACGAGGCCACCAGCGCCCTGGACACCCGCACCGAGCACGCCGTTCAGCGGGCCATCGACAACCTCTCGCAGGGTCGCACCACCATCACCATCGCCCACCGCCTCTCCACCGTCCGCGACGCCGACCAGATCGTGGTGCTCGACGCGGGCCGGATCGCCGAGCGGGGGACCCACGAGGAACTGCTGGCGGCCGACGGCCGGTACGCGGCACTGGTCCGGCGGGACCGGGAGGCCGCGCTCAAGCCGGAGACCCTCACCGCGGACGGGCTCAAGCGGGGTGCGCTCAAGCCGGAGCCCCTGCGCGGGACCGAAGCCGCCCCTGTAAATGTGTGATCGTATGACCGGAACACGGGCGAGATGTCATAAATCTGACACTTCGCGGGTTAGCGTTTCCGTATGCGTCAAGAGAACCGGCCGCCACCAACGCGCCGTTCCCGGCTGACCCGCCGGGGTCGGCTGGCGCTCTTCCTCGCTACGCTCGTGGGACTCGGGACGGCCGTTCTGATCCCGCTGGTGCCCGGTGAGGAAGCGCCCGAGAAACCGCGCCAGTTGCTGATCCCCGAGGGCTGGCGGGCCGCGCAGGTCTACGCCGCCATCGACCGCGAGCTGAAGCTGCCGGCCGGCTCCGCCCAGGCCGCCGCCGCGAAGACCGCGCTGCCCCTGCCCGCGGAAGCCAAGGGCAATCCGGAGGGGTACCTCTTCCCGGCCACGTATCCGGTGAATTCCCGGTCCACCCCGGCCACGCTGCTCACGTACATGGTCGAGACGGCCACCAAGAAGCTCGCCACCAAGGCCGTCGCCGACGGCGGCAAGGCCCACGGGATGACCCCGTACCAGACGGCCACCCTCGCCAGCATCATCGAGGCGGAGGCCGACACCCGCGTGGACATGGGCAAGGTCGCCCGGGTGGTGCACAACCGGCTGGCGAAGTCGATGCCGCTCCAGATGGACTCCACCATCAACTACGCGCTGAACCGTGCCACGGTGGACACCAAGCTGAGCGAGACGAAGATCGACAACCCCTTCAACACGTACGAGCGCCAGGGCCTGCCGCCCACGCCGATCGACAGCCCCGGCCTGGATGCCATGGCCGCCGCGGTCGCGCCGCCGCCGGGGGAGTGGCTGTACTTCGTCACCGTGAAGGCGGGCGACACCCGCTTCTCGAAGACGTACGAGGAGCACAAGCGCCACGTGGCCGAGTTCAACCGGCTCCGGTCGGCCTCCAAGAAGACCTGACGGGGACGGGGGCGACACCCCTTAGGAGACGTCGGCCGGGGTGCGCGTGAGCAGCCGGTGGATCTCGCGGACCGCGGAGCCGCCGGCGCGGTTGGCGCCGATGGTCGACGCCGAAGGTCCGTAGCCGACGAGGTGGATCCGCTCGTCGCGGACCGCGCGCGTGCCGTCGAGCCGGATGCCGCCGCCCGGTTCGCGCAGGCGCAGCGGGGCCAGGTGGTCGATGGCCGCGCGGAAGCCGGTGGCCCACAGGATCACGTCCGCCTCCACCCGCCGCCCGTCGGCCCAGGCGGCCCCCCGGGCCGTGAGGTGGTCGAACATGGGGCGGCGCTCCAGCACCCCCGAGGCCAGGCCGCCGCGGACCGCCTCCGTCAGCGCCAGCCCGGTGACGCTGACCACGCTCCGCGGGGGCAGTCCCTGCCTGACCCGGTCCTCGACCAGGGCCACCGCCGCGCGGCCCTCGGCCTCGCCGAAGTCCCCGTCGCGGAACACCGGGGGCCGCCGGGTGACCCAGGTGGTCTCCGCGGCCACCTCGGCGATCTCCAGCAGGTGCTGTACGGCCGAGGTGCCGCCGCCCACCACGATGACCCGGGCTCCGGCGAACTCGCCCGGCCCGGGATAGTTCGCCGTGTGCAGCTGGCGGCCGCGGAAGGTCTCCTGTCCGGGGTAGCGCGGCCAGAACGGCCGGTCCCAGGTTCCGGTGGCGTTGATCAGCGCCCGCGCCGACCAGGCGCCGGACCCGGTCTCCACGAGCAGCCGCCGGTCCGCCGCCCCCTCGCGTACGGCCGTGACGTCCACGGGCCGGCGCACGTGGAGCCCGAAGAGGTCCTCGTACGCGGCGAAGTACTCGGAGATCACCTCGGAGGACGGACGCAGCGGATCGGCCCCGGTGAGCTCCATCCCCGGCAGCGCGTGCATCCCGTGGACCTTGCCGTAGGTGAGCGAGGGCCAGCGGAACTGCCAGGCGCCGCCCGGACGGGGCGCATGGTCCAGGACCACGTGCCCGATGCCCGCCCGCGCCAGGTGGTAGGCACTGGACAGCCCCGCCTGCCCCGCACCGACCACCACCACGTCCACCGCTGCCGCGTCCCGCTCCAAGAAATCGTTCACGGTTCTACCAACCGGGCGCGGCGACGGGATCTTCCCGCGGGTTCCGACGGCCTGCGGAACGCGCGCGCCTCCGTTACGCCCGGCTCGCGCGCAGTGTCGCCGGGACCGGGCCGACCGGCTGGAGGGTGAGGCCCGGGAGGACCTCGGCGCGGGTGGGGCCCGTGTCCAGATGGAAGCGCTGGGCCAGGACGGCCAGGACGAGGGCGGCCTCGACCAGGGCGAATCGGGCGCCCAGGCAGGCGCGGGGGCCGCCGCCGAAGGGGAACCAGGCGTGCTCCGGGACCGGGTGAGGGGCGTCCGCGTCCCAGCGCTCGGGGCGGAAGGCCTCCGGCTCCGGGAACCAGCGCGCGTCCCGGTGCATCGACCAGGGGCTCACCCAGACCGACAGCCCGGCCGGGACCGGTCGTCCGCCGAGCTCCGCGCCCTCCGCGGCCACCGCCGAGATCAGCCAGATCGGCGGATAGATCCGCAGCGCCTCCTTGACCACCTGCTGGGTCCACGGCAGCCGCGCGTAGTCCTCGTAGGTCGGCAGACGGCCGCCGAGCACCCGGTCGAGCTCCTCCGACAGCCGTTCACGGGCCTCGGGCGCCCCCGACAGCAGCTGCCAGGCCCAGGTCAGGGTGGTCGAGGTGGTTTCGTGGCCGCCGATGTAGAGGGTGATCGACTCGTCGCGCAGCTCCGTGCGCGACAGCGGCGCGCCGTTCTCGTCCCGGGCGGCGAGGAGCCGGCTCAGCAGGTCGTCCCGGTCTTCGCCGGCCGCCGAGGCCGCCTCGTGTTCCCGTATGACGTGCTCGATCTCCCGGTCGAGGACGGCCACCGCCGCCCGCATCCGGCGGCGGCCCGGTGTCTGGATCCACGGCGGCAGGAACAGGGTCAACCCCCGGAACTCCGCGCTCAGTTCCCGCTGAGCCGTGGCCATGGCCGCACTGATCGGCTCCTCCCGTCCCGCGGCGTCGCTCCCGAACAGGGTGCGTACCGCGATCCGTTGGGTGAGTCCGGCCATTTCCCTGTGCACGTCGATCCGCTCGCCCCCGCGCCAGCCGGAGGCCAGTGCGTCGGCGCATTCCACCATCGTGGCCGCGTACGAGCGCACTTGGCGCGGGCGCACCGACGGCTGGACCAGCGCCCGCTTGCGCCGCCAGTCGTCGCCGGTGGCGACGACCACCCCGTTGCCGAGCAACTGGCGGAAGGCCCAGCCCAGTTCGGTCGGCCTGAAGGTGGACTCGACGGCGCCCAGCAGCTCACCCGCGTGCTCGGGCCGAGAGACCAGCACATTGCGCTGAGGGCCGAGCGCCCACGGCACCCAGTCGCCGTACTCGTCGCGCAGCGACTCGAAGAAGGCCAGCGGGTCGCGGGCGAAGGCGGGGAGGTTCCCCACCAGGGGCCACCGGCGCGGTCCGCGCTCGGCGCCCTGGGGCAGCAGTGTGGCGCTCACCCGGGCATGGTGACAGCGCCGCCCCCAAGGCGCCAGGGGTCGGAGGCCGGGCTCGGATCGGGCTCGGGCCGGGCTCGGATCGGGCTCGGGTCGAGCCCGGCCCGGGTTCAGGCGGCCAGGCGCTCGGTGAACCACGCGTAGGCGGTGTCCGCGCTGAACTCCCGCTGTCCGGAAGGGAAGAGCAGCCCGGCCTCCGCGAACGCCGGGTCGTCGGCGGTGGCCGCCACGTACGGGATCGCCACGCAGTCCATGCCCGCCGCCCGGGCGGCCAGGGCGCCCGGCGCCGCGTCCTCGACGACCACGCAGTCGGCTGGCTCCGCGCCCAGGCGCCGCGCCGCCTCCAGGAACACGTCGGGGGCGGGCTTGCCCTGCGCCACCTCCTCGGCGGAGACCACCGTGGTCAGCAGCGCGTCCAGCCCGGTACCGGCCAGGACCGCGTCGATCGCCTCGAGCGAGGACCCGGAGGCCACCGCCATCGGGACGCCGTCGGCGTGCAGCCGCTCCACGAAGGTGCGCATCTGCGGGTAGGCCTCGGTGTGCGTGCGGGCGAGCTCCAGGTAGGCGGCGTTCTGCTCGGCGAGCAGCTGCTCCACGGGGGTCCGGATCGCGTACCGGTCCCGGAGGATCTCCAGGGTCTCCAGCGTGCCGATGCCGATGTACTGGGAGTGCTCCTCCCACGTGAAACCGGGCACGCCGTGCCGCTCCAGGGTGCGGCGCCCGGACTCGTAGTAGTTCGGCTCGCTGTCCACGAGGGTGCCGTCGAGATCGAATATGACGGAGATCATGCGGTGTGCCCGTCCTGCCTGTACGGTCCTGTACCTGTCCGTACCATCTTGTCAGGATTTGACTGCGGCCCGGCCCACGGATTCGACCAGCGGCAGCAGCCGGTGCGGCACCCGCTCGCGCAGGGCCACCTCGGTCCGGGTGCGGACCACGCCGGGGAGGCGGATCAGCTGCTGGATCACGTCCTCCAGATGCGCGTTGTCCCGGGCGGCCACTCGGGTCAGCAGGTCCCCGCCGCCGGTGATGGAGAAGGCCTCGATGATCTCGGGTACGGAGGCCAGCGCGTCGCCGACCTCGTCCAGGTGCCCCTGGGTGACCTCGATGTGCACGAAGGCCAGGACCGGATGTCCGAGTGCGGCGGGGGACAGCACGGGCCCGGTCCCGGTGATCACCCCGGTGCGCTCCAGCCTGTCGAGCCGGGCCTGGAGGGTGCCGCGCGCGACTCCCAGGATCCGGGCGTACTCGCGGATGCTGGTGCGCGGCTGCTCGATCAGCAGGCGCAGGATCCGTGTGTCGAGCTCGTCCACCGCCATGCCGCGACTGTACCAACGGGGCGCCCGGAGCCTGCCCGGGCTCGAGCGGCGCTGCCGGCGCATCCGGGAGGGGGCCCGCGCCGAAGTAACCCACGACAGGCACTCTCCCCGCCCCACCCACCCACCCCACACGGAGCCAACCCCCATGAACCTTGCGGTGGTCCTCTACACCTCCGACCTGCGGTTGCACGACCATCCACCGCTGCGCGCAGCCCTGTCCTCCTCGGAACAGGTGGTCCCGCTCTTCGTCCGCGACCCCGCGGTCGCCGCGCCGCCCAACCGACTCGCCTTCCTCGCCGACTGCCTCGCCGACCTCGACGACGGGCTGCGCGCCCGCGGCGGCCGCCTCGTCGTCCGCTCGGGGGACCCCGTGGCCGAGACCGTCTCCCTCGTACGGGAGGCCGACGCCGACGAGGTGCACATGGCGGGCGGCGTCAGCGCGTACGCGCACGCCCGCGAAGACCGGTTGCGCGCCGCCCTCGAAGCCGAGGGCCGGCGGCTCCACGTCCACGACTCCGTGATCACCGCCCTGGCCCCCGGGGCCGTCCTGCCCGCCGGGTCCGACCACTTCGCCGTCTTCACCCCGTACCACCGCCGCTGGACGGAGCAGCCCCTGCGCGCCACCGCCCCCGCGCCCCGCGGCGGCGTCCGGGTCCCCGACGCCGTCCGCTCCGATCCGCTGCCCGAGCGCGCCGCCGTCACCGGCACCTCCCCGGGACTGGCCCGCGGCGGCGAGGGCGAGGCCCGCAGGCTGCTCGCCCGCTGGCTGCGCTCCGGCCTCGACGGGTACCCGCAGAACCACGACGACCTGGCCGGCGACGCCACCTCCCGGCTCTCCCCGCATCTGCACTTCGGCACGCTCTCGCCCACGGAAGCCGTCCACCGGGCCCGCGCCGCCGGGGGCCCGGGCGCGGAGGCCTTCGTACGGCAGCTGTGCTGGCGCGACTTCCACCACCAGGTGCTCGCCGCCCGGCCGGCGGCCGCCACCCGGGACTACCGTGCGCGCGGGGACCGCTGGCGTACCGGACCAGCCGCAGAGGAGGAGATCCGGGCCTGGAAGGAGGGCCGGACCGGCTACCCGGTGGTCGACGCGGCCATGCGCCAACTGGCCCACGAAGGCTGGATGCACAACCGCGGGCGGCTCCTGACGGCGAGCTTCCTCACCAAGACCCTCTACGTGGACTGGCGCGTCGGCGCCCGCCACTTCATGGACCTGCTCGTCGACGGGGACCTCGCCAACAACCAGCTCAACTGGCAGTGGGTGGCGGGCACGGGCACCGACACCCGCCCCAACCGGGTCCTCAACCCGGTCCGCCAGGGCCTGCGTCACGACCCCGACGGCGGCTACGTGCACCGCTGGATCCCCGAGCTCGCGGGACTCCCCGCGCCGCGCGTGCACGAGCCGTGGCGGCTGCCCGCGCCGGAACGGGCCCGCTACGACTACCCCGACCCGGTGGTAGAACTCGCCGACGGGCTCGACCGCTTCCGCCGCGGCCGCGAGGAGGGCGCCGGGTGACGGCCCGCCGCCCCGCCGCCCCGCACGGTGGAGCGGTGGAGCCCGAACCCCCGAAGCCCCCGCTCCGGCCACCGGCGCCGTCGCCCGGCACCTCGGTGTCCAGTGCTGTGACCGGAAAGGTTCACCGGGTCGCGAGGACGGCCGCCGCCGGCGCTGGACCCCCGGGCGGGCCCCGCGCGCTGCGCCCCGGGGATGTCCGGCCGGAGTGCCGGGGGCTCGCGAGGGCCGCCGTACGACTGGACGCGCAGGCGGTGGAGGAGCCTGCCCATGGAAGCGCTGGCCGCGGCCCTCGGCGAACGGGCCCTGCCGGTCCGGATGTTCGGCGCCGACCTGCCCGCCGACGCCCTGCGCGAGGCCGCGCGGCGGACGGGCCCGCGCGCCGTCGCCCTGTGGGCGCAGGCCCGTACGACCGCCGACACCGCCCTGGCCGGATCGCTCACCGGCATCGAGTGGGGCCCGCGCGGCGCTCGCGGGCACTCGGCCCTGCTGCCCGCCGGGCCGGGCCGGGGTGCCGGATCCGCGGCCCCGGCCACTGCGCTGCCGCCCCCGTCCGCGCGCACCGAGCGGCTGCTCGGGCTGCGCTCGGGGCTGGCGGTCATCGAGTCGGTTGCAGCGGGCCGGGTTCCAGCGACTGCCGCAGGACGTTCAGCGCCGGGTCGCAGAGCCGGGCCGCGGCCTCGGCCAGCCGGGCCCGCCGGGTCCGTGCGGCCAGGGCGTCGGCCACCTTGTGCCGGGTGATGCCGGTCAGCCAGGTCCCGAAGCCGCCTGGCCCGGGCCGGTAGACGCCGCGGCCGCGCCAGGCCGCCAGGAAGACCTGCTGGGTGACGTGCTCGGCCTCCCGCTCCTCGCCGAGCGCCCGGCGGGCGAGCGCGTGCAGCGCCGGTGCACCGCTTCCACCCAGTCCTCGTAGCCCGCGGCGAACCCTGCGGCGACGCGTGCGTCCTCCCGCGTCGGCATGGCGCAGGGATTAGGGTCCTGAGCGTGAGTGATCTGCTGCTGGTGAGGCACGGCGAGACCGCGTGGAGCGTGAGCGGGCGGCACACGGGACGCACCGACGTTCCGCTGACCGCGCACGGAGTGGAGGAGGCGATCTCGCTCGCCCCGTTCTTCCGGGACCACCATCCGGCCCTGGTACTGACCAGCCCCCTGCGCCGGGCCGCCGCCACGGCCGAGCTCGCCGGGCTCTCCGGAGGAGTCGCCGACCCCGATCTGTACGAGTGGGACTACGGCGGCTACGAGGGCATCACCACCGCGGAGATCCTGCGCGAGCGCCCCGACTGGTCGCTGTGGACCGACGGGGTCCCGCCCGGGGGCCCCGAGCACCCGGGCGAGAACGCGGCCCAGGTCGGCGCCCGCGCGGACCGGGTACTGGCCCGGGTGGCCGACCTGCTGCACGCGGACGGGGGCAATGTCGTCCTGGTGGCCCACGCGCACCTGCTGCGCGTGCTGACCGCCCGCTACCTCGGCCTGCCGCCCGAGGCCGGGCGCCTCTTCCTGCTCCGCACGGGCACCTTCAGCGTGCTGTCCAGGGAACACGGCCTCCCGGTCGTCGCGGGCTGGAACACCAGCCCCTGACGCCTAGGTCGAAGAGACGGCCTAGTGCTGTAGCCGACCTCCCCGGTCCCCGCCTCGCGCGCCGACCGGGTCTGCGTGACGATGCGTACATGGCCCATGAAGACGCGGGCGGCGGTACGGGGATCCCGGAAACGGACCCAAACGCGAGGCTCCAGGCCAACGCGATCGGATTCCTCGACGCGCTCGTCATCGGTTTGAACTCGACCTCGCCCGCCTACTCCCTGGCCGCGGTCATCGGTCCGATCGTCGCCCTCGCCGGGATCTACGCGCCCGGCGTCATGCTGGCCTCTTTCGTCCCGATGCTGCTGATCGCCGCCGCCTTCTACTACCTCAACAAGGTCGACCAGGACTGCGGAACCACCTTCTCCTGGGTGACGCGGGCCATGGGCCCCTGGGCCGGCTGGCTCGGCGGCTGGGCCATCGCGATGACCGGCGTCCTCGTCATCGGCTCGCTCGCCGACGTGGCCGTCCACTTCGGACTGCTCGCCGCCGGTCTCGACGGCTGGGCGGCGAACCAGTGGATCCGCCAGGGCCTGACCGTCGTGGTGATCCTTGCCATGACGGCCGTCTGCGTCATCGGTACCGAGATGTCCGCCCGGCTCCAGGACGTCCTGATCCTCGCCCAGGTCTTCTTCCTGCTGGTCTTCGCGGTGGTCGCCATCTACCGGGTCTACGCGGGCACCAGCACCCTCGACGGGATCAGACCCTCGGTGGAATGGCTCAACCCCTTCGGCGCCGGCGGCGCCGCACTCACCGGCGGACTGCTGCTCGGCGTGTTCATCTACTGGGGCTGGGAATCGGCGGTCAACCTCACCGAGGAGGTGGAGGACTCCGCCACCGCGCCGGGCAAGGCCGGCATCTGGTCCACCGTCGTGCTCCTGGTGACCTACCTGTCGGTCGGCTACGCGGTCGTCGCCTACGCGGGCACGAAGTTCCTCTCCGAGAACGCGGGCGAGGAGGAGGCCGTCTTCGCCGTCCTCGCGCACGAGGTCATGGGCGGCTGGGACTGGGTCGTCCTGCTCGCCGTCTGCACCTCCGCCCTGGCCTCCACCCAGACCACGATCATCCCCGCCTCCCGCACCGCCCTGTCCATGGCCCGCCGGCACGCGCTGCCGCCGCACCTCTCGCACATCCACCCGCGCTTCCACACCCCGGACGTGAGCACCTGGTGGGTGGCGGCCATCGCCATCGGCTGGTACCTCGTCGTCAACCAGATCAGCGAGAACGCCCTCCTGGATTCCCTGACGGCCCTCTCCCTGCTCATTTCCTTCTACTACGCGCTCACGGGCGTGGCCTGCGCCGTCTACTACCGCCGCCACCTGCTGGAGAGCGTGCACAACTTCCTGCTGATCGGCCTCGGCCCGGTGATCGGCGCCGGCCTGCTGGCCTGGCTGCTGGTGAAGTCGGTCGCGAGCATGTCGAACCCGGAGAACTCCGCGAGCGGGGGCTCCTGGTTCGGACTGGGACCGCCCCTGGTCATCGGCATCGGGATCGCCGTCGTGGGCGTGCTGGTCATGTGCTTCTGGCGGATCCGCGACGGCCGCTTCTGGCAGGAGCGGCGCGGCGTGGCCGACCCGGACCTCGTCCGCGGATTCAAGAAGCCCTGAGCCCGTGACCTGCCCCGTGGCCCCGCCCGCCGCCCCGCCCGTCGCCCCGACCCCGACCGGACCCCGAGAGGAGCCCCGATGTCCGTAGTCCTCGGGTACGACGAGTCGCCCGGCGCGGAGCGCGCCCTGCGCGTGGCGCTGGAGGTGGCCACCGCCTTCGGCGAGCCCCTCGTCCTCGTCTACGGGGCGGCCGCGCCCGGCGCCACCGGCGAGGAGTACCGCGCGCACCGCGAAGCCGTCCGCGAGGCGGGCCGCAGCGCGCTCTCCCGAGCGGTGGAGGCCGCCGACGAGGCCGGGGTTCCCTCCACGGTCGAGGTGGTGGACGAGAAACCGGCCCAGGCCCTGCTCGACGCCGCGGAACGCCACCAGGCCCGGGTGATCATCGTCGGCAGCTGGGGGGACAGCCCGATCCGCGGGGCCCTCCTCGGTTCCACCCCGCACAAACTCCTGCACCTCTCCCCGGTGCCGGTGCTCTGCGTCCCGACGGAGAGCGCCGCGTACCCGTAGCCCCGTAGCCCGCCCAGTAGCCCCGTAGCCGTGTCCGCGTAACTTTCGTTGCCCCTCCCGGGCCGATCGTTACTACTGCGCGCCCTTGCCGTCCCTCGAAGCTGGCCATGTGTATGACCTGCGAAAAGACCAAGCAAGCGTGGACGACACCGACCGGCCGCCCGCCGCGGTGCACCGAGGCGGGCGCAGGAAGGCGCCGGTGCTCTTCAAGGTCCTCGCGGCCGTGGCCGCCCTGGGCCTGCTCCTGCTCGGTGTGCTCAGCACTCCGGACCGTGCGCTGACGCGCTCGTCGGAGGTGATCGGGGAGCGGGAGATGGTCCGCATCAGCGGACCGAACGGCAGGACGGCCGATGTCCTCGCCATGATCGACACGGGTGCGTCCGCGTCCTCGATGGACACGGCGCTGGCCAAGGAGCTCGGCTTCGACCTCGCCCGGGCCCCCCGGGTCACCGTCGGCTCGGCCCTCGGCCGCGAGGAACGCCCCGTGGTCGACTCCACGATGCACCTGGCCGGCCGGACCTTCACGGCCAAGACCAACGTCAACAACCGGTCCAAGCGCGAGACCCCCGTACTCCTGGGCCGCCAGGACGTCCAGGGACTCCACGTGGCCGTGGGCAGGCGGCTGCTGACCCAGCCCGACGCGGCCACCGCGCCGTCCGCCCTGCGGATCCTGTTCACCAAGGCACCGGCCATCGACCCCGTCTCGATGATGGCGCTGCTGCCCCTGGCGGCCCTCCTGATCGTCCTGTTCCGCGTCGTCGTCGGGCTGAACACCCTGGGCACCTTCAGCCCGGTCCTGCTGGCCCTCGCGTACGCACAGTCCGGCTTGCTCCTGGGCGTACCGCTGACCCTGGTGATGTTCGCCTTCGGCTTCTCCATGCAGCCCCTGCTGGGTCGGCTGCACCTGCCGCGCGTCGCCCGCCTCGGAGTGCTGATCGCCGTGGTCACCTCGGGCCTGATCGCCGCTCAGCTCACCCTGGGGGGCTTCGGGCTCTCCGACGCGTGGGGCATGTCCCTCCCGGTCGTCGTCACCGCGATCATCACCGAACGGCTGTGGGAGCAGTGGGACCTCGACGGCATCCGGTCCGCCGCCGTCGGCGCCGCACTGACCATGGGCACCGCCGTACTCGTCGCGCTGCTCCTGCTCACCCCGCACGTACGCCACCTCGCGGAAGCCGTACCGCTGCAGCTGGCGCTCGTCTGCGCCGTGTGGACGGCGATCGTGGGAACGTACCGCGGGCTGCGGCTGAGCGAACTCTTCAGGTTCGCACCGGCGGCCAGGGCCCAGGACGTCGCCGCGTGAACCGGTTCCGCGGCTGGGATCCGGTGATGGGCATGAACCTGCGCAATGCCCGGATCGCCGAACACAATCCCTCGGCCGCCATTCGGCTGGTCAACGACAAGTACGCGACCAAAGCGGTGTTGGAGTCCGTCGGCGCGCCCACCTCACCCACGCTGGCCCTGCTGCGCTCCCGCCGGGAGATCGCCGCACTGGACTGGGACGCCCTGCCCGACTGCTGGGCGCTGAAACCGAACCAGAGCCTGGGCGGCAACGGCATCCTGCTCGCCTTCGGCAGACGGCGAAGGCAATGGCACTCCTCCTCCGGCAAGCGGATCCCCCGGGCGGTGGTCGCCGAGCAGCTGCGCCGCATCCTGGACGGGGAGTTCTCCCCGCGCCCCACCGACCGGGCGATGTTCGAACCACTGATCCGGGCCCATCCGGACCTCGCGCGCCTCTCCCACCAGGGGCTCCCCGACATCCGGGTGATCTGCCACGGAGACCGGCCGCAGCTGGCGATGCTCCGTCTGCCCACCCGCTTCAGCAGCGGCCGGGCGAACCTGCACCAGAAGGCCATCGGCGCCGCCGTCGACCTGGCCACCGGCCGGATCACCCACGCCCTCGTCGGAAAGGAGCCGACCGGGACCCACCCCGACACCGGCGAACCCCTGATCGGCAGGGCCGTGCCGCACTGGCCGCAGGTGCTCGACGCGGCGCGCCGGTGCGCGGGCGCGACGGGCCTTCGCTACCTGGGCGCGGACATAGTCGTCGACGCCGACCGGGGGCCGCTCATCCTCGAGGTCAACGCCCGCCCGGGGCTCCAGATCCAGAACGTCACCGGGCACGGCCTGATGACCGTACCCGTACCCGCACCGTCACACCTGAGGAGGCACTGATGCGCTGGACCGCACTGGTGGCCAAGATCGTCGTCGCCGGGGCAGCCGGTGCGTTCCTGGCCGTGAGCGCCGCCGGGGCGCCGCCGCCGCGGCAGGCGCCCGGACCGGAAGGCTCCGGTGAGGCGCCGGCCGGCCGGCACCGGGCCACGGAAGGGCCGTCCGCGAGCTCCACCGGACGCTGATCACCAGCCGGGTGAGAGCCCGGCGCCGTGGGCCAGGACGGCCGCCTGGACCCGGTTGGCGCAGCTCAGTTTGGTCAGCATCCGGCTCACGTACGCCTTGATCGTGCCTTCTCCGAGGTGCAGTTGCTTGCCGATCTCCGCGTTGGAGGCGCCGGTGGCGACCATGGTGAGCACCTCGAGTTCGCGGCCGGTGAGATCGGCGATCAGGTCGAGCCGCGGGTCGGCCGGTCCCTCGTGGCTGCCGAGGTACTGGTCGATGAGGTGCCGGGTGATCTGCGGGGAGACGACCGGCGCACCGCCCGCGACCGTGCGGACGGCCTGGATGAGCTCCTGAGGGGTGCTGTCCTTGAGCAGGAACCCCGCCGCCCCGGCACGCAACGCCCGCTCCACGTACGCGTGCCCGCCGAAGGTGGTCAGCATGAGGACGCGAACCGAGGGGGCCCGCGCGGCGATCCGCTCCGCCGCGTCGAGGCCGTCGGTGCCCGGCATCCGGATGTCGAGCATCGCGACGTCGACCCGGTGTTCGACGGCCAGGTGCACCGCCTCGTGCCCGTTCGAGGCCTCGGCCACCACCTCGATGTCGCCGGCGTGTTTGAGGACCAGCCTGATTCCGGCGCGGACCAGTTCCTGGTCGTCGGCAAGGAGAACGCGTATCACAGCAGGAACCTCGTGGTGTGGGGAGTCGGTGCGGACGGACACTCCTACGGCCGCCCCCCCCGCGGCGTGTTCGAGGACGTTGGTCAGCGCCTCGCGGATCACCCGGGGCGCCGTGCGACGGGCGGAGGATGTCGCGCCGGGGCGCCGTGCGACATCCTCCTTCCCTTCGTCCGTCCTGTTCTCAGACGGCGGCGGGTACGGCGGGCTGGGACTGGGTGGAGCAGTGGATGCCGCCGCCTCCGTAGGCGATGTTGTCGATGTCGAGCTGGACGATGTCGCGGCCGGGGTACTTGGCCTGCAGGATCGTGTAGGCCATGCCGTCGGCGAAGGGGTCGCCGAACTGGGGAACGAGAACGGCCCCGTTCACGGTGTAGTAGTTGGTGTAGCTGGAGAGGAACTCCGTGCCCTTGCCGCGGATTTGGGTGCGGTCGGGGCCGGGGAGTTCGGTGATGGCCAGCGGACGGCCCTGGGCGTCGGTGGCGCCCTGCAGGATCCGCTTGGTCTCCTCGTAGACGGCGACCCACTTGGGGTCGGCACGGGGACCGGGCTTGTCCAGGATGACCTGGCCGGGCGCGGAGAAGCGGGCCAGGCAGTCGATGTGGCAGTCCGTGATGTCCGCGCCCGCGAGGCCGGGGACCCAGATGACCTTGTCGATCCCGAGCGAGGACTTCAGCGCCTCCTCGACCTGCGCCTGGGTCCTGCCCGGGTTGCGGTTGTCGTTCACGAGCGAGCTGACGGTGGCCAGCAGGGTGCCCTGGCCGTCGGTCTCCAGGGAACCGCCCTCGCCCACGAACGGGGCCTGGATCCGGTTGACACCGTACTGACCGAGGAGGGTCGCGGTGGCCGCGGCGTCGTTGGCGAAGGGCTGGTAGTAGGTCGTCCCGGTCTTGCCCCAGCCGTTGAAGTTGGTGTCCACGCCGGCGATCGCGCCGGGGCCCACGACGAATGTGGGGCCGAAGTCGCGGATCCACAGGTCGTCGTTGGCTATCTCGATGACCTCGATGCCGTGGACGGCGCCGCTTCCGCAGGCATACCTGGCATCGGCGGCCAGCTCGGGACGGGCGAGGATCACGACGGGCTCGAAGCGCGAGATCGCGTACGCGACGTTGGCGATGTCCCGGCGCACCCCGGAGAGCCGGCCGGGCCAGATCGAGGACAGCGCCGGCCAGGCCATGAAGGTACGGGTGTGTGCGTCGCTCTCCAGGGGCAGCCGCAGCGCGGCGGCGGAGGCGGTGTCCGCCGCGAACGCGGGCGCGGACAGGACCGAGCCGGCCGCCATCAGGGGCAGGGCCGCCGCACCGGCCTTCAGGAGGGTGCGACGGGACGGAACGGGCTGGGCCATGGGGCTCCCTTGTGAGGGTGGGGGATGGCGATGTGCCCGCATCCTCTCCCTAACTGAAAATTCAGTCAATCCTTTGGAGTGGGAGATTCCCCTTTGTTGGAAGCCATGAAAGGACGGAGCCCCGCCATCCAGTGGCGGGGCTCCGTCGTTTCGTGCGTCCGGTTCGGCCGGTGGCTCAGTCCTTGCCGTGCCCGGACCGGCGGGGCTGCCTGGTCTGCTCGGGGCGGGCGGCCAGCGTGCGCCGGACCTGATCGAGGAGGGCGCTCGCGTCCGCCTCCGCGCCGGACCGGCCGGCGGGTTCGTCGGCCCCGCGCAGGGCGTCGACGATCTCCTTGAACTGGTCGTCCCAGTCGTTCTGGTAGACCTGCTCGTGCTCCTCGGCGCCGCCCGGCTGGCGCAGGCCGAGGGTGAGGTCGACGACCTTGCCGATGAGCGCGGTCATCGCGAACGAGAAGAGGCCGAGCACCAGTACGGCCACCAGCTGCTTGCCCAGCAGGTCCCAGCCGCCCCCGTAGAACACGCCCTTCTTGCCGGTCATCGCGCCGGTCGCCGCGAGGCCGACCATCAGCATGCCGAAGAGGCCGCCCCAGCCGTGGATGCCGACCACGTCCAGGGTGTCGTCCACGCCGAAGCGGTACTTCCAGCTGATCGCGAACGCGCAGGTCAGACCGGCCAGGAAGCCGATGATCACGGCCCACGCCATGCTGACGCCGCCGGCCAGCGGGGTCGTCGCGACCATGCCGGTGACCGCGCCCATGGACATGTCGAGCAGCCCGACCTTGCGGGTGCGCAGGTAGACGGTCACCGCCCAGCCGGCCATGGCGGCGCCGGCCGCCAGCTGGGTGTTCATGACGCCCATCGCCGCCGCGCCCGGGGTGCTCAGCGACGAGCCGGTGTTGAAGCCGAACCAGCCGAACCACAGCAGGGCGAGGCCGATCACGACCAGCGGGAGGTTGTGCGGACGGATCTTCGTGCGCTCGAAGTCCTGCCGCTTGCCCGCCACGAGCGCCAGGGCGAGTCCGGCCGCGCCGGAGCTCAGTTCGACGACCGTGCCGCCGGAGAAGTCGACCGCCCCGACCTGCTTGCTGACCCAGCCGTCGGGCGAGAACACCCAGTGCGCCATCGGAATGTAGACCAGCAGGGTCCAGGCGCCGACGAAGGCCATCCAGCCCTTCATCGTCGCCCGCCCGGCGACCGAACCGCTGATCAGGGCGACGGTCACGATGGCGAACGACATGTGGAAGACCGAGAAGATGACGGTGGGGACCCCGTCGGTCGTGCTGTCCGTGCCGATGCCGGTCATGAACAGATGGTCCAGTCCGCCGATCAGCCCGTGCCCGCCGGCGTCCGGGCCGAACGCGAGGGTGTAGCCGACCGAGAACCAGATGATGGTCACGACCACCAGGCACAGGAAGCACATCTTGAGCATCGCGATGACCTGGCTGGTCTTCACCATGCCGCCGTAGAAGAACGCCACGCCCGGTGCCATCAGCAGCACCATGGCGGACGCCATCATCAGCCAGGCGGAGTTGCCCGAATCCACCGGGCCGGGTGCCAGAAGGGGAGTCACTTCTCGTTCTCCCGTCGCTCCAGCACCTCGCGCAGTTCGGCGAGCAGCTGATGGTCGGCAGCGGCGGAATCCGCCTCCCGCAGGTCGGCGCCCACCGCCACCGGGACCCGGGCCTGGATCAGGCGGGAGCGGATCTCGGCGATGGTCTCGTCGTCGTAGGCCTGCTCCTCCTCCTGGCCGGGGACGTGCTCGTACTCCTCGTCGGCGCGGAAGCCGATGGTCTTCTCGATCACCTTGGCGATCAGCCAGGTCGCCGAGAAGGAGAACAGTGCGCAGGCCAGGACCGCGACGGCCTGGCGCCAGAGCAGGTCGCCGCCGCCCCCGTAGAACAGGCCCTTCTTGCCGCTCATCTGGCTGGTGGCGAACAGGCCGATGGCCAGGGTGCCCACGATGCCGCCGAAGCCGTGCACGCCGACCACGTCCAGGGTGTCGTCGTAGCGCAGCTTGTACTTGAAGTTGATCGCGAAGGCGCAGACCACACCGGCCATGAAGCCGACCGCCAGGGCGCCGGCCGGGGAGATCTCGCCGCAGGACGGGGTGATCGCCACCATGCCGGCCACGGCCGCGCCGGCGACGCCCAGCATTTCGACGTGTCCGAGCTTCCACTTCTCGATCAGCGGCCAGCCCACCATCGCGCCGGCGGCGGCCAGCTGGGTGTTGAAGAAGGCCATCGGGGCGGTGCCGCCGGTCTGCAGGGCGGAACCGGCGTTGAAGCCGAACCAGCCGAACCAGAGCAGCGCGAGGCCGATCACGACCAGCGGAAGGTTGTGCGGGCGAATGGCCTCGCGCTCGAAGTCCTTGCGCTTGCGCACCACGATCGCCACGGCGAGGCCGGCCGCGCCGGAGTTGATCTCGACCGGGAGGCCGCCCGCGAAGTCCAGTGCCCCCAGGTGCGCGATGACCCATCCGTCCGGGGCGAACACCCAGTGCGCCATCGGCACGTAGACCAGCAGCGTCCACGCGACCACGAACCAGAGCCAGCCGCGCATGGTGGCGCGTCCGGCTATGGATCCGCTGATCAGCGCCACGGTGATGATGGCGAACGCCATCTGGAAGGCGGAGAAGATCACGGTGGGGATGCCGGTGGTGCCCCAGAGGCTCGTCATCCCCACGTCGTGCATCATCCAGTGCGCCGGCGTGCCGATGAGGCCGAGGCCGCCGACGTCCTTGCCGAAGGCCAAGCTGTAGCCGATGGCCAGCCACAGCAGGGTGACGAGGGCCAGGCAGACGAAGCTCATCTTCAGCATGACCAGGACGTGTTTGGTCTTGACCATGCCGCCGTAGAAGAAGGCGAGGCCGGGGGTCATGAGCAGGACCATGGCGGTGCTCGCCATCAGCCATGCGGTGTTGCCCGTATCGAGCGTGGTAGGCATCCGGGTCTCTCTGGGTCGGGGGCGCCGTGGGTGGGCAGCGGCGGGGGACCGTGCCCGTGGGGCTGGGAGGGGACGGCGACGTGGACAGCCGACCCGAGCAGCGACTTCCATAATCCGGAATCTTTATTCCGCATTGAGGGAACCTAGGGTCGCGGCACGCACCCGTCAACGGCTTGTTGAAGGCCTTGGGGGTTTCTTGAAGGCCTTGGGCGTTTCTTTAGGCGGGCGGCAGGATGCCGCGGTGTCGGCCCGTTGGCCCCCTGTGGCCGAAGATCTCGGGTCCGGACTGTGCCAATGGCCCACTGTTGGGGAGCTCGGTTGAGCCATTGCCCCCGCAGGTGCTTATCTGTGTCGTATCCATGTACTTACGGCGCCGCGCAGCGCCGGACGGCAACGAGGCCGGACCCGGAGCGCGGCGCCTTCGCCGTGCCCGTACGCCGCCCACCACCCCCGGGCGGCCACCGGGTCGGCGCGCACCACTGCAAGGGGGGCGGCACACCGCCGTGAAGAGGATGTTCGTGGCTCCGGACCCGGGGCGTGCAAGGCTCAGGAACTCGGCTCGCGCCGTCGTCGGCGTAGGGCTCGCCGTGGCGGTGGCCGAACTGTGCGGGCTCTCCCTCGTCGCCTCGATCACCGGGGGACTGGCGGCCCTGCTCGTGCTCTTCACGGTGCTCGACTCGACCGTGTGCGCCCAGCGGGTGACCACGGCCCTGCTGCCGGTCGCCGGCTTCCCGGTGCTGACACTGGCCACCACCCTGCACGGGGTCCCGCTCGCCCGCGACGCGGCCTTCCTCGCCGTGGTCTTCGCCGGGGTCTACGCCCGCCGCTTCGGCCCGCGCGGACACGCCCTGGGGATCTTCGGATTCATGATGTTCTTCGTCACCCAGTTCCTGCACGCGCAGCCCGCCCAGCTCCCCGAGCTGTACGCGGCCGTCGGGCTGGCGCTGCTGTCCGCCGGGTCCGTCCGCTTCCTGTTCTGGCCCATCGAGCGGCGCACCCCGCCCGCCGCCGCGCCGCCCGGACTGCCCGGCACGGGGCTGGCCCGGCCCACCACCCGGCAGGCCTTCCAGGCCACCGCCGCCTGCGCCTTCGCGCTCGGCATCGGCCAGGTGCTGTCCGAGGACCGCTGGTACTGGGCCGTCGGCACCGCCTGGTGGATCTTCGTCAACACCGCCTCCCGCGGCGAGACCCTGGTCCGGGGCTTCCGCCGGGTCCTCGGCACGGTCGTCGGCATCGCCGCCGGACTGCTGATCGCCGTGCCGCTGCACGGAGCCCCCGCGCCCACGGCCGCGCTGGTCGCCGTATGCGTCTTCGGGATCTTCTACACGGCCGCCCCGTCGTACTCCTGGATGATGTTCTTCGTCACCGTCATGGCGGGCCTGCTCTATGGGCTCCTCGGCGTGCTCCACCCCGGCCTGCTGCTCCTGCGCTTCGAGGAGACCGCCGTCGGCGCCCTCGGCGCCGCGCTCGCCGTCGTACTCCTGCTGCCCGTCACCACGCACGCCGCCAACGACGCCTGGATCCAGCGCGCCCTGCACTGCGTACGGGCTTCCACCGCGGCCTCCCTCGACCGGCTCGCCGGAGACCCCGACGCCGATCCGGCCCCGCACGCCGCCGAGCTCGAACTGCTGCTGGCCCGGGTGCGGATGGCCCTCGCACCCCTCGTCCATCCGCTGAGCCCGCTGCGCGCCCGCAAGGCGCGGGCCCGCCAGGTCCTCGGGCTGCTCGACGACTGCGCCCGCGAGGTGCGCGGACTGGTGGCCGTCGCCGCCGACCCGCAGGCCTCGCACGATGCCCGGCTCGCCGCCGCCTGCTGGCGGGTGGAGGCGGCCGTGGAGACGCTGACCACCCCGCACGGAGCCCCGGAACCGGCCGTCGCGCCCGTACCGCGCCCGCATGCGGCCGAGCCGGCCCTGGCCCATCTGCACGGACTGGAACACGCGTTGGTCGCCCTGCACGTCCCGCTGCGCACCCATCCGCGCGCCCCGCTGGTCATCAGCGCCTGATCAAGCGAACGTGCCGCGGATGGTACGCCGCGCCATGTCCCGCCCGCAGGCCGATGGATGAAGATCACACGGAGGAGTGTTCCGGGCGCGCCTCTCACGCGCCGCTGACCTGCGGCGTGTACAACGGGTGATTGTTCATTGCACATTCATCCGGCATGGCCGAATCGGGGCCATGCGGGGTGGATCTGGTCGGACTGGGGGTAACCGCCCGGAATGGAAATACTTCAACAGCGCTCCACCACCGCTCAAGTGTGGGAAGCGGCCGAGGAGTTCATCCGTCTGTTCCACAGGGAGAATCCGGACGCCGGTGATCCGCGGGCGCGGCTCGCCGCCGTGCGGGCCGAACTCGCCGGGACGGGCACGTACCGGCACACCCCCGAGGAGCTCGTGCACGGTGCCCGCGTGGCCTGGCGCAACAGCAACCGCTGCATAGGCAGGCTGTACTGGAACTCGCTGCGCGTCCGCGACCGCCGCGAGCTCACCGACTCCGACGAGATCGCCGCCGAGTGCTTCGAGCACCTGCGGGAGGCGACCAACGGCGGCCGGGTCCGGCCCACCATCACGGTCTTCGCCCCCGACGCCCCGGACCGCCCCGGCCCGCTGATCTGGAGCGAGCAGCTGATCCGGTACGCCGGCTACGGGGACCACCACTCCATAACCGTCGGCGACGCCCGCAACGCCCCGCTCACCAGCGCGCTGCTCGCACTCGGCTGGTCCCGCGGCCCCGGCACCCCCTTCGACCTCCTCCCGCTGGTGGTCCAGGGCGTCGACGACAAACCCCGCTGGTTCGACGTCCCCGCCGGCGCCGTGCTGGAGGTGCCCATCGAGCACCCCGACGGAGCACGGGGCGGCGACGGCTGGGCGGACTGGGGCCTGCGCTGGCACGCGGTGCCCGCCATCTCCAACATGTGCCTGGAGATCGGCGGCATCCACTACCCGGCCGCGCCCTTCAACGGCTGGTACATGGGCACCGAGATCGGCGCCCGCAACCTCGCCGACGGCGACCGCTACAACCTCCTGCCCGCCGTCGCCCGCCGCATGGGGCTCGACACCGCCAGCGACCGCTCGCTCTGGAAGGACCGGGCGCTCGTCGAGCTCAACCGGGCGGTGCTGCACTCCTTCGACCGGGCCAAGGTCACCATCGCAGACCACCACACGGAGTCCCGGCGCTTCCTGACCCACATGGAGAAGGAGGAGCGCAAGGGGCGGGACGTGGGCGCGGACTGGTCCTGGATCGTGCCGCCGATCTCCGGCTCGGCGACCCCGGTCTTCCACCGGACGTACGAGGACCGGCCGAGCGCGACCGCGTACGTCCACCATCCCGGCGCGCAGGAACGGGCCCAGGGGCGGGACTTGGTCTAGACCCTTCTGTTAACGTCGCTCCCGGACGGATCCGAAAGCAGCCGAGAGGGGTCTCCCGTGGGCGACGCGGACAGTGGTGTGGGCGGTACGGACCGAACGGTCCCCGGCGGCGGACACCGGGCCTGGATCGGCTCGTTCACCTCGGGAGGCGGCCGCGGGATCACCACCGCGACCGTGGATCCGGCCACCGGGGCACTGACCGCGCTCTCGGCGACCAAGGCCGTCGAGGACCCCTCGTACCTCGCCCACGACCGCCGCACCGACGTGCTCTACGCAGTGAGCGAGACCGAGCGCGGTGCGGTGGGCGCCTTCCGTCCCACCATCGAGGGGCTGAGCGCCCTCGGCCCGGCGGTCCGCGTCGGGGGCTCCGGCCCCACCCACCTCAGCGTGTCCGGGCGCCGGATCCTGACGGCCAACTACACCTCCGGCAGCGTCAGCAGCCTCCCGCTCGCCGCCGACGGGGCCCTCAGCGCCGCCGACGGCCCCGCGTCCGTGCTCGCGCACCACGGCTCCGGACCCGACGCCGGCCGGCAGGAAGGTCCGCACGCCCACCAGGTGCTGCCCGACCCGAGCGGCCGCTGGGTGCTCAGCGTGGACCTCGGCACCGACTCGGTACGGGTCTGCGTGCTCGACCCGGCCACCGGGGCCCTGCGCGTCCACGCCGAGACCGCGCTGCGCGCCGGGACCGGCCCCCGGCACCTCGCCTTCCACCCCTCCGGCGAGGTGGTCTACGTACTGCACGAGCTGGATCCGCAGCTGACCGTCTGCCGCTGGAACGCCGGGTCGGGGGAACTGGAACCGGTCGCCGAGGTTCCGGTGGCCCCCAAGAGCGCTCCAGGGGCTCCGGAGGCTTATCCCTCGGCCATCGTCGCCTCGCCCGACGGCCGCTTCGTGTGGGCGGCCGTCCGCGGCGCCGACACCATCGCCACCTTCTCGCTCGCCGCCGGCCCCGAGAAGCCGCAGCTCACCGGCTCGGTGCCGTGCGGGGGGAACTGGCCGCGCGACCTCGCCGCCGATCCTTCGGGCCACCGGCTGTACGCGGCCAACGAGCGCTCCGGGGACGTCACCTGGTTCGACGTGGACCCGCTGACCGGCCAGCCGCGCAGGGCCGGTTCGCTGGCCGTGCCCGCCGCCACCTGCGTGGTCTTCGGCTGAGGGTCGCGCAGGCCGGGGCCCCGACCCGCGGCCTGCGCGAACCCGTACGTACGAGAGCCCGTGCCCCAGGAATCCGGGGCACGGGCTCTCGTACGTACGGCATGAGCGGGAGGGGGTCAGTGGGAGGCGGCGCCCTGCGGGATGCCGAGGGCCGCGGAGTACTGGGCGACGGCCAGCTTGCCGAGCGCCGGGTACGCGCCGAGCACCTCGGCGGAGCTGCAGTCGGCCTCCTTGCAGGCGGTGTCGAGGAGCCCCTCGGCGGCCTCGGGGCCGACCAGGTAGGGGGCCAGCGCCAGCTGGGTCGAGCCCTCGCGGCGCAGCTGCTCGGCGGTCGCGGCCACCGAGCCCTCCTCGTCCAGCGCGGCGGCCATCACCGGCACCGCGAGGCGGGCGGCCAGCAGCATGCCGGTGATCCCGGCGGCCCTGACGGCCTCCTCGCCGCCCGTGGTGACCAGGACGATGCCGTCGGCGGCCGTGGTGACGCTGAAGAGCCGGGCGCGGTCGGCGCGGGCCAGCCCCGCTTCGGAGAGCCGCACGTGCAGGGCCTCGGCGAGCAGCGGGTGCGGACCGAGCGGGTCGGCCAGCTCCGCGGCGGCGGAGGAATCCATCAGCGCCTGGCGCATGCGCCGCAGCAGGTCCCCGTCGGGGCCGGCCAGCAGGGGCACGACCACGGCGTCGGGGCCGGTCGGGGCCGGTACCTCGTGCCCGGCGGCGCGGGCGAACTCGGCGCGCGCGGCGCGGTCCCGCGCGACGGCGGTCAGCACGCCCGACAGGGACGGGAACTCGGTCGAGTCGTCGCCGTCGAGGAAGCCGACGCGGGCATCCAGGCCGGGCAGCTCGGAGCGACCGATGCTGACGATCTCTTCCGCGAGGCTCCGAGAGGAGGCCGAAGGGGCACCGGGCACGGCGAGCACCAGCGCGGGCGCGCCCTCGGGCGCCACCGCGGGCTCGGGCCGGCGGTGCCGCCCGGTCTGGCGGGGTCGCGGCATTCGTACGGGCAGGCCATTTGCGGGCCCAGTGGGGGAGCTCATGGCGCCGCATGCTACTGGCTTATCGGAACCGGGTGTTCGGGCAGGGCCTTCTCGGGCGGCATCTGTCCGTATTTATCCGCGGAATGTCATATACGGTTCAACCGATCGATTGCCCGGCCGGTCAACCGGCGGCCGGGAGCCGCCAGTCCACCGGCTGCGCGCCCTGGCGGACCAGCAGGTCGTTCACCCTGCTGAAGGGCCTGGAACCGAAGAATCCGTTGTCCGCGGACATGGGGGAGGGGTGCACCGACTCCACGGCCGGCAACTCGCCCAGCAGCGGCCGCAGATTGCGGGCCTCGCGTCCCCACAGCACCGAAACCAGCGGTGTGCCGCGCGCCGCCAGCGCCCGGATCGCCTGCTCGGTGACGGCCTCCCAGCCCTTGCCCCGGTGGGCATTGGGCTTGCGCGGGGCCGTGGTGAGCGAGCGGTTCAGGAGCAGGACGCCCTGCCGGGTCCACGGGGTCAGGTCCCCGTTGGTCGGCTTGCCCGTCCCCAGGTCGGCGTGGAGCTCGCGGAAGACGTTGTCCAGGCTGGGCGGCCACGGGCTGACCTCGGGGGCCACCGAGAAGGACAGGCCCATCGCGTGCCCCGGTGTGGGGTACGGGTCCTGCCCGACGATCAGTACCTTCACCTCGTCGAAGGGCTGCTGGAACGCGCGCAGGACGTTCGGCCCGGCCGGGACGTACGTTCTCCCCGCCGCGATCTCGGCGCGCAGGAAGTCGCCCATCGCGGCGATCTGCGCCGCCACCGGCTCCAGAGCGCGGGCCCAGCCCGGCTCGACGATCTCGTTCAACGGTCGTGCTGCCACGGTCGGTCACTCTACTGGCTCAACCGCTCACGGCAGGACCGCCGCCCGTACGCACAGCACGTCGGGCAGGTGCTCGGCCAGCAGTTGCCAGCTGTCCCCGTCGTCGTGGCTCGCGTAGAGCTCGCCGTTGCGGTTGCCGAAGTAGATTCCGGCCGGGTCCGCGTCGTCCGTGCAGAGCGCGTCGCGCAGCACCGTGCCGTAGTGGTCCCCGTCCGGCAGGCCCTTGGCCAGGGGCTCCCAGCTCGCGCCCGCGTCCGGGTCCGGAAGACCCGGCAGCGGTGCTCCGCCGGGACCCGGTCGGAGTCGGCGTTGAGGGGGAAGACGTAGGCCGTGTCCGGCCGGTGCGGATGGGCGGCCACCGCGAAGCCGAAGTCCGAGGGCAGACCGGCGCCGATGTCCGTCCAGCGGGTCCCGGCGTCGTCGCTGCGGTAGACGCCCCAGTGGTTCTGCAGGTACAGCCGGTCCGGGTTCCCCGCGTCCTGGGCGATCTTGTGCACGCACTGGCCGAACTCGGGATTCGGATCGGGCAGGAACACCGCCGAGACCCCGCTGTTGGACGGGGTCCAGCTGGCCCCGCCGTCCCGGGTGCGGAACACCCCGGCGGTGGAGACCGCCACCGTGACCAGGTCCGGGTCGGCCGGGTCGGTGACCACGGTGTGCAGGCCCTCGCCGCCGCCGCCCGGGACCCACTTGTCCCGGCTCGGGTGCTCCCACAGCGGCCGCACCAGCTCGAAGGACTCGCCGCGGTCGGCCGAGCGGAACAGCGCGGCCGGCTCGGTCCCCGCGTAGACCACGTCCGGGGCCTCGGGGCCGGCCGGATGCAGCTGCCAGACCCGCTCCAGGGAGGCTCCGGTGTCCTGGGGGAACTTCACGGCCGCCGCGGCGGGCTCGTTCCAGGTCGCACCCAGGTCGTCGGAGGTGAAGACGGAGGGGCCCCAGTGCGAGCTGTCCCCGCCGACCAGCAGCCGGGGCGTGGGGCCGCGCCGGTCGACGGCGACGGCGGAGACCGCCTGGGCGTTGAAATGCGGCCCGCCGAACGCCCAGGTGCCGTCGGTGCTCCGACGGCCGATGAACAGTCCCTTGCGGGTTCCCGCGAGCAGTAGCAGGTCGGTCATGGCCGATACCTCCGGACGTCGTTGTCCCTATACGGCGGCTTTCGAGCCAGTCTGCACCCGGGCACTGACAACGGCCCCGCCGCGCCGCGCCGACGGCTGGTCGCGCGAGCCGGTTGTACGAGAGACTTCTTAGTACGAGCGAATCCGTAGTATGGTCTTTCGCGTACCAGTCTGCGGACCCCGGGTGGCTGCCCGGCGCCCGCCTGTGACCGTCCGTGATCACTGGAGAGTCCTCGTGAGTACTGCCGCCGCCGTCCCGGCCGAGTTCGCCGCCCTGTTCGCGCCCTACACGCTGCGCTCCGTCACCATCCCGAACCGGGTGTGGATGGCCCCGATGTGCCAGTACAGCGCCGAACCCGACGGCCCCGCCGCGGGCGCCCCGGGCGAGTGGCACTTCGCGCACTACGCCGCCCGCGCGGTCGGCGGCGCCGGCCTGATCATCCAGGAGGCCACCGCGATCTCCCCGGAGGGTCGGATCTCCCCCTACGACCTCGGCATCTGGAACGACGCCCAGGTGGAGGCGCTCCGCCCGATCGTCGCCTTCGTGAAGGCCCAGGGAGCCGTCGCCGGAATCCAGATCGCACACGCCGGCCGCAAGGCCTCGACCGAGAGCCCCTGGAAGGGCGGCCGGGTCATCGACCCGCAGGCGCCGCACGGCTGGCTGCCCAGCGCGCCGAGCGCGGTGCCCTTCCGCGAGGGCGATCCGGTTCCGCACGAGCTGACGGTCGATGAGATCCACGGGATCGTCGCCGAGTTCGCGGCCGCCGCCGGACGCGCACGGGAGGCCGGCTACCAAGTGGTCGAGATCCACGGCGCGCACGGCTACCTCATCGGCGAGTTCCTCTCCCCCCACAGCAACCGGCGCACCGACGCGTACGGCGGCTCCTTCGAGAACCGCGCCCGCTTCGCCCTCGAAGTCGTCGACGCCGTCCGCACGGTGTGGCCCGAGGAACTGCCCCTGTTCTTCCGGATCTCCGCCACGGACTGGCTGGAGGAGGCGGGCTGGACGGCGGACGAGACGGTTCGGCTGGCCGGACTGCTCGAGGAGCACGGGGTGGACCTGCTCGACGTCTCCACCGGAGGCCTCGCCCCGCACGCCGAGATCCCGGTCGGCCCCGGCTTCCAGGTGCCCTTCGCCGCCCGCGTCAAGGCGGAGACCGGCCTTCCGGTGGCCGCCGTGGGCCTGATCACCGAGCCGGAGCAGGCCGAGAAGATCCTGGCCAACGGAGAGGCGGACGCGATCCTCCTCGGCCGCGAGCTGCTCCGCGACCCGTACTGGGCCCGGCGCGCCGCCGCGGAACTGGGCGCGGCGGCCTCCGTGCCGGGCCAGTACGCCCGGGCCTGGTGAACGCGGGAGCGCACGAGGCGTGTTCTACGATGGGCGGCGCAGCTTTGCCGGAAATCAGCCGAGTGAGGGAGAGAACGTGACGGATACGGCCAACGTCCGCGTCCTTGACCATCCCGAGCTCGGCGAAATCCGGCTCGAGAGCGTCCTGCACGCGCTGTCCGACCCGATGCGGCTGTCCGTGGTCCGGGAATTGGCGGCCTCGGACGTGGAGCAGCCCTGCTCCGCCTTCGTGCTGCCCGTCACCAAGTCGACATGCACGCACCACTTCCGCGTCCTGCGCGAGAGTGGCGTCGTCCGTCAGGCCTACCAGGGCACGGCCAAGATGAACGAACTGCGCCGGGCCGATCTGGAGGCGCTCTTCCCCGGTCTCCTCGACCGCATCCTCGCGGCCGCGTCCGCCGAGGAGGCACGGCTGTCGGGCTGAGGCGCGCGGCCTGCCGGCCGGGCCGATACGGCCTAGGCCGGGCCGCGTACCCGCCGGTGCTCCGGCTCAGCCGGAGCCGTCGGCCGCGGCCAGCAGACCCGCCCAGTCGGGGATCTTGACGGAGCGCCGGCCCAGGGAGCGGCCGAGCTCCGCCTCCGCCGTCTCGATGGCCAGCCACCCCGGCCACTCCACCGGCCGCAGCCCCGCCGCGCGCAGCGCCTCCAGCGGGTCCTGCGGCAGCTCGCGCCGGGCCAGCGTCCCCGCGTCCTGGAGCAGGGAGGAGGCCGTCTCCTTGGCGCACGGCCGGTTGGTGCCGATCACCCCGGTCGGGCCGCGCTTGATCCAGCCCGCCACGTACTCGCCGACCGAGGCGCGGCCCGCGCGCAGCACCCGGCCCGCCGCGTGCGGGACCGTTCCGGTGCGCTCGTCGAAGGGCAGGCCGGGCAGCGGAACGCCCTGGTACCCCACCGAGCGCAGCACCAACTGCGCCGGGAGGTCCTCGTAGACCCCGGTGCCGGTGACCCCGCCCCGGCCGTCGGGGGCCGTCCGCTCGAACCGCATTCCGGTGACCCGGCCGCCCTCGCCTCCGAGCACTTCCACGGGGCGCAGGAAGAAGCGCAGTTCGATGCGCCGGTGCACGCCGCCTCCGGTCTGCGCAGCGGGGTCGGCGGTGGCCCAGCCGCGCAGGACCTCCACATTGCGGCGGTTCACCGCGGGCAGGGCCGCGCCCGGGTCGGCGTACGCCGGATCCAGGCCCAGCTCCGCCGGGTCGGCCAGGGCCTCCACCCCCGGGAGCGTGCCCAGTTCGCGCAGCTCCTTCGTGGTGAACTTCCCCTGCGAGGGCCCGCGCCGGGCCACCATCCGCACCTCGCGCACCCCGCTGGCGCCGAGTGCGCCCAGGGCCGGCTGCGGCATGTCGGTGGGCGCCAGCTCCGGTACGCCCCGGGCCAGGATCCGCGTCACGTCCACGGCGACGTTGCCCGCGCCGATCACGATGGCCGAATCCACTCCCGGCAGGCCGAAGGCCTCGGCGGCCGCGTCCGGATGCCCGCTGTACCAGGCCACGAAGGCCGTCGCGGAGTGCACGCCGGCGAGGTCCTCGCCGGGGATGCCGAGCGGCCGGTCCCGGGCCGCGCCGACGCAGTAGACCACCGCGTGGTACAGCTCCAGCAGCCGGGCGGTGGACAGTTCGGGGCCGCCGACCTCGACGTTGCCGAAGAACCGGATGCGCTCGTCCTCCAGTACGGTCCGCAGACTGCCCTGGAGCGACTTGATCTTCTCGTGGTCGGGGGCCACCCCGTACCGGACGAGCCCGTAGGGGGCCGGCAGCCGGTCCAGTACGTCGACCCGCACGCCCGGGACCTCGCGCTGCTGGACGAGCGTCTGGGCGGCGTAGACCCCGCTGGGGCCCGAACCGACGACGGCGATACGAAGCACGGCGGAGCTCCTCACGCAGGTGCTCCCAGCATGACACCGGGCGCCCGGGACCGGCAGCCCCTGCGGGCATCCGGGGACCGGTGGGGCCACTGAGGCGCGTGAGGGGCCCCACAGGGCCTATCGGGGTCCGATGGGGGCCACCGGGGGTGAGGGAAACGTTCCGCCGGGCGGTCCGCCCTCCGGCGGGACCCCGAGCTCCCAGTCGAGCCCGTACCGCTGGAACAGCTCGGCCCGCAGCCGCGCCGCCGGCATCGGCGCCCCCGGCAGCAGCACCGCGACCACCGCGCCCATCAGCAGCGCCCGCAGCAGCGGGTAGTCGGTGTCCACCTCCGCGGAGCCGTACCGCACGACGGTGTCCCGCAGCAGCTCCGCGAGCCGCTGCTGCTCGGCGCACTGTACGAAGCCCTCCGCCTGGAGGATGCCCGCCATGTGGGTCCGCATCAGCCGCGGCTGGTCCCGGGCCAGCCCGAGGATCGCGTCGATGGCGCGGGCGAGCCGCTCCCTGCCGTCCTCGGTGTGCGGCTCCCGCTCGAGCGCCGCTTCCAGGGTCAGGTGCATCAACCGGTGCACGGCGGACTGGAGCAGTTGGCGTTTGCCCGGGAAGTAGTACGACACGAGGCCGCGGGCCGCGCCCGCCCGGTCGGCGATGTCGCCGAGCTTGGTGGCTTCGTACCCGCGCTCGGCCACGAGTTCGACCGTGGCCTGCAACAACCGCTCCCGGGAACGTCTCCGCAATTCTTCATTGACCGATGCGCTGCGCGGGGACATGCTTGCTCCTGCGTTGACTGGCTCTGAGCCAATATACTCAGCGCGCGGGAAAGTCTGCCCTGGGTGAAACGGGGGATCGCCCAGGGCAGGCCCCACCGGCAGCGGCCGGCGCCGCGAGGGCCACAGAGGCCCCGAGGGCCACCAGGGCCACGCCCGGCGGCCAGCCCGCCCGGACGTCCGCAGCAGGCCGCAGGCCGCAGATCACTGTCGCCGTCATGGCATGGCCGGACGGGTGGCCGGCGCAGTCCGCGGAGTCGACCGGATCCGGCCGTACCGGACGCTCCCGCCCCACCAGTGCCTTCAGCCCCTCCGAAAGAGACGGCCTAGGCCAGCGCGTTCAGTCCCGGGCCGAACGCGACCAGCAGGGGGATCGCCGGAGCCAGCGTCGCCAGGGCCGTCAGTCGCATCCGGCGTCCCGCCGAGAGCCGTGGTGCGGCCGAGAGCAGCCTGCGCACCCGCTGCGGGACGTGCGCCTCCGGGTCGGAGTACTGGCCGAAGACCCCGCGGTCCTCGTTCAGCCCGACCAGGGCCAGGGCGATGGTGAGGCGCCCGTACCGCCGGGAGGCCACGTCATCGGCGGCCAGCTCCACGAGCCGGTGCATCTCCGCTTCGAACGCGTCGAAGACCGGGACCTGCGGGAACCCCCGGGACAGCGCCCGCGAGCAGTGCAGCAGCCAGTCGTGCCGGGCCGCGGCGTGACCCTGCTCGTGCGCCAGCACGGCGTCCAGCTGGCTGCCCTTGAGCCGGCCCAGCGCCGCCGTCGTGACCACCAGTCGCGGGGCCGGTCCCGGCAGCCACCAGCTGTCGGGTCGCTGTCCCTCCAGTACGACGAGCCGTGCCCCGGTGGTTTCCTCCCCGGGCAGCAGCGGGGCCTGGAGGAGCAGTTCGGCGCCCTGCGTCCGCCGCCGGGCGCGGGCCCGCAGGACCTCCCGGGTCAGCATCGCGCCGGTCCACAGCCCGCCGCCCGCCAGTACGAGGGCGGTCGCGATGGCCCAGGCGCCGCCCGCGGAGCCGAGCGCGTACGCGTCGACCACCCGGTGCGGGGCGGGAGCGAACAGCCGCCCCCGGACCGCCTGCCAGGCGCCGGCCGCGCTCAACAGCATCGACAGCGCGAAGCACAGGAGCACGGCGCCCACCACGCACTGCCAGGCCCACAGGGCCACGACGGGTTCGCGCTCGGGCCACTGGGCCCGGGCCAGCACCCGGGGTGCGAGCATCGCGGTCAGGACGCCGAGCAGCAGGAGAGCGGCGGGGACCATCATGGGCCCAGCCTATGAGCGCACGCCTACCTGCGGGTAGGCGTGCGGTGAAGGGTGACGCAGCACACGTTTGCCCGTACGCCCTCCTCCGGGAGGGCGCCGCCTCACATCATCAGCAGCATCGCCAACATGCCCATCCCCATGGTCAGTCGGCAGGCCCTGATCACCTCCGCCGGTCCGGTGGGGGACGCGACAGGGGCATCGGAGTGCGCCCCGGCGCCGCCCGCCGTGACCAGCCGGGCCCCGCCCAGCACCACGTACCCGGCGTAGTAGACGAGCAGCAGCCCGGTCACCAACGGCAGCCCGCCGCCGTGCCCGTGGCCGGCGCCCCCGCCGTGACCGGCTCCCGACCCGGCGCCGGTCCACGCCGCCAGCGCCATGTAGACCATGGTCAGCGAGCCCACCAGATGGTGCGCGTGGTGCAGGCCCCCGCGCAGCAGCCAGAGCGCGTGCAGCGCCGCGCCGCAGAAGACGGCGCCGAGCACCGGGGTCTGCCAGTCGCCTCCCAGGCCCAGGGGCACCGCCATCAGGGCCATGCCGAATCCCATCACCGCCTCTCCGGCGGCGGCCGAACCGGCGCCGGATCTGCCGGCCCGCCGAAGGCAGTACGCGCCGCTCGTCGCGCAGAGCAGGACGAGCAGCCAGGCGGAGACGGAAGAGGAGAGGGACATGGTGGAACCGTGCACGGCGGAACCTCCCGGTTCGTCGGCTTCAGTCGGCTTCACCGGAAGAGATGCCCCCGTCGCACGGCCCGCACGCCGCCCGGGGATAGTCTCTGTGTGCGGTACACGGCACCCCGTACCGCACCCGGACATGTCATTTCCGGACATGCAGTCCCGAAGAACGGAGCCCTCGATGCCGAGCGCCGACCCCCAGGCCCTGACCTTCCGCACCGCAGTGGAGGCCGACGTCCCGGCACTGGTGGAACTCGTCGAGTCGGCCTACCGGGGGGATGCGAGCCGCGCGGGCTGGACCACCGAGGCGGACTTCCTGGACGGTCAGCGCACCGACGAGGCGGGCGTCGCCGGGATCGTCGCGCACCCCGACGGCATGCTGCTCGTCGCGGAGCGCGCGGGCGAGCTCATCTCCTGCTGCCACCTCGAACACCGGGGGGACCACGTCTACTTCGGGATGTTCGCGGTCCGCCCCGGACTGCAGGGTGGCGGCCTCGGCAAGGAGGTCATGGCCGAGGCGGAGCGCCGCGCCCGTGAGCAGTGGGAGGCCAAGGAGATGCGGATGACCGTGGTCAACGTACGGGAGGAGCTCATCGCCTACTACGTGCGCCGCGGCTACGAGCGCACCGGAGAGATGAGCCCCTTCCCCTACGGGGACGAGCGCTTCGGCGTCCCGCTCCGTGACGACCTGGCCTTCGAGCTGCTGGTCAAGTCGCTGTAGTCCGGGGACGTGCAGCGCTTCAGGCGGTGAAGCGGCCCGTGGAGCGGATCTCCGGGAAGTCGGTGACCACGCCGTCGAGTCCGAGCGCGCGGGCCAGGCGCAGGTGGTCCAGGCAGTTGACCGTCCAGCCGATCACCCGGAGCCCGGCCTCGTGCGCCGACTCCACCGTGTCCAGGGTGAGGTGGCGGATGTTGAGGGCGACCGTCTCCGCGCCCGCGTCCACGGCCCGGCCGACGGTCGCCTCGGCGTCCGCCGCGCTCTGGTCGGCGTAGAGCGCGGTCCGTACGCCCGGCACCAGCCGGCTCGTCTCGCCGAGCACCTCGTCGCGGAACGAGGCCACCTCCACCCGCCCGGTCAGATCGCGGCCGAGCAACAGCTCCGCCAGCGCCGTGGCGACGCCCAGGTCGTGCACCTGGACCTGGAGCGGCGCCCGGACCGCGTCCAGGACCTCTTCCAGGACGGGCACGTGCTGGCCGTCCCCGGCGTCCAGCCCGCGCAGTTCGGCCAGGGTCAGATCGGTGACGGCTCCCGAGCCGTCGGTGGTCCGGTCCACCTCGGCGTCGTGCAGGACGACGAGGGTGCCGTCCTTGCTGAGTCGTAGGTCGAGGGCGATGACGTCCATGCCGGAGCGTTCCGCGCGGACGAAGGACCGCATGGTGTTCTCCGGTTCGACACCCATGACCCCGCGGTGACCGATGGTGAGGAAAGTCAAGGTTCTCTCGCTTCCGTCGACGGCGGCTCCCCGCGCGGTCGCGGTGTCCCGACCGGCCGCGCGCGGTGAGGACGCATGCTAGTGCGCCGCGCGGGCGATGAGACCGTCCGTGCAAGGGCTCCGAAACGCTCGCCGGCCGCCTCCCGCCGGGCCTGCCGGGGCTCCGGAGCCCGCGGCGGGGTCCGCCGTGTCACCCGGGCGTGGGCGCGTCCCCGCTGCCTTGACGTTCCTGCTGGACCGGGTCGGGCTGGTCAGCCGGGTCGGCCGCGCCGGGCAGCTCGGCCAGGTCCGCCAGCAGGGTCCGGGTCAGTTCCAGCTCGGCCAGGTGCTGGCGCTCGCTCCAGCGCAGCGCCAGGGTGGGGAACGCCCAGTCCGGCTCCTCGGCCGCGTGCGCCATGGCCTCCCGTACGGCGGCCAGCTCGCCCGTGGTGCGCTCCAGGTGCTCGGTCACCATCCGCCGCAGCAATTCGGGTTCCGCCAGGTGCCCGAGCCAGACCCGCAGCAGCAGCCCGTGCTTGAGCACCGGGGGTCCGGCCTCGGAGGAGTCGGCGGCCCAGCCGGCCAGCGCTTCGCGCCCGGCGGGGGTGATGCCGTAGCGGCGCTTGGCCCGGGCCTCCTCGGGCCCCGAGCGCACGGACGCCGCGTAGCCGAGTTCCTCCAGGCGGCGCAGCTCGGCGTAGATCTGACTGATCGCCGGTGACCAGTAGAAGAAGCGGAGGGAGGAGTCCGCCCACTTCTTCAGTTCGTATCCGGTCCGCTCGCCGGGGAAGGAGAGCAGACCCAGTACGGCCCATGCGGTCGGCGGTAGCTCTTGCTTCTTCGGCTTCTGACTACTAGTCATATTTCTAATTGAAGTGAGACCGGGTACGGGACGCAACCCTGGAGGCATAAGTGAAGTTCTCCGTCATCTTCGAGGCGCAGTTGGCCGACCCGACCGTGGAGCGCGAGCACCAGGTCATCCGCGACTGCGTGGAGCAGGCGGTGCTCGCCGAACAGGTGGGATTCGACCGGATCTGGGCCGTCGAGCACCACTCGCTCAAGTGGTACGCCCACATGTCCGCCCCGGAAATCTTTCTGAGCTTCGTCGCGGCCCGGACGAACACCATACGCATCGGCCACGGGGTCGTGTGCATGCCCTTCGGCTTCAACCACCCCGTGCGGGTCGCCGAGCGGGCCGCGATGCTCGACCTGCTGTCCGGCGGACGCGTCGACCTCGGCGCGGGCCGCGGCGGGACCGCCCAGGAGACCTCGCTGTGCGGGGTGGACAAGGACCGCACCACGGCGGAGGTGGAGGAGGCGCTGCGGATCATCGGGAAGGCCTGGCAGGAGGAGGAGCTCGAGTACCACGGGGAGCTCATCGACATCGATCCGCATCCGATCCTGCCGAGGCCCAGTCAGGCCCCGCACCCGCCGCTGTTCCTGGCGTGCAGCCGGGGCGAAACGCTGGTGCAGGCCGCCGAGCTGGGCGTCGGGGCGCTGGTGATGGGCTTCGCCGGGCCGGAGTCCATCGCGCGGATGCGGGCCGTGTACGACGGCGCGATCGCCGGCCGCGACGGCGGCCGCTTCGTCTCCACCGTGGTCAACGACCACTTCTCGGTGCTCTGTCCGACCATCGTGCTCGACGACCCGGAGGAGGCCCGCCGGATCGGCGTCCGGGGGCAGCGGTTCTTCGCGCAGTCCATCGGCCACTGGTACGGCGGAGCGGGCGTTCCGGACGAGGCGGTGGTGGCGGGCGCCGACGAGGAGGCGGAGATGCGCAGGGCCGCCGAGCAGGTGGTGGCCCGGCTGCACGAGCTGGACATCCCGGTGCGGCCCACGTCCACGGCCACCTTCAACGCCGACCACGCCTACGGGAGCGCGGACGAGGCCATCGCCTACGTGGAGCGGCTGAGGGAGGCGGGGGCCGACGAGATCATGTGCCTGATCCAGATGGGGACCGTGCCCCAGGAGGCCTGTCTGGAGACCCTGCGGCAGTGGGGCGAGAAGGTCATCCCGCACTTCCGGAAGGCGTAGGGCCACCGCCGTGAACGAAGCGAACCCGCAGGCTGGTGTTCCGGCCGGCCGCACCGCCCCGGCCGGTCCCACTGCCCCGGCCGGCCCCGTCCCGTGGACCGACCGGCTCGATCCCGCCGCCCGGCCCTACGCGGACGCCATGGCCGCCTTCTTCCCCGACCTCGGGGGCGCCGTCACCGAAGCGCGGGAGGCCCGCCGGATCCTCGCCGCCGCGCCCGCGACGGGCGCGCCGCTCGCCGTCGGCTCCGTCGAGGACCGGGAGGTCCCCGGGCCGGCCGGTGCGCCGCCGGTTCCGGTGCGCGTCTACTACCCCGACCCCGAGGAGTGGCCCGGGGTCCGGCCGACCGTGGTGTTCTGCCACGGCGGAGGCTGGGTCCTGTGCGACCTCGACACCCACGACGCCACCGTCCGGGCGCTCTGCCGCAGCTCCGGGGCCGTCTTCGTCTCCGTCGACTACCGGCGGGCACCCGAAGCCCGCTTCCCCGCCGCCGTCCACGACGCGTACGCCGCCCTGTGCTGGGCCGGCGCGCACATCGAGGAACTGGGCGGGGACCCGGCCGCCCTGGTGGTGGCCGGGGACAGCGCGGGCGCGAACCTCGCCGCTGCCTCGTTGCTGATGGCCCGGGGCCGCGGGGGACCGGCCGTCGCGCTCCAGATGCTGATCTATCCCTGCCTGGACGCCGGGCAGGACACGGACTCCTACCGGGACAACGCCGCGGGCTACTTCCTCACCGCCGCGCACCTGCGCTGGTTCTGGGAGCAGTACCTGGGGCCCGGCGGCGACGGCCGCGATCCGCTGGCCTCCCCGCTCGGCGCCGATCTGCGGGGGCTGCCGCCCGCGCACGTGGTGGTGGCGGGGTGCGATCCGCTGCGGGACGAGGGGGTGGCGTACCACCGTCGGCTGATCGGGAGCGGAGTTCCTTCGGCCCTTGACGAGCATCCCGGGATGTTCCACGGGTTCCTCGCGCTGGCCGACGTACTCCCACAGGCCCGCCAGGCCTTGGCGCGACTGGGCGGAGTCCTCGATTCCATGCCTAAGAACGGGAAGACTTCCGGTGAAACTGGGGGTGACGCAGGATAATTTCCCGGATTCCCTCTTGAGCAGGAGAGCCTCACATGCATACGCTGTCTTAACGTGAGGTTCTCCTGTGGAGGAAGTGACATGACGGAAACTCTTGTGCCGGGTATCGGCGGTGCCGTGATAACCGCCGGTGTACGGGTGGTGGACCACCCGGCGTGGCCCGAGCTCAAGGCCGCCGTGGAGGAGATCCGGCCCTGGCAGTCGGCCGACGGCTCCATCGACTTCGAGGCCGAGGGCGCGCCCGCCCGCGCCGCCGCCGAGGTCGCGGTCGAGCGCGTGGTCTCGGGCATCGAGGCGCTGTCGCCGCTGCTGCCACACGGCGGCGCGTACCACCGTGCCCTCATCGGCGACCTGCGAAAGTGGGCCGCCGACGGTTTTGCCGTGCCGGACTTCCTCGACTCCCTGCTGGCCTTCCACCCGGCGGCCGAGCGCGCCGACGGGCTCCAGCACCTCGTGGTCTTCCCGATGTACACCCAGAACGGCAACCCGGACCGCAACCTCGAAGCCGTCGTGCTGAAGATGGTGTGGCCCGAGTGGCTCTCCGAGCTGGAGCGCACCCGGTACGACAACCCGCTCTTCCTCGGCATCACCTTCGAGGACTTCACCCCGGGCTACGACACCCACTCCGCGGTGCTCTTCCCGGAGACCATCGCCGTGCGCGAGGCCCCGGAGCGCTTCACCTGGGGCGGGATCTTCTGCGACCGCGAGGCCGCCCGCTACCGCAAGGTCACCGAGGCCGCCGTCGACATCCTGGGCATCGAGCTGCCCGAGGACATCGCCCGCATGGTCGAGGACCAGGAGCGCTGCGAGAAGGCCTTCGTCCTGTGGGACATGGTCCACGACCGCACCCACAGCCACGGCGACCTGCCGTTCGACCCCTTCATGATCAAGCAGCGCCAGCCGTTCTGGATGTATGGCCTCGAAGAGCTGCGCTGCGACCTCACCGCCTTCAAGGAGGCCGTGAAGCTGGAGTCCGAGGGCAACGAGCACGGCCGTGACGTGCAGTACGCCGTCCTCTTCGACCGGATGTTCCGCTTCCCGGTCTCCGGCGACCGCAACCGCAACTACGACGGCCTCGGCGGCCAGCTGCTCTTCGCGTACCTCCACAAGCACGACGTCGTGCGCTGGACGGACAACAAGCTGAAGATCGACTGGATGCGTGCCCCGCAGGTCACCAACCAGCTGTGCGCCGAGATCGAGGACCTCTACCGGGCCGGGATCGACCGCCCGAAGCTCGTCCACTGGTTCAAGGCCTACGAACTGGTCGCCGAGTACCTCGCTCCCCACCCGGGATCCCGCTGGGCCAAGGGCCCCGACGCCCTGGACCTCACGCAGCCGCCGCGCAAGCTCGTGGACGACGTGCTTCCCGACGAGTTTCCGCTCAGCATGTTCTATGAGGCCCTCGCCAAGAAGCTCAAGGGCGTGATCGCTTCGACCAAGGGCATCACCGCCCTGAACACGGAACACGCAGAGCGGGCCGCCGCGTGAGCGCTCGCCCACAGGAGGCTGCACAGATGAACGGCTCGAATGGCAACGGGAATCTCCACGGCGCGGTGGTAGCGGTGGCGGGGGCCGGCGGCCCCGCCGGGCGCGCCACCCTGCTCCGCCTCGCCGAGGCGGGTGCCGTGGTCGTCGCGTCCGACGCCGACCCGGCGCGGCTCGCGGAGGCCGTGGACGCGGCACGCTACGCCCACGGCGGCGCCACCATCACCGGTGACACCGTCGACCTGCTCGACCTGGCCGCGACCAAGGCCTGGGCCGAGCAGACCGAGAAGGAGTTCGGCCGCATCGACGGCCTGGTCCACCTCGTCGGCGGCTGGCGCGGCAGCACCACCTTCACCGACACAGACCTCGCGGACTGGGACTTCCTGGAGAAGCTCCTCATCCGCACCGTCCAGCACACCTCGCTCGCCTTCCACGACGGACTGCTGCGCAGCGACCGCGGCCGCTACGTCCTGGTCAGCCAGTCCGGCGCGCACAAGCCGGTCGCCAACAACGCCGCGTACAACGCGGGCAAGGCGGCCGCCGAGGCGTGGACGCTGGCCATGGCCGACTCCTTCCGCAAGCTGGGGGGCGAGGACGGCCCCGGAGCCGCGGCTGCGATCCTGGTCATCAAGGCACTGGTGCACGACGCGATGCGCGCCGAGCGCCCCACTGCGAAGTTCGCGGGCTTCACCGACGTCAAGGAGCTGGCCGAGGCCATCGCCGGCGTCTGGGAGCGGTCCGCCTCCGATGTGAACGGACAGCGTCTGTGGCTCACTCCCCAACCGTGAAGAACGCTGACGTGAAGAACGCTGCCGTGAAAACCGCGATCAGGAAGTCCCAAGCGAAGACCGACGCCCGCCGGCACCACGACCCGGCGGTACGCGGCTTCGCCAGCGACAACTACGCCGGGGTGCACCCGGAGATCCTGGCGGCCATCGCGCTGGCCAACGGCGGCCACCAGGTCTCCTACGGCGACGACGAGTACACCGAACACCTGCAGAAGATCTTCCGCGGCCACTTCGGCCCGCACGCCGAGGTCTACCCGGTCTTCAACGGCACCGGCGCCAACGTGACGGCCCTGCAGGCCCTCACCGACCGCTGGGGCGCGGTGGTCTGTGCCGAGTCGGCGCACATCAACGTCGACGAGGGCGGAGCGCCCGAGCGGATGGCGGGCCTCAAGCTGCTCACCGTTCCCACCCCGGACGGCAAGCTCACCCCCGAGCTCATCGACCGGCAGGCCTGGGGCTGGGAGGACGAGCACCGGGCGATGCCGCAGGTCGTCTCGATCACCCAGAACACCGAGCTCGGCACGGTCTACACCGTGGACGAGATCCGGGCCATCTGCGAGCACGCGCACGGCAAGGGCATGAAGGTCCACCTCGACGGTGCCCGGATAGCCAACGCCGCGGCCTCGCTGGACGTGCCGATGCGCGCCTTCACGAACGCCGTCGGCGTGGACGTGCTGTCCTACGGCGGCACCAAGAACGGGATGATGGCCGGAGAGGCCGTCGTCGTGCTGAACCCGGATGCCGTCCGGCAGATGAAGCACATCCGCAAGATGTCGATGCAGCTCGCCTCGAAGATGCGCTTCGTATCGGTGCAGCTCGAAGCGCTCCTCGCGAAGGACCTGTGGCTGCGCAACGCCCGCCACGCCAACGCGATGGCGCAGCGGCTGGCGGCCGGGGTGCGCGAGACGGACGGGGTGGAGATCCTCTACCCGGTGCAGGCGAACGCCGTGTTCGCGCGGCTCCCGCACGCGGTGACGCGGCGGCTCCAGGAGCGCTACCGCTTCTACTTCTGGGACGAGATCGCGGGCGACGTCCGCTGGATGTGCAGCTTCGACACCCAGGAGGAGGACGTGGACGGGTTCCTCCAGGCCCTCAAGGAGGAGCTGGCCCGCTAGCACTGCCATAAATCTATAGACATGCAGAATTCTGCATAGGTATGCTCCTGGATCATGAAGCTGATCCAGGAGCATTCCGACGTTGCCGCCTATCTGGTGGCCGATGAAGCCGTCGATCACGACCACCCGCTGGTCCAGGAGACCGCCGACGCCCTGTGGGCGGCCACAGGCGATGCATATTCATACGCGAAGGTCGCCTTCGAGTTCGTCCGCGACACCATCCCGCACACCGCCGATTCCGGGGACGACCGCGTCTCCTGGCGCGCCTCCGACGTCCTGGCCACGCGCAACGGCATCTGCTACGCCAAGTCCCACGCGCTGACGGCCCTGCTGCGCGCCCAGGGCATCCCGGCCGGGCTCTGCTACCAGCTCCTCGGCGACGACGACGGGTCGAACCTGGCCGTCCACGGCCTCGTCGCGCTGCGCCTGCCCGGCAGGGACGACTGGTCCCGGGTGGATGCGCGGGGCAACAAGCCCGGCGTGGACGCCCAGTTCACCCTCGACCACGAACAACTGGCCTTCCCCGTCCGCCCGGAGCTCGGCGAGGTCGACTACCCCGAGCTGTACGCGGCGCCGCATCCGGCCACGCTCAAGGTGCTCCAGGAGTCCGTGGACCGGCCGCAGTTGTGGCGGAACCTGCCGACGGGGCTGTAGCCGGGAGGGCGCCGGTCGCGGCCGGGACCCCGTCCGGTACGGGCCCGGGTACGGCCACCAGCGTGTGCAGCAGGGCGCCGGCCAGCTGCAGTACGGCGATCCCGAGCAGCAGGATCCACGGCGGCGCGTCGGCGGCGAGCCCCACGAGGGCGGCGCCGGTGGACGCGGCCGTCACCTTGAGCCCGGCGCCGAGGGTGAACACCTGGGTGCGCACCCCGTCCGGTGCGTACTGCGAGCGGATCCGCAGGGTGGCCGTGAGCAGCGGCCCGTCGCACACCCCGGCCGCGGCGAACGCCACCGCCGTGAGGGCGACCGAGGGGGTGAACGCGGCTGCGGTGAGCGCCACCCCGGTGGCCGCCATGGCCCAGCGGGCCAGCTTGCCCGGCGCGACGGCCGTGATCCGGCCCAGGGTCAGGGAGCCGGTCAGGGCGCCCAGGGCGAAGGCCGTCATCAGTACCCCGCCGCCGCGCGGACTGCCGAGCGCGGTGGCCAGGAGCACCGAGGTGGTGGTGAGCGAGCCGATGCCGACGAAGGCCAGGGTGGTGGCCGAGGTGACCGCCCGCAGTTCCCGGACGCGCCACAGGGCGGCCAGCCCGGCCCCCAGCCCGGCCCGGGGTGTCCCGGGGGCGGGGCCCGCGCTTCCGTGGCTCCCGTACGGAAGGGTGGCCGCCAGCGCCGCCGCCAGTGCGCCGGAAGCCGCCAGGACCGCCATCGCCGGACCGGCTGAAGCGAAGGCCGCCACCAGGCCGACAGCCGCGGGGGCGGTGACGGCGGCGCCGTTGTAGGTCGACGCGTCCCAGGCGTACGCCCGGTCGCGCGCCGGACCGGCCGGGACCAGGCCCGTCACCAGACTCGACAGCCCGCCCGTCACCATCGGCCCGCAGGCGCCGCCGAGCACCGCCACCACGAGCACCACGGGTGTCGGGGCCCGCCCGAGGATGAAGGCCAGGGTCGCCACGGCCGTGGTGAATCCGGCCAGCGCGCCCACGTGGAAGAGCCGCGGGCGGCGCGACCTGGCCGCGGCGGCGCCCGCGAGCGGAGCCGCCAGTACGTGCGGGGCCAGCCAGGCGGTCAGGACGAAGGCGCCGTGCGCCGCGCTTCCGGTGCGTTCCAGGGCGAGCAGTACCACCGCCATGCCCATGCCCTCGGAGGCGAACCGTGCGGCCAGTGCCGCAGCCAGGTACCGCCCGAACCCCTGCATGCCAGGCCCCCCTGCGTCAGGCAATGCCGCGGACGGGGCCGCGGACGGGGCCGACGTTACGCCATTCGGGTTCGGGGGGAGAGGGCCGAGGTGCCGGGTTGATGCCCGGCTGACCGCCGGATTCGGTCAATAGGAAACTTTCCTGTCTGACATCGTTGTCGACTTGGCATGCGCATGGGTATCTTCGGCCGCAGGAATCCCCCCACGGACCCTCCTTGCGGACTTCCGCACCCTCCTCGCGGAGCTCCGCGCCCTTCCCCCCACCTCCGACCGGAAGGCGCTCCCATGCGTTTAGGAGCCTCCATCGGGCCGGCCGCCGCGGCCCTCGCCCTGGTCGCGGCATCAGCCCTCACCGTCATTCCCGCCGCACACGCCACCCACCCCGTACCCGCCGCGGCCCCGGCCGCCCCCATCGCGGTCGCCCCAACCGCGTTCGCCCACCCCGGAGTTCTCAACAGCCGCGCCCAACTGGAGTTCGTACGCACCAAGGTGCAGGCCGGGCAACAGCCGTGGAAGGCGGCGTTCGACGACATGCGGGCGAGCGGATACGCCTCCTTGTCCCGAACGCCCAAGCCGCGCGCCGTCGTCGAATGCGGCTCCTACTCCAACCCGGACATCGGCTGCTCCGACGAACGCGAGGACGCGATCGCCGCGTACACCGACGCGCTCGCCTGGTACATCACCCGCGACCCCGCGTACGCGAAGAAGTCGATCGAGCTGATGGACGCCTGGTCCGCCCGGATCAAGAGCCACACCAACAGCAACGCCCCGCTGCAGAGCGGCTGGGCGGGTTCCACCTGGCCGCGGGCCGCCGAGATCATCAAGCACACCTACGCGGGAGGATGGCCGAACCAGGGGCGCTTCGCCACGATGCTGCGCGAGGTCTACCTGCCCGAGGTGATCAACGGGAGGCCGAACACCAACGGCAACTGGGAACTGATCATGATGGACGCGGCCGTGGGCATCTCCGTCCACCTCGACGACCGCGCGTCCTACGACAAGGCGATGGCGATCTACCTCGGCAGGGTCCCCGCCTACTTCTACCTCGCCTCCGACGGCCCGCAGCCCAAGTACCCGCCGCGCTCCACCATCGACACCAGGAGCGAGCTGATCGACTACTGGCACGGCCAGAGCACCTTCGTGGACGGTCTGGCCCAGGAGACCTGCCGGGACTTCGGCCACACCGGGATGGGGATCGCCGCGACGATGCACGTGGCCGAGACCTCGCGCATCCAGGGGCGGGACCTGTACCCGGAGTTCAAGGACCGGTTCCGCTACGCGCTGGGCTTCCACGCCAAGTACGAGCTCGGGGAGGCCGTGCCGGCCTCGCTGTGCGGGGGGAGCCTGACCAAGGGCCTCGGCCCGGCCACCGAGGTCGGCTACAACGCCCTGCACAACCGGCTCGGCGTCGCCATGGAGAACACCGGCAGGCTCACGGAGAGCCGGCGCCCGGCGGGTACCGAAAACCATTTCGAGGCGTGGGAGACGCTGACACACGCCGACAACCCGAACTGACCCGCACGGTGCGGCCCCGCCACCCGGCGGGCCGCACCCCCCTCCGGAAGGCTCAGCCGGCTTCCTTGACCTGGGCCGCGGTCGGCGCGGTGCCGCCGAGGTGGGCCGGCAGCCACCAGGAGTCGTCCGCACCCCTGGGCTTGGCGGGGTAGGCGCTCTGCGCGGCGTCCAGCAGCTCCTGCACCCGCTCGCGCACCCGACGGGTGATCGCACCGGCGTACTGGTCGGAGGGAGCCTCCAGCGGCTCGCCCACGCGCATCGTCACGGGGATGTGGCTGCGCTTGAGGTCCTTGGGGCGGCCCTTGGTCCACAGCCGCTGCGTACCCCACAGGGCCACCGGGATCAGCGGGACCCCGGCCTCCTGCGCCATCCGGGCCGCGCCGGACTTGAAGCTCTTGAGCGTGAAGGACTGGGAGATCGTCGCCTCCGGGAACACGCCGATGATCTCGCCGGCGCGCAGCGAGTCCAGCGCGTGCTGGTACGCCGTCTCACCCTGCGCGCGGTCCACCGGAATGTGCTTCATCGCGCGCATCAGCGGACCGGACACCTTGTGCCGGAACACCGACTCCTTCGCCATGAAGCGCACGAGGCGCTTCTGCGGGCGGGCGGTCAGCCCGGCGAAGATGAAGTCGAGGTAGCCGATGTGGTTCGACACCAGAACCGCTCCGCCCTTGCGGGGGATGTTCTCGGTGCCCTTCATGTCGATGCGGACGTCGAGCGCACGGAACAGAGCGTGCGCAGCGCCGATGACCGGGGGGTAGACGAGCTCAGCCATGGTGGGGAGACCCCGCTTTCTGCCTGGAGGTGCTCCCGGCCGGAAGTTACGGCAGCGTAGGTACGCGGCCATGGGGATCGTGCCCCATACGGGAGCCGCAGGCCAGCCCAGACGCCTGCACCCGGCGAGATTCTCATCACGCCGGGAATGCGGCGCGCCTGCGGGGCGCTCGGATCAGCGTACGAACGTACCGAGATGATGTACGGACACACATACGGGCAGCGTATGGACGCGGTGCGGACCTGGGTGTGGACGTGGCAGCGGTACGAGGACGGCGGCGAGGGGAGCGGGCGTGCGCGGGCACGAGGGGGACGACGGGACGGGCCTTCGGCTGGGCGCCCGGGAGCTGGGCGCGGAGCCGGGGGAGCGGGCCACTCTGGTGCAGTTCTCCAGCGCCTTCTGCCAGCCCTGCCGGGCCACGCGGCGGATCCTGGCCGAGGTCGCCGGCATGGTCGAGGGCGTCGCGCACATCGAGATCGACGCCGAGGAACGGCTGGAACTCGTACGGGCCCTCGGGATCGAGAAGACGCCGACGGTGCTCGTCCTGGACGCGGCCGGCCGGATCGTGCGGCGGGGCGTGGGGATGCCGCGCACGGCCGACGTGATCGCCGCTCTGGGCGAGGCCGTATGACCCTCGCGCGGGGTCCGGAGCGCCGGTGCGCGCGCCCGCACGCAGAGTGACGCGCCCTACATCTGTCCGCTGCGGCTTGACTGTGTACACGGGTGATCGCCAGGCTGGCGACATGCGGTATGAACTCCTGCTTTACGGACGGGGAATCCCTTCATGACGGCTCCGACGGCTCCGTCCCCCCGATCCGACACCGGCCTGCCCGGCTCGCCCGACCTGTTGCGCTCGGTGTTCCGCCGGCACGCGGCGGGCGTCGCCGTGATCACCGCCGACAACGGCGGCCGGCCGGTGGGATTCACCGCGACCTCGCTCAACTCCGTCTCGGCGGACCCGCCGCTGCTGTCGTTCACCATCGGCACGGGGTCCTCCAGCTGGCCCGGGGTCCGGGACTCCGAGTACCTCGGCGTCCACATACTCGGTGAGCACCAGAGCGACCTGGCGGGCCTCTTCGCCCGGAACGGAGCCGACCGCTTCGGTCCGGCCACCGACTGGGCGCCCGGACCCTACGGGGTCCCGGTGCTGGGCGGAGTCCTGGCCTGGCTGGTGTGCCGGATCGTGGCGCGCGTGCCGGCCGGTGCGCACCGAGTGGTGATCGCGGAGGCGGTCGCCGGGGACCCGGCGGGGGATCCGGCGGGCGAGGGGCGCCCGCTGCTGTACCACCAGGGGCGCTTCAACGCGTTGCGCGACTGAATCGTCCCTGCTGGGACGGGTTCCGCCCGCGTTGGCCAGATCACAGTTCACGGGCCTTGCAACCTGGCGGGACCCGCTGTGTACTGACGAGTAACATTCCCTTCGGAGCGCGGGCCGCCCCGGCGGGAACGGCCCGAGATGGCGCCTATGCTGCCTGAACAAGGCGGTACCAGAAATGTCGATGCGGTAGGAGAGCCGGCGTGAGCCTGAGGATCGTTGTCTGTGTGAAGTACGTGCCCGACGCCACTGGCGACCGGCAGTTCACCGAAGACCTGACCGTCAACCGCGACGACGTCGACGGCCTGCTGTCGGAGCTCGACGAGTACGCCGTCGAGCAGGCGCTGCAGATCGCCGACGAGGCCGACGACGCGGAGATCACCGTCCTGACGGTGGGCCCCGAGGACGCGAAGGACGCGCTGCGCAAGGCGCTGTCCATGGGTGCCGACAAGGCCATCCACGTCGAGGACGACGACCTGCACGGCAGCGACGTCATGGGCACCTCGCTGGTGCTGGCCAAGGCGATCGAGAAGGCCGGTTACGACCTGGTCATCACGGGCATGGCCTCGACCGACGGCACCATGGGCGTCCTCCCGGCGATCCTGGCCGAGCGCCTGGGCGTCCCGCAGGTCACCCTGCTCTCCGAGGTCAAGGTCGAGGACGGTGTCGTCACCGGCCGCCGCGACGGCGACTCGGCGAGCGAGCAGCTGGAGGCCTCCCTCCCGGCGCTCGTCTCGGTGACGGACCAGTCGGGCGAGGCCCGCTACCCGTCCTTCAAGGGCATCATGGCCGCCAAGAAGAAGCCGGTGCAGTCCTGGGACCTGGAGGAGCTGGAGATCGAGTCCGACGAGGTCGGTCTCGAAGGCTCCTGGACCGCGGTCGACTCCGCGACCCAGCGTCCGGCCCGCACCGCCGGCACGATCGTCAAGGACGAGGGCGAGGGCGGCAAGTCGCTGGCTGCCTTCCTCGCGGAGCAGAAGTTCATTTAAGAACTGTCTGGCCGGCCAGAAGTTCATCTAAGAGCTTCGGCCCTCTCGCAACGCCCCCTGACTACTTCGCATTCGCAGGAGCATCCCCATGGCTGAAGTCCTCGTCTACGTCGACCACGTCGACGGCGCCGTCCGCAAGCCCACTCTCGAACTGCTGACGCTGGCCCGCCGCATCGGCGAGCCCGTCGCCCTGGCCCTGGGCGCCGGCGCCGAGGCCACCGCCGCCGTGCTCGCCGAGCACGGTGCCGTCAAGGTCCTCACCGCCGACGCCTCCGAGTTCTCCGACTACCTCGTCGTACCGAAGGTGGACGCGCTCCAGGCCGCGTACGACGCCGTCTCCCCGGTCGCCGTGCTCGTCCCGTCCTCCGCCGAGGGCAAGGAGATCGCCGCACGCCTGGCCGTGCGCATCGGCTCGGGCATCATCACCGACGCCATCGACCTGGAGGCCGGTGAAGAGGGTCCGGTCGCGACGCAGGCCGCGTTCGCCGCTTCCTTCACCACCAAGTCCCGCGTCTCCAAGGGCACCCCGGTCATCACCGTGAAGCCGAACTCGGCCCCGGTCGAGGCCGCTCCGGCCGCCGGCGTCGTCGAGGCCCTCGCCGTCACCTTCGGCGCCCTGGCCACCGGCACCAAGGTCACCTCCCGCACCCCGCGCGAGTCGACCGGCCGCCCCGAGCTGACCGAGGCCGCGATCGTGGTCTCCGGCGGCCGCGGCGTCAACGGCGCCGAGAACTTCCACATCATCGAGGCGCTCGCGGACTCCCTCGGCGCGGCCGTCGGCGCCTCGCGTGCCGCCGTCGACGCCGGCTGGTACCCGCACTCCAACCAGGTCGGCCAGACCGGCAAGTCGGTCTCCCCGCAGCTGTACATCGCCTCCGGCATCTCGGGCGCGATCCAGCACCGCGCCGGCATGCAGACCTCGAAGACCATCGTGGCCATCAACAAGGACGCCGAGGCCCCGATCTTCGACCTGGTCGACTACGGCGTGGTCGGCGACCTCTTCGCGGTCGTCCCGCAGCTGACCGAGGAGATCAAGGCGCGCAAGGGCTAGTCCCTCGTCCGCAGGCCTGACCTGCGGGAAGTGCTCTCCGGGGCCGTGTGGTGTTTCTCACCGCGCGGCCCCGAGTCGTTTGTCCAGGACGGCCGAGGGACCATTGACTGAGCGGAACCCCGTGGCTAAATTCTGCTATGCGGATGAAAGATTCCGTGAAGCGGAAAAGAGGAGAGTGCACGATGGGTCAGCAGGAGAAGGTGGCGACGAGCCTCGCAGGCGCGGTCAGCGAGGGCATCAGCGCTTCCCTCGCGCCGGTGGACGCGGAACTCGCGCGCCACTACCCGGGCGACCCCGGCACCCGTCAGCCCATCCACACGGTCTACGTCCCCGGTGACGTCTTCGACGCGGACACCATCCGCTCCTGGGGCGACCAGGCCCTCGCGGCCCTCGACGAGCACGCCCCGGACGCCGCCACCTTCGCCAAGGTACTCGGCATCTCCGACGAGCTGGCCGTACCGGTCTACGACCGCGTCCGCGCCAAGCTCGCCACCGAGCCGATCGAGGACCTCCGCGTCGACTTCGAGGACGGCTTCGGCGTCCGCTCCGACGAGGAGGAGGACCAGGCCGCCGCCCGCGCCGCCCGCCTCATCTCCGAAGCCTTCTCCAACGGCACGAACGCCCCGTACATGGGCGTCCGCATGAAGTGCATGGAGTCCAACGTCCGCGACCGCGGCATCCGGACCACCGACGTCTTCCTCTCCGGCCTGCTCGCGCACGGCGGCCTGCCCGAGGGCCTCGTCCTGACCCTGCCCAAGGTCACCTACCCCGAGCAGGTCACCGCCTTCGTCAAGCTGCTGGAGGCCTTCGAGACCTCCCGCGGCCTGCGCCCGGGGCGCATCGGCTTCGAGATCCAGATCGAGACCAGCCAGTCGATCCTCGCCTCCGACGGCACAGCCGCGGTCGCCCGCATGATCGAGGCCTCGAAGGGCCGCGCCACCGGCCTGCACTACGGCACCTTCGACTACAGCGCCTGCGTCGGCGTCTCCGCCGCCTACCAGTCGAGCGACCACCCCGCCGCCGACCACGCCAAGGCCGTCATGCAGGTCGCGGCCGCCGGCACCGGCGTACGGGTCTCCGACGGCTCGACCAACGTCCTGCCGATCGGCACCACCGAGCACGTCCACGAGGCCTGGAAGCTGCACTACGGCCTCACCCGGCGCGCCCTGGCCCGCGCCTACTACCAGGGCTGGGACATGCACCCGGCGCACCTGCCGACCCGCTACGCGGCCGTCTTCGTCTTCTACCGCGAGGGCCTCGAAACGGCCGCCGCGCGCCTGAAGGCGTACGTCGCCAAGATCGAGGGCGACGTCATGGACGAGCCCGCGACCGCGAAGGCCCTGGCCGGCTATCTGGTACGCGGCCTCGACTGCGGCGCCGTCGGCGCCGACGAGGTCACGGCCCTGACCGGCCTGAGCCGCGCGGAGCTCGACGCCTTCGCCATCCCGCGCCGCTCGGCGACGATGACGGCCACCGCTTGACGCAGCCGACGCGGACGGCCCGGCCCCGGATCACCGGGGCCGGGCCGTCGGCGCGTGCGGGGTCGGCAGGAGCCAGCAGCGCAGGGTGCCGTCGTCCCCGGAGGCGGCCAGCAGGCTCGCGTCGGGGGAGAAGGCGACACCGCGGACGGCTCCTCCGTGACCGGTCAACGGCAAGCCGGTGGTGGCCTCACCCCTGGCTGGGTCCCAGAGCCGCACGGTGCCGTCCGCACCCGCGCTGGCCAGGCGGTTCCCCTGCGGGGAGAACGCCAGGTCGTACACGGCCCCGGCGTGCCCGGGGAGACGGCGGCCAGGGGGTCGGCGGCCGGGGGGAGCGGGGGCACTTACGTCCCACAGCAGGATGTGCCCGTCGGTATCGCCGGTCACCAGCAGGCAGCCGTCCGGGGAGAAGGCCATGGCGCCGATGGTGCTCGAATGGGCCTCCAGCTCCAGGTCGGACCCTTCCGGGGCGGCCGGATCCCACAGCACCACCCGCTCGCCCATGGCGGCGGCCAGCACGCCCCCGTTCGGAGCGGCGGCCAGGGCGAACACGTCCGACACCCCGTCCGGAACGCGTGCGGCGGCCCTCCGGTCGTCGGACCAGTCCAGGACCAGTACCCGCCCGTCCGCCCCGATCACGGCCGCCTGCCGGCCAGCGGCGCGGAACGCGACGTGCTGTACCAGGGAGACGGGACGGCTGGGCGGCCGGGCCGGGGTCCACAGCTTGGTCGGCCAGCCATCGGCGGGGAAGTCCAGCCCCCAGGGGGCCGTTCCGGTCGGAGCGGGCAGGGACTCGGGCAGCTGGACGCGTGCCGCCGGATCCCAGGTGAGGATCCGGCCGTCCTCGGTGCGGACCAGGAGACGGGTGCCGTCCGGAGAGAAGGCCAGCCTGCGCAGAGCGACTCCGCTCTCCGTCGACAGGGCAGGCAGAGCCACGGCCTGATGCATGCGCAAGGCGGACTCGAGGGCTCGTACCGCGAGCGGCGCAGCAGGCGAGGGCACCGCGTACGGCTCGTCGTGGTACACCAGCAGGGTGTCGGCCTCGCCGCAGACGGCGAGCATACGACCGTCGGGGGACACGGCCAACCGGTCGAACGGACCCTTGTGCCCCGTCAGGGGCGGGCCCAGGAGGGCGCCGGTCGAAGGGTCCCACAGGCGTACGGTGCCGTGGTCGCTCATGGTGGCCAGCAGGCGGCCGTCCAGGGAGAAGGCCACGGTGTCCCCGGGGCCGGCCGCTTCGGACAGCTTGTACGCGACGGTGCCGGTCGCTGTGTCCCACAGCAGGGTCTCTTCCCCGACGGTCGTGGCCAGCAGGGCACCGTCGGCGGAGAACGCGGCCCCGACGATCTCAGGGATCTTCTCGATGAGGGGCTTGCTGATACTCACGCCGGTCGTCAGATCCCACAGGAACAGTGTGTGTTGGGCCCTGAGCGCGGCCAGGATGCCGCCGTCGGAGCGGCAGAACATCGCCTTGATCTCGCCGATGAGAGGTGATCCGGCGGGCTCTCCGGTCGTCGTGTCCCACCGATGGATGACATCGTCGTCAGCCGTGACCAGTGTCCGGCCGTCCGCCGCGAAGGCGACCACGTCGATGGGGCCGTCGTGGCCGAGCAGGGCCGGCCCCGTCTGCTCACGTGTCTCGGTATCCCACAGGGCGACTGTGCCACCGTTGTCTCCGACGGCCAGAAGGCGGCCGCTGGGGGAGAACGCCAATGCGAAGGCAACGCGTCCGCCTTCGAGCAGGCCGACGGGGACTCCGAGGACGGGATCCCACAGCTGGACACCTGCGGTCTCCCCGTTCATCCCGGACACGGCGAGGATCCGGCCGTCGGGCGAGAACGCCGCACACCAGTTGTTGTCCGACCGGGTGGTGAGCACGTGGGCCACGGCGAAGCCGGTCCCGCTGATGGGAGCCGGTGAGGGCCCCGGAAGGTGGGCTCGCCGTGTCGTACGGGGCCCGGGTGCCGGGGAGCGCCGGACGGGATCCAGGGCGGCCAGCTCGCGCCAGCGGCGGCGCCAGGGCTCCAGCTCGGGGGAGTTGTGGGGTGGGACGGGCCGCTCCTGCCCGAACTCGTCGTACGAGTGGAGGATTCGGACCAGGCCCATGAGGCGGTCCAGGCCCGGAAGGCGGTCCCCGCGGAACGCGTCGCTCTGGGTGGACACGGGAAGCCGGATGCCGGTCTGGGACTTCACCGCACGCGCGGCCAGTTCGCGGTATGACGGCTTGCCCCGGTCGAGCCGCAGTCGGCGCAAGTCCGCCGCGAACGACTCCAGTTCTTCGCTGAATGCACGCACGCTGTCCATCACCGCACAGGTGAGGGTCGTGCCGGGCGCTCCGCCGGACAATCCCGAACAGCGTGGAACAGCGCTGGTGTTCGGCGGTGTTCGGCGGCGGTCCGGGTCGTTCGGTGCGGGCGGCGCGCGGGGACGAAGGGCGGTGCAATCGGGGCATGACCACGCCTTCGGACACCGAGCCGTCCTTCCTGACCCTGCACGCCGCAGTCGTGCTCCTCGGCGCCCTGTTCGCCGGCCTCGTCACCGGCGGGCTGAGCTACCTCGGCGGCGTGCACCCCGCCCTGTCCGCCCTCGCCGGGCTCACCGCCACCGGCGGGGCCGTGCCCGGGCTGCGGTCGCTCATCCGGTGACCGGCGGGAGCTCGCCCGAGCCGCGGGGGATCAGTCGGGTGGGGAGTTCGATGCGCGACGGGGCGAGGTCGGCGCCCGCGAGCCGCTGGAAGAGGCGGTCCGTGGCCACCCGGCCCAGGGCAGCCGCGTCCTGGGCGACCACCGTGATGCCGGGGCGCAGCAGGTCGGCGAGCTCGAAGTCGTCGAAGCCGACCAGCGCGACCGGCAGGGGCCGGGCCGCGAGGACCCGTACGACCGTGACCGTCACGCGGTTGTTGCCGGCGAAGACGGCCGTGACCGGTTCGGTTCCGGAGAGCATCGTGCGGGCGGCGGCCGAGACGCGGTCCGGGGCCGTCGCGCCCAGGGAGACCCACGATCCGGCGACCGGCAGTCCGGCGGCCTCCATGGCCGCGCGGTAGCCCCGTAGCCGCTCGGTGGCGGTGTGGATGTGCGGATGGTCGCCGATGAAGCCGATCCGGCGGTGCCCGCCCGCGATCAGGTGGGCCACCCCGTCCCGGGCGCCGCCGAAGCTGTCGGACAGTACGACGTCCGCGTCGATCCGGCCCGCGGGGCGGTCCACGAACACCGTGGCCACCCCGGCGCGGATCTCCGGCTCCAGGTAGCGGTGGTCGTCCCCGGCCGGGATGACGATGAGCCCGTCCACCCGGCGGGCGCACAGCGCGAGCGCCAACTCCCGCTCGCGGTCCGGGTCCTCGGCGCTGGAGCCGTTGATGAGCAGGGCGCCGTGCGCGCGGGCCACCTCCTCGACGGCCCGGTTGAGCGGACCGTAGAAGGGGTCGGCGAGGTCCTCGAGGACCAGGCCGACGGTGGCGGTGCGGCCCTTGCGGAGCACCCGGGCGCTGTCGTTGCGCCGGAAACCCAGGGCGTCGATGGCGTCCTGGACCCGCTTCTCGGTGTCGGGGGTGACCCCCGGCTCGCCGTTGACCACCCGCGACACCGTCTTGAGGCCCACGCCGGCCCGGGCCGCCACGTCCTTCATGGTCGGCCGGTTGCCGTAGCGGGGTTCGGACGGGCGGCGGGTGTGCGGCACGGTGGTCAAGCCTCCGGGACGGTGGGCGGCAGGGCGGAGCGGCAAGGCCCTGACCTTGAGGATAAGCACTTACAGGGACAGCGGGGTTTCCGTGGCAGGGTGGTGCGGGCAAGCCACTGGGGGCATCGGGAGAGGGGTAGACGTGATTGTCTGGATCAACGGCACTTTCGGCGCCGGGAAGAGCAGCACGGCCCGTGAACTGACCGGACTCCTGCCGGACAGCACCCTGTTCGACCCGGAGTTCATCGGTGACGCCCTACGGGTGCTCCTGCCGCGCAAGCGCCTCGCGGAGGTCTGCGACTACCAGGACCTGCCGAGCTGGCGGCGGCTCGTCGTGGACACGGCGGCGGCGATGCTCTCCGAGGTGGGCGGGGTGCTGGTGGTCCCGATGACCCTGCTGAGGCAGGAGTACCGGGACGAGATCTTCGGCGGGCTCGCGGCGCGCAGGATCGCGGTGCGGCATGTGCTGCTGGCCCCGGAGGAAACGATCCTTCGGGAGCGGATCGCCACCCGGGAGGAGCCGGGGTCGGCGCAGGACGTGGACGTCCGGGTACGACAGTGGGCGTACGAGCACATCCCCGCCTACCAGCACGCGCTGGGCTGGCTGACGGCCGACGCGCACGTGGTCGACAACGGCGCCCTGACCGTACGGGAGACGGCGGAGCGGATCGCCGAAGCCGTACGCACCGACGCGGCCCGGGTCTGCGACATCGTGCAGACCCCGCAGCCGACGCGGGAGACCGTGGCCGCAGGGGTACTGCTCTTCGACGACGCGGACCGGGTGCTTCTGGTGGATCCGACGTACAAGGCGGGCTGGGAGTTCCCGGGGGGCGTGGTCGAGGCGGGCGAGGCTCCGGCGTGCGCGGCCGTGCGGGAGGTCGAGGAGGAGCTGGGGCTCCTCCTGACCCGTCCGCCCGAGCTGCTGGTCGTGGACTGGGAGGCGCCCGGACCTCCGGCGGGGTACGGGGGCCTGCGGCTGCTGTTCGACGGCGGCCGGCTCCCGGCGGCGCAGGCCGGGCGGCTGCGGCTGCCGGGGCCGGAACTGCGGGCCTGGCGGTTCGTGACGGAGGCGGAGGCGGCCGGGCTGCTGCCGCCGGTGCGCTACGAGCGGCTGCGCTGGGCCCTGAAGGCCCGGAAGCGCGGCCGCGCGGTGTACCTGGAGGCGGGCCGGGCGGTGCCGTAGCCGGCCCGGGCCCTCTAGGTTCCCGAGGCGCCGGCCGCCTCCGCCGCCGCGTGCAGGACGGCCGTCGTGTCCACGGTCAGGGGGTCGCCGTGGCCGAAGCAGGCCACCGAGGGGGACAGGGCCGCCAGTCGGCCGAAGGTCGTGATGGCTTCGGCACGGTCCACGTTGAAGACGCCCAGCATCACCTGGCCGACCCCGGCGATGCAGTCGCCGGTGAACAGCACGCCGTGCGAAGGCAGATGGACGCCGATGCTGCCCGCAGTGTGGCCCGGGGCGTGGACGATGACGGCGCCGCCGCCGAAGGGGAGCACCTCACCGTCCGTCAATTCCCGGTCCACCCGGGTCGGCGGGGCCTGCGGGACCGTCAGGCCGTGCGCGTACAGCGGCCGTTCCCACTCCAGGAGCACCGGCTCCGGCACCGGGAGGTCGCCGCGGATGACCGGGGCGTCCAGGCGGTGCGCCAGGACCTCCGCGCCCCAGCGGGCGGCCAGTTCGCCCGCCGCGCCGACGTGGTCGCGGTGGCAGTGGGTCAGGACGATCCGCTGCAGCTGCTCGGGGCGCAGTCCGAGGGAACGTATCGCGCCCTCGATCGCGGCCGCCCCACCGGCGTGGCCCGCGTCGATCAGGGTCAGGTCCGCTCCGTCGCGCCAGAGGTAGGCCTGGCCGATGGGGAAGCGGAGCATGTGGAGCCGTTCGGGGATGACTTCGACAAGATCCATCACCCGAACGTATGCGGACGGCCCCCGCTCCCGGCCGAGATACGCCGAGAGCGGGGTTCGCCCGTAGCGGAGCGTCAGACGGCTGTCAGGCAGCCGTCGGACGGCGGTCGGGCGGCCGTCAGGCGCGCTTGGACTCCGCGTAGTTGACGAGGAACAGGGCCTCCGTGACCGAGAGGCGCTCCAGCTCCTCCGGGGAAACGCTCTCGTTCACCGCGTGGATCTGGGCCTCCGGCTCGCTCAGGCCGATCAGCAGGATCTCGGCCTCCGGGTACAGCGAGTTCAGCGTGTTGCACAGCGGGATCGACCCGCCCATGCCGCTGATCTGCATCTCCTGACCCGGGTACGCCACCGTCATGGCCTCGGCCATCGACGTGTACGCCGGGCTGTCGGTGTCCGCCTGGAACGGCTGGCCCTGACCCGCGACTTCGAGCTCCAGACGCGCCTTCCACGGGGTGTGCGCCACCATGTGCGCCTCCAGGAGCTTGATCGCCTCCGAGATGTCCACGCCCGGCGGCACCCGCAGGCTGATCAGCGCGCCCGCGCTCGCGTGCACCGACGGGGTCGCGCCGACCACCGGCGGGCAGTCGATCCCCAGCACGGTGACCGCGGGCCGGGCCCAGAGACGGTCCGCGACGGTGCCCTCGCCGATGAGCTCGACCCCGTCCAACACCTTCGCGTCGGCACGGAAGTCGGCCTCCGGGTACTGGAGCCCCTCCCACACCGCGTCCGAGGCGAGCCCGTCCACCGTGGTCGAACCGTCCGCCGAACGCAGCGAGGCCAGCACCTGGATCAGGGCGGCCAGCGCGTCGGGGGCCACCCCGCCGAACATGCCGGAGTGCAGGTTCCCGCCCAGGGTGTCGATCTTGACCTTCAGCAGGGTCATCCCGCGCAGGGTCGCCGTGACCGTGGGCAGGCCCGTACGGAAGTTGCCCGCGTCGCCGATCACGATGGTGTCCGCGGTCAGCAGCTCGGGGTTGGCCGTCGCGTACTGCTGGAGACCGCCCGTGCCCTGTTCCTCCGAACCCTCGACGATCACCTTCACGCTCACCGGCACGCCGCCGTTGGCCTTCAGGGCGCGCAGCGCGAGCAGGTGCATGATGAACCCGCCCTTGCAGTCCGCCGAGCCGCGCCCGTACCAGCGGCCGTCGCGCTCGGTCAGCTCGAAGGCGGGGGAGATCCAGGCCGCGTCGTCCAACGGCGGCTGCACGTCGTAGTGCGCGTACAGCAGCACGGTCGGCGCGCCCGCCGGACCCGGCAGGAAGCCGTAGACCGACTGGGTGCCGTCGGGGGTGTCGAGGAGGGCCACGTCCTGGAAGCCCTCGGCGCGCAGCGCGTCCGCCACCCAGTTGGCCGCGGCCTCGCTCTCGCTCTTGGGGAACTGTGCCCAGTCCGCCACCGACTGGAAAGCCACCAGCTCCGACAGCTCCTGCTTGGCGCGGGGCATCAGCGAGGCGATGGTTTCGGCGATCGGGTGCGAAGACATGGGCACGCTCCTACTGGGTGCGACGTTGGTGTACGTGTACGCCTCCCGCAGTCGCGGGGGTGGGCGTATGCGGGATGAGGCAAAGACAGTGTCGATCCTCGCACAGCGGGGCGACCCGGCTCGCGCCGTAGGATTTCCCCGGCATCGGAGCAATGGGATGAACCGCAGGATCAGGAGCAGCAGCACATCGTGAGCAGCGACGAGAGCGACAGCGGCGACGTACGCGACGCGGCAGCAGGACGGGCCGCTCAGGGGGCGGACGCGGAGACGGCCGGGGAGACCGGCGAGGTGTGGGACGTGATCGTGGTCGGGGCGGGACCTGCCGGGTCCTCGGCCGCACATGCGGCGGCCACCGCCGGGCGGCGCGTCCTGCTGCTGGAGAAGGCCGAACTGCCCAGGTACAAGACTTGCGGCGGTGGCATCATCGGCCCCTCGCGCGACGCCCTCCCGCCGGGCTTCGTACTGCCCCTCAAGGACCGCATCCACGCGGTCACCTTCTCGCTCGACGGGAAGTTCACCCGGACACGGCGCTCGAAGCAGATGCTGTTCGGGCTGATCAACCGTCCCGAGTTCGACGCGGCGCTGGTCGCCGAGGCGGAGAAGGCCGGCGCGACCGTCCGTACGGGTACGGCCGTATCGCGGGTGGAACAGCACGGGGCCTCCGTGCCCGACCGGCGCACCGTGGCCGTGGTGCTCGCCGACGGCGAGACCGTGCTGGCGCGGGCCGTGGTCGGCGCGGACGGCAGCGCGAGCCGGATCGGCGCGCACGTCGGGGTCGAGATGGACCAGGTGGACCTCGGTCTGGAGGCGGAGATCCCCGTGCCGGACACCGTCGCCGAGGACTGGAAGGGCCGGGTCCTCATCGACTGGGGCCCGATGCCCGGCAGTTACGGCTGGGTGTTCCCCAAGGGCGACACCCTCACCGTCGGGGTCATCTCGGCGAAGGGCGAAGGCGCCGCGACCAAGCGGTACCTGGAGGACTTCATCGCCCGGCTCGGCCTGTCCGGCTTCGAACCGGCGATCTCCTCCGGTCACTTGACCCGCTGCCGCAAGCCCGGATCGCCGCTCTCGCGCGGCCGGGTGCTGGTCGCGGGCGACGCGGCCGGGCTGCTGGAGCCGTGGACCCGGGAGGGCATCTCCTTCGCGCTGCGCTCGGGGCGGCTCGCCGGTGAGTGGGCGGTGAAGATCTCCGAGGCCCAGGACGCGGTGGACGCGCGCCGGCAGGCGCTCAACTACGCCTTCGCGGTCAAGGCCGGGCTGGGCGTGGAGATGGGCGTCGGCAAGCGGATGCTCACCGTCTTCGAGTCCAAGCCGGGCGTCCTGCACGCGGCGATCACCGGCTTCCGGCCGGCCTGGCTGGCCTTCGCGCGGATCACCCGGGGTTCGATGACGCTGGCCGACATGGTGCGTACGTACCCGCTGGCGCGCAAGGCGCTGCACCTGCTCGACGCCCGGCAGGCGCGCGGCCGGGGCGAGGGTCAGGCCCAGGGGCCGGTGCAGGAGCAGGGCCAGGTGCAGGAGCAGGGCCAGGTCCAGGCTCCGGGGCAGGTGCGCGGAGCGGGTCAGGGCGGTGCGAAGCCGGGAGAGCCGCAGGGCGAGACCTCGAGCGCGGCGCCCGGCGGACCTCAGGGCTGATTCCTGGGCCCGGCCCCTAGGCCCGTTTCCCGGTGGGGGAGCGGGCGGGAGCGGGCTCGTGGAGCCGTTCGGGGTGGCGGTCCTGCCGGATCTTCCGGTGGGGCCGCCGCCGTGTTTTCCGGGTATCCCGTGTTTCCCATGTTTCCGGGTCTCCCGGGGCGGCGCACGATCAGCCGGTGACCGTGATGCGGAAGACGGGGTGGTCGCCGGCGGCGGCCCGGAGCTCGGCCTCGGGGGAGTTCACGGTGATGCCCTTGAAGAACCGGTTGACCTCCCAGCCCCACTTCTTCAGGTACCCGCGCAGGACGACGGCCTGCTCGGCGGGGTCGGTGAGCTCCGTGACGGTGAAGGTGCGCACCTTGCGGCCGAGGCGGAGCTCGCCGCCGCCCGCGGCACGCATGTTGCGCACCCACTGCGAGTGGCCGCGGGCCGAGACCAGGTACTGCACGCCGTCCTGCGTGTACGGGTTCACCGGGATCCGCTGCATCTGGCCGGACTTGCGGCCGCGCACCGAGAGCTCGGCCGTGCCCGCCAGGCTGATGCCGAGGCGGGCGAGCTTGCCGAAGAGGGCGTTGAAGCGGATGGCGATCGGGCCGGACGTGACGTAGTAGGGCGTGGGCGCGTCCATGGCAGCCTCCGGGGCGTTGAGGAGAGGTTGGGAGAGCACTGCTCTCGCTTGAGATCAGTGTGCACGGAGCGGGGATCCAAAGCAAGAGCAGTGCTCTCGAAATGGATCGGCGCTCCATTTTTTGGGCACTGCTCTGCATGCGTGCCACACTGATCCCCATGAGCACCGTGCGAGGGGCCAGGGAACGGGCCCGCATCGAAGTCACTGCCGCCATCAAGGACGAGGCGCGCCGCGCGCTCGCGGCCGAGGGCGCCGCCAAGCTCTCGCTGCGCGCCGTGGCGCGCGAGCTGGGCATGGTCTCCTCCGCCCTCTACCGCTACTTCCCCAGCCGTGACGATCTGCTCACCGCGCTCATCGTCGACGCCTACAACAGCGTCGGGGCCGCCGCGGAGGCGGCGGACGCCCGTACCCTCGCCGCCAGTGCCAGTGCCACCACGACCACCGCCGCGCCCCGGGCCCGCTGGATCGCGGTCTGCGAGGCGGTCCGGGCCTGGGCCCTGGAGCACCCGCACGAGTACGCGCTCATCTACGGTTCCCCCGTCCCCGGCTACAGCGCGCCCAGCGACACCGTCGGCCCCGCCTCCCGCGTCGGCAACACCCTCATCGGGATCGTCCGCGCCGCCTACGAGGGCCGCGGCCTCGCGCTCCCGCCGCTCCCCGCCGAACTGCGGCCCGAAGCCGTCCGGATGACCGAGGACTTCGCCGCGGGCCTGCCCCCGGAGGTCACCGCCGCCCTGGTCGCTGCCTGGGCGCAGCTCGCCGGGCTCGTCTCCTTCGAGCTGTTCGGCCAGTTCAACCGGGTCGTCGAGGACCGCGACACCTTCTTCACGCACGCCGCCGGCCAGCTGGCGCACGGGGTGGGGCTGCCCGCCGTGTGAGGGTGCGGCGAAAGTTCGCTTGTCAGTTCCTCATACCGAAGCGGAGGATTCCGGCCTGGCGGGCCCGGCCGCCCGTCTAGTGTTCCTCGGGTCGCGTACCCGTCGTACCCGGCGTCCCCCGCCGTCGCCCGAGGAGCAGTCATGACCCGCGCCGCGAAGGCCTTGTACGCCGTCGTCGCCACCCTGTTACTGGCCGCGCCGGCGCCCGCTGTCACCGCCTCGGCGACCTCGGGCCCGGCGTCCGCATCCGCCGCGGGCCCCGCTCCCGCCGTGGCCCCCGCGGTGACACCGACCCCCCGGATACCCGGCGTCCGGGGTCTGGAGATAGCCGTCCCGGCGTACGTCTGGGCCGACGACCCGATGCTGGTCGACCTCACCGCCACCGGCCCGGCCGCCTCCGTCGTCGTCCTCAACCCGGGCAACGGCGACTCCCCGTTCGACGCCCCCTGGCAGGCCCGCGCGGACGCCCTGCGCTCCGGGACAACCTCCACGGGCGAGAAGACCAAGGTGCTCGGCTACGTCCACACCGACCACGGCAACCGGGACCTCGCCGCCGTCGAGGCCTCCGTCGACAACTACCTGAAGACCTCCGACGGACGCCTCCACGTGGACGGCATCTTCTTCGACGTCGTCAGCCGCGGCTGCGGCCCCGCCAACGCCGTCCGCGACCACTACGCGGAGCTGCGCCGGTACGTCCAGGACACCATCGAGGCCATCGCCCCCAACGCCCCCGACCTGGTCGTCAACAACCCCGGCACCGCCATCGCCGACTGCTACCTGGAGCCGGGTCACCGCACCGCCGACATCTTCGTCACGTACGAGGACACGTACGCGGCCTACGCGGGCGGCGGCTGGCTCGGCGGCAACGTGTTCAACGACCTCACCGGCTACCGGGCGGGCGCCGAACTCGACCCGAGCGGAACGGCGTTCTGGCACCTCGTCCACGACGTCCCGGACGCCACCGCGATGCGCGCCACGCTCCGCACGGCCTTCGAACGGGGCGCGGGCTACGCGTACGCCACCAACGCGCAGATGCCGAACCCGTGGAACGCGCAGCCCAGTTGGAAGTACCGCTCCCAGACCGCCTACGCCTCCTCCCTCGGCTGAGCGCACCGGACGGCGCGGACCAAACCGGCAAGATCCGAAAGGGACGACCTAGCGCCCGTCGTTCTCCGGGCGCCGGGAGAACCGCCACAGGAGGCGCGTGACCCTGAGGAGGAACACCGCTCCGGCCAGGGTGCCGCCCACCGCCGCCAGGATCCGCGCGGCGGTGGGGGAGAGGTCGAAGGCCAGGGCGGGTCCGTAGACCGCCGCGAAGGTGAGGGCGGCCGCGAAGGAGCCGCTGATGAACGCGTACGCGATCTCGATGGTGATCGCGTCCCGGTCCGCCTGGCTGCGTCGCCCCATGCCCGCAGTGTCACAGCGCCCGGCGCACCGCCACAAGGGCGCCCCGCCGGCGGTGCGTCAGATCCCGGCCCGGTCCACCCAGAGCCGCGCCAGCTCCGCATCACCCGTCACACCCGGCCCGGTCAGCGGCAGCCGGTTCCACAGTGCCGCGTACAGCCAGGCGGCCTCGCCGGTCAGGGTGCAGTCGGCCGCCCCGGCGCCGGTCCCGTCCTCGGTCCCGTCCGCGGCCCCGCCCCGCACCGTGCGGGCCGGGTCCTGCGACAGGTGTACGTCCCACTCCGCGCCCGTGTCCGACGTCCGCACCCGCAGCACCCGCGGCTCAGCCGTCCGCACCCGGCTCTTGGGCCGCGCGTGGAAGCCGGTCAGCAGCTCGTCCACCCCGTCGGCCGCGAACAGCGGCTCCACCGGCCCGAACCCGGCGCCCAGCGCCGCCTCCGCGTCCAGCCGGTGGACAGTCGTCTCATGGGCCTGGCGGCGCGCCCAGAACGCCAGCGGCGAGGGCGGCGCCGTCGGCAGGAAGGTCCAGCACTCCACGTCGGCCGGGGCCTCGCTCAGCGTGTGCACCAGCGCGGAGTGGCCCTCGCGGAACCAGGCCAGCAGCTCCGCGCCCGCCAGTTCCGGCGCCTCGGGGAACGGCGCCGGCTCCACCAGACCCTCCCGGACGTACCCGGCGGCCCAGCGGTGCACCGAGCCGGTGTGCCGCAGCAGATCGGCGACCGCCCAGTCGGGACAGGTGGGCACCGGGGCGTCCGTCCCCGCCCGTTCGGCGGCGGAAGCCATCAGCTCACCCTCGCGGGCCAGGGTCTTCACGTACTCGATGATCTCCATATCGGGAGTTTGCCAGCCGGGACGCACAATGGACGACATGGATGGCGAACCCTTCCCGCACGAGCTCTTCCCGCGCGAGCGCACCGAGATCGTTCCGGGCGCCGTGCACGTGCCCGACTGGCTGGACCCCTCCCGGCAACGGGAGTTGCTGGACGCCTGCCGCGTCTGGGCCCGGCCGCCCGCCGGACTGCGCACCGTACGCACCCCGGGCGGCGGGACGATGACCGCCCGGCAGGTGTGCCTGGGGCTGCACTGGTATCCGTACGGGTACGCCCCCACCGCCGTGGACGGGGACGGGGCCCCGGTCAAGCCGATGCCCGACTGGCTCGCGCGGCTGGGGCGGGAGGCGGTGGCCGTCGCCTACGGGGACACGCGGAGCCTGAATGACACGCGCAGCCTCGACGCCGGGCCCGGGGCGGCCGAGTACGACATCGCCCTGGTCAACTTCTACGGGGGCGACTCCCGCATGGGCATGCACCGCGACGCCGAGGAGCGCTCCCCGGCACCGGTGGTCTCGCTCAGCCTGGGTGATTCATGCCTCTTCCGCTTCGGCAACACGGCCTCGCGCGGGCGTCCGTATCAGGACGTTGAGCTGCGCAGCGGGGATCTGTTCGTCTTCGGCGGACCGGTCCGACGGGCCTATCACGGGGTGCCGAAGGTCCTGGCCGGGACCGCCCCGCCCGGACTCGGGCTGACCGGGCGGCTGAACATCACACTCCGCGTCGGCGGCCTCGGCTGAGTGGTCGGCGTTCGCGGCGCTCCGGTCGTGCGAGGATCGCTGTCATGAACGGCAACGGGGCCCCGCCGCGGGTGGGGGATGTGACCACGGTGTCCGCCGGGACCGAGAGGACCGACGGGATCGAAGGGGCCGCCGTGTCGGCCGGGCCCATCGAGTCCGGGACACCGGCCGCGCCCACCACGACGTCCGTGCCCACCGGCTCCGCGCCCACCAGCTCCGCGCGGACCAAGCTGGAGCGGGGCCGCGGCGCGCTCGGACCGGCGCTGGAGCTCGTCCACACCGGCCGGGCCCCGACCCGCGCGGTCCTGACGGCGGAGCTCGGCGTCACCCGCGCCACCGCCGGAGCCGTGGCCGCCGAGTTGGAGGCGCTCGGCCTGATCCGGGTCGACTCCCGCCCCGGCGGGGCCGGCGGCGCCCAGGGCCGTCCCTCGCACCGGCTCTCCGTGGACGAGAACGGCCCGGTGGCGCTCGCCGCGCAGGTGCACTCGGACGGGTTCCGGGCCGCCCTGGTCGGCCTCGGCGGCCGGATCGTGGCCACCGCACCCGGCCGGGTGCCGGTCTCGGCCGACCCGGCGCAGGTGCTCCGCGCGGTCGTCGAAGCGGGCGCCGCGCTGCTCGAGGAGACCGGACGGCGCTGCGTGGGCGCCGGTCTCGCGGTGCCTTCGGCGGTCGCGGAGCCGGAGGGCACGGCGCTGAACCCGCTGCACCTGGCCTGGCCGGCCGGCTCTCCCGTACGGGCCATCTTCGCCGAGTGCGTCAAGGCCGCCGGCATCGACGGCCCGGCGCTGACCGGCAACGACGTCAACCTCGCCGCGCTCGCCGAGCACCGGCACGGCGCCGGGCGCAGCGCGCAGCACCTGCTGTGCGTGGCCACCGGGCACCGCGGGGTCGGCGGAGCGCTCGTGCTGGACGGCCGCCTGCACAGCGGGAGTTCGGGCCTGGCCCTGGAAGTCGGCCACCTCACCGTGAATCCGGAGGGGCGGCCCTGCCACTGCGGCAGCCGTGGCTGTCTCGACGTGGAGGCCGACCCGCTGGCCTTCCTCACCGCCGCCGGGCGCATCCCCGGCCCCGAGGTGTCGCTGCTCCAGCAGGCCCGTGACCTGCTGCGCGAGGAGTACGCGGAGCCCGGGGTGCGGGCGGCCACCGAGGAGCTCATCGACCGGCTCGGCCTCGGCCTCGCCGGGCTGGTGAACATCCTGAACCCGGACCGGATCATCCTCGGCGGGCTCCACCGCGAGCTGCTCCACGCCGACCCCGAGCGGCTGCGCGCGGTGGTCGCGGACCGCAGCCTGTGGGGGCGCAGCGGAGGCGTGCCGATCCTGCCCTGCACGCTCGACCACAACAGCCTGGTCGGAGCCGCCGAGCTGGCGTGGCAGCCGGTGCTGGACGACCCGCTCGGCACCCTGGGGGCCGCGGCCTGACCTCCTGGCGGCGGCTCCGGCGGACCCCAGCCGGGGCCCTAGCCGGGCCGGGCGCCGACCGAGGCTGCCACCGACAGGGCTGCGGAGACGGGCTCGGGGGCAACGGCGGCGGACGGGGCCGGGGCAAGGCCTCGTACCGGCTTCTCGGCCAGGTGCGCCGGATGGGGCGCCAGGGCCACCGGATCGGGTGCGGCGCGCAGGGAGAACCACACCAGCTTGCCCGGGGTGTCGGCCCGGTGCCGGGCCCCCCACGCTTCGCTGACGGCCGCCACCAGCGCGAGACCGCGTCCGGAGGTCTCCAGGGCGTCGGCCTCCCAGCTCTCCGCCGAATGGAACTCGGACCCGGCCCCGGCTCCGGACTCGATCCCGGTCCAGACCCCGGTCCCGGCCGTCGTCCGCAGGACCGGCAGGCGCGGATCGCTGTCGTAGACCGAGACGGTCAGGCGGCCGAGGCGGAGCTCGATCTCGACCGTGCAGGTCTTGTCCGGCTGCGCGTGGCGGTGGACGTTGCTGAGCAGCTCCGTCACGCCGAGCGCAGCCCGGTCTATGAGCGGATCGAGCTGCCAGTGGCGCAGTTGCGCTGAAACGATTCGGCGGATCTGTCCGATCCGCAAGGGCAGGGCCTGCAGTTCGACTACGCAGTGCCTGCGGGAATGACTGATCACGGCTGCGACTCCCCGACATCAGTGTTACGGGTGCTGCACCCTCGGTGACACCTCCCCAGGGTCACCCACGGTGGGCCGGTGTGCAACCGAACGCCACCGAAAGCAATTCGCATGGATACCCAAAGTGACTGTTTGTGCAGGTGAGGGGGGTACATTGCGAGAGCGGGAGCCGAGAGGCGCACGAGGCGCAAGCGGCATGCGAGGCGCGAGAGACGCGGGCCCGCCGAGCACTCGGGACAACGGGACATACGAAGGAGCACGGCGCATGAGCACCACCGGTACGACTGCCACGACCATCGACGTCGACCGCAGCGACGCGGACTACCGCGCCTGGCTGAAGGAAGCCGTCCGCAAGGTCCAGGCGGACGCCAACCGCTCCGCCGACACCCACCTGCTGCGCTTCCCGCTCCCCGAGGCCTGGGGCATCGACCTCTACCTCAAGGACGAGTCCACCCACCCGACGGGCTCGCTCAAGCACCGTCTGGCCCGCTCCCTGTTCCTCTACGCCCTCTGCAACGGCTGGATCCGCCCCGGCCGCCCCGTCATCGAGGCCTCGTCCGGTTCCACGGCCGTCTCGGAGGCCTACTTCGCCAAGCTGATCGGCGTCCCGTTCATCGCGGTGATGCCGCGCACGACGAGCCCCGAGAAGTGCCGGCTCATCGAGTTCCACGGCGGCGAATGCCACTTCGTCGACGACTCGATGAAGATGTACGAGGAGTCGGCGCAGCTCGCGGCGCGGACCGGCGGGCACTACATGGACCAATTCACGTACGCGGAGCGGGCGACGGACTGGCGCGGCAACAACAACATTGCAGAATCGATTTACCAGCAGCTGCGCCTGGAGCGGTTCCCCGAACCCGCGTGGATCGTGGCCACGGCCGGCACCGGCGGCACCTCCGCGACCATCGCGCGCTATGTGCACTACATGCAGCACGACACCCGCATCTGCGTCCCGGACCCGGAGAACTCCTGTTTCTTCGACGGCTGGACGAACAACGACCCGCACGCGAGCAGCGACTGCGGATCGCGCATCGAGGGCATCGGCCGGCCCCGCATGGAGCCGAGCTTCGTGCCCGGTGCCATCGACCGGATGATGAGGGTCCCGGACGCGGCGAGCGTCGCGGCCTGCCGTGCGCTGGAGGCTGCGATCGGCCGCAAGGCGGGCGGTTCCACGGGCACCGGCGTGTGGAGCGCGCTGAAGATCATCTCGGAGATGGTGGCGGAGGGCCGCACGGGCAGCGTCGTCACCCTGTTCTGCGACGGGGGCGAGCGCTACCTCGACAAGTACTACTCCGACGAGTGGCTGGCGGCCCAGGGCCTCGACATCGCCCCGTACCGGCAGACGATCGACACCCTGCTGGCCACCGGCGTGTGGAGCGAGCCCGCCGCCTGACGGTCGCGGCCCTGGCACGGGTTGATCCAAAGTGGCTACGCTGTGCGGACTTTGGGCGCGGCGAGGGGCGGGGGAGCCATGGCGGAGATCGTGGACGGCGCGGGGATCGGCGGCGCAGGCAGCGGCAGCGGCGCCGGTGGCCGTGAAGGCGCGGGCGGGGGTGGACCGTTGGCATGCCCCCGGTGCGGCCGGGAGGACCAGGTGCTCGGCGTGGCCGCCGCGTACCTGCGGGCCAAGGCCGAGCTCAAGGAGGAGACCGGCAGCGGCGAGGACGCGAAGACCACGACCCGCGCGGAGAACTCCGCGCTGAGCAAGGCCCTCTCCGTCACCCCGACCGAACCGGACACCAACATGGGGTGTTGGGGGGCGACGCTCCTCCTGGTGTCGGTCGGAACCTTCGTCTGGGGCGGGATCGTGGGCAAGTGGTTCGACACCGAGTCGGCCGTGCGGTTCCTCCCCGGGACCGGACCCGACGGATCTTCCCTCCCCGTCACCTCCGGGGCCTACCTGGGGTGGATATCCGGCGCCGCGCTGGTGATCGGCGTCCTCCTCCTGGCCCTGTCCCGCCGGTCCCTGCGGGCCTGGCGGCGCCGGACCGAACCGGGCCGGACGGCCGCCGACCGGGTCTGGTCCGAAGCCTGGTACTGCGGCCGGTGCGGCACGGCCCACTTCTCCGGCGAACGGGCGATGAGCCTGCAGGAGTTCCGGGTCCGCGTCTGGTCGGCCGGCGGCTACGGAGACCTTGCCGCGCGGCATCCCGCGATCTGATCCGTGACAGGGCCGTGGCGACAACCCCGTAGGCACGGCGACGCGGGCTGCCTACGCTGTGCGGACTTCGATCAAGACGGAGTGCGCAACCTCGGGGGGAACCATGGCGGGCATCGAGTACAACAGGCCGGAGCGGGACGCGCGGACGGGTGCGGGTGCGGGTGAGGGTGAGGGTGCGGGCAGCGGATCGCTCCCCGTGTGCCCCTCCTGCGGCCGCGGCGACGAAGTGCGGGCGGTCCAGGCGGTGTTCATGGACGGGCACAGCCACGTCAGTGAGGGGACGGGGTCCGGCACCGAGCGCCGGACGACCACCCGGGAGGTGGTCTCGCGGCTGGCGCGGGCGCTGGCACCCGTGCCGCCCGCGCCACGCGTGTCGGGCCGGGCCGTCCTGGGGTACTTGCTGAGCTTCGTGTCGATCGGCACGTTCTTGGGCGGCGCGCTGTCGGGGCACTGGTTCAGCGCGAGCGCGGAGGGTTCCCGACCGTCGTACCCGTCCCCCGGGTGGAACGCGCTGACCCCTCCCGCGCAGGAGGCCGACCACTTCTACCTCGGCTGGATATCGGGGATCGCCCTGCTCGCCGCCGTCCTGCTCTTCGCCGCCGGCGCCCAAGCTCTGAGGGCCTACCGGGCCCGGACCGAACCGGGCCGCCCCGAAGCCGAGCGGCTCTGGACGCAGGGCTGGTACTGCGCCCGCTGCTCCACAGCCCACTTCGCAGACGGGCCGGCCCTGAGCCTTCAGGAGTTCCGTACGCGGGTCTGGACGGCCGGCGGCTACGGAGACCTGGCGGAGGTGCACCGGGCGGTCGACCTGACCGCGGGTCACGGTTCGGGCGGCGTCTGATCCGACTTCCGGCCCCCTACTGATCCGCCCCGCGTCGGTCCGCCAGCTGCCGGTCCAGGGTGCGCACCGCCGTGCGGAAGGAGTGCCCGAGGCCCGGACGGGCGGCGGCCAGGGCGAAGCGGAAGGCGGCCGGGCCGTCCGCGCTGAAGGTCCAGCGGACGTGCGTGCCGGTGCCGGCGGGGGTGAGGCGCCAGTCCTCCAGCAGGGCCCGTACGCCGGGGACGTTGGTCTCGTCGACCCGGTACGCGTAGCGCTGCTCGGGATCCGAGGCCATGATCGTCTCCTGGAACCGGACCCCGCCCATCAGCTTGATCTCGCGCCCCGCGCCGCCCTGCGTGGGCCGGGCCAGGGTGACCGCCCTGAACCAGCTCGGCCAGCCCTCGACCTCCTCGGCCAGGGCCCGGTACACGGCTTCGGGTCCGGCCGTGCTCCGGGTGGCGAAGGACAGGCGGACCGGGGCGTCCTCGAGGAAATCCAGCCCTACCGGGCGGAGTCGGCGTGCCATGGCGGTACTCCCAGGGTCGGTCGGCAGACAGGTCGGTAGATGGGTCGGCAGGTCGGCAGGTCGGGCATGTGGCGGGCTGGTGCGGCAGCCACCTTAACTGGCGGGCCGTCAGATGTCCGCCGCGGGGTGGCATACCCGTTTCCCGGACCCGGCGACAACCTGGACAATGCCGTGCATGCTTATCAGAGCAGCGCACATCGACGAACTGCCCCTCCTCCAGGACATCGAGAGGGCTTCCGGCGAATGTTTCCGGGCCATCGGTATGCCGGAGATCGCCGACGACGAACCGCTCCCGCTCGATGAACTCCTCGGCTACCGGCGGGCCGGGCTGGCCTGGGTCGCGGCCGACGGGGCGGGCACGGGCACACCGGTCGGCTATCTCCTCGCCGACCGGGTGGACGGGAACCTCCACGTCGAGCAGGTGTCGGTGCACCCGGACAGCGCCCGCCGCCGCATCGGACGCGCCCTGCTGGAGCACCTCGCGTGCCGGGCCGCCGCCGAATCCGTCCCCGCGCTGACGCTCACCACCTTCACCGACGTCCCGTGGAACGCCCCTTACTACCTCCGCTGCGGATTCCGCACCCTCGGCGAGAGCGGCCTCGGGCCCGGTCTGCGCGAGATCCGCGACCGGGAGGCCGAACACGGCCTCGACCGCTGGCCCCGGGTGTGCATGCGCCGGGACTTGTGAGCGGCGGGCGATCAGACCAGCGGCGGGCGATCAGACCACAGGCGCCGGCACGGCCGGCAACTCCGGCAGGTCCGCCGGGAACAGCAGGGTGAGATCGTCCGTACTCGGCTCCGACAGCTGCGCCACCCGCCCCGCGTGCCGCTCGACCATCGACTCGAAGGTCTGGCGGGCGGTGCGGCCGTTGCCGAAGGCCGGGCCCTTGGGCAGATCGGTGAAGTACGCGAGCAGCGCCTCGGAGGTCTTCTCCCCGAGCCGGTACTCGTGCTCCTCGGTCTGCTGCTCCACGATCCGCAGCAGTTCCTCCGGCCCGTAGTCCCCGAAGGTGATGGTCCGGGAGAACCGCGAGGCGACGCCCGGGTTGACGGTCAGGAAGCGGTCCATCTCCGCCGTGTATCCGGCGACGATCACCACGACCGCGTCCCGGTGGTCCTCCATCAGCTTCACCAGGGTGTCGATCGCCTCGCGCCCGAAGTCGCGTCCCGAGTCCTCGGGCGCCAGCGCGTACGCCTCGTCGATGAACAGCACCCCGCCGCGCGCCCGGTCGAAGGCCTCCTGGGTGCGGATCGCCGTGGACCCGATGTGCTCGCCGACGAGGTCCACCCGGGAGACCTCCACCAGGTGGCCGCGCTCCAGCACACCGAGGGAGGCCAGGATCTCCCCGTACAGCCGGGCCACGGTGGTCTTGCCGGTGCCCGGGGAGCCGGTGAAGACCAAGTGGCGTCGGACGGAGGCCGCCTTGAGGCCCGCCTGCTGGCGGCGCCGGCCCACCTCGATCATGTCGGTGAGTGCGCGGACCTCGCGTTTGACGCTGTCCAGCCCCACCAGCGCGTCGAGCTGCCCCAGCACCTCGCCGGAGCCCCGCCCGGCCGCGGCCGGGCCGTCGGCGGCCGGGTCCGGCTCGTCGGCCGGCCGGGGGGCCGGCACCCGCTGCGTCGCGGACCCCTGCGCTACGGGGCTCTGCGCGGCCGAGACCGTACGGATCCCCGCGCGCTCCCCGGCCGCGGCCGCCCCCGAGGCCGAGTGCGCGGCGAGCCGCGGCCCCGACTCGTCGCTCGTGCAGTCCTCGGCGACCGGGCCGTCCTCCGCGAACTCGTAACCCCCGCGCGCCGAGCGCTCGGTGTGGCAGCGGCTCAAGGTGGTGCGGCAGCCGTCGATGACGTGGAACCCGAAGCCGGAACTGCCCGTGACCCGGCAGGCCGTGAAGGTGCCGCGGCCGCCCGCCGACACGTAGAACCCGGCTTCGGCGGGGGAGGTGACCGTGCACCGCTCCAGTGCCGGGTCGGCACCCTTGGTGACGATCACGCCGGTCTGTACGGAGTCGATGGTGCAGTTGGCGAGGGTGCCGCCACTGCCGTGGTCGCGGAACCAGGCCCCGGTCGCCGCTTCCCTGATCCGGCAGTCGTCGAGCTGGGCCGTCGCCCCGTCGCTCACCGAGACCGCGGTGTTGCGCACCTGGGAGAGGTCGCTGTCCACGACATCGGCGCGCGAACCCCGGTCCAGGACGAACAGCGCGTCCGGCACGTCGTGGATCCGGCAGGAGTCCAGTGAGGCGCTGGCGCCGTCGCTGATCCAGACGGCGGGGTAGTCGCCCGTGCTGTCGTGGATCTCGCAGGATTCGGCGATCACGCGGGTGCCCGGGTCCCACACGGACAGGCCGTTGCGGCCGAAGCGGCGCACGGTGGTGCGGCTGAGCGTGAGCACCGAACGGGAGCGCAGGTCCACCGCGTTCTCAGGGATGTCGTGGATGTCGCACCCCGCGAGGGTGAGCACGGCATCCGTGTCGAGGGTGACCCCGTCGGCGGAGGTGCGGTGGACCGAGCAGTCGGTGAGCACCGCGCCGGCCCGCGCCGCGATCTGCACGCCGGCGCCCTTGATCTCGTAGACCTCGCAGCCCAGCGCCTCCAGGCCCGAGCCCTCGCCGGTCACTCCGATGCCCGCGCCCGTGGCGTGGTGGATCCGGCAGCGCTCCAGCCGGGGGCGGCCGCCGCCGCGCACCGAGACCCCGGCCTGCCCGGCGGCCACGACCTCGCACTCCTCGAACACTCCGCCGCCGCCGTCCAGTACGGAGATCCCGACCCCGGCCGGATTCTCCACCGTGCAGCGGCGGACCAGCGGCCGGGCCCCGCTGCCGCGGACCTCGATGCCGGCCGCGGACCGGGTGCTCACCCGCAGGTCGGTCAGCTCGGGGGAGCCGTCCTCGACGAGCAGCGCGGGAGCCGCCCGGTCCTGGCCCTCCAGGTACAGGTCCTGGACCACGGCCGAGGCGCGGATGGTCAGCGCGACCCCGTCGAGCGGAGCGATTCGCACCGAGCCCACGGCACCTTCCGGCCCGCGCAGGGTCACGGCGTGGTCGAGCACCAGGTTCTCGCGGTAGGTGCCGGGCGCGATGGACAGGACGTCCCCGTCACCCGCCACGGCGAGCGCGGCGGTCAGCGTCGGATATTCACCGGAGCGGCGCCGCCACCGAGAAGACCCGCCGTGCGTCACCTGGACCGTGCCCTGAGCCATGGTGCTGTCGTGCCCCCGCCCTCGTGTTCGCGTGTTCCGTTGCGCGTGTTCGTTTTCCCGCGCTGCCGAAGAGACGGTCGAGACCGTGGCGACGGTTCCGGCCGCCCCACCGTAGCGCGCGCGGGGCCGGTGAGTTGCCAGGTCAGCTGCCCGCGCCCGCCCGACCCCAGTCGGGTCCCGCCGCTGCCCACGCGCGGTCCAGCCGTATGTACCGCCTATGCATGAGCCTACGTACGACCAGGCGGCGGACCGTCTCCACCAGTCCGGCGATCCCGAGGGCCGCCGCCAGGCCCGCGACCCCCGCGTGGAAGGTCGCGGAGGACGGGTCCAGGGGCTGCCCGACCAGCCGGCCGTGCGTATCGGTCCATATCCGGAACCGGTCGCCGGGGTGCGGCGGTTCCTCCGCGGCCGGCACCGTCCCCTGGTGGCTGCTGCCGTCGGGAGCGGTCCACGAAGCGACGATCTGCGTGCGCTGCGGGGTCTGCCGCTGCGCCGCCGGATCGGTGGCCGCGCCCGCGAGGGCATCCGGGGTCGGCCGGACCACCACCGCGGGAATGAGGTACCGCTCCTGCCGCTGTTCGCGCGCGGCCCGCTGCAGGGTGCCGTCCACCCGCAGGCCGGCGGCCCAGCCGATGGCCGGAGCCACCACCAGAACACACACCAGCGCGGCGAACGCCACCCACGCCTCGAAGAGATCAGTCTGCCGCCGCAACGGATTGCGCCGCCAACGCCACACACCCAATGCTGTCCGCACGGTCCGGCTCCCCCAACTTCTGCCAGTCTCCGTCTGCCTGCCGATCCAGCCTCCCGCATGCCCCGATCGTGCGCATTCCGGGACTCGCGAGACTTGTGTCACCCGATCCGGTACATGTCGATGGACGAAGCAGAACCCGCACCCCGCACCCCTGCACCGCTCGGCTCTCCTCGCACCTTTCTCGCAGCTTCCCCGTACGTCTCGAATGTTCCAACGGGCAGGTCGCGGCGGTTGGTTCCAAGGAATTCGAAGAGCCCCCCGAACGTGTCATTCCGCCGCGCGGTCGGCCGGTCGTGCCGCCGCGCGTGCTGCCGTTCGTCGGGCCGTTCGCCCCGCGGTCCCGCGGGTCGATCCGTCGTCCGCCCCGCGGTTCACTCCATGACGCGGACCTCGTCGCCGACGCGGACCGTGCCCAGCCGCACCGGCACCAGCTGTCGTCCGAAGGCCAGCGACTTGCCGATCCGGCGGTGCTTGGCCAGGGTCTTCAGGGGCTCCTTGCCCCGCTCCGCCGTGACCTGGTCGGTGGTCGTGACGATGCAGCGCCCGCATTCGCGCACCCCTCGGAAGACGGCGTCGCCGATCGCGATGCGCCGCCAGTCGTCCTCGGCCCACGCCTGCGCCCCGGAAACGACCACATTGGGGCGGAAACGGTTCATCGGGAGTGGCCCCTCGCCCGGGTGGTCCCCCTGCGCTATCAGCGAGTTGAGGGCGTCCAGCGAGGCGAGGGTGGTGATCAGCAGCGGGTAGGCGTCGGCCAGGCTCACGGTCTCGCCGGGCAGCGCGTAATCCGGATCCACGGGCCGCCGTACGGCCGGGTCGTCCATGTGCACCAGGTGCGCAGGTACCCCGAGGTACGCACCGAACCAGTCGGCCGCCGCACGCGCCGCGGCCACGGTCTCGATCTTCTTTCCGAACAGCACCACCGGTTCCCGCGGCCCCGGCTCCGGTACCTCCACCGTCAGGTCCGCCATGCCCGGCGCCGACAGAGCGATCCCGCCGCCCCCCAGCGGACGGGCGCTCGCCAGGGCCAGCCTCGGCTGCTGGCGTTGGGTGATGACCGCGCCCTCGCCGTCCACCACCGCCCACCGGCGGTCACCGGACAGACCCCAGGGCTCCACGGCCACCTCGTTGGGAGCTGTCCCCGCTACCGACTTGACGGGATGGACGTGGAGCGCCTGGACATACATGTTCGACATGAGGGCATACTGCCAGCCGCCCTCGGGACCTCCGCCACGACCTCGGTGCTCTGTGGGTCAGTAACCCCGCCCCTGCGGCTGGTACGGACGGCCGTACGGGTCCTCGTACGAGGCGGCCGGGACCGGTGCGGGCTGCGCCTGCATCGGACGCGGCGCCGCCGGGCGCATGGCCTCGTAGCCGGTGCTCGTGGCGACCGGGCGGGGCTGCTGAGGCTGGGGCTGCGGGACGTACCCCGTGCGGGCCGCGAACGGCTGCGGCGGGATGTACGAGGCGGGCGCCTGCTGGAGCGGCATCTGCTGCTGCATCTGCTGGTACGCCGGCTGCTGCGGGGCCTGCTGCTGGTACTGGTACCCGTACGACGGGACGTGCTGGTGCTGCTGCGGCAGGGCCGGCGGGAGCGCGGCCGGCAGGGCGGGCAGCGCGGACGGGAGGGCCGGGAGGTATCCACCGCTCGAATAGCCCGAACTCGGGGAGTCGTAGGCGGCCGGAACGCGGATCGGAGCGATCTGCGGGGTGCCGCGTTCGGCGACGAGGGAGTCGTAGATGGGGGTGTCCGGGAAGGAGGGCGCGGAGTAGTAACCGCCGCCATAAGTGGAGCGGGGGGAGGTCATGGACCTAAGTTAAGCCCACGACTTCACCGGGTCCATAGCGAGGTGCCCCGAACACCGCCCTGACCTGCATATTCGCAGGTCAGGGCCACAGCTTTCACTTCACGTTCACGTGCACGATTCGCCACTTCCGCCCCGTCTTGCTCCTACTCGTACTCGCCGGTTGGGTGGTGCACCGATATGGAGCCGGAGGCCCGCCGGCCGCGCACCGGCTCCGCGCTGACAGAGCGTCACAACGCGGTGACCTCGGATGACATGGTTTCGGGTGGGGACGACCGGTTTCAGACGTCGCCCGGGCGGGCATAGGTACGGCCTTTCCATGACGCCCCGCGTCCGCGGTAGTGCTGCACCGCCGAGTCGACGGTCATCAGGAGGTAGAGCAGCGCGGTGAGCGGAAGCAGCGGCGCGAGGGCGGGCGGCTGCCGGTAGTACCGCAGCATCGGCAGGTACGTGGCGGTCATCAGCAGCCAGGCCAGACCCCCGGCCCAGGCGACGGCGGGCCTCCCGGCCGCCAGGCCCGCCAGGAGGGCGGCGGGCGGCACCAGGTAGACGAGGACCAGCCCGGCCACCGTGCCGGCCAGCAGCGCGGGCTGGTGGCGGAGTTGGGCGTACGCGCTGCGCGAGACCATCCGCCACAGGTCGCCCAGGGAGTCGTACGGGCGCACGCTGTCGACCCGCTCCGCGAGGCCGAGCCAGATCCGCCCGCCGGTGCGCTGGACGGCGCGGGCGAGGGAGACGTCGTCGATGACGGCCTGGCGGATCGAATCGGGCACCCCGGCCCGTACGGCCGCTTCGGTGCGCAGCAGGACGCAGCCGCCGGCGGCCGCCGCGGTGCGGGCGGTCGGGTGGTTGATCCAGCGGAAGGGATAGAGCTGGGCGAAGAAGTACACGAAGGCGGGGACGATCAACCGCTCCCACGCGCTGACGGCGCGCAGCCGGGCCATCTGCGAGACGAGGTCGAGACCGGCGCTCGTGGCCGCGGCGACCAGCTCGCGCAGGCTGTCCGGCTCGTGGGCGATGTCGGCGTCCGTCAGGAGGAGGTAGGCGGGTGGCGGCGCGGAGGGGGGCGACGGCGCGGAGGGGGTCGACGGGGCGGGCGGGGCGGGCGTCGGTGTCACGGCGTGGGTGATGCCGTGCCGGAGCGCCCAGAGCTTGCCGGTCCAGCCGGGGTCGGGATCGCCGGGGGAGAGGATGGTGAGGGGGAGTCCGGGGTGCGCGTCGGCGAGCCGGCGGGCCAGGGCGGCGGTGCCGTCCGAACTCCCGTCGTCGACCAGGATGACCTCGGCCTCGCCGGGGTAGTCCTGCGCGAGCAGCGAGGGCAGGCTCAGCGGCAGGACCGCGGCTTCGTCCCTGGCCGGGACGATGATCGCGACGGACGGCCAGCGGGCGGGTGCGTGCCGGGGAGGCAGTCGGGTGTCGGTCCGCCAGAACATGCCCTGGCCGAAGGTGAGCCAGAGCCAGACGGCGAGCGAGACGCAGGCGGCGACGAGGAGGGGACCCATCCCGGCAGTGTGCCGCGCGGGGCGGGCCGCGGGGGGTCGGGACACCGGCCGTCGGGGGCATTCGACGGCGGACGGAACCGATGTCGGAGGCGGCGGCGTCCCTGGATGCACAAGATCGTCAGTGAGTGCGGAGGAGTTCGTCATGACCGGCACGGCCACCCGATACCTGTACCTCGTCCGGCACGGCGAGGCATTGCCGGACGAGAGCGGGCTGACAGAAGGCGGCCGTCGACAAGCCTCGCTGCTCGGCCAACGCCTCCGGGACGTCCCCTTCACGGCCCTGCACCATGGTCCACTGCCCAGGGCCGAGCAGACCGCGCGGCTGATCGGCGAGCACCTGAAGGACGTCCCCCTCAGCGTCTGCGACGTTGCCGGTGACTACGTCCCCCACATGCCGGTGAGGGACGAGCTGCCGGCGGAATCGGCCGACCTCTTCCTCCGCTTCCTCGCCGATGTCCCCGACGAGGAGCGGGAGCAGGGGCCTGCGCTGGCGCGCCGGGCGCTGGACATGTTCACCGGGCCGGTGGACGGCGAAGAGGACCGGCACGAACTGGTCGTCACCCACAACTTCCTGGTCGGCTGGCTCGTCCGGGAGGCCATGCACGCGCCGAAGTGGCGCTGGCTCGGCCTCAACCACGGCAACGCCGCACTCACGGTCATCCGCTACGCGCCCGGTCGGCCGGCCTGTGTCCTCGTCTCCAACGACATGCGGCATCTGCCCGCCGAACTGCGCTGGACCGGGTTTCCCCCCGAGCTGCACATCTGACTGCGCCCGCCGACGTCAGGGCCGCGGTGCCGTCGGCCTCGGGCGGGCGGGGATCGATTAAGGTGACCAGGTGAAGATCGCCCTCATGGACTCCGGCATCGGCCTCCTCGCGGCGGCCGCCGCGATGCGGCGGCTGCGGCCGGACGCCGAGCTGGTGCTGTCGTGCGACCCCGACGGAATGCCCTGGGGTCCGCGGACCCCGCAGGACCTCACCGGGCGGGCGCTCGACGTCGCCCGCGCCGCCGCCGCGCACCGGCCGGACGCGCTGATCGTGGCCTGCAACACCGCCTCCGTCCACGCGCTGCCGGCGCTGCGCGCGGAGCTGGAGCCCGCGATCCCGGTCATCGGGACCGTGCCGGCGATCAAGCCCGCCGCGCTCTCCGGAGGGCGAGTGGCCATCTGGGCCACCCCCGCCACCACCGGCAGCCCCTACCAGCGCGGTCTCATCCGGGACTTCGCCGAGGGGGCCCGGGTCACCGAGGTGCCCTGCCCCGGACTGGCCGACGCCGTCGAGGCCGCCGACGAGGCCGCCGTCGTACGGGCCGTGGCCGCAGCCGCCGCGCTCACCCCGGCCGACGTCACCGACGTGGTGCTCGGCTGCACGCACTACGAGCTGGTCGAAGCCCCCATCCGAGCCGCCCTCGCGGCGCGCACCGGTGGCGCCCGTCTCGTCTACCACGGCTCCGCCGAGCCCGTAGCCGTGCAGGCGCTGCGCCGCCTCGGAGCCCGGCCCGAACCGGGCCTGCCGCGCACCGGCAGCCTGACCGTCCTGCTCAGCGGCCGTCCGGGCGCCCTTCCGGGAGCCGCCCTCACCTATGTCGAAGGCCGCCTCCTGGCCGGTCAGAACGCGGCCGTCGGGGGCTGAGCCCGGGCTGAGTGTCCCGGGCTGAGCCCCGGGCCCGGCAAGATCCGAAGGAGACGGCCTAGCCCTGCTCGGCTACGGCTGCGCCGCCCGCCTCCGCGAGGCGTCCGGCCAGGTCGCGCAGGCCGGCCGCGTCCAGGGTGCGGTCTCCGAAGCCCGGCAGGGGGACGTGCAGCGGGGTCGTCCAGGAGTCCGGGATCGCCCCTCGGCCGTAGCGGGCCCCGGCCAGGATGCCGGTGACCGCGGCCACCGTGTCGGTGTCGCCGCCCAGGTCCACGGCGGCCCGTACGGCATCCGCGAAGCCGCTCGTGGTGCGCAGCGCCCACACCGCCGAGCCCAGGCACGGCCAGACCGCCCCGTTGAACTCGGTGGCGAGCTCCGGGTGCCAGTCCGGGGCGAGGACCCGGGCGTACCGCTCGCGGTGGTCCGGATGCACGGCCTCCAGGGTCGCGGGAAGCGCGGCCAGTGGATCGGCTCCGTCCAGGGCCACCCGGACGAGCTCGTGCAGGATCGCCGTACCCTCCCAGGCGGCCCGGTCCCCGTGGGTGAGCGCCGCGATCCGCCGGGCCGCGTCCATCGTGGCCTCCCGCCCGGCCGGCGCGAAGTACACCGCCGAGGTGGAGGCCCGCATCAGGGAACCGTTGCCGGCGGCCCGGACGTTGATCTGAAAGTGCAGAGCCGCGGCCAGGTCCCAGGCCTCGCCGTTCGTCAGCACGTCCTCCGTCTGGAGCCCGATGTCCTTCGGGTCCCCGGCCGCCCAGCGGCGGAACCGGTCGAAGACGTCCGGCAGGTCGAGCGCGCCGCGCTCCAGCAGGGATTCGCCGACCAGGACCGCCATCTGCGTGTCGTCGGTCGCCTCGCCCGGATCCCAGCCGCCGCCCCCGCGCATCTCCTCGCCGCGGGCACTCAACTGCCCGGCGGGGCCGAACTCGTAGGGCGCGCCGAGAGCGTCACCGGCAGCCGAGCCGAGCACGGCTCCCACGGCACGGTCGAGTCGGGTGGTCATGCCTCACCTTCCTTCGGGTCGCGGCCTTCGCAGCCCTCGCGGCCTTCGGGGCATACGGAGGCCAGCGCGGCGCGGGCGAAGGCGTCCAGGTCGTCGAGCCCGGCCGCGGCCAGTGTGCCCGGGGCGCCGGTCAGGAGGTGGAGGACGGCTCCGTGCAGCGCGAGGGTGAGGGCGCGGGCCTGCTCCGGACCGGACGGCATTCCGGCTGTTCGCAGCAGCTGCCCGTACGCGGCGAAGTCCGACGCGGCGATCGGATCCAGGAGTGCGGCCAGCCAGGGCCGCCGGGTCGCCTCGGACTGGAGCTCCAGGTACGCCACCATGCGCGGCCGGCCCGGTCCGGACACGTCGCGCAGCAGCCCGGCGAGCAGTGCGGCGAGCCCGGCCCGGTCCGCCGGGCCCGGACCGGAACCCGCGAGAAGGGCGGCGAGCGCCCGGTACTGCTCCACGCAGCGCTCGGCGACCGCCCGCAGGAGCGCGTCGCGGGTCGGGAAGTAGTTCTTGGCCGTGCCGAGCGGTACGTCGGCCGCCGCGTCGACGGCCCGGTGCGTCAGCCCGCGGCCGCCCGCGTCCGCGAGCACCGCGACGGCCGCGTCGCGCAGCCGGTCTCTCCGGTCCTGGTTCCCGTAGTTCACGTTGCCAGCTTAACCACAGCCGTGGTACCACAACTGTAGTACCACGGCTGTGGTGGTTGGTGGCTGTTGTGGGTGGCCGAGCGGGAGGTGCGTCATGGGCGCGGGTGCAGCAGGTACGGCGGGGACAGCGGTAGTCGTCGGGGCCGGGGTCGGCGGTCTCGCCACCGCCATCGGGCTGCGCCGCGCCGGGTGGGAGGTGACCGTCCTGGAGCGGCGGGCCGCGCCGGAGCGGTACGGGACCGCCTTCGCCGTCCACCCCACCGCCCAGGCCGCCCTCGACCGGCTCGGCCGAGGTCTCGGCGAGGCGCTGCGGGAGCGCGCGGTCCCGTACCGCGATGCGCGGATACGGCGCCCCGACGGACGGGTGCTGGCCGCCCTGCCGCTGGAGCGGATCGAGCGGAAGGCGGGGAGGCCGGAACTCCTCATCTCCCGTCCCTACCTGATCGACGCGCTGCTCGCGGCCCTCGACCGGCTCGGCGGCACGCGCATCGCGTACGGGCAGGCCTACGAGGCCGGGGACGCGTGGGGCGCCGACCTCCTCGTCGGCGCGGACGGCATCAACAGCGCCGTCCGCGCCGCCCGCTTCGGCAGGGGGAGCGGCCCGCGCGAGCTCGGCACCGACGCCTGGATCGGCATCGCCGACTTCGAGACCGGTGTCCACGGCGAGACCTGGGGCGACGGCCGTTTCTTCGGGATGACCCCGGTCGAGCCCGGCCGCACCAACTGGTACGCCGCCCTTCCCGGGGCCGCCACCGCCGAGGACGTGCGGGCGGCCTTCGCCGGCTGGCACGACCCGATCCCGCGGGTCCTGGCCGACACCGATCCGCGGACCTGGATCCGCTACCCGGTCCGCCACCTGCACCCGGCGCTCCCCGCCTTCACCCGCACGGACGGGTACGGACCGGGCGGCGCACGCGGACCGGGCGGCGCGGGCGACCCCGCCTGCCCCGTCGCGCTGGTGGGCGACGCGGCCCACGCCATGACCCCGAACCTCGGCCAGGGCGCCTGCACCGCGATCCTCGACGCCGAGGCCCTGACCAGGGCCGTGACCGCCCGTGGAACCGCCGGCCTGCCCGCCGCCCTGCGCGCGTACGAGGGCGAGCGCCGCCGCAGCGCCCAGCGGGTGGCCTTCGGCTCCCGGACCCTGCACCGCTTCGTGACCCTCCGCCGTCCGGCCCTGCGCGACGCGCTGGTCGGTCTCCTGCCGGGCGGCGGGGGTCCGGCGACCTCGATGTGAAACGGGGCCGGAGAGCCGGTGGCGTGCGTGCGGAACGTGAGTACGCTGCTACACATGACGGTTCACCCCCCGGGTCCGCTCTGGACGGGCCGGGCATCCAACCGCGTGCAGTGGCTGCTCGCGGGGGCCGGTGCGGCCTGCCTGGCGCTCGGCGTCGAGCTCGCCGTCGACTACGCCTGGGACGTGGGCATCGTCGCGCTCCTCATGGCGGTGATCGGCTGCCTCGCCGTGGGCCTGCTCATCCTCTTCGGCACCCTGGCCTTCGTCCACGTGGCCGTCACCGTGGACGCGGAGGCGATGGAGGTACGCTGCGGGCACATCGGCGTGCCCCGCCGGAAGATCCGGCTGGCCGAGGTGACGTCCGCCGAGTTCCTGCCCCGGATCACCCCCCAGCAGTGGGGCGGCTGGGGCTACCGCTGGCGCCCCGAGAAGGGGACCGCCGTCATCGTGCGGCGCGGTGAGGGCCTGGAACTGCGGCTCGGGGACGGCAAGCTCTTCACCGTCACGGTGGACGACGCCGAGAACGCGGTCCGCGTCATCCGCACCCATCTGCGCGCCCTCGCCCACTGAGCCGTGCGACGGCACAGCCCAGCAGCACAGTCCACCGGCACAGCCCGGGGACGTACACTCCGCCAGATGAGCAGCAGTGCGACCCGCCCGGCGGGGAACGAGCCCCCGAAGCCCGCCGACCCGACCGAGGCGGGACCGGATGTGGATGCGCAAGCGGAACCCGGATCGGGACCCGAAGCGGAACCGGGAGCGGCGGCCGGAGCGGCCGCCGGAGCCGGACCCGGGGCGGGGCCTTCGGCCGGTTCCGGCCTCCGCCGGTGGGCCGGGCGGCTGAAGCGCCCCGTGCTCGCCGTCGCCTCCGGCTTGCTCCTCTATCTCAGCTTCCCGCCCCGCCCCCTGTGGTGGCTGGCCCCCTTCGCCCTCGCCCTGCTCGGCTTCTGCCTGTACGGGCGCCGCGCGCGGGCCGGCTTCGGTCTGGGCCTCCTGCACGGACTCGCCTTCCTGCTGCCCCTCCTCGTCTGGACGGGCGAGGGCGTCGGCCCGGTCCCGTGGCTGGCCCTCGTCACCCTCGAATCGGTCCTGATCGGACTCACGGCCCTGGGGATCTCCCTCGTCAGCCGGCTTCCCGGCTGGCCGCTGTGGGGCGCCGCCGTCTGGATCGCCGGCGAGGCGCTGCGCGCCCGCGCCCCCTTCGGCGGCTTCTCCTGGGGCAAGCTCGCCTTCGGCCAGCCCGACGGGATCTTCCTGCCGCTCGCCGCGCTCGGCGGCACCCCGCTGCTCTCCTTCGCCGTGGCCCTGTGCGGATTCGGGCTCTACGAGGTCGTGCGCGTCGGCGCGGACACCCGCCGGGCCACCGCCGCGCTGCTCGCCGCCACCGCCGTGGCCGCCCCGCTCGCCGGGGCACTCGCCGCCCGGCCGCTGGTGTCGGTCGCGGCCGAGGACGGCACCGTCACGGCCGCCGTCATCCAGGGCAACGTCCCGCAGACCGGTCTGGACTTCAACTCCCAGCGCCGCCAGGTCCTGGACAACCACGCCAACCGCACGCTCCAGCTCGCCGAGGACGTCAAACTCGGCAAGGTGGCGAAACCGGACTTCGTCGTCTGGCCGGAGAACTCCTCCGACATCGACCCCTTCGCCGAGCCCGATGCCTACACGGTGATCGACAACGCCGTCAGGACCATCGGGGTTCCCGTGGCGATCGGCTCCGTACTGGTCCCCGAGACGGGGCCGCTGCGCAACACGATGATCCTGTGGGACCCGGTCAAGGGCCCCGTCGACACCTACGACAAGCGCAAGATCCAGCCCTTCGGCGAGCGCATCCCGATGCGGTCCTTCGTCCGGCTCTTCAGCTCCGACGTCGACCGGGTACGGCGCGACTTCGGCCCCGGCAAGGAGCCCGGCGTCTTCGACATGGCGGGCAGCGGGGTCGGCATGGTCACCTGCTACGAGGCCGCCTTCGACGACGCCGTCCGCTCCACCGTCCAGGCGGGCGCCCAGGTCCTCGCGGTACCCAGCAACAACGCGACCTTCGGCCGCACCGAGATGACCTACCAGCAGCTCGCCATGGACCGGGTCAGGGCCGTCGAGCACAGCCGCACCGTGCTGGTCCCGGTGACCAGCGGGGTCAGCGCCGTCATCCGCCCCGACGGCACGGTCGTCAGCCGGACCGAGATGTTCACCGCCGACGCCCTGGTCGAGGCGATCCCGCTGCGGTCGAGCCAGACCCCCGCCACCCGGTTCGGGCCGCTCGCCGAGTACCTTCTGGTGGCCGTCGCCGCCTTCGGGCTCGGCTGGACCCTCGTCCGCCGGATCGGCAGGGCCGGCAAGGCCTCGTAGGGTCGAGCTGCCCGTGGGGTCGGAGCCCTCGTGGGGTCGGAGTCCTCGTAGGGTCGGGGGATGACCACACCCGATTTCATCCGGACCCTGCGCGCGAGCGCCGGGCACCAGCTGCTCCTGCTCCCCGGGGTGACCGCCATCGTCGTCGACGACGAGGGGCGGGTCCTGCTCGGGCGGCGCGCCGACACCGGGCGGTGGTCGGTGATCGGCGGGATCGCCGAGCCGGGGGAGCAGCCGGCCGAAACGGCGGCGCGCGAGGTGTTCGAGGAGACGGCGGTGCGGTGCGTCCCCGAACGGGTGGTGCTGGTGGAGATGCTGCCGCCGATCACCTATCCGAACGGGGACGTCTGCCAGTTCCAGGACATCACCTTCCGCTGCCGGGCCACGGGCGGGCGGGCCCGGGTCAACGACAACGAGTCGCTGGAGGTGGCCTGGTTCGCGCCCGACGCGCTGCCCGAGCCGCTGGAGTCCTTCGCCGTGGACCGGATCCGGCGGGCCCTGCGGGACGAGCCGACCTGGTTCTCGGTACCCGAGGCGACGGCGGCCCAGCCCGAGCGGCAGCCCCAGACCGCGCCCCGCGCGTAGGCCGTCTTCCTCAGTCGCTGTCGGCGGCCTCGCGGTAGAGCTCGACCGCCTGGTCGCCCATGACCGCGCTGTACGAGACCTCCGGGACGTCCCCGCCGCCCTGGTAGCCGCCGAGCACGCCCGCCAGGGCGCCGTCCACGAGCCAGGGGCTGCCGCTGGTCCCGCCACTGAGGTCCGGGCACTCGATGCGGCGCTGGGTCTCGGAGAACAACGTCGTGGTGTTGGCGCAGTGCAGCGGGGAGTCGTCGCTGCTCGGGTAGCCCACGATGGAGAACGTGGCGTCGGCCGACTGCTCCGCGGCCACCGGGAAGGCGCCGACCAGGTCCTCGACGGACTCGCCCTGCCGGTCGTCGGCCGGGACCACCGTCGCGAAGGCGATGTCGTCGTCCGGGTTCTGGCCGTCCTTCCAGTCCGGGGCCATGTAGGCGCTGGTCAGCTTCCACAGCCCGTACGGGGCCTCGCCGTCCCGGTAGCCGGGCGCGAAGTAGGTGCTGTCCAGGCTGTCCAGACAGTGCGCGGCGGTGGCGATCACATCGCGGTCGTCGCTGCGCACCACGGCGGCGGTGCAGAAGTGCCCGCCGTCGAGGCCGCCCGAGAAGAGCGCGCCGACCCGCCCGGCCACGGCATCGGCGGCGGCCGTGGTGGTGACTCCGAGCGGGGGCTCGGCGAGCGCGGCGGGGATGTTCAGGCTCAGCAGGGCCGTCGCCGAGGCCAGGGCCAGGAGGATCCGGGTCGCACGCCGGCCACGGGCGCGGGGGCGGCGTTCCGGTCGGGAGGGGATGCGCTGGATCATGTACAGAGCATCTCGGGCGAACCTGTGGCCGGAGCCGAGTCTTCCCTGAGAATCGGCTGTGAATCAGAGGTTCCGGTGTGGTTCTCACGCGGTTCTCAGACGGCCGCGCGCACGGCCGCGCGGCTTCCTCAGAGCCGTTCGGAGCCCGTTCAGAGCCGTTCGTAGACCGTCACCCGGCGGCCCCGGACCTGCCGGTCCTCCACCACCTTGAACTGCGCCTTCAGGACGGCGGTCTTCGCCCGGTCCGCCTCGGAACCCGACGGCCTGGCCTTCGGACCCGAGTCCGTCACCAGCAGGATCCGCCGGGGCGCCTCCAGCGCCGCCCGGATGGCGGCCGGCGAAGCCTCCTCGCCCTTGAGGGTGCCCGATTCCGCGGGGCCGCGCGCCAGCGCCACGTCGGCCAGGCCCGCGAACGCCCCGGGGGAGACCAGCGCGGTGTCCCGCCGGGCCGCCGGTACGAAGAGCACCGCGTCGCCGGCCCGTTTCAGCCGGGCCACCTCCCCCGCCACGGAGAGCACGTCGTCGATCCGACTGGCCGGGGACCTGTCGGCGAGCGCCACCGGCAGCACCGCCAGCGCCGAGGCCCCGACCGCGACCGGCACGAGCGCGGCCGAGGCCCGGGGCCACCGGGGCGCGAGGACCCGTACGGCCGCGCCCAGCCCGGCGCCGATCAGCAGGGCCAGACCCAGCATGGAGAACAGCACGTACCGGTCCAGGAAGAGCGGCTGGACCAGCGAGGCCGCGGCCAGACCCAGCAGCGGAACCGCCAGCAGCGGCAGCCCGACGGCCGCCGCCGACAGCCGGTGCGGACGGCCCGGACGGCCCGGCCGGGGCCCGTTCCACCGGTCCGCCCACGCTCCGATCGCGCCGACCGCCAGCAGGACGGCCGGACCGATCAGCATGGGCCAGGTCAGCGGCGGTATCCACGACACCTGGCCGGACTGGGTCCGGCTGAACAGGATCAGCGGCAGCGCCCCGGCCACGGCAACCGCGGAGGCGGCCAGCCAGCGGGCGAGGACACCGCGCCCGGCCCCGACCCACCACAGGGTCAGCGCGTGCGCGGGCAGGATCAGCAGCGAGAACCAGTTCAGCAGGGCGCAGACCAGCACGAGGGCCCCGTACGCCGTCCAGCGCGGCCACGTCCGCCGACCGGGGCCGGGTCGGGGCCGGGCCAGCAGTGAGACCAGCAGCAGGGTCGAGACTCCGGCGCCCCCCGCGACCAGGGAGTACGCGCGGCCCTCCTGGAGCTGGAACTGCACGGCCGGCAGCAGCCCGAGGGCCAGCCCGCCGCCCAGCCCCGCCCAGGGCCCGGCCAGCCGGCGCCCGATCAGTGCCACACAGGCGGCGGCGACCGTGATGGCCAGCACCGAGGGGAGGCGCAGGGTCGTCGTGCTCGCCCCGAACCATTCGAAGAGGACGTGCATCAGCAGGTAGTAGGCCCCGTGGACGGCGTCCACCGTGCCCAGCATGTGCCAGATCTCGCCGGCGGAGCGCCCCGCCACCTGCCAGGTCGCCGCCTCGTCGCGCCACACGCTGTTCTGCCGGGAGAGACCCCACAGACCGAGCGCCAGGGTCCAGAGGGCCGGAACCAGCCAGACGACGTACGGCTGCCTGCCCGCTCGGACGGTGGATATGTGGGATGTCATGAAGGCGTACGGATCCTCGGTCGTCAGTTCGGGCGGAAAACACCAGTCTATGGACGACACGGACGGTTTACGGACCGGTAGTTGTGCACGACGGAGCGTGATCGCAGGGCCCGCCCGCCCCTAGCCTCGCGGCAGAAGGTACGCAGAAGGCGCACAGGAGTACGAACGAGGGGCGGTACCCGGTGAACTGGCTGATCCACGACTACCGCGAGAGCGATCTCGCGGCCGTTGTCCATCTGATCGACACCACGGCCGAACTCGGCCAGGAGTCCGTCTTCTCCCTCGCCGAGTGCATCAGCGCCCTCACCGACCGGCAGCCCTGCGTGGTCGCCGTCCACCAGGGCGTCCCGATCGGCGCCGCGCTCGCCTGCGTCACCGGCGAACGGGCCTGGGTGATGCGCATCGCCATCGCCTCCGGCTGGCGCGGCCGGGGCCTGGCCAGCGCCCTGCTCGTCGAGCTGGAGCGCCGGCTCATCGCCGCCCGCGTGGGCCGCATCGCCTACGTCCTGCCCGAGGAGGACCTGCTCGGCGAGGGACTGCTCAACGCCGGTTACACCCGGCAGCCCGCCGTCGCCTACTTCGAGAAGACCGAGCCGCTGCACGGACCGGCTGCGGGCCTCCTCGACGACCTCGGCGGCCGCTTCCTCCCCAACGACCTGTGGGTCAAGGTCGCCGGCATGGAGAAGGAGAAGGACCTCATCGAGCGGCGCGTGGTCCTCCCGCTCGCCGAGCCCGAGCGGGCCGCCGTGCACGGGGTCCGGCCGCCGCGCGCCATCACCCTGTTCGGCCCGCCCGGCACCGGAAAGACCACCTTCGCCCGCGCCATCGCCTCCCGGCTCGGCTGGCCCTTCGTGGAACTGCTGCCCTCCCGGCTGGCCGACGAGGGGAACCTCGCCACCGCGCTGCGCGACGCCTTCTCGCGGATCGCCGAGCTGGAGCGGGTGCTCGTCTTCATCGACGAGGTCGAGGAGATCGCACCCGTGCGCACCGAGCCCGCGCAGCCCGGCGGGATCCACGGGGTGACCAACGAGCTGCTCAAGCTGATACCCGGCTTCCGGGAGGGCGACGAACGGCTGCTGGTCTGCGCGACCAACTCCATCCGCTCCCTCGACCCGGCCTTCCTGCGGCCCGGCCGCTTCGACTACCTGATCCCGATCGGCACCCCGGACGCGGGCGCCCGCGCCGCGATCTGGGCCCGCTACACGGCGGGGCGCGGCGATGTGGACGTGGCGGCGCTGGTGGAGGCGAGCGAGCTGTTCACCCCGGCCGACATCGAGCACGCGGCGCGGATCGCGGCGCAGGTGTCCTTCGAGCGGGACCTGGAGGCGGTGGGCGCCCGGGGCGCGGCGGCGGCGCAGCTGGGCGCGAGCACGGAGGACTACCTGGCGGCGGTCGCGCAGTGCCGGCCGACGGTGACCCCGGCGATGACGGGGGAGTTCGCGGCGGACATCGTCGCGCACGCGAGGTTCTAGGAGCGGCAGTCCGAGGGGCTCCAACGGGATATGCAAAATGGCCCGCAGCCACTCCCCAAAGCAGCTGCGGGCCTCCCGCGCGGACTTGTGATCCGTTGCGGGACGACCACGTTCCGGTTGGGGGTGTATCGCCGGCTGGAACGTGGACGTGAGAGGTGCCGGGGAAGCGTCCCTGAGCTTTCCTCGACATCTCCGAGTCAACCAGCGAAGGGGGTACGGGCACCTCGGCCGGACGGTCCCGGACGGCAGGCCGGAAGAACGGCTCCGCCTGCCGGGCCGTAGGCCGAAAGGAGGACCGGGGCTAGGGTCGGGGCATGGCCTTCGTCGTCTTCATGACCATCCCGGGGCTGGCGCTGCTGCTGACCGCCATCGCCTTCCTCGACCTGACGCTGGAACGCGCGGGCCGCGCCGGACTGCTGCCCTGGCGCTGGAGCGGCCGGCAGGGGCAGATGTCCTCGACGGGTTTCGAGCAGCTGCACGCGAGCTTCTCGCCGGGCAAGCAGAACGAGCTCAAGGAGCGGCAGAGCGCCCTCGTCATGCGCGACGACGAGGAGGACGGCGCTCCGCCCCGCTCCCGGGTGGACCTCGACGGCGGCCGCGCGGTGATCCGTCTGCCGGCTACGGGCGGCAGCGGTACGTGAACTCTGCCGCGGCCGTCCGCCGGGTGGGGGACACCAGCTGCAGTTCGGCCTTGGCGGGGTAGGTCCCCGCGCCCTGGAAGGTCCACAGCAGGTGCAGCCGGGCCTCCCGCTGCCCGCTGGGCACCCGCTCCGTCAGCTGCGCCGAGCGCGTGCCGTCACTGCGCAGCCAGCGGTAAGTGAGCACCCCCGCGCGCCCGTTGGTCCGTACGGTGGCCACCACGTCGGCGGTCGCATCGCATGCGGGGCCCTTGGGGTCGGTGGCGACCGTCACGTCGCGGACCTCCAGGGCAGGTCCGTAGTGCTGCCAGCCGAGGTAGACGAGGACGCCCAGCAGGACCAGGGCCGCCAGGGTGTAGCGCCGCCACTCGCCCTTCCGGCGGAGCGGGGCCGGCTCCGGGTGCAGCGGGAACGGCAGCGGGAGGGCGGCTGTCACCCCCGGCCCGAACCGCAGGACCGAGCCCTCGACCCGGTCGGGCTCGGCCCCGCCGGGCACGTCGAAGCGCTTGGTCTGCGCGGGGAGCTGCGCAGGGAGCTGGGCGGGGAGCTGCACGGTGCCTTGCTCCGGCCCTTGCTCCGGCCCGGACTCCAGGTCTGGCTCCGGGCCTTGGGGCGGCCCGCTGATCCAGTGGCTGCCGAGCACGGTGGCGCTGTAGTCGTCTTCGCCCTGCGGGGCGCGGGGATCGCTCATCGGGGCACCTGTACGCAGGCCTGGAACTGGTAGGTCGCGTAGACGTACCGCTGCTTGGGCGCGGCGGGCACGGTGGAGACGCGCACCGTGAGGTAGCAGGCGCTGCTCGCGCGCGGGAGGGTGTGGCTCGTCGACACGCCGGTCGGTGATCCGGCGGGGGCGGTGAGGCTTTCGGCGCCGTTCGCGAAGGAGAGGTCGTTCGGCGCGGTGCCGAGGAACCATTCGAGTGTCACGGTGGCGGGTCCGCCTTTCGCGTTGAGGCTCACGGCCGCGTTCACCGTCGCGCGCACGGGTTTGAGGTTGACGGACACCGAGGAGACGCTCACGCCCGGGGTCGGCGTGGGCGTCGGCGACTTGGTGGGTGTCGGCGTCGGCGTCGGCGGGCTGCTGTAGCTCGGCGTGGCGGACGCGGATGCGGACGGCGAGGGCGTCGTACTGGGCGACGGGCTCGGGCTCGCGCTCGGGCTGATGCTCTCACTCGGCGAGGCCGACGGGCTCGGCAGGCCCACCGGGGAGGCCGGGGCGTCCCCCGCGGCGCTGGAGGTCGCGAAGGCGTTCAGGGCCTTCGCCCCGCCCGGCTCCGCACCGACCGCCTGGTAGCCGAGTATGACCACCGCGCCCAGCACCAGCGTCGCCCCGGCCGCGACCAGGCCGCGCCGGCCCGGGGTCCACCCGGACGGAGGCTTCGGCAGGGTCGTCGTGGCCAGTGCGGTGGTGCCCTGAGCGGGGGCGGCGGCCGAGGGGAACAGCAGCGGCAGCAGGGCCGCCAGTGCGGCGAGCTTGCGCTGACCGCGCTCCTCCCAGTCGGGCCCGTACGCGGCCTGCGCGACGCCCTCCAGCTCCGCCACGAACGCCTCGGCGTTCTCCGGCCGCTGCCGGGGGTCCTTCGCCAGGCCCCGCCGGATCAGCGGGCGCACCGGTTCCGGGGCCTCGGTCTCGGGGACCGGCGCCTCGACGTGCTGGACGGCGAGCTCGGCGAAGCTCTGCCCGTCGTAGGGCTTGCGGCCGGTCAGGCACTCGAAGAAGGTCGCCGTCGCGGCGTACACGTCGGCCGCGGGGGAGGCCGGCCGGCCCTGCCACTGCTCCGGGGCCATGTACGCGGGGGTACCCGCGGCCCCGGGGGTGGCACCGAGCGGGGTGGCGATCCCGAAGTCCACGAGCTTGGAGGTGCCGTCGCCCGCCACCAGGACGTTCGCCGGCTTGTAGTCGCGGTGGACCACACCGGAGCGGTGGGCGTCGGCCAGTCCGAGCAGGGAGCCCTTGAGCAGCACCAGCGCCGCCTCGGGGCCGGTCCGACCGCTCTGCTTGAGCAGCGCGTTCAGCGGTATCCCGTCCACGAGCTCCATCACGATGGCGGCGCCGCCGGGCGCCTCCACGTACTCGTACAGCCCGACCACGTACGGGGACCGCAGTTCGCCGAGCAACTGGGCCTCGGCCCGGAACTCCCGGACGAAGGCCGGGTTCTCGAGCATCCGGTCGCTGAGGTACTTCACCGCCACCGCGGTGCCGGTGCCCTCGTGGACGGCGAGCACCACGCGGCCGCTGGCGCCCGTGCCGAGCTCGCGGATCTCCGAGTAACCGGGAACCGACCACATGCCGTTCATGCCTTTCCCCCTGCCGTGGCGTGACCGCGCCCCGGGGCCGGTCGTCCCAGGCGATCGGCCACCACCTGGGACACATTCCCGCCACGGCTGGTTCCCGTCCGCGCGATGCTCTCGGCGGGGTGGGTCGGGGCGGGACCTCAGGCGGCCGCGGCCCGCGCGCCGATCATGGCGTGCAGCCGGTCGGCCGCCGCGCGTCCGAAGTCTGGATCGTTGATGTGGGTGTCGTAGTCGTACAGCCGGGCGGCGCTGCCCCGCAGTCCGTCGCGCAGTGCCGAGAACAGTGCCCGGTCGGCGTCGGGGTCATGGTAGGGGCCACCGGGTGCGCCGAGCGTGGACAGTCCGCGCAGTGGGACGCAGACCGCTGTGGGGCCGGTGGCCGCACGGAGTTTGGCAGCGACCCGGCGGCCGAGTTCGGCGCATTCGGCCCCGGTCGTACGGATCACCGTGATCGAGGGGTTGTGGACGCGGATCCGGCGGTAGCGGACCCTCTCGGGCAGGCTCTCCATCGGCCCGAATTTCACCATGTCCAGCGCTCCCAGGCTCACCACCTGGGGGATCCCGGCCCGCCCGGCCGCGCTGAGCCGGTCGGGACCGGCGGTGAGGATGCCGCCGCACAGGTCGTCGGCGAGCTCGCTGAGCGTGAGGTCGAGGACGCCCGCGAAGATCCCCTGGCCGGCCAGTTTCTCCAGGGTGCGGCCGCCGGTGCCGCTGACGTGGAAGACCAGGACCTCGTAGCCGAGCTCGGTCAGCCGTTCACGGGCGGCGTCCACGCCGATCGTGGTCACCCCCGCCATGCTCGCCGCGATCAGCGGACGGCTGCCCTCGCCCAGCCGGGCCGGCCGCCGCAGTTCCATGGAGGCGCGCTCGAACCCCTTGGCCATCGCGGCGACGGCTTCGACGGCGTTGGTCAGGACGGGTGCGGAGATGCTGTTGATCCCCGCGATGTCCACGACGCTGTACATCATCGTGATGTCCGCCGATCCGACGTACGGGGCCACGTCCCCGGACGCCATCGACGAGACCATCACCTTCGGAACGCCCAGCGGCAGTGCGCGCATCGCCCTCGTGGCGATGGAGGTTCCGCCGCTGCCGCCGATCGCGAGGACTCCGTGGAGCCGCCCTTCGGCGTGCAGGCGTAAGAGGGTCGCTTCCGCGCCCCGGGCCATCGTGGTCACGGCCGCACCCCGGTCGGCGGCCGCGCGTAGCTGCGAGAGTTCCGTTCCCGCTGCCCGCGCGACCGCTTCACGCGGCACATCGGCGGGCACCCGGGGCTCGTCCATGATTCCTGTGTCGACCATGACCACTTCGACGCCGGCGCGCAACAGCCTCTCGCGCAGCCAGCCGTACTCCACACCCTTGGTGTCCAGGGTTCCCACCAGCACGACGTTCGTCATAGGTGCAATGTCCATGCAGGTGGGGTTTGTTGGCAAGTAAAGGGCAGGTCAACCCTTATTCTTCAAGAGTTCGGACAATCGCTCCAGAAAAGGGATTTGAGACACCACCAGTTTGGTTCTGGCCAGCGGAGGAGAAAACCACTCCACCCGGTCCAACTCGGGGAACTCCGCGGTACGTCCCGATTTCGGCGGCCATTCCATGGTGAATGTTCCCGGTACCGCCAGCGCCGGATCCAGGTCCGCCCGTACCGCCCAGATCGTCACGAGCTTCCCGCCGATCATCCGCACCTCTCCCAGCGGCAGGTACGGACCCTCCGGCGGCGGCAGCCCGAGCTCCTCCTCGAATTCCCGGCGGGCCGCGTCGACCGCGGTCTCCTCGGGCCCGTACTCGCCCTTCGGGATCGACCAGGCGCCCGCGTCGCGCCGCTCCCAGAGCGGGCCGCCCATATGGCCGAGCAGTACTTCGAGGCCCGCGGCCCCGGAATCCCTGAACAGGAGCAGACCGGCGCTCCGTTTGGTGGTCATACGCTCATGTATGCCCCGCGCGGCGGGAGTCAGTGCTCGTACGGGTACCCGTACGAGTACCCGTACGGGCTCAGTGCTCGTGCGGTCCCTGGCGGTGGACCGGGCCGTGGGAATCCGCGCAGTGCGGGTCGGCCGGATCCTCGCCCGGGCGGCCGACGGTGAGCAGGGAGTCCTGGGCGTGGTCCACCTGGAGCGTGGTGTGCGTGATCCCGTACTCCTTGGCCAGCAGGGCCTCCAGATCCCGGCGCACGGCGTGGCAGTCGCCCTCCTCGGCCACCAGCACGTGCGCGGACAGCGCCGCCTGGCCGGAGGTGATGGTCCAGATGTGCAGGTCGTGGACCTCGGTGACCGGCGGCTGCCCGACGAGGCGGTCGCCGACCGCATCCGGGTCCACATGGGCCGGAGCGGCCTCCAGGAGGATCCGACCGGACTCGCGGACCAGACCGTAGCCCGCCTTGACCATCAGGACGACCACGACGAGCGAGGCGATCGAGTCGGCCTGCCGGAATCCGGTGGTGAGCACGATCAGACCCGCGACGGCGGTGCCGATGAAGGCGAACAGGTCGTTGAGGATGTGCTGGTACGCGCCCTCGACGGCCAGGGAGGTGCGGTTCGCCTTCGAGATGCACCAGGCCGCCGCGATGTTCACGACGATGCCCGCGAGCGCCGTGACCAGGACCAGTCCGCCTTCCACGGGAGGCGGATCGAGCAGCCGGCGTACCGCCTCGTACGCCAGCCAGACCGCCAGCAGCAGCAGGGTGAGCCCGTTGGCCTGCGCGGAAAGTATCTCCGCGCGCTTGAGGCCGTACGTGAAACCGCCGCGCGCCGGCCGGGCCGCCAGCCGCATCGCGATCAGCGCGAGGACGATCGAGACGGCGTCCGTCAGCATGTGCGCGGCGTCGGAGATCAGCGCCAGGGAGTGCGCCAGGACGCCGATGACCACCTCGATGGCCATGAAGCCGACGATCAGACCGAGGGAGATGCCGAGCCAGCGGCGGTCCGCGTCGATGGAGACGCCGTGGCTGTGGCCGCCGTGGCCGTGGTCGTGGCCGCCGTGCGCGTGCTCGTCGTGGCCTGTGGTGGCGTCGTGCTCGTGCGGCGCGTGGTCCTGCGCGCTCATGGCGTCCCCCGTCAATCGTTCCGTGTTCCCGCCGGATCGGGCCGGGTGGTTCCCGCCGGATCTCACCGGATGCGTCGCCTGAAGTGAAGCGCACCTCTCGAAGATGGGCAAAGGCTGCAACGGGGACCGTTGTCATTACCCATAACGCCGTTCTGACCTGCGGTGATGCCGAGCCCTGCCGAGCTGGTCCGATCGTGGGAAAATCTCTCCATGGTCCAGCGCCACGGTGCGGCGACCGCGCCCGAGCTCGTACTCGAAACCGACCGGGGCTCCACCGCGATGAGCCCGCGCCGGACGTACCACGTCGGCCGGGACCCCCTCTGCGAGATCTGCCTCGACGACGCCCGCGTCTCCTGGCACCACGCGGTCCTGCGCCCCGACGGCGACCACTGGACACTCGAGGACGAGGACAGCACCAACGGCACCTGGGCCGACGGCCACCGGGTCCACGAATGGGCGGTCGGCGTCGGCAGCGAACTGCGCTTCGGCAGCGCCGCCGACGGCCCGCGCGTACGCCTCGTCGACCCCGCCCCGGCCCTGAACCGCCCCTCCTCCGTCTCCCACCCGGCCCTGACCGGCACCTTCCGCCGGCCGACCTCGGTGCTCCCGCTGGCCGCCAGGGCCGCCGTCCGGATCGGCCGCGCACCCGACAACGACCTGGTCGTCGACGACCTCGTCGTCTCCCGCCGCCACGCCGAACTGCGCTCCCTCGCCGACGGCACGTACGAGATCGCCGACCTCGCCAGCCACAACGGCACCTACCTCAACGGCGCCCGCATCGACCGCGCCGCCGCCATCGGCGAAGGCGACATCGTCGGCATCGGACACCGCGCCTTCTGCCTCGTCGGCAACCAGCTCCAGGAGTACGTGGACACGGGCGAGGTGTCCCTCGACGTCCAGGACCTCGCCGTCGCCGTCGACCACGGCCGCAAGACCCTCCTCGACCGCGTCTCCTTCCCCGTCGGCGCCAAATGCCTGCTCGCCGTCGTCGGCCCCAGCGGCGCCGGCAAATCCACCCTGCTCGGCGCCCTGACCGGCCTGCGCCCCGCCGACCGCGGCACCGTCCTCTACGACGGCCGCGACCTCTACCGCGACTACGCCGAACTGCGCAGCCGCATCGGCCTCGTCCCGCAGGACGACATCCTGCACGCGCAGCTCACCGTCCGGCGCGCCCTCACCTACGCCGCCGAACTGCGCTTCCCCCAGGACACCGCCAAGGCCGAACGCCAGGCCCGGGTCGACGAGGTGATCGGCGAGCTGGGCCTCGGGCAGCGCGCCGACCAGCCCATCCACAGCCTCTCCGGCGGCCAGCGCAAACGCGTGTCGGTCGCCCTGGAACTGCTCACCAAACCCTCGCTGCTCTTCCTCGACGAGCCCACCTCCGGGCTCGACCCCGGCATGGACCGCTCCGTGATGCACATGCTGCGCGGCCTCGCCGACGACGGCCGCACCGTCATCGTCGTCACCCACAGCGTGCTCAGCCTCGACGTCTGCGACCGGCTCCTCGTCCTGGCCCCCGGCGGCCGGATCGCCTACTTCGGCCCGCCCGACGAGACCCTCGGGTTCTTCGGCTTCGACCAGTGGCCCGAGGCCTTCGAAGCCTTCGAGAGCCAGCAGGGCCGCGACTGGGCCGGGGAGTACGAGGCCTCGCCGCTGCACGGCACGTACGTGACGGCCGCCGCCCGCCAGCCCCACCAGGGCGGGCACCGGCCCTCGCAGGCCTTCGTCGCCGCCCCGCCCAAGGCGCAGAGCTGGGGCTCCCAGCTGTCCACCCTGATCCGGCGGTACGCCGCCGCGCTCGGCGCCGACCGGACCTTCCTCGCCATCATGATCGCGCTGCCGTTCGTGATGGGCGCCATGGCCCGTGCCCTGGCCGGCAGCGCCCTCACCCAGGAGACGGCGATCAACGCCCTGCTGATCCTGTGCGTCGGCGGGGTGCTGACCGGAGCGGCGAACGCCGTGCGCGAGCTCGTCAAGGAACGGGTCATCTACCAGCGCGAACGCGCCGTCGGGCTGTCACGCTCGGCCTATCTGATGTCCAAGGTGGTGGTGCTCGGGGCCATCACCGTGGCCCAGGCCGTCGTGCTGACCCTGGTCGGACTGTTCGGAGTGAAACACAACGCCCCGGACGGCCGAGGCGTGTTCCTGCCCCCGCTGATCGAGATCACCATCGCCGTGGCCCTGCTGTCCTTCACGGCGATGATGCTCGGCCTGCTGGTCTCCGCCCTGGTCAAGAAGGAGGAGGTCACCATGCCGCTGCTGGTCCTCCTCGCCATCGTCCAAGTGGTCTTCTGCGGAGCCCTGCTCCAGCTGAACGGGGTACCGGTGATCGAGCAACTCGCCTGGTTCGTGCCGTCCCGCTGGGCCCTCGGTGCGATGGCCGGCACCATCGGCCTCGGCTCGATCGTGCCCGGCAGGCTCACCGACGACCCCCTCTTCGCGCACAGCGCCGGGGTGTGGCTGCTCAACCTGGGCATGCTGGTGGCGCTGTCCGTCCTGTTCGGGGTCCTGGTCCTGCGGCTGCTGCGCCGCCACGAGCCCGCGATCATGCGGAAGTAGGCCCCGTGACGATGCCCGGCCCGGCCGCCGACTTCCGGCCCACCCACGTCGTGCCCCAGGAGGGCCTGCCCGCCTGGGAGACCCCCGACCCCTCCCGGCCCACCACCGCCCTGGACGCCTTCCTGCCCGTGCGGCTGCTGGCCCGGCGCGGCGAATGGGGGGAGATCCTGTGCGCCAACGGCTGGTCCGCCTGGGTGGACGGCCGCCTCCTCGTCGCCGTCCCGCAGCCCCCGCCCACGGGCGGCCGTCCGCTGACGCGCACCGAGGACCCGCAGCCGCTGCTCGCGCACGGCGCCGAACTGCTGGACCGCTACCGGCGGGCGGTCTCCGAACTCGCCGCCGGGCGGCTCGACGCCGAGGCCTTCCGGCGCTCCACCCGGGGCATGCGGGCCGGGATCGTCCTCGACGGGGAGTCCGTGTGGCTCTACGACGACACGGCGGCACGGTGGATGTACGCGGACGGGAGCCGCCTGATGACCTACGCGGTCGACGCGGGGCCGGGTGCTCCGCCCGCGCGGGAGGCACCGCCGCGGGAATCGGACGCGGCAGGAGCGGCCGACGTACGAAAGGACCCGGCCGAGCCCGCGCCCGCGCACCCGCCCACCCGGATCGTCGGACCGGCCGGGCCGGAGGCGGGGTGATGGGGGCGATGGGCTCGGCGCCGAGCGGCGACCCGGAGGCGGGCGGTGACCCGGGGCCGGGCGGGGGCCCGGTGCGCGGGCGCGCCGGTGACCTGCGGGGACGGCGGATCGCCGGCTACGTCGTGGAGGAGGAGATCGGCCGCGGCGGGATGGCGGTGGTCTACCGCGCCCACGACGTACGCCTCGACCGGACGGTGGCGCTCAAGCTCCTCGCGCCCGAGCTGGCGCGCAACGACACCTTCCGGCAGCGGTTCGCGCACGAGTCGAAGGTCGCGGCGGCCATCGACCACCCGCACATCGTGCCCGTCTTCGAAGCGGGCGAGACGGACGGGATGCTCTACATCGCCATGCGGTACGTGGCCGGCCAGGACCTGCGGGCCCTGCTGGACCGGACGGGCCCGCTGCCCGTGGACACGGCGGCCCGGATCGCCGGTCAGGTCGCCTCGGCGCTGGACGCGGCGCACGCCCACGACCTGGTCCACCGGGACGTGAAACCCGGCAACATCCTCGTCGCGGCGGGCACCGACAGCGAGCACCCGGAGCACGTCTACCTCACGGACTTCGGGCTGACGAAGAAATCGCTGTCGCTGACCGGGTTCACGAGCGTCGGCCAGTTCGTCGGGACCCTGGACTACGTGGCGCCCGAGCAGATCTCCGGGAAGCCGGTGGACGGGCGCTGCGACGTCTACAGCCTGGGGTGCGTGGTCTACGAAACCCTGGCCGGCGGCCCGCCGTTCCAGCGCGACGACGACATGGCCCTGCTCTGGGCCCACCAGTACGACCCGCCGCCCCCGGTGTCATCGCGGCGGTCCGGCCTGCCGGCCGGGGTGGACGAGGTCCTGGCGCGGGCCCTGGCGAAGTCGCCGGAGGACCGGTGGGAGAGCTGCCTGGAGTTCACGGGGGCGCTGCGCCGAGCGGGGGCGGGGGCGACGTCGTCGGGGGCCGGGGCCGGGGCCGGGGCGGGGCCGGGCGACGCGGTGGCGCCGCCGCCTCGGTGGGCCCTGCCGGTGTTCCGGGCCGCCTCGCCGACGGAGACGACCTAGTCGCCGTCCGCGGAGGGCACGCACACGACGTGGGCGGTGACCTCGGCGTGCGAGGCCGAGGCGTACCAGCCCTTGCGGCCGGCGCCGTCGAGGACGGGGTGGCTGGCCAGGACGGCGTGCCGGAGCGAGCCGTCGCGGGCGCGGTCCCAGCGCGCGGTGGAGTATCCGCCGGACTGCACGGTCGTGCCGCGCGGGCAGAACACCCGGCTGACGGAGACGGCTTGGGCGCTGGCGTCCTCGTGGCCCGGGTCGCCGGAGAGGTAACGGGTGCCGGGGCCGGTCGCCTGGGTGGGGAGGGCGGTGGAGAGGGTCAGCGCGAGCGCGGAGAGGGCAAGCAGGCCCGCGGCGTGAAGCGGCCGGAACAGGCCTTTGGTCATGTTCACGGAGGCGAGCGTGACATGCAGAAACGATCCCCCGATGAACCGATTTCTGTCGATTCACTCGTACGGCGCAATCGTCGGTCCGGGCGGCGGGCCGCCGGTGAGCCGGTCAGCGGTGTCGGCGGCGGCTGGGGAGCAGCGCTCCGAGGAATCCGGCGGCCGCGCCCGCGACGAAGGCGAGGCCGACCGTGCGCCAGAGGAGCGCGCGCAGTTCCACCTTGCCGCTGAGGTCGCCGACGTCGCCGATGCCCAGGACCGACAGGCCGAACTGGGCCTGGACCCGGCCCAGTAGGCAGACCGCCAAGGTGGCCAGCGCCAGGGCCACGGCCAGGTGCAGCGCGTGCTGCCAGGGCCGGACACGGGCCGGGGAACGGGCGGCCGCCAGCGCGCCCGCGCCGATCAGCAGGACGGCGGCGAGCACCACCAGCCACCACACGCGGGAGTCCCGCTCCGCGAGCGAGGCCGCGTCGACGGTGGACAGGTCGGAGCCGGAGCCGGAACCGGTGGCGCGCAGCACCTGGTCCAGGACCTGTGGCATCGGCAGCCCGAACGGACCGTCGGCCTTGCCCTCCCAGGCCCCTCCGAAGCCGATCGTGAGGGCGAACCAGACCAGGTTCGGCAGGCCCAGCAGGATCACCGCCAGGGTGCGGTCCGCATGCCCCTGGGTCGCGGCCACTACCAGGCCGGTGCCGACGCCGATGACCACGTACGCCAGCAGGAGCGCGACCACGGCGGATGCCGCCGGCCGCACCGCCGCGTGGAAGCGGACCAGCGAGGCAGGGAGCGGCGCGCGGCGCGAGACCAGGAGGACGATCAGCAACAGGCCCAGGATCCAGAGCAGTCCGAAGCCGAGGGTGGCGGGGATCGCGGCCTTGAACCCCACCGTCGGTGTGGAGTCGAGGAGTTCGTCGATGTCTCCGATGGTCGAGTTGCCCGTGGAGATCGTGAAGTCCCGGCTGGCCAGGAGGGCGGTGCCCGTCAGCGCGGCCAGCCAGAGGATCACCAAGGGCGCGGCGCGGGCGAGGAGTTCGCGCGGTCCGGCCACCGCCCGGTGGCGCAGCGGGCGCAGGAAGAGCAGGCCGGCGGTCAGCGCCCCGGCCAGGCTGACGGACAGGGGGAGCACCGACAGGCTCGCGTCGGCCCCGGCCAGGAAACCGGCCCCGCCCGTCACGTCGACGGAGCCGCCGGCCGCCATCACCACGACGGCGGCGACCACGTGCGGGAACCCGCCGCCCGGCAGGTCTCCGGCTCCGGCCAGGACCAGGCCGGCCGCGGAGACCGCGGCCATCACGGCGAAGCCCGCGAGGACGGCCACGAGGGCGTCGCGCCAGGCTCGCGCGGTCGACGCCGACGTCGCCGGATGGGGTATTTCGGGATGAATCACCCCGACACCGTAGGCATCCCCGGCTTGCGGCCACCACCCGGACGGCGCACACAATGGTCGCCAGGAGCGTCAGAAATCCGGAGATCTCCGCATACCGCCTGCGGAACATCCACAGGGACCGGACTCCTCCGCCTGGGAAGAAGAGTCCGTGACCACACAACCCTCCGGTGAGCCGCCGCCGCAGCCCCCGTCGCAGCCCCCGTCGCAGGCACCCTCGCAGCCGTCGTCGTACCCCTCGTCGTCCGGGCGGCCCACGGGTCCGCCTTCCGGGCCGCTGTCCGGCGGGCGGGAAGGGCCGCCGTCGCCGCCGCCCGCGCCTCCCGGGGGATCCGGCGGGGCGGGTGGTCCGGGTGGTCCAGGCGGTCAGGGTGGTCCTTCCGGAGGAGCGTCCGGGCCGCCGCCGAAGCCCTGGTGGCGGTCCGTTCCCCGCCTCGCCACCGCGATCGTCGCCCTCGCCGCCGCCGTGACCCTGGCCGTCGTACTGACCAGGCCGACCGGCGGCGGCGCCACCTCCGCGGGCGGCGAGGTGTTCCTGCAGCCCGCCGCGGCGTCGGGGCCGGACCCCTTCACCGAGTCCACCGCCGCCGAGCAGGCCACACCGCCGCCGGAGAGCCCGCCGCCGTCCGCGGCTCCCGCCACCGGGACCGCGACCGCGACCACGGTCACGCGGAGCGTCGCCGGGTCCTCGCCGGGCCTCTACGGGGGCACGAGGGACGTAGCCAGCTGCGACGTCGAGAAGCAGATCAAGGTGCTGTCGGGGCAGCCGGCGAAGAACGCCGCGTTCGCCTCGGCGCTCGGCCTCCAGCCGTCGGCCGTACCCGGCTACCTCCGCTCGCTCACCCCGGTCCAGCTGCGCATGGACACCCGGGTCACCAACCACGGCTACCGGGACGGCAGGGCCACCGCCTACCAGGCCGTGCTCCAGGCCGGGACGGCCGTGCTCGTGGACGACCGCGGCGTGCCGAGGGTGCGGTGCGCGTGCGGGAACCCGCTGGGGTCCCCGGTGGCGCTGCGGGCCGACCCGAAGCACTCCGGACAGCCCTGGACCTCGTACCGGCCCGCGCAGGTCGTGGTCATCGCGCCGTCCGTGACCATCGTGAACACCTTCGTGATCTACGACCACCACGACCGCCGCTGGTACGAGCGCGACCGGGGCGACCACCACGGCAAGCACGACAAGCCGATCCCGCCGCCGATCTTCCCGACCCAGCCGCCGACCCCCTCCCCGTCCCCGGTCACCTCCCCTCCGGTGACCTCGCCCCCGCCGTCATCCCAGTCCCCGTCGCCCTCTGTCTCACCCTCACCCTCGGCATCCGAGTCGACTTCGCAGTCCCCGTCGGTCTCGCCCTCGGAATCCGAGTCCCCCTCGGCATCGCCGTCGACGTCCCCGCCGGAGTCGCCGTCCGCGTCCCCGGCGATCGCGCCGTCCGAGTCCGAGTCCGAGTCCGCTTCCACGTCCGCCTCCACCTCGGAGTCCGCTTCGGAGCCCGCGTCGCAGTCGCCGTCCGCGGACGAGTCCCAGGCGGTCTCCGAGTCCGCCCCCGCCCCGCCCTCCGCGGCCTGCCCGTCCCTGACGGGCGGCGCGGTCGTGCCCCCGGTCCAGGGCACCCCCACGACCTCGTGCCCGCCGTCCGGCACGGCCGTCCGGTAGCCCAGGCTCCCGCAGCAAGCGAAAGCCTCCCCGGGGCGAACGGCCCTCGGGGAGGCTTCGGGACGGACAGGCCGATGTCGCCGATTCCGACGGCCACGTCGTCCTGCGCTACGGCAAGATCCGAAAGAGACGGCCTAGGTCGACGACCCGCTGTCTGCCGCGTCGAGTGGAGCTCTGAGGAGCCGGGCCGCGGGCCGGTCCACGTTCCACTCACGTGGCAGGGCCTCGTCGCAGAAGACACAGAAGAAGTCTCCCTCGCGCACGATGTTGAGCTGTCGACAGGCGGGGCAGCGCCGGAACTCGACCTCGTGCGTGAAGCCGGACGGGCGGGCGACCCCGGCGCGGTCCAGGGCCTCGGCGACGGCCGGCCAGGAGCCGACGTCCGGGCAGTAACCGGTCGACTGATTGCTGACCTCGTCGACCGCCCACCTCCCGGACTCCTGCCTGAAGCCGATCTCGCCGGCGCCCAGAACCGCTTCTCCAGCAGCACACACCACGTGCTCGCTACGCCGCGGCGCGAGCCGCAGCACACCGGCCGCATCCACGACGAAGGTGAAGGGATCGGCCAATTCCTCCACCGTTCGATCCGCAGTCCACTCGTTGAAGTCGGCCGGAGAACGCATGCTCCGACCCGCTCGGTCCGGTCGGACAAGACTCCTCAACTCGGCCGGTCCGACGTAGTGATAGCTCCGTCGCTCGTCCGCCACCCGCCGGACCCCTTCAGCATGCAGCGCGACCACGAGCTCCCCCTCGACCAAGGCCACAACCAGAGGCCAGTGTCCCGCACCGTCCGGCCGGCTGGTCGAGTGTGATCTCGACCAGCCGGCCGTCAGGGCACCGATGGCCGGCGCGAGCGTTCGGTGGCGCGTCCTGTCCGTTAGCGGACGCGGCCGTACATGTTCGGGTTGTACGCGCTGAAGCTGGAGATGCGGACCTGCTTGCCCGGGCGGGGGGCTTCGAGGTATTTGCCGTCGCCGAGGTAGATGGCGACGTGGTGGATGCCCGAGGTGCTGCCGTTCGAGGTCCAGAAGACCAGGTCGCCGCGGCGCAGTTCGGAGCGGGAGATCGGGGTGGTGGCCCGGTACTGGTCGGAGGCCACGCGGGGGAGGGAGATGCCCGCGGAGCGGTAGGCGGCCTGCACCAGGCCCGAGCAGTCCCAGCCGTGCGGGCCGTTGCCGCCCCAGACGTAGTTGTCGCCGAGGTGGCTGTTCGCGAAGGAGATGGCGCCTTCGGTGCCCTGGCGGACGGGAGTGCCGGAGCTGCCCGAGGAACCGCCGGAGGAGCCCGACGAGCCCGAGCCGCCGGAGGAGCCGGAACCGCCTGCGTAGCGTTCGTACTTGTCCTTGTGGCTGGTCCAGCGCCACCAGCCGGTCCCGTCCTTGTACCAGTACACCCGGTCCGTCGAGTCCCAGCCCGCGCGGCCACGGAAGGTCGGCTCGGAGGTGCGTACCGAGGAGGAAGAGGAGGAGGCCGAGGAGCCTGAGGAGGGCTTTGAGGCGCTGGAACTGCCGCCGTTCGCCATGTACTTGCTGTAGTGGCTGGTCCAGCGCCACCAGCCGGTCGCGTCCTTGTACCAGTACTTCGAGCCGTCCCAGCCCGCTCGGGCCGGGGCCGGTTCGGCGGAGGCGGCGCCCACGCCGGTGCCCATCAGCAGCGTCGCACCGACGGCCGCGACCACGGCTCCGCGCAGGGTGCAGCGGCGGCGGGTGGCGGACTTGACGGCCGTCGTGCCCCGCGCGCAGCCGGCGCAGTCGCAGGTGTCGGGTATCTCTTCGGTGAACTCGGGCGTGCGCATGCAGGATTCCTTATCCCTCGGGGGTGTTCTTCAGTGGGCGTCGACGGCAGGGCCGCGCGCCGTGTAGAAGGCCACGGTCAAGTCTTTGACCAGGGCCTTGCGTTCGTAGTCGTCCAGGCCCACGAGCCCGCGGTCCGACATCCGGTGAACGGTGTCGTCGACCGCGTCGAGGACGGAGGTCAGGACGGAGTCCCGGTGCCGGGCGTCGATCGAGGCGATCCGGCGGCGCTGCATCGCGGCGGCGACCTCGGGCGCGTACTCCACGTTCAACGGCCGGGCGGAGAAGACCTCGATGCCCACGGCCTTGCACTCGGCGGCGAGCATCCGGGTCAGCTCGTCGCCCACGGCCTCGGTGTCGCGCAGGGTCTCCGGTTCGGCGGGTGCCGGGCCGAAGGAGTCGGCGGGCATCCGGGAGAGCACCCGGGCGACCGCGGACTCCACCTGCCCGCGCAGGTAGGAGGTGTGGTCGTCCACCGCGAGCAGTGCGCGGGCGGTGTCCCTGACCCGCCATACGACGAGGACCACGGACCGCAGTGCGGTGCCCTCGGCGTCGACGACGCAGAGCGGCTCGCTGCGCCAGTGCCGCAGCCGTACGTCGACCCGTGCGTGCCGGGGCAGCGGGCTGGACCAGACGAGGCCGGTGCGCCGGATCGTGCCCCGGTAGCGTCCGAAGAGGGTGAGCGACCAGGCGTGGCCGGTACGGCCGCGGCGCAGTCCGGCGAGGGCCGCGAGGGTGAGGAGCGCGCAGCCGGCGAAGAGGGCGAGCGGCCAGGCCTCGGCGGGGGAGGTGGAGGGGCGGAGCTCCTCGTACCGGGCGAGGGCGGCGCCGCCGCCCGTGGCGAGCACGGCGACGGCCAGGGCCCACCATCCGGAACAGGCCCGCGCGGGGCGTTCGGTGAGCTCGGGATCGAGCACGGCGGGCAGTGTCCGGGGGGAGGGTGTCGGAGGGGAGGGTGTCGGGGCCACCGGTGAGGCGGGCCGGGGTATCGACCCGCGGACGGCGGGCTGGCGGAGGGTGTCGGATTCCGGAGTTCCGGCCGCCGCCGCAGGGGACGGGCCGCCGCCGCGGGAGGCCTGCGCCCCCGGGACGCGGGGGCCGCCGGGGGTGCCGCTGCCGCCCGCGGTACGGGTGGGGGCTTCGGCCGCCGTGGCCGCCGTCTCGTCGCGGAAGAGCGGGCCGAGGACGAGCGGATCCCGGTACGGCCGCACGACGAGGCTGCCGCGGCCGGTCCGTGGGCCGGTGGCCCCACCGGGGTCCCGGGCGTCAACGGAGCCGCCGGGGGCGGCGGATATCCGGTCCGGGGACGGGGCCCCGTCCTGCTGTTCCCGCGTCCCTCCCTCCGCCCCTCCCTTCCTTCCGTCGGCCGGGCCTCCGGTCGTATTCGGCTCTTGCGACAAGCCACACCCCACACAGCCGTGGCGTCAACGTCCCTGTGTCGGAGGGCTTCTGACGCCGCTAAAGATGATCATGAGCTGATCAATCTTCGCGAAATCGTATAAGTCGTCCATTCGGTAAAGGTCACGACAGGCCAGGACTTTGGTCCTTTTTCGTGGGGATATGACCGAAAGCAGAGGCGGCTAGCGCATACGGAGGGTGATGATGCGCCCGACACGCCGGCCCCGTCCTGTGTGCATCGCGACGCCCGCGAACGCCGAGGAGGCGGGGCGGCGAGGAGGCGGGGCGGCGAGGAGGCGGGGCGGCGAGGTGACGCCGCGAACACCGGGTACGCCCGCCGCCCCGCGAACGGCGCGCCCGCCCGAAGGGTGAGACCCTGAGGGTGTGGCCGAAAGGGGAGTGACCCCTCAGGTCGAGTGGCCCGCCCGACCGGACACGAGCCTCGCGCTCAACCGCATGGGCACCTTCGACTGGGACCTCGACAGCGGGCAGATGTATCTGGACGCCACCGCTCTCGAGGTCGTAGATCTGCGCCCCGAGGAGTTCAGCGGCACCCCCGCTGGGCTCCGCCCCCGACTCGCCTCCGGCGAGGAGACCCGGCTCGACGCGCGGGTCGCGCAGGCGCTCAAGGGCGGCCGCAGCCACTACGGGGCCTACGTCCGCAGCCGCGCCCGGGACGGCTCCCCGGGCTGGACCCACATCCAGGGCCACATCCTGCGGGACCCGCACGGGCGCCCGTACCGGATCATCGGGATCATCCGCGACGCCGTCCACGACCCGGGCGAGCCCGGGGCCGGCGGGGAGCGGGACGAGGGCCGGCGCAGGCTCACCGGGGTCGTCGAGCGGACCACGGCGATCCTCGCGCACGCCCGTACGGTCAACGACGTCACCGACATCCTCAAGGACCCCGAGGCCCTGAGCCACCTCGGCGCGGTCAGCGTCATGCTCGGCGTGGTCGACGGCGGCCGCATCCACCTGGTCGCGGAGGGGCGGCTCGGCGCGTACGTCCCGGAGACCGAGTACACGCGGATCGACGCCCCGCTGCCGCTGAGCGAGGCCGTACGGGGTCTGCGGCCGGTCTACCTCGGCTCCCGCGAGGAGTTCCAGAGCCGCTACCCGCTGCTGTGGCCGTACATCGAGCCGCTCGACGTCCGCAGCGGGGTCTACCTGCCGCTCATCGCCCAGGGGCGGCCCATCGGCGCCCTCGGACTGCTCTACACGCGGGACGGAGACTTCACCGCCGAGGAGCAGAACGTGCTGATGGCCCTCGGTAGCGGCATCGCCCAGAGCCTCCAGCGCGCCATCCTCTTCGAGCAGGAGCACGATCTCGCCGAGGGCCTCCAGCGGGCCATGCTGCCGCGCCGGATACCGGAGGTGGCGGGGGCGCGGATCGCCGTACGGTACCGGGCGGCCCGGATGGGGCGGGACATCGGCGGCGACTGGTACGACGTGATCCCGCTCGACGGCGGCCGCGTCGGCGTGATGATCGGCGACGTGGAGGGGCACGACACGGACGCCGCCGCGGTCATGGGGCAGCTGCGGATCGCGCTGCGCGCGTACATCTCCGAGGGGCACACCCCGGGCGCGGCCATGGCCCGGGCCTCGGCCTTCCTCCGGGAACTGGAGACGGAACGGTTCGCCACGTGCACGTACGCCGAGATCGACCTCACCACCGGCGCCTGCAGGATGGTGCGCGCCGGGCACCTCGACCCGGTGGTCCGGCGCGGTGACGGCAGCTGCCACCGGATCCAGGTGGTGGGCGGTCTGCCGCTGGGCCTGCCGGCCAATGAACCGCCGGACGGCCGCGCCGCAGGTACGGGATTCCCCGTCACCAGCCTGGACCTGCACCCCGGCGACACCCTGCTGCTGTGCACGGACGGCCTGACCGACCGGCCCGGCCAGGACACCGAGACGGGCATGCGGGAATTCATGGAGGCCGTCCGGAGCGGACCGGCCGACGTGGAGGAACTCGCCGACGTCCTGTGCGACCTGGTCGGCGACTCCGGGGGCGGGGACGACATGGCGCTGCTCCTGCTGCGCCGCCGCGGCGCCCCCGCCCCGCGCGGCGGCGGTCCGCTGCGCCACAGCCTGAACCCCGGAGACCGCGACGCCCCGGCGATGGCCCGGCACCTGATCCGGGCGGCGGTCGCGGCCTGGGGCGCGTGGGACCAGGCCGACGAGATCGAGCTGGCGGCGGACGAGCTGATGACCAACGCCCTGGTCCACACGGACGGGGTCGGCCAGGTCAGCATGCGGCTGACCCCGGACGGGCGGATCCGGATCGAGGTGGAGGACACCAGCAGCGCCCTGCCGCGGCAGCGCGAGGCGGGCGACTGGGCGGTGTCGGGTCGGGGGCTGCTGCTGGTGGACCGGCTGGCGGACGCGTGGGGCGTGGAGCCGCGGGGCGGCGGGAAGTGCGTGTGGTGCGAGTTCACCATCCCGGTCCGGCCGCCCGCGCCGGGCTCCGGGCCGGGTTCCGCACCGGACTCCGGGCCGGACTCCGCGCCCGGCGGTCCCGGCGCGCCCGGCGGTCCCGGCGGTCCCGGCGGTCCCGGTCCCCGGGTGGTGTGAGGACTACGCGGCTTCGTACGGGCCCTGCGCGGCCTTGAGGGTCTGCAGGGCCGTCAGCTTGCGGACGAAGCGGATCGCGAGGACGGTCGCGGCGGCGAGCAGCAGACCCTGCGGGACACCGGCCGCGGCGGCGCCGGAGAGCTCCTCGAAGGTGTCGGCCCCGTCGTACAGGTAGGTGAAGATCCGGTCGGCGACCAGCGCCGCGACCCAGGTGAGCCACCAGGTCGTGACGGGGGCCTGGGACACGGACCGGTAGGAGCCGTCCTTGCGCAGCTGGATGCTGGCGGCCCACATCTCCTTGGACATCGTGTAGGGGATGAAGAGATTGCCGACGGGGATGAACCACGCACCGATGGCCCAGCCCTGGGAGCGTGTGACCGCACCCGGGTTGAAGATCTCGGCATTGCCGTAGGCGCGGTGGAACCAGATGACGAACAGGACCGCGGTGGCGAGCATCAGCGGCAGCTGGAGGAGGGTGCCCAGGATCATCAGGCCCTCCGGCAGGGTCTCCGCGGGGAGGGGGCCCGTGTACGACCCGGTGCCCGCGGTCGCGCTGACGTACAGGCTCAAACCCGCCGAGACCAGGCTGATCACGCCGGTCAGCACGAGCAGCACGGTCGTCGCCGTCGCGAGGCCCCGCGGCGAGCGCAGCATGGGGAGCGGCTCTGAGGCGTAGTTGGGCGGTGAGCCGGGCGGGCTGAAGGACATGAGGTGGTACCCCCCACGGGAACGCGTGACCTACGGAGAAGGGCCCACTGCTCCGCGGGCGCGGTTGAACATATGTCAGCGCCGGAGCCACGTCCAATGGCCTTTTGCGAGGTCAGAGGCGTGACGGGGTGCGGATGGGTACCGATGGGTGTTGATGGGCTCCGATGGGAGCCGATGGGTGCAGATCCGGTCAAATGGCTGATTCACGCGAGGGTCGTGCTGTGCTTGTCGGGTTGTATGCCTTGGGTGGGTCGATCCTGCCTGGGTGCCGACCCTGCGCCCGCTCCTGCCCGTCCTGCCCGTGCTGTTCACCGTGCTCCTCGTCGCCCCGGCGGGCCACGCCGCCGCGGTCGGGCCGGACGCCGGAGGCATCGAGACCGCCCGGACCTCCCGGCAGGTCGCCCCCGGGATCCGGCTGGAATCGTACGACCGGCTCGAAGCCGACCGGTGGCTGCGGATCGACGAGCTCGACGTAGACCTCGGCGGTCCGGGCGGCTCCGGCGCTGCTCCCGGGGCGCGGGCCGAGTACCTGGGGGCCGGCGGGGGCCGCGGCGTCGCCACCGTCGCCGACTCCGCCGCCCGCCACCCCGCCGGGCCCGGCCGTCGCGTGGTCGCCGCGGTCAACGGAGACTTCTTCGACATCCGGGGTACGGGCGCCCCCCTCGGCCCCGGCATCGGCGCCGGCCGGCTGCTGCACTCGGCCTCCCCGGGCGCGGGCCAGGCGGTCGCCTTCGGCGCCGACGGCATCGGCCGGGTGCTGCGCATCGCCCTGGACGGGAGCGTCACCCTGCCCGGCGGCGCGGTCCGCCCGCTCGCCGGATACAACACCGCCCGGCCGCCCGCCGAAGGCTTCGCCGCCTACACCGCCGACTGGCCGGCGGCCGAACTCCCGCCGCTCGGCCCGGCCGTGGAACTGCGCGAAGGCAAGGTGGCCGCCGTCCGGGCGGCCGCACGCAGGCCCGCGCGCCGGGAGCGCCCCGCACCCGGTACCACCCTGCTGGTCGCCGGCGGCGCTGCGGCGACCGAACTCGCCGCCCTGCGGCCCGGGGACGCCGTCACCGTCACCGCCCGGCCCGCCGTGCCCGGGGGCGGCCCGCTCCCGGTCGGCGCCGTCGGCGGCCGGGAGGCGCTCGTCGTGGCCGGGGTCGCGCAGAACCACGACGGCGAGCCGAACAACACCGCCGCCCCGCGCACCGCCGCCGGGTTCTCCCGCGACGGCCGGTGGCTGCGCCTGATCACCGTGGACGGCCGCCAGCGCGACAGCGGAGGCCTGACGCTGACGGCGCTCGGCCGGATGATGCTCCGGCTCGGCGCCTACGAGGCCCTCAACCTGGACGGCGGCGGATCCTCCACCCTGCTCGCCGCCCTGACCGGCGACAAGGCCCTGACCTTGGAGAATTCCCCGTCCGACGGTCACCTCCGCCCGGTCCCCAATGGGCTCGTACTGACCGCCCCGGCGGGTTCCGGCCGGGCCGCCGGGTACCGCGTGGAGCCCCTGGGCGGCCTCGGCGGCGCTACGGCCCGGCTCTTCCCCGGGCTCAGCCGCACCCTCACCGCCACCCCGTACGACTCCGCGCTCGGCCCCGTGTCCGGACCGGCTGGACCGGCTGGACCGGCTGGACCGGCTGGACCGGCCGGGGCGGCCCCCGTCTGGTCCGCCGAGGGAGACCGCGCACGGATCGACCCCGCCGGGGTGCTGCGCGGGCTGCGCCCCGGCCGGGTCGACGTGCACGCCCGGGGTGCGGCGGCCCACGGAACCCTCGGCCTGGAGGTCCTCGGCCCGCTGGCCGGGGTCCGGGTCACCCCGGACCGGATCGGGTTCGCGGAGGAGGGGGAGAGCGCCCGGTTCGCCCTGACCGGTTACGACGCGCAGGGCGCCGCCGCCACCGTCGAACCCCGGGACGTGGCGCTGGAGTTCGACCGCTCGCGGTGGAGCGTCACCGAAGACGGACGCGGCGGCTTCACCGTGACCGCCCGGGTTCCGCACGCCACCGGTCAACTGCGCGCCGCCGTACGGGGGAACCGCACCGCGACGGCCGAACTGGCCCTCGGCGTGGGGCTGTCGGACAGGTCGCTCGCTGACCTCGAAGACGCCGACCGGTGGACCGGCCGGGGGACCGCCCCGGCGCCGGGCCACCCCGGCCGGGGGCTCGCCCTCACGCTCCCCGCCGCCGCGCAGACCCCGGACCCGGCGTCGAGCACCGCCGCGACCCCGCCCCGGCCGCTTCCCGTGCCGGAGCTGGCCCGCTCGCTCTCGCTCTGGGTCGACGGCGACGGCTCCGGAGCCCGCCCCGCCGTGGAACTCGCCGACGCGGACGGGGGAGCGCTCACGCTTCGCGGGCCGGCCGTGGACTGGACCGGCTGGCGGGAGATCAACCTCCCGCTCCCGGCGACGGCGGAGCGTCCGTACGCCGTGACCCGGCTCTCGGCCGCCGCCGGCCCGCGCCCCGCGCGGCTGCTGCTGGACACGCTGACGGCCCGGACTCCGCCGACCGGGTACGTCCGTACGGCCGTCACTCCGGATCCGATCGTGGCCACGGCAGCCCAAGTGCGGGCCAGGCCCTGGCGTTTTACGGTCCAGTCCGCGGCGGTCGCCACCCCGGTCGCCGCCCCGGGCGCAGACTTCGCACTGCCCGACCCGGCCCGCCCCGCCTTCGTCCACCGCGGCGTACGGTTCCTGTCGCTCGAAGCCGGGCTCCGCACCCTCGAAGGCGGCGGCCTGGCACGGATCAAGGCCCTGCGCACCGCTCTGGCGACCGCCGCCCGGGAGCCGGGCACGGGCGCGGTGGCCGTCGTACAGCCCTACGCACCACAGGCCGTGGACCGCAAGGAGGCCGCCCTGGAGCTGCACTACCTGGCGGAGTTCCGGCGCACCACCGGCAAACGGGCCGCCGTCATCACCCTGGACGCCCCCCGCTTCGCGGCCGGCCGCACCGAGGGCGTCCTCACGGTCGCGACCCCGCACACGGCCCGCACCCTGATCGGCGCGGACCCCTTCGCACCGGGCGACTGGCTCTCGGTACTGCCGTCCGGCGGTTAGTGCCGTGGCGGGGGATCAAGTGGTCCGGACCCGGGGGAGGCCGAAGGCTGCCATGCGCTTCTCCTCGTAGGAGAGGAAGCCGAGGCTGCGGTAGAACGCGGCGTTCTTCTGGCCCTGCGGGGTCGACTCGTGGTCGGTGGAGAGCAGGAAGAAGCGGCAGTGCGCGTACCGGGCCTTGAGGTGTTCGAGCAGGGCCCGGCCGATGCCCTGGCGGTGGAACCTCGGGTTCACCAGCAGGTCCTGGACGTAGCAAATGCTCTCGTCGTCCGAGACCGTGCGGGCGAGCCCGAGCAGGGTGCCGGACTCGTCCCGGGCGGTGATGACCAGGTGCGAGTTGGCGAGGCCGCGGCACAGCTTGTCGACGTCACGGGTGTAGCCCACCCACTCGACGGAGTCGTAGAGCTCGAACATCTCCTGCGGATCGAACACGTCCTCCTGCGCTATGCGCATGCCTCCGCCTCCCCCTTCCCGTCCCCCTTGGTCACCCACGGCTCAGCCGGTGATCCTGGCCGTGAACGCGTCCAGGTTCGCGAGGGCGCGGGCGATCTTCTCGTCCACCGTCAGTGTTTCCTCGAAGCCCCTGGTCTTCAGCTTCGGCTGCCGCTTGCCCCTGATGTAGAGGGAGCAGGCGAGGTCGGCGCAGACGTACGTGCCGACCGTGTTGCCCTCCCGGCCGCGGGCGCCCGCGAGCGGGGCGACGAGGAGGGTCACACCGGAGGAGGCGTGGCCGGTCAGGCAGATCTGGCAGATGCTCGACTTGAAGCCTCCCACGCGGTTCGCGGACGGTACACGCAGCGAGATGCCGATGGCGCCGCCGTCCGCCGCGGGCCGTACGAGGTGCGCGCGCTGCGGGGCGCCCGGATCCACCCAGCCGAGGAAGTCGAGGTCCTGCCAGGGGAGTTCGGCGAAGTCGGCCGGCAGCTTCATGCGGGCGGCCTCGCCCTTGGTGCAGTTCACGAAGGACGAGCGGATCTGTTGGTCGTTGAGCGGGTCCATGGACATGCACGCTACGGGGTGACATCGGCCCTGGCCAGCCGATTTCCGCCGGTCAGGGCCCTGGCGACGGCGACGGCCACGGCCTAGAGGCGGACGAGTGTGACCTCGGTCGCCTTCACGCTGGTCCACACCTCGGCGCCGTCGACGATGCCCAGTTCGGCCGCCGCCTCCGGGGTGATCTCCGCGACCAGGTCGGGGGCCTGCGCCGAGCCGATCAGCACGCGCAGGCGGCTGCCGACCGAGGTGATCTCCCGCACGGTGCCGGGCCAGACGTTACGGGGACTGCCGCTCGGACGGTCCCGGTGCACGGACACCGCCTCCGGGGCGATGATCGCGAGCGCCTGCGCACCCGCGGGCAGCGCCTCGGCCACCACCAGGCGGCCACCGCCGGCGAGTTCCAGTCCGTCCGCCGACGCCGTCCCGGGCCAGGCGTTGCGGCCGAGCATGCGGGCCACCCAGGGGGAGCGGGGGTGGCGGGTGACTTCGGAGGGCGGGGCGTCCTGGAGGGTGTGGCCGTCGGACAGTACGAGGACGCGGTCGGCGAGGGAGACCGCCTCGACGGGGTCGTGGGTGACGATCAGGCAGACTCCGCCGAAGCCGGCGAGGTGGGTGCGCAGGGTGTGGCGGACGTGGGCGCGGGTGGTCTGGTCGAGGGCGGCGAGGGGTTCGTCCAGGAGCAGCAGCCGGGGGCGGGCGGCCAGGGCGCGGGCCAGGGCGACGCGTTGGGCCTGGCCGCCGGAGAGCTGGGCGGGTTTGCGGTGGGCGAGGTGGCCGACGCCGAGCCGGTCCAGCCAGTCCTGCGCCTCGGCGCGGGCCCGCGCGCGCGGTACCCGGCGGGCGCGCAGCCCGTACGCGGTGTTGGCCAGCGCGCTCAGGTGGGGGAAGAGGGCTCCGTCCTGGGGGACCCAGGCGACCTGCCGCTGGTGCGGGGGAAGCGCGGTGACGTCGAGGCCGCCCAGCTTCAGTTCGGCGTGGGCGCGCGGGGTCAGGCCGAGGAGGGCCCGGAGCAGGGTGGTCTTGCCCGCGCCGTTCTCGCCGACGACGGCGATGGTGGTGCCGGGCTCGGCTTCGAGGGTGAGCTCGTTGAAACCGGTGACCGTGGCGTGCAGTGGCCAGGCGGGGGCCGCCGGCGCGGAGGCCTGATCCGTCGGGGCGGCCGCCGTCCTGCCGGGAGCCGTCTTGCCCGGAGCCGCGGAGTCCGGTGCACCCGCCGGAGCCACGCCGTCCATCGGGTGCGGACCGGGCGCCTCCTCGGCGATCACGGGTGCTTCGGCGGAGGCGCGGGCGACGGGAGTCCCCGTCCACCTGCCGCGCAGGCCGATGAGCACGCCCATGGCGATCGCGAGCAGCAGAAGGGATACGGAGGTGGCGGCCTCGGGCTGGTCCTGGAGCAGCAAGTAGACCTGGAGCGGCAGGGTCTGGGTGGTGCCGGGCAGGTTGCCCGCGAAGGTGATGGTGGCGCCGAACTCGCCCAGCGCGCGGGCCCAGGTCAGCGCGGCTCCGGCGATCAGCCCCGGGGCCACCATCGGCAGCGTCACCGTGAAGAACACGCGGACCGGCGTGGAACCGAGGGAGGCCGCGGTCTCCTCGTAGCTCTGCTTGAGGCCGCCGAGCGCGCCCTCCAGGCTGATCACGAGGAACGGCATCGCCACGAAGGTGGCCGCGAGGACCGCGCCCGAAGTGTGGAAGGGCAGCGTGATGCCGAAGGTGCCCTCCAGCCAGGGGCCGAGCAGCCCGCGCCGCCCGAACCCGAGCAGCAGGGCCACGCCGCCGACGGTGGGCGGCAGCACCATGGGGAGCAGGACGAGCGAGCGCACCAGTGCCTTGCCCTTGAACTCGACGCGGGCCAACAGCCAGGCGAGCGGCACCCCGAGGACGAGCGAGAGGCCGAGGGCCCACAGGGACACCAGCAGCGAGAGCCTGAGCGCCTCCACCACACCCGGACTGGTGAGGTGCGTGCCGAGCTCGCTCCACCGGGTCCGGCTGAGGATGCCGATCAGCGGCATCAGCAGGAACGCCACGGCGAGCAGCGCGGGGAGCGCGAGGGCCACGGGGGGCCGGGCGCGGTGGGTACGGAGTCTGCTCATATCGGGTTCCTGGCTGGGAAGCTGTGGCGGCGGGTGAAGCGTAGTGCGCGGGCGCGAGCACCCGGACATGAAGAAGAGGGGCTGCCCGTCCCCCCGGACCGGGCAGCCCCTCTCCCTCACAGGCACCAGTCGGCGGTTACGCCTTCTGGAAGCCCGCGTCCTGGAGGATCTTCTGGGCCTCCGGGGTGCTCAGCCACGCCACGAACGCGGCCGCGGCCTCGGCGTTCTTGGAGCCCTTGAGCGAGGCGGCCGGGTAGGAGGCCACGGCGTTCTCGGCGTCCGGGATGTCCACGACGGCGACCTTGTCACCGGACTTGAGGGTGTCGGTCTTGTAGACGAGGCCGGCGTCCGCCTCGCCCAGCTCGACCTTGCTCAGCACGGCGCGGACGTTCGGCTCCTGGGAGACCGGCTTGACCTCGATCTTCTGCGCGTCGAGGATCTGCTTGCTGTAGCGGCCCACGGGGACCTCGGGCGCGGCCAGCACGACCTTGATCTTGGTGTCGGCGAGGTCCTTGAGGCCGCCGATCTTGAACGGGTTGCCCTTGCCGGTGGCGATGACCAGACGGTTCTTGGCGATGATCGCCGGGTCGTTGGTCTCGGCCTTCAGGCCGTCCATGGTCTTGGTGTCCGCGGTGACCAGCGCGTCGGCCGGGGCGCCCTGCTTGACCTGGGCGGCGAGCTCCTGCGAACCGGCGAAGGAGAAGGTGACCTTGGTGCCCGGGTGGGACTTCTCGTACGCGGCGCCCGCCGTCTTGAAGACGTCGGTGAGGGAGGAGGCGGCGAGCACGGTGAGGTTCGCGGCCTTCGGCTCGGCCGAGGCCGAGACGGAGGCGCTCGCGGAGGCGCCGGCGTCCGTCTTCTTGTCGTCGTTGCTGCCGCAGGCGGCGAGCGCCGGCACGAGCAGGGCGGCGGTCAGGGCGAAGGCGGCGGTACGGCGGTTCAGCGGCAGGATCGGGGACATGAGCTGGTGCTCCTCGGTCGGGTCGGCGGCCGGCCTGGTGCCGGGCCGGCGTGGTGGTGACCCGCGCCGGGGACGGGCGGAGCGGGTGGGGACGGGCGGAGCGGGTGGGGACGCGATCCTCTTCGGGTCAGGCGCGGTCGATGTGCACGCTGGTGGACTTCACGCGGGCGGTGGCCTGCATGCCGACCTCCAGCCCGAGCTCCTCGACGGCCTCGCGGGTGAGGAGGGAGACGAGGCGGTGGGGACCCGCCTGGATCTCGACCTGCGCGGCGACATCGCCGAGCTTGACGGCGGTGACGATGCCGGGGAAGGCGTTGCGGGCGGAGGTGTACGTCTCCCCGTCCTCGGTGTGGGCACCCTGGGCCACCTCGATGGAGAACGCGGCCAGGGCGCGGCCGTCGATCAGACGGCGGCCGCCCTCGTCGCGGTGGGTCGCGACTCGGCCGGCGTCGGCCCAGCGGCGTGCGGTGTCCGGGCTGACGCCCAGCAGGCGTGCCGCCTGACCGATGGTGTAGGACTGCATGTGCGACAAGGTAGGGGCATCAGTCCGGCATTTGCAATTCCATTGGGATGATGTACATGGCAGATGCCACCCGCCTTGTGGTAACCGCCAAAAGTTGTTCCGCTTTCGCCGGTCGGGATGGCTAAAGTCGGGGCATGGCTGAAGAAGGAACCACGGGGACGGGATCGGCGCGGGTCGACGTGTGGATCTGGTCGGTCCGGCTGACGAAGACGCGGGCGATCGCGGCCGCGGCCTGCCGGGCGGGTCACGTGAGGGTCAACGGTGAGCGCGCCAAGCCGGCGCAGTCCGTGCGGGCCGGGGACGAGGTGCGCCTCTTCCATGCAGGGCGGGAGCGCATCGTCGTGGTCCAGCGCCCGGTGACGAAGCGGGTCGGCCCGCCGGTCGCCGCGGAGTGCCTGATCGACAACAGCCCGCCGCCGCCGACCCCCGTGGAGGCGGCCGTGGTCGGTATCCGCGACCGTGGCGCGGGCCGCCCGACGAAGCGCGAACGCCGCGAGATCGAGACGCTGCGGGGCGGTCGCCAGTAGCGACAGGAGCGGTCACCCGAAGCCCGGTCCGGCATGCAGCCGGACCGGGCTTCGTCGTTTTCGGAATTTTCTGCAAGGGATTGCTCAGCTTCTCCCGATAAGGGTGGGGTGAGGGCCGCGATGGCGGGTGAGGTCGCGACATTTCTGGTTCACAAGGGCTTCACGCGCTGGTGACACGGCCAGTAGCCTCGCGCAAAACCTTGCGGCAAGTTTTCAATGCCGCGAAGCCGCAGGGCTGTTGGGCCCCGCTTCGAGGAGCAGACCTTGAGATCACCTACGCGATCACGCCGCCCACGCCGCCTCGGAGGGCGCTCGACGGCGCTGGCCCTGGCCGTCGCCGGAGGATGTCTGGCCACCGCCTTGCCGGTGGCCCCGCACGCCGCGGCGGCGACCGCCGCTGCTGCGACTGCTACTGCGACTGCTACGACCGCCACCGCGGCTTCCGACAGCACGGCGACGGTCTTCTACTACACCAAGACCCGCAACTGGACTGCGTACAACCTGCATTGGGCCCCCGACGGCGGAAGCTGGACGACCGTCCCCGGCACCGGGATGGAGGCCGCCTGTACCGACTGGGTGAAGAAGACCGTCAGCCTCGGTGCGGCCGCCGGTCTCCAGGCGACCTTCAACAACGGCCAGGGCACCTGGGACAACAACGGGGGCAAGAACTACGCCCTGGGAACCGGCGTGATCACCGTCAAGGACGGGGTCGTGGCCCACAGCGATCCCTGCGCCGCGGACCCCGGCACCGGCACGGGCACCGGCGCGACCGCCACCGTCTACTACTCGACCACCGCCGTCGGCTGGCCGACCGTGAACCTGCACTGGGCCCCGACCGGCGGCTCCTGGACCACCGTCCCCGGCGTCGGCATGGACCCGGCCTGTGCGGGCTGGGTCAAGAAGACGGTGGCCCTCGGCTCCGCCTCCGGACTCGCGGCGACCTTCAACAACGGCAACGGGATCTGGGACAACAACAGCGGCAAGAACTACGCCCTCGGCCCGGGCCTCTCCACGGTGAAGGAGGCCAAGGTCACCGCGAACGCCGCCGACCCGTGCGCCGCCGCCGTCCCCGACACCACCGCGCCCACCGTCCCCGCCCGCGTCCAGGCCGCCGCCACCGACGTGTCCACCGTCGTTACCTGGGACGCGGCCACGGACGACCGGGGTGTGACCGGCTACCAGGTCACGCGCACCGGGGGCGCCGGGGGCGCCGTCGTCACCAGCGTGGCCTCCACGGTCCTGACCGAATCCGGGCTGGAGGAGCGGACCGCCTACACCTACACGGTCAAGGCGGTGGACGCCGCCGGGAACCTCTCCGCCGCGTCCGCCCCGGCCTCCGCCACCACCGGCACCCGGCCCCCGGCCCCGGCCGGTTCCGTCCCGCTGGGCGGCGACCCCCGCAAGGACCCGATCTACTTCGTGCTCACCGCCCGCTTCAACGACGGCGACAGCTCCAACAACCGCGGCGGCAGCCAGGACGTGAAATCGGGCAACGCGGCCAACAACGACCCCATGTTCCGAGGGGACTTCAAGGGTCTCGTCGAGAAGCTGGACTACGTCAAGGCCCTCGGCTTCTCCGCGGTCTGGATCACCCCGGTCGTCCTGAACCGCTCCGACTACGACTACCACGGCTATCACGGCTACGACTTCTACAAGGTCGACCCCCGCCTGGAGTCGGCCGGCGCCTCCTACCAGGACCTGATCAACGCGGCGCACGCCAAGGGCATCAAGATCTACCAGGACGTGGTCTACAACCACAGCTCCCGCTGGGGGGCCAAGGGACTGTTCACCCCCACCGTCTACGGGGTCCGCGACGCGCAGTGGTCCTGGTACTACGACGAGAAGCAGTCCGGCTTCGAGTACGACGGCCTCACCGTCGACCCCAAGAGCGGCAAGTCGTACTACAACGGCGACCTCTGGTCGACCGCCGAACCGGCCGGCAACACCTGCCTCAACTGGGGCGTGCCCACCGGGAACAAGAGCGCCGAGGGCTACACCGTCTACAACTGCCAGTGGCCCAGCCCCACTTCCGGCATGTTCCCCAAGGCCCTCTACCACCAGTGCTGGATCGGCAACTGGGAGGGCGAGGACGCCCGTTCCTGCTGGATCCACGAGGACCTCGCCGACTTCAACACCGAGAACCCCACCGTCCAGAACTACCTGATCGGGGCCTACGACAAGTACATCGACATGGGGGTCGACGGCTTCCGCATCGATACGGCCGTACACATCCCCCGCGTCACCTGGAACCGGCGCTTCCTGCCCGCCATCCAGGCCCGCGTGGCCCAGCAGTTCGGCGCCCAGAAGGCCAACGACTTCTACGTGTTCGGCGAGGTCGGCTCCTTCGTCAACGACAAGTGGAACCGCGGATCGGCCAACCAGTCCGCCCAGTACTACACGTGGAAGGAGTCCGCGACGTACAGCGCGGACGACGCGACCGCCGCCGTCCAGCAGTACACGGGCGACAACGACCCGGCGAAGCAGCCGACCAGCACCAACGCCTTCCTCAGCGGGAACCTCTACCACGCCCCCGACCACAGCATGTTCTCCGGCATGAACGTCATCGACATGCGCATGCACATGAACTTCGGGGACGCGAACAACGCCTTCCAGAACGGCAAGGACTCCGACGACAGTTACAACGACGCCACCTACAACGTCGTCTACGTCGACAGCCACGACTTCGGCCCCGGCAAGTCCTCCACCCGCTACGCCGGCGGCACGGACGCCTGGGCCGAGAACATGGCCCTGATGTGGACCTTCCGCGGCATCCCGACCCTGTACTACGGCTCGGAGATCGAGTTCCAGGCCGGAAAGCAGATCGACTGCGGCCCGACCTGCCCGCTCGCCACCACCGGCCGGGCCTACTACGGGGACAAGATCGCGGGATCGGTCACCGCCTCCGGATTCTCCAAGGTCGCCACCGCCACCGGAGCCGTCGCCGCCACCCTCGAATCGCCGCTCGTCAAACACCTCCAGCGGCTGAACGAGATCCGCCGGGCCGTCCCGGCCCTCCAGATGGGCCAGTACTCCACCGAGGGCATATCGGGCGGGATGGCCTTCAAGCGCCGCTACACCGACACCGCCACCGGCGTGGACAGCTTCGCCCTGGTCGCCGTCACCGGCGAGGCCACGTACACGGGCATCCCCAACGGCACGTACAAGGACGCGGTCACCGGCGACGTACGGACCGTCACCGACGGCAGGCTGTCCGTGGCCGCCCCCGGCAAGGGCAACCTACGGGTCTACGTCCTGGACCTCGGCGGCCGCAACGCCGCCCCGGGCCAGGTGGGCGCCGCCGGCCCGTACCTGAAGTAGCCCCAGCCCCGGCCTCTCATTCGGGCGTGTGTTCGAATTTAGCGTTACGCTGGATCCATGCACGCACTCCAGGGCTCGCTCTTCGACCAGGGCGACGAGATCCGGTTCGCCCCCCGCCTGGCTCCGCGACGCACGGAGCTGGGTGCGGGCGCCTGGGTGGACCACCTGCCGGGCTGGCTGACGGGCGCCGACGCCCTGTTCGAACGGCTCGCGGCCGACGTGCCCTGGCATGCCGAGCGGCGACAGATGTACGAGCGCACGGTGGACGTGCCCCGGCTGCTCGCCTTCTACGGTGAGGGCGAGCAGCTCCCGCACCCCGCCCTCACCGAGGCGCGCGACACGCTGAGCCGCCACTACGCTCCCGAGCTGGGTGAGCCCTTCGCCACCGCGGGGCTCTGCCTCTACCGCGACGGCCGCGACAGCGTCGCCTGGCACGGAGACCGCACCGGCCGCTCGGCGACCGAGGACACGATGGTCGCGATCCTCTCCGTCGGCGACCCCCGTGACCTGACCCTGCGCCCCAGGGAAGGCGGCCCCACGCTCCTGCGCCTCCCGCTGGGCCACGGCGACCTGGTCGTCATGGGCGGCTCATGTCAGCGCACCATGGAACACGCCATCCCCAAGACCGCCCGCGCGGTGGGCCCCCGGATCAGCGTCCAGTTCCGCACGCGAGGGGTGCGATGAGGCGGACGGCGCTAAGCCGCGTCGAGTTCCTTCGCCGGGCGGGTCGCGGAGGCCGTTGAGGCTGCTGCGTGCAGGGAGCGGAGGGCCAGGAGGAGGATGCCGATGTCGTCCAGGTAGACCGGGTCCGGGATCAGGTCCACCGGGGAGATCGTGTAGATCACGGCCGCCCAGAACAGGGCCTTGTCGCGCAGCGGGATCCCCGCGTCGCGCAGGAGCTTGCGGGCCGCGAAGACCCGTACGAGCAGGACCGCCGCGGTGACCGCCAGGCCGGCCGCGAGCACTGCCGCCACGACGAGCCAGGCCGTCGTCGCGTCCATCAGGCGCCCTGCTCCCGCAGCCGCCGGCTGACCTCGCCGAGTCCGTCCGCGAGCACGTCGAGCTGCTCCGGGGTGAGCACGTCCACCAGTACCTCGCGGACCTTGGCCACGTGCCCGGGCGCGGCTTCCGCCAGTCGGGCGCGGCCGGTCTCGGTGAGGACGGCGTAGACCCCGCGGACGTCGGAGGGGCAGGTGCGGCGGCGGACCAGGCCGGTCTTCTCCATCTGGGTGACCTGGTAGGTCAGGCCGCTCTTGGAGTTGATCAGCCCGTTGGCGAGTTCCGTCATGCGCAGTTCGCCCTCGGGGGCCCTGGCGAGCCTCACGAGGATCTCGTACTGCGGGTGGGAGAGTCCCGAATCGTCCTTGAGCTGCTGGTCGAGGCGGCGGTTGACCAGTGCGGAAGCCGCCAGGAAGCCTTCCCAGGCGCGCATCTCGCGGTCGTCCAGCCATCTCGTCTCAGCCACGGGATCAGCCTACACGGATCGTTCCAATTTGAATCAGCGCATGATCCGCGGTTAGGGTGCGACGGAGGTTGTTTGAATTTGAACAACAGCCGCTTCCTGCTGTCCGTCCGACCGGAAGGCCCCCGTCCCCATGACCAGTACGACCAGTACCTCCGTCGCCGCGCCGTCGTCCGCTGCTTCTGTCGCCCCCGTCGCCCTCTCCACCCCCGGCCACGACGTCGGTCTGCTCCTCCTGCGCCTGGTCCTCGGCCTGACCATGGCCGCCCACGGCACCCAGAAGCTCTTCGGCTGGTTCGGGGGTGGCGGCATCAGCGGCACCGGGAAGTTCTTCACCGCCAGCGGATATCCGGCGGGTGATGCCATGGCCGCGATCGCCGGGCTCACCGAGACCCTCGGCGGCCTCGGCCTCGCCGCAGGGCTGCTCACCCCGCTCGCGGGCGCCGCCGTCGTCGGCACCATGATCAACGCCATCGCCGTCCACGGCGCCGGCTCCTTCTTCGCCCCGCAGGGCGTCGAGTACGAGATCCTGCTCGCCACCGGCGCCGCCGCCCTCGCGCTCACCGGCCCCGGCCGCTACGCCGCCGACCGCTTCCTGCCCGTCCTGCGCGGCCACCGCCTCGCCCACGGCGCACTCGCCGTCGGCCTCGGCGTCGTGATCGCGGGCGCGCTGCTCCTCGTACGGAACTAGTCGGGCGGACCGGACCAGCCCGTGCCGCCAGGAATCCGGTTGCCGGGCTCGGCCGGAAGTGCCCAGAATCGGCCGCATGGGCAACGTACTGACGGCGGAACAGGTCGAACGGTTCGTCACGGACGGCTTCGTGCATCTACCCGAGGCGTTTGCGCCTTCACTGGCGGACGAGTGCCGGGCGTTCCTGTGGCGCGAGACCGGGCTCGACCCGGACGATCCGGAAACCTGGACCGAGCCCGTCGTCAGACTCGGCGGCTACGCGGACGAACCCTTCCGGCGGGCCGCCACCACCGAACGCCTGCACGGAGCCTTCGACCAGCTCGTCGGCCCCGGCCGCTGGACACCGCGCGTCGGTCTCGGCACCTTCCCCGTCCGCTTCCCGCACCCGGCCGCACCGGGCGACGACGGCTGGCACATGGACGGCGGCTTCACCGCCGAGGGCGAGACGGGATACCGGGTCAACGTCACCTCCCGCGGCCGGGCCCTGCTGATGCTGTTCCTCTTCTCCGACGTCGACACCGCCACCGCGCCGACCAGGATCAAGGTCGGCTCCCACCTGGACGTCCCGTCCTTCCTGCGGCCCGCCGGTGACGCGGGCGCGGACCTCTTCGCCCTCTGCTCGGAGATGGACGGGGCGGGTCGGCTCGATGCCCCCGACCGGCCGCTCGCGCTGGCCACCGGCCGGGCCGGTGACGTCTACCTCTGCCATCCGTTCCTGATCCACGCGGCCCAGGCCCACCGGGGCACCGTCCCGCGATTCATGGCACAGCCGCCGCTGGTGCCGGTGGGCCCGCTCGACCTGGACCGCCACGACGGCGCGTACTCGCCCGTAGAGCGTGCGGTGCGGCTGGGCCTCGAGCAGCCGGAACGCACCTGAGCCCCTGACCCGTACGGCTCGATTCAACCGGGGCATTCGGGGGAAGGGGGCATAAATGACACAACCCATCGAAGACTACGCACTCATCGGCGACCTGATGACCAGTGGACTGGTGGGCCGCGACGGGTCCATCGACTGGCTGTGCCTGCCGCGCTTCGACTCGGCCGCCTGCTTCGCCGCGCTCCTCGGCGACCAGGAGAACGGCCAATGGCGCATTGCCCCGGCCTCGGCGCCCGACTCGGCGCGCTGCACACGCCGGGCCTACGTCGACGGCACGCTCGTCCTGGAATCCTTCTGGGAGACCGAGGACGGAGCCTCGTTCAAGGTCATCGACTTCATGCCGCAGCGCGACACCGCCCCCGACGTGATGCGGATCGTCGAAGGGCTCAGCGGAGTGTCCACCGTGGGCAGCACCCTGCGCCTGCGCTTCGACTACGGGCGCGTCGTCCCCTGGGTCCGCCGGTGCGAGGGCGCCCGCGAAGGAGACCGGGTCGCCGTCGCCGGACCCGACTCCGTATGGCTGCGCAGCGAACCGCCCGTGCCGACCTGGGGCGAGGACCTCAGCACCCGCTCCGAGTTCGCCGTCGCCGCCGGCGAACGCGTCGCCTTCGTCCTGACCTGGCATCCCTCGCACGAGGACCGGCCCGAGCCCCTGGACCCGTACGGCGCGCTGGAGCAGAGCGTCGCCGACTGGCGTGACTGGTCCTCCCAGTGCCGCTACGAGGGCCCCTACCGGGAAGCCGTGATCCGTTCCCTGATCACCCTCAAGGCCCTCACCTACGCCCCGACCGGCGGAATCGCCGCCGCCGCGACGACCTCCCTGCCCGAGGAGCTCGGCGGCGTCCGCAACTGGGACTACCGCTACTGCTGGCTCCGCGACTCCACCCTCGCCCTCGGCTCGCTGCTGGCCACCGGCTTCCTCGAAGAAGCCCGGGCGTGGCGGGCGTGGCTGCTTCGGGCCATCGCGGGAGACCCCGCCGACCTGCAGATCATGTACGGGATCGCGGGCGAGCGGCGGATCCCGGAGAGCGAGCTGCCGTGGCTGAAGGGGTACGCGGCCTCCGCGCCGGTGCGGGTCGGCAACGCGGCCGTCGACCAGCTCCAGCTCGACGTCTACGGGGAGGTCCTCGACTCCCTGTACCTGGCCAGATCCAACGGACTGCCCGCCGAGCACCACTCCTGGCGGATCCAGCTCTCCCTCCTCGACTTCCTGGCCGACAACTGGCACCGCCCGGACGAGGGACTGTGGGAAGTGCGCGGCCCGCGCCGCCACTTCACCCACTCCAAGGTGATGGCGTGGGTGGCCGCGGACCGGGCGGTGCGCACGCTGGAGCTCAACCCCGCACTGCCCGGCGACGTGGAACGCTGGCGGACCATGAGGGACGCCGTGCACCGCGACGTGTGCGAGAACGGCTACGACGCCGAACGGGGCACCTTCACCCAGTACTACGGCTCCCGAGAGCTGGACGCGGCCACCCTCCTCATCCCGCGCGTCGGCTTCCTGCCGCCCGACGACCCCCGGGTGATCGGCACGGTCGACGCGGTGCGCGCGGAACTCGGCAGCAGCGGGCTCGTCCGCCGCTACAGCACCGAGGGGCCCTCCGTGGACGGGTTGCCCGGGGACGAAGGGGCCTTCCTCGCCTGCTCGTTCTGGCTGGCCGACGCGCTGCACCTGACCGGCCGGGAGAAGGAGGCGCGGGAGCTCTTCGAGCGGCTGCTGGCCGTACGCAACGACGTGGGGCTGCTCGCCGAGGAGTACGACCCGGTAGCCGGCCGCCAACTCGGCAACTTCCCCCAGGCGTTCAGCCACGTCGGGATGGTGAACACGGCGCTGACGCTCGGCGGGGGAGGCGTGCTGCCGGGCTGACGGCGGGGCGGGCCGACGGCACCCCGTGGAGCCGTTGGTGTCGGCGCACAGGGTGGGGGCGATTACCGGCGGCGGTTGAAGGGGAGACGGCCGAGGACCGCCGCCATTCCGCAGGTGTCCGTGAGGGCGGAGAAGACCAGCCCGCCCGCGACGGCGGCGCTGAGCAGCGCGAATGCCGGGTGCGCCAGAAGGCCGAGGAGCAGGCCGAGGAGGACGAGCGAGCCGGCGGTCAGCCGGACCTGCCGCTCCATCGCCCAGACGTGCCGGGGACCCCCGGCGGGGTAATCGAGCGGGTGCCCCTGCGCCGACCAGGAGATCGTGCCGCCGGTCAGGCTGGTGGCGGCGATGCCGTGCCGGGCCAGAGTGCGGGCCGCGTTCTCCGAGCGGGCGCCCGAGGCGCAGACCAGGAGGAGCTCCTTGTCCTCGGCGGCCCGGCGCAGCTCGGGCAGGGAGCGGGCGATCCGGTCGAGCGGGATGTTCAGTGCGCCGGGGAGGTGACCGGAGGCGTACTCGCCCGGGGTGCGGACGTCGACGATCGAGAACTCGGTGTGGCGGGTGTGGGCCTGGTCGACGTCGAGGAGGGCGGGGTTGCTGCTCATCAGGGCGGGCTCCTTCGTGGGGCGGGGGTCGCCGGAGCGGGTGCGCGCGCACGGGGTGACGGGGTCGCGGGCGCACCCCGAGGCGGTACGGGCTCGGGTGCGGGGCGGGAGCAGGCAGACGTCAGCTGTGACAACAGGAGCGCGACAGGAGGCGCTGGATGACGGCCATGGCGCGGAGCATAGACGAACGGGCCGCGTGCGCAAGACACCCGTTCCGCCATCCGAGACGCGGCCGGGCTCACCGGGGCCGCGGGTCGTCGCCCGTCCGGGCCGCCTCGCGCCGCCGCAGCAGCTCGCCGGTGGCCGCGTCGGCCGGCAGGAACGCCTCCAGGTGCAGCTCGGCCAGGGTCACGTCCACGGCCGTGGCGAAGGAGGTCAGCGTGGTCAGCAGGCGCAGCTCCCCGTCGGCGGAGCGCAGCCGCAGGGGCACGGCGAAGCCCAGGTGCTCGGACGGTGCCGGGGTGGCGGCGGGCAGGTAGCCCGTCAACTCCGTGATCAACGCGTCGAGTTCGGAATCGGGATGGGCCGTCGCGCGGGCCCGTAGGCTCTCCGTGATGTGCCGCCCCCACGCCGCCAGGTTCACCACGCGCGGGCCCATGCCCTGCGGATGCAGGGCGAGCCTCAGCACGTTCACGGGCGGCGCCAGCAGGTGCGCGGCCGAACCTTCGGTGAGGACGTCGAACGCGGCGTTCGCCAGGACGAGTTCCCCGCGCGGCCCGGCCACCACCGCCGGATAGGGCAGGTGCCCGGTCAGGATGGACCGCAGTGCCTCCATGGCGGGCCCGATGCTCTCCGCGTCCCGCGCCGACTCGGCGTACGCGGGGGCGTAACCGGCGCTGAGCAGGAGGGAGTTGCGCTCCCGCAGGGTCAGTCCCAGTGACTCGGCCAGCCGCACCACCATCTCCCGTCCGGGCACCGAGCGGCCGTTCTCGATGAAGCTGAGGTGGCGCTGGGTGGTCCCGGCCAGGGTGGCCAGCTCCAGCTGGCTCATCCGCCGCAGCGACCGGCGCCGGCGCATCTCGCGGGCGAACGGGGACGGCGCGGAAGCGGAGGCAGGGGAGGGGGCGGGAGTCGAGGAGGGAGCGGTCGTGGTGGCCATGGCCCCTTTCTAGCCGCCGTCCCGGCGGAGCTCTCCATTCCCCGCAGGGAATTGCCGCGCGTGTCCCGGCGCCGGAGCATCGGCGTCATCGGATGCGAGGCGACGACCGGCCCGGAGGCAGAGATGCGTGCGTACCACCTGGAGAAGTTCGGCACGATCGAGGGGATCGTGCTGCGGGACGACGGCGGCCAGCGGCGCCCCGCCCCGGCCGAGCCGACCGGGATCGTGGTGCGGCTGCGGGCCGCCTCCCTCAACAAGCGCGACCTGCTGATCCTGAACGAGCGCTACCCGCTGTCCGCCGCGCCCGGGGTGGTCCCGCTGAGCGACGGCGCGGGCGAGGTGGTGGCCGTGGGGGAGGCGGTGACCCGGTTCGCGGTCGGGGACCGGGTGTCCTGCGCCTACTTCCCGCACTGGCGGGACGGCCGGATCAACCCCGGGCTCGTCGGCCAGCCCGGCTGCACCTTCGACGGGATGCTCGCGGAGTACGTCGTACTCGACGAGCAGTGGGCGGTGCGCGTCCCGGAACACCTGACGTGGGAGGAGGCGGCGACCCTGCCGTGCGCGGCGGTCACCGCCTGGAACGCACTGACCGGCGGGGAGGGCGGAGCGCCGCTGCCCGGGCAGAGCGTACTGACCCTGGGCACCGGCCCGGTCGCGCTCTTCGCCGTGCAGTTCGCCAAGCTGCTGGGCTGCCGGGTCGTCTCGACTACCTCCAGCGAGGAGAAAGCGGACCGGCTCAAGGCGCTGGGGGCCGACGCGGTAGTGAACTACGTACGGACCCCTCAGTGGGGAGCCGAAGTGCGGGAGCTGACCGGGGGCGCCGGCGCCGACCTGGTGGTCGAGACGGGCGGGCCCGACACCATCGAGCAGTCGGTCCGGGCCAGTTCGCTCTACGGGCAGATCGCCCTGCTGATCACCGCCAGTGCCACGAGGTCCGGGATCGAGATCTCGCACGCCGCGTACGCGTCGAGCCTGGCGACGATCCGCCGGGTGTTCGTGGGCAGCCGGACGCAGTTCGAGTCGATGAACGCGGCGATCGCGGCGCACGGGCTGCGCCCGCTGATCGACCGGGTGCACCCCTTCGAGGAGGCGCGCGAGGCCTACCACGGCTACGCGCGGGACGCGCCGTTCGGCAAGGTGGTGATCCGGATCGGGGAGTGATCCCCGCTAGGAAGCGGGCCGGGTGCGGAGCCGACGGGATTCGAACCCGCGGGGCCGGTGGGCGGGTCCGCCGCCCGGCCGCTAGTCGGCGGTGCGGGGACCCCCGCACCGCCGATCGCATTGGACCGCTCTGCCACGGCCCCGCACCCTGTGGGACCGCGCGGTCCCGTTGTCGTGGACCTTACAGAGCCGGAGCGGCGGCCGCAGCCGGGATTTCCTCGGCCGGGGCCTCTTCGTCCTCGGGGATGCTGACCAGCCAGCGGGTGTCCTTGCGCGGCCGCAGGTACAGCGCCCAGTAGAGCGTCGCGAAGGCGGTGATCCCACCGGTCCACAGCAGGTACTGGGTCTCCTGCTGGGTCAGGATGTACGCGAACACCAGGATCAGCACGATCGGCACGGCCGGCCACAGCGGCATCCGCCAGGCGGAGCGTTCGCGGTGCGCCCCGCGCCGGCTGGACAGCGCGGCCACCGCGACGAGCAGGTACATGCCGGTCACCGAGACGCCGGTGACCCCGTAGAGGGTGTCGAGGTTGACGAAGCACATCAGCGCACCGGGGATACCGACGAGCAGGGTGGCCACCCACGGGGAGCCGAAGCGGCCGAGGCGCGAGAGCGCGGCGTTGACGGGGGCGGGCCAGGCCTTGTCGCGGGCGGAGGCGAACAGCACGCGGGAGTTCTGGATGACCATGACGATGCCGGCGTTGACGATGGCGAGGGCCACGCAGAGGCTGACGAAGGTGCCGACGGCCGAGTTGGACCAGGCGGTCACCATCGCGCCGATGTCGCCGGAGGCCAGCGCCTGAAGGTCGGGGGCGCCCATGGTGATGGCGATGACCGGGACCAGGATGACGGCGGAGGAGATGGCGAGGGTGGCGAGCACGGTCCGCGGGACGTTGCGGCGCGGGTTCTCCAGCTCCTCGGACAGGTAGACGGCCGTCGAGAAGCCCTGGGTGATGAACAGGGCCACGGCGAGTCCGGAGACGACCATCAGCGGGGTGACGGCGGAGATGCCGCCGCCCTCCACCGCTGCCGAGCCGTGCACGAGGGCGCCCGCGCCCCGCTCGCTGTGCGCGAAGCCCAGTACGGCGACGAGCGCGGCGGCCACGACTTCCAGGACCAGGAAGATGCCGGTGATCCAGGCGTTGGCCCGCAGGTCGAGGAGACCGGCGAGGGTGGCGAGCAGCATCACGCCGGCGCCGGCGGCCGGGGCCGGGACGTCGATCAGCGGGGAGAGGTAGTCGGCGGTGCCCATGGCTATCACGGGCGGCACGATCATCACGACCAGGAGGGACAGTACGAACACCAGCCAGCCGGCGAGCCGGCCCGACATGGTGGAGACCATCGCGTACTCGCCGCCGGCGCTGGGGATGAGCGTGCCCAGCTCCGAGTAGCAGAACGCGACGCCGATGCAGAGCAGCGAGCCGATGGCGATGGTGAGCGCGGTCCACGTGCCGAGGCTGGCGAACAGGTCGGGCACGACGACGAAGAGGGTCGATGCGGGCGTCACGCACGACAGCGTGAGCAATGTGCCACCGACGACGCCGATGGAACGCTTGAGCTTCTGCGGGACGGGCCCGGTGGCGGGGGCGAGGGCCTGAGGGGCGCTGATCGTGTCAGACATCGTGCGGTGTTCCGATCGGCAGATGCGGTGAGTGAGCGCGGGAGCGGTATCGCCTCCGAGGCGGTGGTGAGCATGAGGTGTTTCGGTGGCTCCCGGGCCGTCATGCAATCTCCACGAGATCCGCAGGTCAAGAGCTGTTCACATACGGATTCCATCGTGTGGGCCCCTGTGGAGTGCTCTATCCGGCGTCAAGACCGCGTCAACGCTGAGCAATCACCATGTGCGATAACCGCAGGTGATCGAGGGGAAAATTCCTTCCGCTTTGCCAAGCTGGCGCCGTTCGGTCACCACATCCGGTCGCCACGTGCCCGGGGTCACCGCGTGCCCGGCGCCGGGACGCGTTCGAGCACCCCGCCCGCGAAGGTGTCGTAGAGGGGGAGCGTCTCCAGGTGGACGTAGCCGATGTGGCAGTCGCAGAGGGCCAGGGGACAGGGCCGGGGGCGCAGGGCGGGGCGGTAGGAGCCGTCGTAGAGGTTGCCGAGCTCCGCCTTCACGAAGTGGCAGCGCCGGACCGTGCCCGCGCCGTCCACCGAGATCACCGAGGCGCCCGTACGGCACGGGAGGCCCGCCGAGCGGTGGGGGTGGCGGCTGAACGGGAAGAGCGGGTCCAGGGCCGTCCAGTCGGCCGCCTCCGGGTCCGTGTACGTGTGGCCCTCGGCGGCGTTGATCCACAGGTACACCTCGGGCGGCAGGGCGGCCCGCAGCCGCCGGGCCTCCGCGAGGTGCTCCGGCAGCCCGACCACGCCCACGCTGAACCGCACCCCGGCGGCCGCCAGCTCCCGGCACTTGCCGAGGAAGCGCTCGTACGGGGTCTGCCCCGGGTGGTACGTGCACCACAGCGCGAGCGTGTCCAGGTCGGCCTCGGCGGTCCAGCCGGTGCGCCCGCTCAGGTTGGTCTGGATGGCGACGCGGCGGACGTGCGGCAGGTGCGACAGCTCCACCAGCGCGCGCCGGTACCAGGAGCGGACCAGGCCCTCGCCCCACGGGGTGAACAGGACGGACAGCCGGTCGGTGGTGTTTCCCGCCGCCCAGGCGGTGAACCGCTCCAGCGCCGCACGGTCGGCGGTCAGCGTTTCCCGGCTGTCGCGCCGCTTGGCGAAGGGGCAGTACGGGCAGTCGTAGTCGCAGGAGGCGAGCGGACCCCGGTAGAGGACCGTCAGCTCCATCCCGGGTGCCTCCAGCGCCGTCCCGGGCACCTCCAGGGCGGTCCCGGGCGCCCCCGAGTCCGCCCCGGGCACCTCCACGGCCGTCACTTGCGCTCGTACGCGGCCATCACGGCCCGTACGTCCGCCGAGAACAGCGCCGGGCCCGCCGCGTCCGAGTGCGCCAGCCCCTCCGGAGTCAGCCGCAGCAGCGCGGCGTCGTCCACCAGCCACCCCCGCTCAACGAAGGCGGCCAGCTCCGCCGGGAAGTCCTCCCACGGGCTGCTCCCGAACCGCCCGTGGTACTCGGCCACCGGCATGCCCCGCGCCTGGAGCAGGGACTGCAGCAGGTGCCGCCGCCGGGCCTCCTCCGCGTCGATCCACCGGCCGTAGTCGGCCCGTGCGAAATCCGCCTCCGGGCGGCCCACGTAGTCGTCGACGATCGTACGGATCTCCCGCATGTCCACCGCGTAGTCGAAGGAGTAGTGCAGCTCGGCCGTGTACGAGCGCGCCCCGCAGCCCAGCCCGACCATGCCGTCCGTCTGGCAGGCGTGGTCCGCGGGGCCCTCGGCGCTCTGCGCCGGCGCGTCCGCGCGGCGGAACATCCGCATCGACACCTGCTCGTACCCGGCGGCCAGCAGGCGGTCCCGGCCCGCCCGGTAGAGCCGCAGCCGATGCTCGTCCCAGGCGGCCGGGGAGTCGTTCGGCCGACGGCCCAGGCCCGTCAGCGGCCGTACGTACAGCGGGTACAGGTACAGCTCCTCCGGCCGCCACGCGAGGGCGGCGTCCAGCGAGTACCGCCAGCTCTCCTCGGTCTGCCCGTCGATGCCGTAGATCAGGTCGATGTTCAGGACCGGGATCGCCGCGTCCCGGATCCGCGACAGCGCCGCCTCCACGTCCGCGCGCTTCTGCGGCCGCACCGCGGTACGGGCCTCTTCCGCCACGAAGCTCTGTATGCCCAGGCTCAGCCGGGTCGTGCCCCGGTCGGCGAGGACCGCGAGCCGGTCGGCCGTGGCGGTGGCCGGGGAGGCCTCCACCGACAGCGGGACCGCCCGTAGATCGGCGCCCGCGCTCTTCTCCGCGATATCGCAGAGCCGCTCCAGCTCGGAGGCCGTCAGGAAGGTCGGCGTCCCGCCGCCGAAGGCCGCCGCCGCGAACCGCACCGGCTCGTCGGGGCCCAGGGCCTCGCGGACCGCCGTCGCCTGTCGCTCCAGCGCGTCGAGGTACGCCGTGGTCAGGCCGTCCGGGGCGCCGATCCTGGTGAAGAGGTTGCAGAACCCGCAGCGCACCTCGCAGAAGGGGATGTGCAGGTAGAGGGAGAGCGCGTCCTTGGGCTGGTCCGCCCACAGGTCGCGCAGCGCGGGCCGCTCGGGCAGCGGGCGGTACGCCGTCTTGTGCGGGTAGGCGTAGACGTAACTCTCGTAGGGGGTGGTGGAGTTGATGGCTGGGGAGTTCATCGGCCGGTCGGCCCCTTCTGGTCCAGGAAGAACTGTGCGTAAGGGACCGTCCAGACGGCCTCGTGGGCGAGCCGGTGCCCGGTGTATCCGTCGTCCCCGTACGTCGTCCCGTGGTCGGAGCAGACGACCGCGAAGCAGCGGCGCCGCGCGCTCATCGCGTCGAAGAGCCGGCCGATGTGCCGGTCCACGTACTCCAGCGCGGCCGCGTGGGTCTCCCACGAGTCCCCGTCGGCCGCCGAACCGGTGGGCGAGTGGAACCAGTTGGGCTGGTGCATCGCGGACACGTTCAGGAAGAGGAACAGCCGCCGGTCATGCGGAAGGCCGGCCACGACCCGCTGCGCGCACTCCACCTGCGCCTCGAAGGAGCGGGGCGAAGCCACCCCGAACTCCGGCTCCCAGTGGCTCTCCTGGAACATCCCCGGCAGTACGGATCCCAGTGCGGCCCGCTTGTTGAAGAAGCCGACCCCGCCCACGCACACGGTCCGGTATCCCGCCCCGGCCAGCCCCGCCACCAGGTCCGGGGTGTCGAACACCCAGGTGCGCCCGGCCGTGGTCTCGCTGCCCGCGAACCGGGCGGCGAACAGCCGCTCGTGCGGGCCCGGCCCGTCGGGGGTGGGCAGGAAGCCCGCGAACATCGCCTGGTGGGAGGCGTAGGTGAAGCTCCCCGGCGCGTGCCGCCGCTCCCACACCCCGCCGGGCAGGTGCGCCGCCAGATGCGGGATCCGGCCCTCGGCGGCGAGTTGCTCGGCCACGTCGTGGCGCAGGGTGTCGAGGGTGACCAGCAGCAGGTCGTCGCGGCCGACGACCTCGTTCATGTCAGGGGCGCAGGCGGCTCCGGGGGAGCCGGCAGGGTCAGTCGTGGGCGGGGGCGAGTGCATGGTGTTCCTGTGGTTCCCGTCGTACGGCGGCCACTTGGGCCGCATAGGTGTCGAGCCCCTCGGCGGGCGAGCCGGGCAGTCCGGTCAGCCGGGGCAGCAGATCCCCGAAGGCGTTGACCTCGCCCACCGCGAACCCCCGCCAGCCGGTGCCCGGCAGCAGGTCCACACCCACGCACGGGGTGCGCGCGAAGGCGGCCGCGGCCCGCTCGCAGACGGCGAGGGCGTCCGCCTCCCAACTGCCGCCCGCCGCCGTCACGGCGGCCACGGCGGCCGCCAGATCGCCGCGCGCACCGCCGAGGTGCAGATTGGTCAGGGGTCCGGCGGCGGTGCGGACCACGGCATGCGTGGCCCGGCCGCCGATGACGACGATCCGCAGATCGGCGGAGCGGCCCTGCTGGGAGGCCTTGGGCAGCCAGCGCTCGATGTGCAGGCCGTCGGGGGCGAGGGAGTCGACGATCGCGCCGATCACCCGCTCGTCCTCGTACCGGCGCAGCCGCAGCGAGTTGTGCAGTTCTCCGGACGGGGCCCGCTCCACGGAGGTGGTGGCGCGGATCCGGCCGCCCGCGCCCGTCTCCAGGGCGAGCACCCCGGAGGCCGAGGAGCCGTGCGCGAGCTTCACGAACGCCCGGCGGTGGCCGGGGCGCGCGAGCACCGCCCGTACCTCCTCCCAGCCGCCCACGGGGGCGGCGACGGCGGCCGGGCCCGAGGTCGGCGAGGCCGGCACCGGGATGCCGGCCGACTCCAGCACTCCGTGGCAGAGCCGCTTGTCGAACAGCGCCGCCAGCTCAGCCGGATCGCCCAGCAGCATCCCGCCGGCCGCCCGCACCCCGTCCGCCACCGCGTGCACGGCTCCGGTGAACCGGCGGTACCAGCGGCCGGTTCCCTCGACCCGCGTGGTGTCGGTGACCCCGCGCAGCAGCCGCTCCACCTGCGGATCCTCTCCGGGCGAGTCGATCCGTACGCTCTCGCCCGCCCGGAAGACGGCCCGGCCGTGCAGGACGTCCAGCCACGGCACCACCCGGGCCTCGGGCAGCCCGGCGGCGCGCACGGCGTCCTGGAAGAGGGTGACCCGGCGGTTGCCCGGATTGCCCACCACGGCGAATTCGACGGCGGATCCGGCGCCGGACGCGGAGGCTACGACGGGTGCCGTACGCGTCACTCCGCCACCGCGATGTAGCGGTACCCGGTTCCGTCCTCGTCCACGTCGTTCTCGTCCGCGACCTGGTGGTCGCCGAGGTCCACTTCCACCCCGTGCGGGGCCAGCGCCGCGCATATCCGCTCCCGGAGCGGCTCGCTGATGTAGTGGTGGTGCAGGTCGAGCCTGGTGAGGTGGGTGAGCGGCCCGCCGGCCAGCAGGGCTTCGACGCCCTCGTCGTCCAGGACGCCCATGGAGAGGTCCAGGACCTCAAGCCGTTCGACGACCGGAGCGGTGGCCAGGGCCCGCGCGATCTCGTTCTGGATCTCGCTGTTGCGCAGCGCGAGCCGGCGCAGCGCGGGCAGTTGGCGGCCGGTCAGGAACGGCTCCAGGTCGGTGATTTCCGCGTCCCCGCCGTACTCGGGCGTGCCGAGCCACAGGTCGAGCTCGGTGAGCGCGGGCAGTTCGCTCCCGGCGACCCCGCGCACCGCCTCCCGCGGGAGCCCGCCCGTCTCGATGCGCAGCACGCGCAGCGCCTCGTGCCGTACGGGCGGGAAGAGCAGGCCGTCGCCGCCGCGCACCCCGAACTCCTCGAGATCGGGATAGGCCCGCAGCAGCGGGCCCACGTCCGACTGCTGGAGCCAGGAGATCTCGCACTCCTCGAAGGTGACGTCGCCGATGAACAGCGCCCGCAGCGCGGGGAACCGGCCCGCGGCCTCGGCCAGCGCCTCGATCAGGGTCTCGTTGGAGGTGTCGTACGCCTCCGACCAGCCGCCCACGATCAGTGCCCGGACGGCCCGGGTGTCCACGGAGTCGGCGAACCGGGCGAAGACCTCGGGCCATTCCTCCTCGGCGTCGTACACGTCCGCCGAGATCCGCCAGGCCACGGACCCCGCCTCGGGCAGCGCACGGGTGTCCTTCGCCCCCGGGAAGTCGAAGGCCGGCAGGCCGCCCAGTTCACGCAGGTGCTCACCGATGGTCATGTGCGCTGCTCCCGATGGTGGCGATGGGCCGGAAGGGTGTCCTCCGTCCTCCGACAACAGTTCTACCAAGCCCCGCCGACATCCCGGCCGCCGGAGGGTGCCGACCGGGCCCTACCGGCCGGCCACCCTGACTCCACCCCGACGGCCACACCGACGGTCAGCGCTTGCGGTAGCCCCGCGCGTCCTCGGCGGCGGCCAGTACGGCATCGAGGTCGCCACCGATCGCCGAGGTCAGCGTGATGGCCACGGCGCCCTCCAGGAACGGCGCGTCCACGATCCGGGTGCCTTCCGGCAGCTGCGAAGGCACCTCGCCGAGCAGGGACTTCACCGTCAGCACCGCGCTGCCCATGTCGCACAGCAGGGCCACGCCCACGCCCTCGTCCACCGTCCGCGCGGCCGCCGTGATCAGCTCCGCGCTGGTGCCGATCCCGCCGTCCGGGGTGCCGCCCGCCACCGCGAGCGGCGCCGGGTCCACCGAGCCGAGCAGCGCGCCCGACAGCGCGGCCACGGACTCCGCGACCGCCTTGCTGTGCGAGACCAGGACCACGCCGACCCGGCCGGTACGGGTCTTCGCGGCGGGTTGGGCGGCCGGGGACGGGGCGGCGGCAGGCTCCGCAGTGCCCGACTCCGCAGTGCCCGGCTCCGCAACTGCAGGCTCCTCGGGCGCGAGCGACGCCTCCGGCGCGTCCACCGCGTCGCGCAGGGCCTCCATCAGCAGGGCCACGGAGTTGGCCCCGGCGTCCTGGTGGCCGATGCTTCGCTCACCGAGGTAACTGGCCCGGCCCTTGCGGGCTTCGAGCCGCTCGGTGGCGTCGGCGCCCGCGCGGGCCGCCGAGACGGCTTCGTCCAGGGCCTCGCGCAGCGGCCGGTCCGCCTCGGCGGCCTCGGACAGGGCCGCCACGGCCGGGGCCAGGGCGTCCACCAGCGTGGCGTCGCCGATCTCGGCGCCGCCCAGCTTCTGCACCGACCGCAGCCCGGCGCCGAGCGCGGCGCCCAGCTCCAGGACGCTCGGAGCTCCGGTGTCGCCGAGCACCTTGCCCGTGCGGCGCAGGGCGGTGCCGAACAGCGGCCCGGAGGCGCCGCCCACCGTGTTCGTCAAGGTGGTGCCGGCCAGGGTCAGCAGGGCTCCGGGAGTGGCCGGCCGCTGTTCGGCCACGGCCGCGCCGACGGCGCCGAAGCCCCGTACCAGATTGGCCCCGTGGTCCCCGTCGCCGATGACCGCGTCCAGCTCGGTCAGGCGCGCGCTGTCCCGTCGTACGAGCCGGTTGGTCTCGGCGATCCAGCGGCGGAAGTAGGCGGTGTCCAGCGCGGGGGCCGGCGCCGGCTGGGTGGTCGGCGTGGTGGTCATGGGGTGGCTCCTGGGGGTGTGTCGTTGAGGGGACGGTCGGACGGGGCTCTCTCCGGAAGAGACGGCCTAGCAGCCCCAGCGCAGGGACGGGGTGTCCACCGGCGCGTCCCACAGGCGCAGCAGTTCTTCGTCGGCGCGGCACAGGGTGAGGGTGCAGCCGGCCATGTCCAGGCTGGTGACGTAGTTGCCGACCAGGGAGCGGGCCACGGTGACCCCGCGCTCGTCGAGCACCTTCTGGACCTCGGCGCGCATGATGTACAGCTCGACGGGCGGGGTTCCGCCCAGGCCGTTGACGAGCAGGATGACGGGGGCGCCGGCGGCCTCGGGGAGGTCGTCGAGGATGGCGTCGAGCATCGCCCCGGCGGTCTCGGCGGCGGTCATGAGCCCCCGGCGCTCGCGTCCGGGTTCGCCGTGGATGCCGATGCCCAGCTCGATCTCGTCCTCGCCGAGCGTGAAGTTGGGGCTGCCCTTGGAGGGGGTGGTGCAGGAGGTCAGGGCGACGCCGTAGCTGCGCGAGTTCTCGTTGACCTTGCGGGCGACCGCGGCGACCTCGGAGAGCGGGGCGCCCTCCTCGGCGAGCGCACCCGCGATCTTCTCCACGAACAGGGTGGCGCCGGTGCCGCGGCGGCCCGGTCCGTTCGCCGTCCGGGCGACGGCCACGTCGTCGTCCACGACGACCTGTTCGACCTTGACGCCCTCGTCCTCGCAGTCCTCGGCCGCCATCGTGAAGTTGAGGATGTCGCCCGTGTAGTTCTTCACGATGTGCAGGACGCCCGCGCCCGCGTCGACCGCGCAGGTGGCGCTCGCGATGTTGTCCGGCACCGGGGAGGTGAACACCGGGCCGGCCACGGCGGCCGCCAGCATGCCGCGCCCGACGAACCCGGCGTGCAGCGGCTCGTGACCGCTGCCTCCGCCCGACAGCACCGCGACCTTGCCGGCCGGATTCCCTACCACCGCCCCGGCCGCCCCGGCGGCCCGCGTGACGATGCCCTTCTCCGCCTCGACGCGGAGCCCCGGGTGAGCGGCGGCCATTCCGCGCAGTGCGTCGGCGACGACGCTCTCGGGGGAATTGATGAGCTTCTTCACGGGGGCCTCTTTCCTGAAACGTGACACGTCGAACATGGAACATGGAACGCGAACGCCGGGCCCGGATCGGAAATTGGAATTGCAGGACGGTATTCACGCGGCACCGTCGCCGATCAGCCACCGCTTCCCGGCCACTTGGCTGGAACTTTACTCGGGCGGACCTTCGGAATGAGCCGGGTCCTTGGTCCCGGATCCGGCCGCGGAAAGGCCTGTCCGCAAGGGGACCGTGCATATCTCCGCCGCCGCCGTAATCCGTGATAGGGATGAATAAGCAAGCCGAAATGAATTCGCAATGAGGAGGATTCGCGTGAAGACCGTCGGTACCCGCATGATGATCAGCCCGCCCAAGTACGTGCAGGGCGCCGGAGCGATGAACGACCTGGGCGAGCACACCGCGCACCTCGGGACGAACGCCGTCGTACTGGCGGACAAGGGCGTCTGGGGCTTCGTCGACGCGGCCGTCACCGCCTCCCTCGCCGCTGCCGGGGTCAAGCTGACCAAGGAGGTCTTCGGCGGGCTCTGCACCCAGAAGGAGATCGACCGGGTCGCCGCGGCCGCCAAGGCCGCCGGTGCGGACGTCATCATCGGCATCGGCGGCGGCACCTCGATCGACACCGCGAAGGCCGTCGGCCACGCGCTGGGCGACATCGCGGTCGTGTCGGCCCCCACCGTCGCCTCCACCGACGCGCCGACCAGCGCGCTCGCCGTGATCTACACCGAGGAGGGGGCCTTCGAGCGCTACTCCTTCTTCCGGCGCAACCCCAACCTCGTCCTCGTCGACACGGCGCTGGTGGCCAACGCCCCCAGCCGCTTCATCGTCTCCGGCATGGGCGACGCGCTCGCCACCTGGTACGAGGCCCGTGTCTGCGTCGCCGCGAACCGCGTCGCCATGGCCGGCGGCCTCGCCACCGAGGCCTCTTTGAGCCTCGCCCGGCTGTGCTGGGAGACCCTGATGGAGTACGGCCCCCAGGCCCGCCTGGCAGCCGAGGCGCACGTGGTGACCCCGGCGCTGGAGAAGGTCACGGAGGCCAACACCCTGCTCTCCGGCCTCGGTTTCGAGTCCTGCGGCCTCGCCGCCGCCCACGGCATCCACAACGGCCTGACCGTCTCGCACAAGGTCCACGGCATGATGCACGGCGAGAAGGTCAACATCGGCACGCTCGCCCAGCTGATCCTGGAGGGCGCCCCGACCGACGAGCTGGACACCTACCTGCGCTTCAGCCGCGCCGTGGGCCTGCCCACCACCCTCGCCGAGATCGGCCTCGGCGACCCGGGCCGCGAGGAGCTCCTCGCCATCGGGCGCGCGGCCACCGCGGAGGGCGAGACCACGCACAACATGCCGTTCCCGGTGACCCCGGACATGGTCGCGGACGCCCTGATCGCGGGCGACGCGTACGCCCGCGCCACCGCCGGAAAGTCCGGCAAGGGCTGCTGAGTCCCACGGGCGTGCGGTCCTACGGGGCTGCGCGCCCGGTCCTGGACGCCAGCAGCAGGGCGATGTCGTCCGGCCGGTCGGTGGAGTTCCCGGCCTCCCCGACCAGCAGGTCCGCCGTCTCCGTCAGCGGGCCCGGGCCGGCCGCGGCCAGCGCGGCCCGCAGCCGGTCCACCCCGATGTCGATGTCGGTTCCCGGGCTCTCCACCAGCCCGTCCGTGTACAGGGCGAGCACCGCCCCGGGCTCGATCCGGAGCTCGGTGACCGGATAGTCGGCTTCGGCGTCCACGCCGAGCACCACCCCGCCCGGCAGGTCCAACACCTCGGTCCGGCCGTCCGGATGCCGCAGCAGCGGCTGCGGGTGACCGGCCCGGACGGCGTGGGCACGGCCCGTCGCCGGGTCGAGCAGGACGTAGCAGGAACTGGCGAACTGCCCGGGGTCCAGGCCGATGAGCAGCCGGTTCGTGCCGCGCATCACCTGCTCCGGGGTGCTGCCTGCAAGGGTGAAGGCCCGTACCGCGCTGCGCAGTTGGCCCATGGTGGCCGCGGCGGCCACCCCGTGGCCCTGTACGTCGCCGATGACCAGCGCGAGGCGCCCGCCGTCCGTCTCGATCACGTCGTACCAGTCGCCGCCCACGTCCATGCCCGCGGTGCCGGGCAGGTAGCGGCCCACGGTGACCACGTGCTCGTGCAGCGGCAGCCGGTGCGGCAGCAGCGCCGCCTGGAGCCCGCGGGCCAGCTCCGCCTCGCTGTCGTAGCGCCGCGCCCGCTCCAGGGCCTGCGCGATGAGCCCGGCGAGCGCCGTGAGCACCGTACGCTCCTCCGGGCTGAACCCGCGCGGGGCGTCGAACCCGAGGATGCACGAGCCGACCGGCCGGCCGGAGGCGATCAGCGGAAGGAAGGCGCGGGCGCCGAGGTGGGCGTCCAGCGGGATCCCCGGATAGGCGTCGGCCAGTCGCTCCATCGACTCGAAGAACAGCGGCCGGCCCGAGGTGAGGGTTTCCACCCCCGGCAGCCGGGTGTCCAGCGCGACCCCGTCGAACCGGTCGAGGAACCCCTTCGGGAAGCCGGTCTCCCACGCCAGGTGCAGATGCCCCTCGCCGAGCAGGTAGATCGCCAACTGGCGTCCGCCGAAGGCCGGGAGCAGCTCCTCGGTCACCACCGCCGACACCTGGCGGGCCGTCACCGCCTCGGTCAGCGCGATCGCGAGGGCCACCGGCCGGTACAGGGCCGAGGCCCGGTCGGCGGGCGAACCGAGGCCGGGGGAGCCGAGCCCGCCGCCGGGCCGCATCACCGATTCGGGGGCGTACGCGGGCGGTTCGGCCGGTCCGATGGTGACGGTGATGCCGTCGCTTCCGGGGTGCAGGCCCACCGACAGCCATTCCCCGGGCTCCTGGCGGCCGTGCCGGGCCTGGAAGTACACGGGCTCGGGGGCCAGGTACACGGCCCGGAAGTGGTCGTCGTACGCCGGGTGCCCGAGCCAGGGCAGGGCCTCCCACAGCATCCGCCCGGTCAGCTCCGGTCCGCCCTCGGCCCCGAGCAGGGTCCCGGCGCCGGTGCGGGCGGCGGAGTTCACGAACCCGATCCTGCCCTGCCGGTCCACGGACAGGACGGCCTGCTCCAGCCGGTCCACGACGGTACGGGCTCCGTGGCGGCCGCCGTCGGAATCGGGGCCGGAGCCGGAGCCGCGCGCGCCCGGTCCCGCGGAGTCGGGGGGCCCGGGTACGCACACCGGGTCGCCCTCCCAGGCCACCGGCGTCCCGCCCGCGGTGAGCTCCGCCAGCTGCCGGGCCAGCCGGTCCGCCACCGCGCGCAGCCGCGCCCGGTCGCCCGCCGGGACCGGTGCCCCGGGCGTCGCGGGGCGCAGCACCACGAGGACCCCGTAGCGCTCCGGCCCGCGGGCCACCGGCTCGTACAGCGAGCCGAAGGGGAACGGCAGCCCGGCCATCAGCTGGGGGAATTGCCGCATCGCCGATTCCGCGTCGGGCAGGTGCACGGACTGCCCCGAGCGGTACGCCTCCGCGACCGGGTAGGGGCGGTTCACGTGCATCCGCCACCAGGGCCGGAACAGCGGCCCCGGAATCCCGGTCAGGACGGCCATCCGCAGCAGCCCCTCGGTGCCGGAGCGCAGGTAGACGCCGCCCGCGTACCCGCGGGCGGCCACCACGGCATCCAGGGCGGCCCGCGCGAGCACCCGGGCCGCGGTGCCGTCGGCGGGGCCGCCGATGTCCGGTCTCGCCGTCACCCCTTCAGGATGCGCCCGGGACCCGGCCCCCGCACACGCCCCCGGATGGCAGTCGCGCACGGTCCCCGCGCTCCGAGCGGCGGGCGGCGCGTTGGATTCCCGAAGCGGATCCGCCCCCGAAGGTCAGGCCCGCGAACGGGTCCCCCCGGCCGGCGCGCGGTCCCGGTAGCCCGCCACCACCGCTGCCCCCGCCACCAGCAGCACCACGGCCACCGTGCGCAGGGCCGTCCCCATGGCGTCCGTGAAGGCCGTGACCTGCGCGGCGCCCTGCGGCACCCCGTGGAACCGGGAGGCGAGCACCGTGCCGACCACCGCGACCCCGAGCGCCGCGCCGATCTCGCGGGCCGCGGTGTTCACCCCGGAACCCAGCCCGGCCTGGTGCGCGGGCAGCTCGGCGACCACCGTCAGGGTCAGCGCGGGGGCGCACAGTCCGGTGCCGACCGACAGTACGAGCAGGTAGAGCGCGTAGAGGGCGTACGGGGTGCCCGCGTCGGCCGTGGACACCAGCAGCAGTCCGCCGCCGATCAGGCCGAGCCCGGCCCCGACGGGCAGCCGGGGCCCGGTCCGTTCCTGGAGCCGGGCGCCGTACTTGGGCACCAGGGCCATGCCCACGGTCAGCGGGACGATCGCGAAGCCCGTCTGGGCCGGGGAGAAGCCCTTCGCGTACTGGAGGTACTGGGCGTTGACGAAGAACAGCGAGAACAGCCCGAAGAAGGCCGCGCCGATGCCGAGCGCACCGGCCCGCAGCCTGCGCGAGGCGAAGATCCGCGGATCCAGCAGCGGGCGGGCGGCGCGCAGCCCGTAGCCGGTGAAGGCGGCGAGCAGGGCCGCGCCCGCGCCGAAGGAGGACAGCACCCGCACCGATCCCCAGCCGTACGAGGGCCCCTCGATGATCGCGTAGACCACCGCGAGGAGCGCCCCCGCGAGCAGGGCCGCCCCGGCCGGATCCACGGCGGCGTCGCGGCGTGCGGGCGTACGGGGCACCGTGCGGGCGACGGCCAGCGCGAGCAGGATCCCGAGCGGGACCACGGCCCAGAACAGGGCCCGCCAGGTCAGGAACTGCCCGGCGAGGCCACCGCCGACGTTGCCCGCCAGGCCCCCGAGGCCGGCGGCCAGGGTCCAGGTGGCCAGCGCCTGCCCGCGCCGCTCGGGCGGGGACAGGTGGATCAGGACCGACATCGTGGCGGGCATGATCAGGGCCGCGCCCGCCCCGCACAGGCCGCGCCCGGCGATGAGCAGGGCCGGGCCGGAGCAGAGCGCGCTGACCGAGCCGCCCGCGGCGAACAGGAGGAGCCCGGCCAGCAGGGCGCCCTTGCGGCCGTACCGGTCGCCGAGGGCGCCCGCCGGGATCAGCAGTGCGGCGAAGACGATGACGTACGCGTCGACCGTCCACAGCAGCTGCTCGGGGGTGGGGTGCAGGGGGGAGGCGGCGAGCTGCGGGATCAGCAGGTTGACGGCGGCGACCATGGCCTGGGCGACCAGGACGCAGGCGCACAGGACCAGCAGGGCGGCTCGGGTGAGCGCGGGTACGGGTACGGGGCCGGGCACGGGTGCGCCGGCAGGTGCGGCGGCGGGTTCCCGCTTCTTGAGGGCATGGCGGAGCACGGCTCCTCCTCGGAGTCGGTGGGCCTGGTGTGGGAGTGGGGGGGTGGGGCCGGCGTCCCGGGCCCCGTCCTCACCGTAGGGTCGGGATGACCTGCTTTCCAGTGCAAGTTATGCAAGGGATCCATGCACATGACGCAATCCGGAGCGGCCTCCGGCCTCGACCTGAACCTGCTCGTCGCCCTGGACGTCCTCCTGGAGGAGTCGAGCGTGTCCCGGGCCGCCGCCCGCCTGCACCTGTCCGAGCCCGCGATGAGCCGCACCCTCGGCCGGATCCGCAAGGCGCTCGGCGATCCCGTGCTGGTCCGCGCCGGGCGCACCATGGTCCCCACCCCGCACGCCCTCGCGATCCAGGTCGAGGTCAGGGCGGTCGTGGAGCGGGCCTGCGCGCTCTTCCTGGCCGGCGGCCGGGTGGACCTGGCGAGCCTGACCCGCACCTTCACGGTGCTGGCCAACGAGTTCTTCACCGCCGTCTTCGGCGCCCGGCTGTTCGCCCAGGTCGCCCGGGAGGCGCCGGGGGTCCGGCTGCGGTTCCTCGCGGAGAGCCACACCGACGTGCCGGCGCTGCGCGAGGGCGTCGCCGATCTGGAACTCGGCGTGATCGACACGCGTTCCCCGGAGGTGCGCACCGAGCACTTCGCCGACGCGCGCATGCTGGGCGTCGTGCGCAGCGGACATCCGCTGCTGCGGCGGCCGATCACCGCGCGGCGGTTCGCCGGGGGAGAGCACCTGATCGCCTCCCGGCGCGGCCGCCTGGAGGGCCCCGTGGACGGAGCCCTCGCCGAGCAGGGCCTCACCCGACGGGTGGTGGGCAGCGTCGGCACCTTCCCCGCCTCCCTCTTCGTGCTCCGCGAGAGCGACCTCATCGGCCTGATCACCAGCCAGGCCGGGCCGCTCGCCACCGCGCTGGGGCTGGAGACCTTCGAGATCCCGCTCGACCTGCCGCCGCTGCCCTTCGGCATGGCCTGGCACCCGCGCCACGACGCCGACCCGGCGCACGCCTGGCTGCGCGACCGCGCCCGTGCGCTGATGCCGGCCGGGGGGTAGCCGGGCCCTGCGTCCGCCGTCGTCTCCGCCGGCAGTCTCCGTCGGCAGTCTCCGCCGAACGGTCGAGTCCGGGCCGGGACCGGTGGGCTGAAAGTCCCTGCTGATCAGGGACTTTGCGCGCCTTACCGCAGCGCCCGGGGCTGCTTAGGTTTGCCTAAGTAGAACCGAAGAAGGAGGTCCGGTGCCGTCGCTCAACGACAGCCGTCCCGGGACGACCGTACGCATCACGGGGATCGACCCCGGTCAGGCCGGCGGAAGCCGGCGCCGGCTCCTGGAGTTCGGCTTCGTGCCGGGCGCCGCCGTCACCGTGATCGCCCGGGGCGCCACCGGGGGCCTGCTCGTCGGGCTCGGAGACACCCGGGTCGCGCTGGACTCCCGTACCGCCGGCCGGCTGAGGTGCGGCCGATGAGCTGTCACGGCGCCGAGGGCGCCCAGGAGGTCACACTGGACCGCAGGACCGGCACGCCGGTCGTGGCTCTGGTCGGCAACCCCAATGTCGGCAAGTCGACCCTCTTCAACGCCCTCACCGGCGCCCACCAGCACGTCGGCAACTGGCCGGGCAAGACGGTCTCCGTGGCCCAGGGCGAATGGCGCACCCCCGGCGGCCACCGGCTGCGCGTCGCCGACCTGCCCGGCTCCTACAGCCTGCTGCCCGACTCCCCGGACGAGGCGCTGGTGCGCGACGTCCTGACCGCGCGGCCCGGCGAACGGCCCGACGCGGTGGTGTTCGCCCTCGACGCGGCCAACCCGGCCCGCAACCTGTACCTGCTCTCGCAGGTCCTCGACACCGACATTCCCGTCGTGGTCGCGCTCACCATGACCGATGTCGCCGCCCGGCGCGGCACGGCCCCCGCCCCCGGCGCGCTGGCCCGCGAACTGGCGCTGCCCGTCGTGGCGGTGGAGGGGCGCAGCGGGACCGGGCTGGACCGGCTCGCCGACGCGGTGGCCGAGGTACTGGAGGCTTCGGCCTCACCTTCGCGGTCCGCCTGGGCGGCCGGTTCGCCGGTGGCCGCCGAGCTGGCGGCGCTGGCCGGGCCCGCCCGCGAGGCGGCCGCACAGACCGCGCAGCCGGCGAGGTGGCTGGCCGTCAGCCTGCTCTGCGGGGAGGAGCCGCCCGGTGTTCCGGCCGCGCTGGCCGGGCGGGCGCGGGCGGCCGCGGACCGCCTCGCCGCGGCCGCAGCCTCAGGCTCGGCCTCTGCCTCGCAGGAGGTGGACACCGACGCCGAACTCCTCGTGGCCGAGGCCCGCTACGCCTGGGCGCACGCCGTCATCGAGCGCGCCGCGCCCCGCCCCGTACAGTCCCGGCCCACCCTCACCGACCGCGTGGACCGGCTGCTGCTGTCCCGGACCTTCGGGATCCCGTTCTTCCTCGCCGTCATGTGGGGCGTCTTCCAGGCCACCACCGTCCTGGCGAAACCCCTCCAGGACGGCCTCGGCGACTTCGTCTCCGGCCCCGTCAGCGGCGGGGCCGAGCGGCTCCTGGAGGCCGTTCGCGCGCCGGGCTGGCTGACCGGCCTGCTGGTGGACGGTCTGATCAACGGGGTCGGCCAGCTGCTCACGTTCGTACCCCTGATGATCATCATGTTCCTGCTGCTGGCGCTGCTGGAGGACTCCGGCTACTTCGCCCGCGCCGCCTTCGTCGCCGACCGCCTGATGCGCACCCTGCGCCTGCCCGGCCGCGCCTTCCTCCCCCTCGTCGTCGGATTCGGCTGCAACGTGCCCGCGCTGGCCGGCACCCGCATCCTGAACCGGCGCTCGCACCGGCTGCTGGTCGGCCTGCTCATCCCGTACATGAGCTGCACGGCCCGGCTCGCCGTCTACGTGATGATCGCGGGGGTCTTCTTCGGATCGAACTCCGGCACCGTCGTGTTCTTCCTCTACGTCGCCTCCGTGCTGCTGGTGGTCGGCATGGGCCTGATCCTGCGGCCCCTGCTCTTCAGGGACATGAAGGAGGAACCCCTCGTCCTGGAGCTGCCCCCGTACCGGCTGCCCACCCTGCGGGTCACCGGCGCCCAGGTCCGCCAGCGGCTCAGCGCCTTCCTGCGCACCGCGGGCGGGATCATCGTGGCCACCGCGGCCGCCGTCTGGCTGCTGATGGCGATCCCGTCCGGCACGGGGCTCGGCGGCTTCGGCAAGGTGGACGTGGAACAGAGCGTGTTCGGTACGGTCACCCGCGCGGCCGCGCCCGTCGTGGCCCCGGCCGGATTCGGCGACTGGCACGCCACGGCCGCGCTCGGCACCGGGCTGATCGCCAAGGAGGGCGTGATCTCCACCCTCGCCCAGACCTACTCGGCCGAGGAGGACGGCGACCCGAAACTCACCGCGAGCCTGCACGGCACCTTCGAGGAATCCTCCGGCGGCCACGGGCGGGCGGCCGCACTGGCCTTCCTGGTCTTCATCCTCGCCTACACCCCCTGCATGGCCACCCTGGCCGCGCAACGGGCCGAGATCGGCACGCGGCTGACCGTCATCGGCTTCGGAATCCAGCTGGCCGCGGCCTGGCTGCTGGCCGTCGGGGTCTTCCAGATCGCGAGGCTGGTGTGGTGAGCGGGACCGGTGGGACCGACGCAGGGCCCGGCATGCTGCGCAGGCTGCTGCGCGCCTTCGAGGAGGCCGCCCCCGGCGAGGGGCTCGCGCAGATCGCCGACCGGCTGGGCATCGGCCGGAGCGAGGCGGCCGACCTCGCCGCGTACTGGGTCCGCAAGGGCCGGCTGCGGCGCGAGGAGATCGGCGCCCCGGACTGCTCGGGCTGCTCCTTCGCCTCGCGCTCCTGCATCACCTGCCCCAGCGGCTCCGCGCGGGCGCGTCCGGTGCTGGTCGCGCTGAGCCCCGTACGCTCCACGGACCCCGCGCGCTCCGAAGGCCCCGGCCCACAGGCCGCGTGAGCCCTACAGGCCCCGTACGCCGCATCGACTGACCCGAACGCATCCCCCGTCCGGGGGAGGTCCCGTGCCGGGACCGTCCCCGGAGTGTGCGCGCGGGCAGGCTTGCGAGCATGCGACAGCAGTACGACACGTCAACGCCCCCGGTGGCCTTCTCACTGGCCGATGCCTTCACCCTGCGCACCGCGCTCGACGCCCTCGGCGGGGTGCGCGGTCTGGACACGATCGACCTGGCCTGTGGACACGGAGGTACCACCCGGATGCTGGCGAGCGGGGGAGCCCGCCGCACGGTCGGCGTCGACAACTGCCCCGAACGGATCCGGCGGGCCCGGGAGGACGGGGCCCCCGTCGAGTACGTCCTCCTCGACGACGCGGCCGGGATGTCGGAGCTGGCGGCCGGAATGGCGGAGCTGGGGCCGTTCGACCTGGCCACCGCCGTCTACCTGTTCAACCAGGCCCACGACCGGGCGGCCCTGCACGCCCTGTTCCGGGCCGTCCGGGCGGCCCTGCGTCCCGGCGGCCGGCTCCTGGCCATCGTGCCGAACCCGGGCGCCTTCCCGTACGCGGACTGGTCGCCGTACGGGATCAGCGTCGTCGAGCGGGCTCCGGGCGGGGACGCGCCCCTGCTCCGGGCCCGGCTGGAGACCGATCCGCCGGTGCCCTTCGAATGCCGCGAATGGGCGCACGCCGACTTCGCCGAGGCCGCCGCCGACGCCGGGTTCGCGACCGTCTCCTGGCAGCCGACGAGGACGCCCCCGGCGTGCGCGACCCGCGACGAGACGTACTGGTCCCGCTACCGCACCGCCCCCGTGGGCTCCCTGATGAACTGCGTGGCCTGACCCCACCCTTGGATCAGGTCTCCGACGCCGTCGCGCGGATCAGCTCCACGATCCGGTCGCGCGCCGCCCGGCCCTCCGGGAGCGGCAGCAGCGGGTACACGTGCGGCAGCCCCGGCTCCTCGTGGTACTCCACCTCGGCGCCGTCCGCACGGGCCCGCCGCAGCAGCTCGCGGCTGTCGGTCGTCAGGAGGTCCCGGGTGCCCGTGAACACCGTCAGCGGGGCCAGTCCCGCGAACGATCCGTGCAGCGGGCTCACCCGGGGGTCGTCGGCGGCCAGGTTGCCCGCGTACAGCCGCCCGGCCTCCAGGAGCCCGGGACGGGCCAGCAGCGGGTCGTCCGGCTCGATGGCCGCCTGGTCGGGATGGCTCATGGACAGGTCCAGCCAAGGCGAGATCAGCACGATCCGGGACGGCTGCGCCCCGGTGCGGTCGCGCAGCCGCTGGGCCGCCGCCAGGGCCAGCCCGGCGCCGGCCGAGTCACCGACGAGGACGGTGCCGCCCGCCCCGCCGCTCGCGATCAGGCCGCTGAGCAGGTCGGCGGCGACCGGGACCGTCCGGTCGGCGGTGCCGCGCGGGGCCAGGATGTACGCCGGTACGACGACCCGGGCGCGGGCCTGCGTCACCAGGGTCCGGATCAGGGACCAGTGCGGGCGCATCAACTCGCCCACGTATCCGCCGCCGTGCACGTACAGCACCCGGGCGGCCGGTTCGGCCCCGCGCGGGGAGACGTCGTACACCGGCCAGGCTCCGACGAAGGTCCGCGAGACCTCCGCGACCCGGCCCAGCGAATGCGGAGGCAGATGGGAGGCCGGCCGGCGGGCCGATTCGGCCACCCGGGTCCGGACCGCCTCGGCACTCCCGAACCGTCTTCGCCGCCCCGCCGCGATCAGCGCGACCGAAAGCGCTCTGCTGCGCAGACTCGGCACGCCCCTCACCTCCCCATTCCCGGCCCGGACCGCTCACCGGTCCGTCCCCTGCCCGACACCTGAGGAGCATAGGCGTGAAGCTGCCCTGTGGACCCGCTTAAGAAATCCTCGATGGACTGATCACCCCGCAGGTCGGCAGATTGGTGACCGTCACCACGCTGCCGGGCCCGCACGTCCCGTAGCGCTTCCTTCCGCATGCCTGGAGCCACCCCATGAAGGCACTCGTCAAGCACAAGGCCGAGCCCGGGCTGTGGCTCATGGACGTTCCCGAGCCCGAGTACGGCCCCGGCGACGTGCTGATCAAGGTGCTGCGCACCGGCATCTGCGGGACTGACCTGCACATCCGCTCCTGGGACGGCTGGGCGCAGGGCGCCGTCAAGACCCCGCTCGTGCTCGGTCACGAGTTCGTCGGAGAGGTGGCGGCGCTCGGCGCGGACGTCCACGAGGACATCGAGGTCGGCGCGCTGGTCAGCGGCGAGGGCCACCTGGTGTGCGGGAAGTGCCGCAACTGCCTGGCCGGGCGTCGCCACCTGTGCCGCAGCACGATCGGGCTCGGGGTCGGCCGCGACGGCGCCTTCGCCGAGTACGTGGTCCTGCCCGCGCAGAACGTGTGGGTGCACCGGGCCAAGGTCGACCTCGACGTCGCGGCGATCTTCGACCCGTTCGGCAACGCCGTGCACACCGCGCTCTCCTTCCCGCTGGTCGGCGAGGACGTACTGATCACCGGCGCGGGCCCGATCGGGATCATGGCGGCGGCCGTGGCCCGGCACGCCGGCGCGCGCAACGTCGTCATCACCGACGTCAGCCCGGAGCGCCTCGAGATCGCCCGCAAGGCGGGCGCCACGCTCGCGCTGGACGTGCGCGAATCGACGATCGCGGACGCGCAGGCGCAGCTGGGCCTGCGCGAGGGCTTCGACGTCGGCCTGGAGATGTCCGGCCGCGGCGAGGCGATGCGCGACATGATCGACAACATGACGCACGGCGGCAAGATCGCGATGCTGGGCCTGCCGGCGCAGGAGTTCGCGGTCGACTGGGCCAAGGTCGTCACCTCGATGATCACGATCAAGGGCATCTACGGCCGCGAGATGTTCGAGACCTGGTACGCGATGACCGTGCTGCTGGAGGGCGGACTCGACCTCAGCCCCGTCATCACCGGCCGCTACGCGTACGGGGACTTCGAGGCCGCGTTCGACGAGGCCGCGACCGCGCGCAGCGGGAAGATCATCCTGGACTGGACGGCGTAACCGCCCAGCCTCGGCAAGCCACCTCCCTCCGGCCGGGCCCCGCCCACCCTCCCCCCTCCGCGGGGCCCGGCCCCCTTTCCTTCCCTCCCTCCGCCGCACCAGGCCGCACCAGGAGAAAAGAGAGCACCGCACATGTTCGAGACCGTCCGCGAGGACTTCCGCGCCACCCTCGACGAGATCCGCGCCGCCGGGCTGCACAAGCCCGAGCGCGTCATCGGCACCCCGCAGAACGCCGCCGTCGCCGTGACCTCGGGCGGCGCGTCCGGTGAGGTCCTCAACTTCTGCGCCAACAACTACCTCGGCCTCGCCGACCACCCCGAGGTCGTCACCGCCGCGAAGGAAGCCCTCGACCGCTGGGGCTACGGCATGGCCTCCGTGCGCTTCATCTGCGGTACGCAGGAGGTGCACAAGGAGCTGGAGGCGCGGCTCTCCGCCTTCCTCGGCCAGGAGGACACGATCCTCTACTCCTCCTGCTTCGACGCCAACGGCGGAGTCTTCGAGACCCTCCTCGGCCCCGAGGACGCGGTCATCTCCGACGCCCTCAACCACGCCTCGATCATCGACGGCATCCGCCTGTCGAAGGCCCGCCGGCTGCGGTACGCCAACCGCGACCTGGCCGAGCTGGAGACCCGGCTCAAGGAGTCGCAGGACGCCCGCCGCCGTCTGATCGTCACGGACGGCGTGTTCTCCATGGACGGCTACGTCGCCCCGCTCGCCGAGATCTGCGACCTGGCCGACCGCTACGACGCCATGGTCATGGTCGACGACTCGCACGCCGTCGGCTTCGTCGGCCCCGGCGGCCGCGGCACCCCGGAACTGCACGGGGTCATGGACCGCGTCGACATCATCACGGGCACCCTGGGCAAGGCGCTGGGCGGGGCCTCGGGCGGTTACGTCGCCGCGCGCACCGAGATCGTCGAGCTGCTGCGCCAGCGCTCGCGCCCGTACCTCTTCTCGAACTCCCTCGCCCCGGTCATCGCGGCGGCCTCGCTCAAGGTCCTCGACCTGCTGGAGTCCGCCGGCGACCTGCGCGACCAGCTCGCCGCCAACACCAAGCTCTTCCGCACGAAGATGACCGAGGCGGGCTTCGAGATCCTGCCCGGCGACCACGCCATCGCCCCGGTGATGATCGGCGACGCGGCCGAGGCGGCGAAGATGGCGGAGCTGCTGCTGGAGCGCGGGGTCTACGTGATCGGCTTCTCCTACCCGGTGGTCCCGATGGGCGCGGCCCGCATCCGCGTCCAGCTCTCGGCCGCCCACTCCACGGCGGACGTGGAGCGCGCGGTGGCCGCGTTCATCGACGCGCGGGCGGCGCTGGCGGGCGCCGAGTCCTGAGCCCTGGCCGGCGGGTGACCGCCGGAGGTCCGGGAAATCCGGGTCGTGACCGCCGGCGGTCTGGAAGATTCAGCCCCGCCGGCGTTTGAGGCGCGGGGTCAGGGGCGGAACCCCAGGGGCCTCGGGCGGAGCGCCGCCCCTGGGCTTCGGGTGCGGCCCGCACGGGCCCCGCGAGCTGCGAGAATGGCAGCGTGATCGACCCCCGCCGGCTGCGCATCCTGCGGGCCGTGGCGGACCACCGTACGGTGACCGCCGCGGCCGCAGCCCTGTACCTCACCCCCTCCGCCGTCTCCCAGCAGCTCGCGGCGCTGGAGCAGGAGACCGGGCACTCGCTGCTGACCCGCAGCGGGCGGGGCGTACGGCTCACCGCCGCCGGAGAGATCCTGCTCGGGCACGCCCACGAGGTGCTGGCGCAGCTGGAGCGGGCCGAGGCCGAACTCGCCGCCTACGCGGGCGGCTCGGCGGGCGAGGTCACCGTGGCCGCCTTCGCCACCGGCATCGCCGAGGTGCTGGCCCCGGCCATCGCCCGGCTCGCCGTGGACCATCCCGGGATCCGGCTGCGCGTGCGCGACGCGGAGGGCGACCAGAGCCTGCCGCTGCTGCTCGACGGCGAGGCGGACCTGGCGCTGGCCGTGGAATACCGGGGCGCGCCCGGCGCGGGCGACGGCCGGCTCTCGGTGCTCCCGCTCTACGCGGAGCCCTTCGACGCGGTCCTCCCCGCCGGGCACCCGCTCGGCGATCTGCCGGAGGTGTCGCTGGCCGACCTCTCCGACTCGGACTGGGTGGGCCAGTACCCCGGCAACCCCTGCCACGACGTGATGCAGCTGGCCTGCGAACTCGCCGGGTTCCAGCCCCGGTTGGTGCACTCCTCCGATGACTTCAGAGCCGTGGTCGCGCTGGTCGGCGCGGGAGCCGGGGTCGCGCTCGTGCCGCGCTCGGCGCTGCGCGGGATGGACCTCAAGGAGGTCCAGGTCCGCCCGGTGGCCGGCACCGCGGCGACCCGCCGGGTGTTCGCCGCCACCCGGCGCGGGGCCGAGGCGCATCCGCTGATCGCCCCGGTCCTGGCGGCCCTGGTCCGTGAGGCGGGCCGGCTCCCGGAGCACTGAGCCCCACGGGGGCGGGCCCGGCAGGACCGGAAGAGGCGTCCTAGACCCGCAACACCGTGCCCGGCGAGGCGTGCTCGACCGGGCCGTCGAATCGGGTCGCGGCGCGGGCCACCGCGTCCCGCGGATCGAGCCCGCGGCCCACGTGCGTGACGATCAGCCTCCCTGCACGGGCGGCCCGCGCGGTGTCGCCGGCCTCCTCGGGAGTGTGGTGCACCGCTTCGCCGTCCGCGGGCGGCCGGGTACTCTCCGCCTCGCAGAGCAGTACGTCGCACCCCTCGGCGAGGCCGGTGAGGCCGGGGCAGGGGGGGGTGTCCCCGGAGTACACCAGGGACCGCCCGCCCTCCTCCACGCGTACGGCGAAGGCCGGCATCCCGTGGGTCACCGCCCGGCTGGAGAGCGTGAGCGGGCCGACCCGGACCCGGTGCCCGTCGTAGAGCTCCTCAACGGCGAAGGCGGATTCGACCGGGCTGCGCGCGGTCCGCGCTCGGATAGGGCGTGGCGCTGCCCAGGACGGTGAGGCGCAGAAGATCGTCGGTCATTGCGGGAGTGCAGTGCTGTGGCCGGTACGGCACTTGGGCCCGCCCCCGTCGGCGACTCAGGCCCGGATGACCTCCACGCCCGCCGCCTCGAAGGCCTCGGCGACCGACGGGGAGAGCCCGGTGTCGGTCACCAGGATGTCCACGGCGTCGGTGGCGACGATGCGGGCGAAGGCGCGGACGCCCAGCTTGCTGGAGTCGGCGGCGATCACCACCCGGCGGGCCCGCTCACAGAGCAGCCGGTTCATGGCCGCCTCGTCCTCGTGGCGGGTGGCGGCCCCGTCGGCCGGGTCGAAGGCGTCCACGCCGACCACGGCGGTGTCCACGGAGAGCTGCCCGAGCACCTCCATGGCGAGGGGGCCGGTGAGCTCGTAGGACTGGGGCCGGGCCACGCCGCCCGTCAGCACGATCTTGAACTGCGGTCTGATGACCAGTTCGCCCGCGATGTTGAGGGCGTTGGTGACCACGGTGAGGGCGGGGGAGCCGGTGGCGAGGTCGGGGCGGGCGGCCAGTGCCCGCGCCACTTCGGTGGTCGTGGTGCCGCCGGTCAGGCCGATCACCTCGCCCGGCACGATCAGCGCCGCGACCGTCTCGCTGATGCGGCCCTTCTCGGCGGCGCGGCGCGAGGTGCGGTAGCGCAGGGGGAGTTCGTACGAGACCCCGTGCAGGACCGCTCCGCCGCGCGTGCGGACCAGCAGCTGCTGTTCGGCGAGCTGGTCGAGGTCGCGGCGGATGGTGGCGGCGGACACGCCGAGGGCTTCCGCGGCGGGTTCCACTTCCAGCTCGCCCCGCTCCACCAGCAGGTCCAGCAGTGTCTGCCAGCGTTCCTTGCGGGTCATCGGCCGCCCCTTCGGTCTTCGCTTCACTGTTCGCTTCGATGGTCTCTCTTGGCCTACACGCCGGCCCGAGTATCGACATTAACGCAGGAGATCATCCCCGAGATGCTTGAAGTTGCGTGAAAGTGCCCACTATCTTGCAAGAACACGCATTCAGGGGTGCACGCACCGCGCTAGGGAGCCGCCATGAGCCACGTCGCGTACGAGTTGGGCACGCAGCCCGCATGCTGGGAGCGGGCCGCCGAACTGGCCCCGGAGCGGCGGGCGGTGCTGCCGCGGCCGGGGGAGCGTACCGCGATCGTCGGATGCGGGACCTCGTACTACATGGCCCAGGCCGCCGCCGTGTTGCGCGAGGAGGCCGGGCAGGGCGAAACCGACGCCTTCCCCGCCTCCGAGTTCCCCCACCACCGCCGCTACGACCGGGTCATCGCGCTGACCAGGTCCGGGACCACCACCGAGGTGCTCGACCTGCTGGCCGGCCTGCGGGACGCGGGCGTACCCACCACCGCCGTCATCGGGGATCCGTCCACCCCCGTGATCACCCTGGCGGACGAGCTCGTCGTACTGGACTTCGCGGACGAGCAGTCCGTGGTCCAGACCCGCTTCGCCACCACCGCCCTCACCCTGCTGCGCGCCCACGTCGGACTGCACACCCCGTCCGTGGTCGCCGACGCGCGCGCCGCGCTCACCGCCCCGCTCCCGGCCGAGCTGGAGACCCGGGGGCAGTTCACCTTCCTCGGGCGAGGCTGGAGCATCGGACTCGCCAACGAGGCCGCGCTGAAGATGCGCGAAGCGGCCCTGGCCTGGGCCGAGTCCTACCCGGCCATGGAGTACCGGCACGGGCCCATCAGCGTCACCGCGCCCGGCACCGCCACCTGGTCGATCGGCGAGGCGCCCGAGGGGCTCGCCGAACAGGTCCGGGGGACCGGGGCCCAGTGGGTGGCCGGACACCTCGACCCGCTGGCCGAGCTGGTCCGCGTACACCGCCTGGCCGTCGCCGTCGCGGCGCACCGGGGGCTGGATCCGGACGCACCGCGCAACCTGACCCGCTCGGTGATCCTGACCACGGGCGAGGAGGCGGTCCGATGAGCCTCGTCTGTGCCGGAGCGCTCGTCCGCGAAGCGGCCGCGAGGGGGCGGGCCGTGGCCGCCTTCAACATCATCACGCTGGAGCACGCCGAAGCCGTCGTCGCGGGCGCCGAAGCGGCCCAAGTGCCCGTGATCCTCCAACTCAGCGAGAACGCCGTCAAGTTCAGGGGCGGGCAGCTGCTGCCCATCTCCCGTGCGGCGGTGGCCGTGGCCGAGGCCGCCGGGGTTCCGGTCGGCCTGCACCTGGACCACGTCAAGAGCTCCGACCTGCTGCGCCAGGCCGTGGACGCCGGATTCAGCTCGGTGATGTACGACGCCGCGCACCTCTCCTACGCCGAGAACCTGGAGGCAACCCGCTCCGCCGCCGACTGGGCGCACGTCAACGGGTTGTGGATCGAAGCCGAGTTGGGCGAGGTCGGCGGAAAGAACGGGGCCGCGCCGCTGGACCCGCACGCACCCGGCGCCCGTACCGATCCGGACGAGGCGCGGCGGTTCGTCGCGGACTCCGGAGTGGACGCGCTGGCCGTGGCGATCGGCAGCAGCCACGCCATGACCAGCCGGACCGCGGCCCTGGACCACGCGCTGCTCGCCCGGCTCGCCAAGACGGTCGACGTGCCCCTGGTGCTGCACGGCTCCTCGGGCCTGCCGGACGGGGAACTCGCGGCAGCCGTCGCCGGAGGCATCCGCAAGGTCAACATCGGCACCGCGCTCAACGTGGCGATGACCGAAGCGATCCGCACGCATCTGACCCCGGCGGACCCGCGCCCGTATTTGACCGCCGCACGGACGGCTATGAAATCAGCCACTGTGGCTATGATCAGCGCCCTGAACTGACGGGATCGGGCAACGGGGGGACTTGATGGGCGCACAGCGGGGCCACACCAGCAGACGGGGGCTTCTCCTGGGACTGGGGGCCCCGCTGCTCCTCGGCGGAGCCGGGCTCACCTACGTGCTGTGGCCCGAGAAGGCGGCCGGCATGAAGGTCCGCACCGACCTGGAACCGCTCAACCGGCGCTTCTGGACCGCGCTGGGCGACGTGTCCGACGCGCACTGGCTGGGCTACGACGCCGACGAGCCGGGCGCCCCCCGGACCGTGCCGAGCCCGGACTCCCGGGTGCGCCTGGTCGGCCTCGCCCACCTCAAGGCGGGCACCGCGAAGCGCATCCTGCGCGACCAGGCCCACAAGTTCGAGGTCACCACGCTGTCCGCCCTGCCCGCCGAGCTGAAGCCGTTCGTGCCCAGCGGCGCCGGCTGGCAGAGCAGCGAGACGTACAACAAGGCGGCGCTCGCGGAGGGGCTGGACGTGATCCCTTCGGGCTCGTTCTGTTTCGACGGGATACGCGACCTCGTGTACTTCGACTACACCTTCCTCTACACCTGACCCGCCCGGGTGCCACTCGGGTACCACCCGGATGCGCCGTGCGGCCGTGCGGCCCGCGGGACATCCCACTCAGCGGGAGGACGGCGCCGCCGCCATTGAACCTGCGGCGGGAGCGGTGTTTCGTCGGATGCCGGGTCAGGCGCCGTCGAGGGAAGGCCACCGCACATGCCGCAGTCGCATCCGCAACAGCAGGCTCGCCCGCAGCCGTATCTCCCGCACCGCTTCGGGGTGTTCCTCGCCCCCTACCACCACCCCGACCGGGACCCGGCGCTCCAGCTGCGCCGGGACCTCGACCTCGTCGGCGACCTCGACCGGCTCGGGTACGACGAGGTCTGGGCGGGGGAGCACCACTCCGCCGGGTACGAGATCATCGCCTCGCCCGAGCTGTTCCTCGCGGCCGCCGCCGAGCGGACCGGGCGGATCATGCTCGGCACCGGGGTCAACTCCCTTCCGTACCACCAGCCGCTGATCCTCGCCGACCGGATCTGCCAGCTGGACCAGCAGTCCCGGGGACGCGCCATGCTGGGGGTCGGCCCCGGTCAACTGCCCTCCGACGCCTTCATGATGGGGGTGGACCCGGGTCGCTCCCGCGAGATGATGGCCGACTCGCTCGATGCGATCGTGCGGCTGCTGCGCGGGGAGACCGTGACCGCCGCCACCGACTGGTTCGCCCTGGAGGAGGCCCGGCTCCAGCTCGGCCCCTACCGGGGTCGGGAGCTGGAGATCGCGGTCGCCTCCGCCGTATCGCCCACCGGGGCGGTGCTCGCCGGACGCCACGGGGTCGGCATGCTCTCGCTGGCCGCCGCCGACCCGGCCGGATACGGGGCGCTCGGCGCCAACTGGGCCGCCCACGAGCGGGCCTGCGCCGAAGCGGGGCACCCGGCCGAACGCTCCGCCTGGCGGCTGGTCACCCCGGTGCACCTCGCCGAGACCCGTGAACAGGCGCTGCGCGAAGCCGAGTACGGCACGCCCGATCTGGTGGAGTACATCGAGAAGCTGGGCGGTACCCGCCTGGAGGGCTGTGCCACCCCGGCCGGCGCCGTCGAGCGGTGGACCACCGAGGGGCTGCCCACCTTCGGCCGGGCTGTCATCGGCACCGCCGAGGACGCCGTCGAGCGGATCGCCCAACTGGCCGACAGGACCGGTGGATTCGGGACCTTCCTGATCCTCCAGCTGGACCTCGCCGAACCGGCGGCCGCCCTGCGCAGCCTGGAACTCTTCGCCGAACGGGTCGTGCCCCGGCTCACCGGACACGCCGATGCCCGCCGCGCCGCTCTGGAGTGGGCCGGCCGCAACAGCGGGCGGTTCGTCGAAGCCGTGCGGAAGTCCACCATGGAAGCCATCGCCCGCAAGGGGGAGGTCCGTTGAGGGCGGCCGTGCTCGAAGAGGGCCGCTTCCTCGTGCGCGAGCACCCGGATCCGGTACCCGGCCCCGGGCAGGCGCTCGTGGAGACCGCCGCCTGCGGGATCTGCGGCTCCGACCTGAGCGCGGTGGCGCACACCGCCGAATTCCTGCGGGCCTCCCGCGACAGCGGCACCACCAGCTTCCTCTTCGACCCCGCCCGGCCGCTGGTGATGGGCCACGAGTTCTCCGGCCGGGTCCTGTCCTACGGGCCCGGCGCGACCGGTCCCGAGCCGGGCACCGGGGTCGTCGGCCTGCCCTGGGCGGTGGACCCGGGCGGGAGCGTGCGCACCGTCGGCTACAGCAACGCCTTCCCCGGCGGATTCGGCGAGCGGATCGTCGTACAGGCCCGGGCGCTGCTGCCCGTCCCGGACTCCCTCGACCTCGAACTGGCCTCCCTCACCGAACCGTTGGCCGTCGGCTTCGGCAACATCGCCCGCAGCGCGGCCGGCCGGGGCACCCCGGCCGTGGTCATCGGCTGCGGACCGGTCGGCCTCGGCGCCATCGCCGCACTGCTGGAGCGCGGAGCGGAACCCGTCGTCGCCTCCGACCCCTCCGCCCTGCGGCGGGCGGCGGCGCTGCGGCTCGGCGCGCACGCGGTGGTGGACCCGGCCGGGCGGGACCCCGTAGGGCACTGCGCGGAACTCGCGGGACCGCGGCCGCGCCCCACCGTGGTCGTCAACTGCGTAGGCGTGCCGGGCATGCTCAACCAACTCCTCCACACCGTTCCGCGCGGCACCGAGATCCTGCAGATCGGCGGGGTGATGACCGAGGACGTGATCCGCCCGGTGGTCGGCATCTACAAGGACGTCACGATCCGCATGTGCCTGACCTACCCGCCCGAGGAGTTCGGCGCCACCCTCGGCCGCCTCGCCGACGGCCGCATCGATCCGGGGTCCCTGGTCACGGGGGAAGCGGGATTCGGCGGCCTGGACGCGGCCTTCGCCTCCCTGCGCCGCCCGGAGGAGCACATCAAGGTCCTGATCCGCCCGGGGCTCACGGGAACCGGGGTGATGGCCCGCTGAGCCCGCCGACCGCTGACCCTTCCGGATTCTTGCAACAGGTTCTAGTCTGCCCCCGCATCGGCGATGGACGCCCGCGCGACGACCAGCCACGAGAGACCCGGAGGGGCCGTGCACCTCGAATACACGCCTGAGCAGCAGCAGTTGCGCACCGAGCTGCGCGCCTACTTCGCCGAGCTGGTCCCCGAGGACGTCTACGGCCGGTACGAGGACCCGGCCGCGCAGAAGCGCTTCTACCGGGAGACCATCCGCCGGCTCGGGGCCGACGGCTGGCTCGGGGTCGGCTGGCCGAAGGAGTACGGCGGCCGCGGCATGTCGCCGATGGACCAGTTCATCTTCTTCGACGAGGCCGCGCAGGCCGTCGTACCGCTACCGCTGATGGCGCTCAACACCGTCGGGCCGACCATCATGCAGTTCGGCACCGACGAGCAGAAGGCGTACTTCCTCCCCAAGATCCTGGCCGGGGAGATCGACTTCGCCATCGGCTACAGCGAGCCCGACGCGGGCACCGACCTCGCCGCCCTCAAGTGCAAGGCCGTCCGCGAGGGCGACGAGGAGACCGGCACCTACGTGGTCAACGGACAGAAGATCTGGACCACCAACGGCGACACCGCCGACTGGGTCTGGCTCGCCGTCCGCACCGACCCCGACGCCCCCGCCCACAAGGGCATCACCATGCTCCTCGTCCCGACCAGCGACCCCGGCTACTCCTGCACCCTCATCAACACCCTCGCCTCGCACGACACCACCGCCAGCTACTACGAGAACATCCGCGTCCCCGCGAACCGCCGAGTCGGCGAGGAGAACAAGGGCTGGCGGCTGATCACCAACCAGCTCAACCACGAGCGCGTCACCCTCGCCGCCCACGGCACCATGGCCATCCGCGCCCTGCACGACGTACAGCGCTGGGCCGCCGACACCAAGCTCGCCGACGGCCGCCGCGTCATCGACCTCTCCTGGGTCCGGGGCCGCCTGGCGCGCACCCACGCCCGCCTCGACGCGATGAAGCTGCTGAACTGGCAGATGGTCAACGCCGTCCAGGACGGCACCCTCACCCCGCAGGACGCCTCCGCCGTCAAGGTCTACGGCTCCGAGGCGCGCAGGGACGCGTACGCCTGGCTGATGGAGGTCGTCGGCGCGGCCGGCTCCCTCAAGGACGGCTCCGCGGGCGCGGTCCTCCACGGCGAACTGGAACGCGGCTACCGCAGCGCGGTCATCTTCACCTTCGGCGGCGGCAACAACGAGATCCAGCGCGAGATCATCTCGTGGATCGGCCTCGGCATGCCGCGGGTGCGCCGCTGACCCCGCTCCGCGGGCACCGACTGATCCGGAGCCGTGTCGCGTCCGCGCGCCACGGCTCCGGCGTGCCGGGGCTCCACGGGGCCGGTCAGACCTGCCCGGCCCCGCCGTCCACGAAGAGTTCGATGCCCGTGATGAAGCTGCTCTCCCGCGAGGCCAGGAAGAGGGCCGCCGCGGCCACCTCCTCCGGGCGTCCGGCCCGGCCCAGCGGAACCCCGGCGGTCGCCCGCTCCCGTACGGCGGCCGGCGCCTGGGCCAGGGCGGGGGTGTCGATCGGCCCCGGGCTGAGGGTGTTGACCCGGATCGAGCGCCCCGCCAGCTCCAGCGCGAGGCTGCGCGCGAGCGACCGTACGGCCGCCTTGGCGGCGGCGTACACCCCGTACCGCGTGGACGCCGAGGAACCGGCCGCCGAGCCCAGCAGGATCACCGAAGCGCCGTCGCGCAGCAGGGGCAGGGCGCGCTGGACGGTGAAGAAGGCGCCCCGGAAGTTCAGGTCCGAGGTGGCGTCGAACTGCTCCTCGGTGAAATCGGCGAACCCGCCGGCCGGTCCGCCGCCCGCGTTGACGACCAGCACGTCGATCGCCTCGCAGCCCGCGTCCGCGACCGCCGCGTAGAGCCGCTCCAGGTCCGCGACCCGGGAGACGTCCCCGCGCACGCCGACGGCTGCGGGGGTCCCGCCCAGCTCCGCGACCGCCGCGGCCAGTTCGGCTTCCCGCCTGCCGGTGATGAAGACGCGGGCGCCCTCCCGGACGAACCGGTGCGCGGTCGCCAGGCCGATGCCCGCCGAGCCGCCCGTGACGACGGCGACCTTGCCGTCGAGCTGACCCGTACCCGTACCCGTACCCATACCCGTACGCATGCCCGTGCTCCTCGTCCAAAGGGGAGCGGGTGCGGTCCGCCGACGGGGAATGGTAGTGGTGCCTACCGGCCCCGGTGGGGTGGAACGCCGGAATCCCGGGCAGGACCAGGGTAGGAGCCGAGCACGGGCAGAGGTCGGCGCGGGGGAGTGGGAGCGATCATGAGTGCAGCGGACGGCGGCCCCGACCCGGGGCTCTACGGGCCCGGGTCCGTCACGTGGCAGTGCCACGGCGACCCGATGATGTGGATCGCCGGGGTCCGCGCCCTCTACCTCCAGGCCCTGCATCCGCGCGCCGTCCGGGGGGTGATGGAGAACTCCGACTTCCGGCGGGACGCCTGGGGCCGGCTGCTCCGTACCGCCGACTTCGTCGGCACCCTCACCTACGGCACCACCGAGGCCGCCGAGCAGGCCGGGGCCCGCGTCCGGAAGATCCACCGCACGCTGTCCGCGACCGACCCCGTCACCGGGGAGCGGTTCCCCGTCGACGACCCCGAGCTGCTCCTGTGGGTCCACTGCGCGCAGATAGACAGCTTCCTGCACATCATCCGCCGCTCCGGCATCCCGCTCGGCCCCGGTCAGGCGGACCGCTATGTGGCCGAGAACCGTGTCAACGCCCGCCTCGTCGGGCTCGACCCGTCCGAGGTCCCGGGGGACACGGCGGCCCTCGCCGCCTACTTCGAGCGGATCCGCCCCGAGCTCGCCGCCGGGCCCGACGCCCGCGCCGTCGACGAGTTCCTGCGGAGCCCGCCGATCCACCCGCTCCTGGTCCCTGGCCGAAATCTGGTGTGGCGCCCGCTCGCCGCCCTGGCCTACGGATCCCTCCCCGCCTACGCGCACCAGCTGTACGGCCGCCCCGCACCGGCCCCGCGCAGCGTCACCAGGCGCCTGCGCCTCACCGGTAGCCTGTTGCGCAGCATTCCCGCAGGTCTGCGCTGGCAGCTGCCTCCAGGTCACATCTTGAAAGCGATGCGCCGCATGGGCCCCGGGAGCCGCCCCTCCCCGTACACACTTCGTACGGCGGCGGCCATACTGGACCGGCCGGGGAGGGCGTAGCACGACACACGGGGGCGACTTCAAGACATGGCGGAGTCCAGACTGATCCAAGGCCGGTACCGGTCCCTCGACCTGATCGGCCGCGGCGGCATGGGCGAGGTGTGGCGGGCCCGCGACGAGTCGCTGGGGCGGCACGTGGCCGTCAAATGCCTCAAGCCCATAGGGCCCGAGCAGGACGCCCACTTCACCCAGGTGCTGCGCGAGCGCTTCCGCCGCGAGGCGCGCGTCGCCGCGTCCCTCCAGCACCGGGGCGTCACCGTCGTCCACGACTTCGGTGACGACAGCGCCTCCGGAGGTCCCCTCTACCTCGTCATGGAGCTGCTCGAAGGCCGCAACCTCAGCCAGCTCCTGGAGGACAACGAAGCGCGCCCGCTCCCCGTGGACGTGGTCGTCGACATCGCCGAGCAGATGGCGGCCGCCCTCGGCTACACCCACGACCAGGGCGTGGTCCACCGTGACCTGAAGCCCGCCAACATCATGCGGCTCACCGACGGCACGGTGAAGATCTGCGACTTCGGCATCGCCCGCCTCGCCGCCGACATCGGCTTCACCGCGAAGCTGACCGGCGGCGGCATGGCCATGGGGACCCCGCACTACATGTCGCCCGAGCAGATCGCGGGCGGCGAGGTCGACCACCGCAGCGACCTCTACTCCCTCGGCTGCGTCCTCTACGAGATCGCCACCGGGGCGCCGCCGTTCGACCTCGGCGACTCCTGGTCCGTGCTCGTGGGCCACCGCGACACCGCGCCCGTGCCGCCGCGCGAGCACCGCCCCGAACTGCCCGGCTACTTCGAGCGGCTGGTGCTCGACCTGCTGGCCAAGCGGCCCGAGGACCGGCCGGACGATGCCCGTCGGCTCCACCGGCTCCTCGTCGAGGCCCGGCTCGGCCCCGGCGTGCTCCCGGGCGGGCCGTCCGGCGCGGGGGCCGCGCTGCCCGGATGGGCCGACGGGATGACCGCCGGGCGCAAGGCGGGCCTCGCGGCCCGCCCCGCGAGCGGGGAGTGGGCCGTCCTGACCGGCTCCTGGACGGCCGCGCGCTCCGGCGCGCACCAGCCCGACGGGTCTGCCGGGGCGCCTTCGGCGGGGGTCGACACGGGATCCGGCGCGGGATCCGACACCGGGTCCGGAGCATCGGCCGAATCCGCCGCCGAATCCGCCGCCGGGTGCCTGCCCGGGTCCGCCGCCGGGCTCCCGGACGCGGCGTCCGCCGCCGTACGCCCGGACGGCGGTGCCGCGCCCGCTCCGGGGCCTGGCTCCGCCTCCGCCTCCGCCTCCGCCCCGGGTTCCGGCACTGGTGCCGCCCCCGTCCCCGCCCTGTCCGTCGTCCGGCCGCGCCCCGCCGAGGACCCGCGGCTCACCGCCGCCTACGGGCTCCCGCGCGGCCCCGGCGCCGACCCCACCGGCACCGCCGCGCTCGCAGCCGGCCACACCCGGGCCTTCGCCCTCAGCCGGGCCGGCCGCACGCACGAGGCCCTCGCCGTGTACGCGGCCGTGGCCGACGGCAGGGCCCGGGTCCTCGGCCCGGACCACCCCGACACCCTCGCCGCGCGGCAGGAGGCGGCGTACGAGACGGGCCTGCTCGGCCGCCACCAGGAGGCCTACGAGGGCTACCGCGCGGTGCTGGCCGCCCGCGAGCGGACCGTGGGACCGCACCACCCCGACACCCTGCGCTGCCGGCACAACCTGGCCTGCGCCCTCGGCGCCCTCGGCCGCTACGCCGAGGCCCACACCACCGCCGCCCGGGTCGCGGCGGACCGGGCGGCCGCCCTGGGCGCGGAGCACGCGGACACCCTGCTCACCCGGTACGAGGTGGCGTACGCGCTCGGCCGCCTGGAGCGCTGGGAAGAGGCCCTGGAGGGCTTCCGGCACGTGGCCGCCGTACGGGAGCGGGTGCTGGGCCGCGACCACCCCGACACGCTGGCCGCACGGTACGAGTCAGGCATCGCGCTGGGCCGTACCGGCCGCTCGGCCGAGGCCCTGGAGCTGTTCCGGTCCCTGGTCGCCGACCGCACCCGCGCCTACGGGGCCACCGACCCCGAAACCCTGCGCGCCCGGCACGTCCTCGGGGTCAACCTGGGGCGCCTGGAGCGCTGGGAGGAGGCCGTGGCCGAGGCCCGGCAGGTGGCCGCGGCACGGGCGAAGGCGCTCGGCCCCGAACACCCCGACACGCTGGTCAGCCGCCGGGAACTCGCCGTGGGACTGGGCCGGCTGGGCCGCTGGGACGAGGCCCTGCCCGTCTACCGGGAACTCTCCGGCATCCGCGAACGATCCCTCGGCGACGACCACCCCGACACGGTCGCCGCCCACGCCGACGAAGCGCACTGTCTGGAGCGGCTGGGTCAGGTGTGTTACCAAGAGCCATGACGACCTCGCGGGGCTTCGGTACGGATGTCTACGACGCGGTGATCGTGGGCGGCGGCCACAACGGCCTGGTCGCCGCGGCCTACCTCGCACGGGCCGGCCGCTCGGTGCTGGTCATGGAGCGCCTCGGCCACGCCGGCGGGGCCGCGGTGTCCACCCGGCCGTTCGCGGGCATCGACGCCCGGCTGTCCCGGTACTCGTACCTCGTCTCGCTGCTCCCGGCGAAGATCGTGCGCGAGCTGGGCCTGGAGTTCGCCGTACGGGGGCGCTCGGTCTCCTCGTACACCCCCTTCGAGCGCTCCGGCCGACCCGGCGGGCTGCTCGTCGGCGGCGGCGAGGCCCGCACCAGGGAGTCCTTCGCCCGGCTGACCGGCTCCGACCGGGAGTACGAGAGCTGGCGCGCCTTCTACGGGACCACCGGGCAGGTCGCGGCACGCGTCTTCCCGACGCTGACCGAGCCGCTGCCCACCCGGGCGGAGCTCCGGGCCCGCGTCGCCGACGAGGCGGCCTGGCGGATGCTGTTCGAGGAACCGATCGGGCGGGCGGTGGAACGGGAGTTCACCGACGACCTGGTGCGCGGGGTGGTCCTCACGGACGCCCTGATCGGCACCTTCGCCGATGCCCACGACCCCTCGCTCGCGCAGAACCGCTGCTTCCTCTACCACGTCATCGGCGGCGGCACGGGGGACTGGGACGTTCCGGTCGGCGGCATGGGGGCGCTCACCGACGCCCTGGCGGGAGCCGCACGGGCGGCCGGGGCGGAGATCGCCACCGGGCACGAGGTGGTGCGCATCGACACGGACGGCACGACGGCGCCGGCCGAGGTGGCCTTCCGGACACAGACGGGGGAGGGCCGGGTGGCCGCGCGGGTGGTGCTCGTCAACGCCTCGCCGCAGACCCTGGCCGCACTCCTGGGCGAGGAGCCCGAAACCCCGGCCGCCGAGGGCGCCCAGCTCAAGGTCAACATGCTGCTGCGGCGGCTGCCCCGGCTGCGGGACACCTCAGTGGACCCGCGCGAGGCCTTCGGCGGGACCTTCCACATCGCGGAGGGGTACGAGCAGCTCGCGCGGGCCTACGCGGAGGCCGCGACCGGCGAACTGCCCTCCGTACCGCCCTCGGAGATCTACTGCCATTCGCTGACGGATCCGACGATCCTGGGGCCGGAGCTGGTGGAGCAGGGCTACCAGACCCTCACCCTCTTCGGACTCCACACCCCGGCGCGCCTGTTCGACCACGACAACCAGGGGGCGAGGGAGGTCCTGCTCACCGCCACCCTCGCCCAGCTCGACGCCCACCTGGCCGAACCGATCACGGACTGCCTGGCCTTCGACACCGACGGCCGCCCCTGCATCGAGGCCAAGACCCCGCTCGACCTGGAACGCGAACTGCGCCTGCCCCGCGGCCACATCTTCCACCGGGACCTGTCCTGGCCCTACGCGGACCAGGACGGCGCGGGCGGCCGCTGGGGAGTGGAGACCGCCCACCGCAACGTACTGCTGTGCGGTGCGGGGGCGGTGCGCGGCGGCGGCGTGAGCGGGGTGCCCGGTCACAACGCGGCGATGGCGGTACTGGGGCACTGAGCGGCCCCGGCCCGAGGGGCAGTCCCCTGGGTCAGGCGACGGGGTCGATCACCACGATCGGGATCTCACGGTCGGTCTTGGTCTGGTACTCGTCGTACGAGGGCCAGTGCTTGACCATCAGCGGCCAGAACGCGGCACGCTCCTCGGAGGTCGCGGTGCGCGCGATGCCCTGGACGACCTTGGGGCCGACCTGGACGCGGACCTCGGGGTGCTCGCTGAGGTTGCGGTACCAGAGCGGGTCCGCGGGGTCGCCGCCCTTGGACGCGACGATGAGGTAACGGCCCTCGTCCTCGCCGTAGATGAGGGGGGTGCGCACGGGCTTGCCCGACTTGCGGCCGACGGTGGTGAGGAGCAGGGTCTGGGTGTTGTTCCAGAACTGCCCCTCGGTCCCGCCCGAACCGACGTACAGCTTGACGTGATCGAGGGTCCAGCCCGGCTTGGGGTCGATCGGGTTGTCCCAGTCAATGGCGTTCATATGGCTCTGCCTGCCTTCGCGTTGAATGGTAAACAAACCTCAACAACGAGTATGAACGCCTGTGGGCACGGGTGTGTTCCGCCGACGTCTCGGCCCTCGTGGCCAGGCGGGCGGAGGAGGCGGCGGCCGAGGGAGCGGAGGCCGCCGGGCGGACCTATGCCTGGGCGGGGAAGCACCAGCAGGCCGGAGCCGGCCATCAGCGCCGCCGTGCACGCGCCGATCAGCAGGGCGCGCAGGCTCGTACGGTGGGACAAGGGGATCTCCCTGGTGAAGCTCTGAAGCGGGGACGCGGCCACTCCACCAGCTGCGTGCCGCCGGGGATGCCGACCATCCGGGTGAGCCCGCACGGAGCCGTCGACCAGTCGGCGCCCGGCCCGTTGCCCCCGTGGCCCTCGACCTGCCGTCCGTGGCGCCGCCGTTCGTGCACGAGGTCCTGATGTACGAGGCCGATGGCTTCCTCCCTCGGTGCGCGACGAGCGAGGGGATGCTCGGGGTCGAGTACGGGGACGACCTCGGAGCCGGAGTGCGGCTGGATGAGGCGGACGGGCTGCTGCGGGTGCTGGTGGCGGTGATCCCGCACGGACAGCCGAGCCGGTGGCGGCGGCCGCCGGCCGTGCGGATCGGCCGCGGCGAGTGGCTCAGCTGGCGGATCAACTACCGATTCCCCAGCGCCCACGGGGACCTGTGGACCTACCGGCTCGACACCTTCAACATCGCCCACGGCCCGGTCCCCGCCCGGACCTTCCGGACCACCGCGCCCGCCCGCAGAGTCGACGAACGCGCCGTGCTGCGCTGATACCGCCCCGCCCCGTCCCCGCCCGGTCCGGCTAGTCCGCCGAGCGGGTCCAGCCCGTCGCCTCGATGCGGGACGCGTCGGCGGGGCGGTCTTCGGCGAACAGGAGGTGGGTGGGCTCCGATACACGCAGGACGTCCACGTAGATTCCGCGGCCGACGTAGCGGCCCTGGGCGGCGTGGCGGAAGCGGAGGCGGACCTCGCGGCCGGCCCAGGCCGTGAGGGGGGCTTCGAGGCGGTGCCAGATGCGGCCCGACCAGCCGGTGAGGGTGGCGTCCGGCCATTCCTCGGTGGCTCCGCCGGTGGTGCGGACGGTGGTGAAGGGGAGCGGCTCCCAGGTCCGCCCGTCGGCGGAGGCCTCCAGGTGCAGGGATCCCGCGCCGGGCACGGTGTCCCACCACAGCGCGCAGCGCAGCCGGGCGGAGCCGGTGGCCGGAGTGAGGGGAGGGAGGGTCAAGGTGCCGGAGGCGCCGGTCTCCATGCCGGAGTACCAGGCCGGGCCGCCGTGCTTCGTGCGGACGGGGACGGCGCGGGCGAAGCGGTTGCCGACGGCGACGCGGGGGGCGCTGCCGGCGCGCCAGGTGCGCACGGGGTGGACGGAGTTGCCGAGCAGGATGAGGAAGGAGTCGGTGGAGGGGTCCAGGACGAGGGAGGTGCCGGTGAAACCGGTGTGCCCGGCGGAGTGCGGGGTGGCCATGGCGCCCATGTACCAGTGCTGGTAGAGCTCGAAGCCGAGTCCGTGGTCGTCTCCGGGAAAGGCCGTGTTGTAGTCGGTGAAGAGCAGCTCGACGGAGGCGGGGCGCAGGATGCGCTTGCCGGCGTAGCTCCCGCCGTCGAGGAGGGTGCGGGCGAGGACGGCGAGGTCCCAGGCGGTGCCGAAGACGCCGGCGTGGCCGGCGACGCCGCCCAGGGCGTACGCGTTCTCGTCGTGGACCTCCCCCCAGACCAGCCCGCGGTCGAGCCCGGACCAGGGCGGGCGCTGCACCTCGGTGGCGGCGGTGACCCGGCGCCAGGAGGCCGGCGGGTTGTAACGAGTGCGGTGCATACCGAGTGGAGCAGTGATCTCGTCGTGGAGCAGGAGATCCAGAGTGTGACCGGTGATCCGTTCCAAGAGCAGCTGGAGGGTGATCAGGTTGAGGTCCGAGTAGCGGTAGACCGTCCCGGGGGTCTCCTGCGGCGTCACCGACCACAGCAGCCTCAACTGCCCCGCCCGGGTGGACTCCTTGTAGAAGGGGGCCCAGGACCGCAGCCCCGAGGTGTGCGTGAGCAACTGGCGGACGGTGATCGACTCCTTGCCCCCGCCCGTGAACTCGGGCAGATACCGATTGACCGGCGCCTCCAACTCCAGCCGCCCGCGCTCCATCTGCTGCACCGCCAGCAGCGAGGTGAACAGCTTCGACAGCGAGGCCAGGTCGAAGACGGTGTCCTCCGCCATCGCGATGCGCTCGGCGGCCGGGAACTCCCGTACCCGGTCGGTGCGCCCGTCGTAGTCGCGGTACCGGACGGCGTCGCCCACCGCCCGGTGCAGGGCCACGGTCCGGCCGCGGCCGGCGAGGACCACGGCCCCGGCGTAGTAAGGGTGTTCGGGTGAGGGGCCGAGGAACCTCCGCGCCTCGTCCACCGCCCCTTCGAGGTGCTTCTCCAACAGCCCGGCCTGGCGGGCGGACCCGTAGCGCAGCCGCAGCCCTTGCATCGAGCGCCGCGCCGCGGGCCCGGCGGCCCCCGCGGATCCGGGCAGCGCGGCCTGGAGTACGAGCACACCCCCGAGCGCGAGCAGCCGCGCCCCGAGCCGCCGCCGCGTGAGCCCGCCGCCACTCGCGGAACCCGGGACGTCCTCGCCGCTACCCCCCTCACTGCCACCGCTTCGGCGCAGGCCGCCGGCGCCGCCCGGCCCTGCGCCCCCGCCGACCGGACGGCTGCCCGCGCTGCGCCGTGCGTCGCCCGCGTCGCCCCGACCGATGCCCGCGTCGCCCCGACCGATGCCCGCGTCGCCCCGACCGATGCCCGCGTCGCCCCGGCCGTCGTCTCTGCCGCCCGCGCCCGCGCCCGCGCGGCTGGCGGAGTCCTTCGTCTCACCGTCGTTCCCGGTTGCCGTTCGTGCCTCCATGACCGGTCCTCCCGTCCGCCGTCGAGCCCTCCCGAAGTATCTGCCCGTCCGCCCCGCACCTCCCGCAGTGACCGGGCCGCAAAGAATCTGACGCTGCATCAGAAAATCTCTTCCCTCGGCGCCCCCGCTGCGGCATCCTGCCGCCCATGGAGACGGAGCTGAGCAAGAAACTCGGAGTCGAACACGCCATCTTCGGCTTCACGCCCTTCCCGGCGGTCGCCGCGGCCATCACGCGCGCGGGTGGTTTCGGGGTACTCGGAGCGGTGCGCTACACCGCCCCCGACGACCTCAAGCGCGACCTCGACTGGATGCAGGAGCACACCGACGGCAAGCCGTACGGCCTCGATGTCGTCATGCCCGCCAAGAAGGCCGTGGACGGCATCAGCGAGGCCGACATCGAGGCGATGATCCCGGCCGCGCACCGCGAGTACGTCCGCGACACCCTCGCCAAACACCACGTCCCCGAGCTCGCCGAGGGCGAAGCCTCCGGCTGGCGCATCACGGGCTGGATGGAGCAGGTCGCCCGCAACCAGCTCGACGTCGCCTTCGACTACCCCATCAAACTCCTGGCGAACGCCCTCGGTTCCCCGCCCGCCGACGTCATCCAGCGCGCCCACGACCACGGAGTCCTCGTCGCCGCCCTCGCCGGCAGCGCCAAGCACGCCCGCCGCCACGCCGAAGCCGGCATCGACATCGTCGTCGCCCAGGGCTACGAGGCCGGCGGCCACACCGGTGACATCGCCACCATGGTCCTGGTACCCGAGGTAGTAGAGGCAGTCGCCCCGATCCCGGTCCTCGCCGCGGGCGGCATCGGCAGCGGCGAACAGGTCGCCGCGGGCATCGCCCTGGGCGCCCAGGGCGCCTGGCTCGGCTCCCTTTGGCTCACCACCACCGAAGCCGACATGCACTCCCGCGCCCTCACCGAGAAGCTCCTCGCCGCCGGCTCCGGCGACACCGTCCGCTCCCGGGCCCTCACCGGCAAGCCCGCCCGCCAGCTGCGCACCGAGTGGACCGACGCCTGGGACGACCCGGAGGGCCCCGGCGCGCTCCCGATGCCGCTGCAGGGCCTGCTCGTCGCCGAGGCCGTGTCCCGCATCCAGAAGTACGAGATCCAGCCGCTGCTCGGCACCCCCGTCGGCCAGATCGTCGGACGGATGAACAGCGAGCGCAGCGTCCAGGCCGTCTTCGACGACCTCACCAGCGGCTTCGAACGAGCCATCGACCGCATCAACCGCATCGCCGGCCGAGCCTGAGAGGCGTGAGCAGCAGCATGACCGACACGCAGACCCGAGGTCAGACCGAGCAGCCCCCGAACGGCTTCTGGGCCCAGGCCGCCGCCGACCCCGACCGCACCGTCCTGATCACCCCCGAGGGTGAGGAGTGGTCCGCGGCCCGGCTGCACTCCGACGTCAACCGGCTCGTGCACGGCCTGCGCGCCGCGGGCCTGGAGAAGGGCGACGTCTTCGCCGTAGTCCTGCCCAACAGTGTCGAGTTCCTCACCGCCTACCTCGCCGCCTCACAGGCCGGCTTCTACCTCGTCCCGGTCAACCACCACCTCGTCGGCCCCGAGATCGCCTGGATCGTCTCCGACTCCGGCGCCAAGGTCCTCATCGCCCACGAGCGGTTCGCCGACGCCGCCACGGCGGCGGCCGACGAGGCCGGGCTGCCCGCGAGCCACCGTTACGCCGTCGGAGCCGTCGCGGGCTTCCGCTCGTACGGCGAACTGCTCGACGGGCAGAGCGACACCGTCCCCGGGGACCGCACGCTCGGCTGGGTCATGAACTACACCTCCGGCACCACCGGCCGGCCGCGCGGCATCCGCCGCCCGCTGCCCGGCAAGCTCCCGGAGGAGACCTACCTCGGCGGGTTCCTGGGCATCTTCGGCATCCGGCCCTTCGACGGCAACGTCCACCTGGTGTGCTCGCCGCTCTACCACACGGCCGTACTGCAGTTCGCGGCCGCAGCCCTGCACATCGGGCACCCGCTGGTCCTCATGGACAAGTGGACCCCCGAGGAGATGCTCCGCCTGATCGACTCTCACGCCTGCACCCACACCCACATGGTGCCGACGCAGTTCCACCGGCTGCTGGCGCTCCCGCAGGACACGAAGGACTCGTACGACGTCTCGTCCATGCGGCACGCCATCCACGGCGCCGCGCCCTGTCCCGACCACGTCAAGCGGGCGATGATCGACTGGTGGGGCCGGTGCGTGGAGGAGTACTACGCGGCGAGCGAGGGCGGCGGCGCCTTCGCGACGGCCGAGGACTGGCTGAAGAAGCCGGGAACCGTCGGCAAGGCCTGGCCGATCAGTGAACTCGCCATCTTCGACGACGAGGGCGAGCGGCTGCCCGCCGGCGAACTCGGCACCGTCTACATCAAGATGAACACCGGCGGCTTCAGCTACCACAAGGACGAGGGCAAGACGAAGAAGAACCGCATCGGCGACTTCTTCACCGTCGGCGACCTCGGCCTGATGGACGAGGAGGGCTACCTCTTCCTCCGCGACCGCAAGATCGACATGATCATCTCGGGCGGGGTGAACATCTACCCGGCCGAGATCGAATCGGCTCTGCTCACCCATCCGGCGGTCGCGGACGCCGCGGCCTTCGGTATTCCGCACCCCTCCTGGGGCGAGGAGGTCAAGGCGGTCATCGAGCCCGCGGAGGGGTTCGTGGCGAGCGACGCGCTGGCGGCGGAGATCCTCCGGCACTGCGAACGCCAGCTCGCCGGGTACAAGCGGCCCAAGACCGTGGACTTCATCGAGACCATGCCGCGTGATCCCAACGGCAAGCTGTACAAGCGCCGCCTGCGCGAGCCGTACTGGGAGGGCCACGAGCGCGCGATGTAGCGGCGCTCGAAGTCACGAAGCCACCCCGGGCGTGGCGGGTCGGTCCCTGGCGGGTCGGCTCGCCATGCCCGGTCGGCCCGCCACACCCGGCCGGTCCGCCACGCCCGGCCGCATCGTGAGAAGTGCCACGTCAGAGGCGTGGAGGCGGGTCTTGCGACGCACCGGGGGGACAGTTCTGGCAAGTTGGCTGATATGAGTACGGCAACGCACAGAACCCCCCTGACCGACTGGACCGTGATGGTCCCCGTGGTGGCACTCGTCGCGCTCGCCCTCAGTTGGGGACGCGACCTGCCGTCATTCGCCGTGGCCCTGGTCGCGCTGTGCCTGGCCGGCGCGGTACTGGCCGCGGTCCACCACGCCGAAGTCGTCGCACACCGGGTCGGCGAACCCTTCGGCTCCCTGGTCCTCGCCGTGGCCGTCACCGTCATCGAAGTGGCCCTCATCGTCACCCTGCTGGCCGACGGCGGCGACAAGTCAGCCTCCCTCGCCCGGGACACCGTCTTCGCCGCCGTCATGATCACCTGCAACGGCATCGTCGGCCTGTCCCTGCTCGTCGGAGCCCTGCGCAACCGCGTCGCCGTCTTCAACGCCGAAGGCTCCGGCGCCGCCCTGGCCACCGTCGCCACCCTCGCCGTACTCAGCCTCGTACTGCCCACCTTCACCACCAGCAAGCCCGGCCCCGAGTTCTCCACCGCCCAGCTCGCCTTCGCCGCGAGCGCCTCACTCGCCCTCTACGGACTCTTCGTCGCCGTCCAGACCGTCCGCCACCGCGACTACTTCCTGCCCGTGGACACCAAGCGGATCCGCAAGGAAGCCGCCAAAGCAGCCGCCGCGGCCGCCGCCGGCGAGGACGACGAACACGCCGAACCGCCCACCGCACGCGCCGCCCTCATCAGCCTCGGGCTGCTCCTCGTCGCGCTCGTCGCCGTCGTCGGAAACGCCAAGGCCGTCTCCCCGACCATCGAACGCGGGGTCGCCGACGCCGGCCTGCCCTACGCCGTCGTCGGCGTGATCATCGCCCTGCTCGTGCTGGCCCCCGAAACCCTCGCCGCCGTCCGCGCCGCCCGCCGCGACCGCGTCCAGACCAGCCTCAACCTCGCCTACGGCTCCGCCATCGCCAGCATCGGCCTGACCATCCCGGCCATCGCACTGGCCTCCGTCTGGCTCACCGGCCCCCTCGTGCTCGGCCTCGACCCGACCCACATGGTGCTCCTCGCGCTGACCATCGTCGTCAGCGCCCTCACCATCGTTCCGGGCCGCGCCACGCTCCTCCAGGGCGGAGTCCACATCGTGCTGCTCGCCGCCTACCTCTTCCTCGCGGTCAGCCCCTGATCGCGCCCGGGTACGCGTACGGCCGGTCGCCCCTTCGAGGAAGAGGGAGCGGCCGGCCCTAGGGTGTGTCCGCAATGTCAGCTGGGGAGCCATAGTCGCAGGCAGGCGAGGGTGACCAGGGCTTTGTAGTGGCGGGCTCGTTTGTCGTAACGGGTGGCGAGGGCCTTGTTCTGCTTGAGCCTGTTGAAGCAGCGTTCGACGACGTTTCGGCGCCGGTAGATCTCACGGTCGAGACGGCACAGGCCCTCGCCTCGTCGCAGGCGTCCGCTGATCTGGTCGACGCGTTCGAGGATGGTGCAGGCGATGCCGCGTTTCCGCAGGTAGGAGCGGATCTTCCGGGAGCTGTAGCCCTTGTCGCCGACCACCCGCACCGGTCGGGTGCGGGGCCGGCCCGGCCCGCATCGCTTGATGTGGAGGCGGGCCATGACCGGTTCGAACTGGGTGCAGTCGTTGACGTTCCCGCCGGTGATCGTGAACGCGAGGGGCCGGCCCCGTCCGTCGCAGGCGAGGTGGATTTTGGTGCTCAGTCCGCCGCGGGAGCGTCCGAGGGCTTCACCGGTCCAGGGCCCCCTTTTCGGGCTCCGGCGGCGTGCTGATGGGCCCGCACGATCGTCGAGTCGACGCAGACGATCGACCAGTCGACCTCGCCGATCGCATCCGAGTGCTGCTGGACATGGGCCAGGAGCCGGTCCCAGGTTCCATCCGCTGACCAGCGGCGGAACCGTTCGTAGACCGTCTTCCACGGCCCATACCGTTCAGGCAGGTCCCGCCAGGCCGCACCCGTGGACAGCTTCCACAAGATCCCGTTGAGGACCTGCCGGCGGTCCCGCACCGGACGCCCCATCCGGGGCGGAGCCAGCAACGGCCCGATGACTTCCCAGGCCTGATCAGTCAGTTCATGACGTCGCACCACGAACGGAGCAACGACCGACCGACATTGCGGACACGCCCTAGGCCGTCTCTAAGAGACGACCTACGCGTCGGAGCCCTTCGGTCAGCGCCGCTCGCGCGGCCAGACCACCTTCAGCTGCGGCGAAGTGAGGATGTCCCACTCGCAGAACCGCGACTTCACCCAGCGCTCCTGCGAGAAGAGCCGGGTCTGGTCGGCGTAGTGGGGAGAGTTCGGATTCGAGGACTGGCCGTACGTGAGCAGCGTGCGCGCCACCGGGCAGCGGCTGCCGTCCCAGCCGACCGCCTGGATGTGGCTGGAGCCGTGCACGACCTCCGGGTAGCCGCCGGCCGCAGCGTTCCACGGCGCCTCGATCTTGTTCCAGACGCCCAGCGCCTCGGTTCCGCCGCCCACCGGCAGCTTCTCGCCGCCACGCACGACGAACTGGTTCTCGCCGAGCGGGGCGTCCAGCGCGATGCCCGCCGCCTTCAGCTCCGCGACGGTGTCGGCGAGCGCCCGCCCGATCCCGGGCGCCGCCTGGTTGAGCGTGCGCGGGGTGCGGACCGGATCGGCCGCAGAGAACGGCACCAGCCACAGGTCCTTGGCCGCGGTGTTCGCGGTCAGCTTCCGCCAGAACCGGTCGAAGAGCAGCGCCCCGCGGCTCGAGGTGTCCGCCGTGCGGTCCCAGGCCGCCAGCACCCCGCAGGCCGCCGAAACGTCCACGGCCCTGCCGTCGCCGCCCGTGGCCGTCCCGCCGGGCAGGGCCGCGCAGGCCTTCGCCGCGTCGGCCGCCGCCAGGTCACCGGCCGGGACCCGGTTCGCGAACTGCTGCTTCTGCAGATCGGCCACGGTCAGCCCGCCCTTGGCCGCCATCGCGGACACGTCCTCCACCGCACCCCGGGTGCGCAGTGAGCGCGGGGTGGCCGTATTGCCCCAGATCCGCTCGTAGCCGGTGACCGGGGTCTCGGCATTGGCCAGCCAGGCGCTGTCGTTGGAGTTCTCCGCGTACGGGGCGTCGCGCAGCGTCGGTGCCTTCCCCGGGCCGAAGACCCCGGGCTGCACAGCGGCCGGGTCCGAGCCGAGCCCGCAGTCACCGCGCGAACCGTCCAGCACCGCCAGCCCCGAGGACGGGTACGTGGCCCTGCCGATCGGGGTCGAGCAGCGGGCCACGAGCTCGTCGGTGATCCGGGGGAGCACCTGCGACTGGGTGAAGAGGGTGCCGCCCGCCGAGTCCGCGGCGACCGTGTTGACCCACGGCAGGCCCTGGGTGCGCCGCAAGGCGTCCTGGATCCCGGCGACCGAGCGGGCCTTGCCCATGGCCAGGGCGGTGTCGGAGCCGCGCAGGTTCGAGGCGTTGGGGTCGTTGAGCGCGTACGCGGTGGTCGCCGTCCAGGGCAGCGGGAGGCCGGCGCCGAGGTTGGAGACGACCGGGCCGTAGCGGGTCCACCACTGGGTGCGGGTGACGGGATCGGCGCTGCCCGCGACCTGGACGGCGACCTCGCGCCGGGTCATCTTCTCCGGCTTCCCGTCCACCAGGTAGCCGGTCGGGTCGGCGGGGTCGAGGACCAGCTGGTGCAGGTTGAGGGGGGTGCCGGTGGCCACGGTGTGGCTCCAGGCCACCTTCTCGTTGAAGCCGATGTTCACCACGGCGGTGCCGAGCAGCGAGCCGCCCGAGACGTTCAGCTCGCCGGGGATGGTCTGCTGCGACTGCCAGAACCGGCGGCCGCCCTGCCACGGATAGTGCGGGTTCCCCAGCAGCAGCCCCTTGCCGTTCGCGGTGGTGGAACCGGCGAAGGCCACCGCGTTGGAACCCATGTCGTAGCGGGTGGTGTCGAAGAGCTCCCGGGCCGCCTCGGCCGCTGCGGCGGGATCGGGATCACCGGCGGTGCTGGTGCCGCCTGTTCCGCCGGCGGCGCCGCCACGGGCCGTGGCCGCGCCCGGCGGCTGCGCCGCGGTGATGCCGTCGACGGCGCGGCCCTGGCCGCCGAGCACGGAGACGGCGTAGCCGCGGGCGGCCACGTCGGTGACGCCGACCGGGTGGACCCACTTGGCGTCCTTGCAGGCCGGATCGGTGATCTTGTTCTGGGCGAGCCAGGCGTTGTAGCCGGCGGCCCAGCCGCGCATCAGCTCCTTGACGTCCTTGCCCGGCCCGGCCGGCGCGGGCGCGGCGAGCAGCTTCTCCACGGCGCCGGAATCGCGGACGCCCTTGAAGTAGAGGTCGCTGGAGAGGTTCTTGGCCGCGGAGGAGAGCGAACCGTCGGGCGCGGCATCGGGGCCGAACCAGCGCGAGCGTTCCCCGGAGACGGTCAGGAACCCGTCGGCCAGCACGCACACCTGGTCGGCGGCCTGCGCCCAGCCGGTGCCGAAGCCGAGGTGGGCGTAGTCCTGGGCCACGATGTGCGGGATGCCGTTCTCGGTGTACCGGATCACGGCGGACAGGCCGCCGCCGGACGGGCCGGAGCCCGGCGGGGCCGCTGCCGCGGCGGAGGCCTGGGGTATCGCGGCCGTGGCGGCGAGCAGGGTCGCGCCCGTGAGGGCGACGCGGCGGAGAAGCGGGCGGATGCGTGCGGTGCGGCGGCGTCGGTCGAGGCGGTGTTCATCAAGAAAGTGCAACGTGCCTCCCAAATGGCCTGCGGACGGGCCGGGTTGCCCGTCCGGGGGTGGTCGGTGCTCCTGTGCTCCCACACTCACGCAGGCGCTTGACGTCCTGTCAACATCCCGTTTGGTATCTCTGGTCTCCCTGGCATCCCCGGTGTCGCAGATGCCCCGCTCATTGACCTCGCGCGTACGAGGAGACGAGGATCCCGGTATGACGGAAGTGCGGAAGAACACGGTCGACGGACTGGTCCACGACAGCGCACGGCGCGTCCCCGACCGGACGGCCGTCCGCTACCGCGAGCGGACCTGGACCTACGCGGAACTCGACGCGGCCGTCTCCACGGGCGCGGCCGTGCTGCGCGGCCGGTACGGACTGGCCGAGGGGGACCGGGTCGCGACCTTCGCGCACAACTCCGACGCCTACCTCCTCGCCTTCCTCGCCTGCGCGCGAGCCGGGCTCGTCCACGTCCCGGTCAACCAGAACCTCACCGGCCAGGACCTCGCGTACATCCTGGAGAACTCCGCGAGCTCGCTCGTCCTCGCCGACCCCGACCTGGCCGGGCGGGTCCCCGCCGGGTTCGCCGTACGGCCGCTGCGCGACGCACCCGGCTCCTTCCTCGGAGAGCTGGCCGAACCGGCGCCCTACCCCCGGAGCGAGGACCCGTCGCTGCTGGCGCAGCTGCTCTACACCTCCGGGACGACCGCTCTGCCCAAGGGCGCGATGATGACGCACGAGGCGCTCTGCCACGAGTACGAGAGCGCCATCGGCTCCCTCGACCTGACGGAGGCGGACCGGCCGGTCCACTCCCTGCCGCTGTACCACTCGGCGCAGATGCACGTCTTCCTGCTGCCGTACCTGGCGGTCGGCGCGCGCAACACGGTGGTCGACGCTCCGGTCGCGGCGGAGATCTTCGACCTGGTGGAGGCGGGGGAGGCGGACAGCCTGTTCGCGCCGCCGACCGTGTGGATCGGCCTGGCCAACCACCCGGACTTCGCGGTGCGCGACCTGTCCGCGCTGACCAAGGCGTACTACGGGGCCTCGATCATGCCGGTGCCCGTGCTGGAACGGCTGCGCGCGCGGTTGCCCGGACTCGGCTTCTACAACTGCTTCGGCCAGAGCGAGATCGGGCCGCTGGCCACGGTGCTGCGGCCGGAGGAGCACGAGGGGCGGATGGACTCGTGCGGGCGGCCGGTCCGTCACGTGGAGGCCCGGGTCGTCGACGAGGACGGGGCGGACGTGCCGGACGGCACCGCCGGGGAGGTGGTGTACCGCTCCCCGCAGCTGTGCCAGGGCTACTGGAACGACGCGGAGGGGACGAAGAAGGCCTTCCGCGACGGCTGGTTCCGCTCCGGGGACCTCGCGGTCCGGGACGCACAGGGGTACTTCACGGTGGTGGACCGGGTGAAGGACGTCATCAACTCGGGCGGGGTGCTGGTCGCCTCCCGGCAGGTGGAGGACGTGCTGTACACCCACCCGGGCGTGGCCGAGGCGGCCGTGGTGGGCCTGCCCGACGAGCGGTGGATCGAGGCGGTCACGGCGGTGGTGGTCCCGCGGGGCGAGGTGACGGAGGCCGAACTCATGGCCTACGCACGCGAGGAGCTGGCCCACTTCAAGGCCCCGAAGCGGGTGGTCTTCGTGGACGCCCTGCCCCGCAACGCGAGCGGCAAGATCCTCAAGCGCGAGCTCCGCGACCGCTTCTCCGACCCCGCCTGACGGGGCCCCGCGCCCTATTCGGGTGCGGTCGCCCCGCGGGGAGCCTAGCCTCGCTGCCGTGACCAAGACCTATGAGCTCGACGGTGAACGGATCCGCACGCTGGAGGACTTCTGGCTCGTCATCGGTGAGGCGGTGAACGGCCCCGGCGGCTATTTCGGGCGGAACCTCGACTCCTTCAACGACTGTCTGCGCGGCGGGTTCGGAACCCCCGACGACGATGATTTCAAGATCGTGTGGCTCCGCCACGAAGTGTCGCGGCGGCTGCTCGGACACCCCGAGACGGCTCGCCGTCTGGAGCAGACGCTGGTGCGCTGCCATCACACGAATCGCGCCCGCGTCGCAGAGGAGCTGGCCGCGGCACGGCGGGGGCAGGGGCCGACGGTCTTCGACTGGCTCGTCGACATCGCCGAGGGGCAGGTCCCCGGGGTGCTGGAGCTCCGCTGATCGCTGATGTCTGATCACCGGCCGGTCGTACGGTCGTACGGTTGTGCGGCGCCCGGACCGGAGCGGGGCTACTCCGCGAGCAGGCCGGTGGCGCGGAGGCGGCGGAAGATGAGGTGTTCGTGGACGAGGCGGCCGACGAGGGCGCCGCCGTACACCACGAAGCCGACGCCGACGAGCCAGGACTGGACGACCAGGAGGGTGCCGAAGGGGCCGTAGGTCACGGCGTTGGAGGCGATCAGCGGGGAGAACACCAGCTGCGAGAAGATCCGCAGGCCCAGCAGGCCGAGGCTGGTGGCCGCCGCTCCCGGGAGCAGCGCGCGCCAGCGGACCCGGCCGCCCAGGAGCATCCACTGGGAGGACCAGAAGAACAGGCCGGTGCCGATGACATCGCCCGTGGTGCCCAGGACCGTGCCGGGTGCGTCGTCCGAGGGGGAGGGGATGGCGACCAGGAGCGCGAGGTAGCAGACCAGCAGGGCGAGCCAGACGACGTGCCGCCACATGGTGTGCCAGCGGGCCGTGGGGAGGTCCCAGACCTTCTCGTACCCGGTCTGCACCGCGGAGCCGAAGGTCAGGCCGAAGACGGCCAGGGCGGCGAGCCCGAACGCCGTGGTCCGCTCCAGCGCCTGGTCCGCCGCGCCGAACAGCATCTCGATCTGCTCCCGCGAGTACGCCGTCACCCCCAGCGCCTGGCCGAGCCAGCGGCCGAAGCCCGAACCGCTGCCGGGCGCGGCGGCCGCGACGACGACCAGCAGCGGCACCAAGGTCAGGAAGCCGAGGGCCGCGAAGCCCATCGCCCGGTGCATCAGCTCCATCTCCCGGCCACGGCTCCACGCCAGCCCGGCCTGGGAGGCCTGGAGCCGGTCGTGGAGCAGCCGGAAGTACGTGGTCACGCCTCTTCCCCTACCCGGACCGGCCCGACGGTTCCCGGCAGGCCCCCCGAAGTGGCCCGAAGGGGTGGATCGGAAGGCCGCCGGTGGCTCCGGACACGGCCGCCGGTGGCCCCGGCGCCGCTCCGTGGGCCCGCGGGTGCGGGGGCTCAGCCCTCCCGGAGGTCCACCATGCGCTTGATCTTGCCGACCGAGCGCTCGAGGGTCTCCGGATCCACGACCTCCACCGCGACCGAGACCCCGATGCCCTCCTTGACGGCCCGCACCACGGCGGCCGCCGCGGCCTCCCGCTGACCGGGGTCGCTCTCCCGGCGCGCCTCCACCCGTACCGTCAGGGCGTCCAGCCGGCCCTCCCGGGTCAGGCGGAGCTGGAAGTGCGGAGCGAGGGCCGGTATGCGCAGGAGGACCTCCTCGATCTGGGTCGGGTAGAGGTTCACCCCGCGCAGGATGATCATGTCGTCGCTGCGCCCCGTGATCTTCTCCATCCGGCGGAAGGCGGGCCGGACCGTACCGGGCAGCAGCCGGGTCAGGTCCCGGGTGCGGTAGCGGATGACGGGCATCGCCTCTTTGGTGAGCGAGGTGAAGACCAGCTCCCCGGACTCGCCCTCCGGCAGCACGGCGCCCGTCAGCGGGTCGACCACCTCCGGATAGAAGTGGTCCTCCCATATGTGGAGGCCGTCCTTGGTCTCGGCGAACTCCTGCGCGACCCCCGGACCCATCACCTCGGACAGGCCGTAGATGTCCACCGCGTCGATGTCGAGCCGTTCCTCGATCTCGCGGCGCATCTCCTCCGTCCACGGCTCGGCTCCGAAGATCCCCGTCCGCAGCGAGGTGGCGCGCGGGTCGATGCCCTGGCGCTCCATCTCGTCCAGCAGGGTCAGCATGTACGAGGGAGTGACCATGATGACCTCCGGCCGGAAGTCCTGGATCAGCCGGACCTGGCGGTCCGTCATCCCGCCCGAGGCGGGCACGACCGTACAGCCCAGGCGCTCCGCGCCGTAGTGGGCGCCCAGGCCGCCGGTGAACAGGCCGTACCCGTAGGCGATGTGGACCATCTGGCCCGGTCTGCCGCCCGCCGCGCGGATCGACCGGGCGACGACGTCCGCCCAGGTGGACAGGTCTCCCTCGGTGTAGCCGACGACGGTCGGTCGACCCGTGGTGCCGCTCGACGCGTGGATGCGGCGCACCTCGGGGCGCGGGACGGCGAACATCCCGAAGGGGTACTGGTCGCGCAGGTCGGACTTGGTGGTGAAGGGGAAGAGGGCGAGGTCGGCCAGGGAACGGCAGTCGTCGGGATGCAGGCCGGCCTTGTCGAAGGCCTGGCGGTAGAAGGGGACGTTGTCGTAGGCCCGCCGCAGGGTCGCGCGCAGCCGCGTCAGCTGGAGGGCGGCCAGCTCGTCATGGCCCATCCGCTCGCCTTCGTCCGCCCAGGCGTCGTCTGGACCCTTCGCGTACGCACTCATGCCGCCACCCCTTCTCCGAGCTTCCCGACCGATCATTCGGTAGATTGCCCGACCTCGGCGGTGAAAATCAATGACTCGAACGGGTGATCGTCTGATGGGATGGCCCGCATGTCGACCCTGATCCCCGCATCCTCCACCCCCTCCGTGCCCCCTACCCCCTCCGCACCCGTCACGTTCGCCACCTTCGCCACGACCGATGGAACCGAACTCGCCTACCACGTCCTCGGCGAGGGCCCGCCGCTGGTCTGCCTCCCCGGCGGCGCCATGCGGGCCTCCGCGTACCTCGGCGACCTCGGCGGGCTGTCCGCCGGGCGCCGCCTGATCATGCTCGACCTGCGCGGCACCGGGGACTCCGCGATCCCGGCGGACGAGTCGACGTACCGCGTGGACCACCAGGTCGCCGACGTCGAGGCGCTGCGGATCCACCTCGGCCTGGAGAGCATGGACCTGCTGGCCCACTCGGCGAGCGGCAACCTCGCGCTGCTGTACGCGGCTGCGCATCCGCAGCGGCTGAGCCGGCTGGTCATGGTCACTCCGACGGCCTGGGCCGTGGACCTCGTACAGGACCCGCAGGAGCGCATGGAGACCTACCTGCTCAGGGCGGGCAGCGAGCCGTACGCCACGGCCCTCGCGGCCTACGAGCGGGTGATCGCGAGCACCGGGTCCGGCGGCGCTGTCGACAAGGCCGACTGGGAGGCGTCCATGCCGCTCGCGTACGGGCTCTGGGACGAGACGGCCCGCGCCCACGTGGCCGCGAACGCGCACCAGCAGAACGCGGAGGCGGCCGCCGCCTACGGCGGCCCGGGCGCCTTCGATCCGCCCGTCACCCGGGCAGGCCTGCGCCGAGTGGCGGGCGAGGTGCTGGTACTGGCCGGGGAGCTCGACGGCAATCCGCGCCCGGCCCTCGCCGCCCGCCTCGCGGAGCTCTTCCCGCACGGCACCACCGATGTCCAGCCGGGTGGCGGCCACTTCCCGTGGCTGGACGACGCGGACTGGTTCTCGGCGCGGATCGAGCGCTTCCTCGGCACCGGAGCCTGAGCGGCGACCGCGCGAGCCCTGTCCGGGCGACGACCGCGCCGACCCGTGATTGGCCGGTGACCGCGCCGCCCCGTGCCCGGGCGGCGACCGCCGGGACGGGGGCGTACGGTCGAACCAGGGGTTCCGGTGAAGGGAGGCGGCGGCCGTGTCCGTCATCGACCCCGCGGTAACCGTCCGCCTCGGCGCCCCCGGCGCCCGCCGCCTGGCCGGCCTGCTCTCCGAGGTGGCCCACCTGCTGGAGGACCCCGGCCCGCTCCGCCTCACGGAGGCCCAGTCCGACGTACTGGGCCAGGGCACGGACCGCCCAGAACTGGCGGCCTGGACCCGCATGCTCGCGGCCGAACTGCTCAGCCGCCTCTGAGCGCCCGGCCATGAGCCACACCCCGATCGGCCCGCCGCACCGGGCGCACGCGCAAGGCCCCGTACCGCGCGGCTCGCGCGATACGGGGCCAGGGGCCAGGAGCCAGGGGGGGCTCCGGTCACACTGCTAGTGGGCCGCCTCCGCGTCCGCCTCCGTCGCCACCGACTTCGCCCACCGGTAGTCCGCCTTGCCGCTCGGGGAGCGCTGGATGGCCGGGGTGATGACGAGCTGGCGCGGGATCTTGTAGCCGGCGAGCTTGGTGCGGCAGTGGGCCTGGATCTCGTCCAGCGTCAGGTCGGAGGCGCCCTCGCGGACCTGGACCACCGCGGCCACGTGGCTGCCCCACGTCGGGTCCGCGACCCCGGCGACCAGGGCGTCGTAGACGTCCGGGTGGGACTTCAGTGCCTGTTCGACCTCCTCCGGGTACACCTTCTCGCCGCCCGTGTTGATGCACTGCGAACCGCGGCCGAGGACGGTCACGATGCCCTGCTCGTCCACCGTCGCCATGTCGCCGAGCAGTACCCACCGCTCCGAGCCCTTCTGGAAGAAGGTTTCGGCGGTCTTGGCCGGGTCGTTGTAGTAGCCCAGCGGTACGTAGCCGCGCTGCGCGAGCCGTCCCGGCTCGCCCACCGGCACCGGCTCGTGGGTGACCGGGTCCACCACCTGGGTCCGCTCGTTGACCTCCAGCCGGAAGCCCTTCTCGGGGCCGGAGTCGTTCGTGGCGCGGCCGTTCGAGCCGGACTCGGACGAGCCGAAGTTGTTCAGGAGCATCACGTTCGGGACGAGCGCCTGGAACTCGGCGCGCACCGTCTCCGACATGATCGCGCCGGAGGAGGAGACGCTGAAGAGGGAGGAGAGGTCCGTGCCCTTGAGGGGACCGTTCAGGGCGTCGATGAGGGGCCGCAGCATCGCGTCGCCCACCAGCGAGACGCTGGAGACCTTCTCCTTCTCTATGGTGCGCAGCACCTCCTCGGGCGCGTACTTGCGGTGGATGACCACCCGCTGCCCGTAGTTGAAGGCGATGAACGAGGTCAGCGTGGAGGTGCCGTGCATCAGCGGGGGAGCCGGGAAGAAGGTCAGTCCGGCGCCGCGCGCGGCCACCCGCTCCGCCAGTTCCTCGGGCCGCTTCACGGGTTCGCCGGAGGGCTCCCCGCCGAAGAGGCCGGCGAAGAAGAGGTCCTCGGCGCGCCACATGACGCCCTTGGGCATGCCGGTCGTACCGCCGGTGTAGATGATGAACAGGTCATCGGGGGAACGGGGCGGGAAACCGCGCCCGGGCGAGCCGGCGGCCTCCGCGTCCGCGTACGCGACCGGCGCGATCGAGGGCTCCGGGGCGCCCTCGGGGGTCGGCCCGACCCGGATCAGGTGGCGGAGCTTCGTCGTCTGCGGCAGCGCCGCAGCGACCCGCTCGGTGAACTCGCCCTCGAAGACGAGCGCCGCCAGATCGGCGTCGTTGTAGAGGTAGACCAGTTCTTCCTCCACGTACCGGTAGTTCACGTTCACCGGCACCAGACGGGCCTTGAGGCAGGCCAGGACGGTCTGCAGGTACTCGATCCCGTTGTAGAGGTGCAGGCCCAGGTGCTCGCCGGCCTGCAGCCCGCTGTCCAGCAGATGGTGCGCGATGCGGTTCGACGCCGCGTCCAGCTCCGCGTACGTGAGGCGGCGCTCGGCGCCGGTCCCGGGGTGGTCCACGTACACGAGGGCCTCGCGGTCCGGGACCACGTCCACGACCGACTCGAACAGGTCGGCAATGTTGTACTCCACCGGTCCTCCTGACCCAGAAAATCCCATGGCTGGTCTGCTCGGCGGTCATTAGAGCGTCGCCAACCCCAACTGGGAAGGGGACCGCCCAATAAATCTGACTGGGTGTCAGAAAACTATTGAACTGCACTCGCCCCTCCTGCAACCTGTTCTAGGTCTTGAGACGGGAGGACGGCAATGGGTGGGACAGAACACCTGACCGTGGAACGCCACGGCGCCACGCTGGTGCTCACCATGAACAGGCCAGAAGCGAAGAACGCGCTTTCGCTGCCGCTGTTGGTGGGGCTCTACGACGGCTGGCTGGAGGCGGACGCGGACGACACGATCCGCTCGGTGGTGCTGACGGGCGCCGGCGGGGACTTCTGCGCCGGAATGGACCTGAAGGCGCTGGCCGGCAAGGGCATGGCGGGCGACCACTACCGGGACCGGCTCAAGGCCGACCCGGACCTGCACTGGAAGGCGATGCTCCGCCACCACCGGCCCCGCAAGCCGGTCATCGCGGCGGTCGAGGGCTACTGCGTGGCGGGCGGTACGGAGATCCTCCAGGGGACCGACATCCGGGTCGCGGGGGAGGGTGCCACCTTCGGGCTGTTCGAGGTCAAGCGCGGACTCTTCCCGATCGGCGGCTCGACGGTGCGGCTGCCCCGGCAGATCCCGCGCACGCACGCGCTGGAGATGCTGCTGACCGGGCGGCCCTACGCGGCCGAGGAGGCGGCGCGGATCGGGCTCATCGGGCGGGTGGTGCCGGACGGCACGGCGCTTGCGGCTGCGCTGGAGATCGCGGAGCGGATCAACGCGTGCGGGCCGTTGGCGGTGGAGGCGGTGAAGGCGTCCGTCTACGAGACGGCGGAGATGGCCGAGACGGAGGGGCTTGCCTCGGAGCTCCTGCGGGGGTGGCCGATCTTCGATACCGCGGACGCGAAGGAAGGGGCGCGGGCCTTCGCCGAGAAGCGGGCCGCGGTGTATCGGCGGGAGTAGTCGGGCGCCGTGCCCGTGCCGTGCCCGTGCCGTGCCCGGTGGTGCCGGGTCCGTGCGCCGGTGCGGCGCCGTTGCCGGGGGCCAGCCCCCGGACCCCCGCGCCTCAAACGCCGGCGGGGCTTGATTTCGGGGCTCTGCCCCGGACCCCGCGCCTCAAACGCCGGCGGGGCTGGATTTGCCGGGCGGGGCCGGATTTAGGGGCTCCGCCCCGGACCCCGCGCCTCAAACGCCGGCGGGGCTGAAATTGCCCGGGCGGGGCTGGATTTGCGCCGGCGGGGCTGGATTTGTCGGAACCTCACACATCGGAGACCCACCCATGACAGCCGCGTCCCCACCGGAGATCCTCCGCGCGCCCCTCGTCGTCGAGTTCCCCTTCACCCGGTCCCTCGGGCCCGTGCAGAGCGCCTTCCTGACGGGACTGCGCGAAGGCGTCGTGCTCGGGGTCACCACCGCCGACGGCAAGGTGATGGTGCCGCCCGTGGAGTACGACCCCGTCACCGCCGAGGAGATCCGCGACCTGGTCGAGGTGGGCGCCACCGGGACCGTGACCACCTGGGCCTGGAACGGCTCCCCGCGCCGGAGCCAGCCCCTGGGCACCCCCTTCGCCTGGGTCCTCGTGCGCCTCGACGGTGCCGACACCGCGATGCTCCACGCCCTCGACGTGCCCGGCCCCGACGCCGTGCACACCGGCATGCGGGTCCGGGTGCGGTGGGCCGCGGAGCGGACCGGGGCGATCACCGACATCGCCTGCTTCGAGCCCGCGCAGCCCGGGGACGGGGACGGGGCCGCGCAAGCCGCCCCGCACGACGGGGAGTTCGCGGACGCCGTCACCGGCATCGTCGCCGAGGCCCGGCTGGACTACACGTACAGCCCCGGCCGCGCGCAGACCGCGTACATCGCCGGCCTCTCCGAGCAGAAGACCATCGGCGAGCGCTGCCCCTCCTGCCACAAGGTGTACGTGCCCCCGCGCGGCGCCTGCCCCACCTGCGGGGTCGCCACCACCGACCGGGTCGAGGTCGGCCCGGCGGGCACGGTCACCACGTACTGCATCGTCAACATCAAGGCCAAGAACCTCGATATCGAAGTCCCCTACGTCTACGCCCACATCGCTCTCGACGGCGCCGGCCTCGCCCTGCACGGCCGGATCGGCGGGATCCCGTACGACCAGGTCCGCATGGGTCTGCGGGTCGAGCCCGTGTGGACCGACGGCGGGCGCTACCCCGATCACTACCGCCCCACCGGAGAGCCGGACGCGGACTACGACGTCTACAAGGAGCTCATCTGATGCCGGACACGACCAGGCACGCGCGCGAGGTCGCCGTCGTGGCCTTCGCGCAGAGCGACCACCGGCGCCGCACCGACGAGCTCAGCGAAGTCGAGATGGTCATGCCGGTCCTGCACCAGGTGCTGGCCCAGACCGGCCTGAAGGCGGGCGAGATCGGCTTCACCTGCTCCGGTTCCAGCGACTACCTCGCGGGCCGGGCCTTCTCCTTCACCATGACCCTCGACGGAGTCGGCGCCTGGCCGCCGATCTCCGAGTCCCACGTGGAGATGGACGGGGCCTGGGCCCTCTACGAGGCCTGGGTCAAGATCCAGACCGGCGAGGCCGACACCGCGCTCGTGTACTCGTACGGGAAGTCCTCCCCGGGCTCGGTGCGTGACGTCCTGACCCGCCAGCTCGACCCGTACTACGTGGCTCCGCTCTGGCCCGACTCCGTGGCCCTGGCCGCCCTCCAGGCGCAGGCGCTCATCGACTCCGGGGAGACCGACGAAGCCGCGCTCGCCGAGATCGGCGCCCGCAACCGGGCCTCCGCGAGCTCCAACCCCTACGCCCAGCTCAGCGGAGCCGTCCCGCAGGGCGACTACCAGGTGGCCCCGCTGCGCACCGGCGACTGCCCGCCCATCGGCGACGGTGCGGCCGCCGTCATCCTGGCCGCCGGGGACGTGGCGCGGCGGCTGTGCGAACGGCCCGCCTGGATCACCGGCATCGACCACCGCATCGAGGCGCACAGCCTGGGGCTGCGCGACCTCACCGACTCCCCGTCCACGCGGATCGCCGCCGAGCACGCGGGCGTCTTCGAGGGCCCGGTGGACACCGCCGAACTGCACGCGCCGTTCTCCTCCCAGGAGGTCGTGCTGCGCAAGGCCCTGGGACTCGACGGGTCCGTGAGCGTCAACCCGTCCGGCGGGGCGCTCGCCGCCAATCCGGTCATGGCCGCGGGCCTGATCCGGATCGGTGAGGCGGCGGCCCGCATCCACCGCGGCGAGTCCGACCGGGCCGTCGCGCACGCCACCTCCGGCCCCTGCCTCCAGCAGAACCTGGTCGCCGTCCTGGAAGGGGACCGAGCATGAGCACGACGGGCAAGGAGCCGGTGGCCATCGTCGGCATCGGCCAGACCAAGCACGTCGCCGCCCGCCACGACGTCTCCATCGCGGGGCTGGTGCGCGAGGCGGCCGCCCGCGCGCTCGCGGACGCCGAGCTGACCTGGGCGGACATCGACGCGGTCGTCATCGGCAAGGCCCCCGACTTCTTCGAGGGCGTGATGATGCCGGAGCTGTACCTGGCCGACGCCCTCGGCGCGGTCGGCAAGCCCATGCTCCGCGTGCACACGGCCGGTTCGGTGGGCGGCTCCACGGCGCTCGTCGCCTCCAACCTGGTGGCCGCCCGCGTCCACCGCACGGTGCTGACCCTCGCCTTCGAGAAGCAGTCCGAGTCCAACGCGATGTGGGGGCTCTCGCTGCCCGTCCCCTTCCAGCAGCCGCTGCTGGCGGGGGCTGGCGGGTTCTTCGCCCCGCACGTGCGCGCGTACATGCGGCGGACCGGCGCCCCCGACACGGTCGGCTCGCTCGTCGCGTACAAGGACCGCCGCAACGCGCTGAAGAACCCGTACGCGCACCTGCACGAGCACGACATCACCCTGGAGAAGGTCCAGGCCTCGCCGATGCTGTGGGACCCGATCCGCTACTCCGAGACCTGCCCGTCCTCCGACGGAGCCTGCGCGATGATCCTCACCGACCGGGCGGGCGCGGCCCGTTCGCCGAAGCCGCCGGCCTGGGTGCACGGCGGGGCGATGCGCAGCGAGCCGACCCTCTTCGCGGGCAAGGACTTCGTGTCCCCGCAGGCGGGCAAGGACTGCGCGGCCGACGTCTACCGGCAGGCCGGGATCACCGATCCGCGCCGGGAGATCGACGCGGTGGAGATGTACGTGCCCTTCTCCTGGTACGAGCCGATGTGGCTGGAGAACCTCGGTTTCGCCGAGGAGGGCGAGGGCTGGAAGCTCACGGAGGCCGGTGTCACCGAACTCGACGGAGACCTTCCGGTCAATCCGTCGGGCGGAGTCCTGTCCACCAACCCGATCGGCGCCTCCGGCATGATCCGCTTCGCGGAGGCGGCCCTCCAGGTGCGCGGCCAGGCCGGGGAGCACCAAGTCCCGGACGCGCGGCGGGCGATGGGGCACGCGTACGGGGGCGGGGCCCAGTTCTTCTCGATGTGGCTGGTCGGGGCCGAACCGCCGGCCTCCTGACGGGACTTCCGACCGGACTCCCGCTCGGACACCGACCGGAATTCCGTTTCCGGAAAGGGTGCCGCACCGGCCACGAGTGACGCACCGTGGCCTGTGCGGCACGCCGTGCGATGGCTAACCTGGCCCCGGGACGACGTACCGGGAGGAGCACGCACGTGGCAGAGAGCATGACTTCGCAGGCGCCGGCCGGCTGGAGCAAGCCGGACCTCGATCTGACCGAGGCGGACTGGCAGTCGAGCAGCCGGGGGGCGGGTGACGTCCAGATCGCCTTCGTGGAGGGGTTCATCGCCATGCGCAACGGCGACCGCCCCGAAAGCCCCTCGCTGATCTTCGCACCGGACGAGTGGCGCAAGTTCGTCCTGAACGCGCGGGGCGGGGAGTTCGACCTGACGTAGCGGGCACTACACGAACGGCCCGGCAGTCCCTCGTGTTCCGTCGAGGGGTGGCCGGGCCGTTCGGCGCTCTCCTGTCGGCCCGCCGCCGAACCGCCGCCGGAAGCCCGGATATTCCCATGCCTCCCGGCGGCCGGACCGGCATCATGGCCGCCATGACGATCACCCGCCGAAAGGCCCGTGCCGCGTAGCCGGCCGGGCGCGCTGCGCGCCGCACGGGGACGGTTCGAAGGCCGTCGTCCGCCCGCCTGGGCACGCAAGCTGCCGCCCGTCGACCGGATGTCCGCCGCCGCGAGCGCGGAGGTGCACTGGGTCGAGCATCTCGGCGTCCCGCAGCTCGGCCCGGAACGCGAGGGCAGGCTCGCGGGCCTCCTGCGCGCCTACCGCGCGTTCCTGGCCCGACCCGGCGGCCGGCTGCGGCTGACCGCCTCCTCGTGCCTCGCCTGTCCGAGTTGCGCGCTCGACGACGTCGCCGAGGTCCGCGACGCGATCGCCGAGAGCTACCGGACCCTGCCACCCCTGGCCCGGGCCGCGCTCGGTCGTCTCCTGCGTGACCTGGACGCCGAATTCCGGCGCCGGACCCTCCCGGACCCGGATCCACCACCTGCCCACTGGGCCCACTGGTACGAGTACGTCGACGACTGGGCCGAGTGGGGCGGCGTCCCGCTCGCATGGTGGCACCGCCGCCTCTACGAGGGCGCGTGACCGGGGCTGGTGATGCCGGAGGAGATCCGGTCAAATCGGGATGGATGGGTAAGGTGGCCGCATGAGTGGAGAGAGCGACCTGCGGAAACTGCTGAGCGGAATGCGGCCGGAACTGAACGACGGGCTGTACGTGTTCTGCACCATCCCCGGAGACACCGACCCGGAGGCCCTCGCCGGGCTCACCCCCGTCGCCTCCATCCTGGAACCCGAGGGGCTCACCCTCGTCCTGGGGCAGGAGGAGGCCGACGCGGCCGGGCTGCCCTACGAGTACACCGCCGGGTGGATCACCCTGCGCGTCCACTCCGCGCTGGACGCCGTCGGCCTCACCGCGGCCTTCGCCACCGAACTCGGCGCGCACGGCCTGAGCTGCAACGTCATCGCCGGCTACCACCACGACCACCTCTTCGTCGCCGCCGACCGGGCCGCCGAGGCCGTGGCCGTCCTGGAGGCGCTCGCGGCCCGCTCCGCGGAGGGCTGAGCCTGCCCGGAGGGCCGCGGGAACCCCTCCGGACGGCCGTCGAATCCATGGCCGGACGGCCGCCGAACCAGGACCTGGCGGCCGCCGAAAAGAAGATCAGCATGATTTTCCGCACGGGGCTTCCCGCGCGGGCGCGCGGGCGTACGCTGATCCCCCGAACAGGCCTGGGGGGTACCAGCCATGACGGACCGCCGGACCCGCAAACGGCGCGCGATGTTCGAACGCGAGGCGGAGCTCACCGCCGTGGACGAGGCCCTGGACCAGCTCACCGGTCCCGGGCCCGACGCCGACGGAGCCCTGCTGGCCTTCTCCGGACCCGCCGGCCTCGGCAAGACCACGCTCCTCGCCGAAGTCCGCCGCCGCGCCCACGCCAGAGCCTGCACCGTCCTCGCCGCCCGCGGCGGCGAACAGGAACAGAGCCAGCCCTTCCACGTCGCCCGCCAGCTCATCCAGCCCCAGCTGGCCGGAACCACCGACGAGGAACTGCGCGCCGCGCTCGGCAGCTGGTACTCCATCGTCGGCCCCGCCCTCGGCCTCTGCGCCGCCGAACAGGGAGCCCCGCCCGACCCCCAGGGCCTGCGCGACGGACTCGACTGGGTCCTCACCCACCTCATCGTCCAGCGCGCCCCCGTCACCCTCGTTCTCGACGACGCCCACTGGGCCGACCCCGAGTCCCTCTCCTGGCTCGCCGCCTTCGCCCCGCGCGCCGAACACCTCCCGCTGCTCCTCGTCGTCGCCTACCGGCCCGACGAACTGCCCGCGCACGCCGAAGCGTTCCGTACGCTGCCCGGCCGCGCGGGACACCGCCCGCTGGCCCTCGCGCCGCTCACCGCCGAGGCCGTCTCCACCCTGGTCCGCGAGTCCGTCGGAGACCACGCCGACGACGCCTTCTGCCGCGAAGCCTGGGCCGTCACCACCGGCAACCCCTTCGAAGCCGTCGAACTCGCCGTGAAGGTACGGGACAAGGGCCTCGCCCCCGTCGAAGCCAGCGCCCCGCTGCTGCGCGACCTCGCGGCCGCCCAGCGCGGCAGCGGGCTCGTCGCCCGCCTGCACAGCCTCGGCCCCTCCACCGTCCGCTTCGCCTGGGCCTGCGCCGTCCTCGGCACCGACATCCCCCGGGAACTCGCCGCCCGGGTCGCCGGACTCGGCACCGAGGAGGCCGTCGACGCCACCGGACGGCTGCGCGACGCCCGCATCCTGTCGGCCGCGGTGGAAGCCGCCGCCGAAGCCGCAGCCGCCGAAGCCGCCGGACCAGGTGGCCGCGACGAGGCCGGGCTGGAGTTCGTCCACCCGCTCATCGCCACCGCCATATACCGGGCCATCCCCGACGCCCTGCGGGTCGCCCTGCACGGAAAGGCCGCCGCGGCCGTGCTCGACGCCGGGCTCGGGCCCTCCGCGGCCGCCCGCCACCTGCTGGAGACCCACCCCGAGAACGACCCGTGGGTGGTGCGCACCCTGCGCGAGGCAGCCGGCGAGAACCTCCGGGCCGGTGCCCCCGAAGCCGCCCGCCGCCAGCTCGCACGGGCCCTGCGTGAACCCCCGGACTTCGACGAACGCGCGGCCGTCCTCTACGAGCTCGGCTGCGCCTCCCTGCTCACCGAGCCCGCCAACACCGTCAACCACCTGCGCGCCGCCCTCGCGGAGCCCTTCGAGGACCAGACGCTGCGCCAGGACATCGTGATCCGGCTCGCCCAGGTGCTCTCGCACAGCGACCGCCTCGCCGAGGCCTCGGAGTCCCTCGCGCGGGAGATCCCCCATGCCCAGGACGTACGGGCCCGGCTGCGCCTGCAGTCCGAGCAGTTCATGTGGGACGCCTTCAACGCCGCCGAGACCGACTCCCCGGCCCGTTCGCGGCGCCTCGCGAAGCTCGCCGACCGGCTGACCGGCCGCGATCTCACCGAGCGGTACGTCATCGGGCTGCGCGCGTGGGACGCCTGCCTGCGCGGAGAGCCGGTGGACGTGGTCCTGCACCACGCGGGGCGGGTGCTGGAGACCGGGTTCAGCTGGGCGTACGAGGACCGCGGCTTCGAGGTTCCGGTCCTGGTCGCCATGGTGCACATGTACGCCGACCGGCCCGACCGCGCGGAGGAACTGTTCGAGGCCGGCACCGCCGAGTTCGAGCGCCAGGGCTGGCGCGGGGCGCACCTGTCCTTCGCGTACAGCCTGCGCGCGTACATCCGCTACCGCCGCGGACGGCTCGTCGAGGCGGAGGAGCTGGCCCGGGCCGGCCTGAGGCTCGCCGAGCGAGTGGGACGCCGTACGCCCGTGCACTGGTACGCCATCGCGATCCTCGTCACCACCCTGCTGGCGCGGGGCCGGGTGGACGAGGCCTGGGAGCTGGCACGGGAACACGAGTACGGGGAGCCCTTCCCGGCGGCGGTGGTCTTCCCGGACTCCCAGACGGTCTACGCGGAACTCCTGCTGGCCCGCGGCCAGGCGAAGGCGGCGGCCGCCGAGCTGGAGGCGGTGGGCCGCAGGCTGACCCCCAGGGGCATCCAGAACCCGTCCTGGTGCCCGTGGCGGCTCCACCTGGCGCGCGCGGTGGCCGCGGAGGACCCGGCGCGGGCCCGGGAGCTGGCCGCGGACGCGGTGCGGCGGGCCCGTGCCTTCGGCGCCGCGTCCGGCATCGGCCAGGCCCTGCGGGTGGCCGCGTCGGTGGCTTCGGCGCAGGACCGCCCGGCGCTCCTGGAGGAGGCGGTGGAGGTCCTGTCGGCTTCGCCGGCCGGCTACGAGCTGGCGCTCGCGTTGGCCGCGCTGGGGGAGGAACGGGGGGACCCCGAGATCCTGCTCAGGGCGGTCCTGAAGGCCCGGGAATGCGGGGCGGACGGCCTGGTGGCCACGGCCACGGACGCGCTGCTCGCCCTCGGCGGCGACCTGCCGTGCCCCTCCGTAGCCTGACCGGGCCCGCCCCGGGAGGTGGGCGGGTGCGGGTGGGTGGGCCCTGCGGGGCGGTGTCCCCGACCCGCCCTTCGCCCGTTCCCCGGGGCTCCGCCCCGGACCCCGCGCCTCAAACGCCGGCGAGGCTGATGTATCCAGCCAGTCCGGCGTTTGAGGACCGGGTCCGGGCAGAGCCCGGGGAACGGGCGAAGGGCGGGTAGGGGACCTCCGCCCCGCGCAGCGGCACACCCGCGGTCGGGTACGGGGCCCGTGGGTCCGGGACGGGCCCCGGGTCCCCCCGGGCGGAAGGGGGGTGGAGGGCCGGGAAACGCGGGCGGGCACGTACCATTGGCGGCATGTCCTTCCTCCGCCGCCACCGCGCCGCCACACCCGCCGGCCCGGACTTCGACGTCCTGGCCATGGACCCGGGGGACTGGCCGGGCAATCTCGGGGCCGGGCTGCTGCCCGCGCCCGACGGCAGCTGCCAGGGTGTCTTCCTCCGCTACGACCTGTTCGGCGGACGCGGCCCCGCGATGATCATCGGGAACCTCCCCGAGGGCTCCCCCGCCCGTGACCTCTCCGAGGGCCAGGTCCCCTTCGAGGTGGCCCAGCTCCTCGACGCCCTCGAGAACGACGAGGACGTCGAGGTCACCGGAGCCGAGGACTGCCCCGTCATGCAGGGCGACAACCTCCTCATCGTCCGGAAGATCAAGCTCTCCGAGACGCGGATCAGCTGCGTGCAGTTCGACCGCAGCGACAACGTGCTGGTCACCATCGCGAGCTGGGACCGGCCCATCACCGACGACCTCTACGCGCTCCTGAAGCCGCTCCCGGCCGAGCTCTTCCAGCAGGGCTAGCCCGCAGCCGTCACCCGTTGGCTATGTCGTTCGCCGCGACGTAGCCGAAGGTCATCGCGGGACCGATCGTCGATCCGGCCCCCGCGTAGCTGTGCCCCATCACCGCCGCACTCGCGTTGCCCGCCGCCCACAGGCCCCGGATCACCGATCCGTCGGCCCGCAGCGCGCGGGCCCGTGCGTCCGTGACGATGCCGCCCTTCGTGCCCAGGTCGCCCGGCACGATCTTGAAGGCGTAGAACGGCGGCGCCCAGATCGGGGCCAGGCACGAGTTCGGCGTGACGCCCGGGTCCGTGTAGTAGTGGTCGTAGGCCGTGTCGCCCCGGTGGAAGTCGGGGTCGGCGCCGTTCCAGGCCTGGGCGTTGAACCGGTTGAGGGTGGAGCGCAGGGCGCCCGACGGTACGCCGATCTGGTTGGCCAGCGCGTCCCAGGTCCACGCCTTCTTCGCCGCGCCCACCTCGTACCAGGAGTCGGGGAAGACGATGGTCGGCAGGATGTCCTTGAACAGGTACTTGTTGCGGTAGTTCTGATCCACGATCAGCCACGCGGGGATGTGCGAGCCGGTCGCCGCGCGGTCCTTCTCGTACATCACGTGCACCACATCGCTGTACGGAGCGGCCTCGTTGACGAAGCGGGCGCCGGCCCCGTTGACCATCAGGCCGCCCGGCAGGGTCCGTTCGGCCAGGCAGAAGTACGGCTCGTTCGGCAGCGGGATCGAAGGGCCCCACCAGGCGTCCTCCATCAAGGCCAGCGCCGCACCCGCCCGTTGGCCCGCGCGGATGCCGTCGCCCGTGTTCTCCTTCGCACCGACCGACCACTGGGTGCCGATCGGCTGCTGCTGGTACTGGGCCCGCATCTGCGCGTTGTGCTCGAAGCCGCCCGAGCCGATGACCACGCCCTTGCGGGCCCGCACGACGCCCCGTACGCCCTCCTTCTCCACCACCACGCCGGTGACCGCGCCGCCCTCCTGGACCAGGTCGACCAGGGGGCTGTTCAGCCACACCGGAACCCCGGCCTGCATCAGGCCGGCCCGCAGACCGGTCGCCAGGGCCTGGCCCATGGTCAGCGGCTTCTGCCCGCACAGCGCGGCCGCCGTGCCGCGCGCCAGGCATTCGGTGGACACCGCGAGGCCCTTGGCGCTGACGGCCGCCAGGTTGAGCCACTTGTAGTCCTGGCTGAAGACCACCATTCCGGCCGGCACCGGCATGTACGCCGGGTTCAGGTGCGCCAGTTCGGCGCCGAGGATGTTGCCGTCGATCTGGTCCGGCTCGATGGAGCGGCCGTTCGGGAGCCCGCCGGGGAGGTTGGGGTAGTAGTCGCTGTAGCCGTCCATGAAGCGGAAGCGCAGCGGGCTGTTGGCCATCACGAAGTCCAGCATCCGGGGCCCGTTGGCGAGGAAGGCGGCCTGCCGGTCCGGCGAGGAGCCGTTGCCGACCACCGCCGACAGGTACGTCGCGGCCTTCGCCGGGGTGTCGGGAACCCCGGCGCCCAGGATCACGGAGTTGTTCGGCAGCCAGATGCCGGCGCCCGAACGGGCGGCGGATCCGCCGAAGGTCGGGGCCTTCTCGACCACGAGCACGCTCAGGCCCCGCTTGGCGGCGGTGAGCGCGGCGGTCATCCCGGATGCCCCGGATCCGACCACGACGACGTCGTACTCGCCGAGCGGGGGCCCGTCTTGGGTGCTGTCGGCACGCGCCGCCGCGGCCGGCAGCACGGTGGCGGCCAGCACCCCGGCGCCGGTCCCGGCGAGGACCGTCCGGCGGGAGGGGAGGGCGGGACTCGGTTCGGTCATGGGCAGGCTCCAGTGACGTGGGGCGGGAAGGAGTGGATCCAGCATTCTGATGCTGAGTCAGAAAAGGTGTTCGGGGGATCATGTGAAGTCAAGGCATACGCGCCAGTTGCACTCCGGGCCCGGACATGGAAAATCCCGTGCCGCACACACAGGGTGTGTGCGGCACGGGATTCGTGGCGGCGCGGGTCAGCGCGTGCCGACCGCTGCGCGAACCGCTCTGCGGGCCATGCCCGCGTCGTCGTGCAGGCGGCGCAGCAGCAGCCGCTGCTCCTCGCCCGAGGACAGGGCGCCCGCCGCTACGGGCTGGGCCGGGCCGGTTGCGAGCATCGAGCGCTGCACCGCCGTTTCGGCCATCCGGATCTCCCGGGTCAGCACCAGCATCAGGTTGACCAGGAAGGCGTCCCGCGCGGCCGGACCGGCCGCCTGTGCCATGCGGCTGATCTGGGAGCGGGCGGCCGGGGCGTCGCCCAGTACCGTCCAGAGCGTGGCCAGGTCGTAGCCGGGGCGGTACCAGCCCGCGTGCTCCCAGTCGAGGAGCACCGGACCCGCGGGGGACAGCAGCAGGTTCGACAGCAGTGCGTCGCCGTGGTTGAACTGCCAGGGGTTGCCGGAGAGTTTCACTCCGTGAAGCAGCTTCTGCAGGTCGCCGAAGTCACGGTCGGTGAGCAGGCCCTGTTGGTAGTCCCGGGCGATCCGCCGGTCGTAGTCCAGGGGCCTCGTGAACAGCTCGTCGGCCGGCTGCCAGCCGTTCACCTGGCGCACCGCGCCCAGCGCAGCCCGCAGATCGGGGCGCGGCGGGGCTTCCGCCGGATGCCGCTGGAGCGCCGCTACCCGGCCCGCCATCCGTTCGACCACCAGCGTGCAGTTCTCGGGGTCGGCGGCGATCAGCCGCGGCACCCGGACCGGCGGGCGGTGCCGGACGAACGTCCGGTACGCCGCTATTTCGTGCCGGTACCGCTCGCACCACTCGGACGAGTGATCCAGTAAAACCTTCGCGACGGCCGTCATCCGTCCGGTGGTTCCCACCAGCAGGACCGAACGTCCGCTGCGCCGCAGTACCTGGACCGGTGCGAACTCCGGACAGATGCGCTGCACCGAGGCGAGCGCCGTGCGCAACTGCGCACCCTGCGGCCCCGAGAGGTCGATCCTTCCGCTGAGAGGCTGTGATCCGGTCCCCGGCAGTCGCCGCGCCCGTACGGCGCCCTGCGCCGCTGCCGCGGGGCGGCCGGGTTCGAGGTAGGGGCCGCCGCCCGCGGGGAAAGTGCGGTGCGGCCGGACCGGGGCGGACACGGAGGTCGTTGCTGCGTACATGGCGTTACGGATCCCTTCGTGCGCCGACGAGTTGCGTACGCCGCCCCGCCGGATCCCGTGCATCACCCTGGGGAGTTCCGCCGGTGACCGGGTCGGGGAGGCGCATTCCTACCTGACACCCGGGCGTGGGTGGCGGACCACATTGCGTGCCCTGGCGAACCCTGGCGAATAGTCGCTCGGCATCTGACGGGGGGTTACTGTCAACTCAGCCGAGAACCTGGGGGCTTGACGTGAGCAAAGGACCAAACACCCGTCTGAACGACCTGTTCGGCCTGGCCGGCTGGTCGAAGGGCGAACTGGCGAGGATGGTCAACCGGCAGGCGGCCTCCATGGGCCACCACCAGCTGGCCACGGACACCTCGCGGGTGCGGCGCTGGATCGACATGGGGGAGACCCCGCGCGAACCGGTGCCCACGGTACTGGCAGCACTGTTCACCGAGCGGCTCGGTCGTGTCGTGACCATCGAGGACCTCGGGTTCGTACGACAACGGCGCACCGCCAAACGGCAGCCGGACGGGGAGAAGGAGAACCCCGAAGGAATGCCCTGGGCGCCCGAACGCACAGCCGCGGTCCTCACCGAATTCACGGGAATGGACCTCATGCTCAACCGTCGCGGTCTGATGGGCGCGGGTGCCGCGCTCACCGCCGGCTCAGCCCTCAGCAACGCCATGTACGACTGGCTCCACACCGACCCGGCCCGCGCCAAGGACGCGCAGCGCCACGACGACTACTTCCAGGCCGAAGGAGCGGGTTCCGACCGCTACGAGGCCGCGCCGATCGGCTCCCAGGAGATGGAGGCGCTGGAGCACTCCGTGGAGGTCTTCCGCGCCTGGGACGCCTCCAGAGGCGGCGGCCTCCAGCGCAAGGCCGTGGTCGGCCAGCTCAACGAGGTCGGCGGCATGCTCGCGTACCACCACCCCGACCACCTCCAGCGGCGCCTGTGGGGGGTGGCGGCCAACCTGGCGGTGCTGGCGGGCTGGATGTCCCACGACGTGGGCCTGGAGCCGACCGCCCAGAAGTACTTCGTCATCGCCGCGCACGCGGCCCGCGAGGGCGGCGACCGGCCGCGCGCGGGAGAGGCGCTGTCCCGCGCGGCCCGCCAGATGGTCCACCTGGGCAAGCCGAACGAGGCCCTCGACCTGATGAAGCTGGCCCAGTCCGGCTCCGGCGAGCAGACCCTGCCCCGCACCCGCGCCATGCTGCACACCATCGAGGCCTGGGCCCAGGCTGCGCTCGGCAAGGGCCAGGCGATGCGCCGCACCCTCGGCGAGGCCGAGGACCTCTTCGTCTCCACCTCGGGAGACGTGCCGCCGCCTTCGTGGATGCAGCACTTCGACGAGGCCGACCTGCACGGCATGCAGGCACTGGCCTTCCGTACCCTCGCCGACCACGACCCCTCGGCGGCGCCGATCGCCCAGCGGCACGCCAAGGAGGCCCTGCGACTGCGCGCGGACGGCCACCAGCGTTCGAAGATCTTCGACTACATCTCGATGGCCTCGGCCTGTTTCATCGCCAACGACCCCGAACAGGCCGACCGCTACGCCCGCCTCGCGCTCGTCTCGATGAACGAGACCTCCTCGCACCGCACATGGGACCGGCTGCGCGAGATGTACCGGCTGACCGGCCACTACTCCGGCTTCGCCGGCATCGAGGACCTCCGCGAGGAGATCAAACTGGCGCTCCCCAATAGCTCGGTGACCACGCGCACGGTGTGATGCCCGTACGGGCGGGGGGACCGACGGCGGGACGGACGGGACGAGCAAGGCCGCGCCTTCCGGCGCGGCCTCGGGATCCTCGGGTGGTGCGGGTGCGCTCAAGGGCTGCCCGTGGCTACCTGTTGATCCGGGCCACCAGCACGCAGGCGTCGTCCTCGCGCTCGCCCTCGCCGAACTCCCCGATCACCAGCCGTACGCAGTCCTGCGCCGACCTGGCGGCCGAGAACTGCGGCGCCAGCGCCAGCAGTCGCTCGGTCCCGTCGGCCTTGCTGAACTCGATGCTGCGCGGGGTCAGTCCGTCGGTGTGCAGGACGAGTACGTCGCCCACCTCCAGCCGCTCCTCCGCCTGACCGTACGAGGCACCGGAGGTGGCTCCCAGCAGGACGCCCTCCGGCGGCAGCAACGAGCGGCCCTGGCCGCGGCGGAAGAGCAGCGGGGCGGGGTGGCCGGCCTGCGCCCAGGACAGCACCCGGCGCGCGGGATCGTAGCGACAGCACACCGCGGAACCGAGAGCGGGCTGTACGGAGGTCTCCAGGAGCTGGTTCAGCCAGCCCATCAGGGGGCCCGGCTCGATGCCGGCCATGGCCATCCCGCGCAGGGCGCCGAGCATCATCGCCATGCCGGAGGTGGCGGTCACCCCATGGCCCGTCAGATCACCGACCGTCAGCATCGAGTGTCCGTGCGGCAGTTCGAGGGCGTCGTACCAGTCGCCGCCGATCAGGGCGCTGGTCGCGGAGGGCAGGTAGTGCGCGGCCACGTCCAGTGCGCCGGTGCTGTCGTGCGGGAACCGCAGGGAGCCGCGCCACGGGGGGAGCACGGCTTCCTGCAGTTCGACCGCCAGCCGGCGCTCGGTCTGCGCGATCTCCCGGCGGCGCTGCAGCGAGTCACGGGACTCGCGCACCGCCCGCTGGCTCCGGCGCAGTTCACTCACGTCCCGCAGTACGGCCCACATGGAGGCCGTGCAGCCGTCGGAGTCGAGTACCGGCTCGCCCCTCATGTGCAGCGTCCGGACGCGGCCGTCGGCCCGGACGATGCGGAACTCGCCGTCTATCGGCTTGCCGTCCACCAGACAGGCCGTGACCATCGCGGTCAGCACCGGCTGGTCCTCGGAGAACAGGGTGGAGCCCAGTTCGTCGAGGGGCAGCGCGCCGCTCTCGGGGGAGCGGCCGAAGATCTGGAACAGCTCGTCGGACCAACTGACCTCGTCGGTCAGCAGGTTCCACTCGGCGCTGCCGACCCGGGTCTGCTGCGCCTCCACCCCGGCGGGCCCGATCTCCGGGGCCGGAGCCGCCAGCGGCAGCTCGACGGCTTCGGGAACGGTGGGCGGCAGCCCTTCCTTGAGCTGGCCGAGGTGCTCGCGGAGGTCGTCGAGGTGGTGCACGGCGAGATCGCAGAGCGCGCGCTGCCACCGGCCCTGGGCATCGTCGTCGTCGACCACGGTGTCACGGCGGACGGCGTCGACTTCTCCCCGCAACCGTCGGGTCTGGGAGATCAGCGCGTCCACCGACCCTGGCTCCGGAGGCTGCGCGGGACGGTCCGCGTACAGGTGGGACGGCATGAGAACTCCGATACAGGCGCGGCACGGCCAAATCTGAAAGGTAGGACCGGTTCTGAAGGAAGGGCCGGTAACGACTGTGGCACAGCCAGCGACGGCCCGTAAGGCGTTTGGCAACATCTGCGGCGGTCATGCTTAAGGCATATGCCTGCGGCCTCCCGGCCCCCCGCGGGTGTACGAACGAATCCGGTCAGTCCTGCCGACGGGTGCGGCCCGGGCGCGCTCGAAGGGCGCCCGCTCCGGCCCTCGCCCGCCCTCGTTTCCCGTCGTCCGCCCGCGGCCGGAAACAGGCCTTCCGGACGAGGGCGGTCGATCGTACGGCCGAGGTGTGCGAGGAGCGCCCTCCGCCGAACTCGCGCAGGTCCGCCCGGAACCCGGATCAACACCACCGTGCGCGCACCCCCCGAACGGAGGACGCCGTGCTCCGCGGACGGGCGGCCGCTCCCGACTTCCCACCGCATCCGGTGATCGCTACCCTACGTGTCGGTAATGAGCCGGGGAGGCTCGCTTCGGCGGGCTGCGCGCAGGGTGGGGACACAACGACATGACCGGGCAGAGCCATGCGCCGACCGAGGAACAGAGCGGCGAGCCGGCCGACGGACAGCCGGGCGCAGCCGCGCAGCCCAGCGGCACCGGAGGTCGGAGCCGCCGCTCCTTCCTCACCTACCTCGTCGCGGCGCCGACCCTGGCCCTCGTCACCCGCGCCGGCGCCGACGTCCTCGCCCCGCAGCCCGCGCACGCCGTGATCCCGACCCTGCCGGCCCCCGCCGACCTGGTGGACCTCGGCGACCTGTTCATCCTGGCCGGCGCCCCCACCTCCGCCCTGCTCGCGCTCGTCGTCGAGGCCGACGGCACCATCCGCTTCCGGCTGCCCCGCGAAGAGGTCGGCCAAGGGCTCACCACCGCCGTGGCGATGCTCGTCGCCGAGGAACTCGACGCACCGCTGGACGGCGTACGGATCGAGCTGGACGACGCCCGCCCCGAGCTGCTCTTCAACCAGCTGACCGGCTCCTCCAACTCCATCCGCTCCCTCTACGGCCCGGTCCGCCAGTGCGCCGCCACCGCCCGCGCCCGCCTGGTCGCGGCCGCGGCCGTGCGCTGGGGCCTGGCGGCGTCGTCCCTCACCACCGCGAACGGCGCTGTCCGCGCCCCCGACGGCCGCACCGCCGGATACGGCTCGCTCGCCGCCGCGGCCGCCGACCCCGCCCTGATCGTCCTGGGCGCCACCCCCAAACAGGCCGCGAAGCACACCCTCGTCGGCAGGCCCACCGCCCGGATCGACGCCCGCGCCATGGTCACCGGCGCCCAGCGCTACACCCTCGACCTCGACGTCCCCGGGGCCAAGCCCTGCGTGGTCCGCCGGCCGCCCACCCTCGGCGGCAGCGTCCGGTCGGTGGCCAACCTCGCCGCCGTCAAGGCCATGCCCGGGGTCCTGCACGTGGTCACCATCGCCACCGGGGTCGCCGTCGTGGCCGAGACCTTCGGCCAGGCCCTCGACGCCAAGGCCGCCCTCCAGGTCACCTGGGGCCCCGGCCCCGCGGACCAGCTCTCGGACGCGCAGGTCCGTACGAAGCTGCGCGCCGCCACCGCCCCGCTGCTGGTGCCACCGCTGCTCACCGCCTACGTGGACGCCGAGTTCGACTTCGCCTTCGTCAGCCACGCCCCCATGGAGACCAACTCCGCCGTCGCCGACGTGCGCGAGGACAGCGCCGAGATCTGGTCCGGGCTCAAGTCCCCGATCGTGGCCCGCGAGACCATCGCCGCCGATCTCGGGCTGCCGCTCGACAAGGTCACCGTCCACGTGGTCCAGGCCGGCGGCTCCTTCGGCCGGCGGCTCTTCTTCGACGCGGCCCTGGAGGCGGCCCGGGTCTCCAAGGCCTGCCGCCGCCCCGTCCGCCTGATGTGGACCCGCGTCGACGACACCCGGCACGGCCGGATGCGCCCCGCCACCCACCACAAGATCCGCGCCACCCACCTGCTCGGCGAGGTGCTCAGCTTCGAACACCGGGTCGCCGCCGCCGAGACCGACTTCCGGCACGGCCTCGGCGAGATCATCACCGCCACCGCCGCGAGCCTGCCGCTCGGCATCGGCAACGCCACCCTCGCCCAGACCCTGTTCCTGACCACCATCAAGTCCCCGTACCACTTCGGGCTCACCACCCAGGTGCTCACCGAGGTCCCGACCGGAGTGCCCACCGGCTCCTGGCGCTCGGTGTATTCGGCGAACACCCGCGGCGCCGAGGAGATCGTGGTCGACGAGCTGGCCGCCGCCACCGGGCGGGACCCGTACCAGTTCCGGCGGACGTTCCTGAAGACGGCGGCCCAGCGGGCCGTGCTCGACAAGGTGGCCACGGAAGGCGGATGGGGCCGGGCGATGCCCGCCGGATGCGCCCAGGGCATCGCCTTCCACGAGGAGTACAAGTCCCGGACCGCCTGCCTGGTCGAGATCGACACCCGGGACCCGGAGCACGTCCGCGTCACCAAGGCCGTCATCGCCGTGGACGTGGGCCTGCCCGTCAACCCGCGCGGCCTGGAGGCCCAGATGATCGGCGGCCTGACCGACGCCATCTCCACCACGCTCAAGGCCGGTCTGCACCTGGACAAGGGCCTCCCGCTGGAGGGCAGTTACAGCCAGTTCCACTGGGCGAAGCAGCGCGACACCCCAAGGGACGTACGGGTCTTCGTGCTCCCGGCGACCGGAACCGAGCCGGGCGGAGCCGGCGAGCTCGGCCTGCCGGCCGCCGTGGGCGCGATCGCCAACGCCTACGGCCGGGCCACCGGCACGAAGCCCCGTAGCTTCCCCCTCGACTTCGACGTCGACTTCACCCCCTACCCCCGCTAGGAGCCCGATCCGTGCCCTCGCACACCTTCACCGTCAACGGGCAGAGCGTCACCGTGGACGCGCCCGACGATCTGCCCCTGCTGTGGGTGCTCCGCGACATGCTGGGCGTCCGCGGTCCCAAGTACGGCTGCGGGGTGGACGTCTGCAAGGCCTGCACCAGCCACCTCGACGGGGTGGACGTCCGTCCGTGCGTGGTGCCGGTCTCCGCGTGCGCGGGCAAGACGGTGACCACCATCGAGGGGCTGGCCGACGGCGACGTGCTGCACCCGGTGCAGGAGGCCTGGCTCGAACAGGACGTCGCCCAGTGCGGGTTCTGCCAGCCCGGCCAGATCATGGCGGCCGTGGCCCTGCTGAAGCGCACGAGCGCACCGACCGAGGAGGACATCGACGCGATCGCCAACATCTGCCGCTGCGGCACCTACTTCCGCATCCGGGAGGCCATCCGCAGCGCGGCGGCCAAGATGTGAGCAAAGGACGGGCCCCGGCTTCCCCCGTTGCGTTCCGCCGACAACCGGGGCCCGACCGCTCATGGCGAGCCTAGGCGGCGGCCGCCGCGCCCGCAGGGTCCGTTCTGCCCAGTGAGCCCGCGAGACGGGTGTCACAGCGCACAGTGTGCCGGGGATGGTTGAATGCGGCGCCGCCGCCGAACCCCCTGAAGGAACCTCCCATTCAGTCCCGCACCGCACCCTCGCAGCCGGCCGACCGGTCCCGCTCCGACGACGTCCTCAAGCTGCACCGCCTGGCGAACGCGGGCGGCTCCGCCGCGGTGCTGGAGTGGCTCACCACCCGGCTGGGCGGCTGGATCGGGCTGATGGACACCGAGCAGCCGCACGGGCCCGAGGCTGCGGTACTGGGCGCGGCGGAGCTGGCCGCACGCAAGGCGGCCTCCGCCGTCCTGCGGCACGCCGGCTCTGCGGCGCTGCTGTTCGCACTGGACGAACGGCGCGCCCTGGCCGCCGTCCTGGAGCTCCCGCACCCTCCGGGGGCGCCCGCGCTGCTCGCGGACGCCGCCGTGCCGCTGGCCCTGGTGCTGCGCGCCGAGGAGGCGGAGCGGCGCGAGGAACGGGCTGCCGCCGCCGAGGCGATGGTCCGCGAGTCCGTCCTGCACCTGCTGATGAACGGCGTGCTCTCCACCGCCCGTCAGATCGCCGAGACGCTCGGGCCCTCGCTGCCCGATCCGCTGCGGATGTACGTCGTCGAATGCGGGACCGGGGAGCGCACGGCGGTGGCCCGGCTGTTCACGGAGCTGACGGGCGGCCGGGCCTGGATCGTGCGCTGCCCGGTGTACGTGCACCACCTCATCGTGCTCGTGCCCACCGACCTGGCGGCGGCCTCGGCGGACGACGACCCGCTGGCCGGGGCCCTGACGGCGGCCGCCCGCCAGTGCACGGTCGGGGTCAGCGGCCGGTCCTCCCTCCGCGAGGCCCCCGCCGCGTACGCGCAGGCCTTCCACGCGCTGGCGGTCGCGCGCGGCCTGGGCGAACGCCACGCCCGGTTCGGGCCCGGCCCGGAGCTGGCGCTCGCCGCGCACGGGGCCGGGGCCGGATGGGCCGCCGCGCTGCTCGCGCCGCTGCACGCGTACGAGCCCCGGCGTCCCCAGGACCCCGGCGCGCAGGAGTTGAGGGCCACGGCCCACGCGTGGCTGAACTTCACCTCGCACGCGACCCGCCTGCTCAAGGTCCACCGCAACACCCTCGCCGGGCGGCTCCGGCTGATCGAGGCGGTGCTCGGCCTGGACCTCGGCGGCATCAAAGACCAGGCGGCGCTGTCGCTGGCGCTCCGGCTGACCCCGGGCGGCCGCGGCGCCGACCGGGCGGGCGGGGGAGTCGCGTCGGCCGCGGGCGCGCTGGACGACGTACTGCGCGATCCGGCGACCAGGCAGTGGGCCCGCGCCCATCTGGCGCCGCTGACCGGGCCGGACGCTCCGGCCGGAGCGCGGGAGACGGTGCGGGTCTGGCTGCGGCACGATGCCCGGCTGGTCCCGACGGCCGGGGCGCTCGGCATCTCGGTGGCCGCCACCCGCAAGCGCGTCGGCCGCATCGAGGTGCTGCTGGAGCGCTCGCTGCTCCGGTCGCCGAGTGCCCGCTACGACCTGTGGCTGGCCCAGCGGGCCGAGGAACTGGGGGGTTCCACCCCGTGACACATGTCCGATAGCGGGTGAATTGCGGCAGTTTTGAACGATCATGCCTGAATGAGGCGTATCAATGCGAAACGTGTGCTGGTCGGTGAACCGCTCGACACCGCGCGTCTGGGCGAGACCCTGCTGCCCAAACGGCTCGCGCTCCCGATCTTCTGCAGCGACCCGCTCTCCTCCGTGGCCTACGCCACCGAGGAGATCCTGCTGATCCTCGCGCTCGGCGGGGTCACATTGCTCCACCTCGCCTGGTACGCGGCCGCCGCCATCGTCTTCCTCCTCGTGGTCGTCGTCGCCTCCTACCGGCAGACCTGCTACGCCTACCCGGGCGGCGGCGGCGCCTACATCGTCAGCTCCAAGAACCTCGGCCCCACCGCCGCCCTCACCGCGGCGAGCGCCCTCCTCGTCGACTACGTCATGACGGTCGCCGTCTCCGTGGTTTCCGGCGTCTCCGCCATCACCTCCGCCGTCCCCTCCCTCTCCACCCACGAAGTCCCCCTGTCGGTGGGTTTCGTGGTGCTCCTGACCCTGATGAACCTGCGCGGCGTACGGGAGTCGGGACGGGTCTTCGCCGTCCCCACCTACGGCTTCGTCCTCGTCATCTACCTCATGTTCGCGGTGGCCGCCTACCGGCTGGCGACCGGTGACGTCATCCGCGCCGAATCCGCCGAACTCCCGATCACGGCCGAGGGCACGTACGCCGGGCTCGCCGTGGTCCTGCTCGCCCTGCGGGCCTTCGCCTCCGGCTGTACCGCGCTGACCGGAGTCGAGGCCATCAGCAACGGCGTCCCCGCCTTCCAGAAGCCGAAGAGCAAGAACGCGGCGACCACCCTCGCCGCGATGGGCGCCCTCGCCGTGACCATGTTCGCCGGGATCACCGTCCTCGCCATGAACTACAAGGTGCACGTGGCGGCCGACCCGACCGAGCTGGGCCTGGCCCCCGGAACCCCGATGTCCACCGCGCTGGCCCAGATCGGCCGGGCCACCTTCGGCAGCTGGGACTTCCTCTTCTACCTGCTCCAGGCCGTCACGGCCGGCGTGCTGATCCTCGCCGCGAACACCGCCTTCAACGGCTTCCCGATGCTCGCCTCGATCCTGGCCAAGGACCGGTACGTACCGCGCCAGCTCTTCAACCGCGGCGACCGGCTCGTCTACTCCAACGGCGTCGTCCTGCTGGCCCTGGCCGCCATCGCCCTCATCATCGCCTTCGACGCCGAGCTGACCCGGCTCATCCAGCTCTACATCATCGGCGTCTTCGTCTCCTTCACCCTGTCCCAGGCGGGCATGGTCCGGCACTGGAGGCAGGAGCTCGCCGCGCCCGAGACGCGCAAGGAGGAACGGATCCACATCCACCGCCGGCTCCTGATCAACGCCGTCGGCGCCGTCATGACCTCCGTGGTGCTGGTCATCGTCCTGATCACCAAGTTCACCCACGGAGCCTGGCTGGTCGTCATCGCGATGCCGCTGCTCTTCCTCGGCATGAAGGGCGTACGCCGCCACTACGACACCGTGGCGCGGGAAGTGGCCGTCGCACCCGGGGTCAAACCGCGCAAGCCCGCCCGGCACCACGTCATCGTCCTGGTCGCCTCCGTGCACGCGCCGACCCTCAAGGCCCTCGGCTTCGCCATGGGGCTGCGGCCCGACACCCTGACGGCCCTCTCGGTGGCCGCCGACGAGGAGGACGCGGACCGGCTGCGCGCGGACTGGGCGGAGCACGACCCCGGCATCCCCCTCAAGGTGCTGCACTCCCCGTACCGGGAGGTGGTCGGGCCGGTCCTGTCCTACGTGCAGGAGCAGGCGGCCGCCGAGGGGACGGACATGCTGTCGGTGGTGATCCCGGAGTACGTGGTCGGGCACTGGTGGGAGCAGCCCCTGCACAACCAGAACGCGCTGCGGCTCAAGGCGCGACTGCTGTTCACGCCGGGGGTGGCGGTAATCGACGTGCCGTACCTGCTGGAGTCCGCGAAGGGGGCGAAGCCGCCGGAGGGGGCACAGGAACGGGCGCAGTAGCGGGCGCGGCAGCGGGGGCAGTAGCGGGGGCGCGTTCCGCCTTCCGGTGCTGGGTGACCGCCGTGTGGGCCAGCGCCAGCTCCACCACGTGCGCGGGATCCGAGAGGGTGCGGCCGGTGAGCTGCTCCAGGCGGCGCAGCCGGTTGGAGACGGTGTTGCGGTGGCAGTACAGCCGCTGCGCGGCGTACGTGGTCGAGCCCTGGCAGGTCAGCCAGGTGCCCAGGGTGGTCAGCAGCACCCGGCGGTCCTCCGGCGCCAGCGCCAGCACCGGACCCAGCACCACCCGGCGCAGCCGGTCGGCGAGTTCGGGCTCCGCCGCGACCAGCGCCGCGGGCAGCCGTTCGTCGAGCAGCACGGTCCGCGGGCCCTTCGCGGCGGGGGTGGTGCGCAGCGCGAGGACGGCCAGCAGGCGGGCCCGCGCCAGCTCGGCGGGCGCCGTGACCACCGGGCTGACCCCGGCGTTCGCGCCGAGCGGCGCGAGCAGCTCCCGTACGGATTCCAGCGGATGGTGGCCCAGCTCCACGAGCCCGGTCTCCCCGTCGCCGCGGATCCGCCACAGCACGCGCGGGGCCCCGGTGGGTGGCGGTCCCGCGGGTGCGCCGGACCCGGACCCGGACCCGGACCCGGCTCCGAGGACCGCCACCGCGAACCGGCCGCGCTCCGGCAGACCGAGCCGCTCCGCCGTGCGGGCGGCCTCCGCGGCGGATCCGGTTCCGTCGAGCAGGGCGTCGAGCAGGGCCGCCCGGAGCTCGCGTTCGCGCTCGCCGGGGACCGCCTCGGCCCGGCGGTACGACTCGGCCGCCGCGTCCGCCATCCGGTCGATCACGTCCCACAGCGCGGGCGCCCCGGGCAGCAGCCGGGGCAGCGCGGCCCGGTCGTGTGCGGCGACGGCCTCGGTCAGGGTCTGCCACAGCAGGCGGCCGCAGAGCCGGTACATCCGCAGCAGGGAGTCGAGCGGGAGCCCCTGCCCGGCGCGGAGCGCGCCCTGGGCGCGGGCGTCGGAGAGGTCGGGCGGCAGGCCGCGGGAGGCGCGGACCAGGTCCTCGACGGCCTGGCGCAGCACGTGCTGGATCCGGTCGCGCAGTGCGGCCCGGCCGAGCAGGGCGGCGTAGGCGGCGTAGGCCGGGTCCTCGGCCGACGTGCGGTCGGCGAGCCGCTCCGCCGCCGCCGGTATCCGGCGGTTCAGGTCCTCGCGTATCTCCTCGATGATCCGCTCCATGACCGGAGGGTGGCACGGGGGAGGGGGCGCTGGGGAGGGCCGCGACGGTGCCGTGTCCGCTAGCGTGTCCGAAGCACTCCATGTGCAGTGCATATGCGGCGGTCATAACGACACCCCCGTCGCACCGCTCACCCCGTGCCCACACCGTCAGGGATCCCCCCATGCGCCAGAATCCGCAGCGCCGCGCCGCGCTGCTCGACGCCGCCATCGAAGTGCTCGCCCGCGAGGGCTCGCGGGGACTGACCCTGCGCGCGGTGGACGCGGAGGCGGCGGTGCCGACCGGCACCTCCTCCAACTACTTCGCCAACCGCGCCCAGCTCCTCGTACAGATCCTGCACCGCACCCGGGAGCGGCTGACCCCCGACCCGGCGGAGCTGGCCGGCCCGCACGACACCAAGGTGCTCCTCGGCCGCCTCCTGGAGCGCATGCGCCGCGAACGCAGCGTCCACACGGCGATGCTGGAGCTGCGCCTGGAGGCCACCCGGCGGCCCGAGCTCCAGGAGGCGCTGGCCGGGTTCCAGGGCGCCGAACTCGAGGCCAACATCGACTGGCACCTGGCGGCGGGGCTGCCCGGGGACCGGCAGGGCGTGGTGCTGCTGTACCTGGCCATGCTGGGGCTGATCGTGGACGACCTGACCGCGCCCGGACTGCTCGACCCCTACCCGGTGGAGGGGCTCATCGAAGCGATGGTCGAGCGCCTCCTCCCGGAGCGCCCCGCGGACTGACTATCGTGCCCGTGGGGGAAATACCGGCACGAATCGCGGAGGGGACCGTGGGCATGGCGGACATCACCGGAGGCGGGCAGGGCTTCGGCGGGGACTTCGGCCGGTCCGGCGCCGGCCGCGCGGACGGGGGCGCGGGTGGCGGCGGCGAGGGCGTCCAGTGGCTGGCGGACTGGGACGCCTGGTACGTCAGCCTGACCTTCGCCCGCGGCATCGGCCCCGAGGAACTCGCGGCGCGGCTGGGAGCGTTGCCCGGAATCCACCCCGGGCCGCTGGGAGCCATCGACGCGTGGAGCATGGTCACCGAGACCGTGGACGGCGACGGGGTGGCGAGGGTCGGCAGCTGGGGCGGCTGGTCCTTCGCCGTGGAACACGGGATGCCGGCCGGGGCGCAGCGATTGGCCGAAGTGTCCCGCTCCGGGGTGGAAGCGGTCCACCTCGACCCGCAGCCCGACCATCCGCCCAAGCAGTTCGCGTACGCCCTGGACGGCGAGCTGGTCTGCTGCTTCGCGCTCGGCGAGGAGTGCTGGCGCGGCGGCCACCGGCCCGACTTCCTCCTCCCGGAGCTGGTCGAGGCCAAGATCCTCGCCCCGGACGGCAGCTACGCCCGCCCCGAGGACGAACCCTGCGCGGACCGCGACCGCCTCACCCTCTCCGTGCTGGAACACCGCTTCGCCCTGTCCCTGCCGCGCCGCCTGGTGGAGGAGGCCCCGCTCCCGGCCTTCGTGACCTGCACGCAGTAGGAGCGGGGCGTCCGCGGCTCAGCCCGCGTAGTCGCGTATCACCCGGCGGGCCAGCTCCTCGCGGAGCGGAGCGAGTTCGGCCGCGACAGCCGCGATGCGGGAGGAGTCGAAGACCACCTCGGCCGGGTGCGGGGCGCTCGACAGCAGGCAGCGGCGCCGCAGGTGGGTCGGCGGGTGGGTGTCGTCGACGGAGTGGCCGCGCCGGGCGGAAACCCGGCGCAGCCGCTCGTACTCGCTCTCGGGCACGGAGCCCATCCGTGCGGCGAGCCGCTCCCAGAGCCCCCGCTCGGCGGCCTCGCGCGCCTCGCGGCCCGCGGATCCACCGCGGACCCCGGCCGCCACCGCATCGCGCCGCAGCTCGGCATCGACCGCGCCGCCGATCAGCAACCGGTCCATCAGCAGGACGGCGGCCTCCGTGGACCCGGCGCGGGCCGCTCCGGTGTCGGCCAGGTACTCCGCCCGCTGCGAAGCCCGCATCGTCAGGCCGTCGAGCAGGTGGATCAGCCCGTACACGGCCCAGCGCGGCAGGAACAGCATGGTGTTCACGAACAGGTCCACCAGGTTGTGCGGGGGCTTCGGGAGCAGGAAGTAGTACCAGCGGGCCAGGGCCCCCATCGCCCAGTGCGTCACGAACTTGGAGCGGAGGTCACCGTTGGCGAAGTGCCCGAGTTCGTGCCCCAGCAGGGCCACCCGCTCCTGCGGCGAGAGGATCTCCCACAGTCCGAGCCCCAGGATCAGCATGCGCCGCCGCCGGATGCCGTAGTTCGTGACCGCCGCGTTGGCCGACGGGTCCACCACCACGGCGTGCACTCCCGAGGTCCCGACGGCCGCCGCGACCTCGTCGACCAGGTCGAACAGCCGCGGAGCGTCCGCCCGGTACAGCACCGGCGCGTGCTTCGGCAGCCGCTGGGGCTTCGGCCACAGCACCGCCACGATCCCCAGCAGGAGCGCACCGAGCAGGGGCTGGACCACGGTGTACCAGCCCCCGATGATCAGTACCCCCGCGATCACCACCAGCCCCACGGTCACCGCGTGCACCAGCAGCGAGATCCCGATGGCCAGCATGCTCGACGCGTCCAGCCGTCCGGGCCCGGCCTCGCCCCCGCTCCCCGCGATCTCGGCCGCCAGCTGTTCCCCGTACTGGTGGGCGAGGCGCCGCCGTACGGTCTCCAGGCGCCCCCGGGCCGGCTCCGGAGCGCCCGGATCCACGTTCCAGTCGCATTCCTCGCACCAGTCGACGTACCGTCCGTCCACGGTGGCGGTGGCCCCGCACTCCGGGCACCGGCGCAGCTCCGCCGGTCTCGTGACGCTGCTGGTTTCCATGTTCTCCGGTCCCCTCCCCGCCCCGGACCTGGTGCGATCCGTGGTCCGCGCAGGATAGAGGCGCCCCGATCGGCCCGCGGAGGCGGGTCGCGGTCAGCCGCCGAGCTGGCGTGACAGGTGGCGGACCATCGAATCCGTCGCCGGGCTCCGGTCGCCGGTGCGGACGGTGGCGTAGATGTCCCGTACGAGGTGGGCCGGTTCGGCGATGTCGTGGAAGGAGATCGCGCAGCGCCGGTCCGCCGCGCTCTGCGGCACCAGTGCGACCGCGAAGTCCGCGGCCACCAGGGAGAGCAGCATCGGGTAGCTGTCGGCGCGGAAGGCGATGTCCGGTTCGAAGCCGGCGGCCCGGCAGATCCCCTCGGTGACCGCCTGGAACCCGGTGCTGGGCGTGGTCGAGGCCCAGGCGGTACGGGCGAAGTCGCCGAGCCGGACCGGCCCGTCGAGCGGTGGCCTGGCGCGCGGGCCCACGGCGAGCAGCAGTTTCTCCCGGCGCAGCAGCACCTGCCGCAGTCCGCGCAGGTCCGGTTCCGGGAGGTGCGGGTACTGGTGGGTGACCGCCAGGTCCAGGCTGCCGGCCGCCAGCGACGGCAGGGCCAGTTCCGGTTCCAGCTCGGTCAGGCTGACATCGAGCCCGGGATGGGTCCGGCGGAACGCGGCCAGCGCCGGCACGGTGAAGGGCTCGGCGGCGGAGGCGAAGGTGGCGATGCGCAACTGGCCGTCGCGCAGCCCCGCGATATCGCGCAGCGCCTCCTCGGCGGCCTCGATCTCGGTGAGCACGCGGGTGGCGTGCGTGACCAGGGTGTGCCCTGCCGCGGTCAGGCGTACGCTCCGACCGGAGCGCTCCAGCAGCGGGCAGCCCGCCTGGCGTTCCAGTGCGGACAGCTGCTGGGAGGCGGCGGAAGCCGTGATGTCGGCGTGCAGCGCGGCACCCGCGATGGTGCCCGTACGCGCGACGTCGACGAGCAGCTTCAGTTTCCGGGGGTCGAGCATTAGTTGATCTTATGCTCAGGTTTACGCGAGTCCGCTGGTTTTGCGGCCGGTGAGCGACTTTGATGGGTTTGCCAGGCCTCGTACCGGAGCAGGGGGACCACTCATGGGCACCGACCACAGCCAGAAGGACAGCGCGGACAGCGGTAGCGCCACCACCACCGCACCCACCCTCATCGGTTCCGTTCAACGGGCGTTGCGCCTCGTGGAGGCGATGTACGCGGAGGGTGGGGCGACCGCCAAACGGCTCGCGCGGCTGACGGGAATCCCGCTGCCCACCGTCTACCACCTGCTGCGGACCCTCACCCACGAGGGCTACGTACAGCGCGAGGGCGGGGCCTTCCGGCTCGCGGACGATCTGCCGCTGCCGCTCGCCTCTTGACCCCGGTGGCAGGCGCCCGGATCCGCTTGATCGAAACCAATGATCAAATTCCGATGCGTTCCGGCCAAGCTGTCACATGCGACCGCGCATGTTCCAGCGGAAAATGCCAGAACGCCCTTCCGCACTGTGGAAGTTGAGTAAGTTCCCTTCTGTCGCGCCGTACGACCGTGCACCACGCACGGTCCGGCCGGGAGGGGAGCCCGCGTGCCCGGGATCGACGAATGCCTGCTCGAAGCCATGGCCCTGCCTGGTGCGAGGGGGGCCGCGCTGGTCGACTGGAGCAGCGGACTGGCCCTCGGCACCGCGGGGGACTCACCGGTCGGGGACCACGAGACCACCGCCGCCGAGACCGCCGAGTTGGCGAGGGCCGCCGCCGAGTACGAGTCCTTCGCCCTGCCCGAACCACCGTCCGGCTCCACCGAAGGCGCGGCGGCCGGGCTGCCCGTCGAGGACCTGATCGTCACGACCCGGACCGGCTACCACGTGCTCCGCTTCGTCGAAACCAGCTTCGACAGCAGCGTCTTCCTGCACCTGTGGCTGGACCGGGCCGAAGGCAACCTCGCCCTCGCCCGGCACCGGCTGCGCACCCTCGCCGAAGGCCTGGTGCTCAAGTGACCGCCACCGCCGCCCCGTCGGCCTCGTCCCCCGCCCCCGGCCCGGCCGCCGTCTCGCCCCTGCTCACCCGCCTCGCCGCCGAGCGCGCCACCGGAGCCCTGTTCCGCGAACGCGGAACCCTCTTCCTGGAGGACGGCCGGGTCGTGCACGCGGAGAGCCCGGCCACCCCCGGCCTCGACGTCCTGCTCACCACCGGCGGCGGCCTCGCCCCCGAACGCTGGACCGAGGCCGTGAACCAGGCCGGCGCCCGCCGCCAGGTCGCCCGCTTCCTCGTCGACAGCGGAGGCATGGCGGGCGGCGAACTGGAGATCTGCCACCTCGCCGCGATCTTCGACGCCGCCTTCTTCGCGCTCTCCCCGGGCAGCGGCCCCTCCCGGTTCCGCCGCGGGGCCACGCACTGGATCGGCTCCGTCCGGTCGGTCCCGGCGGAGGCCGTGGAGCGGGAGACCCGGCGGCGCCGGGAACTGCTCGACGCGGTCTGGCCCTACCCGCTGCTCGACACCTCCCCGGTCGTGCCCCGCCCCGCCGCCCCGGGCCAGACCGTCACCGCCCGGCAGCGGATCCTGCTGGCCCGCGCGGACGGCGTACGGACCCCCGCCGATCTCGCGTGGGTCCTGGGCCGGCCGGCGTTCCACACCCTGCTCGACGTACGGCGCCTCGCCGCGGCCGGACTCGTCGAGACCCCGTACGCACCGGCGGCGGGTCCGGAACCCGTCCCGGAGCCCTCCCTGCCCGAATGGATGACGCAGTCGCAGTCCCCGGACGTGGCGCTCCTGCGCCGGTTACGCGACGCACTGGAGGCAAGCCTGTGAGGCTCCCGCTGCGACCGGTCCTGCGCGCCGACCGCTCCGAGCGCAGGCAGTCCGAGAGGAGAAGGACCGACATGAGTACGGTGCCCGCCGAAGCCGAGGCCGAGATACTCGCCGAGCTCCGGCGGCTGCGCTCCCGGGTCCCCCAGCTGACCGGCGCCCTCGCCGCGAGTTCCGACGGGTTCGTCCTCGCCCAGGACGGCGCGGCCGCCGAGGCCGAGTCGGTGGCCGCCCTGACCGCGGCCGCGCTCGGAGTGGCCCAGCGGCTCAGCGACTGCACCGGGCAGGGCGGCTTCCGCGAACTGCTCGTGCGCGGGGAGGAAGGCTACGTCGCCACCTACGCGGCGGGCGACGCGGCGGTACTCACCCTGACCGCCGAGCAGCGGGTCAACGTAGGGCGCCTCCACCTCGAGGCCCGCCGCTCCAGCCTGCGCATAGCCGAGCTGATCGACCACAGCCTCGGCCGCCGGGGCCTGGGCCAGGCCACCTGACCCCGCGAGCCCCCGGCCGCGCGGGGCCACGTACCGACCGGGCACCTCCCGACCAGCCACGTACCGACCAGCCACGTACCGACCAGCCACGTACCGACCGAATCCCAGGACAGCCGAACAGAAAGAGGAATGATCCATGGCCAACATCGAAACCGCACTCAAGGAAGCCACCGCCACCATCGACGGCGTGCTCGGCGCGGCCCTGGTCGACTACGCCAGCGGCATGGCGCTCGGCACCGTCGGCGGCGGCAAGGACCTGGACCTCACGGTCGCGGCGGCGGGCAACACCGACGTGGTGCGCGCCAAACTGCGCACGATGGAGATGCTCAACTTCAAGGACGAGTCCATCGAGGACATCCTGATCACGCTCGGCACCCAGTACCACCTGATCCGGATGCTGAAGGGCAGGGGCTCTTCGGGCCTCTTCCTCTACCTGGCGCTCGACAAGAACCGCGCCAACCTCGCGATGGCGCGCCACCAGCTGAAGAAGATCGAGTCCGAGCTCGAAGTCTGACCGGCGTTGCCGAGGCGGCGGACGGTTGAATCCATCACCGTCCGCCCCGGCGGCCATGTGTTCGAGGAGTAACCCACAGGAGTGCAATCCGGACGGGACACGTAGCGGTCCCGGTCCCGCCGATGAATTTCGGGCCCCGGGCCGGTCTGTATGTACGGGACGCATTCGTGTCCCGTCCGTACGCGCACACTCTGGAGGCAGTCATGGCCGACACGGCAGGCAACGGGTTCACCACATGTCTGTGGTTCGACGGCAACGCGGAGGCCGCCGCCGACTACTACCTGTCCGTCTTCAAGGACGGCAAGCTCGGCCGCATCGCCCGCTACAACGAGGCGGGTCCCGGACCGGTGGGCGAGGTCATGGTCGTCGAGTTCGAGATCAACGGCCAGAAGTTCGTCGGCCTCAACGGCGGCCCGCAGTTCCCCTTCACCGAGGCCGTCTCCTTCCAGATCCACTGCGCCGACGACGCCGAGGCCGACTACTACTACGACGAGCTGACGAGCAACGGCGGCCAGGAATCCGCCTGCGGCTGGGTCAAGGACAGGTTCGGACTGTCCTGGCAGGTCGTCCCGGACGGGGCCATCGACCTGATCTCCGACCCGGACCCGCAGCGCGCCGCCCGCGCGACCGCCGCCATGATGAAGATGAAGAAGCTGGACGTGGCGGAGATGCGGCGGGCGGCGGACGCCGCCTGAGCCGTCTCTTACGTGCCGACCGTGAGCTTCGCCCGGTCCGCATCCGGGAGCCAGTCGCGCTCCGGCGCGTAGTCCAGCCAGCGCCGGGCGCGGCCCGCTTCGGTGAAGCCGCGCAGCAGGGTGTCGAGCAGTGGGTGGCGGTGGGCCGTTCGCCAGGCGAGCGACCATGCGTACAGGGGGGTCGGCGCGACCAGCGGGATCGAGCGCAGCCCCGCGGCGTCGGGAAGCGGCGCGTCGGCGGGGAACAGCGTGAAGCACGCCGCATCGGCACGAAGGTGCCGGACAAGGTGGTCGACGCCCAGATTGGGGCCGCCCCGACGCCGCGTGATGGCGAACCGGTCGGCGAAGTGCCGCATGAAATCGAGCCGGGTCGGCTCGGCCGGACACCACAGGGTGCTGTCGCGCAGGTCCGCCGGGCGCAGTTCGTCCGCGCCTGCCAGCTCGTGGGACGCGCCGACCACCACGTCGACGGGCTCCAGGCGCACGAGCCGCTGGGAGAGGCCCGCGTCGCGTCCATCGGGCAGCGGGTGCACCCGCCCGAAGCCGAGGTCGGTGTCACCGGCCAGCAGCGCATCGGCGGCCGATGCCCAGTCGCGTGCCGGGCCCGGCTCCCAGGGGACCGCGCCGAGCGCGTCCGCAGCCTGCGCGATGGTGCGCATCGGCGCGTAGAGATGGCCCCACACCTCGATCCGGACGCCCTGCCCGACGCCCAGCGCCGCCGCGACCGCGCGCTCGCCGGCTGCGAGGGCCTCGCGGGCGGCGGGCTCGAACCGCTCACCGGCCTCGGTCAGCCGCGTGCCGCCGTCGCGTTCGAACAGTCGGACGGAGAGCAGCGACTCGAGGCGGGCTATGCGCTTCGACAGCGCCTGCTGGCTGGTGCCCAGCCGTGCGGCGGCGCGCCCGAAGTGCAGCGTGTCGGCGGTCGCGGCGAACGCACGGACCAGCGTGAGGTCGAGGTCCATGCCGCTGACCATAGCCGACAACTGATCGTTGTCGGCCGGGCAGTTCCGTGGTTGGCCGGGCGACCGCCCCGACCGGTGGGATGTTCCCGGGCACCGCCGACGAGGCCGTCTTCCCGACCACGACCAGCGAGAGGATTCCGAGCATGACCGAGACCACCGACCCCAGGGCCGTCGTCATCCGCTACGTCGAGGCCGTCCGCGACGGCGACGCCGCTGTTGTCCACGGGAGCTTCGCCGAGGACGCGACCTGGCACTACCCGGGCGACCTGCCGATCTCGAAGGTGTGGCGGGGGCGCGAGGCGATCGTCGACGAGTTCCTCGGCGGCATGGGCCCGCTCCTCGTTCCCGGGACCCTGGAGATCGAGCTGGTCGGCACGGTGGCCGAGGGCGACCGGGTGGTCGCCGAGTGGACCTCGAAGGCGCAGACCGTGCACGGCGGCACGTACGACAACCGCTGCGTCGGGATCTTCAAGGTCCGCGACGGCCGGATCTCCTCCGTCGTCGAGTACGCGGACACCCGGCACGTGGCGGCGGTCCTCTTCCCGAAGCTCCGAGCCTGATCGCACGGAAAAGCCTCCCGGCCGTGCCCTACTCCGGCCCGGCTCCGGTGATCCGCCGGAGCAGCGCGGGCAGGGCGGTGCCGATCGGTTCGCGGATCACCTCGTCGGCGAGGGAGTCGTACGGGGTCTCCTGCGCGTTCACGATGACCAGCCGGGCCCCGGCCTCCGCGGCCATCCCGGCCAGCGAGGCCGCGGGCTGCACCTGCAGGGTCGACCCGACCGCCACGAAGACCTGGCACCCCTTGGCCACGGCGACGGCCTGCGCGAGGACCTCGGGGTCCAGCCGCTCGCCGAACATCACGGTCGCCGCCTTGAGGATCCCGCCGCACACGAGGCAGGCGGGATCCGGCTCCCCGGCGGCGACCCGGGCCAGGGCATCGTCCATCCCCGACCGGGCGTGACAGGCCGTGCAGACCACGGACCGGGCCGAGCCGTGCAGCTCGAACACCTTGCGCGCGGGCATCCCGGCGAGCTGCTGGAGCCCGTCCACGTTCTGCGTGATCACGCGCACCGGGGTCCCGCCGCGCTCCAGTTCGGCCACGGCGCGATGCGCGGCATTGGGCTGCGCCCCGAGCGAGCCGATCTCCGCCCGCATGAGCCAGGACCGCCGCCGGATCTCCGGATCTGCCATGTAGTACTCGTAGGTCACGAGCTTCTCGGCATCGGGCTCCCGCCGCCACAGCCCCTGCGGCCCCCGGTAGTCCGGAATCCCGGAATCGGTGGACATCCCGGCCCCACTGAACACTGCTACGAGCGGCTTTCCCATGCGGTGACCTTAGAGATCGCGGGGGCCCAGCCGCGATCCCTTTTCCTCCCGGCCCGGGGAAGGGGGGAAGGGGGCCGTGGCCATAAGGTCACCGCATGGAAGACGTGGGGGGTACCCCGGGATCCGTGACCGGCCGCCGGAGCCGGCCCGGGCTCTACCCGTACCGGGTGCGGGGGCGGCGGCGCAGCGGGACGGTGTTGTGGCTGCCGGGCCGGCGCGACGGAGAGCCCGACGAGGTGTTCGCCGTCCCGAACGGGGACGCGAGCGGGGCCGGGTGGCGGGTGCCGGTGTTCACGACCGGGCGCCAGGCCGGGCCTTACACCCGCCGGCACGGGCTGCGCCTGGTGTCGGCCGAGGCCAACGTGCTGGAGCTGGTCAGGGCCGAGCGCTGGCTCGCCGACCCGGTCCGCCGCGCCGTGCCCGCGGGCGACGTGCTGGGAGCCTGGAACTTCTTCGAGGACCTTGCCCGCGGCCTGCGCACGGTCGACGCGCTGCCCCCGCAGGGGCCGGTGCACGACAGCGCGTACGAGAAGCTGTTCGGGGGCGAGTGCGGCGAGTGGACCCCGGCGGAGCGGGCCTGCGTGCTGGAGCTGCTCACGGCCGGGGCGGCGCTGTGGAACACCTGCCCGGTGGTCGTCCGGCCGCGCTGAGGCCGTCAGGGCCGCGGGTGCGGGGCCCGGACCGGGCCTGGGACCGGGATGACCTGGGCCGGGGCCCGTTCCGCGTCCAGCAGCTCCTGGAGCCGGGGGACCGCGAAGTCCACCAGGGCCGGCACGGGCAGGAGGCGGCAGGGCGCACCGCCCACCCGCGACTGCGCGATGCCCGCGTGACGCTCGAACTCCGCGCCCACCACCGGGAAGTGCGTGTCGTTGTCGTTGCCGACGTCGGGAGTCTCGACCCAGACCCGCTCCCCGGCCACCTCCATCGGGAACCTCCGCACCCTCAGCCGTGGCCGCGGGGCGAGGGACTCGACGTAGTGGAGGAAGGAGTTGCGGTTGTGGCCGACGCCGATCAGCAGGATGTGGGCACCCAGATCGTGCAGCCGGCCGAACGGCGAGGTCCGGCCCAGCGCGAAGCCGAGCGACTGGCTAGCCGTGACCTCCTCCGCCCGGGCACCCACCGCCGCCACCGAAGCCTGCGGATGTCCGCTGCGCACGCTGTCGGGCAGGGCCCGCAGGGCCTCCGGTACGGAGCCCAGCGCGCGCGTGACCGCCAGCCCCGGGTGGAACAGCGGCACCGCCGCCCGCCGCGCCGCGACCTCGGGGCCGGGCACACCCACGTGCTCCGGGTCCGGATCGGCCACCTCCCAGGTGAACGCGGGTACGGCCACCGTCCCGGAGGGGCCCACCGCCTCGCGCAGGCTCGCCACCACCGCGGCGGCTCCGCCATTCACCCGCCCGAGGCTGGACAGGGACGCGTGCACCATCAGCGCCATGCCCTCCTCGACGCCGCCCTTCCGCCAGCCCGCCACCAGATCGCCCGCTCCGAGCATGGATGCGCCCTTCCTCACTCCGGGGCACGCCGGATCCGTGGTCCCCGCACCGAAAATCGTACGGGGGTCGCGCGAAGCTCCGTAGGGTGGCCGGCATGGCGACCACCGTCCTTTACTGCTCCGATCCGCTGAACGAACGCCGGGTCGACTCCCACTTCGCGGCCGAGGCCGGCGCGCTGCGCGCCGCCGGAGCCGCCACCGCGCTCATCGACCACGACGCGCTGCTCGCCGGAGATGCGGAACGGGCCGTGGCCAGGGTGCCCGCCGGGGCGGGGGAGCTCTGGTACCGGGGCTGGATGATCCCGGTGCGGCGGTACGCCGAGCTCGCCGCGGCCCTGCGCGAGCGCGGCGGCGCCCTGCGCGTCAGTCCCGAGGCGTACCGGCGCGCCCACGAACTGCCGGGCTGGTACGAGGCGTTCGCCGGGCTCACCCCGCCCAGCGGCTGGCTGGCGACCGCACCCGGGAAGACCCCCGACCCGGCGCAGCTCGCGGAACTCGCCGCGGCCCTCCCGGCCCGTTCCGGCATCGTCAAGGACTACGTCAAGTCCCGCAAACACCAGTGGGCCGAGGCCTGCCACCTCCCCGACCTCGCCGACCGGGCCGCCGTCCACCGGGTGGTGAGCCGCTTCGTCGAACTCCAGGGCGAGGACCTCGCGGGAGGAGTGGTGCTGCGCGCCTTCGAGCAGTTCACGGCGGTCGGGGACGCGGCCACCGAGGTACGGGTGTGGTGGCGCGGCGGCGAACCCCGGCTGCTGACCGCCCACCCCGACAGCTCGCACGCGGAGTTCTCGCCGCCGGAGCTCGGCCCGGTACGGGCCGCCGTGGCGGCCCTGGACTGCCCCTTCGTCACCACCGACCTCGCCCTGCGCGCGGACGGGGTCTGGCGGGTGGTCGAGGTCGGGGACGGACAGGTGAGCGATCTGCACCGGCAGGCCGATCCGGCGGCGTTCGCACGCCTCCTGACGGCCGGTTAGGCAGGGCTGCACACGCCCTTCGCATCTGGTACAACACCGGACATGACGGGATTCGAGATCAACGGCGCGAGCGCCGCGGACATGGCGCTGATCCGGGACTGGGCCGACGAGGAGGGCTGGAACCCGGGGGACTCCGACCGGTTCGCGTTCACCGTGGCCGACCCGGCCGGCTTCCTCGTCGGCCGGCTCGGCGGGGAGCCCGTCGCCTGCATCTCGGCCGTTCGGTACGGGGAGGGCTTCGGCTTCATCGGCTTCTACATCGCCCGCCCCGAAGTCCGCGGCCAGGGCTACGGCATGCGGCTGTGGAAGGCCGGAATGCAGCGGCTCGACGGGAGGCTCGTCGGGCTGGACGGGGTGGTCGAGCAGCAGGACAACTACCGCAAGTCCGGTTTCCGCTCGGCCTGGAACAACGTCCGCCACGAAGGGGCGCCGCGCGCCGCCGCCGCTCCGGTGGACGGGGCGGATCCCGGGAAGGCGTCCACGACCGCCTCCGGGGTGGAGATCGTGGACGCGGCCACCGTGCCCTTCGGGCAGCTCGCCGCCTACGACCGCAGGTTCTTCCCCGCGCCCCGTGACGCCTTCCTCGCCGCCTGGATCGGGCTGCCGGGCCGGACCGCCCTCGCCGCCGTCCGGGACGGCCGGATCGAAGGGCTCGGCGTGATCCGGCCGTGCAGCGGCGCTTCGCGGGTCGGCCCGCTCTACGCCGCCTCCCCGGCGGTGGCTTCGGCCCTGCTGCTGCGGCTCGCGGAGCACGCCCCGGACGGGGTGGTCGCCGTGGACGTACCGGACGCCCACCCGCGCGCCACGGCCCTGCTGGCCGGCCTGGGACTTAACCCGACCTTCGAGGCGGCCCGGATGTACACCGGCCAGGAACCGGACGTGGACCTGACCGGCATGTACGGCGTGACCAGCCTCGAACTGGGCTGACGGGGGCGGGGCGGGCCGGAGCGGGGCCGGCCGGAGCGGGGCGGGGCGGGGCGGGGCGGCGGGCCGGGTCGTGAGCGGGGCCCGGCTCGGGCGCGGGGTCAGATGCCGAACAGCAGGCCCGTGCTGTTCCGCAGCCCGCACGAGTTGGCGTAGGTGTAGGAGTAGCTCAGGTGCCGGCCCTGCCACACCCCGTCGGCCGTCACCGTCACGGGGGCCCACTCCCTGGTACACGCCGCGTCCGCGCGGGGCTCGGCGAGTGCGTCGAGCTCGGGTCCGTTGGCCCGTAACTCGGCGCAGGCGGCGGCCGCAGCCGGGTGCGTCCCGCTGGGCCGGGGCGCGCAGGTGAGGGTGGCCGCGCGCAGCACCGTACCGGCGGCGGCGTCGGTTCCGTCCGTGACGGTCAGGACGAGTGCGGACGGTGCGTAGAGGACTTCGGTGCCGGTCGGTGCGGCGCCGGCCGCGCCGGACCCGGCCAGGGCGGTGAGGGCGGCGAGCCCCATGGCGGCGGACGAAAGCCCCAGACTCCTGGTGATGGACCGCATGTCGAACACTCCTCGCGTCGTTGCGTCGGATAACGGACGGGAGTCTTGCCCATGCGGAAGCGGAACGCCCGTTCGCACCTCTACTTCTCGTCACCGAACGCGCACGCATGACCGCAGACCGCAGCGGTGTCCGGGCGCTGACCTGTGGGGCAACGCCCGGCGGAATCGGCCGAACACGCTCGGTAATCCGGGTATTCGCGTGTGGGTCGTGGCCGGACGGCGGATCGCGGACGAGGTCGCGGAGGAGGTCGCGGACGAGGGGGCAGTCGGTCCTCCCGGCCCGGCACCGGCTATATTCCGGTCCGACGTTCGGACATGCGGAGATGGCGTGCAGAAGATGGCTGAAGTTGCTGGGGCCGCCGCCTCATCCGACGGCGCCTCCGTCCGCGAACCGGTCCCCGGCTGGGTGTACCTGTGGGCCATGGCGATGGCCGTCTGCGGTGTCGTGATCCTGGTCGGCGCCGGATGGCTGGACGCGGCGGCGGTGCAGGCCTGGCGGACCGTCTGTCTCGCCGTCATCGTGCAGGCGCTGCCGTTCCTGCTGCTCGGCACGGCGCTGTCCGGCGCCATCAACGCCTTCGTGCCCGAGGGCGTGTTCACCCGGATACTGCCCAAGCGGCCGGCGCTCGCCGTCCCGGTCGCCGGCCTGGCCGGCGTGGTCCTGCCCGGCTGCGAATGCGCGTCGGTCCCGGTCGCCAACAGCCTGATCGGCCGAGGAGTCACCCCGGCCGCGGCCTTCGCCTTCCTGCTGTCCGCCCCCGCCATCAACCCCGTCGTACTGACCGCCACGGCCATCGCCTTTCCCGGCAGCCCCGCCATGGTGCTGGCCCGGCTCCTCGCCTCGCTCGCCACCGCCGCGGCGATGGGCTGGCTCTGGCTCTGGCTGGGCCGCGAGGAGTGGCTGCGTCCTGTCGCGCGGTACACCGGTCATCAGACGGGGCGCAGCCGCTGGAGCGAGTTCCGGCTCGGTTTCCAGCACGACTTCCTGCACGCCGGGGGATTCCTGGTCCTCGGAGCGATGGCGGCGGCCACCTTCAACGTGGCGGTCCCGCGTTCGGTCCTCGACGTGGTCTCCGGCTCGCCCTGGCTGTCCGTGCTCTTCCTGGCGGCCCTCGCCGTCGTCCTCGCGGTGTGCTCCGAAGCCGACGCCTTCGTGGCGGCCTCGCTCACCGGCTTCTCGCCCACGGCGCGGCTGGCGTTCATGGTGGTCGGCCCGATGGTCGACCTGAAACTCATCGCCCTGCAGGCGGGCACGTTCGGCCGGCCCTTCGCCGTCCGCTTCTCCACCGCCACGACCGTCGTGGCGGTGCTGTCCAGCGTCCTGATCGGAGGAGTGCTGCTGTGAAACGGTCGGCGCAGGCGTTCCTGCTGCTCCTCATCGGCTCCGGCCTGCTGCACGTCTCGCTGTTCACCGACCTGTGCCTGAGCTACGTCAAACCGGGCATGCGGCCCGTACTGATCGTCTCCGGTGTCCTGCTGCTGGTGCTCGCGACGGCGGACGTCTGGTCCCACCGCGGACCGATCGCACGGCGCAGGGCCACGAAGCCCCACGAACACGCGGCCGCCGGCGGCGACGAGCCCCACGGCACGGTCCAGCCGGCGCCCGCGCCCGTACCCGCACACGGCCACGGTCACGACCATTCCAGCGTCCCCCGGGTGGCCTGGCTGCTGTTCCTGCCCGCCCTGAGCCTGCTCGTGTACGCCCCGCCCGCCCTCGGCTCGTACACCGCCTCCCGCGAGACCGCCAAGGTCGTCGTCACGGAGCAGCAGAGCTTCGAGGCGCTGCCCGCCACCTCACCGCTGCCGATGACCCTCACGCAGTTCACGCGACGGGTGCAGCAGGACAGCACCCAGGCCATCAACGGGCGGACGGTCCAGATGAGCGGCCTGGTCACGCTCGGTCAAGGACATGACGGCTGGTACCTCACCCGGATCCTCATCTCGTGCTGCGCCGCGGACGCGCAGTCCGTAAAGGTCCGCGTCCACGGCGCGCCCTCCCTGCCCGCCGACACCTGGGTCTCGGTCACCGGCACCTGGCACCCCGGCGGCACGCTCGGCACGCAGTCCGCCCCGGCCGAACTGGACGCCAGTACGGTCGAGAAGATCGACCGACCGGTCAACGGGTACAGCGACAGCCTGCCGATCGCCCCCTCGCGTTGACGGCTCACTGACGGCTCACTGACGGCACTCCTCGGCATTCCTCGTACGCGTCAGCTCGCGGCGGCGCGCGGGGCGTACAGGTCGAGGAGGCGGGTGCGGGTCTGGTGGAGCCGCAGGGCCAGGACGCGGCCGACCCAGTGGCCGACGGCGGAACCGAAGGCCGGATCGGCGTCCATGAGCATGCGGACGGTCGTGGCGTCGAACTCGTAGGCCCGCACCGGCGTCATCGCCTCGGCGCCCAACTGCCACACGTACGGCGCGAACAGCCACGACCAGCCCACCAGCTCGCCGGGGCCCAGGCTCTCGATGGGGGTGGGGCGGCGGCCGGGTACGGGGATCTCCAGCGTCACCGTGCCGGAGCGCACGATCCAGAAGGATTCCGCCCGGGTGCCCTCGTCGAAGATCCGCGCACCCTCGCGGAAATTGACCTCACGGGCGTGGGACATGAGCCGTCCACGGTGCTCGGTGGACAGGACGGCAGCGATCCGGATGGGGGAAGGTGTGCTCACGACGGCCTCCGATCGGGACCCCCCGCTCCCCCCAGTGTCGCCGACGCAGGGCCGATTCGAAGCTCGGTGTCGGGAGGATGAACCCGTTGGGCCCGGAACAAACCCCTCCGGTCGGAACGGGCTGCTACTGCGTGGGCTCCCGGGGGCTCCAGGGCGCCTCCTAGTCCTCCGCTAGTCCTCCGCTAGTGCTCCGCTAGTCCTCCGCGCCGGCTTCCAGGCAGGCCAGCTCCATGGCGTCGAGGACCGCCTCGTGGCTGCGGCTGCTCAGCTCCGCGACGTTCTCGATCTGCGCCGTCGCCCAGGCCGCCAGCGTCATCACCAGTACGCGGAGCCCGTCCGTGCCGAACTCGGCGAGGATCTCGTCGGCGGTGATCATCGCTTCCTCGGGCACCTGCTCCGGCGGTTCGAGCCCGGCGAGCCCGCGGAGCAGGCCCAGGGTGCGGCGTGAGATCTCCGGCGTCATCCTCGCCAGCCGCATGTCTTCTTCTTCGTCCATCCCGCCCCACCCCTTCGGTCCCGCGCCGTCCCCCCAGGGCACGGTAGAGGGCGCGGCCCCGGGTGGGGCGGCAATCGTGAGATCCGGTTCTGCGTCTTCCGTCCTCGCCCCCCGATCCGGCCTGGGCCGTCTCCTTCCCTCCCCATCCGTCCGCTCTCTCCCCCCACCGTCCTGCGTCAGCCGTTGGACCGGTCCCCGGTGGGTGCGTCCCGGGTCGCCCGGAGGAGGATTCCTGCGGCTTCCTCGTGGTTTCCGCGCCTCGCCCACTCCAGCGGTGACAGCCCGCTGCCGCCGTCCTCGCGCAGGCCCGGATCGGCCCCGTGCGCGAGCAGCGCGCGTACCGTTTCGGTCTCTCCCCAGGACGCGGCCGCGCACAGCGGCGTCCCGTCCGTCGGGCCGCCGCTCTCGGCGTCGGGATCGGCGCCGTGCGCGAGGAGTCGGCGTACGGAGTCGGGGGCGCCCCGCACGGCTGCCGCGTACAGGGCTGTCGTGCCCTCCGGGTCCCGTGCGTCGGGGTCGGCTCCCGCCCGCAGCAGGGCGATGACGCGGGCATCGGGGCCGAGCGCGGCGGCCGCGACGAGGGCGCGGGAGAGCCGCTTCTGGGTACGCCGCTTCATGTCCGCGGCGCCTTCGTGCCGCCGAGCCGCTCGCCGAGCGCGGGCAGGCCCGGCCCCGACAGCAGGGGCAGCGCCGCGGAGTGCCGACCGGTCAGCAGCAGCAGGAGCGCGGAGACCGGGCCCTCCACCAGCTGATCCCCGTTGCCGCCGGGGCCGCCGCCGGAGCCGGCGGCCGACCAGTCGCAGTCCGTGGCCGCCAGGCGGAAGCCCGCCAGCCGCCGCCGGGCGTGGAACGGGAACCCCATCGACCAGGCCCGCTGCGCGGCGGTCGCGGCCGCCTCGGTGGGCATCGCGCGGGTGCGGCCCAGGGGGACGGTGATGTCCTGCCCGTGCACCAGGATGTCGAGCATCGGTTCCAGGAGGGTCACGCCCGGTGCCTTGCGGCGGGATCCGGCCATCGCGCGCAGCCGGGGAGCGTACTCCGGGACCGGGCGCACGGATTCCCGTACGGCGGTGTCGTGGATCATGCGGTCGAAGCTGCCCCGGGCCCGGACGGTGGCCACCAGTGCCGGGAAGAGGCCCAGGTGGGCCAGGGTGAGATGGGCTACGACCTCACGCACCCGCCACCCCGCGCAGAGGGACGGGGTCTCCCATTCCGCCGGGCTCAGGTCGTCCAGGAGGTCGGCCAGGGAGAGCCGCTCGCTGTCGATGGTCCGCCATACGTCGTCGGGGTTCATTCGGACCGTGCCGGTCATGTCGATCGATCTCCTGCTCCTGCTGACGCCGTTCCGCGCAGTGGGATTTGGTCAGGCTCTCTGTCTAATATTGGTCAGAGGGGCTGACCGGGTCAAGGGTGGTGCGAGATGGCCGGGGACGAGGGCGAACTCAACCTGGGACTGCTGTGCTTCATCGCCTACCGGGCCATGGAATCAGGCGTCTTCGACGCCCTCGCGGCGGCTGGCTACGACGATCTCACCGTCGCCCAGGGCCGCGTCTTCGCGCGCATCGGACCGGACGGCACCCGGGTCACGGACCTGGCGGAACAGGCCCGGATCACCAAGCAGACCGCGGGTTTCCTCGTCGAACAGCTGGAGCGGGCCGGCTACGTCCACCGCACCCCCGATCCGACCGACGCCCGCGCCCGGCTGGTCCGCATCGCGCCCCGCGGCGAGGCCGCCGTGGCCGTCGCGCGGGCGGCGGAGGCCCGGGTCGAGGGGGAGTGGACCCGCCACCTCGGCGCGCAGGGCACGCGGCAACTGCGCAGCGCCCTCACCCGGCTCCGCGAGGTCACCGACCCGTACCGGTGAGCGCCCCCTCCGGGGCGGGTCCGGGGCCGCGTGCAGCGGCCGCCGTTTACGCCCGGTCGCCGTGGTGGACGTGTGCCAGTACCTGCTGGAGCAGGGCAGCGACGTGCGCGTCGTGGAGTGCGTAGACCACGCTGCGCCCGTCGCGCCTGGCGCGCCTGCCGGTCACGAGGCCGACGTGGCGCAGGAGCCGCAGGTGGTGGGAGACGGTGGGTTGGCCGAGGGTGAGGTCCTCGGTCAACTCGCCGACCGGGCAGGGGGATTGGAGCAGACAGGCGAGGATGTGGATCCGGGCCGGTGAGGCCAGGCCCTGCATACCTCGGCGACCGCGGCGCCGTCCTGCTGGTCCTCTTCAGCCTCGGCCACGCCCTGGAGGGCTACGCCATGGGCCGAGCCCGCCGCTCCATCGAAGCGCTGGGCGCTCGCCCCGCGCACCGCCCTCGTCCGGCGGGGAACCGCCGCTCCGGCCTCAGCCGCCGGGCGAGCCGGATCATCCGGCAGAACCTCCGGCTGAACCTGGGCATCGTGGCGGTCCTGGTCCCGGCCACCGCGATGGGCCTGGGCATCGGCCCGGCGGTCCTGGTCCACGAGGGCTCCACCCTCGTGGTCGTCGCCAACGCGCTGCGGCTGCTGCGCTACCCGGACTGAGCGGTCGGGACTTCCCGTAGGGGTCGGGCGTCGTTGCTACGGGAGGTGTTTCCAATCCGGTTGCGCAGGGTCCGCCGGTCCGGTGATGATCTCCGCATGACGATGCGAAAGGGCGTACTGCGCCCGGGGCTGTGAGCCCCCGACCGCCGGGCCCCTGCGGCCCGGCCGACCGTGTTGACGCCTGGCTCGCGGAGGCCGTGCGCGAGGATCCGGGCAACCCCGCCCTCTGGGAGGCGCGGAGCTCGGTCTTCAAGGCCGTCGAGTGCGACCGCAGTGGCCCGGAGGCGGCCCGGCTCGCCTGCCTGACCGCCGATGCGCGTGCCGGCGTACGACTGTTGGCGCTGCGGCTGTTCACCGACCTGGCGTCCTGCACCCCCGACTGGCCCGCGGCGGCCGGGGCCTCGCTGGCCCGGCTGTCGGATCCCGAAGAGACGGTACGGCGAGCGGCCGCCTGGCTGCTGGCCGAGGCGGACCGGGGCCGGGCCGTGGAACTGCTGACCGGACTGGTGGACGGTCCGGTCCCGCTGGATCCGGTGGCGCGGCTCGCCCTCGCCGAGGCCCTGCTGGTGAGGGGCGCAGGGCGCCTCGAAGGGTTCGATGGAGTAGTTGAGCGGCTGCGCACCGACTCCGATCCGGCGGTCAGGCTGCGCGTGGCCCCGGCCCCGGACAGCCCCGCGGTACTCGCGGACCTGGACGCCGCCGGGATGCGGATCGGCCGTGCCGGGGGCCGGCTGGAGTGGCGGATCGGCACCCTGTGGGGGCTGGCCGCGCGGCGCTCCGATGCCGAGAGCGCCTGCTACGCCCGGGTCGCGATGCTCGCGGCCCGTCCGACGCCGGTGGCCAGGCAGGCCGCCGTGGACATGGCCGGGGTGGCACTGCGCCACTGGCGGACGGCCCCGGCGGCACTCGCGCCGCACCTGCGGCCGCTGCTGAGCGACCCGGAGGCCGGGGCGGGGGCCCTCGCGGTCCTCGGGGCCTCGCTGGAGGCCACCCGGCTGTGCCGGGAGGAGCTGGCGGCGGAGCTGACGGCATCGGTCGCGCCGGCCGAGCCCGGCCGGGAGTCCCGGGGAGGCTCCCGCCGCGAGACGGCCGCCCTCGCGCTCTCCAGGATCGGGGACGTACGAGCGTTGCCCGAGCTGTGTCGGATGGTGCGGGAGGGAGGGCGCGGGCGAGGGGTCGGGGAGGCCGTCCGAGGGCTGGCCGCCGTACCCGGTACGGACCTCGCCGCGCTCGTCGCGGCGGCCACGGAGCTCCTCGACCGGTGCGGGGAGGAGGGGAACGTCCGGGCGCTCGACGTGCTGGCCGCGTGCGGAGCGGCCTCGGCCCCCGCCGTACCGCAGCTCGTCCGGCTGCTGGGCTCGGTGGCCCGGGCCGATGACGGCCCGGACCCCCGCCCGAGGCCCGGCCCCCGCCCCGTACGGCTGACGCAACTGGTCTTCCTGCTCGGGCAGATCGGCCCGGCGGCGGCTCCCGCACTGCCCCTGCTCGAAGCCCTGGCCGCGGAGGGGCGAGGGGAACGGGCCGGGCTCACGACCATGGCGCTGATCCGGATCTCCGGGGAGCGCCGACGGGCCGAGGAGGCCTTCGCGCGGCTGGGCGACAGCCCGCGCGAAGTCGCGACGGCCGCGAACCTCCTGGAGTGGCTGGCCGGGCACGGCGGGCTGGAGCCCGGCCACGTGGCGTACCTCCGGGAGAAGACCGCCGACGGGCCGCACGCGCACCCGCGGCTGCTCGCCGCCCTGTGGCGGCACGCGGGGGAGGAGGCGGAGGGGGACGAGGCCGACGAGGCGGCCGGGACCCTCCTCGACGTACTCCTGAGCCGTTCCGGGAGCGGTGAACTCAACCTCCACGCCTGCCGGATCCTGGCCGGAATGGGCCCTGCGGCGGCCCGGACCGTACCCGCGCTGACCGCCGTGACGGAGGGGCGCGTCCGAGTGCCCGAGTACACCGGCGACGAGGACGAGGACATGCGGGAGGACGAACGGCTGCTCGGGGCCGCACGGGAAGCCCTGCGGCGGATCGGTGAGACGGCCTAGTGCGGCGTCAGGCCGTGCCGGCCGCGCGGACCTTGGCGAGCGCGCCGGGGCGAGGTACGTCGTCCACCGTGAGGCAGATGCCGAAGACGCGGTCGTGGCTGGTCCATCCGTTGACGTGGCCGCGGTTGTTGGAGATCTGGACGCGGCGCCGCGGTGCGTCCACCGCCGTCACCAGGTGCAGGTACACAGTGCCGGAGACCCGGGCCAGGACGATGTCCCCGGGTTCGAGGAGGGCGGGGTCGGCCGGGGCCACGCGGACGCGTTGGCGGCTGCGGACGAGCGGGACCATCGAGGTTCCCGTCGGCCGGAACTCCACCGTCGCGCCCTCGCGGACGCGGTCTGCTTGTACGTCGAGCATGCCCATCGGGTGAGTGTGCCCCTGCGTTACCGCGCAGGGGTACCGAATTTCGGCCGCCCCGTCAGGAGGCGGGCGGCGGCTCCACCTCCAGGAAACGACGCCGGCGCGGGCCGCGGTACAGCAGGCAGACCCATCCCAGCGGTTCGAGCACCGCCGCGCAGGCCGTCAGGCGTTCCTGTTCCTCCTCGGCCGCGCCGCCGCCCGGCGGGCCGAGCCAGGTCACCTCCACGCGGCCCTCCCCGGATGCGGCCGGACCCACCCGGTATCCGGTACGGATGCGCCGGCCCTCGGCGTCCTGGGGATCCTGCGGGTCCTGCGGATCCTGTGCCGACGCGGGGATCCCCGCCGCCTCCAGTACGAGGGCCACCGCGCGCGGCATCAGGCGCAGCTCCCAGGGGGCGGGAACCGCGGCGCCCGCCGGACCGTTGACCAGTCGGCGGATCTGCAACAGCCCCTCGTACGCGGTACGGAGCTCCGCCGCCCGCCCCACTTCGGGTGGTGGCGGGCCGTCGCCGCTCGCCGGTTCGAAGCTCTGCCCGGGTGTGGTCACTTGGCCCTGCCCCCTTGGTCGTTCAGTCCGTGAGTCCGTGAGTTCGTGGGCCGTGGGCCGTGGGCCGGTGGGGCCCGTGAGCCCGTGCTCCGCGTCTGAGTACCTCGCACCTAACAGCCTGAGTATCCGCCCCGATTCCCCGGCGTGCCCCCGCTGATCGAATGGGGACATGACCTTCGAGACCGCCTCCGCCGCCACTGCCACCGCGCGTACCGCGAACCGCCCGCGCGTGCAGCAGCACGTGACCAGCGCCGGTTCGGCGCTGGCCGTGGCCCTGGTTCCGCTCGTGGTCGGGGTTCTGGTCGCCAAGGGGCTCGCCGCCGACGCCCACGCCCCCGTCAACGCCCTGATCACCGGCGGCGGCCAGCGAGCCGGGCTGCCCCGGGCCGAGTGGCGCCGGCGCGGCCACGACACGATGCGCCGCCTGCGGACGGCCCGACGGGGTACGGTCCGGGGCACCGTACGGGGCTGCGCCTACGTGTGCGGCCGCCGCCCGGCCGGTCGCTGAGCCCGCAGCCAGGCATCGGCGGCCGCCGGGGAGCGCAGCCGGACCACCCGCAGCGGGGCGAACCGCGCGTCACCGGCCAGCAGGGCGATCTCCGCGCGCCGGGACCCGTGGCGCGACCAGGCCCACCACGCGGGATGGTCGGCGCGCAGCCACTCGCGCCACCGCTCCCGGTTGCCGCCGAACAGCCGCTCCCGCAGCAGGCTGCGGCGCAGCGAGCGCAGCAGGACCCGTCGCATGACGACGTGCCGGGGATGGTCGAGCCACACCACCGTGTCGGCCCGCCGCCACAGCAGTTCGCGTACGCCTTCGGGCCCGTACGAGTCGAGGACCCACCGCTCGCCCGCCGCGATCCGGGCCGCGTCGGCGGCGTAGGAGGGGCTGACGGCCCATCCCGGCCCGGCGAAGTGGAGGGCGTCCATTTCGTGGTACGGCAGCCCGAAACGCCGACCCAGCTCCCGCGCCAGGGTGGACTTGCCGGCTCCGCTGATGCCGACCACGAGTACGCGCTGCATCAGCGGAGCCTACCGAGGCCCGTGGGCCGGGTGGGCCGTGCGGGCCCGTCGGTCGGGAGCGTCAGACGCCGAGCGGCTCCTGGAGCTCCGTGACCCACTGGTCGCGGTCCTCGGGGCAGGCCAGCGTCAGTTCGCGGGCGTACCCGGACGAGCGCTCCCCGTTCGCGTCGATCCACTGGGCCAGGGCCTGTGCGGTCGGCAGCACGGAGTCCATCGAACCCCGGTGCACGACCGTCGCGGCCCGTTCGACGGCGGGCAGCACGACGATCCGTACCTCGCCCCCGAGGTCCCCGGCCCGGACGTCGGCCGCCACCGGCAGCCCGGCGTGGACCAGGACGGCGCCGGGACGCGCCGCGTCCCCGGCGTCCTCGTAGTACGCGATGCCCGGTGCGGTGGGCGTCACCCCGGCGTCCTCGATGCGGCGGCACAGCTCGTCGTAGAGCGGGCCGATGACGGGGGTGATGTCCCCGGGCTCGTAGCTGGCCGCGACCCCGCTCAGTTCGGCGAGGCGGACGGGCGGAAGGCTCTTCACGACGATGTCGATGGAAGACATGGTTCCCTCGTTCTCGATGATCCGGAGCCTCGTCTCGACCTGGGCCAGCCGGGCCGCCGCAGCGGCCATGGCCGACTCCAGTTCCGCCCGCCGCAGCCGCAGCATGCCGCGCAGCTCCTCCGAGCCCACGAGCTCGTCGAGTATCGACCCCACCTGGTCCAGGCTGAAGCCGAGCTCCTTGAGCGCGATGACACGGTTGAGGCGGGCGAGCTGCCCGGCCTCGTAGTAGCGGTAGCCGCTGGCGGGGTCGACACGGGCCGGGCGCAGCAGTCCGAGGGCGTCGTAGTGACGCAGCATGCGGACCGACACCCGGCCGTGCTTGGCGAAGTCTCCGATGGTGAACATGACGCCTTCCAGTGGAGGCCCTGACACGGTGTGAGGGTCAAGCCCGACCAGAATATCCAGGTGTCCTTGCAGGTCAGCGGCCGGACTGGCGAAGGCAGAGGTCCACGATGGACGGCGGTACGGAACCCTCCGCGGCGGCGCACAACTCGTCCAGGCCGGGCGGCGGGGCCGGCTGTCGTCCGGTCCGGGCGGGCGCGGTCTTGGGGGGATGGGGGTGGCGCGGGGCGGCGGGCTTCGAACGGTGCTCGGCCCCCTTGCGGGCTGCGTTCGCGGACCGGCGGGCGGGATCGGGGCCCGACGCCCCCGGACCGGCGCCGGCCGTGGGCGCGGTGGGGGCAGGGAGCCGGCCCAGGGGCAGCCCGTGCGGATCGGACGCGTTGACCGGACCTCCTGGTCCGGCCGGTCCGGCCGCTCCGGTCGGTGCCCCGGCTTCGGCAGAACCGTCCGCAGCGGCGGTATCGGGCGCGTCTGCGGGCGGTACGGAGGCATGCGCGGGCCCGTCGGAAGCCTGCGGGCCGACCGATACGCAGCCGGCGCTCGCGAGCAGCGCGAAGAGGGAGAGGGGCAGGACCCGGCGTAACTGCATCGGACCACCATGCCGCACGGGCGGCCCTGCCCCGTCCCGCGCCCGTGCGTGTGGGTGAGGCCGCGGTGGGCCGTGGGGAGGGCACTGATGCTCCGGAGGCCTTGCCGGAACGGTTCGCCAGGGTCACCCCGATCGTTTCTGCCAGGCCGGGAGGTTTCACCGGTCCGGGAGCACGCGTGCGTGGACGGGGGTGGACCGGAGGGGAAATCCCGGACAAGGTTCGGGATGGGAACGACAGTGCGGATGCCGGGGGAGGCGCGACCTCCGGCGCTCCGAGCTGCCGTGCCGGGCCCGCGTACGGGCCTGCCCGGCGGCGCCTGCCCGCCGGGTGGAGGTCCTCGGCCCGCCCGCCTGCCCGCCCGTCTGCCCGCTTGCCCGTACGGAGTGCCGACCCATGACCGCAGCTGCCGCGCCCGGCAACGACCGCCCTTCGAAGCCCGATTCCGATCCCGATTCCGATCCCGGGCAGATCCCTGAGCCGATGCCCGGGTCGATCCCCGAGATGACAGGGGCGATCCCCGGGCCGATCCCCAAGTCGCCGCCCCCGGGGCCGACCTCAAAGCCGACCCCCGCCCCGGATCCCGCTCGGGCGGTCGCGGGATGGAAGGGATGGGGCGCCGTGGGCGCCGTGGCGCTCGGGATCTTCTGCCTCATCACCTCCGAGCTGCTGCCCGTCGGGCTCCTCACCTCGGTCGGCGCCGAGCTCGGGGTGTCCGACGGCACCGCCGGGCTGATGGTCACCGTGCCGGGGATCGTCGCCGCGTTCTGCGCGCCGCTCGTCACCGTCGGTTCCGGCCGGCTCGACCGGCGCTTCGTCCTGGTCGGGCTGATCGCCCTGATGGCCGTCGCCAACCTCGTCGTCGCCCTCGCCCCGGGGTTCGGGGTGGTCCTTGCGGCCCGGCTGCTCGTCGGGGTCGGCGTCGGGGGCTTCTGGGCCATAGCGGGCGGGCTCGCGGTGCGCCTCGTACCCGAGCGGCACGTCGGCCGGGCCACCGCGCTCGTCTTCGGGGGAGTGCCCACGGCTTCGGTGCTCGGCGTCCCCGCCGGGACGCTGCTCGGCGAACTCGGGGGCTGGCGCACGGCCTTCGCCGCCGTCGGCGGACTCGGACTGCTCACCCTGGCGGCCCTGCTCCTGCTGCTGCCGCCACTGCCGCCGACCGGCCGCATCACCTTCGCCCAGCTCCCCGCCCTCCTCCGGCGCAACCGCGGGGTCCGGGCCGGGGTGGCCGTCACCTTCCTGATGGTGACCGGGCAGTTCGCCGCGTACACGTTCGTACGGCCGATCCTCCAGGACGTCTCGGGCGTCGGTGCGGGCTTCGTGAGCACCCTCCTGCTGGGTTACGGAGCCGCGGGCGTGGCGGGCAACTTCCTGGCGGGCGGGCGCGATGCGCACCGTACGCTGCTGGCGGTCGGCGCCTCGCTCGCCGTGATCCTCGCCTTGATCGCCACGCTGTCGGGGGCGGTCGCGGGGACGGTGCTGCTGCTGGCGTGGGGGCTCGCGTTCGGCGGGGTCGGGGTGAGCCTCCAGAGCTGGATGATCAAGGCGGCCCCGGACGAGGCGGAGGTCTCCTCCTCGCTGATGGTCGCGATGTTCAACCTGGCCATCGCGGCGGGCGCGTTCTCCGGCGGCCTCGTGGTCGACGGGATCTCGGTGCCCGCCGCCCCGTTGACCGGAGCCGCCCTGATGGGTCTGGCGGCCGTCACGGTCTGGGTCACCTCCGCGTCGCGAAGGGCGCGGGCCAATGTCGCGGCGGCCCCCGAGCCGGTGCTGCCCGCCGCCGCCCGGGAGGGTTCCGCTGCCGAGCATCGGTAGACCGTTGGCCGGGATGTGACCGTCCGCTATGCGGACAGTCGGCGGATCGGCCCGGCGGAGGACTCGACCCCGATGGGAGGGTTTCGGCGAAGAGTTCGCGCACACATCGGATGGATGGGACGCATCGGACATCCGGCTTGACCTGGGGCATCCCAGGGGGAAAGAGTGCGCCGGTCGAGCACCACCGCCCGGATAGCTGATCGCGCCGCCGTCCACGTCGCCGTCCGCGCCGCCGGGCGGCAAGCGCCACCGCACGAGCCGCACTTCGGAGATGTCCTGCATGTCAATATCCGTCCGCTCTCCGCTCGCCTCGCCCGCGATCGGCGGTTCCCCCGCCGTGACGGCCATCGGCGCCGTGCCGCCGTCGATCGGCGGGGCCGTGGCCCCGGCCGCCGGAACCGGTATGGTCCTGATCGCCCGGCGGCGCAGGGCCTGACCGGCCGGGCAGGGGGCCGGCACCGCACCGCCGCGCCGGCCCCCGCACCCGCCGGGAGACAACGTGTCCCCAGACCCCGATGAGAGCGGCCCCGTCCCCGCCGACCGCCAGCTCGTACGCCCTTACGTGGCCCCCGCGACCCTGCCGAACGGGCCGTCCGCCCCGGCGCCGACCTCTGCACCAGCCCCTGCTTCGGCCGCCCCTGTCCCTACCGCCGCCTGGCCTCGGACCGGGCCGGTGACAGGTCAGGGCGCGGGTCCGGTGTCGGCTCCGGTGCCCGGTGCGCCGGCCGGTCCGGCACCCGAGGCGGCGCCGTGGTTCGCGATGCCTGCCGCGGCGCCTTACGCGATGCCCTCCGAGGTGCCGGAGCCGCTGTTCGCTCCCGGGCCGGGGCCCGGGCCCGCTACGGACCCGACCCGCGCTGTCGAGCCCATGCCGACGCCGCCACAGTCGGCCACCGCACGGGTGGTGTCCGTGGCCGACCGGCGGAAACAGGGCGGCAGCCAGCTCGCAGTCTCGGTCCTCGCCCTGCTCGCACTCGCCGTGGCGGGCGCTCTGACGCTCCTGCTGGGTGGCACGGAGGAGGAGCCGCCGCGGGCCGTCACGCGGCCCGACCTGTCGGTTCCCGTGCTCCCGGCGCGGAGTCCGGGGGCGGGCGAGGAACCCGCGCCTACGGGCGAGCCCGGAGGCCCGACCGGAACCGGGAACCCGTCGCGGTCCGCGACGGCCCCGCCCGCCCCCGGTCCGGGGGCGGGCGCGAGCCGGGAGCCCGAGCAGTCGGGGTCGACCGGTGCCTCGCCGCCGCCCGCCGGAGCCGGGACGCTGCGCCCTGGGGACAGCGGACCCGAGGTGCGCACCCTCCAGGGGCGGCTGTACGCGCAGGGGTTCACGTACGTCTCCGTCACCGGGGTCTACGACGAACAGACCCGGCGCGGCGTCACCCAGCTCCAGCAGAATCGGAGCATCAAGGGCGACCCGCAGGGCGTCTACGGTCCGAACACACGGGCGGCCTTCGCGAGCAACTAGCGCGAGCAACTGGGCGGACACTCGCCGGCGCCGCGACCCGGCAGGATCCGGAAGGGGCGGCGGCCCGGGCGGCCCTCGTGGTCGGGCCGGGCTCAGCGCCCGCCGGCGACGCGGAGGACGGTCCCGGTCGTGTAGGCGGAGTCCGGGGACAGCAGCCAGGCGATGGCCGCGGCGACCTCCGCGGGCTGCCCGGCCCGCCCGAGCGGGATCTCGGCGGCCGCGAGCGCGGGGCGGTCGGGGTCGCCCATGGCGGCGTGCATGTCGGTGTCGATGATGCCGGGCGCCACGGCGTTGACGCGGATCCCGTCCGGCCCGAGCTCCTTGGCCAGCCCGAGGGTCAGGGTGTCGGTGGCGGCCTTGGTCGCGGCGTAGTGGACGTAGCGTCCGGGGCTGCCGAGGGTGGCGGCCGCGGAGGAGACGTTGACGATCGCCCCGCCGCCTGACGCGGCCATGTCCCGGGCGGCCCGGCGGCAGCAGAGCAGGTATCCGAAGAGGTTCACGTCCAGCACGCGGCGCAGATCCTCGGTCCGGATGTCGGCGAGACGACCCGGGGTGCCGGTCACCCCGGCATTGTTGACCAGGCCGGTCACCGCGCCGAACTCGGCCCCGGCGATGTCGAAGAGCCGGTCGACGCCGGACTCCTCGGAGCTGTCGCCGCGCACGGTCACACAGCGGGCGCCGGCCGCCCGTACCCGCTCGGCGGTGGCTTTGGCGGCGTCGTCGTCATGGAGGTAGCCGAGCACGAGGTCGTGCCCGTCGGAGGCGAGCCGGACGCAGGTGGCGGCGCCGATGCCGCGGCTGCCTCCGGTGACGATCGTGACCGGACGACGTGACATGTGAGCCTCCTGTGTAACGCAGTACGAATGCCGTGCCCGCGTCCATGATCGCTGCTGGCGAGCCCGTCGGCGTGGCCGGGGGCCGTACCCGCCCGCCCTGCCGGGCCGCACGCCCGGGGTGATGCACCGGCCGCCGCCTGCCGCCGAACGAGCCCCTCGGGGGGAGGGGGAGGGCCGGTTGTTCGGCCGCGCCGTGTCGGCCCCCTGCCGCCGGCCCCGTGTCACGGTCGGCACGGAACGGCCCCGGCTCCTTTACGGGCAAGCTGTGACCGGAAAGGTTCACCGTGTCGCGACGCCCGGCACGGCACCTCGCCGCGTTGTCGGACCGCGGCGGTACGTCCAGTACGAGCCGGGGTCCTCCGCCTTGCGATGCACCGCACCGGACGCCGCGACCCGGCAAACCTTTCCGGCCACAGCACTAGCATCACGATAAGCGGTGGACCAGCGGAAATCGTGGGCCGCAGAGTGGCTTCCGATACCCGACGCCTCACCAAGCAATCACGAAGCCGAGATTTCCGAGGAGCACCGCCATGTCGACCCTGCGGGTCACCGTAGAAGAGCTCGCCGTCCATCCGCACCCGAACGCCGACGCGTTGGAGCTCGCCCAGGTGGGCCTCTACCGGGCCGTCGTGGCCAAGGACGCCTACCGGACCGGCGACTACGCGCTCTACATACCCGAACAGGCCGTACTTCCCGCCGCGTTGATCGACGAGCTCGGTCTGACCGGCCGCCTCGCAGGCGGCGACGCGAACCGGGTCAAGGCCGTCCGGCTGCGCGGAGAGCTGTCGCAGGGCCTGGTGTGCCGTCCGGGCGCGCTGGCGGACCTGGATCTCGTTCAGGCGGCCAAAGAGGGCACGGACTTCGCGGAGTTGCTCGGCATCACCAAATGGGCCCCGCCCATCCCGACGACGATGAACGGAGACGTCGAGGCCACCCCCGAACTGCTGCCGTGGGTGGACATCGAGAACCTCCAGCGCTACCCGGACATCTTCGAGCCCGGTGAGCCGGTCGTGCTCACCGAGAAACTGCACGGCACCGCCTGCCTGTTGACGTACCTCGCCGAGGACGGCCGGGTCCTCGTCTCCTCGAAGGGGTTCGGGTCCAAGAGCCTGGGGCTCAAGGAGGACGAGCGCAACCTCTACTGGCGGGCCGTACGCGGCCACGGAGTCCCCGAGGCCGCCGCCGGGCTGGCCGAGCGGCTGGGGGCGACCCGGGTCGGGATCTTCGGCGAGGTGTACGGCAGGGGTGTCCAGGACCTGGCGTACGGAACCGACCTGCACACGGCGGAGACCCCGCCCGCGTACGCGGTCTTCGACGTCTGCGCCGAGATCGACGGACAGGTGCGCTGGCTGGACCCCGCGGAGGTTTTCTCGGACGGTGAACTGCCGCTGGTGCCCAAGCTGTTCGAGGGGCCGTACAGCCTCGATGCGGTGCTGGAATGGGCGAGCGGGCGCGAGACCGTGTCGGGCCGGAGCCTGCACCTGCGCGAGGGCGTGGTCATCCGCCCGGCGGTGGAGCGCTACAGCCCGGTGGTCGGCGGCCGCACCATCGCCAAGGCGGTCAGCCCCGCCTACCTGACGCGCAAGGGCGGCACGGAGTACGAGTGAGCACGGACCGACCGGTGGACGTGCCGGGCGCGAGCCCCCGCGCCCGGCACGCCCACCCGGATTTCCGCCTGCCTATCCTGGCCGGATGCCCGCAACCGACCTGCTCTCCCGCGCCCTCGACGCTCCCGCGGAGCCGCCGCTGCGCCTCCTCCCGGACGTCGTGTCCGAGCTGCTGCGCGAGCTGGCCGCGCCGCCCCGACTCGCGGCACACCTGCGGCTCGTGCACGACGTGGCGGCCGAACTGGCCGACTGGCTCGAAGAGTTCAACCCCGGCCTGACTTTCGACCGTGAGGCCGTGCTGTTCGGTGCGGCGACGCACGACATCGGCAAGACGGTGCATCCCGCCGAGCTGAGCGGACCGGGGTCCGCGCACGAGTCGGCAGGCCGGGAACTCCTCCTCGCCCACGGGTTCACCCCGGCGCAGGCCCGGTTCGCAGCCACGCACGCCTCCTGGTCGGCGGCCGGGGTGAGTGTGGACGAACTGCTGGTCAGCGTCGCCGACAAGGTCTGGAAAGGCCAGCGGGTCACCGATTTGGAGGACCTCCTCATCGACCACCTCGTGCGGGCGGCGCCCGGCACGGAGCGCTGGGAGGCGTACCTCGAACTCGACGCGCTGCTCGCCCGCATCGCCGAGGGCGCCGACACCCGCCTGGCCTTCCAGGCCCTGCACCCGGTGCACGCCTGACCCGCCCCCGCCCCTGGCCTTGCGCCCCCCGGCGCACGGCGCCAGTTGAGGGGTCCGGGATGAGGTTCAGGGAGCGACGGGCTTGTCGGCGGGCTTGTAGATGAAGCCGGTCAGGGGTGCGAGGACCTTCCAGTCGAGCGTTTCGTAGAGTGCTCGGCCTTGGACGGTCGCACCCAGGGTGCCCGTAGCCGCACCGGTCTCGATGGCCGCGTTGGTGAGTGCCCCCATCACCACCGTCCCGAGCCCCAGGCGCTGGTGAGCCTCTTCGGTGACGATCTGATCGAAGACGCAGGCGGCGCCCGTCAGGCCGATTTGGCCGCGTGCGGCGAGCTCCCCGTCGGCGGCCAGAACGCGCACGCTGATGACCTCGCCGTCGGTCTCGGCGGTGACCGTGTAGCCGTCAGGCGCGCGCGCCACGGACGGACGCAGGTCGACGGCCATCAGGAAGCCGGAATCGGTCGGCTCCCACTCCGGCGACAACCACGGCTCCATGAGGTCCGGTTCCAGAAAGGCCTTGATCCAGGTGGCCGGTTCGGTGATCGCGCCGACGAGGCCGCGGGCGGTCTCGGCATCGGCGTCGAGCAGGACGTGACGGACCGCCTGGTCCGTCAGCCCGACCTGGATGCTCAGCCCCCACGGCTCGTCCACCGGCCTCGGCGTCTGCCGCGAGACGGTCCATCCGTCGACCCACGAGCGCGCGAGCTCCCACATCTAGACACCCCTCTGAGTAATGACTCAAATCCGTGTTTGGATATTACACAAGCGTGCCGACAGTCGGATGGGTGTTCCATCTCCGCTTGTTTCTTTAGGCGTTGACAGTCGATCGGGCGCGCCGGGATCATGCGGGAGAGCGCTCTCCCAGTGATCCCGAATGGTTGGTGTCAAGGTGGACATGCACGACGGTGACGTGGAACGACTGGCGGACAAGCTGGATGCTGTACAGCAGGTGCGGCTGCTCACCGGGGCCGATACCTGGCGGACCCGGCCTGAACCGGACGTCGGGCTGCGGGAGATCGTCTTCTCCGACGGGCCGGCCGGCGTGCGGGGACCCGGCTGGGACGAGCGGTTCACCTCGGCCCTGCTGCCCTCGCCGACCGCCCTGGGCGCGCTCTGGGACGAGGAGCGAGTCCGCCGCCTCGGCGAGCTGCTCGGGGACGAGGCCCGCCGCAAGGGGGTGCACGTCCTCCTCGCGCCCACCCTCAACCTGCACCGCAGTCCACTCGCCGGACGTCACTTCGAGTGCTTCGCCGAAGACCCGCTGCTCGCGGGGCGTACGGGGGCGGCCCTCATCCGCGGTGTCCAGTCGCGGGGAGTGGCCGCGACCGCGAAGCACTACGTCGCCAACGACTCCGAGACGGGGCGGCTCACCCTCGACGTGCGACTCGACGAGCGCGTGCTGCGCGAGCTGTACCTCGCGCCCTTCGAGGCCGCCGTCCAGGCCGGGGTGTGGCTCGTCATGTCGGCGTACAATAAGGTCAACGGCACGACCATGAGCGAAAGTTCCCTGCTCGCCGACCCGCTCGAGGGGGAGTGGGGCTTCGACGGGGTGGTCGTCTCCGACTGGGGAGGCGTGCGTTCCACCGTGGCCTCGGCCGTCGCCGCGCAGGACCTCGCGATGCCGGGCCCCGGCGGACCGTGGGGCGAGGCGCTGCTGGAGGCGCTGCGCGCGGGCCGGGTGCCGGCCGAGGCGTTGGAGCGGAAGGTGCGCAGGCTGCTGCGCCTCGCCGGGCGCGTGGGCGCTCTCGGAGACCTGTCGGCCGCCTATGGGCTTCCCGAGCCCGCCGAGCCCGCCGAGTCTGTTCGGTCCGCCGAGCCCGCCGAGCCCGCCAAGGCAACGGCCCCCGCCCTCGCCGGCATCCGCATCCGCCAAGAGCTGCGCGCCGCGGCCGCTGCGAGTTTCGTGCTCCTGGAGAACCGCGGCGTGCTGCCCCTGGACCCCGAGGCGCTGCACAGCGTCGCCGTGATCGGGATGCACGCCGATGAGCCCCGCGTCCAGGGCGGCGGCAGCTCCGAGGTGTTCCCGCAGCGCGTGGTCAGTCCGCTCGACGGGCTGCGGGAGGCGCTGCCGCCCAGGGTCCGGGTGGTGTACGAGCCCGGTCCCGCGCCTGAGGGCGGCGGCGGGTCGGCTCCGCTGGGGGCGCGGTACGGCCGTGATCCGGAGAGCGGCGAGCCGGGCGTGCGGCTGCGCGTGCTCGACGCCGCCGGGGCAGTGCTCTGCTCGGCGCACCAGCCGTCCGGGCGGGTCCTGGAACCCGCCCTGCCGCCCGGCGCCCACACTGTCGAGCTCGCCGCCGTACTCCACCCCGACGCGACCGGACCCTGGACCCTCGGGCTCGGCGGCTTCGGCGCACTCCGGCTCACTGTGGAGGGAACGACCCTGCTCGCCGGCGAGTTCCCGCCCGGGACCGACGATCCGGCCGTCATCCACGTCCGCCCGCCCCAGGCCACCGTCCGGGTCCCGCTCACCGCGGGCCGCCCCGTGCACGTCGTCGCCCGCCGCGAGCTCGCCCCCGGCACCGGCCGGGCCACCGTCCTCACCGCCGCCCCGCCGGTACCCGATCCGGCCGGGGCCCGGGCGGCCGCCGTGGCCGCCGCCCGGCTCGCCGATGCCGTCGTCGTGGTCGTCGGCACCACCGAGGGCGGGGAGTCCGAGGGCTTCGACCGCGAGTCGCTCCGACTGCCCGCGACCCAGGACGAGTTGGTGGTGGAGATCGCCCGCGCGAATCCTCGTACCGTCGTCGTGGTCAACTCCGGCGGGCCCGTCGAACTGCCCTGGCGTGAGGCCGCCGGAGCCGTGCTGCTCACCTGGTTCCCCGGCCAGGAGGGCGGGCACGCCGTCGCCGACGTGCTCCTCGGCCGTGTCGAACCCGGCGGACGCCTCCCCACCACCTGGCCGGCCGCCCTCGCCGAGGCTCCCGTACGCACCACGCAGCCCATCGACGGCCAACTCCCGTACGAGGAAGGGCTGCACATCGGCCACCGCGGCTGGCTGCGCGCCGGTGCGCAGCCCGCGTACTGGTTCGGGCACGGACTCGGCTACACCACCTGGGAGTTCGAGCGGATCGGCGCGCCCGAACCGCTCCCCGGCGGAGGGTTCGAGGTTCCCGTGACCCTTCGCAACACGGGCACCCGCGGCGGCCGCCAAGTCGTCCAACTCCACCTCTCCCGCCCCGATTCGGCGGTCGAACGCCCCGTGCGCTGGCTCGCCGGATGGGCGGCCGTGGAGGCGGAGTCGGGGGAGCGGGTGACGGCGTACGTACGGATCCCCGTGCGCGCGCTCCAGTACTGGAGCCCCCGCTCCGGCGGCTGGGTCACCGAACCGGGCCGCTTCGACGTCCTCGCCGGTCGCAGCGCGGGCGACCTCCCGCTGCGGGCCGGGCTCGACGTCTGAACGCGGGCGGCTACAGTGCCGCCATGGACGCAACGAGCGCGGGGGTCGGGGCCGGAGCCGGGACGGCCCCGACCCTGGAAGACGTGGCGCGCGCCGCCGGGGTGTCCCGGGCCACGGTGTCGCGCGTGGTCAACGGCGTCCGCAACGTGGACCCGGTCATCCAGCATGCGGTCCAGCAGGCCGTCGCCGCGACCGGGTACGTACCGAACCGGGCGGCCCGCTCGCTGGTGACCCGGCGCTCGGGCGCGGTCGCGCTGGTGGTGTCGGGTGCGGGAGCCGACGCCGACCGGGTGTTCCAGGACCCGTTCTTCGGGCGGGTGGTCAGCGGAGTCGTACGGGCGCTGCGGCCGCGCGGGGTGCACCCGGTGCTGATGTTCGCCGACGGGGAGCAGGACCGGGCGCAGGTGCTGGCGTACCTGGCGCAGGGCGGCGCGGACGGCGCGCTGCTCGTCACCACCGACGGCCACGACCCGCTGCCCGGCATGCTCGCGGCGGCGGCCCTGCCCGCGGTGCTCTTCGCGCGGCCCACGACCCCGGTCCCGCTGGACTGGGTCGACCTGAGGCACCGCGAGGGCGGGGGGCTCGCCGCGCGGCACCTGCTGGCGGGGGGCCGTCGGCGGCTGGTCGCGATCGGCGGCCCGGCGGACGTACCGGCGAGCCGGGAGCGGGTGGCTGGGTTCCGCGAGGCGCTGCCGGGTGGTGGCGGCGCCGCCGTGCGGGTGGCCGAGGCGGACTTCACGCTGGACGGCGGGGAGCAGGCGATGCGGGTGCTGCTGGCCGAACAGCCGGACCTGGACGGGGTGTTCGCGGCCAACGACCTGATGGCGCAGGGTGCCTGCCTGGTGCTGCGCGAGCACGGCCGCCGGATTCCCGAGGACGTGGCGGTGGTCGGCTTCGACGACTCCGCCGCGGCGGTGGCGGCCCGACCCCGGCTGACGACGGTCCGACAGCCGGTGGAGGACATGGCGGCGGAGATGGTCCGCCTGCTGCTGGACCGGGTCGCGGGCGTGGCCGCCACGGAGCCGGTGGCGGTGCTGTTCGAGCCGGAGCTGGTGATCCGCGACTCCGGGTGACCGGAGGCCCGGGCGTGCCGGTGGGCCGCTGCGCGGGGCTTCTCCCCGCCCCGCCCTTCCACCGTTCCCCGGGCGAAGCCCGGACCCGATGCAGGGCTGCGCCCGTCCCCGGCTTCCGGGCTGCGCCCGATGCAGGGCTGCGCCCGTCCCCGGCTTCCGGGCTGCGCCCGATGCAGGGCTGCGCCCGTCCCCGGCTTCCGGGCTGCGCCCGATGCAGGGCTGCGCCCGTGGTGGGTTTTGGGGTTGCCCGGACCTGCCCTGGCCGCCCCAGACCCGGACCTGCCCTCGGGCTCCGCCCACGGCGACCGGCCCTCAGGTCCTGCCCGGATCCCTGAGGCATGGCGTCGGTCGTTCCAACGGGGGTTCCCGACCCCCGCTACCCCCGCCTGGCCGCCTCCCCCCGGACCTCCAGGGCCGTCTGCCAGCCCGGGGCTTCCGCGGGGGATTCCGGTGGGGTGCGGCGGCCGCCCGTGGTGAAGAAGGCGGCCAGGGGGAGGGTGGCCGCGCCCACCGTGACCGCGTCGGGGCCCAGTGAGCCCATGTCGATGGTGACCCGGGCGGCCGGGTGGCGCAGGGAGTACCGGGTCGCGTGTTCCCGTACCGCCGGGAGGATGTGGGGGCCCAGCATCAGGCCCGCCCAGCCGCCGATCAGGATCCGCTCCGGCTGGAAGAGGTTGATGAGGTCCGACAGGCCCGCTCCCAGGTACTCCGCGGTTTCGTCGAGGACCTCCAGGGCCACCGGGTCGTTCGCGCGGGCCGCCGCGAGCAGCGCGGCCAGGGCATCCTCCTCGTGCCCCGACCCGGCCCCCGGGTCTCCGCCCCGCTCCGCCCAGCGTGCCAGCAGGGACTCGGCCCCCGTGTACGCCTCCAGGCATCCCAGGGCCCCGCACCGGCAGCGCCGTCCCCGGACCTGGACCGTCAGGTGGCCCCACTCCAGCGGGGTGCCCTCGGTGGTGCCCCCGTCCGGGGAGCCGTCGGTGATCAGGCTCGCGCCGACGCCGGAGCCGAAGAGGACGACCACCGCGTCCCGCGCCCCGCGCCCGGCCCCGAACCACATCTCCGCCTGGCCGAGCGTGCGGGCCCCGTTGTCGATGATGTACGGGACCTCGGGCGGTACGGCTCCCGTTTCGCGCAGCAGTGCTTCGAGGGGGACCGCGTCCCAGCCGATGGTCTGGCCGTGCACGACGGTTCCGCCGGGCGCGTCGCGGTCCACGATGCCGGGGACGCCGATCCCGACGCCCAGGAGCCGCTGCGTGCCCACCCCGGCTTCCGCGAGCACGGTGGCGATCCCGGTCCGCACGTGGTCGACGATCGGGCCGACGTCGTAGCAGCCACGCGGTTCCAACGGCATTTCGGTGCGGGCCAGTTCGGTGAGGGTGAGGTCGAACAGCTCGACCCTGACACGGGTTTCGCCGACGTCGATGCCGATCATGTGCGCGCTGTTGGGGGCGATGCGCAGCAGCGTACGCGGGCGCCCGCCGTCGGAGTCGACGATGCCGGCTTCCTCCAGGAGGCCGTCCGCGACGAGTTCGCCGACTACGTTGCTGACGGATCCCGAGCTGAGCCCGGTCGCGGGGCCCAGCTCCTGCCGGCTCATCGGCCCGCCGAAGTACAACCGCTGCAGCACGGCGCTGCGGTTGCCCCTTCGCAGGTCCCGCACCGTACGTCCACTGCGCCCCGTGGTCATGTGGCTCCTTCCGCCCTGACATCGATCGCAACATACCCTTGCGCGACCCCTTGACGCGACCCTTTCACGAGGCTTAACTCACGTCCTAAATTAAGGCCTGGAACAAACGGAGTGGCCGAGACCCGGTTCGCACCCGGTTTTCACGTCACGCCACCGGCCTTGTCGTCGAAGTCTGTAGCACGTTGCCGAAAGGGACCGAGCCGCCATGCGCAGAACCCGAGCCGTCGCCGTCACCGCCGTCACCGTCTCCATGCTCGCAGCCGCCACCGCCTGCGGGGGCGGAACCGCGGACAATGGGAGCGGTTCCAACACGGCCCCCAAGGAGCTCACCTACTGGGCCTCCAACCAGGGCCCCGACATCGCGGCGGACCAGGCGACCCTCGGCCCGGAGCTGAAGAAGTTCGAGGAGCAGACCGGCATCAAGGTCAAGCTCGAGGTGGTCCCCTGGGCGGACCTGCTGAACCGGATCCTGGCCGCCACCGCCTCCGGTCAGGGCCCGGACGTCCTCAACATCGGCAACACCTGGTCCTCCTCGCTCCAGGCCACCGGGGCCCTGCTGCCCTGGGACGCCAAGAACTTCGACGCCATCGGCGGCAGGAGCCGCTTCGTCGACTCGGCCATAGGCTCGGCCGGCGCCGCGGGCAAGGACCCGGCCGCCGTCCCGCTCTACTCGATGTCGTACGCGCTCTACTACAACAAGAAGATGTTCCAGGAGGCGGGCATCGAGAAGCCCCCGGCCACCTGGGACGAGATGGTCACCATCGGCCAGAAGCTGTCGAAGGACGGCAAGTGGGCGCTGGGCGCGGAAGGTTCGAACCTCTCCAACAACATCCACCAGGCCTTCGTCTTCTCCCAGCAGCACGGCGCGAACTTCTTCGACGCGGGCGGCAAGCCCACCTTCGACACCCCGGAGAACGTCGACGCCGTCAAGCAGTACGTGGACCTGATGGCCAAGGACAAGATCATCGCCCCGGGCAACGCCGAGTACGACAAGAACCAGTCCCTCTCGGACTTCGCGAGCGGCAAGACGGCCATGGTCCTGTGGCAGAGCGCGGCCAGCAGCTTCAAGTCCCACGGGATGAAGGAGGGCGACTGGGGCGTGGCCCCCGTCCCGGTCCCGGCCGGCGGCGCCCCCGGCGCCGGCAAGAACACCAACTCCATGGTCGCCGGCATCAACATGGCCGTCTTCAAGAACACCGACAACCTCGACGGCTCGCTGAAGTTCGTGAAGTTCATGACCGGCGACGAGGAGCAGAAGCTCCTCAACAAGACCTACGGCTCCATCCCGCCCGTCAAGGCCGCCCAGACCGACCCGGCCTTCGCCAACGCAGACCTCACGGTGCTCCGCAACACCCTCTCCACCAGCGCGGCCCCGCTGCCGCAGGTCCCCGAGGAGTCGCAGTTCGAGACGGCCGTCGGCACCGCCGTCAAGGAGCTCTTCGCGGACGCCGCGGCCGGCCGTCCGGTGACCACCGACTCGGTCAAGGCGAAGCTCACCAAGGCCCAGCAGCAGATGCAGAAGTGAGCCCCGTCCCATGCCCGCAGCAGAACAAACAGCAGAACAAACAGCAGAACAAGCGGCAGAGCAAGCAGGGGGACAACCGGTGGAGGAACCGGTCCCTCCCCTCACCATGAAGGGGAGGGTGCGGCGTACCACTGCCCGGGTGCGCCGCACCGGGCGCGTGCGTCGCGCCGCCCTGCCCTACCTCCTGCTCCTGCCCGCCCTCCTCCTCGAACTGCTCATCCACCTCGTCCCGATGGCGATGGGCATCGCGATGAGCTTCCGGCAGCTGACCCAGTTCTTCATCCGGGACTGGTCCAGAGCCCCCTGGACGGGCTTCGACAACTACGAACTCGCCGTGGACATCAACAAGCCCGTCGGCGAGGCCCTGCTCGGCTCCTTCTTCACCACCTGCCTGTTCACCCTGCTCTCGGTGGGCCTGTGCTGGTTCCTCGGCACCGCCGCCGCCGTGTTCATGCAGGAGACCTTCCGGGGCCGCGGTGTCCTGCGCGCCCTGTTCCTGATCCCCTACGCGCTCCCCGGCTACGCCGCGGTCATCACCTGGGCGTTCATGTTCCAGCGGGACAACGGGCTGGTGAACCACGTCCTCCACGACCAGTTGGGCATCGGCGGCGCCGAGCACACCTTCTGGCTCCTGGGCGACAACAGCTTCTGGGCGCTGCTGACCGTATCGGTCTGGAAGGGCTGGCCGTTCGCGTTCCTCATCGTGATGGCCGCCCTCCAGAACATCCCCAAGGACCTCTACGAGGCGGCCGCGCTGGACGGGGCGGGCATCTGGCAGCAGATCCGCCGGATCACCCTGCCCTCGGTCGGGGCCGTCAACCAGGTGCTGATCCTGGTGCTGTTCCTGTGGACCTTCAACGACTTCACCACGCCGTTCGTCATGTTCGGCAAGTCCGCGCCCCCCGCCGCCGACCTGATCTCGATCCACATCTACCAATCCAGCTTCGTGACCTGGAACTTCGGCACCGGCTCGGCCATGTCCGTCCTGCTGCTGCTGTTCCTCCTGGTGGTCACGGCCGGCTACCTGATCTTCACGACGCGGGGACGGAGGAAAGCCGATGGCTGACCAGGGCCGCCGACGAGGCGCGAGCGGTGCGCGAACCAAGTCGCCGCTCGACCCGCCGGCCTCCTTCAAAGCGGTGCGGGCGGTCTTCCTCGTCCTCCTGGCCGCCTTCGTCCTGCTGCCCGTCTACGTGATGGTCACCAGCTCGCTCAAACCCCTCAAGGACGTGGCCGGACAGTTCCACTGGATCCCCAGCGGGCTCACCGTGCGCCCGTACATCGACATCTGGCACACCATCCCGCTCGCCAAGTACTTCATGAACTCGCTGATCGTGGCCGGTGCGGCGACCGCCTGCTCCGTCGTGATCGCCGTCTTCGCGGCGTACGCCGTCAGCCGCTACCGCTTCCGCGGCAAGCGCCTGTTCACCGTGACGGTCCTGTCCACCCAGATGTTCCCCGGGATCCTCTTCCTCCTCCCGCTGTTCCTCATCTTCGTGAACATCGGCAACAGCACCGGGATCGCGCTGTACGGATCCCGGGGCGGGCTGATCCTCACCTACCTGACCTTCTCCCTCCCCTTCTCCATCTGGATGCTCATCGGGTACTTCGACTCGGTGCCCCGCGACCTCGACGAGGCCGCCACCGTCGACGGCTGCGGCCCGCTCGGGGCGCTCTTCAGGGTCGTGATCCCGGCCGCCGTCCCCGGCATCGTCGCCGTCACCGTCTACGCGTTCATGACCGCCTGGGGCGAGGTGCTCTTCGCCTCCGTGATGACGAACGACGAGACCCGCACCCTCGCGATCGGACTGCAGGGCTACTCCACGCAGAACGACGTCTATTGGAATCAGATCATGGCCGCCTCGCTCGTCGTCAGCGTCCCCGTCGTCGCCGGATTCCTCCTGCTTCAGCGGTACTTGGTGGCCGGACTCACGGCAGGAGCCGTCAAATGACCCTTTCGGAAACCCGTTTCGAGACCGCTGCCATCGGCCCGACCGCCCTCGACCCGGCGGTCGCAATCGACCTGGCAGCCCTGCCCCGCGAGTTCGCCTGGGGCACCGCGACCTCCGCCTACCAGATCGAGGGCGCCGTGGCCGAGGACGGCCGCGCCCCCTCCATCTGGGACACCTTCACCCGCACCCCCGGCGCCATCGACGGAGGCCACACCGGAGACACCGCCTGCGACCACTACCACCGATGGCGCGAGGACATCGGCCTGATGCGCGGGCTCGGCACCAACGCCTACCGGCTCTCCGTCGCCTGGCCGCGCGTCGTGCCCGGCGGCGACGGCCCGGTCAATGCCAAGGGGCTCGATTTCTACGACCAGTTGATCGACGGACTGCTCGCCGCCGGGATCGAACCCTCCGTCACCCTCTACCACTGGGACCTCCCGCAGGCCCTCCAGGACCGGGGCGGTTGGCCCGAGCGGGCCACCGCCGAGCACTTTGCCTCGTACGCGGGCGTGGTCGCCGAACGCCTCGGCGACCGCGTCACCCAGTGGGCCACCCTCAACGAGCCGCTGTGCTCGGCGTGGATCGGCCACCTGGAAGGCAGGATGGCCCCCGGCTGGACCGACCTCACGGCCGCCGTCCGCGCCTCCTACCACCTGCTGCTCGGCCACGGCCTGGCAGCACAGGCGATCCGTGCCGCAGCACCCGGCGCGCAGATCGGCATCGTCAACAACCTCTCCACCGTGGAGCCGGCGAGCGACAGCGAGTCCGACCGGGCCGCCGCCCGGCGGATGGACGGCCACGTCAACCGCTGGTGGCTCGACCCCGTCCACGGCCGCGGTTTCCCCGCCGACATGCTGGAGGTCTACGGGGTCGACCTGCCCGAGCAGCCCGGCGACCTCGACACCATCGCCGCCCCGCTCGACTGGATCGGCCTGAACTACTACTTCCCGCAAATAGTCGCCGCCGACCCGCACGGCCCCGCCCCCCACGCCCGCATGATCGACCGGCCCGGCGTCCCGCGCACCGCAATGGACTGGGAGGTGGACGCCGGCGGCCTGGAAACCCTGATCATGCGGCTGACCGAGGAGTACGGGGCCCGTCGCATCCTCATCACCGAGAACGGGTCCTCCTACGCCGACACCGTCTCCGCCGACGGCAGTGTCCACGACCCGGAGCGCACCGCGTACCTGAGCGCCCACCTCGCCGCCTGCGCCCGCGCGGCCCGCCGCGGCGCACCCCTGGCCGGCTACTACGCCTGGTCCCTCCTCGACAACTTCGAATGGGCCTACGGCTACGACAAGCGCTTCGGCCTGGTCCACGTGGACTACGACACCCAGCGCCGCACGGTGAAGACCAGCGGCCGCCACTACGCCGACGTGATCGCCGCCCACCGCGCCCTGTAGGCACCGCCCCCAGACAGCCCCACCAGCCGCAACGCCGCGCCGCGCCCGCCCCTCCTCCCCGGGCGGGCGCGGCTTTTCGTGGTGGGATGGGGAAGGGGCAGACACCACCGGTTCACGGAGAGGCGAGGGCGATGTCCGAACACGCAGAGGGCACCATGCGGGCGATGACGTACGACACGTACGGCGGAGTGGAGGTGCTCTCCGAGAGCCGGATCCCGTTGCCCAAGGTCGGACCCGGTGAGGTCCTCGTGCGGGTCCGGTGCGCCTCCGTCAACCCGGTGGACTGGAAGATCATGGCGGGCGGGCTCGACGGGCTCATGGACGTCGTGTACCCGGTCGTGCCCGGCTGGGACGTGGCCGGAACCGTGGAGTACGCGGGCATCGACACCCCCGAGTTCACGGCCGGCGACGAGGTCGTCGCCTACGCCCGCAAGGACTACGTGCACGGCGGCACCTTCGCCGAGTTCGTCACCGTGCCCGTACGGGCCCTCGCGCACAAGCCTGTCTCCCTGAGCTGGCAGCAGGCCGCGGGGCTGCCGCTGGCCGGCCTCACCGGGTACCAGCTGCTGACGCGCCTGGACACCGGCAAGGAAGACACCGTCCTCATCCACGGAGCCGCCGGCGGCGTCGGCTCCCTCGGCGTGCAGATCGCCCGGGCGCTCGGCGCCCGCGTCATCGGCACCGCCTCCGCCCGCAACCACGATCGGCTGCGCGAGCTGGGCTGCGAACCCGTCGAGTACGGGGACGGCCTCGCCGGGCGGGTCCGTGCACTGGCTCCTGACGGGGTCACCGTCGTCGCCGACTTCGTCGGGGGAGTACTCGACACCACCCTGGAGGTATTGGCCGACGGTGGTCGGCACGCCTCCATCGCCGACCACACGGTGCTCGGTGCCGGGGGCCAGTGGATGTGGGTGCGGCCCTCCGGCGCCGAGCTCGCCGAGCTCGGCCGGCTGGCCGACGCCGGACAGCTCACCGTCAGCGTCGCCGAGACCTTCCCGCTCGCCGATCTGGCGGCCGCCTTCGAGCTCAGCCGGTCCGGACACACCGCCGGGAAGATCGTCCTGGAGGTTTGAGCCTTCGGGTACGCACAACCGCGCGCCGCCCGGGTCAGGTCCGGGCGGCGCGCGGGGTCTGTGGTGACGTCGGGCCCAGGATCAGGCGTAGACGCCGAAGTGGAACAGGGAGTAGCCGTAACCGGTGCCCCGCTGGGTCATGTCGAGGCGTACGTACCGGCCCGACGCGGAGATGTCGAAGTCGTCTATGCCGCCGTCACCGGTCGAAGTGGCGAACGTCGTCCGCCAGTTCTGGCCGTCGTCCGACACCTGGATCGTGTAGGCCTTCCCGTAGGCGGTCTCCCACACCAACTGCGCGTGCTTGAGCTGCTTCACCGACCCCAGGTCCACCTGGAGCCACTGCGGATCCGCCCAACTACTCGCCCAGCGCGTGGTGTTGTTCCCGTCCGTGGCCAGCTGCGGGGTGCACGGGCAACCGCCCCAGCCGTCGTTCTGGAAGGTGGAGGCGGTCGTCGGCCGGTTCAGCGCCACGTTCGTGCCCGCCACCGGCGGCGGCACCACCTTCACCGAGCGCTGCTCTACGCCCACGTTGCCCCGGCCGTCCTTGACCTTCACGTAGAGCTTCCACGCGCCGGTCCTGGCCGGGGCCGTGGCCTTGAGGGTGCCGTTGCCCAGGTTCGTGAAGGGCACGGAGCTCAGCCCGTTGCCGCCGTCCACGTACTTGCTTCCCCAGAGCACCTCGTACGAGAGCTGGTCGCCCTCGGGGTCGGTCGCCGGAGCCTGGATCGTCACCTCCTTGCCCGCCGGGACGGCGCCCGGGTCGGGCACGGACGGCACGGAGACGGTCGGCGGCAGGTTGTCGCCGGCCGTGTTCCCGCCGAACGCCCGCTTGACCGCGTAGTACATCTTGCGGCGCTCCCCGGCCGGGGTCAGGTTGAACCAGTGGCCGCCGAAGTCGTACTCGGTGCCGTAGTGGAAGACCGTCGCGCCCAGTGCCACCCCCCGGTGGCCGGTGACACAGTTCCACGCGTTGGTGTACCCGTCGGCCTTGGCCTGGTCGCCGGGCTCCAGCGGGACGCCGTTCGCGTCGTTCGGAACCTCCCACTCACCCGCCGGGCCGGTCTCCGTGATGATGTACGGCTTGTTGTAACCGTTTTGCTCCCAGGCCTGCTTGACCCCGCACACCTCCTTGTAGGAGTTCACCGCATAGAGGTCCAGGTCGGGGGAGTTGCGCTTGTAGTACGTCCAGGCGCCCACCCACGCGTCGGTGGAGGTGACCGGGTGGTTGGCGTCGATGTGGTGGATGGCCTTCGCCACCTCGTTCACGAAGGTCGTGTACGCGTTGCGCTGGTTCTCCAGCTCCGTCCCGCTGTAGCAGTTCTGCAGGCCGAGCACCGACTCGTTGCCCACGTTCCACATCAGGACGGCCGGGTTGTCGCGGTAGGTCTGCACCCACTTGGTGAATTCGGCCATCATGTTGTTCTTGTACGTCGTGTCCGTGACGTAGTTCGTGCAGCCACCGCTGCCCGGACCGCCGCCGGGCTGGAGCCAGAAGCCGGCCACGACCTTGATGTTGTTCGCGGCGGCGGCGTCGAACAGCTGGGCGCTGCTCCCGTCCGTGCCCCAGGTGCGGATGGTGTTGGCGCCCAGCGACTTCACGTCGGGGAGCAGGCGTGCGGCGTCGGCCGGGGAGGGACCCCAGGTGACACCCTTGACGAGGTACGGAGAACCGTCCACGGTCAGCTGCCAGTTGCCCTGGGAGCCGGTCACCTTCACGACGCTGCCGGCGGCTTGAGCCGGGCCCGCGGGGATGAAGGTGACGACGCCCGCGAGCAGGGCGGCCGTGGTGACGGTGCTGCGCATGCGGGAGAGCATGCAGGAGCCTCCTTGGGAGGGGGTGGAGTGCGGGTGGGGGGAGCGGATGGTGCGGAGTCCGCCGTCCGGTGCTGCGAAGTCCGCTACGGGAGGCGGTAGTCCGGGCCGAGTACGGCGCCGGCCGCCGGGTGGGTCTCGTCGTAGCCGCGGGCGTTGCACTGGAGCCCGCCCTTGATGCAGTGCTCGACCATGGCGTTCAGGGTCCGGTCGTCCCACGCGTTGAAGAAGTCGTAGTGGAACGTGTGACCGGCGCCGCTGGACAGCCTGACCTGCGACATGTCACCGCTGACCGGGAAGGCCATCTTGAATTCGACCATCGGCACCGCGACCGGGTGGTCGGCGGGGCAGACGTTGTCGTTGTTGCCGGGCTTCACGACCGGATAGGCCATGTGGGCCTTGTGGTCCGGGGTGTCCAGGTTCTTCCCGTCCCAGCAACTGGGCGACTGCATGCGGATGTTGAGCTGGGTTCCGGCCGGGCAGTTGGCCGGGAACTCGACGTTCTTGAAGCTGTCGCCGCACTCCCAGCCCTCGACCCAGCCCTTGTTGGCGCGGAACTCGGCCGCGGTCTGGGTCGGGCTGCCGACCACGAAGCGCAGACCCTTGGGGAAGGGGCGCACGCTCGTGTAGTCGGTGACCCCCGTCTTGTAGTAGATGACCTGGGGGCCGGTGGGCAGGATCTTCTGGCTGCCGTTGAAGAGGCTCGGCATCCAGTAGCCGGACAGGTCGCCGACCGCGTTGCAGGCCGTGCCGCCGGCGCTCAGGGAGGCAGTGGTGCTGTTGGCGTCCGTGCCGGTGTTGCCCAGGAAGGTGTGGTCGTGCGAGGCGCCCGGCCGTCCGGCGAAGACGATCGGGTCGTCCGGGGCGGTCCTGGTGACGGCACAGTTGGCCTGGAACTCGTGGAAGTAGCGGTCCGGCGGGTTGTTCCACGACGGGGTCACGCCGGTCACCTGCGGCACGGCCGGGATGTAGCCGTCGCCGTCGGGGTCGTCCCCGGTCGCGAGCGGGGCCACGGCGGAGTGGTCCATGCCCATGTGCACGGAAGCCGAGTCGGGGGTGGCCTGCGCGGTGAGCGCGGTGGCGCCGAGACCGGCGGCCGCGGTCACGGCGACGGCCGCCGAAACCAGTAAGGCGGACAGGGCCCGCGGTCGGAGTTTCATCGTCTGGACTCCTTCGGATGGGGCGGATGGGGCGGATGGGTCGGGTCGGGCGGGGGCCGGGAGAGTTGGGAGAGCGCTCTCTCGGATGGCCCGAATAACGCGGGACGGCCTGGGGCCGCCCCGCGTCATCCGGGGGTCAGGGGTTGATCAGGGGAAGGAGACGACGGTGGAGGGGGTGGTCGACGTACCCGAGGTCGCCGCGCCCGTGTTGTTGACGACGTGCGCGTACTGGCCGTTGCCGCCCAGCGAGACGACGAGGAGGTCGTGGAACTTCACGCCGGGCTTCACCGGGACCTCGAAGCCGTGGTCCTGAACGATCGTCGGGTCGACGTTGTAGTAGCAGTAGCTGCCGAGTCCCCAGCCCTCGTGGGTGTTCACCGAGTCGGCCACCTTGTAGGCAGCGAAGCCCCGGACCGAACCGTTCTGGACGGCGGCCTGGTTGGGGGCGTCGTACGCCTTCTCGTTCTGGAAGAAGATCGTGCGGCCGCGCTCGCCGTTCCACTCGACGTCGTACTTGTTGAAGTGCTCGACGAACAGTCCGGTGGCCAGTACGTCGTCACCGTTGACGCGGAACCCGTAGTCGGAGCGGTTGGTCTCCCAGCCCACCCCGTCTCCGTGGTCGGCGCGCCAGATCCAGGTGTGGTCGACGATCGTGCTGCGGTTGTTGATCACCATGCCGGCCGTGGCCTTGCCCGCTCCGGCGCCGCCGACCCGGATGAACACGTCCTGGACGGTGGTCGGGTTGTTCGCGTGGTCCGCGGTGGCGCCGGCGGGGCCGACCTCCAGCAGGGAGGGGGAGTTGACGGTGCCCGCGTCGATCAGGAAGCCGGCGAGCTTGACGCCGTCCACGTCGGCGACCTTCATCGCGGTCACCCCGTTGTCCGGGACGATGGTGGCGAGACCGAGGCCGAGGACGACCGTGTCGGCGCGGTTGACCTGGATGGTCCGGTCGACGTGGTAGACGCCGGGGGTGAAGAGCAGGTGCAGGCCCTGGGCCAGCGCCTGGTTCATCGTCGCGGCGCTCGTGCCCGGCTTGACCACGTAGAACTGGCTGAGCGGGATCGAGGTGCCCTGCGGGGTGCCGTTGCCCCAGGAAGTGCCGCGCGCGTTCACGCGCTTGGCCGGGACGAACACCTTGTACTCGGCGCCGTCCAGGTAGAGGAACGGCTTCTCCCGGGAGACCGGGGTGGTGTCGAGGGTGGTGTAGCGCGGCTCGGGGAAGCTCTGCGCGGGCGCGCCCTGGGTACCGGAGAACACCTGGTTCCAGACGCCGTTGGACCAGCCGCCGATGGAGCTGTCACGCGTGTACCACTGCTGCTGCGAGTAGTTGCCGACCTGGCCGTCGATCTTCGAGTCGGCGATGTAGCCGCCCGAGGCCCAGCCGTAGCCGGAAGGGGCCAGGTTGAGGCCGCCCTTGACGTGCATGCGGCGGAACGGCGCTGCCTGCGAGACGGCCCAGCGGTCGGTGCCGTTGACCGGGTTGAGCGCGAGGTTCTCGGCCGAACGCCAGAAGTTCTGGGTGGCGTTGCCGTTGAACCAGCCGGCGTCGACGGTCACGTCACCGTTGATGGTGGTGTCGTCCGGGTTCAGGCCGAGACCGGAGATCGAAGTGTAGAAGCCGATCTGGGCGTTGAGGCCGTTGTACGTGCCCGGCTTGAAGAGGAACTGGTAGCGGCCGGAGCCGAACTGCGCCGACTCCTGCTGGGCGAAGACCTGGTCCAGCTTGGCCTGGATGTTCGGCGTGGAGGGATCGAACACGATCACGTTGGGGCCGAGGTCGCCGCCGCCGGGGAGGGTCGGTCCGGTGCCGGTGGTCCCGTAGACCTGGAACTCCCAGAGCGAGTAGCCGTATCCGGTGGTGCGCTGGGTGCCGTACACGCGGACGTAGCGGGCGGTGCCGGTGATGTCGTGGGTCTGGACGCCGCCGGTGCCGTTGGCCGTCGAGTAGGCGGTGGACCAGTTGGCGCCGTCCGTGGACAGCTCGACGCGGTACGCCTTCGCGGCGGCGGTCTCCCAGCGCAGGACGACCTGGCTCACCTGGGCGTCGGCTCCGAGGTCCACCTGTATCCACTGCGGATCGGCGAACTGGCTGGACCAGCGGGTGCCGTTGTCGCCGTCCACGGCGGCGGAGGCGGGGGTGCCGGCGCCCTCGATCGAGGAGGCGGTGGCGGGCTTGCCCTGCGAGAGGAGCGTGGGCGCCGCGGTCGCGGCGGTGCTCGGGAGGAGCACGAGGAGGGCGGCGACCAGTGCGGCCGCGAGGGCGGCCACGGAGATCCTCGAGGGGCCGCGGCGGGGTGGGGCGGTCCGCCGGGGAGGGTGATCGGAGAGGAGGGGCATGCGGGGCTACTCCTGACGTTGGGGATCCGGGGGGATCGAAGCGTGAGTGAACTGCCCCGCCGAAGGCCCGTCAAGGGTTTGAGCGTTCATGAACTGAAGATCAAACGATGTGTCAAATACGCATCAGGCCTGTGAACTTGGAGTTTCTTCAATCCTTGTGAAAAGTGTTGACGAAAAAACTTGTCAGGGCTCTACTGAGGCTCTGACCGCTCCGTCTCGCCGTGCCCGCTACGGCGGGGCGGAGCTTGGTCCGGGAGTCTCCCGTGCGTTCGGGGATTGGCGGCTGACTTGTAGTCAGGGGCGCGTCCGTGTTCGTTACTTGTCGATGCGGTGCGGGTGCCCCAGTGGGTTCAGGGGAGGTCGGGGACGGCGCCGCCGTCCACCCGGGCCGCTTCCGTACCGGGGAGCCTCGCCGACCAGGGGGTCGTGACGGCGGCCAGTGCGGTCGCATCCGGCGGCGCGGAGCCGAGGCCGATCGCGTACCGGGCCAGGGTCGGGGTCCGCTCGAAGGGGCGGGGCCAGGCATGGGCTTCCCCGAAGCCCGCTCCGGACAGGGCGTCGAGCAGGGCCAGGACCCGGCCGCGCATACGGCCGAGGTTCTCCTCGAAGTCGCCGGGCCGGTCCCCCACCACCGTGACCACGACCCAGGCGGCATGGCGGCGGTGCAGGGGAGGCGGGGTGGCGGCGAAGCCGTCGGCGGCGCCGCCCTCGAGAGCCTCCCAGGCGGTGTACAGCTCCCGCCCGAGCAGGTCCCGCGTCCCGGGCCCGACCTGGGTGGTGCAGCTGCGGACGGGCGCGGAGGGGGTGAGAACGGTGACGCCGCCATCGGAGCCACCAACAATGGGACCGCCAACAGGGTCGTCGCCGGGACCGTCTCCGGGGCCGTACCCGGGCAGAGCCACCGGCGTGCGCCAGTCCCATGCGGCCCAGGTGGCGAAGAACTCCCGGAGCAGGGGGCCCGGGGCGAGGCCGGGGGCCATGCGTACGGTGTGCGCGGCCAGGACCGTCCAGGCCAGGCCGGGGAGCCCGCCGAAGGGGGCCGAGTCCAGGCCGCGCGAGCGGGCCCAGGCCTTCACCTCGCGCGCCAGCCGGGCGAACGCGGCGTGCTCCGGGCCCACGAAGGCCCGTACCGCGTCCGCGTCGCTCACCGCGCTCAGGGCCACCGCCGCTGCCAGGCCGAGCTCCGCACGCCTGGCCACCGCTTCCTCGGGGGGCATCGAGCCGGTGGCCACGAGGACGAGGTCCACGTCCAGCGCGGTCACGACCGATGCTGCCGTGTCCGGCCCCGCGGATCCCGCCCCCGCGGATCCCGGCTCGGGCGCGTCCGTCGAGGCCGGCTCCCGCCCCGTCACGCGCAGCCGCAGCCCCGGTACCCGGGCGCCCTTCACCTCCCGGAGGCGGTCCGCCTCCGGGAGGGCCGCGGCCAGTCGTGTCCGGACCTCCGCGATGTCGGCGGTGCCCGGCAGACATGCCACCAGGTCCAGGTCCGCGTCCGGCAGGGCACAGCCCATCCGCCGCGAGCCGACCACGTGTACGGCCGCCTCCGGCAGCGCCGCCGCGATCCGTGCCGTGATCCGTGCCGCGAATCCGGTCGGCGCCGGGTCTGCGTCGAGGCCCTCAGGGTCGGCGCGGAGACCCCCCGGGTCGACGGTCGGCCGGATCGGATCCGTCTTGTGCCGGGCCCCGCCGGTCGCCGGCTCCGCCGTCCAGCGGACCTCGCCCGTCCCGAGCTGCACCGTCGCGCGGACCTCCATCGGCCCGTCCCCGCGCCGCGACAGCACGGCCAGGGTGTCCGCGCGAGCCGAACGGCCGCCGCCGAGGCGGGCCGTGAACTCGGCCTCGGCGCGCCCCGGATCCTGGCTGCGGCCCAGGGTCAGGTGCGGGGTGTAGCCCTCGCTCCGGCCCCGGCACCCCGGGAACCGTTCCTCCAGGGCTTGCCGCAGCTCCTGCCACGGGGCGTCTCCGGCCGCCGCCGGATCCAGCCACAGGGTCGGGCCGAAGCCGTACACCCCCTCCAGGCGGGCCGTGAACCCGGCCGCCCGCGCCGCGACTTCCGACAGCAGCGGCAGCGCCGCCTCGAAGGAGGACTCCGGTACGAACCCGAACAGCAGGTTCACGTGCGCGGGCCAGCGTCCCGCCTGCGGATCGTGATCCCGCCGCACCGCCTCCACCACCGCGTCGTGCGGGGGCAGCCAGGCCACCGCCGTCCGTGCGGTCGGCCGTACGTCCAGCAGTTCGCCGCCCGCTCCGTCCGCCGGCCCGAACTCCATCGTGGCCTCGACCCCGTAGTGGTCGGAGACGAAGAGCCCGTCCGGAGCGGGGGAGTTGCCGCGCAGTGCGGCCTGCGTCACCCGGACTCCGGTCGAGCGCAGCAGGATCCGGTCCAGCCGTGAGGCGCGCCCCGTCAACGAGCCGACGGCGGCCAGGGGGTTGGCCACCGGGTCGAAGGTGGGTGTCTGGTCCGCCGCCCCGTGCACTTCGTTCCACGCGTCCCGGAGCCCCAGTGCGGCCGCCGGGCCCTCGGTCCCCGAGCGGCCGTCGTTGAAATCGCCGAGCAGCGCGATCGTGCCCGCTTCGACTCCCGCCAACCCCTCCGATATCCGGGTCAGTTCGACTGCCCGCCGGGCGGCACCGTTCTCGGTGTGATCGCTCGTCAGATGGGTGGCCGCCACCACCAGCGGCCCACCGGCCGTGTCCACGGTGACGGCGACGACCGCCTTGTGCGGTCCGAGCGCGTGCGCGCCCGCCTCCCGTACCGGCAGCCGACTGAGCACCAGGAGCCCGCTCTCGGCCACGTCCCGACCGCGGGGATCGGCGGCGACCGTGTACCCGGCCCGTACCCACGGCTCGGCGAGGAGCATGGCGAGCAGCTCCCGCTCCACCTCCTGGAGCGCGATCACATCGGCGTCGGCCGCCGCCAGGTCGGCCAGCAGCAGCGGCCTGCGCCGGGCGGTGGAGATGCGCGGGGCGTCGTACCGGTCCCAGAGCGTGTTCCAGGTCAGCAGTCGCACCCGGGCGGGCCCCGCCCCGCGCGGCCCGCCCTCGGGCGCCGGCAGCCAGGCGCCTTCGCCCGCCGGGTCCCACGCGTAGGGCGTCCGCGCCGTGAAGAACGGCGCCCGCAGCAGCCTCGGATCGCGGACCTGCCCGGCCGGGGTGCTGCCGATGAGGTCGATCCCCGTCGCCCGGTCCCACACCAGCTCGCCGTCGGCCTCGACGAACAGCACCCGGTGCCACGGGACGTCACCGCCGGGCACGAACGAGGGCAGCGGGACCCGCTTCGGCGGCGCGCCGCGCTGGAGCAGCCCGAGGGTGAACCGCGCCGGGTCGAAACGGGGGTCCCAGCGGACCTGGTGGTAGAGCTCTTCGCTGGTACGCATCAGCCGACCTCGCCCGTCGCAGTCGCAGTCGCAGTTGCCGTCGCCGCGGCCGGGGACGCCGCCGCGGTGGTGATCGTGCCCGCCGTGTCCTCGACGGTTCCGCCCGCCCCGATGTACCAGGTCCGGTGCGCCTCACCGGGGTACGGAGGCGCGAACCGGTGCAGCTGCGAGGTCAGCACCTGCGCCGGTACGGGGTGTGCGCGCCGGGAGTTGCGGCGCAGCAGCTCCGCCTCCTCGACGAGGAAGACCGCGTGCGTGACCAGCGCGTTCCGCCGCCGCGCGACCGCGCCGGCCAGCCCGCGCTGCTGGCGGGTGAGCGAGGTGGCGTCCCAGACGACGGTTCCGCCGGACCGCACGGCTGCGGCCAGCGCCGAGTCGAGCCGGTCCAGGCCCTCGCGGAGCACGTCCGCGTTGTCCCGCTGTGCCGAACGGGAACCCCGGGCCGTGCGCAGATCGTCAAGACTGATGTACTCCTCCACCCCCGACAGGGTGCGGGCGTACGTGCTCTTCCCGCTGCCCGAAGGGCCGGACAGCTGCACCAGCCGGGGGAAGGACGTGCCGTCCCGCCACCGCCAGGTCGCCGCGACCGCCTCCTCCGGGCCTGTCAGCTTGCCCTGCCCGTAGGCCTCGCGGGCCTCGGCCCAGCAGCGGTCCGCCGCGTCGGCGTCGCCGATGCCGGCAGCGGCCAGGGCCGTACGCAGCCCGGCCCGCAGCGGCTCCAGCGGCGCGGGCCCGAGCAGCCCCGCCTCCTCGGCGCACAGGGCGGACCAGTCGACGGCTTCTACGGCCTCGGCGGCTTCGACTGCCCCGACGTCCTCCCCGGCCCCGCCGCTGCCCGGCCCGGCCGGAACCGCCCTCGCCAGCGCGTGCAGCACCCCCAGGTCGACGGCCTCCGCCATCCCCACCAGCCCGGCATGCCGTTCGGCGTCCGGGTAGGGGAACGGTCTGCGCAGCGCCGGATACAGGCCCACCAGGTCCGCGACCCGCCGCGCCGTGGCCATCCCGAGCGGCCCCGCCGCCAGCCGCGCCGCGAGCCGGGCCCGCGGTACGCCGTGCAGCGCGGCCGCCAGTATCCCGGCCAGCCGCTCCTCCCCGGACCGCCGCACGCCCAAGCCGTCGATCCGCCCGGCCACTTCGGCGACGAGCTCCCCAGTCACCTGAAGAACGTCCCCGTCCCCGGCCGCCGCGGGATCGGCGCCGCCCCCCGCGCCGCCGCCCGCCATCCCCACCGCGCGCAGCAGCCCGGCCACATCCGGTTCCGCGCCCGACCGTACGTCCCACAGCGCGGCCGCCGGGCCGAGCCCGTTCGGCACCACCTGCGCGTACATCCAGTGCGTGTCCGTCTGCACATGGCCGCCGCGCACCCACTTGGCCACGCGGCGCCCGAAGTCGGCCTGCTCGAAGCCCGCCACCGTCCGGACGACGTACCCCTCCTGGCGCGCGGTGTCGAGCCGCAGCTTGCGCAGCGCGCGCTCGTCGAAGACGCCGCGCCAGAGCACCCGCGGTGCGGGCACGCCGAGGCCGCGGAGGAAGGCCACGGTCCGGTCCCAGTCCAGGCAGTGGTCGCCGTCCCACACCGAGAACGCGTAGAACCACGCGTCGAGTTCCTCGTACGCCAGCGAATGCCGCGCGTACATGTTCTCCCCGCACACCCGCCAACCGGCCGGGATGCCACCGCCGATACGGCTCTGCAGTCCCTTCACCCAGGCCCGCGACGGATGGTGGCCCGAGTCCAGCGAGCGCGCGTGCAGGCCGTCGGCGTAGAGGGTGGTGTTCTCCCCGTCGAGCTTCTCGGTGACCACGACCTCCCGCCCGGCCAGCCCTGCCAGGCCGTCCGCCCCGGCGGCCCGCAGGTCGTCCGAGGTCACGCCCGGTGACCAGGGCAGATGCGTGGTCCGGGGGTAGTGGGTGCGCATGATCCGCTCCTGCTCGACGACGGTGGTGCCCGGTCACTCTAGGTAGCCGGGCCCGGCCGGGCCAGCGAATAACGGTCGTGCGGCTAGGTAGTCGACGCTCAGTAGCCGATGAGCAGTACCCGAGGCTCAGTACCCGAGGCTCAGTACCCGAGGCTCAGTACCCGATGGTGAACCGCTTGCCCGCGTGCGCGTCGCGCTCGATCTCGTCGACCAGCGCGACGGCGTAGTCCTCCGTGGAGATCAGGCTGTGGCCCTCGTCGTTCACGACGAGATCGTCGTCGCCCAGGCGGTACGTACCCGTCCGCTCGCCGGGCTCGATCCGCGCGGCCGGGCTGAGGTTGGTCCAGCGGACCTCGTCCACCGGCACGGTGCGCAGGAAGTCGAGCGCGTCCCCGTGGGCGTGCATGACGGCGAGGATGGGCTCCGGGATTCCGGCCTGGTCCCACACCAGCGGCCCGCCGGGGGTGCGCAGCGAGCCGGCGCCGCCCACGGTGATCACCCGCGGCCGGGATCCGTCGGCGCCGAGCGCCTGCACACCGCCGATCAGCGATTTGACGGCGCTGACGAGGGTGCCGGGATCTCCGGGGCCCGGTCCGAACGCGCTCACCACCACGTCCTGCCCGGCCGCCGCCTGGGTCACGGACGCGGGGTCGAGGACATTGCCGCGTACGACGACGGCGGTGCCCGCGTCCGCCCCCGAGAGGCGTGCGGGATCGCGTACGACGGCCGTGACCTGGTGCCCGCGTCCGAGTGCTTCGTGCAGCACCCGGGATCCGATGGTGCCGGTCGCGCCGAAGAGTGCGATCTTCGCCATGGCGACTCCTGGGGGGTGGAGGCTGTCGGGACCCCGGCCGGGGCCCGCCGGGCCCATCCAAGCGAATCCCGCGGCCCGAGCCCGGCAGCGCCACGCGGTCGGAGCCGGTCCGGCCGGTCAGTGGCACAGCGCCACGATGGCCGGGTCCACCGTCCCCCGGGCCGCCGCGCACAGCGGTGCCATGTCGTAGCTGCGGTTCGGTGCGGGCCTGGGCTTACGGGGCTTCGCGGCCGGAGCCGCACCGGGCGCGGCGGCGGGCCGGCCGGGCTTGGCCCGCCGGGGCCGCTCCGGCCGGTCCGGACCGGTCTGGCGCCGCCGCGCCGCCCCGGACTCCGCCCCGCCCCGCTGCCCGCCCCGCTCGGAGGCGCCCGGCACGGACACCGGCACCCCGGCCTCCGGAGCAACGGACGACTCCGGCGCGGCAGGGGAAGCGGGAGCCGGCTCGGTCCCGGGCAGTCGGCCCAACGGCCTTGCCTCCACGGTCGGTTGCGCCGGCAGGGCCGTCCGCACACCCGTCGGCACCCATCGCGTCCCGGGCCCCGTACCCGGCGCGTCCGGCCGTACGGTCACACACCCGGCCGTCAGGGCCAGCGCGACAACGATCAGGGGCACCCACGGTCCCCGGCACGACTCCATGCGCCCACCCTGCCGCACGAACCCCCGGCCTCCCGCACGCGCTCACCCGCACGGGTGGCGTGAGGAACACCGGAGCGGACGGGACGGGACCGGACCAGACCGGACCGGGGCAGGCCGGAGCGGTGCGCCCCGCGCAGCGCCCCTCAGCCGCAGGTCACGCTGTCGCGCGGGGTGTAAGTGGTTTTCATCGTCTGCCGCTTGACCTCTTGCCCGCCCTTGACGAACACCCGGTCCACGGCGACGTCGAAGCCCTCCAGCGGGGACTGCGGCTCGCACTTCGGGCCGGTGTCCGTGCGCGTGGCGGGCGGCTTGACGTTCGTACGGGGACCCTTGGTCGCGCGTATCTCGTCGTACTGCTTGGTCCCCAGGAAGCTGATGGTGATCGAGGTGTCGGTCGCCTCCGCCTGGATGTAGAGGGCCTTGCCCGAGTCGTTGGCGAAGCGCAGGTCCAGGCTGCCCCAGGCGACGGTGGCCTCGCGGCCCTCCGGGTAGCGCTCGATGTAGAAGGAGTGGGCCCCGTACTCGACGGGCTTGACGCCCGAGAAGAACATCGCGTTGAAGACGGTGGTGGCGACCGCCGAGACCCCGCCGCCCGAGGCCTTCTCGTACTGGCCGTTGTTGATGATGAGGCCGTCGACGAAGCCGTTCTCCGCGGTCCGCTCGCCGACCCGGCGGTTGAAGCTCCACGTCTCGTCGGGCATCACGAGCGAGCCGTCGATCAGCTCGGCGGCCCGGCCGATGTTCGTCGTCCGGTACGGGGCCTTCTCGAACTCGACCGTGAAGGTGGACATCTGCTCCTTGATGCCCAGCTGTTCGACCGTGTCCTTGGACAGCTTCGGCCGCACGGCCTCCGTGGGGACCTCGCCCGTACGCTCCGCGGCGCCCGTCCGGGTCAGCAGTGGCAGTACGGCGGCGCCGAGGCCCTGTTCGCTGATCCGGCGCCCGGGGGTGCCCTCCTCGGCGACGGCCACCCGCCCGGCGGAGTCCGTGCGCAGTTTGGCCTCGACGGGGCCCGGCGTCGCCCGGCGGAGCGGCCCGGCGAGCTCGGGGTCGGCGAGCAGCGCCTTGGCGTCGAGGGCGGGGGCGAGGCGGCCCTGGCCGTCGTCCTCGAGGGAGAGGTGCTCGGCGAGGACGGCCGGGCCGACGGGTATGCGCTTGCCGTCCACGGTGAGGGTGACCGGCGCGGACACCGCGGGCTCGGCGAACTCCTTCAGCGCCCGCTCCGTCTCCTGCTGCCCGATCCGGGGCTCCGTGCGCCGGACGGGCAGATCGACGGGCTCCTCGGCCCCGGCGGAGGTCCGGGTCCGGGGATAGGCGGAGCGCAGCACTTCGAGGGAGCCGTCGACGTCGAGAGCGGTGCCGGTGATGGGGGCCACCGCCTTGGCCCTGCCCTTCTCGAAGGAGACCGCGCCCTCCCGGGCCTGCTGCCCGGCCTTCGCCCCGATCCCGTCCAGCGCGGCGCGGGCCGTCTTCTCGTCGAGCCGGACCACCGGCTCGACGTCGGGATCGCCGGAGGAGAACAGCCGCCCGATCACGCTGACGGGGCCGGAACCGGAGCGCGCCGCCCGGTCGGCGGTGGCGCCGGTGTCCAGGGACAGGCCGAGCGTGCCCGGGTGCGCCTGCTCGGAGCGCTCCCCGATCCGCAGCCCCAGCGGGGCCGCGGCGGACGGGTCGAGCTCCCGGTCCAGGGTCTGCCGGGCCTCGGTGCGGCTCATCCCGCCTATGTCGACTCCGCGCACCTTCGTACCGGCGGCGACCTCCTCGCCCGCCAGCAGCAGACCGGCGGCGTACAGCCCGCCGAAGCCGAGGACCGCAGCGCCGCCGGCCACGCCCGCGACGCCCGGCACGGTCCACCGCTTACGGGTGGCCGCCCGGGTGCCCGTACGGGGTGCGCGTCGCATGTCGGGGTCTCTCCTCGCTCCGGTGACGTGGTCGGACCGGCGATTTTTCAGGCCGCCAGTCCGCTCCCGAAACCTAGCAAGATCCATGTAACCAGGTAATAAGGAGGTATAGGGCTGGTAAAGGGGAGGGGGTGGCCTGCGTAACCCGGGGCCCGTCCGCACTGTTGCACAGGCGGCGGGTCCACCCACGGTGAACGCCCCTACGTTGAATGGGAGTCCGATGCCGCAGCTGACCGACGAGGCCACGAAGAACCACGAGGCCACGAAGAACGACGCGGTCGACATCCCGGCCCCGAGCACCTGGATGACGCCGGAGGAGTACGGGGCCTCGAGGGCCACGGTCTGGGCCGGCGCCGTGGTCCTCGTCACCGACCCGGAGGGGCGCGTACTCCTCCAGAGCGTCGACTACCGCTCCGACCGGCTGCTTCCCGGCGGCGCGGTGGACGCGGCCGAGGCGCCGTCCGCGGCGGCCGCCCGCGAGGTGCGCGAGGAGCTCGGAGTCGAAGGCCGCTACCCGCGCGGCCTCGCCGTCGACTGGATCCCCGCCGACGCGCCCGGGTTCCCGCCCGCGATGCGCTTCCCGGGGGAGATCCTGCACGTCTTCGACGGAGGCACCTGGAGCCGGGAGCTGATCGAGTCCGTCCGGCTCCCCGCGCAGGAGATCACCGGCATCCACTTCGCCGAGCCGGCCGATCTGCCCGGCCTGATGGACGCGGGCGACGCCCGCCGCGCCCTGTCCGCCCTGCGGGCGCGGATCAACGGCGGCGGCACCGCCCTGCTGGAGGACGGGCGCCCCACCGCACCCACCGCCCTGGACCGGCTCGGCGTCCTGCGCACCCGCCGCCCGCGGCAGCACGGCACCTGGCACCCCGGACCGGCCTCCGTCCCCGCGCACCTGCCGCTGCGCGACCCGGCCGGCTGGCTCTTCGCCCCCGACGGCCGGGTCCTGCTGCTCATCGCCCGCGCCACCGGCACGGCGCACCTCCCGTCCCCGAAGGCGGGCACGACCGCGGGCGCGTTCCCGCTGGGCCACCGGTACGCCGACCAGTGCGCGCACCCCCGTACGGCCGCCCGGCTCACGGCCGTGCCGCCGGGCCCCGACCCGGCGTACGCGCGCCTCCTGGCCACCCCCGAACAGGTCCGCGAACTCAGCGACTGGGGCCCGGCGGGCCAGGAGGAGCTCGCCGCCGTCCACGCCGCCCGCACCCACCTCTCCCTCCCCTCCCCGCCCCGCACCCCGCCGACGGAACTCCCGCAGGAGGGCTGCCGCTGGTGAGGCCAGTGGCCCACGCGGCACGTACTCCACTCGGCATCGCCCGGCTCACGGCTGAGCATGCGGCCGACGCGGTCTGAGTACGCGCACTCATCCGCTCCCGCCCGCCCGGCTCCCAGACTGGTCGTCTCACCGCAGATCAGCACCAGGAGCCCGTCATGCGCACAGCGTCCCCCAAGAGCCCCGAACCCCTCGGCCTGGCGCTCAAGGTGGCCGCGGTGGTGCTGTGGTCGCTCACCGCGCTGTCGGTGGCGCTCGTCGTCCTGCTCCTGGCCGTGGTCTGCCTGCTCGGCGCAGAGTCCGGCAAGGACGTGACCGGGGCGTGGCAGCGGCCGCTGACCGTGACGAGCGGCGCGGCAGGCGTGCTCGCGCTGCTGTACTTCGCCCCCGGAATCCGGCGCATGCCGCGCGATGCCCGCCTCGCCCTCCTGGGCGCCCTCGCACTGCCCGGCTTCCTCGCCCTGGTGGTCGGCGTCATGTGACGACACGCCCCGGCGGTTCGCCGCCCGGCGCGGGCGGCGCATCTCCCCGAGCGCGGCACCGCTCAATCCCCGGTCCGCGGCCCGTGGTCCCTCAGCATGGGGGGATGAGCGAGACTGCGATCACCTACACCGTGTACGTCCAGGCCGACCCCGCCCGGGTGTGGCAGGCCCTGACCGAGCCCGCTTTCACCCGCCGCTACTGGGGGCTCGACTTCGAGACCGACTGGCGGGTGGGGTCGACCATGGACTGGGTGGAGCGCGGGGCGCGGACAAGCGATCCGGAGCAGGTGGTCCTGGAGTGCGTACCGAACCGGCGGCTCGCGTACACCTGGCACACCTTCACTCCGCAGTGGGCGGCCTCCGCCGGCATCGGCGAGGAACTCCGGGCCGAACTGGCGCGCGAGCGGCGCACGAAGGTGACGTACGAGATCGAGCCGGTCGGGGACACCCTCGCGCGGCTGACCATCCTCCATGAGGACTTCGAACCGGGCGGCACCCTCATCGGCATGTGCGGCCGCGCCTGGCCGATGCTCGCGTCCAGCCTCAAGACCCTCCTGGAAACCGGCGCCCCGCTGCCGGAACAGGGCCATGCGAACACCCAGGGCGCGGGCGGCTACGAGTCCCACGAGACGAGCTAGTGCCGTGGGCGGGAACCGACCGCGCGGCACCCTCCCATGAGCGCCGGTTACTCGCCTGTGATCATGGTGGGAAACCGCCGACCTGGAGCGCTGATCCGCCGACATGTCACTCGCACTCGCCGAGATCCTGGACGAGGCCGCCGCCGGCCGCTTCCCCGCGCCCGACGGAACCACCACCGTCGTGCCCCAGCCGAACCCCCGCGACGCCGGAGTGCTCGCCTTCACCGCGCACTCCGTGGTCTTCACCGACGAGGACCCCGACTGGGTGCGCTCCACCCTGGCCGCCATCGACTGCGACGCCCTCGCGGCCACCATGAACCCGCGTTTCCTCGTCGCGCTCCTGGACCGCACCGGCCGGACCCATGACACCACCGACCTGCTCACGGTCGCCGAGGCGCTCCCCGGCCAACCCGCCCTGGAACTCCGGGAGATCGAAGACCCGGATCACCCCCGGGTCCGCCGGGCCCGGGCCCGCCGCGACGGCGTACGGGTCTGGGCGACGCCCACCGGCGGGGGAGTGGTGATACTCGGCCGCGGAGTGGCGGGCCGCTGGGAGACGGCCGTCGAGGTGGACGAGGCCGCCCGGCACCGGGGACTGGGCCGCGAACTGGCCCGCGCCGCCCGCCACCTGGTCCCGGACGGGTCGCCGCTCTGGTCCCAGCAGTCCACCGGCAACACGCGCAGCATCCGCGCGTTCCAGGCCGCCGGATACCGCCCGGTCGGCGCGGAGGCCCTGATGCTCGCTCCGGCCCCGCAGGACCGCGCGGTGGCTCCGGCCTGAGGGAACGGCCCCGATGCCACCCTGACCACCGGTCGTTCACCGGGGTCGTGTGGAATGGCGGCATGGGGAGAAGCGAGTACCAGACGCGCCAGGGGGGTGGCCCGGCGAACCGGGCCGAAGGGACGACCGCGGCCCTCGCGCCGCCCGAGCAGCCGCCCGGGGTGCCCGAGGCGTCCGGGGTGCCCGCGCAGCGGCTCGCCGAGCCGTCCGGGCAGCCGGCCGAGCACTGGCGCTACGCCCGGCACCTGGAGTCCCTGGCCGCCGCCTCCGGTGAGCCCGCGGAAGCCGAGGCCGTGGCCGCCGTCCTGCGCGATCCGGACCCGGTGATGGCCGAGAGCGCCGTGGTCACGCACCTGGACCGGCGGGCGGCCCGGCTCCTGGCCGACGAGGCCTTCCCCGACTGGGCGCGGGCCGTGGGCGAGGCCCTCGCCGGCCGTACCTTCGCGGCCCGCCGGCTGCGGGAGTGGACCCTGCTCAAGGACATCACCCGGGGCGAGCCCTGGTCCCGGGCGGAGCTCCTCGCCGCCTCCGACTGGTGCCAGCGCACGGCGGCCCAGTCGCTGCACGCGGACGAGGCCCTGCGGCTGCTCGCCGCCGAGGCCCGTACCCGCCGGGTCCGCAACGCGGCGGCCCAGCGGCTGCTGCGACGGGCCGCGTGAGCGGCTCGGGCCTGCCGTAGGGGCCTGCCGCAGGGAAAGCGTTTGCGCGGGTGCCGGCCCCCGCAGGGGGAGCCGGCACCCGCGCTCACCTCGTCACCGCACCGCGGTCTCCCGCTACTTCGTGCCCCGTCGTACCCGGGCCGCCGCGCGGGCCTCCGCGGCCTGCCGGGCCTCGATGGTCTTACGGGACTCCTTGCCCTTGCCGGGCCGCCCGGGCCGGGTCCCGATCCCGCGGAAGCCGAGTTCCGTGCCCGAGGGCCGGCCCTTGGCGTCGGTGGCCGCGGCGCCGGCCAGCGGCACGCCGGACGGGGCCTTCGCGCCGGTGATCCGGCTCAGCGCCGCCTCGCCGGAGCGGACCTGGGTGATGGTCGGGCGGATCTTGGCGTCGGCCATCAGCCGGACGATGTCGCGCCGCTGGTTCGGGGTGACCAGGGTGACGACCTTGCCGGACTCCCCGGCGCGGGCCGTGCGGCCGCCGCGGTGCAGGTAGTCCTTGCTGTCGGCCGGCGGGTCCACGTTGACCACGAGGTCGAGGTCCTCGATGTGGATGCCGCGCGCGGCGACGTTGGTCGCGACCAGGACGTTCAGCAGGCCGTCCTTGAACTGGCCCAGGGTCCGGGTGCGCTGCGGCTGCGACTTCCCGCTGTGCAGCCCCTCGGCCCGTACGCCCATGGCGCGCAGGTGCTTCACGAACTGGTCGACCCCGTGCTTGGTGTCCAGGAACATCAGCACCCGGCCCTCGCGCGCCGCGATCTCCGTCGCGGCCGAGACCTTGTCGGCGGCGTGGATGTGCAGCACGTGGTGGTCCATCGTGGACACCGAGGCCGACTGCGGGTCCACGGAGTGGCCGACCGGGTCCTTCAGGTACCGCTGGACCAGCTGGTCCACGTTGCGGTCCAGGGTGGCGGAGAACAGCATGCGCTGGCCCGCGAAGTGCACCTGGTCGAGGATCTCGGTGACCTGCGGCATGAAGCCCATGTCGCACATCTGGTCGGCCTCGTCGAGGACGACGATCTTCACGCGCTCCAGGTGGACGTCGCGCCGCCCGATCAAGTCGCTGAGCCGCCCGGGGGTGGCCACCACGATCTCGGCGCCGGTGCGCAGCGCGCCCGTCTGCTTGCCGATCGACAGGCCGCCGACGACCGTGGCGATGCGCAGCTTCAGGGCCTGCGCGTACGGGGACAGCGCCTCGGTGACCTGCTGCGCCAGTTCGCGCGTCGGTACGAGGACCAGGGCGAGCGGCCGCTTCGGATCCGCCTGCTGTCCCGCCGTACGGGCCAGCAGGGCCAGACCGAAGGCGAGCGTCTTGCCCGAGCCGGTCCGGCCGCGGCCGAGGATGTCCCGGCCCGCGAGGGAGTTGGGGAGGGTCGCCGCCTGGATGGGGAACGGCTCCGCCACCCCCTGGTCGGCCATCGTCGTCACCAGCTCAGGGGGCAGGCCGAGCTCCGAGAAGGACTCCACCGGCGGCAGCGCCGGCGTGGTCGTCCGGGGCATTGAGTACTCGCCCTGGGGGCCGAGGGTCCGCGGGGTCTTCCCGCCGCCCTTCGCACCGCCCTTCGGGCCTGCCTTCGCTCCGGGCTTGATGCCGAAGCGCCCATGAGGTGACGGGTTCTTCATGCAGAACCTTCCGTGAGACGCACAAGATGATCGGGAGCGCGACGCGAACGTCGCCAAAAGGCAAATTTTACCATCGGGCCTACGGGGCCACGGGCCCGAGCTCCGCGGCCCGCACCCGGTCGAGATGGGCGGTGACCTCGGCCGTCGCCCTCCCGAACCAGTCCGCGATGACGGCGATCTCGTCCGGGGAGTACTCGGCGAACACCGCGCCGAGCCGTGCGTAGAAGGGCTCGTAGACGGCGAAGACCCTGGCGGCGGCCGCCGGGTCGGCGACCACCCGCACCCGGCGCCGGTCGGTGGGGTCGGGCTGCCGGTTCGCGTATCCGGCCCGCTCCAGGCGGTTGAGGACCCCCGTCACGGCGCCGGTGGTGAGGTTCGTGAGCTCGGCGAGGTCGCCCGCGCCGAGGGGGCTGTCCCCGGCGCCCAGGATGTGGCCCAGGCAGGTCAGGTCCGTGACGTTCAGCCCCAGCAGCTGCGCGACTTCCTGCTGGCCGAGGATGCCGAGGGCGACGTACCGGTCCATGCGCGACAGCGCCTCCTGGACCGTGGCCGCGGGGCGGGGCTTGCCCTGCACGCGGTTACTCCTTAGCATCTAAGTTACTTAGCTCGTGAGATAAATGGCTTTCTCCGTGAGAGAACGCCGTTTCGAGCCTACTGAACCCACCGAACCAGGGGAGAACGATGAGCGCCCACGGCCACGTAGACCTCGGCCACACCGTGGCCGGCTGGACCGGTACGGCAATCGCCCTCGTGGGCTCGGCGGCGGCGGGCGCGGCCCTGTGCGCGTCCTGGACCCCCGGCATCTGGATCGGCCTCCTGGTCGTGGTCGTGGCGGGGATCGTCACCTGGCTGCTCCACCTCGCCGGCTGGGGCAAGCCGAGCGGCCCCCGTCCCGAGGACCAGTGGGACTGGCGGGTCCGCGACACCGCCGCGCACGGCGGTCACGCCGACTGCCTGGGCTGCCGGGTCAGTGGGCCGCGGCGAGCGAGCGCAGCAGCCCTTCGGCCTCGATCCGCCGCGTCGTTGCCCGCTGCGGATAGCAGCGCATGAACATCCGGGTGAAGTGCTCCCCGTAGTGGATCACCGTGCCCTCCGCGGCCCGGCCCTGGTCGAGCGGGCGGATCCGGGCGCCGAAGCGCGGCTCGTGGAAATAGGCGAGGGCGTGGCGCTCCCGGTCGGCCAGCCGCACCTTGTGGGGGGTGGACAGCAGGGCGCCGCCGGTCATGAACTGGAGGATGTCCCCGGGGAAGACCGTCAGTACTCCGGGCACCGGCCGCACGAAGGTCCAGCCCGGCCGGTTCTCGGCGAACCCCGCCGAGCTCTCGCCCGGCAGCCAGTTGCGCGGGCGGGGCTCGCCCGGAACCGGGGGCCGCACCCAGAGCCCGCCCACCTCGTCCTGTGCGGCGATCACGAGGAGCCCGTAGTCGGTGTGGGCGCCGATCCCGCGCTCGGCGGTCCGTGCGGCGGCCGGGAAGCGCAGCACCCGCATGTGGTGCCAGCCGCCGCGGGTCAGCCCCGCGAGCCGGTCGATGCCGGCCGGTCCCAGGCCCAGCCCCAGGGCCACCAGCCGCAGTAATCGTTCGCCGAGCCCGCCGACACCCGCCAGGTACGCCTCCATGGCCGCCCGGTACTCCTGACCGGGCCAGGGGACCGGGCCGTGACAGGGCAGCCCGGCGGCCGCGCCGGGATCGCCCGGATCGATGTCCGGGGTGATGGTGAAGATCTCCGAGGCGTCCGGCCGCCCCGCCGTCACCTCCTCGCCCGAGGCGATGTACCCGCTGTACGAGGTGTCGTTGACGTACGCCGCCTTCTCGGCCGGAGGCCGGGCGAAGAACCGCCCGCTGGCCGCCAGCGCGGCCCGCGTACGGGCCTCCTGCGCGCAGTCGGCGGCCACCTGGAAGATCCCGTCGCGCTGCCAGGCGCGGACCATAGCCCCGCCCAGCACGGCGTCCGCCGCCGTCCCGGCTATCCGCCGCGGCACCCGGAAGGTCGCGAGCTCGCCCATGTCGGTCCCCTTTCGAAGGGCCCTCCAAGGCCCGTGTGAAGGCCTGCTCCCTCGTTTCACGGACGGGACGGAGAAAAGTTCGAATAGCGGGAAGCACCCCGGTTGGCCGCGCTTGGCGTGTGCTCGGGCCGATCAATGGGCAGGATCGGGACCGGCCGCGTGTGCGGCCGGTGGAACGTTGTGAAGGATCAGTACAGATGGCAACAGGCATCGTGAAGTGGTTCAACTCGGAGAAGGGGTTCGGCTTCATCCAGCAGGACGACGGCGGTCCCGACGTGTTCGTGCACTTCTCCGCCATCCAGACCACCGGCTTCAAGGAGCTGGCGGAGGGGCAGAAGGTCGAGTACGACGTCACGCAGGGACCCAAGGGTCCCCAGGCGGAGCAGGTGGTGGGCCTCTAAGGCCGCTTCACGAGCCCGGCAGGTGAGCTGAGCCCCGTCCGCTCCTCGGGCGGGGCTCACGCGCGTGCGGCGCGGACCGGTAGCGTGGACCGGATGATGACGGGCACGCCGGACACCCGGCTGATCGTGCTGCGCGGCAACTCCGCCGCCGGCAAGTCCTCGGTCGCGGAGCAGATCCGCGACCGCCACGGCAGCGGCATCGCGCTCGTGGGCCAGGACACCCTGCGACGGGTCGTCCTGCGCGAACGCGACACCCCCGGCGCGGCGAACATCGGGCTGATCGGCAGCGTGGCGCGGTACGCGCTGGACCACGGATTCCACGTCATCGTCGAGGGCATCCTCTACGCGGACCGCTACGGCCCCATGCTCGACGCCCTGCGCCGGGCCCACCGGGGGCGGACCCACTTCTACTACCTCGACGTGCCCTTCGAGGAAACCGTGCGGCGCCACGCGGGCAAGCCCTGTGCCGCCGAGCTCGGAGAGGCCGAGCTGCGCGAGTGGTACCGGCCGCTCGACCTGCTCCCCGGGGACTGGGAGAGCATCGTCGAGGCCGCGGACTCCCTGGAGGACACCGTGGCCCGGGTGATGGAGGAGAGCGGCCTGGCCTCGGGCTGAAGCGCATGCCGTCCCAGGACGGCATGCGTCTAACCGGCCCGGTGCAGGGCCAGCAGCAGCGCCCAGATCCGGTCCGCCAGCTCGGAGGGGTCCGCCAGGTCCGCCGGGAACTGGCCGTGCAGCCAGTCCGCGAGGACGCCGGTGAAGGCGGCCGCCACCGCCGAGGCGACCAGATCGGGCCGGGGTGCCCCCACCGCCGCCCGCTCGGCCCGGCTGCGGGCGCGCAGCTCCCGGTACAGGCGTTCGCCGAGCGGGCCGCCGCCGCCCGGCAGGAGCAGGGTGCGGTGGAGCGGGGCCCGGTCGGCGGCGCCGGCGAGGAACTCGGCCAGCGCGGCGGGCGGGCGGGCCGGAGCGGGGGCCGAGGGCCCGGTCTGCCAGGCGTGCAGGGCGTCGACCGCCGCGTGCACGACGTCGGCGCACGCGTCCACCGCGAGCGCGGTGAGGTCCTCGTAGTGCAGGTAGAACGTGGCGCGGCCGACGCCGGCCCGGCGGACCACCGCCGAGACGCTGACCTCGGAGAGCGGTCGGTCCCCGCATTCCGCGAGGAGGCTCTCCCGCAGCCGCGCCATGGTGCGGGCCGTACGGGGGTCGGTGCCCGGCCGGCCGGAGCTCACGCGGCGAGCAGCGCCGCGCCCAGGGCGAGGGCGCCGGGCAGGGCCTGGGCGATCAGGATCCGGCGGTTGGCGGTCGCGGCCCCGTACACCCCGGCGACGATCACGCAGACGAGGAAGAAGATCTGCGTGGCCAGTGAGTCGATGACGAGCGACCAGACCAGGCCTGCGGCGAGGAACCCGTTGTAGAGGCCCTGGTTGGCGGCGAGCGGTGCGGTCAGGCGGGCGGTGTCGGCATCGAAGCCGTGCAGGGCCCGGCCGGGCGGCCGCTGCCACAGGAACATCTCCAGCACCAGGATGTACGCGTGCAGTGCGGCGACGAGGCCGATGAGGATCGTTGCGACCGTGTGCACGGCCACCTCCCTGGGGGCGGGGTGAGCGAAGACCGGTCCGTCCGACTTCCTGGACAACTGTACAGGAAGTCGGGTCGCGGTCCGAGCCCCGCGACGCGGATACCCTGGCCGCATGACTGCGCTCGTATATGAAGACTTCGGCACCGGACGACACCGCGAGGCCTCGCTGATCCGGCACGCGCTCGGCAGCGTGCACGACGAGGCGCTGGTCGCGGGCCTGGCGGGCGGGATCGGCTTCATGTACTTCGTGTTCGAGTACGCCGGCCGCCCGCCGATGCCGACGATCGTCGCCCAGGCCCACCCCGACCCCTGGGTCCAGGTGGCCCTCGGCCGCCTGAACATCCCCTACGAGGCCACGCGCAGCGCCAAGCCCCGCTGGAACCGGGTCGAGGCCGCGCTCGACGCCGGCGCTCCGGTGTTCTGCACCGTCAACAGGTCCGCCCTGCCCTGGCACGGCCCCGCCGCCGTGGCCGAGCTGGCCGCCGCGGATCCGTACGTGGTGGTCGTCGTCGGCTACGAGGGCGACACCTACTACGTCGAGGACGGGGCGGCGACCCCCTACGCGATCGACCGCGAGGAGTTCGGTGCCGCTTGGTCCGGACACAAGAAGGGCCGCCACCAGATGGTGGTGACCACCGGCAAGCCCGCCGGGGAACCGGACCTGGACGCCGCGATCGCCCACACCGTCGGCCGCCTCACCGGCCCGGTGCTCGGCAACCACTTCGACGTCAACTTCGGCTTCTCCGGCATGGAGAAGTTCGCCGCGCAGCTGCGCGACACCACCACGAAGTCGGGCTGGGAGCGCCGGTTCGCCAACCCCGAGGCCTTCGCGCTGGGCACCGGACGGCTGCACGCCTGCCTGGAGGAGGAGTGGACCGCCCAGGGCGCCACCCGGCCGCTGTACGCGGACTTCCTCGACCTCGCCGGACACCCGGAGGCGGCCGGCCTCTTCCGGAGCTCCGGCGGGCAGTGGTCGCAGCTCGCGGAGCTGGCCCGTACGGCCGACCCGGAGTCGGACGCCGCCGCGCGGCGGGAGCTCTTCGACGCCTGCGCGGAGCTGGTGGACGGCGCCCTGGCGTTGGAACGGGAAGCGGCCGGACTGCTGCCGGAGGCCACGCCAGCCGCGTAGGTCACGTCAGGCGCGCAGGCCGTGCCAGGGGTGCAGGTCGCGGAGGCGGGTGATCGTGCGGGGCCGCGCCAAAAGTTGAGCTGCTCAATTTTTGACGCGGTAAAACCCATGAGCGTACGGTGGTGGACAAATCCTCCCCGAGCCCCGCTTAAGGCCCCGTACCGCGCATGGAAATGACCCTCGTCTCGATCGCCGGCGTCACCAGCATCGTCGCCGTCGCCGCCTTCTCGAAGCGGCTCGGCCTCGCCGCGCCGCTGAGCCTGGTGGTCGTCGGCCTCGCCCTCAGCTTCGTCCCGGGCGTACCGGCGCTCGCCATCGACCCCGAATGGGTCCTCGCCGGCGTGCTGCCACCGCTGCTCTACTCGGCGGCGGTCAACATGCCAGCGGCCGACTTCCGCCGCAACGTCAAGGCCATCAGCGGCCTCGCGGTCCTGCTCGTCGCCGTCACCACCCTCGGCGCGGGCTGGCTCTTCCACTGGCTGATGCCGGGACTGGGCTGGCCCGCCGCCTTCGCCCTCGGCGCCGTCGTCAGCCCCACCGACGCCGTCGCCGCCACCTCCATGGGCAAGCAGCTCGGGCTGCCGTCACGGCTGCTGACGATGCTGGAGGGCGAAGGGCTCGTCAACGACGCCTCCGCGCTGGTGCTGCTGCGTTCCGCGATCGCCGCGATGGCCGGAACCGTCTCCCTGGCCGGGGTCGCCGGGAACTTCCTCTTCTCCGTGGCCGTCGCCACCGCCGTCGGGCTGGTCGTCGGCCTCGTCAACGTCCGGGTCCGGGCCCTGCTCAAGGACAGCCTGCTGAACACGGCGATCTCCTTCGTCGTGCCCTTCGTCGCCTTCCTGCCGGCCGAGGAGTTCCGGGCCTCCGGGGTGCTCGCGGTCGTCGTCGCCGGCCTGGTCACCGGCCACCAGAGCCCGCGGTTCCTCAGCGCGCAGGACCGGCTGACCGAGGCCATGAACTGGCGCACCCTCGCCTTCCTGCTCGAAAGCGCGATCTTCCTCCTGATGGGCCTCGGCCTCAAGAGCCTCCTCGACGAGGTCCAGACCGAGGGCCTCAGCGCCCCGCGCGCCCTGCTCATCGGCCTTGCGGCCGCCGCGCTGGTGATCATCGCGCGCATGGTGTTCGTCGCCCCGCTCATCGCCTCCGTCCGCAAGGACGCGCAGCGGGCCGCTGAGAAGAAGCCGCGGCTCGACTGGCTGATGGACAAGCTCGGCGCTCCGGAGGCCGAGTGGCAGGGGATCCCCGGGCGGCCCCGCAGGGCCCTGTCGCCGCGGCGCAAGCAGCAGATGAGGGAACGGGTCACCCGCGCCTCCGCCGACGTGGACTTCAAGGTCAACGAAAGCCTCGGCTGGCGCAGCGGAGTCGCCCTCGCCTGGGCCGGGATGCGCGGTGCGATCACCGTCGCCGCCGCCCAGACCCTGCCCGCGGACACCCCGTACCGCCCCCAGCTGCTGCTGATCGCCTTCGTCGTCGCCACCACCACCCTGCTCCTCCAGGGCCTGACCCTGCCCTCCGTCATCCGGGCGGTGAAGATCCCCGGCGACGATCCTGCCCGGCTGCGGGACGAGTACCAGCGGCTGCTCGCCGAGATCGCGACCGCGGGCCGGGGCGTGCTGGAGGAGCCGGACCTCGTGCGGAACGACGGCAGCCCGTACGCGCAGGCCGTGGTCACCAAGGTCCGCGAGGACGCCCGGCTGGACGCCGCCGGGACCGCCCCCGTACGGCAGGACGAGCGCGAGCAGTACGTGGACCTGCGGCTCGGTGTCATCGCGGCGGCCCGGGACGCCGTACTGGCCGCCCGCTCGACCGGCGTCTACAGCTCCCAGGCCATCAACCAGGCCCAGAACGCGCTGGACCTGGACGAGGCCCGGCTCCAGCGGCTCGGCGGCTCGGGGCACTGACCGGCAGGTGTCCGGCCCGGGTCCTGCCGGGCGCGGCAGGACCCGGACCGGACACAGCGCTAGCGGTCCTCCTCGACCGTGATCGCCGACACCGGGCACGCCCGGGCGGCCTCCCGGAGGAGGGGGCTGCCGGCGCCGTCCTCGCGCCCCGGCAGCAGTGCGCCGAAGCCGTCGTCGTCCTGGGTGAACACCCCGGGCGCCGTCAGGGCGCACTGGCCGGCCCCGATGCAGACGCCCGTGTCGATGGAGATGTGCGCAGTGGACATCGGGCTCCTCACCAGGCCACAGGGAGTTCGATCATGCCCTGGATGGTGTCCCCGGGCTTGAACGGGATCAGGCCGGGCTCGACGGCCAGCCGCAGCCCCGGCAGCCGCTCGAAGAGGGTGCCCAGCGCGATCTCCATCTCGGCGCGGGCCAGGTTCTGGCCCAGGCACTGGTGGATGCCGAAGCCGAAGGCCAGGTGGTGCCGTGTGGGCCGGTGCCAGTCCAGGTCGTCGGGCTGCGCGAAGACGGCCTCGTCGCGGTTGATGACGGAGGTGGAGAAGATCACCCCGTCGTCGGCGCGCACCGTCACCCCGCCGATCTCGATGTCCTCCCTCGCCACGCGCAGCATGCCGTCCGCGATCGACAGGAACCGCATCAGCTCCTCCACCGCCGCCGACATCAGGGCCGGGTCGGCGCGCAGCTCGGCCAGCTGCTCGGGGTGATTGAGCAGGGTGAACGTACCGAGCGAGATCATGTTGGCCGTGGTCTCGTGCCCCGCGATCAGCAGGATCGCGGCCAGTGAGACCAACTCCTCGACATCGGTCTCCCCGGTCTCCAGTCGCTGGGTGATCAGCTCGTCCAGCAGCCCGTCGCCCCGGTGCTGGCGCTTGTGCCCGATGAGCTCGCGCAGATAGCCGTTGAGCTGATCGCGGGCGTCCTCCACGTCGGCGACTTCCGGTCCGCGCAGCAGCCTGCGCGACTGGCTCTCGAAGAACTCGTGGTCCTCGTACGGGACTCCGAGCAGCGCGCAGATCACCATCGAGGGCACCGGCAGGGCGAAGGCGCCGACCAGTTCCGCGCGCGGGCCGGCCGCGACCATCTCGTCGATCAGCCGGTCCACGGTCTCCTGGATCCGGGGCCGCAGGGCGGCGGTCCGCTTCAGCGAGAAGCTCGGGATCAACATCCTGCGCTGGGCGTTGTGTTCGGGGTCGTCGAGGCCGAGCAGGGCGGTGGGCCGCTGCTGCAGGCCCTTGAACCGCCGGGTGGGGGTGGGGAAATCGGGGTTCAGCCGGTTGGAGGAGAGCCGGCCGTCGGAGAGCAGGGCCCGCGCTTCGGCGTGCCCCGAGACCACCCACACGGAGCGGCCGTCGAAGAGGGTGACCCGGGAGAGCGGTCGGCCGGTCCGCAGTGGTTCGTAGGCGGTCGGCGGGTGGTAGGGACAGGTCCGGTCCTGGGGGAAGGCAACGGTTTTCTCGGACATACAGCACCTCGCACGCGGTGGTTCCGTTTTGCCGGAACCCATTACATGCCTTAGGCACCTATCCGATCCATGTGACTTTCAGCCAGATTGCTGGGCTTCGCCTGGACGGCCCAACAGCCTAGAGGTGAGGGTCCAGGAACGCGCGGAACTCCTCGCGCGTCATCGGCCCGGCCTGGGTCGCGACTGCCTCGCCGCCCTTGATCAGGACGGCGGTCGGGGCGCCGGTGACCTCGTACCGCTTGGTCTGGGCGGGGCAGCGGGTGATGTCCGTACGGACGGCCGTCAGCCGCGTCCCGTACTCCTGGGCCAGCTCGGCGACGACCGAGTCCATCGCGCGGCAGGCCTCGACGGCCTTCGGCCAACTGCCGCAGAAGTAGGCCAGCACGGGCCCGTCCGTCATGCCGAGGATGAACTCGAACTCCTGGTCCTCCAGTGGCTGGTGTACCAGACGTGCCATGGGTGGTGCTCCGCTTCGTGTGCCGTGCGATCGGGAAGGTGGCTCCCATCATCGCCGGTCGGCGGGCACCGGCTGCCGCGACCCCGTCATCCCTCTGGCCAGGGCGTTGTCAGTGCCGTCTGTGAAGCTGGGCGGCATGGACGACAGGATGCTCCGGCGCCGGGTCTACGGCGCCGACCACGACGACCCCGACCCGGGTCCGCTCCAGGGGCACGCCTACGGCGAGCTCGTCGGCGGCCCGCTCGACGGGCTGCTGCTCGACATCACGGGCTGGAGCGGGCCGCAGCTCGCCGAGGAGGCCCGGCTCCCGACGGAGATAGGGCGCTACGGTCCGGGCGGCCGGGCGCACTACCGCCGTCGCTCGCAGGATCCGGGTCACTGGGACTGGACGGGCGACAGCCGTTAGGTCGGAAAGGTTCAGCGGGTCGCCGCGGCCCGGCTCACGCTGCGGGCCCACATCACCAGCGGGACCTGGAGCGGCAGCCGGCCGACGGTGACGGCCCGCAGGGCGGGGGAGCGGCGGCGGGCGTCGGCGGCCATCTTGACGTTCGCGGGGAAGACGCCGACGAAGAACGCCGCCGTCGCCATCGCCGCGACGCGGCGGGTGCGCGGGTGGGCGACCCCGGCGGCCAGGGCGAGCTCTGCGACGCCGCTCGCGTACGTCCACCCGCGCGGGCTGCCGGGCAGCGAGCGCGGCACGATCGCGTCGAACTGCTTCGGGACGACCGCGTGCGCCACCGCCGCACCTGCCAGCAGACCGGCGAGGAGCAGGGGTGAGGACGGTGTGCGCGGCATCGGGGGATCCTCTCGAAGGGGCCTGGGCCCGGCGATCCTACTCGTCGGTAGCGTTCGGTGGGCGCGCCTTCGGCGGTTGCGGTTGGCAGTCCCGGAAGATTCTTTGAAGAATTTCCGGGGGAGCTGTCGATCCGGGCGTCTCCCGTTCGACGCAAGGGTGAGAGGCGGGGACAGCCCCCGTCCTTCCCGACCGAGGAGTCACCATGCCGCGCTTCCTTTCGATGGTCCGCATCGACGAGCAGAGCCTCACCCCCGACACCCCCTTCCCGGCGGACTTCGAGCAGCGCATGGGCGGGCTGCTGGAGGAGATCACCAAGGCCGGGGTCATGCTGGACACCGCCGGTCTGCTCCCCACCTCCGAGGGGACCAGGGTCACCTGGTCCGGCGGCAAGCTCAGCTACACCGACGGCCCCTTCACCGAGACCAAGGAGGTCGTCGGCGGGTACGCCCTGATGCAGTGCAAGGACAAGGACGAGGCGCTGGAGTGGACCAAGCGCTTCCTGGAGGTCCACCCGGAGAACTGGACGGTCGGCATCGAGCTCCGCCAGATCGACGAGGGCCCGGGCCCGCAGGCCTGATCCTCTCCGCGTTTGCCCTGCCTCCGGGTTTGCCCCGCCTCGTCACGGCTGCTCTGATGGGTGGCCGTGACGGCAGTGAATGCGACCCGTGCGGTCGAAGCGGTGTTCAGGATCGAATCCGCCCGGATCATCGCGGGCGTGGCCCGCATCGTGCGCGACGTCGGCATCGCCGAGGAACTCGCGCAGGACGCGCTGGTCGCCGCGCTGGAACAGTGGCCGCAGTCGGGTGTCCCGGACAAGCCGGGCGCCTGGCTGATGGCCACCGCCAAGCACCGCGCCATCGACCTCGTCCGCCGCAAGGAGACCTACGCGCGCAAGCTCGCGGAGGTCGGCCGCACCCTGGAGGACGAGCCGCCGGCCTCGGAGTCCGCCGAGCTCGCCGACCCCGAAGCCATCGACGACGACCTGCTCCGGCTGATCTTCACCGCCTGTCACCCCGTGCTCGCCACGGACGCCCGGATCGCGCTCACCCTGAGCCTGATGGGCGGGCTGACCACCCAGGAGATCGCCCGCGCCTTCCTGTCCTCCGAGCCCACGGTCGCCCAGCGCATCGTCCGGGCGAAGCGGGCCCTGGCCAAGGCGGCCGTGCCCTTCGAAGTCCCGTACGGGGCCGATCGCGAAGAGCGCCTCGCCTCCGTGCTGGAGGTCATCTACCTCGTCTTCAACGAGGGCTACTCGGCGACCGCGGGCGACGACCTGGTCCGGCCCGCCCTCTGCGAGGACGCCCTGCGCCTGGCCCGCGTCCTGGCCGGCCTGATGCCCAAGGAACCCGAGGTCCACGGGCTGGCGGCGCTGCTGGAGTTCCAGGCCTCCCGCATGGCCACCCGCACCGGCCCGGCCGGCGAGCCGGTGCTGCTCGCCGACCAGAACCGGGCCAGGTGGAACCGCATGCTGATCCGGCGCGGTGTCGAATCCCTGAGCCGCGCCGGCACCGGCCCCTACTCGGTCCAGGCCGCCATCGCGGGCGCGCACGCCGGCGCCGTCCGCTTCGAGGACACCGACTGGCCGACGATCGCCGCCCTCTACGGGCGTCTCGTCCGGCTCGTGCCCTCACCGGTGATCGAGCTCAACCGGGCCGTCGCCGTCTCCATGGCCGAGGGAGCTCAGGCGGCGCTCCCGCTGGTGGACGCCCTGGCCGCGGAACCGGCCCTGCGCGCCTACCACTTGCTGCCCAGCGTACGGGGCGACCTGCTGGAAAGGCTCGGCCGCCCGGCGGAAGCCCGCGCGGAGTTCGAGCGCGCCGCCTCCCTCACCCACAACGCCAGGGAGCAGGCCCTGCTGCGCGAGCGCGCCGCCCGGCTGGGCGACTGAGACTCGACCCCGGCCGCTCCCGGCGGCCTCGGCGCCTCAGGGGCGCCGGGCGAACGCCGCCACGTCCAGCGGGGTACGGGCCACCGGCCGGCGCGGCGAAGTCAGCGCGATCGGCCGGCGGAGGGAGCCGTGGCGGGCGATCTCCCGGACCGTCTCGCGCAGCGCCTCCTGGAATCCGTCCATGGTGCGGCGGGCCGCCGGGGTGTCGGAGTAGATCGAGTTCATGTGCAGCCCGTCCGCGTCCCGCTGGAACCAGGAGCAGGCCCCGTTGGCCTGCGCCGACCACACGTGGGAGGTGGGCTGCCAGTCCTCGTGCCGTTCGGCACCCGGGCACTTGCGCATGTCGATGTACGAGAAGAAGTTCACCGGGTACGGCCAGGAGCGGGCGGCGAACTCACGGGGCGCCAACAGCTCCCAGGCCCGCACGAAGGGCACGTCGACATGGCCGATCATCTCGCCGAACCCGGCCCGAACCGAGGCCATGACCTGCGTGAAGTCCCGTCCGGGCGAGGCATCGAACTCGATGGGCATGGTGTTGACGAACCACCCCACCGAGTTCGTCCACTCGGCGCGGCCGCGCTCGCTGACCGGCATGAACCCCCGGTAGACGCCCGGACCGCCGGCCTCGCGCAGACAGACGGCGACGGCGGCCAGCACCCCCATGAACGGCTTGCCGTCGACCGCCAGACAGGCCTTCTCGAAGACCTCCGCCTCGGCGGAGTCCAGCAGCGGCGAGGCCTCGTTGACGATCGAGTACATCCGGCCCGGTTCCACGCCCAGTTCGAGCGGGAAGCGCGGGAAGAACTCCCCGCCGCGCGCCATGAACTGCTTCCAGTAGCCGAGCCGTTCGTCGTCGGCGGCGATGGACAGGTAGCGGCGGCGCTGCTCCTCGGCGAAGTCGAGATAGCTCGCCGCGGGCGCCGGGTCGATCTCCTCGCCGCGGCGCAGGGCCTCGTAGCCGCTCTGCACCTCCTGGACCACGATCGGCATCGACATGCCGTCGCACACGATGTGGTCGAAGGCGAGGTAGACGGTCGCGGAGTCCTCGCGGAGCACCGCGCCCATCGTGAACAGCGGCCAGGACAGGGTGTCGATGCTCCGCTTGAACCGTTCGACGAGGAAGCCGGTCAGCTCCTCGGTGCGCCCGAAGGAGGCCACCTGCACCGTGTCGAGGGCCAGTTCCTCGGCGGGGATCGGCGCGCACGCCAACTCCCCGGCCAGCCGCCGGAACTCGCAGCGCAGCACCTCGTGGCGGCGTACGAACGCCAGCAGTGAGCGGGTCAGGGCGTCCTCGTCCAGCACGCCTTCGACCTCGAAGGTGACCGCGATCCACGAGGCGACGGGATCGTCGGCCGCACGGCTCTCCTCGGCGACGGTGAAGTGCTTGTCCTGGTTGAAGGAAGCCCTCCTGCCCGCCGTGCCGCCCAGCCCGTCGGCTTCCGCCGCCGCAGTGGACCGCAACCGCCACTCGACGACCCGGCCGGGTGCCATGTGGTGCATCTCCAGAGGAAACTGCCGCATTCCGTCATCCCTTCGCCCCCCGAGTCAACCCCGAGCCCCTAACGACACCCGGGCCACGGAAGTGACGCGCACCAGCCGGTTCGCCGGTCGGGGAGGGATCAGCGGCGGGAGCGGAGCAGGCGGCGCAGGAGCAGGCGGCCCCGGTGCGGACGGGGCGGGAGCGGGGGCGGCAGCGGGGGCGCGGGGTGCGGTGGCCCGGCTCTCTCCCGGCCCGCGCCCGCACTCGTACCCGTACGCAGCAGGGTACGCCGCTACTGCTGGGCGCTGCCTCCGTCGGGGCGCAGCTCGATGTGGTCCGCCGCGAGGTCCACCGCCACCCGGTGCTCCATCCCCAGGGCCTCCAGGAACTTCTGCGGGAGCTGCACCCGGCCCGTGCGGTCCAGCATCACGTACTCCCGCTCGCTCACCGACTCGGCGCCGTGCTCGTCGGTGACCGTGCGGCGCAGCACCTCGCTGCTCGTGCGGCCGTCGCGCATCGCCACGGTGCGCCGGACCTCGCCCGCGACGAGCGGGTCGTGGGTCACGATGACCACGGTGGCGCCCAGTTCCCGGTTGACGGTGCGGAACGCCTCGAAGATGGCCCCGCCCGTCTCCGAGTCCAGCTCGCCGGTCGGCTCGTCGGCGAGCAGCACCGCCGGGTCGTTGGCCATCGCCACCGCGATGGCCACGCGCTGCTGCTGTCCGCCGGAGAGTTCCGCGGGGCGCCGGCCCGCCAGGTCGCCGATGTGGAGGGCTTCGAGGAGCTCCCCGGTGCGGACCGCGTGGCGCTTGGCGGCGCCGCGTCCGGTCCCCTTCAGCTGCATCGGCAGGGAGATGTTCTGGGCCGCCGTCAGGAAGGGCAGGAGGTTGCGGGCCGTCTGCTGCCAGACGAAGCCGACGGCCTCGCGCCGGTAGCGCAGCCGGTCGCGTGCGGACATCTCCAGCAGGTCGTAGCCGCCCACGCTGGCGCTGCCGGCCGTGGGTACGTCCAGGCCCGCCAGGATGTTGAGCAGGGTGGACTTGCCGCTGCCGGAGGCCCCGACCAGGGCCATCAAGTCGCCCTTCTCCACGGTCAGTTCCAGTCCCTGGAGGGCCTGGACCTCCACACCGTCCGTGCTGAAGATCCGCACCAGGCGGTCGCAGGCGATGGCCGTGTCCGCGCCGTGGCGCACGGGCTCGGCGGCGGCCAGGGCCTGCTGCCGCAGCTCCTCGAAGGTGGGCTGGTCGCTGTGGGCCGGTCGGTTCACCGCTGGTCTCCCGCTCTCAACTCGGTAGTGATCTGTCGCCTGCCGGATATCGCCGCCTCCGCGAGGACGGCCACCGCGACGAGGACTGCCAGGCCCAGCGCCTGGATCAGTACGGGCCGGGCGCGGAACCCCAGGCCGGTCACCACCTTGGCGCCCACCAGCGTCGACAGGTCCACGGCCGGACCCAGCAGGGCGAGCGCTCCCGCCGCCACCAGGGCCCCGCCGAGGGCGGCGGCCAGCGCCAGCGGCACCGACTCCGTGAGGATCAGCAGCACCCCCTGCCGGGGTCGCAGGCCCATCGTGCGCAGCCTCGCGAGCAGCGCCGCGCGGTCGGGGGCGGCCCGGACCAGGGTCAGCAGGACCGCCAGCACCGCGAATCCGGCGGCTGCGGCCAAGGTGGCCCAGAACAACCGCTCGGCCGATCGCTGGAGCGGGTCGGAGCCCAGCTCGGCGGCCTCGGCCGAGCTGGTGCGGACGCGGTAGAGCCCGGCGGTCGCCGCCGGGTCGGCGGCGCGTACGAGCCCCTCCAGCCGGTGCTGGTCGAAGGAGCCCAGCGCGTACCAGCGGTCGGGGGCGCCCAGCTTGGGCAGGGCGGCCGTGACCGGACCGGCCGGCACCACCACCGTGGCGGACTTGGCGCCCGGCCGGGCGGGCGTGCCGTCGATCACGCCGGCGACGGTCACGTGGAGGTCGCCGGCGTCCATGCGCAGCAGGTACGAGGAGACGTCCTCCGCGGCGAGGTCTCCGCTGACGAGCGCCGGTATGGGGGCGGCGGAGGTGCCCGAGGGCGCCGGGGCGCCCGGCGCGCCGCCCGCGAGCGCGGCCGGGTCGAATGTGCCGCGCCCGATGGCCCGGGACAGCTCCGCGTACGCCACCGGGTCCGCGACCACGACGCTGACCTGGGTGGTGCCCGGCTTGTTGCCGATCAGGAAGGCGTTGTCCTCGGTCCACACGTTCACCGACGACCGTACGCCGGGCAGCGCGGCCGCGGCCTTCGTCAGGGACTCGGGGAGCGTGCTGCTGGGCGCCGCGATCTGCGCGTCGCCGCCGATGGCCTGACGCACCACCTCGAGCCGCACGTCCTGCACCGCGGTCAGCACGGTGCCGCCGAAGCCGCCGGTGGTGACGGCCAGCAGCAGTGCCACCAGCGGGAGTACGGACGGGCGTGACATGCCCCCGGTGCCCCGCGCGGCGCGCGCCAGTCCGAGGAAGCCGATCAGCCCCGGGCCCCGCCCGGCCGCGCGGGCCAGTGCCCCGACCAGGGCGGGCTGGACCCGGGCCAGCAGCAGGCCGCCGCAGAGCGCGAGCAGCAGCGGGGCGGCGACCAGCAGCGGGTCGACCCCGGAGCCGGCCGGGGCGATCCCGCGCGAGCGGACCTCGAACACGGCGGCCGCGGTGGCGGCGAGCACGAGCAGCTCGACGACCAGGCGCCGCCGGGGCCTGGGCCCGCGCGGCGGCGACAGCAACACGGCGGCCCGTAGGGGGAAGGCCAGCAGTGACACGAGCGTGGCGGCCGAGGCGGCGAGCACGGTGGCCGTCACGCGGGGGGTCGGCAGCAGCACCACGGCGAGGGCCGTCGCGAGGGCGGCGGCCGGCAGGACCGTGACGGCGCTCTCCGCGAGCAGCCGGCGCACGATGCCGGCCCGGGACCCGCCGCGGGCCAGCAGCAGCCGCAGCTCGGATTCCCGTCGGTCGCCGGTGAGCGCGGCCGCCAGGCAGAACACGACGAACGCGACCCCGGCCGCTCCGGCCGGGCCCATCGCGGCGAGGGGCGCGGCCGCCCGCTGCCGGGCCTCGGCCTGTTTGAACAGTTCGGGCAGGCCGGAGGCGATGTCCAGATCGGACCGGTGGGTGTCCCAGCCCAGCTGGGTCGCGGTCGGTCCGGCCATGTAGGAGGCGACCTCCTTTGCCGTGTCGGGCAGTTGATCGGCGCGCAGGTTCCGGATGTCGACCGGGATCCGCCAGAAGTCCCGGGCCTTGCCTTGGCCCCATTCGCCGAGCCGGTCCAGCGATTCCGGGGCGATGAGGCCCGCGGTCTGCCAGTAGGTGAGCGGCGGGCGGGTGGGCGTGGGGGAGAGGCAGGCGCGGGTCAGGCAGGCGAGATCGGTCCAGTAGACGTCGGCCTCGTCATTCGCGGCGTAGAGCCCGACCACCTCGGCCTTGAGCGGTCCGGACGAGCCCGCGGCGGCCTCCAGCACCATCCCGACCCGGGCACCGATGGACCGTGCGGCGCTCTGCGAGAGCGCGACGGGAACGGGCCCGCCGGGTTCGGGGGCACCGGGCCATCGCCCCTCCACGAGCCGGACGTGTCCGGCGGCCTCGCGCAGGTGGTAAAGGGAGAGTTGGGGAGATATGCCGTCGGGGCGGGCCAGTCCGGGGTTGAGGAGTGGCCGGGCGTCCGCCGAGGATCCGTGGACGGGACCGCTGGGAGCGACGCGCAGGAGCGGACCGGTACCGGAGACCAGAGCGGCCAGCACCTCGTCCAGATCCTTGGCGTTCGGGTTCGTGGGGCGGAGAGGCGCGGTGACCCACAGGCTGGTCGGGCTCGGACCGCGTGACTTCAGGAAGGACTGCAGAGCCTGGTCGGCGCCCCGGTCCTCGGCGCGCGGCAGGGCGGCGGAGAGCAGGACGGCGACAAAGGCCAGGGCCACCGCGAGCAGGGTGGCGAGCGGGGTCGCGCGCAGCCGGGTCCGCACCCAGGGGGCGGGCGCGGGTACCACGTGGGAGGGGGTCCCGCCCTGGGCGGTCCCGGGAGGCTCCGTGCCGTCCGGAGTGCGCCGCTCGGCGTTCGTCGCGGCCGGCCCGGTCATATCTCCTCCATGTGCCGCAGCCGGTCGGCTGTCTTCAAGGTGTTCCGGTTGCGCAGGCCGCCGACGACCGCCGACAGCAGCGGCACCGCGGCGATGGCGGCGGCCAGCAGCAGGGTCCGCGCCGTGGGCAGGTCCACCAGCACCTCCGGCATCGGCCGCCCGGCGGCCGGCGTCAGCACCATCAGCGGCACCACGAGATGAACGATGACACCGCCCAGCCCCAGCCCGGCGACGGTGCCCAGGCCGACGAGTACGCAGCTCTCGGCTGTGGCCGTCCGGGCCAGGTCCCGCCGGCGTGCCCCCAGCGCCAGCAGCACCGAGAACTCCCGGGCCCGTTCGCGGGAAGCCGCCGCGGCCGAGGCCGCGAAGCCGATCGCCGCCAGCACCGCGCAGGCCACCGCCAGCGCGGCGAGCGCTCCCTGCGGCCCCGCGCTGAGCGGGTCGTCCAGCAGGATCCGGGCCACCTCTTCGCGCAGCCGCACCTGCTGGACGCCCGCTGTGGAGCGCAGCTCGGCGGCGGCGCGGGCCGGCGCCGGGTCGTCGGCAGAGGCGGCCGGCATCCACCACTCGGTGGGCGCCGGAAGCTCCAGGCCGCCGGCCGCCAGTACCCGGCTCGCCGTGGCCAGGTCGACGGTGATCGCGGTGTCTCCGGCGACCGGCAGCGAGCCGACCGCCGCGGTGACGCGTACCGGCACGGTGGCGTCGCCCAGCTTGACGGGCACCAGATCACCCACGGCCGCGCCGACCGCGGCCAGGTAGGCCCGGGTGGCGATGCCGGGGACCTCGGACTCCGCGGCGGATGGCGGGGCCAGGGTGACCAGTACGCCGCCGGCCTCGAAGGGGCCGGCGTGGTAGCGCAGCCTGGCCAACGCCGGGGCGCCGCCCGCAGTGGAGGCGGGTAGTGACTCGGCGGACGGGGCGCCGTGGTTGAGCGCCGGAGCCGTGAGCCTCCAGTCCGAGGTGGCGGCAACGACGGGAACCGCCGTGCCGTCGCGGGTCTGCGAGACCGCGAGGCTCCGTATGGTCAGTTCGTCGAACCTCTTGTTCGGATCAGGGGTGTCCACGTCGTCGATGTCGGGGTTCCAGCTCGTGTGGTCGTACGTGAACACGAGCCCGGCCAGGTGCAGCGGAGTGGCGGCCGAGCCGAGCGGGGCGCCGACGAGCGAGTCGAGGTTCACCGACACGGTGGCCTCGCCGTCCTCGGGGAGCTGGGCCAGCGGACTCCGGTACGTGATGCCGAACCGGTCGCGCAGCATCAGGCCCACGCTCGCGCGGCCGGCCGCGCCGACACCCCGTACGGCGACGGCGAGGTCGATGCGCTGCGGGCTGTCGGGCAGCGGGATGCCGGAGGCGGCCGCCGCCCCCCGCCCCGACGCGGAGACCAGCGGCGCGAACAGCTCGCGCAGGGAGCGCCCGTTCTGCAAGTCGGGCCGCAGCGGAACCCGTTCGGCGGCGGCGGCCGCGTCCAACGCCATCACCTGCGCGGTGCGCCCGCCCGGCAGCTCTTGCTTCGCACGGAGCGTCGGGATCACCCGCTCACCGCCGGGCAGAGCACCGTAGCGGCCGGCCCGGCCCATCGGGGGCAGGTCGCTGCCGGATATCAGCAGGCCCCCAGCGGTGGTGAAGTCGGCCTGGTCGCGCTGGGATTGGGACCAGGTGGTGTGCTGGCCGAGGGCGAAAGTCCCGCTGGAGACGGCGAGGACGAGCAGCAGCACCGGGCCGGTGGCACGGCGCGGCCGCCGGGCGAGCTGCCAGCCGACGAGTGCCGGACCCAGCCCCCGGCCGCGGGAGGCGATCCGCGCGCCGAGGCGTGCCGCGAACGGCAGCAGCCTCAGGACCAGCAGGGTGCCCGCGCACAGCGCGAGCGTCGGGGCGGCGACCAGCAAGGGGTCCACACCGAACAGCGCCCCGGACGGATCGGCGGACGGGTCAGCGGAACTCGCTGCCGGAGCGGACCCGTTGGAGCCGTACCGGGAGAGCTGCTGGTAGGCGAGCACAGCCAGCGCCACCAGCGCCAGGTCCAGCCCGGAGCGGGCGGCGCCCGTGACGAGCGCCTGGCGGCGACCGGTCCGTCGCAAGGCGGCCGCCGCAGCGCCCAGAACGACGGGCAGGGTGGTCAGGAGGACGCAGCCGAGGGCGCAGCCCACCGCGACCGGCCAGAGCGACGGGCTGAGGGTGACGGTGAAGGGGATGCGGGCCAGTGAGCCGTATCCGCCGAGGAGGCGGAGCAACGGCAGGGCCAGCAGCGGTGCGAGGGCGGCGGCGGGCAGCGCGAGCAGCAGCGACTGGGCCGCCGTGAGGAGGGCGAGCCGACGACGGGAGGCGCCGCGGGCCGTGAGCAGGACGCGCTCGCTCTCCTGGCGTTCCGTCAACAGGTGCGATACGAGCAGCAGCGCGGCTCCGGCCAGGACGGCGAGTTGTAGGGCGCCGACCAGCAGGGTGGACCGGGCCACGGTCAGGCCGGACTCCAACTCGCCGAGCATTACGGGGAGTTCGGTGGTCGGATACAGTCCGGAGGTGCGCTGGAACGCTTCGGTCGCCTTGGTCGCTCGCGCCCGGACCGCCTCGGTCCCGTTGATGTCGGCGGTGGCGAAGTCGGGGGTGATGAGCACGGCGCGGCTGTCCTGTGCGAGGCCGCCGGCGGTGAATGCCGAGTCGTCCGCGAGCAGCGGGCCGTACGTGGTGAAATTGCCGACCTGGAGGCCGCGGGCGCCGAGCGGGTCGAGTTTCCAGTAGGCGGCGTCCGGGTCGCTCGCCGCGTAGACGCCGGTCACCAGCACGGTCAGTGAGGAGTCGGCGCCGTTCCGGCCGTCGAGGCGCACCTCGGCCGGCAGCGCGTTCTCGGTCAGCCCGAGCCGGACCAGCGCCGCCTTGGGTACGGCCACGGGAACGCGGCTGCCCTGGCCGGAAACCGGCCCCGTCACGGGCTGCGGCCATGTACCGGCGAGAAGCCGTACGTGCTCCTTGGCGAAGGCCGCCAGCAGCGTCAGGTCGGCGTCCTTGCGCTGGGCGTGCAGACCGGGCAGCCCGTACGAACGGCTGCGTGCCACGCTCTCGGTGGTGGACGGGAACGGTCCGAACAGCTTGTCCGCGAAGCCCCGTACCGCCTCGTCGTCCTTGGAGCGGTCGGCCGCCGGATGTCCGCCAGTGACCAGTACGGTGCTGCGTGCGTGGCCGGGCCCCTGGAGCGCCTGGCGCAATCCGGCCTCGCCCACGCCGCGGGTGAACGCGAAGAGTGCGGTGAGCACCGTGGTGGTGATCAAAACTGTCAGCAGTACGGCGGCGGCGAGCGGCAATCGCCCGCGCAGCCGACGCACGACGAAGCCGAGCATGAGCGTGTTCCTCCCCCGCACCGGACGTTTCATCCCGGATAGCGGACGATGTTGCCAGAATCGATCAGATAGGGGAAGGGACTTGCGTGAATGGTGCATCAGATGAACAAATCGACGGGGACGGGCACGCAAGGGCGCGTTTTCGGACACGGGGGAGCCGCAGCATGACGCAGCAACAGGAGTCGCAGCCACAGCAGGACGACGCCACCACAGAGCCGCCGATGGTGGTCGTGGACGGCGTACGGCGCAGCTTCGGCACCGGACCACAGGCCGTCCACGCGCTGCGCGGAGTGTCGTTCGAGGTCCGCCGCGGCGAACTCACCGCGCTCAAAGGGCGGTCGGGATCCGGCAAGACCACCCTGCTCAACCTGGTCGGCGGCCTCGACACCCCGACCGACGGCAGCGTCCGCCTCGACGGCACCGACCTGGCCGGCCTGGACGAGGAAGGCCGCCTCGCGCTGCGCCGCGACCGGATCGGTTTCGTGTTCCAGTCCTTCGGCCTGATACCCGCCCTGACCGCCGCCGAGAACGTCGGGGTCCCGATGCGGCTGCGCAAGGTTCCGGCGAAGCAGCGCGAGGAGCGGGCCCGTACCCTCCTGGCCCTCGTCGGCCTCGCCGAGCAGACCGAGCAGCGCCCCGGCGAACTCTCCGGCGGCCAGCAGCAGCGGGTGGCCGTCGCCCGCGCCCTCGCCAACGAGCCCGACCTGATCATCGCGGACGAACCCACCGGCCAGCTCGACTCCGACACCGGCCGCCAGATCATGCGGCTGCTGCGCGCGGTGGTGCGCAGCGAGGGCGTCACGGCGCTGGTCGCCACGCACGACCCGGCCCTGATGGAGCTGGCGGACCGGGTGGTGGAACTGCGCGACGGCCGGATCGTGGACGCGGAGGCCGACTCCTAGGCCGTCGGCCGGGGCGGGGCGGATTTCGTCAGGAGGTGCAGGCGCAGGGCGAGTTGGAGCTCCAGCGCCCGGGCGGGGGAGTTCCAGTCCTCGCCCAGGAGCCGGCCGATCCGGTCGAGGCGCTGCACCACCGTGTTGACGTGGATGTGCAGGGCGTCCTTGGCCTTGGAGAGGCTGGCGCCGTGCGTGTAGTAGGCCCGGAGGGTCTGCACCAGCTCGGTGCCGCGCTGGGCGTCGTAGTCGATGACCGGGCCCAGCACCTGGTGGACGTACCCGCCGACGTCGCCGCCCTCGCCGAGCAGCAGCCCGACGAAGCCCAGGTCGCCGAGGGCGGCGCCGTAGCCGGTGTGGCCCAGCGCGTGCAGGGCCTCCAGGCAGCGCACGGCCTGCGCGTACACGTCCGGCAGCCCGCCCGGACGGTCGGCCGGGCCGGCGGATCCCACGGTGACCGGCGCGCCCAGGGCCCTGCCCAGCTCCGCGGCCAGGGAGCGGGCGAGCTCCCCGGGCCGATCGGCCGGGGCGAGGAGCACGATGTGGCCCTCGTGCAGCCCGGCCAGGCCGTCGAGGGCCCGCGCGTGCCGGGCCGTCTCCGCGGAGAGGCGGGGCCGCAGGGCCGCGTCGCAGTGCAGCACCAGGATGGTGTGCGGGTGCGAGAGGTCGACGCCCAGTTTCCGGGCCCGGATCGTCTGGCTGCCGCTGTCGCGCGTCCGCCCGGGGCTCTGCGGGGTCAGCAGGTCGCTGAGCAGTTCGCCGCGGACCCGGTCCTCGGCGTGGGCCACCGACCGGCGCAGCAGCAGCAGGAGCGCGGTGACCAGGCCGGTGCGCTCGAACAGCCGCCGGTCGGTGTCCGAGAGGTCCGCCCGCCCCGTCAGGGCGATGGAGCCGAGGAGTTCCGGCCCGGCCAGGACGGCGCAGACCCACACGCCGTCCACCGGAACGGCCCGGCCCCCGGACCGGGAAGCCGCGACCCCCTGGGCGGGCGGGCCGATCGGCCCGGTGGCGACCCGGGCCAGCTCGGTCCCGTCGGCATCGTGCACCACCAGCCCGCCCCGCAGCAGCGCGGCCACCTCCCGGGCCACGTCGGTGACGTCCCCGCCGCGCAGGACCAGGTCGGTGAGCCGGTCGTGGGTCTCGGTGGCCAGCCGCATGGCCTCGCTCTGCGCACGCGCCGTCTCGGTCGCGGAGTTGAGCTCCACGAGGGCCGTACGCGTCTCCTCCAGCAGCCGGGCGCCGTCGATGGCCACGGCCGCGTGGTCGGCGAGCGAGGACAGCAGCGTGACCGCGTCGGGGGCGAAGTCGCGCACCGAGCGGTCGGCCGCGTAGAGCACCCCTATCACGCGCGTGCCCACCCGCAGCGGAACGCCGAGGATGCCCCGCAGCCCCTCCTCGCTCACTCCGGAGTCGATGGTGCTGGTGTGCCGGAAACGGTCGTCCACGCGGTAGTCGGCGCTGGCGTACGGGCGGGCGGTCTGCGCGACGAGACCGCCGAGCCCCTCGCCCATGCCGAGCCGCAACTGCTGGAAGGCGGCGGAGACGGAACCGTCGGTGACGCGCATGAACGTATCGCCCACGACCGGGTCGTTGAGCGTGAGGTACGCGACGTCCGTGCCCAGCAGGGTCCTGGCACGCCGCACGATGGCCCGTAGCACCGCGTCGAGATCGCGCAGCGCCGCCAGGTCCCCGGCCGTGTCGAAGAGGGCGGTGAGTTCCGCCTCGCGCCGGCGGTGCTGCTCCAGGGTGCGGCGGATGTCCAGGGCGACCCCGGTCGCCTCCTCGACGAACGCCTGCACGGCGGCAGGTGCCCCGGCGCTACGAGCCTGCGCGCCGGGCCGGGCGAACTCCTCCACGGGGGCGCCCTGGGCGAGCAGGTCGAGCAGTCGGCGCAGCGCGGCCACGGGCTCGTCGGTATCGGTCACGGGAGCCATGCTGGCAGCCCTTCGGCGCGGGGGCGGGGACGGGGTCCGCCCGCCGTACCCGGAGGCACCGGAGACGGCGGGCGGAGGAGGGGGTGGTCCTGGGCTCTCAGGCGGAGTCGGAGACCGCGGCCGTGGACCGCCCGGCGTAGCCGTTCCCCGCGACGGCCTGGGCCTGGTCCCGGGCCTCAGCCTTCGGCCGGGACAGGTCCCGGCCCCGGGTCTCGCGGGCGAAGGCGACGGTGAGGGTGGTGACCACGGCGGCCGCGGACAGGTAGATGGAGACCGGCACCGAGGAGCCGTAGTCCTTCAGGAGCTCGACGGCGATGATCGGGGCCAGCGCACCCGCGACGATCGAGGCGAGCTGGGAGCCCATCGAGGCGCCCGAGTAACGGACCTTGGTGTCGAACATCTCGGAGACGAAGGCGGCCTGCGGCCCGTACATGGCGCCGTGCAGCAGCAGACCCGCGGTGACGGCCGCCGTGATGACGGCGAAGGACTTGGAGTCGACCAGGGCGAAGAACCCGAACGCCCACAGCGCCATCCCCACCGAGCCGATCAGCGTCACCGGCCGGCGCCCGATCCGGTCCGAGAGCGCACCCCAGGCGGGGATGGTGACGAAGTGGACGGCCGAGCCGATCAGGAGCGCGTTGAGCGCGGTGGTCTTGGGGAGCCCGAGGTGGGTGGTGACGTAGACGAGGAGGAAGGAAGTGAGGATGTAGTACGAGATGTTCTCGCCGAACCGGGTGCCGATGGCGGTCAGCACCTGCCGCCAGTCCTTGCGGAACACCTGCACGACGGGCGCCTTCTCCTGCCGCGCGCCGCTCTTGGCGGCCTCGGCTTCGGCCTCGGCCTGCGCGGCGAGGAAGACGGGGGACTCGGAGACGGAGAGCCGGATCCACAGCCCGACCACCACGAGCACTCCCGAGAGCAGGAACGGAATCCGCCATCCCCAGGCGAGGAACGTGGCGTCCGACTGCACGGCGGCGAGCAGCGCCAGTACCCCGGTGGCCAGCAGGTTCCCCCCGGGAGCCCCGGACTGCGGCCACGAGGCCCAGAACCCCCGGTGCTCGGCCCCACCGTGCTCGGAGACGATCAGCACGGCCCCGCCCCACTCACCACCCAGCGCGAACCCCTGCACCAGCCGCAGCGCGGTCAGCAGGATCGGAGCACCCACCCCGATGCTCGCATGGGTGGGCAGCAGCCCCATCGCGAAGGTGGCCCCGCCCATCATGACCAGGCTGAGCACGAGCAGCTTCTTGCGCCCCACCTTGTCCCCGAAGTGCCCGAACACCACCCCGCCCAGCGGCCGGGCCAGGAACCCGATGGCGTAGGTGAGGAAGGCGATCAGGGTGCCGGTGAGCGGATCGGCGGTGGGGAAGAACAGCTTGTTGAAGACCAGCGCCGCGGCGGTCCCGTAGAGGAAGAAGTCGTACCACTCGATGGTGGTCCCGATCAGGCTGGCGGCGACGATGCGTCTGATGCCTGACGGGGCTGGGGGAGCCGTTGCGGTGGAGGCCATGTGAACCACTTCCAGGGGTCTGCGGGGACGTCGGCTGTGGCCACAACGTAGAAGTCCCCAGGTCACCCGTATATGTGGCCCGCCATCACAATCGGGCTACGACGGATGTGTCGGCGCACCACATGGCCCGAACTCCTGCTCTGCATTCCCTCCGGAACAGGGTCGTGAAGCCCTGTCGGAATTGCAGAGTCAGGGCTCTTTTGGGTAGGCGGTGCTGACTCCCGTGCTGGTTTGGTGCTGACCCGAAACCCCACGTCAGTACCCCTCGCGACCCGTCCCGTGCTGGTTCGGTGCTGGTTACGCTGCGTTGAGCGCGACCTGATTGTGGTCGAGGCGGGGCAGAGCGAAAGCGCGGAGAATCAGCCTGAGTTCCGCCCCTCGGGCCCGGTTCGCACTGGGCCTTGGCCGGCACGCCCGGACAGCGTTCGCGGTGCTGGTCAGGTGAGGCGTTCGAGGACGGCGGTCATGCCGATGCCGCCCGCGGCGACGACGGAGATCAGGGCGGTGGAGGCGTCGTCCTGGCGCAGGGTGTTGAGGGCGGTGGTGGTCAGGCGGGCGCCGGCGGCGCCGTACGGCTCGCCCAGCGCGATGGAGCCGCCTCGGGTGTTGAAGCGGTCCGGGTCGCAGTCGAGTTCCCGGCAGTAGGCGAGCATTTGGGCGGCGAAGGGTTCGTTGCCGACGCAGACGTCGATGTCATCGAGGGTCATGCCGCTACGGGCGAGGACGCGGCGGGTGGCTTCGACGGGTGCCGGTCCCTCGGTTTCGGGGGTGATGCCGTGGTGGCGGGAGCCGAGGGCTTCGGCCATCAGGGCGATGTAGGGGGCGTCGTCGTCGCGGCGCATCGCGTCGCGGGCGGACGGCCTCGTCTTCGAGGTCAGGTCGAGGGAGACGGTGGTGAGGGGCCTGTCGCCGGTCTGCTGGGCCAGGGCGGCGATGGCGCTGGAGTCGAGACCGCCGGAGAGCAGCGTGCAGGACGGCACTTCGGCGACGGCCTGGTCGCCGACCGCCTGGGTGAGCAGCTCGCGGACGGCGGCGATGGTGTCGGGGAGGTCGTCGGTGTGCTCGCGCGGGGTCAGTGACCGGTAGCGGCGCAGGGTGGCCCGGCCGGCGGCGTCGATCGTGACCACGTGCGCCGGCGGCACCTCGCTGAGGCCCGAGAACGCGGTCCGGCCCGGTGAGTTGACCATCGGGTGCGAGGACAGGATCAGTTCCCGCAGGCCCGGCAGGTCGAGAATCGTTTCCGCTTCCGGGTGGGCCAGGACGGCTTTGGGTTCGGATCCGAATCGGACACCGCTGGGGGTCAGCGCGTAGAAGAGAGGCTTCACTCCCATCCGGTCGCGGGCCAGCAGGAGACGTCGCTCACGCGGGTCCCACACAACGAACGCGAAGATGCCTTCCAGCCGTTCCACGGCGCCCGCGCCCCACTGCCGGACGGCCGCCAGGACGACCTCGGTATCGGAGCGCGTGCGGAAGTGGTGGCCACGTGCCGTGAGCTCGCGACGCAGCTCGTTGTGGTTGTAGACCTCGCCGGTGAACACCAGCACTGCCCCGGGCTCGCCGGAAGTGGTCTGGTCCACCATGGGCTGGCGGCCGCCGGCCTGGTCGACGATCGCCAGGCGGGTGTGGCCCACGGCCGAACCCGGCCCCGTCCACGACGCCGAGGCGTCCGGGCCCCGGCAGGCCATGGACTCCAGCATCGGCTTGAGCTCCGCCAAGTCCGCTTCCGGCATCTCGTCCCGGCCGAACACAATCCAGCCAGCGAGCCCACACACGAAGAATCGATCCCCCTCAATGACGGCGCCCGGGGCCGATGCCGCCGAGCTGATCGCGCAGGGTGCGCTGGTCGTCGTCGAGGCGGTCTGGGCGGGTGGCCATGAGGCGGGTGACGCGGCGTGGGGAGAGGGCGGTGTGGTCGGCTTCGAACCGGCCTTGGCCGATGGAGCGGACCAGGGGATTCGCGCTGCCGGTGTAGCCCATCTCCCGGATCTCGGCCAGTAGGTGGGTGGTGGGACGGCCGGGTCGTCGGCACGGCGTTCTCGCAGGTGGTCGAGGTGGGGGTCGACCAGGCCGGGCCGGTAGGTGGTGGTGCGGACGAGGCGGTCGGTCTCGCTGTGGCGTGCGTAGCGCTTGACCGTTTTCATGGTCAGGTCGAGTCGGCCACAGGTGCCACCTGTCCATGACCTGCACAATCGTCGGGTCGGCGGCGCGGGTTGCCTGGGCGAAGCCGCCGGAGCCGTCCCAGCGAACCACCCGAACGCCGGGATGCTAGCGGAGTCAGGAGGTGATGGTCGCGGCCCGCCGGTCGGGCAACACCTCGACCCGCTCGCCAGTCTCGGCATCGATGATGATCGTGGTGTAGCGGCCGCCGTTGAGCAGCAGGTCGCTGGCCGAGCCCGCCAGAGCCACCGCCTCGACCACCCGCCGCGGCGCCGGGGTACGCCGCTGGTAGGGCTTCGTCGGACCGTCGACCTGCTCGACGAAGGTCGGCTTCGGACAGTCCGGGTTCTCACAGCCCAACCGCCGCACGGACAGGTCGATCACCAGCGGACGCCGTAATGGCGGTGATCCGCAGCGCCTCCGGGCCGGTCTCCACTCGCTCGATCCGTAACCCGGCCAGCTGCGGCAGTGCCTACGAAAATCTTGGAAGAGACAACTTCCGGACGGCCCCGGAAGAGGTCGAGCGTGGCCCAGGTGCGGCACACGGCCTCTTGCGCTCCACCATGGGAGGCCCCGGCCCGCCTGACCGTTGCCTCGCAGATGAAGTCGTCACACTGCGGCCGACGGAGCGGATGATCCGGCGGCGCGGCGGTATTCGGCGTTGATGCGCTGGGCTTCTTCGAGTTGGTCTTCGAGGATGATGATGCGGCAGGCGGACTCGATGGGGGTGCCCTGGTCGACGAGTTCGCGGGCGCGGGCAGCGATGCGCAGCTGGTAGCGCGAGTAGCGGCGGTGTCCACCGTCCGAGCGGAGTGGTGTGATGAGGCGGGCCTCACCGAGGGCGCGGAGGAAGGCTTGGGTGGTGCCGAGCATTTCTGCGGCTCGACCCATGGTGTAGGCGGGGTAGTCGTCGTCGTCGAGACGGCCGTCGAACGAGTCGTGTGCGGTCATGGAACCTCTCTGTGGAACGCGTGGAGGGGCCCTGGTGCCGTATGGCACCAGGGCCCCGAAGGAACTACTACACCATCTGCCGGCCCTGGTACTGCGCCGGCCTTCTGTTTCCGCCGACCCGACCGAAAGACTGTCGGGGATGCGGGGATCGCGGTTGCTTGACCGGAGACCACCTCACTATCGATGTCCTGCGGTACCCGAGCTCAAGACTCCGCTCGGGCGATCCTGATGGCGCTCGGCTCCTCCGTTCTTCCCTCGGTGATCAATTACTTACCCAGCGGGGGACTGCGTACTGCTGGTACTGCTGGTACTGCTCTCCTGCGTACTGCTGGTGATGCGAACTGCTCAGTGGCCTGTGGTAGCGCCACTCTTCGGCAGCCAGCCCCGTCGCCCGTCCTGCATCTGCTCTGGCTTAGAACCCCACTGCCGAACTTCCCGGTGCGCGCGCCCGCAGCCGACGCCTTCACCGAGGTACCACTTACTGACTTCACTGCTGGTACTGCGCACTGCGTTATCTGCGGTACTGCTGATGGCGGCCCCTGATCACTGCGGGCCGCCCGGTCCGGTCGTCAGTCCCGTCGCCGTCTTGCAACAACCCTGGCTCCGCAACTCCACCACCGCACCGTCCTGCGAACTGCAACTACCTGTACTGCGGGTACTACTGCCCGGCAGTTCGTCTCTGCCAGGCCCTGCTGTCTCTCTGGGCTACGAGAGAAACCATACCCACGTCACCATCCAATGTCTACTCTGACCGTCATAGATTTTCGAGTGTTCGACGGTGAGGTAATCGACCTCGAACGGCACCGGGGTATGAGGGTGAGGGGGTGAGGCCACACCGGGCGCTGGACGCCCGCCACGGCTCGGCGCCGTGGCCGATAGGGGGCTCCGCGCGTGATCAGCCGGACAGCCCTTGCACATCCGGCGCTCCGGTCGGCATCACCGCACACTGCGCTGAGACCTCTCCTCGGGGAGCGGGCGGGGTGGCCTGTGAATAGAATCCGCTCTCATGTCGAAGCCTGACGAGCTGCTCGTTGACGTCGCCGCCCTGGTGGAGTCCGGGCAGAGCAACCAGATGTCCCTGACCGTGGTCACCGGCGGTGCTGTCATCACCGGTCGGCTGGCTCCCGAAGCCGTATGGAGGCAGCGGGTGTCGGAGGTCCTGACGGACTCGGCCCGCCTGGGCGATTTCTCCGTCATCTTCACCGCTGCGCCACGGGAGGAGGGGCCGCCCACGCATCTGCACTTCCATGTGGCCCGTATCCTTCAGGGCGCGGTGGGGATCCCGGAGACGGGCGGGATGTACCGCGTCTCGATCGCCGATGTCAGCGCCTGGACCGTAGGCGATTTCAGCTATTCCGACCACTGACACGGCGTCGCGAAGAGAAACCCGTAACTACGCGTGAGGGCCCGACCGGCGTGCCGGTCGGGCCCTCTTTGTGTTCGGGTGCCGGCTCGCGCCGGTCCGTCGGTCAGACGGCCATCGGGACCCCGAGCATCGCGGATGCCTGCTGGACCGGGCTGAGGACGCGCATGGGCGCGGCGGCCCGGGGAAGGCCGCGGCAGGTGAAGCCGAGCTGGGTCATGGCCCGCAGGACTTCACCGACGCTGAAGTCGCGGCGGTCCTGCCGGGTGATGACCTGGCCGACCTGCTTCACGGGGTAGATGCGGCGGCCGATGATCACGGAGTCGCCGACGACCTCCTCGGGCTTGATGCCCTTCATCGATTCCAGGACGCCGCTCTTGGTCAGGTCGAACGGGAAACGGGCGATGACACAGCGCATGATGCCTCACAGGGAGAAGAAGAGGGGTGGGGCGGTTCTGCCGCGGTGAGGCGGTTCAGCGTGCGAGGGCGAGGACGCCCAGAGCGCTGCCTTGTTCGTCGACGACGGGCAGGGCGTCGAGCCGGCGGTAGCTCATCGCGTGTTCGGCCTCGGCCATGGTGGTCATCGGCGAGGTGAACGGCCCGCGGTCACCGAGGACATCGCGCAGCCGGACCCGGTCCGTGTACGCGCTGCCGTCGCGGATGGCGGTGAGCTGGGCCTGGGTGACCAGCCCGGTGCACAGGCCGTCCTCGTCGCAGACGAGCAGATGACCCGCGCGGGCACTGGCCATGACGGACAGGGCCACTTCGACCGTCATGTCGTCACACACCTGCGGGCCGGCCGCCTCCATGGCATCGTCCACCGTCCGGTGCAGAAGATTGGCACGTACCGAGCGGGGCTGCATCTGGACCAGCGTCAAAACGTGCCTCCTGCAGAGATGGGTCAGTTTCCTGATCACGTGGGTCTCAGGCCGCCGCATCAAAGGCGGACTGCCGCACGTTCACGCGCCGAGTGGCCGAAGCGGGACTGCGCCGGCCGCGGGAGGCCGTTCTGCGCTTGGGCCGCTCGGACACCGGTGCGGCGATGGTGACCGGGATGCCGGAGGGGGCCTGGGCACCGGTGATCCGGCCCAGCGCCTCCTCACCCGAGCGGACCTGAGTGGTCTGGGGAACGATGCCGGCGGCGGACATGAGGCGGGTCATGTCGCGGCGCTGGTTGGGGGTGACCAGGGTGACGACGCTGCCGGACTCGCCGGCGCGGGCGGTGCGGCCGCCGCGGTGGAGGTAGTCCTTGTGGTCGGTCGGCGGGTCCACGTTGACGACGAGGTCGAGGTTGTCCACGTGGATGCCGCGGGCGGCGACGTTCGTGGCGACCAGGACGGTGACGTGTCCGGTCTTGAACTGGGCCAGTGTCCGGGTCCGCTGCGGCTGGGACTTCCCGCCGTGCAGGGCCGCGGCGCGGACCCCGCTGTCGAGGAGGTCCTGGGTGAGGCGGTCCACGGCGTGCTTGGTGTCGAGGAACATGATCACGCGGCCGTCGCGGGCGGCGATCTCCGTCGTCGTCCGCTGCTTGTCGGCGCCGTGGACGTACAGGACGTGGTGCTCCATCGTGGTCACCGCGCCCTGCGAGGGATCGACGGAGTGCACGACCGGGTCCGTCAGGTAGCGGCGCACCAGCAGGTCGACGTTGCGGTCCAGGGTGGCGGAGAACAGCATCCGCTGGCCCTCGGGGCGCACCTGGTCGAGCAGGGCGGTGACCTGCGGCATGAAGCCCATGTCGGCCATCTGGTCGGCTTCGTCGAGGACGGTGATCGCGACCTGGTTCAGGCGGCAGTCACCACGGTCGATGAGGTCCTTCAGACGTCCGGGGGTGGCAACCACGACTTCGGCGCCGCCGCGCAGGGCGCCCGCCTGGCGGCCGATGGGCATGCCGCCGACGACGGTGGCAAGGCGGAGCCTGACCGCACGGGCGTACGGGGTGAGGGCGTCGGTCACCTGCTGGGCCAGTTCGCGGGTGGGTACGAGGATCAGCGCGAGTGGCTGGTGGGGCTCGGCGCGCTGCCCGGCGGTGCGGGCCAGCAGGGCGAGGCCGAACGCCAGGGTCTTTCCCGAGCCGGTCCGGCCACGCCCGAGGACGTCCCGGCCCGCAAGGGTGTTGGGCAGGGTGGCGCCCTGGATCGGGAAGGGCACGCTCACGCCCTGCGCGCCGAGGGCGGCCAGCAGCTCGGCCGGCATGTCGAGATCGGCGAAGGCTTCGACGGCGGGCAGCGCGGGAGTGATCGTCTTCGGCGGCGCGAACTCGCCCTGTACCGCGGCGGGCCGGCGGCCCGAGCCGCCCGAGCGGCTCGGACCTGCGGAACGGCTCCGGGCCGGGGAGCCGAATCGGTTGCCCCGCTCCGAACCCGCGCCGTTGCCGAAAGCAGGGCCGCCGGTGCGGCTGCGGGTACGGGAGGATCGGTCGTTCGTACGTGTGGGGTTCATGTAGAACCTTCCTTGATACGGCGCGTATCAAGGAATTCCCGCAGTGGAAGTGCAGTGCAGGGATCGCAAGAACGGGCCGAATGGAACATGAATGCGAAGCTGGTGAGCGCACAGGAAATCCGTACAGGCTCAGTCGCCGAAATGGGTGATGTCGTATGGATGCGAAATCCAGTACATCAACCTGGGTGCGGCTCCGGGGGAGCTGCACACCTGAAGAATGTGGTCCCGCAGGTGAAACCACCACGGGAGATGTGCGCAGCTGGGGCCCGCACCCCGAGGGATGCGGGCCCCAGCTGCAAAATGTGCGTCAGCGTCAGACCGGAACGATGTTCTCGGCCGTCGGGCCCTTCTGGCCCTGCGCGATGTCGAAGGTGACCCTCTGGCCTTCGAGCAGCTCCCGGAAGCCCTGAGCGGCAATGTTCGAGAAGTGGGCGAAGACGTCGTCGCCGCCACCCTCCTGCTCGATGAAGCCGAAACCCTTTGCCGCGTTGAACCACTTCACGGTGCCAGCAGCCATGTCGTATCTCCTTTGGGGCAGTACACCAGCATCCGCACTGTGCGGACACCGTGTCGCCGCGATGATGCCCGGCCCGGAGAATGGCCCGGAAATGTAAAGCGCTTCACCGTGGCGCGGAGGCCGACTGAAAGCGCTTGGAGTTTTTGGGTATCAAAACTGCAACCGAGATCGACAGTAGCACGCTGCAGTGGCTTGTGTACGTAAAATAATTCCACCCTACGCGCTGCGGTAAAAACTCTCGATGCGGGACCCATTAAACTCTCAAGTCGCGGGCATAGATATTGATTGACCCCGAGTGCAGCCTTTCGGAAGTAAGGATGCCCCAGGGCCTGACCATCGCTGCGGCCGTTCGTGGAGCCGTTCTCGCAGGTGCAGGAGAATCTCGGTGTCGGCGATGCCGACCAAGGCTGCCGACAGGATCCGGATGCGTGCGTCATCGCCACGGTGCACAGCCCGCACGATGGCATCGACGGTGGCGGCCGCCTCGGCGGAAAGGTGTGGTGGGTCGGCCGTGGCCCAGATGTGGACGGCGGGATCATCCGTGACGCTCGCAGACCTGAAGAACCAGGCGCCCATCGTGGGCATCCAGAACGAGTACAGCCTCGTCGAGCGGAGTGCGGACCGTGAGCTGCTGCCGATGGACGAGAGCCTCGGACTCGGCGCCGCCCTGTGGTCCCCGCTCGGCGGCGGACTGCTCACCGGAAAGTACCGGCACGGCACCGAAGGGCGCCTCAGTGACCTGGGCGCGGTCATCCACACGGAGAGCACCGGCCAGAAGACCGCCGTCGTCGATGCCGTCCTGGTGGTCGCAGTTCCTCTTCTGCATCGACACCAAGGGCGGCCGACGGGCAGGGCGCGCCTTCCTGGAACGGTTGAAGGAGCGCACAGGCAACCGCGACAAAGCCATCTCGCTGTCGTCGTTCCGTGCCCGACTGAAGGTCATCCACCGGTGGGGCCTCCAGGCGCCGGCAGACCTGTCGCGCATTCACCATCCAGCCCTCGTGGCAAACGGCGAGTCCGACCGGACGGTGCCCAGTGAAAACACCCTGGACTTGGCCGCACGGCTGCCCCAAGGGGAACTCGTACCCCTCTACCCCGACGCCGGACACGGCGGGATCTTCCAACGCCACGCCGAATTCGTTTCGCAGGCGCTTGAGTTCCTCGATTCCCAGTGAGACCGGGGCTCGGCCGCAGCGCTCCCAGGCGCCCACCCGGGAGGGCATTGCCGCGAGCCGGGCGGCCGGGAGGGGATGATCGTGCCGAGACCGGATCTGACGAGCGAAGGGTGTGGCGGGTGGGTGAAGGTGCGGGGATCGGTTCGGCACAGGAGGCGGCGAACGACGAGCTGGTGCTCGCGTTCGGACGGCTGCAGGGGGCCGCGGGGCGGCTGGAGTACCTGCTCGGCGGTGCGATCGAGGAGGAGTTCGGGATCAGCCACCTGATGTACGAGGTGCTGCTGATCGTGGGCCGGGCGGGCGGCGCGGGCATGTCGATGCGGGCCATCGCGCAGGAGCGGGTCCTGACCACGGGCGGGATGACCCGCCTGGTGGACCGGATGGAGGCGGCCGGCCTGGTGGTGCGCGCCGATGACCCCGCGGACCGCCGGGGCAAGCTGGTACGGCTCACCGGGCGGGGTGAGGACATCGTGGTGCGGGCCAGCCGGGTGCACGTGGAGAACGTCCGCCGCCACTTCCTGGCACCGCTGCCCGAGGAGGCGCGGGAGCAGTTCATGGAGTGCCTGCGGATCCTCTCCCACTCGGCGCGGGACGCCCTGCCCCGCCTGCGGTAGGGGCGGAAGCCCCGGGGAGAGGGGCCCTTCACCATGCAGGAATACCTGACACAGCAGATACTGTTCAAGCAGGTACATCGCTTCGGTGTGGAGCGACTCCCTCTGCGAAGGCCTTCCCATGAAACTCGTCTACGTCTTCGACGCCTACTGCGGCTGGTCCTACGGCTTCGCCCCCACCCTGGCCGAGGTCACCCTGCGTCACCCCGGACTGCCCGTCGAGGTCGTGTCGGGCGGCTTGTTCACCGGGTCGCGGGCCGTGCCGATCCGCGAGTTCGGCTACGTCCGGGGCGCCAACGCCAAGATCAGCGAGCTGACCGGTGTCGAATTCGGGGCCGGGTACGAGCGGCTGATCGCCGACGGCTCGTTCGTCATGGATTCTCTGGACGCCGCCCGGGGCATGGCGGTGCTGCGACGGGCGGCCCCGGAGCGGGCGGTGGAGCTGGCCATGGCCGTGCAGGCCGCGTTCTACCAGGACGGCCTGAGCCTGTCCGACCCTGGCACTTTCACTCGGATCGCCGTGGCAGCCGGCCTTGACCCGTTGGAGGTCGCCTCCGCACTCGCCGCACCGGCCGCCGCTCTCGCGGCCGAGGCCGACTTCCGGCGGGCGGCAGCCCTGGGCGCGCAGGCCTACCCGACCCTCCTGGCCCAGGACGGCGACCGCACCAAGGTCCTCGCCGTCGGCCACGCGGGTCCCGACAAGATCGACACGCTCCTTGAGCAGTTCGCCGCCGCCCGCACCCACTCGGCCGCGCCCAGCCGCTGAATCCCGGCCGACACACCGGCACGATCGATGCCGTCCCCACCCGGCGGCGCGAACCTGAACCCACACGGCCGGCAGCCGGCCTCACCCCTCAGCACCCCCACTCTGCTTCCGGCAAAGGACATGATGATGAGCACCCTCGACTTCAAGGTCATCGACCTGGACTTCCCCGTCGGCTCGAAGAACAAGACCGCCACCCTCATCACCGGTGAGCGCGACGCGTTCCTCATCGACACCGGATTCACCCGCGCCGACGGACACCGGCTGGCCGCCGAGATCCTCGACTCCGGCAAGAACCTCACCAAGGTGTTCATCAGCCACGCCGACCCCGACTACTACTGGGGCGCCGAGGTCATCGCCGACGCCTTCCCCGATGTCGAGATCCTGGCGACGCCGCTGGTGATCGAGCACATCAAGGCCGCGTACGAGGGCAAGCTCAAGGCCTGGGAACCGGTGGGCGCCAACCGCCCCACCCGCCTGGTCGAGATGTCCGAACTGACCGGCGACCTCACCCTCGAAGGCCACGTCTTCCAGCTCAAGGGCGGCCACCCGGGGCTGCCCGACCGCCACTACCTGTGGCAGGCCGAACACCGGGCGATCGTCGGCGGCGTTCTTCTCTTCCAGAACGAGCACGTCTGGGTCGCCGACACCGGCAAGCCCCAGGACCGTGCCGTGTGGATCGAGCTGCTGGACGAGATGACGGCCCTCGACCCCGCCTTCGCCGTCCCCGGCCACCGGCTGCCCACCGCCGCCGCCCTCGACGCGAGCCCGATCGCCTACACCCGGGACTACCTCACCGCCTTCGAGGGCGAGCTGGACAAGGCCGACAGCGGCGAGGCCCTGACCAACGCTCTGGTCACCCGTTACCCCGAATCCGGCATGCTCATCGCGGCCCAGCTCGGCGCGAAGGTCGCCAAGGGCGAAATGACCTGGGGCTGACCCACCCCGACCACGGTCTGGCCGGGGACACCGGCCGGACCGTGCCCGCCGAGCTCAACGAGAACCCACGAGCACCACCGCCCGCCCCCCGACTCCCCGCTCTGCCTCGCCGTCGCCACGGCACTGATCATCGCCGTGCTCGGACCGCGCAGCCGCGGCGTGCCGAACCCGGCCCGCCAGTTCGTCCCCGCGCTGCTGGGGACCTACGGCTACCTCGCCGTGTACCTGATGGCGCCGGTCCTCGGCGCCGCCCTCGGCGAGGGCATCCACCAGTTGCTTCAACGCTACGCAGGAGCCAGGCGTACCCACCTACCGCCTGTGCCCCCACCAGACCAGCACCCATCTGAGAAAGGCCGTAACCCATGGAGACCACCGACTTCCACGCCTCCGCGGCCCCCGCCGACGTGGTGCGCCGCCAGTACGTCGCCTCCGCCAACGGCGACCTCGAGGCCCTGCGGGCCACCCTGGCCGACGACGTGGAGTGGACCGAGATGGCCGGCTTCCCCCTGGCCGGCACCTACCGCACCCCCACCGGCGTCACCTCCGCCGTCATGGAACAGCTCGGCAAGTCCTGGGACGGCTGGGCCGCCCACGACGACACCTATGTAGTCGACGGCGAGAACGTCGTCGTCCTCGCCCGCTACACCGCCACCAACAAAGCCACCAACAAACCGCTCGACGTGCGCGTCGCCCACCACTTCGTCGTACGCGGCGGAAAGATCGTCCGCTTCGAGCAGTTCGTCGACACCGCCCTGGTCCGCGATGCCATGCACCCCGGCGCATAACGGTGGTGCACCTGGTCAACCGCGGCCATCCGCCTCCGCTGGTGCTGCGTGAGGACAAGGTGCCCGCCTCGCCGCTGGCGCCGCTCGGTCTCGAAGACCTCGTCAACGGCCCTCCTGCCAAGCCCGAGGGTTACCCGTTCCTGCCCGGCGACCGGCTGCTGTTCTACACCGACGGCGTGATCGAAGCCCGCAACCGTGCCAACGACTTCCTCTCTGCCGGAGACCATGGAGGAGATACCCGCCGGCACCTCCCCACAGGAGTTCCTGGACGAAGTGCACAAGGCGCTCATCCGCCACACAGAGGGCCGTTTGACGGACGACGTGGCGATGATCCTCATCGACCGACTGGCCTGAAGGGGGAGCGTTGTAGTTGACCTGCGCATGCCTCGCTCGGCAAACATGCTCGGAACCGGGCCAGTCCGTCCCGTTGGAAGCAGTCGTCATGGGGCTCCAAGGCCGTGAGCCCCGTGTGGCGGCACTGGAGCCACGGACGCGGGAACACCCGCTACAACTTGGTGCGCGATTGCCTGGGGCAACGCGTTCCGACGGGGTCGGAGCTATCGGGTGTGCTGGGTGAGGCCGAACAGAGCGCCGGTGGGATCGCGCAGGACCATGTCTCCGTTGGGGTCCTGACGGACTTCGGTCGCACCGAGCTGTCGAGCCTGCTTGGCGTCGGCCTCGGGGCTGTTGCTGGCGAAACGGACCAGCCACAGTGATCGCTGCGCCGTTGGTCTGCCTGGCGGCGGGCTGATAGCGGCGGTGGAGCCGTCCGGCAACCGGAACTCGGTGTGCTCGGCGTTGGAGCTCCAGTGCAGGGCTGGTGGGTAGAAGGCGGCGGCGTGCTCGGGGCGGTCGGTGAGAAGGCTGATGCCGGCGAAGGTGCCCGGTTCGTGGGTCAGCTGCATGCGATCACCTGCCGCGCTCTCCCGCACCCTCGAGACGCGCGAAAACACGCCCGGGAGCACCTGGAAGGCCACCTGCTGAACGGTCGCCCACCACCCTGAGGCCCGCTCGGCTTACGGCGCAGGTACAGCACCAATCTGCTGCATCACCCCGAGGAGGTCGGGCTGTCCCCGTTCGCCAACGATCCGGCCGTCAGCCAGATAGTAGAAGTTCATGGCCTGCACCGAGATCTTGTTGCCGCTCGCCGGGATCCCGAAGAAGTCACCGTCGTGGGTGCCTCGCATGGTGAACCGCGCGGCCACCGTGTCGCCTTCGGTGACCATCTCCTCCAGCGTCCACCGGACGTCAGGGAAGGCGCTGCGCATCATCCCGATGACTTCCATGTAGCCGTCGGGCCCTCGCAGCGGTTCCGGGTGACTTGGCGCGTGGAACACCGCGTCCGGTGAAATGACCTCGCGAGCGAGGTCCTCGTCGGCTGTGTTGATGAACTCCACGAAGCGGTTCATCACGGATTCGGCGGACTGCGGTGACATCTTGCTCTGCCTCTCAAGGGACGTCGGGTGAATACCTTGGAGCGTAACATCGAATCGATGTTCACATCGATTCGATGTATCTGTGCAAGAATGCGGCCATGCTGGAACTAGCGATACTCGGCTTCCTGGCTGAGGGCTCCCTGTCCGGACACGCGTTGCGCCGCCGTGTCTCACAGCTGACTGGCTACACGCGGCCGGTCAGCGACGGCAGCCTGTATCCGGCGATCAACCGTCTGACCAAGGCGGGCTTGATCGAGCGGCGCGCCGACCCGGCCGCCGGGGCGGCCCGGTACCTGCTCAGCCTGACCGCGGCCGGGCGGGCCGACATGCTGCAGCGTCTACGCAGGCCCGCCGACCACGAGATCACCGACTTCACCCGGTTCTACATCGTCCTGGCATTCCTCTCCCACCTGCCGGACGTGGCCGAACAGCACGCGGTGCTGCGCCGACGGCTGGAGTTCCTGGAAGAACCGGCGAGCTTCTTCTACGACAATGACCGGCCCCTGCGTGCCGAGGAGATCGCCGACCCCTACCGGCGCGGCATGCTGTTCACCGCCCGCGCCACAAGCCGCGCCGAACGGACCTGGCTGCGCGAGGCCCTCGGCGAGAAACCGCCCGCGCTCGACACCACGGTCACCGACAGCGCCCCCCAGGCTCCCGCTGCTCCGGCGAGCTGACCGCCCACGGAGGTACCTCCATGCTTGCTTCCTGGTACGACGACCAGGGACCCGCCGCCGATGTCCTGCACGTCGGCGAACTCCCTGACCCCATCCCCGGACCCGGTGAGGTCCGCGTCCGTGTCACCGTCTCGGGAGTCAACCCCGGCGACACCAAGAAACGGCGCGGCTGGCTCGGCTCGACGATGCCCTTTCAACGCGTGATCCCGCACAGCGACGCCGCCGGGGTCGTCGACACTGTCGGAGAAGGCGTCGACGCACGACGCATCGGGCAGCGGGTGTGGGTATACGGCGCCCAGTCCTACCGGCCCTTCGGCACCGCCGCCCAATACACCGTCGTCCCCGCCGACCTGACCGCTCACCTGCCCGATCACCTCGACGACGAGCTCGGGGCGAGTCTGGGCATCCCCGGGATCACCGCCCACCGCACGGTGTTCGCCGACGGCCCGGTCGACGGGAAGCTCGTCCTGGTGCACGGTGTGCTCGGCGGGGTCGGCTCCCTGGCCGCCCAGCTCGCTCACTGGGCAGGGGCCACCGTGCTCGCCACCGTCCGGCGCGGGGAGGACCTGCACCGGGTCGACCCCTCCGTGGTGTCTCACGCCGTCGCCCTCGACTCCGGCGACGCGGCGGCGGAGATCCGCACGTACGCACCCGAGGGAGTCCACCGCATCGTCGAGGTGTCCCTGTCCGACAACGCCGACCTGGACTGCGCCGTTGCTGCGAACGGCGCGGTCATCGCCGCCTACGCCACCCGCGCCGACCGGACAGAGATCCCCTTCTGGCCGCTGTTGTTCAACAACGTCACCCTCCGCCTGCTCGGCAGCGACGACTTCCCCGCCGCGGCCAGGAGGCAGGCCGCCCGCGACCTCACTGCCGCAGCCGCCGCCGGCGCCCTCGCGGTGGACATCGGCGACCGTTTTCCGCTGGAGGAGATCGCCAAGGCACACGACCGCGTCGACGCCGGCGGCCGCGGCCGCACCCTGGTCACCATCCCCCAGCGATCCAGCTGAGACAGCGACGGCCGACAGCGCGCCGTTTGTGGAAGTCCTCTCAGAACGCGGGCGTTCTGCAAGACACTTCTGACTGCGAACGGATCCTTCCGCCGCCGCCAGGCCCTCACCTTGCACTTCGGCGAGCAGTACACGGCCGCGAATCGCCGGTCCACGCCCGCGATCCAACGGGGCCCCGCACTCGCGGCACGCCCGCCCCGCCCTGGACCGTGGCCAGGAGTCGGCGCAGCCTTCGCTCCACCCGCTACCGCCTGGAACGACACGCCGCAGAGCACAATGCTGCGTCCGGCCGGGCACCCAGCTACACCCGGTCCCCACAAGCCCGACAAACCCTCTCAACGGCCCCTAGTGAGGTTTTCAGGGTGGGGTCGGTGGGGTGATGGGTAGTCGGGTGCCGGTGAGGCATCCGTCGATGAGTGCGGGTCGGAGTTGGATGTGTCGCAGGCCTCGGCGGAGGGTGCGGGTGAGGTGGTCTGGGTCGGTGAAGGCGGTGTTGGCCATCGGTCCGCGTCGCAGGAGCGACCAGATGCCTTCGACGGGGTTGAGGTCCGTTGCGTACGGGGGAAGTTGGAAGACGGTGAGCCAGTCGTGCTCGGCCGCGTACCGCTTCATGCCGAGGGCCAGATGTGTGTTCAGGATGTCCCAGACCAGGACGATCGGGCCGCCTCGCTGCAGGTGCGCCCGGACGGCGAGGTCGCGGTAGGCGGTCCACGCGAAGCTCCTACGGGCTGCCCTGCTTGGCATGTGGAAACGGGGCCGGTAGATCATCCTGCTCTTCTCGCCGGGTTTGTAGCAGCACAGTGCGGTGACCGAGATGCGGCGGCGGGAGCGCCCCCGGACGCGGACCCGGTGTGTGTCCGCGCCGGCCCCAACTTCGGGAGCGCGGCGGCGACATCGCGAATCCGGCCTCGTCCTCGAAGAGGATCCAGGCCCCGAGCGCCGCCGCGGTGCTTTTACCTGCGGCCACACCTCCCGCTTCCACAGCTCGACCGCGCCCTCGTCCCGCTCCAGCGCCCGGCGGGCCGGGGCCTGCCAGGACCAGCCGTGCCGCTTCAGTAGCCGCCGCACCATCCCAACCGACAGTCTCATCCGGAATCGGCGACCGATCACGGCCTGGACGCGGGCCAGGGGCCAGCGTCGATCCTCGAACCCGTGCGCGGCCGGTCCTCTGCCCAACTCCCGCTTCAACAAGGCGAACCGGTCGTCCGACAGCTTCGGTGCACTCGCTGGACCCGATGAGCGCATCGCGTCCTCGCCGCCTTTCCGCCAGGCCCGCCGCCAACGCTCGATCGACCGCTCGCTGACCCGAAGGTCACGGGCAATCACCACGGTCCTCTCACCAGCCTCGAACCGGGCACCGGCCTGAAGGCCTCGCGGGCGAGGAGCACAAGAGATGTCCGTCACGACAGACAGTCCAGCCTCCCCAACCGGGGCACTGAAACCGCCTGCACACAGGATGAGGACCCCAGCCGATGCGTGGCTGGGGTCCTCGGTGCGGTGAGTATCGGTCAGCAGGTGAAGTTGCCCACGCCGTAGACAGCTCGTCTACGCGTCGGCGGACCGCACCCCATCGCGATCACCGTGGATCAGGCGGGTCAGCGCTGCAGGGTGAGCAGGCCCGGCCGGTACGGCAGTTTCAGGTAGTCGGTGCCCGCCGGTGTGTTGGTGGGGAGGCCCTGGTAGAGGAACTGCAGGTTGCAGGGATCGATGGTCTTGGTCTGGTCTGGGTTGTTGCGGACCAGGTCGCCGTGACTGACGCCCTTGGCCCAGGTGGAACCGCTGTTGGCCTGGCCCGCGAAGGGGCTGCTCTCGCTGCCGGCCTGGACGGCCCACGGACCGTCGAGGCTGGAGGCGGTGAACGAGCGGAAGTAGCGGTTCGTACCCTGCGCCTCAACGATCATGAGGTACTGGTTCTGGCCCTGGACCTTGTAGACCTCCGGCGCCTCGAACAGAAGGTCCGTTGTGTCGCTCATGACCGTCGTGTACGAGGAGCCGAAGCTGCTGGGGAAGTTCCCGATCGGCATGCCGGCCCGGTAGATCTTGCCGTTGTCAGCGGCGAAGAACAGGTACATGTTCTGGTCATCGGCGATCATGGTCGGGTCGATCGGGGCGTCCTTCTGGCCCTGGGGGCCGACGGGGAGGCTGCCGGTGAACAGCGGCTGCGAGGCGGACCAGCCGTTGGGGTTGGTGGGGTCGCTGGACGTGCGGTAATAGAGCGGCCACTGACTCCACTGGGACACCATCACCCAGACGTTCTTGGGCGCGAAGTAGAACACTTCGGGTGCCACCGCGGGATCGTTCATCCCCGTCTGGGTGGCCGTCGCCATGTCCGACCAGTTCGTGAAGGGACCGAACCCCGTCGAGCCCCACGACGTTCCGTTGGAGGTCGTCCCGTAGACCAGGTGCTTGCCGTTGTACGTGGTGGTGCTGAAGTCCTTCAACGCGACCTGCCCGTTCGCCGGCTCCGCCAGCGGACCCGTCGATGTCCAGCGGTAGGTCGACGGAAGAGCGCACGTGCCGGTGCCGGTGCCGACGTCGGCGACGGGGACGAGTTGCCACTGCTGGTTGCTGCCGCCCCAGTCGGCGTACTGGACGATCTTGCCGCCGTCGGCGGTGGAGGCGCTCTGGACCTCGAGGGCCTTGCTGCTGTGGCGGTTCAGGAGGCGGACGTAGCCGCCGGCGGAGTCGGCGAGGCGGAACTGCTGGTTGGTCGCGTTGAGGTCGCTCCACTGGACGACGTCGGTGCCGTCGGCCGAGGACCAGTTGTAGTCGTCCAGGACCTTGCCGGAGTTCCGGTTCTGCAGGCGGTAGTAGCCGCTGCCGGAGTCCAGGAAGCGCCACTGCTGGGCTTCGTTGCCGGAGCGGGTCCACTGGACGACGGGCGAACCGTCGGCGGTGGCGAAGTTGTAGTCGTCCAGCGCCTTGCCACTGTTGCGGTTCACCAGCACGTACCACTTGCCGGTGTCGACCGAGGCGGCCGAGGCGGACGACGGGTTCACCATCGCCAGGAAGCCGGCCACGAAGACCATCGACAGCAGGGCGGCCATCCGCGGCCGCCATCCTCGCCGTGTCGAGGTTCGTGGAGCTGTACCGAGAGCGTTCATCTGCACCCTCCCAGGGGCGACTTGGGCAGGGGTCGGTCCTTCTCGGTGCGTGCGTGCGTGCGTGCGTCCGTGCGGACCGGGCACGGCACGTCCGAGGCGGCGGCAAGACGTGACCCCTGCGGGGTGGGGGCACCGGATCTCCGACATATTGTTAGCGCTAACAATTTGAAGGTCGAACATCTGGTGTGTTCACGGAGAAGACCACGGGGCATGAGAGGTCGTCAAGTGCCGTGCCGCAATCAGTTCGTTACTGAAGCGCCATCAGAATCTCTTACCTGCCAGAGTTGTTGACGGGGATTGGTGTGAGCGCTCACACTCTTCGGCGCGGTCGGCAGTTACTGAGGTTTTCAGGGTGGTCGGTGGGTCGAGTGTCAGGTCGGTGGCGGTGAGGCAGCCGTTGATCAGGTGGGGCCGGAGTCGGATTGTGCGTAACTCGCGGCGGAGTGTGCGGTCGAGGTCGTCGGGTGCGTCGAAGGCGGTGTTGGCCATCGCTCTGCGTACGAGTGACCAGACGGCCGCAGCATCGACTCCAGCTGGACCGCCTGCGCACGTACACGGGCGAAGACCGAGGCATCGGCTCCTTCGAGGCCGGCCGCATCCGCGACAGCGTCGGGAGGCTGCACCGCGCATTGACCGCGCCCGCGACTCACGCCAAGACCCTCGCCAAGGTGTTGCAGGGACTGCGCCGCACCGAGCCGCCCGTGAACCCACCCGTCGCGAAGACCGCCTGCGCCGCGACTTGTAGTCGCCGCTGATCTTCATGGAGCCTCCCATCTGGAACGTGGCGGGCTCGTTCTGCGCCTTGGGTCTGTCGTCGCTGCTGCTGGCGGCGAGGTAAGTGACGCCGGAGCCGGGAAGGAGTCCCGCCAGGCCGGTGGCGACCGGTAGTGCCCACCGAGGCAGGCGCTTGGCCGTACGGCCGGAAACTTGCCGCGCAGCCAGTCGCAGTCGAGAAGCTCGCGGGAACGCTGCGAAGAACCGGCGCGTGATCGGTGGCCTGCCGGTCTGCTTCAGCCCTCGTCGGTGTTTCTCTGGACGAGGGCGTCGTCCCAGGGGGCCCCGTCGTCGACCTCCGCCCAGGCCGGCTGGCAGCCTCGTCTCCAACGCGGGTTGATCGTGCGGCCCTGGAGTTGCTGGTGTTCGAGGGTCAGCACGACACCCTTTGTAGAGCGCCGAGTTGACTGGGGGCCTGGCCGGAGCGGTAGGGCCCCTGCCGACCGGGCCCTGGACTCGGGGACGCACGGAAGGTACCCGGTTGATCACCTTCCGTACGGCGTGGCACCCTTGTCTCCTTCCCGTCGACGGGCCGACCGAGAGCGTGAGGAACACCCTCGTAGTGGACATGTTCTTTGGCGAGAGCCGTGCGTGGCTGTCCGAGTTGGGTATTCCCGACCGTGATCCGGATACGAACACGCTGGTCTCAGGCCGGACATTCTCCGATGGGTGCCACTGGAGGATGGAGGCTCCCACGGTCAACACTGTGGAGGCCGTGGAGACGCTGCTGTCGCAGAGTGTCCGCCGTGGTTTCACGATCAATCGCGTCACCGAGACGTTCGGCCTGAGCCGGCACACCCTGAGCGAGGTCCGCGATTACGTCGCCCTCGGTCGCGAGTACGGTGCCCAGATCCTCATGTCGGTGGGGCCGCGCGCCATTTACGACATCGGCGCCACCGTGCAGACCTCGGAGGGGGCCCGCGTCGGCTACCGGCTGCGGGGGCAGGAGCAGCTCGTGCGGGCTCTGGAGGACGTCCGGCGGGCTGTCGATGCCGGAGTGCGCGGGTTCATCCTGCATGACGAGGGCTTGCTGTCGGTGCTCGGCCGTCTGAGGGCGACGGGGCAGATTCCGGCGGACACCCATCTGAAGATCTCCGCGCACTGCGGCCTGGGTAACGGGGCCGCCGCCCAGGTGCTGGAGCAGCTGGGGGCCGACAGTCTCAACCCCGTACGCGATCTGACGCTCCCGATCATCGCCTCGCTGCGGCAGTCGGTGCGGATCCCGCTGGACGTGCACGTGGACAACACGAAGACGTCCGGCGGGTTCATCCGCACCTACGAGGCCCCGGACTTCGTCCGCATCGCCTCTCCCGTCTACCTCAAGACGGGCAGCAGCGCGCTGGCGGGTCACAGCACCCGGGCAACGCCCGAGCAGACCGAGGGCATGCTCCGGCAGATGGAGATCACCACGGAGTTCATGGCCCGCCACTACCCTGAGGCCCTCCAGTCTCCGTCCGAGGCTTCCGGCACCGCCTGACATCCGCTCACGGGGAACGCGCGGGCCGCAGGCGAGAGTGCTGGTGCGAGCTCCCGCTCTCCGGCCCTCGGGCGCGGTGGGAACGTAGCCGGGCCCGCGGGCCCACGTAGGGACGTGGGTGGCCGGGCGCGAGGTCGGGTTCCGAGGCTCTACGGGGGTGCTGCGCCGAGCCGTTGCGGTGGAGGCCATGTGAACGACTTCCAGAAGGTCCGGGGGGACGTCGGGTGTGGCCGCAAGGTAGGAGTCCGCAGGGCGTCGGCATATGTGGCCGGTCATCACAATCAACCCCAGTCGGGTGTGCGCAACCACTATGCAGCCCGAACCGATCCCCTCGGAACTCCCTTGGACGGGGTCGGAAAGCCCCGCCGGAATTGCAGAGTTGCACCTGTTTTGGATGAAGGCGTGGTTCAGGGCGACGAGGTGGGACAACCAGCCGATGACGGCGGGGCCGGCGTGCCCGGCCGCGCTGAACAGCTGCGGGAGGCGGCCCGACAGTCCCAGGTCGGTGGTCATGGCCGACGCGAAGGTGCCGTACGCGAAGGCGGTCGTACTGGTGGACGCGCCGATGACGTCCTTCAGGTGCAGGGTGCTCCAGTCGTTGGCGGCGCCCTCGCAGAGCAGCGTGGCCAGGACGCTGCCGACCGAGAACGTGGCGTGGAAGCCCGACATGACGGGTCGGCCGTAGGTCTTCTCCACGTGCACGGCGCCACGCGGGCGGCTCGAAGTGAACGTTCCATGCCGCCCACCATGGCGAACATAATCAATGTGTGTAAATGTCAGTAGCGAACATCTTGGATGTTTGAAACCTGATGGTGTTCAATCGCGGCATGAGCAACACAGACCGGCACGGGCTGATCGCGAAGGCCGTCAGGGACTCGGGCAGCGCCACGGTCCAGGAGCTCGCGGAGCTGACCGGGGCCTCCGAGATGACCATCCGGCGCGACCTCGACACCCTGGCCGCACAGGGTGTCCTCGAACGCGTCCGTGGTGGCGCGCGCACCTTGCTGCTCAGGGGTGCAGAGCCGCCCTTCGCGCTGCGCGCGCACGAGGCGGTCGAGGCAAAGCGCCGGATCGCGGCCGGGATCTGCTCGCTCATCGCCGACGGCGAGAGCGTCGTACTGGACAGCGGCACCACCTGCCTGGAGGTCGCCCGCCTCCTGCGCGAGCGGCCCGTCACGGTGATGCCCCTGTCCCTGCAGGCCATCCACCTGCTCAGCGAGCCCTCCGGCCCGGCCACGCTGGTGTTGCCCGGCGGCCAGCCCCGCGCCGCCGAGGGGGCCCTCACCGGCCCCCTCGCCCTTGCCTCCCTGGCGGCCCTGCGCTTCGACACCGCCGTCATCGGCTGCTGCGGGCTGAGCGCGGCCGACGGCCTGACCGCCTACGACCTCGACGACGCCGCGGTGAAGAAGGCCAGCATCGCCGTGGCCCGCCGCACCATCGTCGCTGCCGACGGCGGCAAGCTCGGCCGCACCGCCTACGCCTACGTCGGCCCCACCACCCTCCTGCACACCCTCGTCACCGACACCACCGCACCCCCCGCCGAGGTGACCGCACTGGAAGACGCCGGCACCATCGTCAAAACCGCCTGAATTCGACCGGCTCAACCCGGCCAAGGCGGCCAGGCGCCCAGGTCGAGCTGCTTCCGTGGCCTGCGAGCCTGATCCGCGCCGATTACGGTGGAGGGAGGCGAGGCATGCCCGGGCGGCCGGGCACGCCTTCCCGTCGGGCTTCGAGCCGGTCGGGCCCGGGCCGCGTCGGCAGGGAGGCCGGTATGGCGTTCGATACGACGGGTTTCGAGCAGGCCGACAGCTCCCGCTACATGCCGATCTCCGATCACGGCCTGATCGGCGATCTTCGTACGACCGCCCTGGTCGGCACGAACGGCACCATCGACTGGTACTGCTGCCCGCGCTTCGATTCGCCCAGCGTGTTCGGGTCCATCGTCGACGCAGACCGGGGCGGTTCGTTCGAGCTGGCTGCCGAGGTCCCGACACGCACCAGGCAGTTCTACTTCCCCGACATGAACGTCCTGATCACGCGGTTCTTCGCCGCAGACGGTGTGGCCGAGATACAGGACTTCATGCCCGTGGTCGACGACTCGCGGGAGGCGGCCCGGCACCGGCTGATCCGGCGGGTGCTCTGCGTCCGCGGAACCCTCCCCTTCAGGGCGAGGATCGCCCCACGCTTCGGCTACGGCGCCGAAGCGCACACCACGCACCTCGAAGGCCACACGGCGGTGTTCCGCTCCCCGTCGCTGACGCTCGCGCTGACCGCCACCGCGCCCCTGGAGAGCGACGGCCTGGACGTGTGGTCGCACTTCAAGCTCCTCGAGGGCGAGTCCAACGTGTTCGCCCTCGACCAGATCGGCGACGATGCCCCGCCCCGGTCGTGCCCGCGAGCCGAGGCGCAGGAGCAGGCCGACGCGACCGTCCGGTTCTGGCGCCACTGGCTGGCCGGGTCGCGCTACCACGGGCGGTGGCGGGAAATGGTGAACCGCTCCGCGCTGGTGCTGAAGCTGCTCACCTATGCGCCGACCGGTGCGATCGTCGCCGCACCGACCACCAGCCTGCCCGAGCAGATCGGCGGCGAGCGCAACTGGGACTACCGCTATGTCTGGGTCCGCGACGCCGCTTTCTGCGTCTACGCGATGCTGCGCCTGGGGTTCACCTCGGAGGCCGAGGCGTTCATGGGGTTCATCTCCGAGCGGGGCATCCTGCGGGGCAAGGGGGAGAGCGGTCCGCTGCAGATCATGTACGGCATCGACGGGCGCACCGAGCTGCCCGAATACGAGCTTCCGCACCTGGAGGGATACCTCGGCTCCGCACCGGTCCGGGTGGGTAACGCTGCCACCGGCCAGCTCCAACTGGACATCTACGGTGCGCTGATCGACTCGATCTACCTCTACGACAAGTGGGGGCAGCCGATCAGCAGTGACCGCTGGGACGAGGTAGGTGCCGTGGTGGACTGGCTGTGCGAGCACTGGGACCAGCCCGACGAGGGGGTGTGGGAAACCAGGGGCGGCCGACGGAACTTCGTGTACTCGCGGCTGATGTGCTGGGTGGCGCTGGAGCGCGCCATACGCATGGCGAACCGCCGCGGTCTGCCGGCGGACCTGACGCGCTGGCGGGAGTCCCGGGACGCGATCTACCGGCAGATCATGCGGCGCGGCTGGTCGGCCGAGCGAGGGGCGTTCGTCCAGGCCCTGGACGGCGACGTGCTGGACGCCTCGCTGCTGATGATGCCGATGGCCAAGTTCGTCTCGCCCACCGACCCCAAGTGGCTCTCCACCCTGGACGCGCTCACCACGGACCTGGTCTCGGACTCGCTGGTGTACCGCTACGACCCGATCACCAGCCCGGACGGCCTGCACGGCCCCGAGGGCACCTTCTCGATCTGCTCCTTCTGGTACGTCGAGGCACTGGCCCGCGCAGGTCGGTTGGAGGAGGCCCGGCTCGCCTTCGAGAAGATGCTCACTTACGCCAACCACCTCGGCCTGTTCGCCGAGGAGATCGGCCCGACCGGAGAACAGCTGGGCAACTTCCCGCAGGCCTTCACCCACCTCTCGCTGATCAGCGCCGCCTTCAACCTCGACCGCGCGCTGGGCTGATGCAGCATCACCTGCGCTCAGCCTCGGCCGTCGCCGGCTGAGCCGCCCGTACCACTCCCTACAGCTCGTCTTCCCAGCCCATGACCCGGATCGTGAACGACAGGAGTTCGACATGAGCGAAGCACTCGATCGGAACGCGAAGGTCATTGCAGAGTTCCGAGCGAATGAGGGGAGGGTCGGCGGGGTCTTCGAGGGCGCTCCGCTGGTGCTCGTCCATCACCGCGGCCGCAAGAGCGGGCGGGAGCACGTCAGTCCGATGATGTACCTCCCGCACGAGACCGCGCCGGACATCGTCTACGTCTTCGCGAGTAAGGGCGGAGCACCCACCGACCCGGATTGGTACCGCAACCTGACCGCCGCCGGTGAGGGCAGCATCGAACGTGGCACTGCGACCTACCGGGTGACCGTCCACGAACTGATCGGCGCCGAACGCGACCGCGTCTACGCCGAGCAAGCGCAGCGTTACCCCGGCTTTGCCGAGTACGCACGCCAGACTGCCGGAATCCGCGTCATTCCCGTGCTCGAGCTCAGGCAGACGTAGCAGCCCACACCCCTGTCGGCTTCAGCGAGTCGAAGGAGAGAGGCCGTGTGTTGCGGGTCGACGAGGTGGAACGCCCGGTGTCCGGGGACGGGCAGGTCCGCGTACGCGTGAAGGCGGCCGGCATCAACCCCGGTGAGGCGGTCATCCGCACGGGGGCGTTGGCGGACTGCGAAGACGTAGGCACGGCTGTCGTCGAGCAGGCGGCCGGTCCCGGCGTCGACGACTACGGGCCGGACCTCCGCGCCGCTTTCCGCGTCGACGAGAATCATGCTGCCGCAGTCACCACTTTCACCAGCGACGCCGCAGTGACCGATGACGGCAGGACCTACCAGGGCGCCACTGCGATCGAAGGGTGGCTGAACCGCTCCGCCACCGAATTCACGTACACCATCGAGCTCACCGATGCGCAGCAGATCGATCCGGCACACTACGTCGCCACGCATCACCTCGAAGGCAACTTCCCCGGCGGCAGTGTCGACCTGCGCTATCAGTTCAGCCTCCGCGAGGACCTGATCGAGCGCCTGGTCATCGAGCCCTGATCTGCCCGGGCGCGCTCCTTCAGCCGGTGCTGTCCCGGCAATGTTGCGCGGGTTGAAGCGATCGACGATCGCGCCGGCGAGTGGAATGGCGAGGAAGGCCGGCCCATCGTCCATGAGGGAGAAGACCTGCCCGTCGCAGAAGACCATGAATCGGGACTTCGAATGGGCTTCGGTCTCTTCGTCCTTCAGGCCGTTCGGGCCAGCCATACCCCTACCTCCTAGTCGATGTTGAGTGGTACGAGACGTGACGGCCGGCGGAGCCGGGTGGGATCACCTGCAGCCGTCGTTGAACCTCCGGGTACCTATGTACAGTTGGCCGGCGTCGTTCATGTCGACGGTCGAGCCCGTCGCCCGGACGGAGCCGACCGTGTTACTGGCCCACACGGCACGGCCGCTGCTGGTGTAGACGACGAGGTTGCCGTCGCTCTGGTAGGCGGCGTAGGAGCCGCCCGTGTTCTCGGTGTGAGTTGCCCAGCAGGCACCGAAGTTGCTGCCGTACTCGACCAGGTTGCCGTCGCTCTGCATGACCAGCCAGACGTGTCCCGTGCTGGTGTACCGCTCGATGGATTCCCCCGCGTAGAGGGTCTGGCCCCGGTTGAGGTGGTCGCCCGAGCCCGCTGCCGTGGCCGTGCCGGTGAGGCCGACCATCGAGATGACGCCGACTGCGCCGGCGACGAGTGCCTTCGTGAGTACCTGACGTGCTGTCATGGCGAATTCCATTCTCTGGTTTGGGTACAGCTGTCTCTCGGGCCCGGTGACCGAGGCCGAGTCGGGCCGGCTACGACCACTGGCAGGACGGGCTTCTGGCTCCGGTGACCTGGGACGTGTAGCAGATCTCCATGGAGAAGGCCGGGACCATGGCCGTGCGCGAATCCTGGCCCAGGTACTGCCACATCAAGTTCCAGGCCGCCGTCGCGGTGTTGGTTCCGTCGCCGGTCGCGTGGTGGTCCCAGACGCCGATGTAGGGGATGCCGCAGCCGCCGACGTAGGGGCAGCCGCTGGCGTGGGCCGTTGCGCCGTAGCGGGATATCAGCGCCCACTGTTTCGGCTGGTCGCTGTTGTAGATCTCCGGCGCCGCGGTCGCCCGGCCGACACCCTGGCTGATCCAGTAGATGTCCTCCATGGACCAGCCGTTGTTGCAGGCATGGTTCACCCTGGTGTCGGTCGACATCGAGACCGGGCATCCGTCGGCGGAGCCGAAGTTGGTCAGCAGGCGGTACGTGTTGTCGTGGAAGGCCTGGACCCAGGCCCGGGTGGCGGCAATGGAACCGCTGAACCCCGGCTCCATGTCGTTGGCACCGTCGACCTGCGCCGTGCTTCCGATGTCCCCGGACCGGGCCCGGAGCCAGTTGTCCACGTTGTTGACCACTCCGGCCCAGGCCCGGCCGGTGGCCGCGCTCACCGCGATGTCGTTGTTCGTGCCGATCCCGATGTTCACGAACGGGTAGTGGGTCCCGTAGTTCGACATCACAGGCCGCACGCACCGGTGATATCCGGTCGCGTACGCCTCGACGTAGCTCTCGATGGCGCTGTTGCTGACGATGGTGCTGAGGCCGGGGAGCTGGGTGCCGGAACCGTCGTTGGTCTGGCCGCCGAACGCGAAGACGACGTAGCTGGACTTGACGTAGTTGACGCTGTTGGCGACGTCAAGGTTGGCCTGGGTGCAGCCGAAGCCGTCCGCCATGGCATTGTCCATGCTCTGGACGTAGAAGCTCCGGTCGGTGGCAGGTTTCGGGGGAGTGGTCGACGTGGTGTCGCCGACGGGGATCGTCCCGCCAGGGGGTGTGGATCCGCCGGAGCACGCCGGGATGCTGTCGTAGGGGTCCTGGCGGGTCGAGACGTCGACCGCGGGCATGTAGCCCCAGGCCCGGCGCGATCCCTGACCGGCCAGGGACCGGTCGCCCTGTGTGTAGTACCAGACGTCGTTGCCGCCGGAGTGCTGCGCGCCGTGGGCGTAGCAGACGAACCAGCTGGTCGTGGAGTCCATGTAGCCGACCGTCGTACTCGCATCGGGTCCGGCGTACAGGGCGGCGCCGGCGCGGTTGTGCGCGTACCAGTCCGCAGGCCAGTACTGTCCCGCGTAATCGGTCTGCGACTCGTTGGCCTGCCACATGTCAGGGGTGCACGCGGGCACGCCCGGAGACGGGTCCGTACTGGTCCACAGGTTGACCGCCGGCATGAAGCCCCAGGTCCGGCGGTCCTGCCACCCGGACGCGCTCCGGTCGCCCTGTGTGTAGTACCAGACGTCGTTCCCACCGGCGTGCCGCTGCCCGTGCCGGTAGCACGAGAACCAGCTGCTGGTGCTGTCCATCCAGCCGATGAGAGTGCTGTTGTTGGCGCCGGCGTACAGAGGTGCCCCGCTGTCGTTCCCGCAGTAGGACACGGTGTTCCACGACTGCCCGGTGTTGGGGTCGGCGTGGCCCTCCGAGCGTTGCGAACAGGACGCCGCCGAGGCCGGAGCCGCGCCGGCGAGCAGACCTGCGGTCAGCATCGCCAGCGCCAGCAGCAGCCGCAAGAAGCGTTTCATGGCAATCCTTTCGTGAAGTGGCGCAACACGGGCCGGTGGTGATGGGGTGGGCGGTTCACGGGACGGCCGGCCGCTGCCGCCGTCCGCTCAGTCACGCCCGGGGCACGCGCCCCGGGCGCACACCGATGCGGATTCAGGTGGTGCACCGTCAGGCCGCGTAACCCTTACCGCCGATGAGGGTCTCCAGGTCGTAGGTCGACATGGTCCACTGGCGCGGTACGTTGCCCCAGCCCGCCCCGCCGGCGCCTTCGGCGGCCGGGTCGTAGACGTAGACCGTGTCCCCGTTGTTGGCGTACCCGACGACCGTCACGTAATGGAGGATCGTCCGGTTCTGGTTGGGGTAGTTCGGCGGCGCCCCGTTGTAGCCGGCCGGGATCCAGAGGTTCACCACCATCGGGTAGCCCCGGTCGATGTCGTACATCACGTCGTACTTGAAGAGGTTTCGCTGTGCCTGTGTCGGGTCCCAGTTGATGGTCTTGTACTCGTACCACCCGGTGTTTCCGGAACGGTTGAGTTCTCTTGCCACCCGGCCGGCGTCGTCCGTGCCGTCGTCATCCGTTCCCATGTACCAGGCGTACGTCGACTGGCTGTGCGGCGTGTAGCCGAGCCGGGACTGCAGGGCCATCTGGACCGACGCGGGGGCGCAGTAGTTGCCGTTCTCCTGCGGGTACCAGGAGCGACCGATGAAAACGGTGCCGGGAAGACCCCCGCCCGGCGGGTCGGCCAGGGCGGGCGAGGCCGGTGCGATGACGGCGGCCAGGGCGCTGAACATCACCAGGCCCATCATGGCGGCGCGCCCCCGTATGCGGCGTGGTCGGTTGCGTCGAAGCATGTGCACTCCCGTGTGAGGTGTGGCTGACACGGCCGGGCCTTCGTGCTTCGCCCTTGCCGTCTGTGCCACAACCTCGCTGGCCGGCGGGTTGTCCGACAGGTACGGGGGAGTCGTACAAACAACCTCGGACAAAGCGCGCGCGGTCCGGTGGGGGAAGGTCTTCACATCCCGGGGGCTCTAGCATGTCCAGGGGGTCGTCGGGGCTTGTCGGGCTTGTCGAGGTGGTCGTAACGCCTTTCGCGTTCACGGCCGTTGGGGGGTTGTGGTGGGTCGTCTGGAGAAGCCCGTGGATCCGCATGCCGGGGCGGTTCAGGCACTGGCCTGGCAACTGCGGCAGCTGCGGCAGACGGCCGGCAACCCGGGATATCGCGCGTTGGCCAAGCGGGTGCACTTCTCGGCGAGCACGTTGGCGGATGCCGCCAGGGGTGAGCGGCTCGCCTCGCTGGAGGTGGTGCTGGCCTACGCCGAGGCGTGCGGTGGTGACCTCGACGAGTGGCGCGCCCGGTGGTCGGCGGCTGCGAAGGCCCGTGCGGCGGGCGGTCCCAAGGAGTCCGGACCAGGCGACACGGCAGGCCCGGTTGAGCGGGAGGACTGCCCCTATCAGGGGCTGACGGCGTTCCAGGCCGAGGAGGCGGCGCGGTTCTTCGGCCGCTCGGATCTGGTCGGGCGTTTGGTGGGCAGGGTCGAGCAGTTGTCGTTCGTCGCGCTGTTCGGGGCGTCCGGCAGCGGGAAGTCCTCTCTGTTGCGGGCCGGGCTGCTCGGTTCGATCGCCGCGGATCCCGGGGCGGCAGGACGTTGGCGGACCCTGCTGATGACGCCGACCGCCCATCCGATCGAGGAATTGTCCGACCAGGTCGCGAAGTTGTGCGGTGCGGATGTGCACCGGATGTACGAGGACCTGTCGCAGGATCCGGCTGCTTTGGACCTCGCGATCCGCGGCGCGCTGGCCGCCGAATCGGAGTTATGCCGGGCGTTGCTGGTGGTGGATCAGTTCGAAGAGGTCTTCACCCTGTGCACCGACGAGGCCGAGCGCACCCGGTTCATCGGGATGCTGCTGGACGCGGCCCACGGCCCCGGGCGCCGCACTACGGTGGTGCTCGGCGTACGCGCGGACTTCCTGGCCCACCTCACCCAGCATCCGGGCCTGGCCGAGGCGCTGGGAGAACAGGCGCAGCTCCTCGTTGGACCGGTGTCGGCCACCGGCCTGCGGGAGATCATCGTCGGTCCGGCCGCGCACGCCGGGCTACGGGTCGAACCGGAACTGCTGGCTACCGTGCTCGCCGATGCCGCCGGGGAGCCGGGCGCGTTGCCGCTCGTCTCGCACGCCCTGCTGGAGACGTGGGAGCGGCGATCGGCGAACTCCCTCACCCTGGCGGGATATCACGCCAGCGGCGGTGTACGCGGAGCGATCGCCCAGACCGCCGAGCGGGTCAACGACGGGCTCAGCCCGGAGCAGCAGCAGATCGCCCGCAAGATCTTCCTACGACTCACCGCGCTGGGGGACGGCACCGAAGACACCCGGCGTCCCATCGTCCGCACGGAACTCGACGGTGTCGCGGACGCCCCGGTGGTCGCCGAGGTCCTGGACCGGTTGGCCGGGGCGCGGCTGGTCGTGCTGGGGGACGGCACCGTGGAGGTGGCCCACGAGGCGCTGATCCGGGCCTGGCCCCGCCTGCACCGCTGGCTCACCGACGACCGGTCGAACCTGCTCGTCCACCGCGGGCTCACCGAGGCGGCCCACGGCTGGCACTCGTCGGACCGTGAGGCCGGGGCGCTCTACCGCGGCGGCCGACTGGCAGCCGCCCGCGCTTGGGCACAGGAGCATCCCGGAAACCTGAACGAACTGGAGGACGCCTTCCTCACGGCCGGCAACGCCGCGGAACGAGCAGAACACGACAGCGACCGGCGCCGCACCCGCCTGCTCAAGCGCCTGGTTGTGGGCATGGCCCTGATCATGACACTTGCCGTGATCAGCGGATTCGTCGCCATGAGCCAGCGCACTGACGCCCGCCACCAGCAGCGGATCACGTTCGCCGATCAGCTCTCGCTCCGGGCCAGGAACCTGCTCGCCAGCGATCCGGCCATGTCCGGCCGACTGGCTGTGGAGGCGTATCACTTGAACCCGGACACCGAAACCAGCGGTGGCCTGCTCAGCGCCGCCGCTGCACCCAGACCGGCCGTCCTCAACGCCGGTGGTCCGGCCGTCTACTCGCTGGCCTTCAGCCCGGACCGATCGGTGCTGGCTTCCGCGGCCGTCGACGGGACGATCAGCTTGTGGGATCCGTTGAGGGGTGCCCTGATCACGACGCTCGACGGGCACGCCGGGCCACTCAGGGCCGTTGCCTTCAGCGGGGACGGGAACCGGGTCGCCTCCCTGGCGATCGACGGAACGGCCGGATCAGTGACGATCTGGGACGCCCACACCCACCGCCGGGTTCGCCGTCTGGCCATCGACCATGCCGCCGCGGCCATGGCGTTCAGCTCCGACGCCGCGATGATCGCTGTCGGCACCGACTCGGGCGGTATCGCGGTGTACGACCTCAATGACACCTCCGATGTGCCTTCCACAACGTTGCGGAGCCACCAGCACACCGTGCTGTCCCTGGCGTTCAGTTCCGACCGCCAGTACCTCGTATCGGCGGCCGCGCAGGAAAGTCCCGTCGTGTGGAACACGGTCACCGGAGCGAGTACCACTCTGCGCGGAGCCGATATGGCCGACTCGGTGGCGTTCGAGCCCTCCGGGCACCGCTTGGCGGCCGGGGCGGACGACAGAGGGGTGTATCTCTGGCTCGACGGCGATCTGACGGCACCGGCCACGTCGCTTCCCCTGCACGGCTCGTTCGGGTGGGTGATCTCCGCTCCCATCAACGACAGGATCGCGGTCGCGGACGAGAGCGGCACCGTCACGCTGCGGGACCTACGGGGCCTCGAGCCTGTGCGGAGCTTCCGGGACCGGGGCCGTGTCGAGACGATGGCGGTGGCCCTGAGCGGCGACGGATCCATGCTCGCCTCCGCAGGCTGGGACGGTGGCATCGTGCTGCACGACCTGCGCAACAGGCCGTTCGGCGGCTTCGACGCACAGGTCAACGATGTCGAAGTCAGCCCGGACGGACGTACGATCGCCTCGGCGGGCAGCGACGGATCCGTCCGGTTGTGGGACGGCTCCGGGAAGCCGGTCGGCGTGCTGGGAGAGCAGCCCAACGCGGTCGAGGCCGTCGCCTTCAGTCCGGACGGACACCTGCTCGCCGCAGTGTCCCGCAATCGCACCCTGACGATCTGGGACACCACGAGCCGACAGCCCGTGGGCCGGCCCGTCCAGATTCCTGCGGTCGGCGCCTCGACCGACGTGGCCTTCGGCCCCGGTGGCCGCTACCTTGCAGCGGCCACGCTCGGCCCCTATCTGTGGGAGGTGAGTCACCCGGAGTCGCCGGTTCCCGTGCCGCCCAAGAGCGGACGCCTGGCCACGGCACTGGCCTTCAGCCCCGACGGGCGGCGTCTGCTGACGACCAGCGTCGGGGGATTCGTCAACGTCATCGACCTCACGACCGGCGAGCAGTCGGACCGGTTCGACACCCACCAGGGCGTGGTGCAGGACCTGGCCGTCAGCCCGGACGGCAAGATCCTCGCCACGGCCGGCGACAGTCGTGCGATCAAGCTGTGGGACACCGTGACCCACCGTGAGATCGCGGTGCTCAGCGGGCACAGCGCGCCCATCCAGGTTCTCGCCTTCAGCGGGGACGGCCGCACCCTCGCATCGGCCGGTGACGACCACACGATAGTGACCTGGGAAGTCGGCACCGGTCGCCGCCTCGCCACCCTCACCGGCCACACCGGCACGGTCCGGGGTCTGGCATTCACCGCCGACGGCGCCCTTGTCTCCGGCGGCCAGGACGGCCGGATCATTCGGTGGTCCCTCGACCCCGGCTCGGCGACGACCCGCGTGTGCGCCGCGGCCGGACGCGGCCTCAACCGGGACGAGTGGGCGATCTACCTTCCGTCCCTTCCGTACCGGCCGACTTGCGATCGCGTCAGCGGCGTCGCACCGCGCTAGGCCGTCTCTTCCGGATCTTGCCGGCGGGCAGATCTTCTTCCGTCGCCGGCCTCAGGGCTCGCACAGGCGTACGGCGAGGGCGGCGACGTCGTCGTCAAGGCTTCCTCTTCTGTAGCGCAGAAGATCGCGGTGAAGAGCCGTGAGCAGTTCGCGGGGCGGTGTCGGCGGCTGCCGAAGCATCCAGGCCGCCAGGGGAAAGAACTCGCCGTCGCGGGCGCGGGCCTCGGCGATCCCGTCGGTGTAGAGAAGGAGCAGGTCGCCGGGGGCGAAATCGTAGGTGTCGACGTTGTAGTGATCGCCGACGAGTTCCGCGAGGCTGATCAGCGGAGACGGAGTGGCGGACTCCAGGACACGAAGTGTCCTGCGGTGGAGGAGCATCGGTGGGGGGTGTCCGCAGTTGAGGATGTCGATACGTCGACCCTCGTGCGGGATCTGGACGAGAAGGGCCGTGGCGAAGCGCTCCATCGCCCCGTCGAGGGGAAAGGCGGCGTTGTAGCGGGTGCTGCTGGCGTCCAGCCTGCGTGCGATGTCGACCATGTCGGTCTCGTCGTAGGCCGCCTCCCGGAAGGCGTTGACGATCGTCGCGGCCGCCCCCACTGCCGGCAGGCCCTTGCCCCGCACGTCACCGATGAGCAGTCTGATCCCGTAAGGCGTGTCGACCACCTCGTAGAAATCCCCGCCGATGCGGGCCTCCGCCGCAGCCGCGAGGTACAGCGACTCGATCTCGATGTTGCCCAAGCGGTGCGGCATGGGGCTCAGCACCACCTGCTGCGCGGCGTCGGCGACGAGCCGTACCTGGAAGAGGGTGCGCTCCCGCTGGAGCCGGACATGGCTTCCGTACGCGGCGGCCACGGTGACCGCGATGATTCCCGCGGCCGTCCACCACGTTCCCAGATCGGGGAAGACGAGGCTGAGGCCGATCATCAGAAGGAGACAGACCGTCCCGAGCAGGACGGTGGGCAGGACCGGCCACATGGCGGCGGCCAGGGCCGGCGCCGCAGGGAGGAGGCGGCTGAAGGCCAGGTCCGGCGGAGTGGTGTAGGCCAGGCTGGCGATGACGACGGTCAGGATGACCGGCGACAGCCGTACAAGTCCTCCCGGTCCTGGGCGCCTGTGGCGCCGCGGCGGTCCAGACTCGATCACAATTCCCAGGATATCCATCTAATGGGGGCACGGCACTCCGGCGAGCCGGCTCGGCGAAGGTGCCCCCGGCGCGTGCGGTCCGGGGGCACCCTGGCGTTGATCCGAGGTCAGCGCGACGGACGTGTCAGCGCACGGGGGTGAAGTCCTGAGAGGCGATGTATCCGGGACGGCGCACCGGGGCGGCGAAGGGCTTCGCCGGGCGGTTCTCGACGCTGTTGAAGACGAGGAACACGTTGCTGCGCGGGTAGGGCGTGATGTTGTCACCCGAGCCGTGCATCGCGTTGCAGTCGAACCAGGTGGCCGAGCCCGCCTTGCCGGTGAAGAGCTTGATACCGCAGGCCGAGGCGAACTTGGTCAACGCCTCGTCCGACGGGGTGCCCGCATCCTGCATCTGGAGGGACTTCTTGTAGTTGTCCTTCGGTGTCGCGCCGGCACAGCCCAGGAAGCTCCGGTGGGAGCCGGGCATGATCATCAGGCCGCCGTTGGTGGTGTGGTTCGGCGTCAGGGCGATGGACACGGACACGGTGCGCATGTGCGGTAGGCCGTCCTCGGCGTGCCAGGTCTCGAAGTCGGAGTGCCAGTAGAAGCCGCTGGCGCCGAAACCGGGCTTGACGTTGATCCGGGACTGGTGCACGTACACCTCGGAGCCGAGGATCTGTCGCGCGCGCCCCACGACGCGTGGATCGGCGGCGAGGGCCGCGAACACCTCGCTGATCCGGTGGACTTCGAATACGGAGCGCACTTCCCGGGACGCCGGCTCCACGATGGACCGGTCGTCGGCCAGCGTCGAAGGGTCGCGGAGCAGCCGGTCCATCTCGTCCCGGTAGACGTTCACCTCGTCGGGCGTGATGAGTTCCTCGACGGACAAGAAGCCGTCGCGTTCGTAGCTCTCCAGCTCGTGGGCCCACATCGGGCCCGGAGTGCCTGGCTCGGACCAGACGACGGGGTCCGCCCGGCCGGTGAGCACCTCCTCGGAGCCCCGGGTCGGATACAGGTCGTTCACGGTGCGGGTGGATGCGTAGGTCATGGTGGTGCCTGCCTCTCCTCTCTGTGCGTTCGCGCGACTCAGCCGTGGTCGGGTTCGGTGAGCAGTGGGTACACGCCGTTCTCGTCGTGGTCCTCCCGGCCGGTCACGGGTGGGTTGAAGACGCACAGGCAGTGGAACTCCTGCTTCACGCGCAAGGTGTGCCGCTCGTGGCCGTCGAGGAGGTACATGGTTCCCGGTGTGATCGTGTAGGTCAGGCCCGTCTCCTCGTCCGTGAGCTGGGCCTCGCCCTGCGTGCAGACCACGGCCTCCACGTGGTTCGCGTACCACATGGACGTCTCGGTGCCGGCGTACAGGACGGTCTCGTGCAGGGAGAAGCCGACGCGTTCCTTGGCCAGGACGATGCGCTTGCTTTCCCAAGTGCCGGATGCCGCCCTGACGTGGCGGTCGGTTCCCTCGATGTCCCGGAACGAGCGGACGATCATGGTGGTGCCCTTCGTGGTGTGGCGGGGTGCTGGTCAGGCGGTTTCGCGGACGGCGCGGGTGAGGATGTCGAGGCCCTCGTCGAGTTCGTCGCCGGTGATCGTGAGCGGCGGGAGCAGCTTCACGACCTCGCCCTCGGGCCCCGAGGTCTCGATGAGGAGGCCGTGCTCGAAGGCCCTTCGGCACACCTCGGCGGCGCGCTCCTTGTGGGTGAACTCGATGCCCCAGACCAGTCCGCGGCCCCGGTACGTCGCGCCCAGCCGGCCGTGTTCGCCGCACAGCTCGCGCAGCGCGTTCTCGACGAGCCCGCCCTGGATGAGGGTCTGCTCGCGAAGGACGCCGTCGCCCCAGTACGTCTCCAGGGCCGCGGTCGCGGTGACGAAGGCCGGGTTGTTGCCGCGGAAGGTGCCGTTGTGCTCGCCCGGCTCCCACAGGTCCAGTTCGGGCTTGAACAGGCACAGGGACATGGGCAGTCCGTAGCCGCTGATGGACTTGGACAGCGTGACGATGTCGGGAGTGATGCCCGCCTCCTCGAAGGAGAAGAACTCGCCGGTCCGGCCGCAGCCCATCTGGATGTCGTCGACGATCAGCAGCATGTCGCGGCGGCGGCACAGGTCCGCGAGGGCGCGCAGCCATTCCGCGCGGGCCACGTTGATCCCGCCCTCGCCCTGGATCGTCTCGACGATGACGGCCGCCGGATGGTTGAGCCCGGAGCCCTGGTCCTCCAGCAGGCGCTCGAACCAGAGGAAGTCGGGGGTCCTGCCGCCGAGGTAGTTGTCGAAGGGCATCGGCGTGCCGTGGACCAGCGGGATGCCGGCGCCGGCCCGTTTGAAGGCGTTGCCCGTGACGGCGAGTGAGCCGAGCGACATGCCGTGGAACGCGTTGGTGAAGGACACGACCGATTCGCGGCCCTTGGCCTTCCGTGCCAGCTTGAGTGCCGCTTCGACGGCGTTGGTCCCGGTGGGCCCCGGGAACATCACCTTGTAGGGCAGTGCGCGGGGTTCGAGGACATGGGACCGGAAGGTTTCGAGGAAAGCCCTCTTGGCGGTCGTCGACATGTCGAGAGCGTGCGTGATGCCGTCCCGCTCCAGGTAGTCGAGCAGGGCCCGCTTGAGGACGGGGTTGTTGTGGCCGTAGTTCAGGGACCCGGCGCCCGCGAAGAAGTCCAGGTAGCCGCGGCCGTGTTCGTCGTACAGCCGGCTTCCCGTGGCGCGCTCGAAGACGACGGGCCAGGCGCGGCAGTAGCTGCGCACCTCGGACTCCAGGGTCTCGAAGACGGACGGGGCCGGCTCGGTCATGGTCAAGGCAACTCTCCAGTCAGTGGGGGGTTTTCTTCGATGCAGGGTGTTCGGTGTGGTGGGCCCGACGGTGGGCCCGCGCGGCTCGCGGACGGCAGGCTGCCGGGCGGGACCGGGATCAGAAGTCGAGCGGCTCGATACGGTGCAGGACCTCCGGAGCGTGCCCGCCGCCCGGGAACTGCTCCGCGGCGAACAGCACTTCGCGCGTGAGCGTGGCGCCGTGCCGCGCTGCGTACGAGGTGAACAGCCGCTCCGACGCGAGATTTCCGGGAGAGATGGTGGTCTCCAGGGAGCTCAGCCCGTGTTCCGCCGCCACTCGGGCGGAGAGGCCGTCCAGCAGAGCCCCGGCGACTCCCAGGCCGCGGGCGGATTCGTCGACGGCGATCTGCCAGACGAGCAGGGTCCCGGGCCTTTCGGGCCGCAGGTACCCGCTGACGAATCCGACGGTCCGTCCGGACGAGTCGCGAGCCACCGCGGATGTGCCGGAGAAGTCGCGGCACCAGAGGAGATAGCTGTAGGCCGAGTTGAGGTCCAGGGTCCTGGAGTCGCGGGCGAGGCGCCACAGCATGGGGCCGTCGGACGGGCGGGGACGGTCGATGTACGTCGTCGAGGTGGTCGGCGTGGTCGAGGTGGTCGGGAGGGTCTTCCTGTAACGGGCCAGTTCTGCATGGGCAGTCATGCGGGCCGAAGCTACCTAGGCCTGGAGCAAATTGCACGGCCTCAAGGGGTTACGAAAATGACATGGGCCGTGATATATGGGGACGCTTCGCAAAGCTCGTGAAGTGCTGGCGGCGAGTCTGGATCTCTACGAAGAATGCGGATATTTCCACCCGACCTTCAGTTTCATAACGAGCGGATAACGTCTTTGTCCTGTCTCATTTTTGCCCCTTGAATGTGACGTCTTCGTCAGCCGGTCCAGGGTTTCGTTCACAGCTGCGCGGTTATAAGTGGCCAGTGGACGGGCCGTCAAGGCGGGGGCAGGTTCTGTTCGGACCAGACGGTCTTGCCCTCCACGGTGTAGCGGCTGCCCCAGCGGTGCGAGAGCTGGGCGACGATGTACAGGCCGCGACCGCCTTCCTCGGAGTTCCTCGCGCGCCGCATCCTGGGCTGCGTGTTGCTGGAGTCCGAGACTTCGCACGTCAGGGTGTCCGCCCGGATCAGCCGGAGCCGGACCGGGCCGCCGGCGTGGCGAATGGCGTTGGTGACCAGCTCGCTGACGATGAGCTCCGTGCTGAAGGCGAGTTCGTCTAGGTCCCAGGCGGTCAGCTGATCCAGGACGAGATGGCGCGCGTCGCCGACGATCGCCGGGTCGGTGTCGAGCTGCCATGTCGCGATGGAGTCGGCATCCACCACCCGGGTACGGGCCAGCAGGAGGGTGACGTCGTCCCTCAGCCGGCCCGGCGGCAACCCTTCGACGATGTCATCCCGGGCTTGACGCAGCGGCCGGCCGAGTACGTCCGCGCGCAGCAGGCGGTCCGCCAGGTCGCGCATGCCCTGGTCGATGTCCCCCTCTCCGCGTTCGATGAGGCCGTCGGTGTACAGGGCGAGCACGCTCCCCGGAGGCAGATCGCGTTCGACCGGCTCGAAGGGCCACCCACCGACCCCCAGGGGCGGGCCGGGGCTCAGCTCGACGTACTCCACGGTTCCGTCCGGGCTGACCACGGCCGGAGGCGGGTGTCCGGCGCTTGCCATGACGCAACTTCGGGTGACCGGGTCGTAGACGACGTACAGGCAGGTGGCACCAGCCGGTCCGCTGCGCAGCGGCGTACCAGCGTCGCCGTCTTCCGCGTCGTCGCTCTCGGCCTCGGCGGCGACCTGCAGGACCATGTCGTCCACGTGAGCCAGCAGTTCCTCGGGTTCCAGTTCGAGGTCTGCCATCGCGCGTACGGCGCTGCGCAGGCGGCCCATCATGGCCGTCGCGTGCAGCCCGTGACCGGCGACGTCCCCGACCACCAGGGCGACACGGGCCGAGGACAGGGGGATGACGTCGAACCAGTCGCCGCCCACTCCGCTGTCCGCGTCGGCGGGCAGGTAAAGGCTGGCGGCTTCCAGTGCCGGCGTTTGCGAGGTGGTCGGCGGCAGAAGGCTGCGCTGCAGGCCCACAGCGGTGCGGCGTTCCTTGGTGTAGCGCCGCGCGTTGTCCACGGCTACGGCCGCACGGGCGGCGATCTCCTCCAAGAGCGCCAGATCGTCCTCGTCCAGCGGGGAAGCGTCCCCCGTGCGCCAGACCGTGATCCTTCCGAACCCGATGCCCCGTGCGCACAGCGGCGCCGTCATCGCCGAATGCGCACCCGGGACACCGGCGGCCCACTCCGGGGCGGCGTCGTCCAGGGGCCCCGCGGAGCGGGTTCCGAGGCCGGTGATCAGCTCTCCCCGGCACTCCCGCGCCGCGGGCGCGGCCGGTTCGAAATGGACCGTAGCCGTACGCAGCACGTCCGCTTGCGCTCCGGCGGCGGCCATTCGGATCAGCGGCTGCGTGGGATGCCCGTCACCGGCGGGTTCGCCGCCGGTCAGAACGGTCTCCAGGAGATCCACCGCGGCACAGTCCCCGAGCGTGGGCGCCAGGATTTTGACCAGGTCCTCGACGGTGCGCAGGACGGACAGCGAACCGCCGAGTGCTCCGGTCGCGCGGTACAGCAGGTCCAGGCGCCCACGCGACCGCTCGTGGTCGGTGACGTCGGTGAACACCGTCGCCACACCCATCGGATGTCCGCCGGGTCCCTGCAGCCGGAACGCCTGGATGGTCACGACCCGTCCGCCTCTGGGGTCGTCCAAGGTGCGCGCGGTCGTGTTGAAACCGATCAGGGGGTCCCCGCTGTGCAGGACCTCCCGCAGCCGGTCGTCGATGATCCGTGCGTCCTCGGCCCACAGGAAGTCGGCCAGGCGCCGGCCGTTGAGTTCGACGGGCACCCCGGTGTACGGCAACAGGTGCGTGTTCGTCCGGAGCAGGCGCAGGTCCGGATCGAAGACGGCGAGGCCCACTCGGCCCTGGAGGAACAGCTCGTGCGTGAAGGCGTGGTCCTGCCGCCACCGGGCGACCAGCTCCAGGGGTGAGCCGAGCACGAGGCAGCGGGCCGCGTCACCCCGCACGCCGTCGTTCAGCGGGACGACGCGGAAGCCGATCTCCAGATTGCGTCCAGAGCCGTGCCGCAGGGTGGCCCGGCCCTCCCACCCCTCCGGATCTCCCTGCCCGCCCTGGGCCAGAACCGCTTCCCAGCTGCTCGCGTCCGCCAGGAGGTCCCGTGCCGGCCGGCCGCACACGTCCGCGGACGGGCGCTCCAGGAGGGCTTCGGCGGCCGGCGTCCAGGCGACGATCGTCCCGGCATCGTCCAGCAGCGCCGCGGCCGTGTTCGTGACAGCGAAGGGATAGTCCTGGTTGCCATCAGTGGCGCGCATGCGTGCCCATCTCGTCCGCCGGTCCCTCTGTGCTCATGCTGGTCGATGTCCGGAGCGAGAGCCAGAGGCGTTACGCCATCCGGTACCGGTACAGGCGTCGGTACCGGTACCGGATGGCCCCGGCCACGGCGGCCTGCTCTGCCCGGACCTCAGCCCACCTGGACCGTGACCGTGCGGCCCGGGGCCACGACCGGGGTCACGTAGGTGTACGTCGCCCCGTCCACCACCTTGGTGCGGGCCGGCTGGGCCACGCCGTCGACCGAAACCGTGGCGTACGTGCCGGGGAAACGGGCCTCCCAGGTGTAGGAGGAGCTGCCCGAGGTGTGCGTGAGCGAGGACTTCGTCGCCCCGTCGTGGCGCAGCGAGAGGACCGAGTCGCCGACCTGGAGGTCGTCGATCCGCAGCCAGCCCATGCCCGACGGCAGCCGGGACTGGGTGCTCAGGGCGTGCGCGGGCGCGTTGGGAGTGACCCCCATCAGCCCTTCCACGGTCTGGCCGAGCAGGGTGAAGGAGACCTCGGGGTAGTCCCCGTTGGTGCCCTGCTTGGTGTTCACGTGCTGGATGTCCTTGTGGTCGTAGACGTCCTTCATCCACTTCCAGCCGGTGTCATTGCGGTTGTTCCGGAAGAAGGTGTCCGGCAGGTAGGTGAGGGCCTCGATGTTGGAGGGCCGGCCCGGGCCGGAGGCCTGCTGGTCGATGTAGTCGAGGTAGGCCTCGCGGCGGGCGCCGGGTTCGATGATCTGCTTCATCGGCATGAACCAGCTGTTCTCCTTGCCCCAGCCGGTCAGGGCGCGTCCGTCCGTGGTGTAGCCGCGCACCATGTTCGCGCCCGAACCGGTGCCGCTCCAGGTGGAGTTGAAGTACGCCTTGAGGTCCCGGGCCTTGGCCTCGTACCGGTCGGCGAGGGCGCGGTCCCCCTTGGAGCGGGCGAGCGAGGCCACCGCCAGGTACGCCTGGTACTGGGAGCCGATGGCGTCGCCGGCCTCGGCGAGCGGCTCGCCGCTCTGCTCGTTGTAGCTGGCGGTGCCCTGGAAGATGCCCTGGCCGGTGCCCTCGGCCACCTTGACCGCGCCGTTGTTCTTGAGGCCGTCGTGCAGGGTGACGAACTCGTCGGTGGCGTGCTGGTAGAAGTCCCACAGCGCCGGGTCGTCGACGTAGGCGCGGTCCCCGCTCCAGCGGTACGCCTCCTCGGACTTCTGCACCAGCTCGAAGGTGGCGGGCACCTCGCGCACGAAGTTCGTCGGGCTCTTGTAGTCGATCGAGAGATAGGTCTTTGTGTCGAAGTTGAAGGCCCATGCCGGGTAGTACTTGTGCGCGGGGGTGGCGGACGCGGCGAAGGAGCGGAGCATCGCCTTGTTCTCCGCGTTCAGGCCGAGGACTCCGGCGCCGGCCAGCTGGTGGGCCATGTCGCGCGAGTAGTAGCCGCTGCGGTTGGCGTAGCCGGCCCAGTAGGAGGCCGCGTAGGTGCCGCTGCCGGTGCCGGCGGTGTGGTTCTCGTCCACGTTGAGCGGGCCCTGGGTGCCCGGCAGCTGGACCCAGCTGTTGGCCTTGCGCTTGGACCAGTCGAACATCTCGACGATCTTCGGGTCGGAGGAGCTGATCCTCGGATCCGCGGGGGAGGCGGGGGAGAGCATCACGTCGTCGGCGTTGACCCAGCCGTCCCCGGACTCGAAGGCGATTTCCAGCGTGTCGCCGGGGGCGAGGGCGATCCGGCTCAGTGTGTAGCGCCGGTAGTTCGTCGCGCTCGGCAGGGTGAGCGCGGCGGCGACCGCGCCGTTGACGCGGGCGACGTACCGGCCGTTCGGCCCGCCCGTCGCGACCCAGGCGGATATGTCGTACGCCCCCCGGCCCGTGGCCGTCACGGTCTGGGACACCTTCATGCCCGGCCCGGCGTCGAGGTAGACGAGGCGGGCCCCGCCGTGCGGGTAGTTCGTGGCGACTCCCGTACCGGAGGTGAACTGCCATCCCGTACCGCCCTGTTCGAAGCCCGGGTTGGTGACGGACAGCGGGGCGGGCGCGGGCGGCGCGGCAGCGGCCGCCTGGCTGCCGAAGGCGAGCGGGGTGAGCGGGAGGAGGAGGGCGAGGGCGGACAGGAGCGACACACGGGAACGCGTCATCGGGTTCTCCCTGAGGGGGTGGGCGGAGCAGGGCGGGCGGCACGCTAGCAATCCCCTCGGAAGTTTTGCAATGAACTTGTCGAAAATCGATGCTGGATCGAACTGAAAGTTTTCACTCAACTCTTGCAAGTGAGGAGAGTGGCTGGTTACAGTCCTGGCCAGTCGGCTACGGCAACGCTGCGAGCAGGGGTGGGTCAGGCATGGAACTGGAACGTCGGAGAGTGCTGCAGATGGGTGGCGCGATCGCCGCGGGGGCCGGGCTCACCGGCCTGACCGCCTGTTCGGGAACGGGCGGCACGGGAGCCACCGGCCAGGGCGGGAGCGCGGGGGAGAAGGACAAGGGCAAGATCGCCGTCTGGTCCTGGCAGGGGCCCGCCGCCGAAATGAAGGCCCTCGTGCCGGAGTTCAACAAGAAGTACCCCGGCATCGAGGTGACGGTCGAGGACATCGGCAACCCCGCGATCTGGGACAAGATCACCACGGGGCTCGCGGCCGGCGGCCAGGGCCTCGCCGATGTCCTGCACATCGGGGTCGACTACCTGCCGGGCTACGTGGAGAAGTTCCCCGGCGGCCTCGCCGACCTCGGCCCGCTGGGAGCCAATGCCCACCGGGACGCCTTCGCGCAGGGCATGTGGCAGACCGTTTCCCCCGACGGCAAGCGCGTCAACGCACTGCCGTGGGAGGCGAACTCGGCCGGCTTCTACTACCGCGCAGACCTCTTCGAGAAGGCCGGGGTCGACGCCGGCGCCCTCCAGACCTGGGAGGAGACCATCGAGGCGGGCAAGGAGATCAAGGCGAAGACCGGCGCCCACCTGCTGGGCATCGACAAGCCCGCCTCACAGGCCGACGCCGCCAACTTCTTCCAGATGCTGCTCCAGCTGCAGGGCGCCTTCTACTTCAGCCTCTCCGGGGACATCACGCTCGACTCCCCGGAGGCCGTGAAGGCCATGACCCTCATCAAGACGATGAACGACGCCGGCCTGGTCAGTGATCTCGCCGGCGGCTGGAACGCCCTGATGAGCTCCCTGAAGCAGGGGACCGCGGCCGTCCTGCCCATGCCCACCTGGTTCGGCGGCATCATCCAGGAGCAGGTCCCCGAAGAAGCGGGGAAGTGGAAGGTACGCCTTCCTCCGGCCGTGCGCCGGGGCGGCTCCACCGCGGCCACGGTCAACTCCACCCACCTCGCCGTCGCGGGCAGCAGCAAGCACCAGGCCGCGGCCTGGTCCTTCGTCGAGTTCGTCCTCACCCGACCGGCCTCCCAGGTGCAGATCTACAAGGGCAAGGGCATCGCCCCCGCCCTGATGGCGGCCTACGACGACGCGGTCTTCCACGAGCCGTCCCCCTTCTTCGGCGGCCAGAAGAAGGGCGAGGTCTTCCTGGAGGCCCTCAAGGCCCCCTCCTCCGCCTTCAACTACACCGCCGACTACGCCCGCGCCCTCAAGCTCGTCACCGACGCCCAGTCCAAGGTGCTGCTGGGCGGCGCCGACCCGGCGAAGGTGCTGAAGGACGCCGCCGACCAGCTCGCCCAGCAGACCGGACGCAAGGTCTCCCGATGACCGTCACGCTCACCGGCAGCGCGGCGCGGGCCGTCCCTTCCCAGGGGACGGCCCCGCGGCCACGGCCGCGCCGGCGCGTGGCACCGTACCTCTTCGTCCTGCCCGCGCTGCTCCTCTTCGCCGTCTTCAAGCTCTACCCCATCGGCCGGTCCTTCGTGATCAGCCTGCACAAGACCGTAGGCGGGACCGAGCGGTTCGTCGGCGCCGACAACTACGTGCGGCTGCTCCACGATCCGCTGTTCTGGACCGCCCTGAAAAACACCGCGGTGATCCTCGTCGTCCAGGTGCCGGTCATGCTGGCCCTCGCCACCGGGCTCGCCGTGGCCCTCAACTCCACCCTGCTGCGCGGCCGCGCGGTCTTCCGGCTCGGCTTCTTCCTGCCCATGGTCACCGGCCTGGTCGCCTACGGGATCATCTTCTCCGTCCTGCTCAACAAGGACTACGGGCTGGTCAACTGGGTGCTGGGACTGGCCGGCCTGGACTCCGTGCCGTGGCTGACCGACCCCCTGTGGGCGAAGGTCTCCCTCGGCCTCGCGCTGACCTGGCACTACACCGGCTACAACGCGGTGATCCTGCTCGCCCGCCTGCAGTCCGTGCCCGCCGAGCTGTACGACGCCGCGGCCGTGGACGGCGCCGGCGCCTGGACCTCCTTCCGCCACGTCACCCTGCCGGGCCTGCGCCCCGCGCTGCTGCTCACCACGGTCCTCTCCACCATCGGCACCCTGCAGATCTTCGACGAGCCGTTCGTGCTCACCGGCGGCGGCCCGGACAACGCGACCCTGACCATCGGCGTGTACCTGTACCAGAACGCCTTCAAATACTTCGACTTCGGATACGCCTCCGCCATCGCCTACGCCCTGGCCGTCCTCATCGGCATCCTCGGCGTGATCCAGTTCCGCTTCCTGGGGGAGAAGTCATGACCGCCGCCCGCCACCGCGGCCGGAGCATCCTGCTCACCTCCGGACTCGCCATCGCCCTGGCAGCCGTCCTGATCCCCTTCTACTGGCTCGTGGTCGCCGCCACCCACAGCTCCCGGGAGATCTTCGACAGCCCGCCGCCGCTGCTGCCCGGCGGCCACCTGGGGGCCAACCTCAACACCCTCCAGGACACCGCCCAGTTCGGCCGGGTCGTCCTCAACTCCCTGCTCATCGCGGTGGTGTACACCGTGTGCGCGGGCGCCGTCTGCGCGCTCGCCGGATACGGCTTCGCCAAGTACCGCTTCCGGGGCAGGGAGGCGCTGTTCGCGCTGCTCATGCTCGGGCTGGTGATCCCCGCCCAGGTCACCCTCGTACCGCTCTTCCAGATGATGGCCGAGCTGCACTGGCTTAACACGTACCAGGCCGTGATCATGCCCAACCTGGCCCTGCCCTTCGGGATCTTCCTGATGCGCCAGTCGATGGCCGCGCTCCCCGACGAACTCCTCGACTCCGGGCGCATGGACGGCTGCGGCGAACTGCGGCTGTTCTGGAAGGTGGTGCTCCCGCCCATGAAGCCGGCGCTGGCCGCCCTGGCGATCTTCCTCTTCCTCTACCAGTGGAACGACTTCGTCTGGCCGCTGATCGTCCTGCGCGACAGCGCCTCGTACACCGTCCCGGTGGCCCTGGCCTCCCTGCAGGGCCTCGACGAGACCGACTACGGAGCGATCCTCGCCGGAACCGCGGCCGCGGCGATCCCCATGGCCCTCGTATTCCTGGCGCTGCAGCGCCACTTCGTGTCCGGCCTGCTCGCCGGCGCAGTGAAGGAGTGACCGTGCACACCACCACCGCCCCGGCGGACGGCGCCGAGGCCGTGACCACCGCGGGCCTGGCACCCGCCCGGGGCGAGCCGCTGCTCGACGGGGTCTCGCTCGCCGTCCTCGCGCACGCCCCCGGCGTCCACCCCACCTGGACCCTGGGTGAACTCCCGGGCGGACCGGTCCTGCTGGAGGTGCGGGCCGACGGCGCCCCCGTCGAGATCCGCTTCTCCGTGCCCCTCGGCGACGCCGCCGGATACTGGCACCCGCAGGGCGGCTGGCGGCGCACCCTCCTCGCCGACTGGGAGGGACGCTCCCGGGTCTCGCTGGTCGACGGGCACGCCGCCGGATGCCTCTACGACCACACCGGCGCCACCCTGCTCACCTTCGCCGCCGCCGACCCGGTACCCGAGGCGGAGCTCCGCTTCGGTGTGTCCGAGGAGGACGACACCCACGTCGTCCACCTCCGCCTGCCCGCCTCGCGCCACGCCCACCGGATCCTGCTCGTCCCCCGCTCGCCGTCGGTGGCACGGGCCATGCGGACCCTGCGCGGCTGGTTCGCCGCCGAGTCCGCCCCCGCACCGGTGCCCGACGCGGCCCGCACCCCCGTCTACTCCACCTGGTACGCCTTCAACCAGGACGTCAGCGCGGCCGCCGTCGAAACCCAGGCCGAACTGGCCGCCGGACTCGGCTGCGGAGCGCTGATCCTCGACGACGGCTGGCAGGAACTGGGCCACGGGCGCGGCTATGCCGGCTGCGGCGACTGGGAGCCGGACCGGGCCAAGTTCCCCGACTTCGCCGGACACGTGGCCAGGGTCCGCGCCCACGGGCTGAGCTACCTGGCCTGGGTCGCACCCCTGCTGCTCGGCCCCGGAGCCGCCTGCCACGGTCAGTGGGCAGCCGCCGCGCCCGCCCCCGCCACCGTGCCCGGCGCGCACGTGCTCGACCCCCGCCGCCCCGAGGTGCGCGCACACGTCGTAGGGCTCTGCGTCCGGCTGGTCCGCGCGTACGGGCTCGACGGCCTCAAGCTCGACTTCCTCGACCAGGCCATGGTCTACGCGGGCGACGGCGCGGGTGACGTCGGACGGGCCATGGTGGACCTGCTGACGGAACTGCGCGCGGCGCTGGAAGCCGTACGCCCCGGGGTCCTGCTGGAACTGCGCCAGCCCTACACCGGACCCGGCATGGCCCCCTTCGGCAACATGCTGCGCTCCTTCGACTGCCCGGCGGACGCGACCGCGAACCGGGTCCGCACCCTCGACACCGCGCTGCTCGCCGTCGGCGGCGCCGTCCACTCCGACATGCTCCTGTGGTCGCCCGACGCGCCCGTGGCCGCCGTGGCCAGGCAGCTGATCGGGGCCCTGCACTCGGTGCCGCAGATCTCCGTACGGCTGGACCGGGTGCCAGCGGCGCACCGGGAGGTGATCGGCTTCTGGCTGGCGCAGTGGCGGGTCCACCGCGAGCTGCTGCTGGACGGGGAAGTGGAGCCGGGCCGGCCCGATGAGCTGTACCCGCTCGTGCGGGCGAGCGCCGGGGAGCACTGCCTGATCAGCGTGCACGGCGACCGGGTCGTCCCGCTGGACTTCTCCGCCCACCGGCACTTCCACCTGGTCAACGGCTCCGACCGGGACCGGGTGATGGTCGAGGTGCGGGGCGGCGGGGGCGCCGTCCGGGGAGTGGTCCACGGGCCGGACGGCCGTATCATGGACGGTCCGCCGACGTATCTGCCGGAGGGAGCACGCTCGCTGTCCGTGCCGCGCGGCGGTCTGGCATCGCTCACGATCACGGAAGGACCGCGATGAAGGTCGGGATCACCGAGGTCGCAGCCCGCGCCCAGGTCAGCGAGGCCACCGTCAGCCGGGTGATCAACCGGCGCCAGGGCGTGTCGAAGAAGACCCGGGACGCGGTCGAGCAGGCCATGGCCGAGGTCGGCTACGAGCGGCAGACACAGGGCCAACTGGTGGCGGTCATCACCGAGTTCGTCTCGAACCCGTTCTTCGCGGACGTGGCGGAGCGCATCGAGTCGGCGCTCGCCCCGCACGGACTGAAGACGGTCCTGTGCCCCGCCTTCCCGGGCGGAGTGCAGGAGCGGGACTTCATCTCCGCGCTCGTCGACAAGGGGGTCGCGGCCGTCGTCTTCCTGTCCGCGTCCAACACCGTCGAGGGCGCCGACACCGAGACGTACGAACTGCTGCGCCAGCGCCGGGTCCCCTACGTGGGGATCAACGGCGAGTTCGCGGACGGGGTGCCCACCCCGGTCTTCTCCACGGACGACGCGCTCGCCGCCGAACTGGCCGTGGACCACCTCCACCGCCTCGGCCACCGCAGGATCGGGATGGCCTCGGGACCGGCGGGCAACCAGCCCGCCGACCGCCGGGTACGGGGCTTCGTGGAGTCCATGGCCAAGCGGGGCATCGAGAACCCGGAGCGCTGGGTGGTACGGCAGTCCTACACGGTGGAGGGCGGCCAGGCCGCCGTCGGCCCGCTGCTGGCGCTGGGCGCCACCGCGATCGTCGCGGCCAGCGACTACATGGCGCTCGGCGCGATCCGGGGCGTCCGCCGCCACGGGCGCTCGGTCCCCGGTGACGTGTCGGTCGTGGGCTACGACGGGTCGGCCATCACCGAGTTCACCGATCCGCCGCTGACCACGGTGCGCCAGCCCGCCGACCGCCTGGCGCTGGAGGTGGGCCGCAGCGTGCTGGCACTGGTCAGCAACCGGGACGTACCGACGGGGGAGCTGCTGTTCGACCCGGAGCTGGTGATCAGGGCCACGACCGGGCCGGCGCCCGAGGAGCCCGGGGCCGGGGCCTGAACCGCAGGGTCGTGCGGAGCCTGCTCCAGAGGCGGCCCGGCCCGGTCCTGGCCGAGGCGCTCAGCCCTCCTCGCCCGCGATCAGGAGCTCTCCCACCGTCTCGGTGAGGACGGCGCGGGCCGGGGCCGGCATGCCCGGATCGGTCACGAACCAGTCGGCCTGCTCCAGCGCCGCGAAGCCACTGAGCCCGACCACTCCCCACTTGCTGTGGTCGGCCACGACGGCGATCCGGCGCGCCGAGGCGACCAGTGCCCGGTTGGTCTGGGCCTCCGTGAGGTTGGGGGTGGTCAGCCCGGCCCCTTCCGCGACCCCGTGCGCGCCGAGGACGAGCAGGTCCACGTGGAGGGAGGCGATCGCCAGCTCGGCGAGCGGGCCGACCAGCGCCGCCGAGGGGGTGGGGGAGCCGCCGGTGAGCAGCAGGGTGGGGGCCGGTCCCGCGCCCTGCCCGGCGGCGGCCCGTACCAGCTCGGCCACGGGCAGGGAGTTGGTGACGATCGTCAGGCGCGGGATGCCGAGCAGTCGGGCGGCGACCGCGTACGCGGTGGTCCCGCCCGAGATCGCGACCACACTGCCCGGTTCCACCAGGGTCGCGGCCGTTGCCGCGATGGCGGCCTTGGCGGCCGCGCCCTGGTCGGACTTGGCGTCGAATCCGGGCTCGTGGGCGCTGGTGCCGGCGGTGGCGACGGCCCCGCCGTAGACCTTCTCCACGGCGCCGCTCCGGGCGAGGGCGTCGAGGTCCCGACGGATCGTCATGTCCGAGACGCCGAGCCGTCCGACCAGGTCCGCCACGCGTACGGTGCCGTCGCGCTGGACCGCGTCCAGGATCAGCACGCGTCGCTGGTGGGCCAGTTGGGCAGCCTGCTCGGCCACGGGTCACTCCGGGGGATCGGCGAATCCGGTCAGAAGGTCGCAAGATAGCACAGCGATGCTGTTGGAGTCTGTGGAAATATCCGCCTGACTCTGGTGAGTGATGTTTGAAGATGTTTATTCTTGGCGGGTGAAGAAGACCCTCGCGAAACTCGCGGACGGCCGCGAACTGATCTACTTCGACCGCGACGAGAGCGCCGTGCGCGACGCACCCGATCTGCGCCCGCTGGACCCTGTGGACAGCCGCCCGGAACTGCGGCGGGACGAGGCCACCGGCGACTGGATCACGATCGCCTCCCACCGGCAGGCCCGCACCTACCACCCGCCCGCGGGCGAATGCCCCCTCTGCCCCTCCCGCGACGGCCGGCTCGGCGAGATCCCCGCCGCCGACTACGAGGTGGCCGTCTTCGAGAACCGCTTCCCCTCCCTCGCGGGCGCGGCCGGACGCTGCGAGGTCGTGTGCTTCACCCCGGAGCACGAAGCCGGTTTCGCCGACCTCACCCCGGCCGCCGCCCGCCTGGTCCTGGACGCGTGGACCGACCGCACCGAAGAGCTCTCCGCCCTCCCCGGCGTCGAGCAGGTGTACTGCTTCGAGAACCGAGGCGCCGAGATCGGGGTGACGCTCGCCCACCCGCACGGCCAGATCTACGCCTTCCCCTTCGTCACCCCGCGCACCGCCAAGATGACCGCCGCCGCGGCGGCCCACCGCGCCACCACCGGACGCAACCTCTTCGAGGACCTGCTGACGGGCGCCCGCGCCGCCACCGAGCGGGTGGTGACGGCCGGGGAACACTGGACCGCCTTCGTGCCGTACGCCGCCCGCTGGCCCTACGAGGTGCACCTCTACCCCCACCGCCGCGTCCCCGACCTGACCCACCTCACCGAGGCGGAGCGGGCCGAGTTCCCCGGCATCTACCTGGACCTGCTGCGCCGGTTCGACCGGCTGTTCCCCGTACCTGGGCAGCCCGAGGGCACCGCCCCCACGCCGTACATCTCCGCCTGGCACCAGGCGCCCCGTAGCGACGGCCGGGAACTGGCCCTGCACCTGGAGCTGTTCACCGTCCGCCGGACCGCCGACAAGCTCAAGTTCCTCGCCGGCACGGAGTCCGGCACGGAGGCCTTCATCAACGACGTGGCGCCCGAGACGGCCGCCCGACGCCTCCGGGAGGCCCTGTCGTGAACCCGACCACCCAGTGGGACGACGAGGACAAGCGGGCGGACCGGGCCGCGGACACCTTCCGGCAGCTCTTCGGAGCCTCCCCGGACGGGGTCTGGGCGGCGCCCGGCCGGGTCAACCTGATCGGCGAACACACCGACTACAACGACGGGTTCGCCCTCCCGATCGCCCTCCCACAGACCACCCTGCTCGCCGCCCGCAGCCGCACGGACGGACTGCTGAGGCTGCACAGCGCACAGGGCGACGGCCGGATCACCGAACTGGCGGTGGCCGAGCTGGCCCCCGGCGTCGTGACGGGCTGGGCCGGCTACCCGGCCGGCGTGGTCTGGGCGCTCACCGAGGCGGGACACCCGGTCGGGGGCGCCGACCTCCACTTCGACAGCACCGTGCCCACCGGCGCCGGGCTCTCCTCGTCCGCCGCCCTGGAATGCGCGGTCGCCGTCGCCTACGACGAGCTGTACGCGCTGAAGCTGACCGGACCCGAACTGGCCCGTACCGCCCAGCGCGCGGAGAACGGCTTCGTCGGCGTCCCCTGCGGGATCATGGACCAGATGGCCTCCGTCTGCTGCACTGCCGGGGCCGCCCTCCACCTCGACGCCCGCACCCCGGCCCACCACCAGCAGGTGCCCTTCGACCTCCAGGGCCAAGGGCTGCGGCTGCTGGTCATGGACACCGGGGTCACCCACGACCTCGCGGACGGGGCCTACGCAGCCCTGCGCGCGGGCTGTGAACGCGCGGCGGCCCTGCTCGGCCTGGCCGCCCTGCGCGACCTGTCCGCCTCTGAACTCCCCGGAGCCCTGCTCAGGCTGCCCGGGGAACTCGTCCCGCTGGTCCGCCACGTGGTGACCGAGAACGCCCGGGTCGCGGAGGCCGTGTCCCGGCTGCGGGAGGGGAACGCCGCCGCGCTCGGGCCGATCCTCGACGAAGGCCATGCCTCGCTGCGCGACGACTACCGCGTCTCCTGCGCGGAGACCGACCTCGCCGCGGCCGTCGCGCAGGTCGCCGGGGCGCTCGGCGCCCGGATGACGGGAGGCGGCTTCGGCGGCTCCGTCATCGCCCTGGTGCGGGCCGGGGAGGAGAGTGCGGTGGGCGCGGCCGTCACGGCCGCCTTCGAAGCCGCCGGATACCGCGCCCCACGGATCCTCACGGTCACCCCGGCCGCGGGCGCCCGCCGCCTCGCGGCGGTCGGGGCCCGGTAGTCGGGCCCGGCAGCGGGGGCTGCCGGGCCGGCGGGGCCTCAGGCCTCCGGCGCGGCCGTCCTGCGCAGATACGGCAGCCGGGCCGGCGGTGCGTCGATCCACACCGTCGCCGGGCCCACGTAGGAACGGCCGTCGTCGGCCCGCCAGGTGCCGGGCGGGATGCGGACCTCGCGCCCGTCCGCGCCCTTGGTCACCACCGGAGCCACCATCAAGGTGTCGCCCAGCATGAACTGGTCGGTGACCGCCGCGTAGCCCTGGTGGGGGAAGGCCCACTCCAGGGGCCGCTGGATCGGTTCGCCCGTGGCGGCGGCGTGCGCGGCGAGGGAGAGGATCTCCGGGGCGAACTCCGTGTGGATCCGGGCGGCCTCGCGGACGATGGCGAGGTTGTCGGGGGAGAGCACCCGCCACGGGGCCATGGAGAACTGCATCATCGGGAACAGTGCTGCGATCTGGGCGTAGCGGACGAACAGTTCCTCGTCGAAACCCTCGCCGCCCTCGCCCGGGACGAACCGGAACTCGCCACCGCCGATCATGTCGGGACAGGTGAACGCATGGCCGGTCAGGGCCTGGGCCAGGGCGTTCGGGATCAGGCTGTCCAGCCCGAAGCGGCCCTCCCACAGGTGGTACTTGTCCTGCTGGCGCTGTGCGAGCGGCAGGCCGGCCGCCCGCCAGGCGTCGCGGAACTCGTTGAGGGGCCAGTCGACACCGAAGCGGTTCCACGCGTGGGTGTAGGCCTCCGGATCCGCGCAGCCGAGCGAGCGCCACCAGGGCGCGTCCCCGCCGTCGAACTTGAACCCGTCGATGCCGATGTCGTCGCGCAGGGCTTCCAGGCGGCCGGTGAGCCAGGCCCGGGCCCGGGGGTCGAGCAGATCGAGTCCGGCGCTCCAGCCGTTCCACCATGAGGCGACCTTGGCCCGCCCGTCCGTGCCGGTACCGGCGCCGGTCTCGCGGACCAGCAGGCCCCGGTCGCCGAGCTGCCGCGCGGTGGGGGAGTCCGGTGTCACGTACGGCACGAGCCACAGCATCACCTTGAAGCCGAGCCGGTGGAGGCGGGCGACCATGGCCGCCGGATCGGGGAAGCGGCCGGGATGGAAGGTCCAGTCCCCGTAGTCGTTGCTCCACCGGTCGTCGATCATCAGCACGCCGGGCGGGAAGCCTTCCGCGAGCAGCCGCTCCGCGTACGCCAGCACCTTCTCCTGAGTCGGCTCGAACACCGTCTCGATCCACAGGTTGTACTGCGGTGCGCCGAAGAGCAGGGGGTCCGGCATCGTGCCGGACGGAGGGTAGTGGCGGGTGACCGCGTGGCGGTACGCCCCGCGCAGATCGCCGTGCCCCTCGCCGTGCTCGAGGACCGCGTCCGCTTCGTGCGTCTGGGCGGTCAGTCGACCGTCGGAGATCGTGAAGGTGAAGGTGCGCTCGCCGTGCACCCAGCGGCCGCGGTCGGAGAGCAGGAGCGGCATGCCCTGGTTGGCCAGTACGTCCCGCAGGTCGAAGGTGTAGCCCTCGGGGTACGGCATGTGCCGCCCTTCGGCGACCGCCCCGCCCCACCAGCGTTCCCCGTCGAGGAGGGGGAGTTCGAGTGTCGTCATGCCTGTGGGTCTCTCCTCGTGAGCGTGCCGGAGCGGGGTGGACGGGGCGGTCGAAGGCGAGGGCGCCACGCACTACTTGACGGTGAAACCCTGTTCCTTGCCGTAGAGCTTCAGCCGTTCCTCCCAGGTGGCCAGCGCGCCCGGCAGGTTCCCGCCGGGCTGCAGGGCCTGGCCGACGGAGTCCTTGAAGACGCTGTTCGCGTACACCTGGAACGGCAGGTACTGCCAGCCGGGCCGCACCGCCTTCGACATGTCGGCGAAGACCTCGTTCGGCTTGCTGCCGGGGAAGAACGGCACCTCGGCGCCACGGAAGCCGGGGTCGTCGAGCAGCACCTTGGTCGCCGGGAACAGGCCGACCTCGGAGTTGAGCGACTTGACCGCCTCCGGGTCGGAGTCGAGCCACTGGGCGAAGGCGACCGAGGCCTCCTTGTTCTTCGACTGCGTGGTGACCGCGACCGACGAGCCGCCGTTCTCCGCGCTGACACCGCCCGGCATGGGGGCGACCGACCACTGTCCCTTGCTCTGCGGGATGTTCTGCTCCAGTACCGCGGGCGCCCAGGCGCCTGCCAGCCAGGTCGCGTACTTCCCGGAGGCCATCGACTTCCACCACTCGTCGTTCCAGCTCGCGGTGGAGTCGACCAGCTTGCTCTCGATCAGCGGGCCCCAGGTGTCGGCATAGGCCTTGGCGCCGGGGTCGTCCTTGAGGTCGATGGTGACGTCGGTGGCGCCGTTGACGGTGTACGGCTTGCCGCCGAAGTCCCAGATCAGACTGTTGGAGGTGCCCGCGTCGCCGGGGTCGGCGTAGGTGAGGCGGACGTTCGGATCGGCGTCGTGGATCTTCTTGGCCAGGGCGCCGAACTCCTCCCACGTCCGCGGAGGCGTCGCACCGAACCTGTCGAGGATGTCCTTGCGGTAGAACATGGCCATCGGGCCGGTGTCCTGGGGTATGCCGTAGATCCCGCCGGCGACGCTGACCTGGGACCAGGCCGAGTCGGCGAACTTGTCCTTCAGGTCGGCCGCGCCGTAGTCGGCGAGGTTGACGAGGGATTTGGAGATCGCGAACTGGGGGAGGGCGAAGTATTCGATCTGCGCGACGTCGGGGGCGCCCGTACCGGCCTTGAGCGTGGTGGTCAGCTTGGTGTACTCGTCCTTGGAACGGCCCGCGTTGACGATGTGGACCTTGACCTTGGGGTACTTCTTCTCGAACAGTGCGACGGTCTTCTCGATGTTCGGGACCCAGGTCCAGAAGGTGATCTCGGCGGGCTTGTCCAGTGCCGCCCGCACACTCGCGGCATCGGCCTTCTGTCCGCCGTCGGAGGCTCCGGATCCGCCGCCGCATGCGGTGAGGACGAGGGAGAGTGCGCCGGCGCCGGCCGCGGTGAGGGTGCGGGTGAGAGCCGACGGACGCGGGGATCTGCTCATTTCGGATCCTTTCGAGGGGGAAATGGGGCGGGGTGGGCTACTGCTTGACGCCGCCGGCGGCCAGACCCGACTGCCAGAACCGCTGGAGGAAGAGGAACGCGACGACCAGCGGGACGATCGCCAGGAGGCTGCCGGTGATCACCAGGGGGAGGATGGGTATGGCCCCGGCCCCGGCGCCGCCCTGTGCGAGCGAGTCCCACTGGCGCAGTCCCACGGTGAGGGGGAACAGCTTCGGGTCGTTGAGCACGATCAGCGGCAGGAAGTAGTTGTTCCAGGTGGCGACGAGGGTGAACAGCAGCACCGTGACGAAACCGGGAGCCAGCAGGCGCGTCGAGATGGTGAGGAAGATCCGGAGCTCGCCGGCGCCGTCGATGCGTGCGGCCTCCAGCATCGCGTCCGGCACGGCCTCGGTCGCGTACACCCGCATCAGGTAGAGGCCGAAGGGGCTGGCGAGGGAGGGCAGGAGGACCGCCCACGGCGTGTTGACGATGCCCATGTCGCTGAACAGCAGGTACGTCGGCACCGCGAGGGCGGACGCCGGGATCGAGATCGCTCCGATGACCAGGGCGGACAGCACCCGCCGGCCGGCGAACTCGAACTTGGCCAGGGCGTACCCGCCCATCGTCGCGATGACCGAGGCGCCACCCGCCCCGACCACCGAGTAGAGCAGGGTGTTGCCGAACCAGCGCAGGTAGATCCCGCCGTCGTAGGTGAAGACGTCCCGGATGTTGTCGAACAGGTGGAAGCCGTCCCCGAACCACAGGCCGGGCGAGTCGAAGAGGGTCTGGTTGGACTTCGTCGCGCTGATCGCGAGCCAGATCAGGGGGATCAGGGTGTACGCGAGCATCAGGCCCATCGCCACGGTCAACGGGGTGGACCTGCCCGGATGGCGCCGGTGGGCGCGGCTCCGGGAACCCCGACGCAGGGTCCCGGTCACAGGAGGCGCTCCCTTCGGGCGGTCGCACTCTGGACCGCGTACGCGACGATCACGGTGACCAGGCCGAGCAGCACCGCGACGGCGGCCGAGTAGTTGAACTGGCGCCCGTCGAAGGCGAGGCTGTAGGCGTACATGTTGGGCGTGTAGTTCGTGGTGACGGCGGCGGGCGCCAGGGACTGGAGCACGCTCGGCTCGTTGAAGAGCTGGAAGCTGCCGATCACCGAGAAGGTGGTGGCCATCAGCAGGGCGGGGCGCAGGGCGGGCAGTTTGATGCTGAACGCCTTGCGGAAGGCCCCGGCGCCGTCGACCTCGGCCGCCTCGTACAGCTCCTCGGGGACGGACCGCAGGGCGGCGTAGAAGATCAGCATGTTGTAGCCGACGTACGACCACGTGACGATGTTGCCGATCGACGCGAGCATCCAGCTCTCGGAGAGCAGGTCGGGCAACTCGGTGTGCAGGAGGTCGCCGATCTCGCCGGCCAGGCCGAAGCGGTCTCCGTACAGGTAGCCCCACATCAGCGCCGCGACCACGCCGGGAACGGCGTAGGGGACGAAGAGGCCGATGCGGAACAGGCCCGGGGCGCGCAGTCGTCCGCTGTCGATCGCGAGGGCCGCCATGAGGGCGAGGCCGAGCATGAGCGGCACCTGGATCGCGAAGAAGAGCGCGACGCGGCCGAGGCCGGCGTGGAACAGGCCGTCCTTGAACGCCTTGGTGTAGTTGTCCAGCCCGCTGAAGACCCTCCCGCCGATCATGCGCTCCTGGTAGAGGCTCAGGTTGACCGAGTAGACCAGCGGGGCGAGGACCCCGATGGCGAAGACGCACAAGAACGGCAGCAGGAACGCGTGGGCGGTGAGGTTGCGCCGAACAGCGCCACGTCTTCTCACCGCGGGCTCCGGCGGTGGCGGTCGGCGACGTCTCCATCACGGACCGTGGCTTGGTCGGCTCTCACGGGTAGGACCTCCGATGCATGTTTGCGCCAACATGGTGGCGCGGTTCGGAAGTGTGTCGAGAGCCGTCAGTGAGTGTCAAGAGTTCTGGCGGAGTTACCTGGCGATCCGTCAATTGGCATGCGGTGAAAGGGCTCTCGAAGTGATGGCCCGTGGAGCAGGGTTCGCTGTTCGGCCCGAATCCGATGAGTGGCCTGTTGACCAATGCGGCGTGTTCGCGCAAACATGATGAGCGCCAGGAGGACGCCTGGGCATCACCCCGCGAGAGGAGCTGCGTCATGGCGAAGGATGGGCAGCGGCCGCGCAAACCCCGTTCCCCGGCGGCGGATCGCCTCCGGCCCCCGTCGATGGCGGACGTCGCTGCCATGGCCGGGGTCTCGGCGCAGACCGTCTCCCGGGTGGTCAACGGGACCGCCCGGGTCGACGACGCGACCCGTGACCGGGTCGTCCGTGCCGTGCGCATGCTCGGGTACCGCCCCAACACGGCCGCCCGGGCGCTGGCCACCGGCAAGTTCCGGATGATCGGCGTCATCAGCTTCGACCTCAAGGCACACGGAAACGCACGCACCTTGGAGTCGATCGTCTCCGCCGTGCAGTCGACGGAGTACTCGGTCAACGTCGTCGTACCGCAGGCACAGACCCAGGAGGCGGTACTCGACGCCTTCCGGCGACTGAGCGGCCACGCGGTCGACGGAGTCATCGTCAACGAGGCGCAGATCCTGACCGGTTCGCTGATGCTCCCCTTCGGACTTCCGGTCGTGGTCGTGGACGGCGGCGACGACCACCGCTACCCCGGCGTCCACACCGACCACGCGGCCGGCGCGGAGATCGCAGTGAAACACCTGCTGGGGCTCGGCCATCCCACGGTCTGGCACCTGGCCGGCCCGCAGGACTCCCACCCCGCGCGCCGCCGCGCCGAAGCGTGGCAGCGGGTGGTCATGGCGGCGGGTGCCCCGGTCCCGCCGGTCGTCCACGGCGACTGGACCGCCGAGAGCGGCTACCGGGCCGGCCGGGAACTCGCCGGCCGGCCCGAGGTCACCGCGGTGTTCGCCGCCAACGACCAGATGGCACTCGGTCTGGTGCGGGCACTGCGCGACGCGGGGCGTTCGGTTCCCGGGGACGTGAGCGTGGTCGGGTTCGACAACATCGCCGAATCCGGCTATTTCCTCCCGCCGCTGACCACCGTGGATCAGGACCTCTCCCGGGTCGGTGCGGCCTGCGTGGGCCGCCTCCTCAGCCAGATCGAAGGCGCGCCGTCGGCGGACTCGTCCGTCGTGTCGGTCATGCCGGTCCTGGTGGAGCGGGACAGCACGGCGCCGCCGTGCCGCTGAGCCGCCGCGCCGCCGAGCTGCGCACGAGACGTAATGCCTCCCGAAGTACCTGAAGGGGTAAGGAAGATGGACTCTCCGGCACAAGACCGTGCCCGAGGCCTGGGCGCGCGACTGGGCGGCCTCGGATTCGGCGGCGACTACAACCCCGAGCAGTGGGACGAGGCCACCCGCGCCGAAGACCTGCGCCTGATGAACGAGGCGGGCGTCAACCTCGTCAACCTGGCCGTCTTCGCCTGGGCGCGCGTCGAACCCGCCCGCGACGCCTACGACTTCGGCTTCTTCGACACCGTCATGGACGACCTGGCCGCCCATGGCATCACCGCCGATCTGGCGACCATGACCGCGTCGCCGCCCCCGTGGCTCGCCGTCGAGCATCCCGAGATCCTGCCGGTCACCGCCTCCGGAGGCATCCTGTCCCCGGGCGGCCGCCAGCATTTCTGCCCCTCCAGCCCGGTCTTCCGCGACCGGGCCGTCCGCCTGGTCGAAGCCGTCGCCACGCACTACCGCGACCACCCGGCCCTGGGCCTGTGGCACGTGGGCAACGAGTACGGAATCCACGTCGCCGAATGCTTCTGCGACACCTCCGCCGCCGACTTCCGGAACTGGCTGACGGCCCGGTACGGCGACGTCGAGGCCCTCAACGCCGCCTGGTCCACCGACTTCTGGTCGCAGCGCTACGCATCCTTCGACCAGGTCCTGCCCCCGCGCACCGCACCCACCTACCCCAACCCCTCCCAGCAGCTCGACTTCAAGCGGTTCAGCAGCGACGCACTGCGCACGTGCTTCACCCTCGAACGCGACGTGCTGCGCCGCCTCACCCCCGACGTCCCGGTGACCACGAACTTCCTCGCCGGGCACAAGGCGGTCGACGTCCATGCCTGGGCGCCCGAGATGGACGTCCTCGCCCTCGACAGCTACCCCGACCCGCACGAGGAGGCGGCGCACATCGGCGCGGCACTGTCGTACGACCTCCTGCGCTGCGCGGGCGGGGGGAAGCCGTGGCTGCTGACCGAGCAGGCCCCGTCCGCCGTCAACTGGCGGGCCCGCAACGGGGGCAAGGCTCCCGGCCGGATGCGCCTGTGGAGCTGGCAGGCCGTCGCGCAGGGCGCGGACGCCGTCATGTACTTCCAGTGGAGGCAGTCCCGCGGCGGAGCCGAGAAGTTCCACTCCGGCATGGTCCCGCACGCGGGCTCCGAGACCCGGGTGCACGCCGAGGTGCGCGAGCTGGGCCGGGAACTGGCCCGGGTGCCCGAGCTGGTCGGCACGCGGATCCGCAACGAGGTCGGACTCGTCTTCGACTGGGACAACTGGTGGGCGCTCGAGCTCGATTCACACCCCTCGGACGGTGTGCGCTGCCTCGACCGCGTCCTCGACCACTACACCCCCCTGTTCGAAGCGGGCGTCGGCATCGATGTCGTCCACCCCTCCGCGGACCTCTCGCCGTACAAGCTGCTGGTGCTGCCCAGCCACTACCTGCTGTCGGCCGGGAACGCGGAGCGGCTGCGGGCCTTCGTGGCGGAAGGGGGATCCCTCCTCGCGTCGTTCTTCACCGGGATCGTCGACGAGCACGACCGCGTACACGTCGGCGGGTATCCGGCCCCGCTGGGCGACGTACTGGGCGTACGGGTCGAGGAGTTCTGGCCGGCCGCCGCCGGCGAGCCGGTCCATCTCCGGGCTCCGGGAGGAGACGCCTCGGCCTTCGGGCAGGCCTGCGGCCCCGCCCCCGCGCCGGCCTCGCTGTGGCGCGAGGACGTGAAGCTCGTCGGCGCCCGCCCCGAACTGCTCTTCGCCGGATCCGACTGGGACGACGACCGCCCGGCGGCCACGGTGCACACCTACGGCGAGGGCACGGCCCGCTACCTCGCGACCCGCCCCGATCCCCTCACGATGCGCGCCATCGTCGACCGCGCTCTCGCCGATGCCGGGGTCGCCCCCGTACTGCCCGGCCTGCCCACCGGAATCCAGGCGACGGTCCGGCACGGAGCGGATCACGACGTCCTCATCCTGCTCAACCACACCGGGGACACGCGCGAGGTGACACTGCCGGCCGCCCGACGCGACCTTCTCGACGACAAGAGGCCTCTCGTCCGCCACGTGGCCCTCGCACCGCGAGGCGTCGCGGTCCTGGGCAACGGCGGCAGTTGACCGCATCACCGCATCACCGCATCGCTGTACCACCGCACCAACGTCCCACCACGTACGGTCCGTTCCCAGGTCCCTCGGAGGACACAGTGAGAAGACCCCTACTGCCGGCGGTACTCGGCGCGGCGCTCCTGCTCGGAGCGCTCGGCGCCTCCCCGGCGGCCGTCGCGTCCGCGTCCGCGACGAGCGCGACTCCTACGGCGGACGGCACGCCTGCCGCCCTGTCCGACTCCTGGCGTGCGCCCCTCAGTACGCGGGGCCGCTACATCGTCGACGCGGACGGCAACCGCTTCAAGCTCAAGTCCGCGAACTGGCACGGCGCCCAAGGGTCGTGGAGCGGCTCCGGTGACATCAACGACCCGGCCAGCCACCACGACGGCGAGAAGTCCGACCAGATGCCGCTCGGCCTGGACCGCGCGCCGATCCCACGCATCCTCGACGGATTCCACGAGCTCGGCATCAACAGCATCCGGCTGCCGTTCTCGAACGAGATGCTCCACGACCAGCGCCCGGTCTCCGACGCCTCGGTCGCCGCCAACCCGCAACTGCGCGGCAAGACCCCGCTCCAGGTCTTCGACGCTGTCATCGCCGCCACCACCGCCGAGGGCTTCGCGGTGGTGCTCAACAACCACACCAACACCTCGCGCTTCTGCTGCGGTCTGGACGGCAACGAACGCTGGAACACCAGCCAGTCCACCGCACAATGGGAGGACGACTGGATCGGCCTCGCCCGCCGCTACAAGGACAACAAGCGCGTCGTCGGCGCCGACCTCTACAACGAGGTCCGCCGCACCGTCACCGACGACGCCAACTGGAACTGGGGCGACAGCCACGACTGGTGGGCCGCCTCGCAACGCCTCGGTGACCGGCTGCTCACCGAGGCCAACCCCGACCTGCTGGTGATCGTCGAAGGGATCAACTGGCAGGGCATCCCGGCCGACGGGCTGCCCCACAGCCGTCCCACCCTCGAACCGGTACGCACCCTCTCGCACACCCTGGTCGCCTCGAACAAGCTGGTCTACTCGGCGCACTTCTACGGCTACACCGGTCCGAACCACACCGGCGCGACCGGTACCGGCGAGACGCACGATCCGCGCTACCAGGACCTCTCCCGCGAGGACCTGTTCGCGACCCTGCAGCGACAGGCCTTCTACGTCACCTCCGAAACCGGCACCCACTTCACCGCGCCCCTGTGGATCAGTGAGTTCGGCATCGGCAGTGACGAGACGAACCCGAAGGCGCGGGCCTGGTTCGGCAATTTCGTGGACTATCTGATCGCCAACGACACCGATTTCGCCTACTGGCCCCTGGTCGGATGGGCCGGACACGGCAGCTGGTCCATCCTCAACTTCGATGACTCTGGCCGCCGTTCCGGGATCCTGGACGGCGCCGACTGGCGGGCCGCCAACTGGAACAGGCTCGTCTCCGCGCCGCAGAAGAGCGGCCAGGTCGCGGTCACCGACACCTGGGACATGCTCAACCTCGATCACGCCGATGCGGTCCAGTCGGCACACATGAGGTCGCTCGGGGACTGGGACTCGGGAGCCCGCAAGGGCACGTGCCCCGACGGGCAGCGGGTCCTCGGCCTGTCGCACCGTGACGGGCGCGGATTGTGCACCGACGCCGGGGCCGCCGCTCTGGCCGCCGCCGTACCGGTGGCGACCGTGGTGAGCGACGAACGCTACGTACAGCAGGGCGACTGGGCAGGCGGCTACTCCAAATACCAGTGCGGGCCCAACCAGTTCATGATCGGGTACAGCCTGCGGGGCCAGGCGGTCTCCGCGGTCCTCTGCGCCCGGGCCGGCAGGACGCTCGGGACGAACGGCCGCACCGTCTGGTTCGACCGGGGTGACAACCGGCCGGCCGGAGGCCCCGGGGGAGAGTTCGCGTCCGGCAACTACAAGGGGCAGTGCGGAACGGACGAGTACGCCGCGGGGATCGCCTTCACCGGGGCGTGGGCCAAGGGCAAGACGCCGGACGCCCTGTTGTGCCGCAAGTTGTGACGTGGAGGGCGCGGTGACCCGCCGGGGAGTGACGGACCATTCAGCCTGACGTCCGGCTGTTTGAGCCACGCATTCCGGGCCAGACGAGAAGGGACCGCGCATCCGAATCCGGTGCGAATCCGGTCCGTCTCCGATGGAGGTTCCGAGGTGGGAAACGTGACACGTCTGCCCGGCCGTGCCGAGCACCACTGGTTGTGGCAGGAGCGGGCCGCCTGCCGGGAACTGGGCTCGCGCCTCTTCTTCCACCCCGCGGGCGAGCGGGGCCCGGAACGCGAGGCGCGGGACGCGGCGGCGAAAGAGGTGTGCGCGCTGTGCCCAGTGCAGCGCGACTGCCTGAGGCACGCGCTGCGGGTGGGGGAGCCGTTCGGGGTCTGGGGCGGGCTCACCGAGGACGAAAGGCGTCGGCTCCGCGCCGTTGGAGGGGAGCGGTCCGTACTGTCCTCCACCGCTTGAGCCCCGCCGGCCGTGGAGAAGTGCCCCGGGAGACGGGTACGGACACCGCCGCGTGCGACATGAAAGGGGATGGACGGAAACACCCGCCGTCCCCGTCCACCGAGGGAGTTGTTTCCGAGTGACTGAGAACGTGTGGAGTTATACGTCGACCGCCGGCCACCTGGCCGGCACCGATCCGACCGGCTACAAGGTCGAGGCGACCGACGGCGCCATCGGCAAGGTGGACAAGCACTCCGGCGAGGCGGGTGACGCCTACCTCGTCGTGGACACCGGTGTCTGGATCTTCGGCAAGGAGGTCCTGCTCCCGGCGAGCACCGTGATCCGGATCGACGAGGTCGAGGAGACGGTCTACGTCGGCGGCACCAAGGAACAGATCAAGAACGCCCCGGAGTTCCACCGGGAGAAGCACCTCGACGACGTCGGGTACCGCGACGTCCTCGGCACGTACTACTCCAACGGCGGCCCCTTCGGCGGCCGCATTGTCTGACCCGGATCCGGTGAGGGGCCCGAACCCAATGGGTTCGGGCCCCTCACCGTGTCCCGCCCGGCCCCGCCCGGCGCAGCACCTCCTCGTGGAAGAGCCTGCCGACGAGCGCGCCCCCGAACACGACGACGCCGATGCCGACGAGCCAGGTCTGGAGGACGAGGACGGTTCCGAAGGGGCCGTAGGTGACGGCGCTGGACGCGATCAGCGGTGAGAAGACGAGCCGGGAGAAGATCCGCAGCCCGAACAGACCGAGCATGGTGGCCACCGCCCCGGGCATCAGGGCCGTCCAAGGGACCCGGCCGCCGAGCAGCAGCCGCTGGGACCACCAGAAGAAGAGGATTCCGATCGCCACCGTGACGAAGCCGCGGCCCGGGGAGTCGTGCCAGGGCGCCGTGACCGCCGAGAGGTAGAGGACCCCGACGAGCACCCCGAGCCACAGCACGTGCCGCCATCGGGCCCACCAGCGGGACGGCGGCAGGTCCCAGACGCTCTCGTAGCCGCTCTGCAGCATGGTGCCGAACGACAGGCCGAACACGGCGAGCAGGGCGAGGCCGAACGCGGTCGTGGTCCGCCAGGCCTGGCCGGGCAGGGCGAAGAGCCGCTCGATCTCCACCCTGGCGGCCGGCGACACACCGAGCCCGTCGCCCAGCCACTGCGCGAAGCCCTGTCCGCCGCGGGTGTCCGCCGCGGACACGACGATCAGCAGGGGCACCAGCGTAAGGAACCCGAGGGCGGCGAACCCCAGGGAGCGCTGCCACAGACCGAGCTCCCGGAGGCGCAGCCAGTGGCGCCCGGCCCGCGCCCGGCGGATCGCACTGAGCATCCGACCGAAGGGAGACAGCCTGCGCGGCCCACCGGACCCGGTGGTCTCACCGGGCCGCGCTCCGGTGCGCCGTCGTGATCGCATGGCCGCTCCAACCGCTCTTCCCACGGTAGGACCCCCGTGTCCGGGAAGCCACCGCTGAACACGGCGCACCGCTCGTGGCACCGGGTCCTATCGAGGTCAGATCTCGCCGCGCCAGCTGCCCGTCGCGACCCCGCGCCCCTCGATGAACAGCTTGAACCGCTTCAGATCACCGGCGACCTGGCGCTTGACGAAGCCGAGCTTGTCGGCGGCCGTCTCGGCCAGACCCTCGGGGGCCCAGTTCATGTGCACGACGACCTTGGTGGTGGTCGCGTCGATCGGCTGGAAGGTGACGAGCCCGGCCTGGCGGGCCTCCCCGTCGACCGTCATCCACGCGACGCGCCGGTCCGGGAGCTGCTCGGTGATCTGCGCGTCGAACTCGCGCTGCACACCGTTCACGTTCGTCACCCAGTGGGTGAGCGTGTCCGTACGCTGAACGACGCGTTGGACCCCCTCCATGAAGACGGGGAAGTCCTCGAACTGTGTCCATTGGTTGTAGGCCGTGCGTACGGGGACGTTGACCTCGACGTACTCCTCGACGTGCGACATGAGCACTCCTTCCGTGTCGGCAACAGCCCCACACCCGGAGGTGCGGGTCGTCCGTCAGGACTCTGAAGGCGCGGTTACCCCCGCTCGAGGACGCCATGCACGGAGTCAACTCCCTGCCGGGGCAAGCCAGTGGAGTGCGTGTACGGACGAAGACGCGGGGCGCACGCGGGTGACGCGGCGGCGCTGCCCCCGGACCGGTCAGCGGCCGGTGGGCCTGCCGGACAGCAGCCGGGCGGCCTCGATCTCCGCCCAGACGGCCTTCCCGTGCTCATGGGCGCGCGAGCCCCAGCGATCGGACAGGCGCTCCACGATGTACAGGCCGTGGCCGCCGGGGAGGCCGCGCTGCGGGGACGGGTCACGCTTCGGCAGCGTCGTCGTGCCGTCGTAGACCTCGATGCGCAGAGACCCACCGGACGTCAGGACGAGCTCGTGACAGCCGTCCGCGTGCAGGGACGCGTTGGTCAGCAGCTCGGACACGAGGAGCAGGGTGTCCTCGGAGGTCTCCGTCCCGTCCCAGCCCCAGTCCCGCAGGGCCTCACGGGTGAAGTCGCGGCCTTTGGCCACGGCGCCGCGCACCCCCATGAGGGCGAGCCTGCGGCGCTGACTTGCGGCAGGGCCGACGCTCACCGAACGACCCGTCTCAGGTCCGATGGATCCGATGGGTCCAATGGTCTCCACCGAGGTCTCTCACCCCCCACTTTGACACTGGTCTGCGCTCCCGGGCCCCCGTGACAGTCTAGGCGACCGCCGTTCTCAGGGCGTTGACATGTGGAGTCGCAGCGTGAAGCCGCTGTCCGTGGCGCGGACCTCCACCAGGTCGCAGAGCTGGTGGATCATCCACAGGCCGCGGCCGCCGTTGGCCGAGGCGAGGGAGGGCCGGCGGCGCCCCGCCAGGGGGTCGGCCAGTCGGCCGCCGTCGCGGATCTCGACGACGACTTCTCCCCGGGCGCCGCCCGTGTTCCACAGTCGCAGGGCCCCCTTCCCGCCGCCGTGGGAGAGGGAGTTGGCCGCCGCCTCGCTGACGGCCAGGACGAGGTCGCCGCGCCGCGCCGGGGTCAGGGTCGTTCCGCGTGCCCACCCCTCGGCGTACTCGCGGACCTCGGCCAGCCCTCCGTGGGAGTACTCGAGCCGGGGTACGTCGCCGTCGGGTTCGGGCAGGGGGCGATCGCAGTCCGCGGACACCCTCGCCGCGTCCGTGTAGGCGGGGCTCGGCAGGTCCCGGCCTTCTTCGATCAGCGTGGGGTGCGTGCGCCGGGCGTCGGCCAGCACCGCGGGCGTCAGCCCCCGTACGTCGTAGGGGCACAGGACGGTCGCGGCCCGGCCGGCGAAGGCCGTGTTGATGAGGGCCTCGTGGCGGATGGCCTCCAGCACCTCGGCGGTGGTGCGGCCGGGCCAGATCGGCTCGCCGACGATCCGGGCCGCCCGGCCCGCGTGCCGGTCGGCGAAATCCTGCAGGGCGGCCAGGATGCGTCCGGGATTGCGGCCCAGCTCCGTCATGTCCGTCCAGGTGACCTCCGCCGCGCTCCCGCCGAGGCTCTCCCGCAGGGCGTCCAGGCGGGGTCCCGGCACGGCGACGAGCACCGGCTCGTTCGCGGACAGGGCGCCCCGTACGAAACCGCCCACGCCGGTCACGTACGCCGGGAGGCCCTCGTAGAAGAGGGCGGGGTGGACGAAGGCCCCCGGCCCGGCGGGCGCAGGAACAGTGATCATGCTGCGACCTCCAGCGCGGCGCATTCGTCCGGGAACATCTCCACGACCTTGCGGAGAGAGTACGGCGGGTCGTGGAGCAGCAGGCGCCGCCCTTGCCCGTTGAGCGCGGACGCCACCTTCACCAGGGCGGCGACCGCGGCCGGGTCGAGGAACACCACGGCGGAGAGATCGAGGTGGACGACGGGGCCGGGAATCCGGGTCACCACGCCGAGCGCGTCGCGCAGGGCTTGCCGGGAATCCAGGTCGCAGCTGCCGCTCAGACGGGCGCCGGGGCGGTCCCCCAGCGGCTGGGAGGTCAAGGCCTGCGGACCGACGGGGGACGCGGAGCGGGTGTGTCGGTGAGGGGAGGTCATCGCCCGCTCCTACTCCGTGAGCATGCCGGCGCGCAACCGGGCCAGGGTTCGGGACAGGATGCGCGACACCTGCATCTGGGAGATGCCCAGCTCGGCGCCGATCTCGGCCTGGGTCTTCTCCTGGCCGAAGCGCATCTGCAGGATGATCCGGTCGCGCTCCGCCAACTGCTCCAGCAGGGGCGCCAGGGTGTGGAACTCCTCGAAGAGCTCCATGGCGGGGTCGACCTCGCCGAAGCGCTCCGCGAGCGGCCGTGTCGTCGTGGACGCCGCGTCGCGTTCCGCGACGGCGGTGTCGAGCGAACCGCTCGTGTAGCCGTTCGCGGCCACCAGCCCGTCGATGACCTCGTCCTCGGACAGCTCCAGGTGGAGGGCCAGCTCCTTGACCGTCGGCGCCCTGCCCAGGACCTCGCTCAAGGTCTCCTGGGCTTTGGCGAGCTCCGAGCGCAGCTCCTGCAGGCGGCGCGGTACGTGCACGGCCCAGGTGGTGTCGCGGAAGTGGCGCTTGATCTCACCGGTGATGTAGGGGAGGGCCAGCGTGGAGAACTCGACCTCGCGTTCGAGGTCGTAGCGGTCGATGGCCTTGATGAGGCCGATCGTTCCCACCTGGATGACGTCGTCCAGGTCGAGACCCCCGCTGAGAACCCGGGCGCGGAAGGGCCGCGCCGCGAACTGCACGAGGGAGACGTTCATTTCGATCAGTGTGTTGCGCGTGTACTGGTACTCGCGCGTCCCCTCGTCCAGAGTGCGCAGCCTCCCGAAGAAGTGCCGCGAAAGCTCGCGGGCGTCGCCCGGCGCCATCTCGCGGGCGTTCTCCACCTGGAGCCGGTCCACGTCCCGCGTTGGCGCTCCGGCGGTTCCTCGGTCACGTGCAGGGGCTTGCGCGTTCGTAGAACGAATGGGTCCCGTGACGGTGGCCGAGCGAGACATGGTGGCCACTCCCTCCCGATTGACTGACGGCTGCCCGAGCGCTTTTGCCCCGACTTCCCGGTCCTACACACATCGGCGGACATCGGTCCGTTACCCGGGTCGCGCTTTTCCGTCCGCGGGCCTGCCTGTGCCCTGCCCCGCGCGGACTCGTCGGCCGAGCCAACGGGCATACTCCCTTGACGAGAACGTTGCAGGCGGCGATCCGTGGAGGCGGACATGACCGGAGCGAGGGACGCGTACCGGAGAGGTGTGCTCGGGGACGCCTACTCGGCGGAGGGCGGGTGGGTGGTGGCGGCCCGCGGGGAGCTGGACCAGGACACGCTGGCCCCGCTGGAGGAGGCCCTCACCTCCGCTGCGGGCCGGTACCCGCTGGTGGTCCTGGACGCCGGATCGATCACCTTCGGGGACTCCTCCTTCCTGAACCTGCTGCTGCGGCTGCACCACCTCACCGTCCTGCGCATCGCCGCCCCCGGCGAGCAGCTGCGGCGGGTCTTCGCCCTGACCGGCGCCGATACCATCCTCTCCCTCCACGCGAGCGTGGAGGAGGCCCTGGCGGCGTGAACGCCCGCCGGTCAGCTGGAGTTGGAGTACGGACCGGCCGGGTGCCGGTTCCGCCCGCCGGTGGGCCGGAAGCACGCGGTGATCGCTTTGCCGCCGTGGCTCGCGTGCACGTCCAGTGAATCGGCGAGTGCGCTGACGATCCCCAGCCCACGACCGGACGTTGCCCCGTCGTCGGCATCGGGCTCACGGGGGCGGGGGAGCCGCGGGTCGGCGTCGGCGACGCTCACGTGCAGGCAGGAGCCGTCCCAGGTCAGCACCAGATGCGCGGTGCCGACCGCGTGCAGGTGCGCGTTGGTGACGAGTTCGGAGACGCAGAGCAGCACGGAGTACGCGGTATCGGCCGCCGAACGGCTCCACGGCAGAGACGCCAGGTGCCCGGCGGTCCACTGCCGCGCTGCCCCGACTCCCTCCGCGACGGGAAACGAACGTGCCCAGCCCACTGCCTTGACCGCCATTGCCCTCACCTCGTCCCCGCCGTCGTGCGCGTGCTACGGGTTCGTCTACCCGGAGCCGGCGAGAGCATCCGAGGTTTTCCGCACCACGCTGCGGGAATTCGGGTTCGGTCCGTGCACGACCGGGGACAAGCGCGTGCAGAGCCTCCTGGTGGGTGTGGCCGTGACGGAACGGCCGGTGCGCGGGTCCCCGGGAGGGATGTTCGTCAGCCACACCTGAAGGGCGGCGATCAGCAGGGACCGGCCGTCCTCGCCCCGCCGCACCGCACCTCGCCGCACTGCCGCGGCACCCGGGTACGCCCGCACGCGGGAGCCCCGGCAGGCCGGCCTTCCGGCTCAGGTGTGGAGCCGGCTGTTGGTGCCGTCGTGGCTGTCGGCGTGCTCGTCGTCGAACCAGTAGTCGCCGGCCGCGAGGTAGCGGAAGGAATGCGATCCGTGGCGGGCCAGCGCGACGGTCGTGGCGCGGGTGCCGTCGCCGCGGGACGCCAGGGGGTGGGCGGCCGGGTTCCAGTGGTTGAAGTCTCCGACGACGCTGACGGGCCCGTCCGGGGTGTCCTCGGGGAGGATGAAAGTGACCTGGGTACGGCCCTTGAGTTGCTTGCGTTCGAGCACTGCGACACTCCAGCCACGAAGGGGGCGGGGAACCGGGCCCGTGCATCCTCCTACCGGCGCGCCTGCGATGGGGCGCTACGAGGCCGTGGGCCGGGCGGAGGCCACCCGGGTGGCCGCGTCGGCCGCGGCACTCGCGACGGTCCGCTTCCACACTGCGCATCCGGCGGAAGAGATCCTCCATCGTGCGGTGGTCCTTGAGGATCAGGGCGACGACGTCCTGGTCCTTTCCCTTCTCCTGTTTGTCCGCGGCCATGCGAGGTCCCTCCTGCTCCCGGGGTTTTAACTGGCTCCTGCTCTGGCGTCGGCCTACCGGCTTCAAACGCCGGTCCGGGCGCCACCGGGTCCGGCGGGCTCCGGGACATGACGCGGGGTCTCAGGGGTAGGCGCTGGGTGACGAGACGCTGCAGGGAGGCGCGGCATGCCGAGCGGTGAGGAGGCGGGGCGGGGCGAATCCGCGGAGGAACGCGCGGACCGGCAGTGGCAGGAGCTCATGCAGGAGATCCGGGTCGCTCAGACGGGCGTGCAGATCCTTTTCGGATTCCTGCTCACGGTGGCCTTCACGCCCGTCTTCGCAGGACTTGCGGAGGCGGAGAAGACGATCTACGTGGTCACGGTGGTGCTGGGGTCGCTGGCGACCGGCGCGCTGATCGGGCCGGTGGCCTTCCACCGCATGGTCGCGGGACGCCGGATCAAGCCCGATGCGGTCGCGTGGGCAGCGCGCTTGACGTTCACCGGCCTCGTCCTGCTCCTGGCCACGAGTACCGCGGCCCTCTTCCTCGTCCTGCGGGTCGCCACGCACAACGCCCTCGTGCCGTGGCTCGTGGGGGGAGTGCTGGCCTGGTACGTGCTGTGCTGGTTCGTTCTGCCCCTGTGGGCTCGGGTCCGCCACACTGACCGGTGATGACCGGCGTGACCGGCAAGAGACACCATCCCCGGGTCGCTGGCCGGGGAGAGAACGGGCGCCGAGCAGAGGGGGTACGGGCGTGCCATGCTCGAGAGGTGAAGGGCGATGCCACACCTGTGGGTGAGGGCGCCGCACCCGAGGTGGTGGCGCTCGCCAAGGTGGTGGCCAGACTGCGGTCGGAGATCGTGGACCTGGAAGCCATCGCGGCGACCACGGCCGTGGTCGAGCGGGCCAAGGGCGTTCTGATGGCCCGGGCGGGAGCCTCCGCCGACGCCGCGTACGCGATGCTCCTCGACCACGCCACACAGCACGGCCGAACCCTGCTGGAGGAGTGCTGGATCACGCTCGGGCAGGTCCGCCCGCACCCACGGCCCGGGACCGTCCGGCTCTCGGAGCCCGCCACCACGGCTCCCCACACGCGCAAAGCCCCGGCCGACCCGCTGTTCAGCGCTCGACGGCATCTGGTCGGCCGCCACAGCGACGAGGCCGCACTGAGGGCACTCCTGGCCCGGCTCGCCGACGGCCTGGCTTCGGCGCACGGCGGTGACGACATCGCGGAGCTGCTGCTGACCGTGCTCGGCGCGGCCGCCGACGTGGACGCGGTGATGATCTATTCCTTGACCCCCACAGGGAGCCTGGAGCTGACCGGCCGCGCCGGAATCGAGGACGCGCTGGCCGAACAGTGGCACCACGTCCCACCACTCAGCGGCGTCGCCGCCCACGAGGCGATCGCCGCGCGCCGGGCCCTCTGGCTCGAGGACCTCGAGCAGGACGCCCGTCGCTACCTGCTCATCGGCGACCCGCCGGACCGGTGGCCCGCCCGTGCCTGGGTGCCCACCCCCGGGGACGGGCCCCCGAAGGCGGCCGTCGGGTTCCTGCGCACCCGGCCGGGCCCCTTCGCCGCCGACACCCGGGCGCTGCTGCGCCAGGCGGCCCAACTCTGCGCGGGTCCCCTCGGGACTCCGGAGCGGCCCGGCGGCGCCGAGGCCGCGGGGGCCGCGGGGGCGCGCGATGGCAGTGACGTGGCGCCCGTACAGCAGATCCTGAACACACTGGCCGGATCCACGATCCTGCTCACCCCGCTGCGCTCGGAGGCCGGAGAGGTCGAGGACTACCGCATCGACGCGGCGGCGCCCGAGTCGGTGGACGTGGCCGGGCGGCGTGGCAAGGAGCTCGTGGGCCGCCGAGTCCTGGAGACCTACCCGACCGTGGCGGGCACCGCGCTGTGGGAGGGATACCTGGCGACCCTGACGACGGGAACCCGCTACGAGGGGGAGCCGTTCACCTACGAGGAAGTGCTCGCCGGCGTCCCGCGGCAGTCCGTCTACTCGGTCCGCGCGTCCAGGCTGGGAGACCACCTCGTCGTGTCCTGGATCCGCCACGACACCAGCGAGCGCGAGGCGCGGCGGCTGGCCGACATGCAACGGCTGGGCAATCTCGGCTGGGCCGGCTGGGACCTGGTGACGGACACCGTCACCTGGTCCGACCAGGTCTACGCCGTCTTCGACCGCGACCCCCGTGAGGGGCCGATGTCGCTGGAGGAACTGCCGCGCCACGTCCTGCCCGAGGACCTTCCGGGACTGGGCGCCGCCGTTCGGCGGCTCCTGACCGAGGGGCGGGCCATCGACCAGCCGTTCCGGATCACCACCGCGCACGGCGTACGCCACCTGCGGATCGTCGCCGAGGTCCGGACGGACGCCGACGACAACCCGGTCGAGGTGCACGGGTTCTTCCAGGACGTCACGGCGCAGCGCGACGTCGAGATGGCCCTGCGCCAGAGCGAGCGCGCCGTCCTCCTCCAACGGGGCATGCTCCAGGCCGAACAGGCGCTCGCCGCACGCCTCCAGGAGACCTTGCTGCCGATCCCCGAGCAGTCCCTGGAACTGGCCGGCCTGTGCATCGATGTCGCCTACGTCCCCGCCGACAGCGGGGTCAACGTCGGCGGCGACTGGTACAGCGCCATCGAACTCCCCGACAAGAGCGCCCTGTTCGTCGTCGGAGACGTGGCCGGCCACGGACTGGCCGCCGTGGGCACCATGGCCCAGCTGCGGTTCACCACGAAGGGCATGACCGTCACCGGATCGCCCCTCCCCGACGTCCTGCACCGACTCAACACCCTGCTGCTCCACACGGCTTCGGACCCGTCGGCGACCGCCACAGCCACCGCCACCATGGTCATGGCCCGCTACGAGCCGTGGGGGCGCCGTCTGAACTGGGTGCGGGCCGGACACCTGCCCCCCTTGCTCATCCGCCGGGGCCGGGCGAGCTTCCTCGAACAGCCGCAGGGCACCCTCCTCGGCGCCACCTTCGACGCCTCCTACGAACAGGCCGTCATCGACCTCCTTCCGGACGACCGCCTGCTGTTCTACACCGACGGACTCGTGGAGGAACCGGGTGAGGACATCGAGGCCGGACTCGACCGGCTCGCCGAGGCCACCTTGCGCCTGCTCCGGGAGGGCGTCGGCGAGAACCTCGCCCGGACGCTCGCCGCGCTGTGTACGGGCAACCGCGACGACATCTGCGTCCTGGACATCCACGTCCCGGAAGCCGATTCCGGTCACCAGGCCGCAGGCGAACCGTAGAACTGCTCGAGGCCTCCGGCGGGACCGACGGCACATGACAGGACCCGGCCGGGTGACTACGGGCCCGGCCGGGTCCTGCGTGCGTGGGGCGTGACGGCTCAGCCTGTGTGGTCAGAGCTCTTCGTCGCGCATCTCGTCGTCGCCGCGCTCGCGTGTCATGTCCTGTTCGCGCAGCGAGGCGGAGCCGCTGCTCAGGACGCCCGATCTCGAAGGCGGCGGTGGATGGGGCTGGGGCCTGGTCCGCCGGCTCGGCACCGACGTGTACATCCGACACCGGCCGGGCGGAAAGACCATCCACACCGGTGTCCGCCTGTCGGTGTCCGGGTGACAGCAGGGAAACCAGGCCGAGACGGCTGCGTCGGCGCCCAGGGCCGCGGGCCAGGGCTTCGGCCAGGTGGCACGACCCGCCGGCCCGTGTTCCGTCGTGGTGGCCGCGTTCGAAGGAGCGCAGGCGGCTTCCAGCCGCGGGGTACGTCGTTCACCAGCAGCTCGGCGAAGGTGCGGAACCGCCCTGCCAGCCGGCGTACGTCCTCGTTCTGCGGCATCAGCTCGGGAGCGTCGGCGCGGAAGGCGCTACGCCGTCACGAGCGTGCCGTCAGGGTTCGAACAGTCGCGGTGTGCGGTGGGAGTGGCGGGCCGTCCTCCGTGCGGTGTTCTCGGCCGTGGGCAGGGGGGTTTCGTCCATGCGGTCCTGGAGTGCGTCCCGGTCCGCGGTGGCTCGGCGCGCCTCGGCGCGGGCATTGCGCAGTTGGTGGGTCCGGCGGTGCATCCGGGCCGCGCCGCTCGCGGTCAAGGCCAGGCTCAGGCAGAAGACCAGGCCCAGCAGGATCCCGGAAATGAAGATCGCCACGATGTTCATGGTGGCGATCTCATTGCCGAGCACCGTGACGGTGTAGTCCGGGCCGCCGGAGATGTTGTCGGCGATGAGCAGGCCTGTGAAGGTTCCGGTCGCCGCCAGAAGGAGAAGTCCCAGGATGAGCATGATCCTCACCCCTTCCGTATCGATGGCTCCGATGGGCGTGTACCCGGACGTGTCCAGCGCTAACGGAATTGACTCGTCCGTTAGGAGGCCGTCCGAGCCGCCAGAACGAGTCCGTACCCAGGGGCGCCGGCCCGGCCCGGCGAATGGTGCCGCCAGTCGGGTACGGCGGCGGCCGCGTGGGCGTGGGCGTGGGTGTGCGGGGCGCAGTGCGCCGACAGCTGGAGCCCGAAGCCCTCCGCGACGGCCGCGGCACGCAGCCGGCCAGGTTTCGGGGGATGCCCTGCTCCTGGGTCCAGCCGCGTAGTCGGCGTTCGGGCATTCCGGCGTCGTAGGTCGTGAATCCACCCGATCCGTAGACCGGCACCTCGCGGACCGCTCCGCCGAGCAGCCGTGACAGGGGAAGTCTCAGCAGCCGTGCCTTGAGGTCGCACGGGGCGATGCCGACGGCCGAGATCGCTTCCGAGACCAGACCCGGCCGCCCGGTGTTGCGTACGGCGCGGCGCGGCGCATCGTCTCGTCGGCGGCGCCCGTGTCCAGGGCGTCGCGGCCCCTGACGGGGATCAGGGTCGTGCGGCCCGGTCGCTGTCTCCGCGCATCCTGATCGACTCGGCGAAACCCGCATGGTCGACGTCGGACAACTGCTTCGGCGAGGTGGTGGAGTTGTCCGCCCACGGCCGCTCGAAGCGGTACGAGCCCAACGCGCGCACCCCGCAGCAGCACTTGGTGTGTTCCCGCTGCGGGCTCATCCGAGAGGTCTACCCGGCGGGCGACACCCTGGCAGCCGTGCCGGCCCAGGAGCGGTTCGGCTTCGCCGTGTCCGAGGCCGAGGTCACCTACCGCGGGCTCTGCCCTCCTGCCCTCCTGCCTCGCCGGTCCGCAGGGAACGGACTCACCCCCTGTGGGTGTGAACGCGCCGACGCTCTCGTGCTCGCACGCGTCGGGTGCGACGTTCGATCACGTGGGCCGTCCGGCGTGGTGCCACCGAGGTGGTGGAGCCGACTCGAACGCGCCATGAGGGCCACCTCCGCTTTCCGTTCCCCAGGGTTCCTGCCCCGCCCGCCGTTCCCCATGCGGGAGCCGCAATCGGGGAGGGCACGCTCCAGGCGGGTCGCGTCCCTTGGAGGGGAGGGATGGAACACGAGGGCGTCCTCAATCGCTGATGCCGGTCGTCTCCCTCGACCCGGCGGGGTCCTTCCCGTCGCGGATGGTGAAGACGCTGCGCGTGCCCGTGATCTCGAGCAGACGGGCGATGCAGTGGCTGAGAGCGGTCAGGACGAGGTTCTTGCCGGTGTCGGAGGCCATCCTGTCCAAGTCCAGCAGGAGATGCAGCCCGGAACTGTCGCAGAAGGTCACGCCCGACAGGTCGAGATCGAGACCGTGACGACTGGATGTCAGGGCCGGAGCGAGATCCTCGCGCAGGGCGCTCGCGTACTCCATGTCGATCTCTCCGGACACCCGGGCCAGCACGCGCAAGGGGTTCGGTTCGAAGACGACGGAGACTGCGGACGGCTCGGACACGGTGGTGCCGGGGTCGGCAGGAGTGGAGCTCGCGCCGTGGAGGTAGGCGGGCATGGCCTCTCTCCCTTCAAGGCCGTCTTACGTGTGTGGGTGCGGCTCGAGTTCAGCCAGCATGTTCAGCAGGTCGGTGATCTCGTGGTGTCCTTCGGCCGGGTGGCGGAACAGGGTGTTGGGGGTGACCCGGTAGTGGTTGCGTCGGCCGCGCCGGGTGCGGGTGAGGTATCCCGCGTTCTCCAGGTCGGTGACGATGGCCTGGGCGGCGCGTTCCGTGAGCCCGCAGGCGGCGGCCATGTCGCGCAGCCGCATCTCCGGATCGCGGGAGATCATCGCGAGGATCCGGGCGTGGTGGGTGACGAACGTCCAGTTCGTGCGCGGCTCCGTAGACTCCATGTCCCTAATCATACGATTTGGGATTCCGGTTTCGCCAGACCTGAATGAGGAGCCCGGTCTACTGGACCCCCGCCGTCGCGCCGACCCCCGGCCGTCCCCGCCCCACCTGCACGGCGCCGACTCGCAGCTGGGGTCGACGGTGGGGTTCGGCGACCAGGAGCCATCCGTCACTGAGGGTCTCGGGTCTCGGCGGCCGCATGCGCCCCCGGTGGCCTCGACGGCGCCCCGGACCGCCCGTTGCCCCGAGACTCCGGGAGCGCCGGAGCGGTCGGCGCCGCCTCCACGCCCCGTACGCCTGGAGCCTCTTTGTGGCGGCCGGGCAAGCCACGTCCCCGCGCCGCCGTTCCCGGGAGGGAGCTACATGGGGTCCATGGTTCCGCTGCCGGGGCCGTTCGTCTGTTCGCTCTTCTTCCGGATGTGAAGGGCCTTCTCGATGAGCCGCTGGCGCTCTGCCGGATCCGCCGCGCGCTGCGCCGCCTGCTCCAGTTCCTGGGCCTTGTCGCGCATCTGCCGCGTTCGCTGGCTCTGCTGGTTCTTGTCGACCATGGCTGATCCTCGGTTCGGTGAGTGCCGTACTCCAAGCCAATCAGCACCGGACCGCACCCGCCACCGTGGCCCCGGACCACGGTCGGACAGGTGGCCCAGCATGGTGACCGGCTGGTCCACGGTCTGGTGCGGCCGTGTATGCGTTCGGCGTCGCCGGGTAGCCGCCGTGCATGAACGGAGAGACGTACGCCGGCACGGGGCCGATGTGGACCCTGTGCAGGCAGGCACACCCCGAGCCGGTCTGACGGGAGAGACAGGAGAGACAGGAGAGAACGGTGAAAGAGAAGCGGACGCACGAGAGGCCGAAGCGGACGATCGGCTCCCAAGAGGCGGGGCGGAGCTGCTGGGACGACTTCGGAGCCGTACGCGGCCAAATGAACCGGCTGTTCCAGCATCCAGCGCACCGCGCCCCGCAGGGGGCGGACACCGGAGCCGCGCGCGAAGACCACGGTGCCTGAAGGTTCCCGCCGAGTGCGGTGGACGACATCGGCCGCGCACCACGAGTGGCTGCGCATCGCCTGGTCGGCATGAGCGCGGCGAACGCGGAAGGGCAGGGACGAGCAGGGACGAGCATCGATGAGCGTCGAAGAACGCCGGTGGTGATCATGGCCCGACCCGTGTGGGCGGGTGTGCTGAGCTTCGGTCTGGTCAGCGAAGAAGGCCGGCGGGGCCGTGGAGAAGGCGGAGCCCGCAGCCGAGTCCACGAACGTCGTCGACCTCGCGGAGGCGCTGCGCGCCAGCGTCGAGCGGGCCAAGGGCTCCAAGGGTTCCAGGGGCACCCCCGCGAAGCACGCAAAGCAGGCAAAGCACGTGAAGAAGCGCACCGGCGGACTGCCCGAGGCGGAGCAGCTGGAGGGCCTGACCAAGGCGGAGCTCTATGAGAAGGCTGCCGCGGCCGGGATCCCGGGACGCTCGAACATGGCACGCGACGAACTCCGCGAGGCGCTCACCAGCCCCGGCACCCGCTCACCTCGGGCGGCCTGAGCCGCGGCTGGTCATTGGCCGATCTTGCACGGGTTCGGTATGGATCGTCGAGGCGATACCTGACGGGTCCCCTCGGTCGGGGCCGTCATGCGCGCAGGGTTAGCCCCCTTCAGTCGGGGGGTTCGGGTATCGCGGGCTGTTCGCTGGGCGAGGGCTGCTCGGGAGCCGGACGGGGGGCGACGGGCTCGGGGGCGGGACTCGCCGGTTCGGGATCACGGGGTATCGGATCCGGGCTTTCGGGTGTGGGCCCGGGACCCTCGGGCCGGGGTTCGGTGGTCCGATTCATTGGCCTCACCTCGGAGTTCCTTCCCCGTGGGTCACCGCGGGGCCCGTGTCTGCGGGATCGCGTGCACCTGGCGCTTGCCCGGTCACGCACGCCTCAATCAGCGCCGGGTACGGCCGGCCCGGGATGGGCCGGGGGCGCTGGCCGCTTCGCGGAGCCGGGCCGGATGCGTGTCCGGGGCCGGGCCGGTGTCGGCGGACTCAGTGCGCAGGGTGGCGACGAGTCCGCGTACCAGGACGGCCAGGAGTACGACGGTGTCCAGGCGGGCGTTCACGTCGGCGACGCGGATCTCCAGCGTCGGTACGTACTCGGAGGGGCGGGCGTACCAGTAGATCATCCGCCGGTCCAGCGCTGTGCCGCTGCGCACGAGCGCGTCGGCGCAGCGTTCGTACGCGGCTTCGTCGAGGACCGGGGCGGGCCCCACGGTGGGCCAGCGGGCGTGTTCGACGGCGCGCCAGCTGGCGTAGCCGGAGTCCCTGCCCCGGTTGAAGGGGGAGTTGGCGGCGAGGGCTTGGAGTGTGGGCAGCCACGGGCGCATCCGGTTGGCGAGGTCCAGGGCCCGTGCCCGGCAGTCGACTCCGATGTGGATGTGGCATCCGCAGACCGCCTGGTCGTAGTCGCCGAGGATCGAGGCGAAGCGCGACTCCATCCTGCGGTAGCGCTCGTCGCGGGTGACCGTCAGGGGATGCCCGGCGGTACGACCGGGGTTCCGGCCGGAGCAGCAGGCATTCCTGGGCGGTCGCGGCGCGGATCACCTCGGCGCGCAACCGGGCCGGCTGGGATCTGAGTGCGGCGGGGCTCGTCGTGGGGCTGGTGCAGACCTCCACCTGGGCGGTGAAGAACTCCGGTTGCATCAGCGGGCCGAGCGTGCGCGTGGCGGCCTCTATGACGCGTGGTGCGCGGCCCACGGGGGTCCTGCTGCAGCGGTCGACGAGCAGGAACTCCTCCTCGACGCCCGTCGTCGGCACGCTGGCGACCCGCGCGGGGCCGTCCCTGCGCGAAGCGACGTCTGAACGGGCCGCGCCGTCACGCATGTCCGAGGAGAGTGTGGATATGCGACCACTCTCGTCACGAGCCGCAATCCGGCTGATCTGGGTGCGTTCTGTGCGGCTCTCGTGAGGGAGTTCGCCGAGAGCCGGCGTTGAAGGAGGAGAGCCACACGGTACGCACGTCTCGTCTCGTCGCGGCGACGGTGGATGCGGCGGCGGCCTACGAGCTGCCGATGGAACAGCACCTGGTCCTCGGCGGCGCGGAGGGTTCGCCAGTCTGCTGCTGGGCCCGGTCGGCCAGCAATGCGCTGCGCATGCCTCCTGCCCGGTCGTCATCGTTCGCGCGGACCCGACCGGCGACGGGGACACCATGGACCGTGGTTGAGCGGAAGGCGCCGGTTGCGGGAGGTGGAGGCCTTGACTGCGGGCTGCACCAGTCACCGTGCCGATGATGCGACTGCGTTCAGGAATGTGGTCCATACCAAGCTCTTGACAGGGTTTTCGTTCACTACTTAAATCACATTGTGATGAAAGGGCTCCCCAGGTCCGGCTTCTCACCCGCGTCCCTGTCGGCGCAGCAACCATTCCGGTTCGCGAGCGCTCCCATGCCGATGATTGTCATATGCATGCCACAGGACGACATATCCGCCATGCTCCCTGGAAGGGAGAGTCATGCACCCCCCACGCTTATCCCGACGCCTGCTGCTGTCTCTCGTCTCGGTCCTCACCCTTGCGTCCCTGTCCACCGGACTTGCACAGGGTTCGCCCGCGCCCACGGCGCAGCCACCCGCGACGGCGGCCGCAGCAGCAGCCGCCGTCACCTTCTCCGACGAGTTCGACGGACCGGCGGGCTCCGCAGTGGACGGCGGGAAGTGGCAGATCGAGACCGGCGACAACGTCAACAACCACGAGCGGCAGTACTACACAGCGGGCAACCGCAACGCCGCCCTCGACGGTCAGGGTCATCTGGTCATCACCGCTCGCCGTGAGAACCCCGGCAACTACCAGTGCTGGTACGGAAGGTGCGAGTACACCTCCGCCCGGCTGAACACGTCCGGTCGCTTCACCACGACGTACGGACGCGTCGAGGCCCGGATGAAGATTCCGCGCGGGCAGGGCATGTGGCCCGCGTTCTGGATGCTCGGAAATGACATCGGCCAGGTCGGCTGGCCCAGCTCCGGCGAGATCGACGTCATGGAGAACGTGGGCTTCGAACCGTCCACCGTCCACGGCACCCTCCACGGTCCCGGGTACTCCGGCTCCGGCGGCATCGGCGCCGGGTACAACCTGCCCGGCGGCCAGGCGTTCGCCGACGCCTTCCACACCTTCTCCGTCGACTGGAGCCCGAACGCGATCACCTGGTCCGTCGACGGCGCCGTGTACCAGCGCCGCACCCCCGCCGACCTCGGCGGCCGGCAGTGGGTCTTCGACAAGCCCTTCTTCCTGATCCTCAACCTCGCGGTCGGCGGCTATTGGCCCGGCGACCCCGACGGCAGCACGGCCTTCCCCCAGCAGCTCCTGGTCGACTACGTACGGGTCACCACCGACCCCACCCCACCGGCCGGCGCCGGCACCATCACCGGCCTGGGCGGCAAGTGCGTGGACGTGGCGGGGGCCAACACCGCGAACGGGACGGCCGTGCAGCTCTACGACTGCAACGGGACGGCGGCCCAGAGCTGGTCCGTGGGCTCCGACGGCACGGTACGGGCGCTGGGCAAGTGTCTGGACGTGGCGTCGGGCGGCACCGCCGACGGCACCCGGACGCAGCTGTGGGACTGCAATGGCTCGGGTGCACAGCAGTGGTCGGTGAGCGCGGCGCGCGACATCGTCAATCCGCAGGCCAACAAGTGCCTGGACGTCACGGGCAACACCCCGGCCAACGGCACCCGGTTGCAGATCTGGACCTGCACCGGAGCCGCCAACCAGAAATGGACGGTGAACCGATGACCGTACGACTCCTGCGCGTGCCCGCGGTGCGCGGCGTACTCGGCGCAGCGGCCACCGCGGTCCTCGTCGCCGGCCTGACCGGCAGCCCCGCGAGCGGCGCCGCGGCCGCCACCGGCACCATCACCGGCCTCGGCGGCAAGTGCGTGGACGTGGCCGGGGCCAACACCGCGAACGGGACGGCCGTGCAGCTCTACGACTGCAACGGGACCGCTGCGCAGCAGTGGAGTGTCGGCAGCGACGGCACGATACGCGCGCTCGGCAAATGCCTGGACGTGACATCGGGCGGAACCGCCGACGGCACCCGGATCCAGCTGTGGGACTGCAACGGCAGCGCCGCCCAGCAGTGGTCGACCCCGGCGGCCCGCGACATCGTCAACCCGCAGGCGGACAAGTGCCTGGACGCGACGGGCAACAGTTCGGCCAACGGCACCCGGCTGCAGATCTGGAGCTGCACCGGAGCCGCCAACCAGAAGTGGACGGCGCCGGACGGGGGCGGTACCCCGGTACCCGGACCGGGGGCCATGGCCGTGGCGCCGTACCTCTACAACGGCTGGGGGAGCCCGCCGAGCCCCACCACCGTGACGAACGCGACCGGCGTCAAGTGGTTCACGCTCGCGTTCGTCCTCAGCAACGGCTACTGCAATCCGCAGTGGGACGGCAGCCGGCCGCTGACCGGAGGCGTCGACCAGCAGACGGTCAACACCGTGCGGACGAACGGCGGCGACGTCATCCCTTCCTTCGGCGGCTGGAGCGGCAACAAGCTGGAAAGCTCCTGCGGCAGCGCGGGCGAGCTTGCCGCGGCGTACCAGAAGGTCATCAACGCGTACGGGCTGAAGGCCATCGACATCGACATCGAAGCGGCGGCGTACGACAGCCCGACCGTCCAGCAGCGCACGGTCGACGCGCTGAAGACCGTCAAGGTCAACAACCCCGGCATCAAGGTGTACGTCACCTTCGGCACGGGACAGAACGGCCCCGACAGCAGCCTGATCAGCAAGGCCGCCGCGTCCGGGCTGACCGTGGACAGCTGGACGATCATGCCGTTCGACTTCGGCGGAGCCGGCCAGAACATGGGCGGGCTCACCATCCGTGCGGCCGAGGGCCTCAAGAACGCGGTCAAGAACGCCTACGGGTACTCGGACGACCTTGCCTACCGCCACACCGGGATCTCCTCGATGAACGGCGTCACCGACAACGGCGAGACGGTGACCGTCGACGACTTCCGCACCATTCTCGGCTACGCCCAACAGCGTCACCTCGCGCGGCTGACCTTCTGGTCGGTCAATCGTGACCGGCCCTGCACCGGCGGCGGAGCCGACACCTGCTCGGGCGTTTCCCAGCAGCCTTGGGACTTCACCCGCGTCTTCGCCCAGTACAACGGCTGACCCCTCCCGTCACCGCCCACCCCCACCCCCCACTCATGCCGTACAGCCGGCACAGGAGAAAACGTGCTCAGCTCCCCGCGCACGCCCCGAGCGGTTCGCCATGCCCCAAGCCGGGCCCGCGTCAGACGGCCCTGGGTCGCGACCCTGGTGGTCGCTGCCTCGGCCGCTTCGGTCCTCACCGCCCTTCATCCCAGCCAGGCCGCCACCCCGAACGCCGTCGCGAAGGCGGCCGCCGAACTGCCCACGGGCTGGTCCACAGTCGTCAATGCCGGCAGCGGCAAATGCCTGGACGCGCGGTCGGCCGCGACCACGAACGGCACGGCGGTGCAGCAGTACTCCTGCAACAACAGCACCGCGCAGCAGTGGAGCTTCACGCCGACCAGCGACGGCTTCGTGCGGATCGGCAACCGCAACGCGAGCAACCAGGTCGTCGACGTGAGCGACACCTCCTCGGCCGACAATGCCGCCGTGCACCTCTGGGCGTACGGCGGCGGCAACAACCAGCAGTGGCAGGCCGTCGACGAGGGCGGCGGCGCGTACCACTTCGTCAGCCGCCACAGCGGCAAATGCCTGGACGTCCCGGCCGCCTCGACGGCCGACAGCGTCCAGCTGGTGCAGTACACCTGCAACGGGACGGCAGCCCAGCGCTTCCAGGTGGCGCCCGTGAACACCGCGCCCGGGGATGTCGACCTCGGCCCGAACGTGGTCGTCTTCGACCCGTCGATGCCTTCGTCCACCATCCAGAGCCGGCTGAACTCCATCTTCCAGCAGCAGGAGACCAACCAGTTCGGCTCCCAGCGCTACGCCGTGATGTTCAAGCCGGGTACGTACAGCAACGACGTCAACGTCGGCTTCTACACCCAGGTCCTCGGCCTCGGCCAGTCGCCCGACTCGGTGACGATCAACGGCGCCGTGCACGTGGAGGCGGACTGGTTCCCGCCGCAGAACGCCACCCAGAACTTCTGGCGCGGCGCAGAGAACCTCTCGGTGAACCCGACCGGAGGCACCGACCGGTGGGCGGTCTCGCAGGCATCCGGGTACCGGCGCATGCACGTCCGCGGCAACCTCGAGCTGAGCGACGGCGGCTGGGCCAGCGGCGGATTCATGGCCGACAGCAAGATCGACGGTCAGGTCCGGTCCGGCACCCAGCAGCAGTGGCTGACCCGCAACTCCCAGCTGGGCAGCTGGACGGGTTCCAACTGGAACATGGTGTTCGTCGGCAGCCAGGGCGTGCCGGGCAACACCTTCCCCAATCCGCCCTACACCACGGTGAACCAGACGCCGACGGTCCGGGAGAAGCCCTTCCTGTACGTGGACGGCGCGGGCGCGTACAAGGTGTTCGTACCGTCCCTGCGAACCGACTCCACGGCCACCAGCTGGGCCAACGGGAATGCAGCGGGCGGCTCGCTCGGCATGGACCAGTTCTACGTCGTCAAGGCCGGAGCAACGGCCGCACAGATCAATGCCGCGCTGGCCGAGGGCAAGAACCTGCTGGTCACCCCCGGTGTCTACCACCTCAACCAGACCCTGAAGGTGACCCGCCCCGACACCGTCGTCCTCGGTCTCGGCCTCGCCACTTTCATTCCTGACAACGGTGTCACGGCCATGACGGTCGCCGATGTCGACGGCGTGAAGGTCGCGGGTGTCCTCTTCGACGCCGGAACCACCAACTCGCAGACCCTGATGGAGATCGGCCCGGCCGGCGCTGCCGCGAACCACGCGGCGAACCCCACCTCCCTGCACGACGTCTACTTCCGGGTCGGTGGCGCCGCCGTCGGCAAGGCGACGACGAGCCTGGTCGTCAACAGCGACCAAGTCATCGGCGACCACATGTGGATCTGGCGCGGCGACCACGGCAGCGGCATCGGCTGGAACACCAATACGGCCGACACCGGACTCGTCGTCAACGGCGACGGGGTCACCATGTACGGCCTGTTCGTCGAGCACTACCAGAAGCACCAGACCATCTGGAACGGCAACGGCGGGCGGACGTACTTCTACCAGAACGAGATGCCGTACGACCCGCCGAACCAGGCCGCCTGGATGAACGGCTCCACCCAGGGCTACTCGGCGTACAAGGTCGCGAACTCGGTCACCAGCCACCAGGCCTACGGGCTCGGCAGCTACTGCTACTTCAACGTCGATCCGAGCGTGACCGCCGAGCATGCCATCGAGGCCCCCAACAACCCGAACGTGCGCTTCCAGAACATGGTGACCGTCTCGCTCGGCGGCACCGGGACCATCCGGCACGTCATCAACGACCGGGGCGGACCCTCCAACGCGTCCACCAACGTGGCCAACCTGGTGAATTACCCGTAGCCAGGAGCGGCCGGCGTTAAGTCCTGGTGGTCACCTGGTCACCTGGTCACCTGGTTGCCTTCAGTGCCTTCACGTCCTTGGTCAGCGCCGTCATCTTGGCGCTCAGTTCACCGATCTGCCTGGTCAGGGCTGCCAGGCCGTCCTGCCGGCCCACGCCACCGTTCTCGTTGGCCGCAAGGCTCCGTGCTCGGGCGACCCTGGTCCGGACGCCATTGACGGGGACTTCTACCTCCTGCCAGGCCGCCAGCACGGCGGACTGTTCGGCGCTGCCGACGCCGAACAGTTCCCCGGCCTTCTGAAGGGTGGTGTGGGCGAAATCCTGGAACTGGGCCGTGGCGCCGGAGGCTTTGAGTGATTCGAACCAGATGGACCCGGCAGCCTCCCACGCGAATCCGCCGATGCCCACGGCCGTCAGGTAGAACGCCTTGTTCGGAATGCCGGAGTTGAGGTGCACCCCGCCGCTGTCCCCTTCATCCGTGTCGGGCAGGTGGATGAACTTGCCCATGCGGTCGGGCTGGGGGTCCTTTCCGAACAGCGGGTTGTTGTAGGCGTGCCCCGGGGCCTTCATCGATCGCAGGGCGTCGGCATCGATTCCGGGGGTCCACACGTCGGCGCCGATCAGCCAGTCGGCCTCTTCGGCCGACTGCTTCAGCGACCACTGCTTGACCAGCGACCCGAAGACGTCCGAAATCGACTCGTTCAGGGCTCCGGACTGATTGTGGTACTCGAGTCCAGCGGTGTGCTCGGTGACTCCGTGCGTCAACTCGTGGGCGATCACATCGAGGGATCCGGTGAGGTTGCCGAGCACCTTTCCGTCCCCGTCGCCGAAGACCATCTGCCGTCCGTCCCAGAACGCGTTGTTGAACTTCACGCCGTAGTGAACGTACCCGTCCAGGCGCATCCCCCGGCCGTCGATCGAATCGCGCTGGAACACCTCGTTGTAGAAGTCGCGCGTCAGGCCGAGTCCGTCGAACGCCCGGTTGACGGGCTCGTCCACGGACTCCGGTCCGTCCTCCGGCCTGGCCAGGACAGCGGCCGGGAGGAAGCTTCCCTCCTCGACGTCGAAGACGGTGCGCCGGCCGTGACCGGGGGCCGCCGCGCCGGCGAAGGACGACCGGACCGCTCGCTCACCCCGCAGGCGAGCTGTGGTCAGCATGGTGTCCAAGGCGGCCTGGCGCACCTCGGCGTCTTCGCTCTCCAGGAGCTTCTTGAGAAGGTACGGGGGGATGATGCAGTTGAGTCGCGAGGTCCTGCTCATAGGACACCTCTTGTATAAGAAGACCAACGGTTGAGTATTCATCAACGCGAGGGTGGGCCCTACCCGCTTGAGCGGGCTTTCTCCAGGAGCTCCATGTAGGGCATCTCCACCGTGGAGCCACGCACCGGCGAGAGGCCGTACCGGCTTTTGGCCTCTTCGTTCGCCAAGGGGTTTACGGGATCGAACTCTATCTGTTCACCCGGCGGCGACACCTCCACAACAACGTGCGGCCGCTCACCACGGTCCACTCTGAACACCGTTATCTGCTGTCGACCCCGGGTCACGTTCAGGATTTCACTGCTGTTCTCGATGTCGGATCGATACCTGTAATCCGTACCGGGAGGATATCCTTTCTCCTTCTTGTGATCCTCGTCGAGCTTCTTGCAACAGGTGCCGGAACGTTCGTAAGCAGCGGGCATTTTCATTCTGTCTTTCCTGATCACGTACACTTCGGTCTGGGCCCTGATGGCTTCGAACTTGCGCTGCTCCGGATCCTTGACCTCGACGACCACGTCCTGTGCGATCTCCTCCCCTGGATTCAGTACGCTGCCCACCGGCGTGACGAAGGCGCCATGGTAGATCAATTCGAAGGCAGCGGTCTTGGCGTCGGATTTGCTGTTCGCGGGCCCGCCATCGATCCAGTACATGCTGTCGAGGATGTAGACGGGAACCTGGCCTTCGTTCTTCACGTACAGATGGACCGTCACATACATCTGTGCCGCTCCCTTTTGCAGGCTCGACTCCTTGAACTCCGCCCCGCTCTGTATCAGCGGGGTTCTCACATAGGGAAGATAGATCTGCGAATACGCCAGGTTGGCGCCGGCGAGAAGGGTGGAGATGATGACCCCGATCGCGATCGTCTTGGGATTGCGGAGCCCCTTCCAGGCCCGCAGCCTGACGAGTCCGACCAGGGCCACCGAAGACCAGACGCAGAGGGCGATCCCGACCAGGGTGTAGCCGGTGAAACGCTCGCCGATCTGCAGCAGGAGGAGGCAGATTCCGCAGAGGAGGGCGATGGCGACTCCGCCCAGAATGGCCACCCCCGAGTAGCGCCATCGCCGCCTGCCCCAGTAGTCGACCGCCGCCCCGGCGGCAGCCAGCTCCACCACGGCGGCAGCGAGGACGGTAACTCCTGCGATCCGTCCGCCGTAGGTCAAGGCATCGCCGCTGTCCGACATTCCGATGTGGAAGAGCGGACAGGCGGTCGCGAGGAAGCCGAAGACCATGAGCAGGCCGATGGTCAGGCGCCGGACGGCCCGGTCCGGCCAGACACCGCAGTCCCCGCCGAGCCATTGGATGTCGTGGTGCCCGACCGAAACACCGGCACGCTCCAGGATTCTCCGGAGCTCCCCGGCAGACCGGGCCTTTCCCGCGCGGTGGCCGTCGATCACGACCTTCCGCAAGCCGAGGTCGTCAGGCGCCCCTACGGTTACCTCGGGTGTGTTCGCCATAACATCAGCCTCCTCCCAGTCCGGGGAACGTGCCCCCGGAGCACGCGAGCACGTCCCTCCGAGCACACCGCCGCGTCAGGATGCGGCCAAGGCGGCGCAGGGCGAAGCTGGAGTTGACGTGTAGGTGTCGCTCGTCCCCAGAGGAGCTCCCATGCGTAGAAGCATTCTCGGATTCAGCGCCGCACTCGTGCTGGCCGTTTTCGGTGCCGCGGTTCCCGTCGCGTCGGCTGTCGTACCGGCCGTCACCGGACCGGCTTGCATCGCCGACAAGGTGGGGAAGGTGGAGTACGACTCCAGCACCGGCCTGTGGACCTGCATAGGCGGCGAGCACGACGGCGAACCCATCACCACGAGCTGAACGCGGCCGCGGGCATTGCCTCCGCCCGGGGCAAGTCCTGTGCGCGCTCAACTGCGGTGCCGCCCTACACCCAGTTGACTTCCGCCCGCTCCAGCAGCGGGTCGTCCGTCAGCTGGAAGAGCGGTACGGCGAAGTTGCCCGACCTGAACCGGCCGCCGAAGTGGAGGCCGAGCACCCGGTGGTCGGCCAGGTCGAAGACGGGGGAGCCGCTGTTGCCGCCGAGCGTGGAGCAGTCGTGCGTCATGGTGAACCCGGGCCCCTCCGGGACCAGCGCCGTCGCCGTGCCCGGCTGGAGCCGCTTCACGTTGTAGATGTCCATGAAGATGCGGCTCATGGCCTCCGGTTCGTTGCGCCGGCCGTCCGACGCCGGGTAGCCGACCACGTACACGGGCCGGCCTTCCAGGTCCGGCGGAGCATCGGCAGCGACCGGTAGCGGCGTCGGCAGCGGCCGGCCGCCACTCGCTGCCGGGGACACCCGGAGCAGTGCCATGTCGACGTCCTGGTGGATGCCGATGACCTCGGTGACTTTGAACTCGAACGATCCGTCGGTGGTGGGCGCGCCGAGTTCCTCGGCGGTGTCGATGCGCGCACCCATGCCCTGGCGGAAGGTGAACCCGCCCTCGCCGTCCGCACGGCTGAACTCGGCCGCGACATGCCGGTTGGTCATCACGGCGAACGGCGAGACCAGGAACCCCGTGCCCAGCCAGTCCAGTGACGCGTGGCCGGAGACCTCCACCCGGCCGACCCGCTCGATCGACGACCGGATGCCCGGCCGCTGCCCGTCCAGCAGGGCCCAGTCTCCCTGCTGCGAGGCGAAGTCCTGGCCCTGGACCAGGATCGCCGGGCGGCCTTCGAGCAGGACGATCGCTTCCACCCCGAAGTGCTCGTCCGCGTCCATGTCGCCCCTGCGGCCCGCCGCCAGCTTCTCCAGCCCGCGCACCCCTGCCTCCAGCACCCTGGCCCGCTCCTCCCGGGCGGCGCGGCCGATCTGCGCGGCCGCCTCCTCCTCCCGGGGAAGCTCCTCGGCGGACTCGAGGATCTCGGCGTTCAGCCCCTTGCGTACGCGTGCGGCCACCTCCAGCAGATCCTCTCGGAAGACCTGTTCGGGCCCGGTCGCCACCGGTGATCCACCGCGCATCTCACACCTCCTGTGCTCGTGCCCGTCGCGTCAGTGCGACTGGGCCGCAGCGATCTCGTCGTGGATCTGCGGGTTGTGCTCCCGCAAGTGCCGCATGATGGCACTCAGTTGAGTGCCGACGTTCACGAAGGCCGTGCTCTTGCCCTGGAAGCTGACGTCCGACACGCGCCGCGTGCCGCGGTGCAGGGCCACCACCGTCCAGTCGTCGGTCAGCACGGGCGAGCCGGAGGAACCGCCCCGGGTGTCGGTGAAGTAGCGCACGTCCATGTCGTCCGCCTCGAAGGCGAGGTTGTTGCGCAGCGCGATCCGCTTCGGCTCCCCACCCGGGTGCTGAATGATGTTGAGTGCCACCGGCGCGTCCTTGGCCACCGCCAGCGGCTCGGTGGCGACGTGGAGGAAGGGGCGGGGTTGGGCGTCGGTCAGGCGGAGCGGTGCGCCGGTCAGGCGCAGCACGGCGTAGTCGAGCTCCTCGTCCCAGGCCACGAGTTCGCTCGCCTGCACCTCCTCGACGTCCGTGTCGTCCTCGCTCAGGTAGTCGAACCGGGAGCGTGATCCCTGGGCCTGGAGCCGGAGGTCCGCCGGGTCCGCCACCTGCTGCTGGCCGTCGGTGCGCTTGCGGGCGTTGACCACGTGGTGGTTGGTGACGAGGAGGTCGGGGGCGATGAGCCAGCCCGTGCCGCTGTGGGGCAGCGCCAACGGCTGGAGCAGGGCGCCCCCCTGGTACGGCAGCACCTTGATGCGGGCGACCGAGTCGCCCGCCAGTGCTCCGCCGCTCAGGAAGCCGAAGGGCACCGTGTCGTCCCGGAAGACGATCTCTTCCTTGGTCTCCCCGGTGGGGACGTCGGGTGCCACGTCGGGCTCGCCGGCCGCGTCGCGCGCCACCCGGTCCTGTGCCTTGAGGATCACGTCGCGAGCGGCGGCGTCGGTCAGTTGGTCGGAGGCGTTGCGGAGCCAGACGGCCAGCGGAACGGTGCCGTCGATCAGCCGCTCCACCCGGTTCATCTCGTTGAGGTCCGACTGGACCTGTTGGCCGGGCGCCGCGAGGATCGGCAGCGAGCCGCGGTACTTGGGGAGGATCCCCGCGAACAGCAGGCTCCGCAGTGCCGGGTCCGACAGCCCTGCCTCCACCGCCGTGTCCCGCAGCTGCACGACGTCGTCGTGGGAGAGATACGTGTCGCTCATGGTCGATCAGGCCGCTAGGTGGCCGTTCCCTTCGGCTGGGCTCTCCGCTGAGGGGTCCGCCTCGCCCGGCTCCGAGGCGACCGGCCCCGTGCCCGTGCGTACCGCCGGGCCGGCGGCGCCGGCGCCCATCGCCGCCGCGACGCCCGAGGCGAGCTCGCCGCTCCGGTCGTCGAGGGACAGGAGGCCGCTGGCGAGCCGGTCGAGCGTGCCGAGTCGGCGCGCCTCGCGCAGCATGCCCGGCACCTCCTGGTGGGTGACCCCGGTCGCGGACCGAAGGACGGCAGCCGAACGGTCGGGCGAGCCGGCGGAGTCCTCCAGAAGGCGGAGCAGCGAGGCCCGCAGCTCGGGCCGATCGGCCACCACCCGGGCGATCGCCTGGCCGAGTACGTCCAGGACCCCGTCCTCGGTCTCGGGCAGACCCACGACGTCGAGGGCGTGCTCCAGGATCCGCGGGTGGTCGCGCGAGACCTCGGCGACCGCGGCACGCACCAGGGCGGGCTGCCGGACGAGCTCCGCGTCGGGCAGCCGCCGCAGTCGCTCGGCGAGCCTGCTCCCGGCCTCCTGACCGTGTTCCTCGGTGCGGGACGCCAGCTGCGCACGGGTCAGCAGGGCGCCCAGCGCCTCGAAGTCCTTGCCCAGGCCCGTGGCGACCTCCTCTGCCTCGGCGAGGTCGTCGTCCGCCTCGGCGAGGTCGCCGTCCGCCTCGGCCAGCCGGGCCGAGACGAGCAGCAGCTCCAGCTGCAGTGCGGGGAAGCCGTCCGCATCGGCGCGCTCCACGGCCGCGTCGGCGGCCGCCCGGGCTTCCGTACGACGGCCCAGCCGGTCCAGGATCTCGACCCACAGCGGGTGCAAGGGGCTGCCCGAGGTCCACGGGCGCCGCCCCTCGATCCGGGCGGCGGCCGCTTCGGTGTACCCCTGCGACAGCAGGTCCTCGACCTCGCGGGCGGCGATGCGCTCCCAGTCCTCCTGGTCCGCCTCCGCCATCACCTCGTCCGGGGTGTGGCCGCCGAAGCGCCCGGCGAGGTACGCGGCGGACCGCCCCGCCATGTCCTCGTCGGCCCCGACCAGGAACCGCTCGACACCGGGCAGCCAGCGCGACTCCACATCGCGCGGGTTCTCGTTCAACCGCAGCCGGTGGTAGATCTCCTCGGCCCGCGGCTCCAGGCCTTCGAGTGCCGCGTAGTACCCGACGGCGCGCTGCCCGACCGCCCGCATCACGTCCGCACGGGCGCGGTCGGCCAGCCGCAGCATGATGGCCCGCAGATCGGCCCGGTGGCGTACGGTCCCGGGGCCGGCGGATTCCACCTGGTCGAGCCGGGAGAACAGCTCGAAGAGGCGCTCCGCCTCCAAGTCGGAGTCCACCGTCAGTCCGCACGGACCGGCGAGGACTTCCCGGACCAGTCCGGGGGTGATGGTCCGCAGTGCCATTCCGGCCTGCGCCAGAGCGCGGACGTCCGGGTCCCCGATGCGCCTCAGGATCCGCTCGTAGAGGGTCCCCTGGATGAGCATCTGGTCGACCTTGCGGTAGAAGTGGCGGCGCCGCCGGGGCAGGCTGTCGATCAGTTCGTTCAGCGATTCGGCCCGGTCGCCCTCCTGCTCGGCTGCCCGCGCCGCCAGCTTCAGGCTCAGGGGATTCCCGCCCACGCGGTCGGCCAGCTCCTGGGCAAGCCGTTCGTCGGTCACCCCGGAGGAGACCAGGAGGGCCACGGAGGCCTCCGGGCCGAGGTCGGTCAGCTCGATGGTCAGGGGCTCCACCACTCGGGCCGGATGCTTCTTCAGCAGCCGCCCCGCGACGACGGTCCGCAGCCGGGGGTGCACCTTCTGGAGCGCCGACCAGAGACCCCACATGCGGCCGAGCTCCGGGGAGCCGCTGTACTGGGCCTCCTCGAAGGAGTCGATCACGAGAACCAGGGGTGGCTGATCCTCCGCGGGCACTCCCACTGCCTGGACGACGAGTGTCGCGAGCTGCGCCGCCAGCATGCCCTCGCGCGCCGAGGCCAGGGCGTGCACCCCCGACTGGGAGAGCCGCGCCATCGTGGCCCTGGTGGTGGCGAGCTCGTAGAGCTCGTCGACCGTGCCCTCTTCGGCGCGGTGGAGGCCGACGGTCTCCTCGCACGCATGCGCCAGGGCGTCGAAATCGGGGCGGTGCTCGGGGTACTGGACGCTGAGCTGCCGGGCCATCTCCGCGATCAGGGTGGCCGGTTCGTGGGCCGAGAGGGTGGGCCTGGCGAAGTCGACGTACGCGAAGGGGAACGTGGTGGGGAAGTCGCGCAGGCTGTCCCGGAGGAACGTCGCGAGCAGGGTGCTCTTGCCGACGCCGCCCAGCCCGTGGACCAGCACCGGCCGCTTCGTGCCGGTGCCGACCGCCCGGGTGAACTCGTCCTGGAGCGCCGTGGGCAGTCCGATGTAGGCGCGCAGTCGGGCGAGTTCCTCGGCGCGCCCCTGGAAGGAGCTGCATGCGAGGCGTTCGAGTGGCTGCATCAGCCGCGCCCGGTCGAGCAGTCGCTGGATCTCCGCGCTCTCGGGGATGCCGGTGATGCCGGGGATCTGCGCGAGCCACAACACCGCCTGCAGCGTGTGCGGCAGCTCGTCCAGCTTCTGGTGGGCGAGGTCCGGGGGCGCGCCGTCGAGGTAGGCCAGCGCCGTGCGTTCCGGGCCCGGACCGGGCGGGATCTGCTCCAGGTTGGCCAGCAGGGCGCGGCGGGCCCCTTCCGGACCGGCGAAGCCGCCCAGCGCCGTGTCGCGGACCTCCGACTTGAGTACCCAGGTGAAGGTGTTGCGCGCGCCTACGGCCCGGCAATCGGGCAGCAGCTCTACCGCGGCCCCTGCGGACGGCTCCTCCTCGCCGGGCAGCTTCAGCCGCGCGGGGTCGAAGCGGCTCATCAGGGAAGCCGCTTCCCGGTAGGCCTTGCGCAGGTCCGACACGTCTGCGGGACCGGGGGCGGTCGCCGCAATCAGACGCTCGCTCAGGTGCGCGCCGAAGTCCTCGCCGGGGGTGAGCGCGCCGTAGAGGCGGACCGATGCCGCTGCCGCCGAGCAGATCTTGCGCATGTAGCTGTCCGGGCCGCCGGCCTCACAGGCCTGCAGAACGGCGGGGACGGCCGTTTCCACGAGGTCGGAGATCCGCTGGACGTCCGGGGGAGTCGAAGGCGAAGTCTCGGTGAAGAACTGCCGGAAGAACTCGCGCAGATCCTCCGGGCCGAACATCCGGGCGGTGTCCCTGACCTCGTTCCTGCGTATCTCGTACGGGAGCTGGCGCATCGTCGGCGAGTACCCGAGCAGCACCAGCCGGGGCGGTACGTCCGGCGGCGTCGGCCTCTGATTGTGGATGGTCAGGGCCAGCTTGCCGATGCAGTCCCAGACGTCGGAATTGACGTCGAGCTTGTCGCAGTCGTCCAGCACCAGCCAGTACTGCCCGGCCGCGGTGGTGGCCTGGCTGACGGCGCGGTGCACCGCCGCGTCGATCTCGGGTAGTGGATCGTTCAATTGTGTCGGATTCAATGGGGAGAGGGGTGCGGGGGCCGTGTCCGAGAGCGTCGCCGGGACCGGGTCCGCGACACACTCGGTGAGCCGCTGGACCACCTGCTCGGCGGTCGACGTCCGGTTCAACGTCACCCGCACCGGGCGGAAATTGCAGTGCTCGCCTATGTGCCGGATCAGCTTGTAGCTGTAGGAGCGCCCGCTGTCCGGCTCTCCGTCCACCACCAGAACGGTCTTGTCGGGATTCTCGAGGAATTCGCGGATCCGCCTCCGGAAATCCACCCGGTCGATGAAGACCTCGGCGCCGTTGCCGAGCACGCTGCTGAGGAAGAAGTCCTGGGGTGAAATGTGCAGCCGTACGGCCTCCTCCAGCTCGCTCTGGAGGCGCTCGGCCTCTTTTCCGGCCGGGAGGGAGGTGAGCGTGTCCATCTGCGTGAGCGTGCTGAGGAGCAGGAGTTGCATTTCGATGCCACTGTTCCGCACTGCCTCGACCAGGGCGACCGAATTATCGCTGCTCACGTAATTCAGCGGGATTCTGCTCACGAACTCGGGTGAGAACCCGAACTGGATCAGCTTGGGTCGGGGTTCGCCGGAAACGAAGAAGTGGTCCCGCACCAGTTCGGTGACGAGTCCCCATTCGGTGTCTTTGGGAGACATACCGCACCTGCACATCCGCCGTAGCGGCGTGGAAAGACGGACTGCCTGATGCTTCCCATGGTTTCACCCGGCCCGGTCACTCGCAACGCGGCCGAACAGCGCGCGTAGTTCCTGCTGGACGGGCGGACTGCTCAGGTACTGGGCGATGCCGTGGTGGTTGCCGCTGTCATTCCTGACCAGATGGTCGGTGACGAGGTCGGGCGGACCGTACTCGGGCCGCAGCCAGTGGTCGAGCGCCACCAGGTCCCGTAGGTCCGAGACGTTGGACCAGGCCGCCACACCTGCCGGAACCGCCGGCCGGAGCGCGAGCCGGTCCTGGATCTCGGTGATGCCGAGAGGACATCCCGCGGTGACGAACAGGGTGACGTCCCGTCGCTCCTCGCGGAGCACCTCGTAGGCGATGACCGAACCGAGGCTGTGCCCCAGCACGACGAGCGGCCCGTCGCGCAGGTCGGCCAGCTCGCCGCGGACGATCTCTCGCATCGCCTCGCCGACCCCGCCGAAGAGGTACGCGTACACGTCCTCGAAGGTGAGCTTCACGAGCAGCTCGAAGACGGGCGAGCGCAGGAAGACGGGGAGCGGCAGCGCCTCGGCCAGGTCCGAGGAGGTCGGTGCGGTCGCCGCGTCCTCGGCCCGGCCGAGGGTCTCCGCCGAGTACGTCATCTTCGCCAGCCAGTTCGCCAGTCCCTCCTCCCCGGCCTGCGCGCACCGTCTCCCGGGCGCCGGACCTGCCGCCGGACCTGCCGTCCGGCGCGCCTCGCGGAGCGTGTGCTCGATGAACTCCTCCGGGGTCCGTGGCACCCCCGCGTCCGGGAGTTCCCGCAGGGGTGGCGGGCCGCCGGACAGCGGGTCCGGCTCGTGGTCGGGCAGGGGGGTGCCGTACCGGACCGGCGCCCAGTAGGCCATCCGCGACGCCGCGCCCATGTCCGTGCCGAACAGCGCCTCGTCCCACTGGGCCTTGAGCAGCTCCTTGCGGACCTTGTTGCCGTTGCCGTGGACGTAGACGACGGTGGCGTCGTCCATGTCAGCCGCCCAGGACCATGTCCTCGTAGCTCTGCAGAGGTTTCCACCGCTCCGCGGGTGCGCGGGTGACGGGCATGAGGTCGGCGGCCGGCAGCGGCCCGAGGTCGAGGCCGGTGAGCTCGACGATGTCGGTGACCGGCACCTGGAACGTGCGGAACGGGCCGAGCGGCGGCGGATCGCCGGGCGTGGCGCCCGCCATCGCCCGCTCGCGGTCCCGGCTGAGGTCCGGGCTCTGGTCGAGGACGTACCCGGTCGAGGCCAATTGGCCGTTCTGGACGAAGGCGGCCACCTTCCAGAAGCGCAGCGGCACCTGGATGCCCCGGTAGGGCGGATCGGAGTCGTGCAGGACGGGACCGGTGAAGACGGACAGCTTGCGGTCGAACTGGGACGCGTGGTCGAGCAGATAGTTCTCCAGCCCCTGCCACAGCTCCTTGCCCTGGTTGAAGATGTCCTGCTGCGGGGCCGCGTTGGTGAAGTGGAAGGTGTCCAGGTTCGCGCGGTCGGCCTCGGCCGCGGCACCCCAGACCGGGTCCAGACGGCGGACCAGGTGCCCCCGGTCCAGGGAGTTGTCGCGGTAGATGTCGTTGCCGGCCTGCTGGGCCTCGGGTACGCGGGGGTCGAACCCCCAGTTGTCGTCGCGGGGTACGTCCTCCAGGAGCTGCACGCCGTCGATGCAGACGGCGGTGGAGGCGGCCAGCCTGCGGTCTGGGCGCAGGACGACGGTGAAGTGGGTGTAGGGGAGGACCACGGTCTCGATCCCGGCGGCGGCCGGGAGAGGGAGCGGGACGACGGTACCGAGGAAGGACTCGTCGTAGCCGGTGCGATCGGCGAAGGAGCCCTGCCGTGCCTCGGCGCCCGAAGCCCGGTCCGGCGGCGTGCTAATTGCGTTCATAAGATAGCAATACCGCGCATAAGTGATCATTTGCGGTGTGATGCGACGGGCCACCCGAACAGCGGCCCCCCGCCGGTCCCCCTCGACAGGCCCGATCGGGCGGCGTCCCCGACGCCCCGGTTCAGGCGGCGGCCGCCGCGGAACCCATGCTGTCGACCCCCCCAACGCCCCGAGGAGTACCCGTGCCCACTGGCCTGTCCATCCACGTCGGTCTGAACAAGGTCGATCCCGCCGCATACGACGGCTGGGACGGATCCCTCCTGGCCTGCGAGAACGATGCCCGTGACATGGCGGCGCTGGCCCGCGCCGGCGGGTTCGGCGACACCGTGATCCTGACCGGCGAGGGCACGGTGGAGAACATCACCGGGGAACTGCGCAAGGCGGCCGGACGGCTCAAGAGCGGGGACATCCTGCTCTTCACCTACTCGGGCCACGGCGGCCAGATGGCGAACGTCGTGGGATCGGACGACGAGCCCGACCGGCTGGACGAGACGCTGGTGTTCTTCGACCGCCAATTCCTCGATGACGAGCTGTACCGCGAGTTCGGGCGGTTCGAGGAGGGGGTCAGGATCTTCGCCCTGCTGGACTCCTGTCACAGCGGAAGCGCCATCGAGTCCATCCAGGGAATGCTCACCCCGGAGGCGCTGGAGTCCCACTTCCAGACCCGTGACCCGGGCCAGGTGGAGGCGGCGTCCCGGCTGATGCCGGTGTACGCGCAAGAACAGATCTTCGCCCGGGACCGGGTGTTCTACGAGGGTCTCCAGCGCGAACTCAAGGACGGCGACAGCGGCCGCCCGGCGCCCGGCGCCGTGCTCATCGCCGCCTGCCAGGACAACCAGGTGGCGTCCGACGGAGACGTCAACGGACTGTTCACCGCGAACCTTCTCAAGGTGTGGGGGAAGGGCGCCTTCGAGGGCGACTACCGCACCTTCCACCGCGACATCCAAAAGCGCATGCCCGCCATCCAGAGCCCGAACTTCTACACGACGGGCAGCCCGGCGGACGGCTTCCTCAAGCAGAAGCCGTTCACCGTCTGACACGGCTGCCTGCGGCCGCCCCGGTCTCGTCGGCAGAGGCGAGCCGGGGCGGTCCTCTCAGCCGCGACCGCCTTCGGTTCCCTTCGTCGTGGCCAGGCGCCATGGCGCGAACGCGCTGGCCGTGCGCGGCAGGAGGCCCGCCAACTCGGGGCAGTGCCGCACCACCACACTGCTCATGCCGTTGCGCTCGATCCAATCGATGCCCAGAGGGGTGTACACCTCGGGCCTGAAGTCCACCGTCAGGAAGCGATCGCTCTGCAGGCGGCGGGTCGCCATCAGGATGAAGATGCGGAAGGCGGTGTCGCTGAAGCCGAAGCCGTGCGGGGGGTTCTCGGCGAAGAGACCGACCATGGTGTCGATGTGATCGACATCGCGGTAGACCTCCTTCAGGCGTGCGACGGTCTCCGCGTCGCTGGACACGTCCTCGAACCGCCGCACGCGCGGCTTGTGCAGACCGGCCCGGAAGTCGTTGTAGCGCGGTACACCGCGACGCCGTGTGCGTACCAGATCGACCACGGACAGGTCGATGACCTCGCCGTCCCGCTCGAACGACCGCAGGGCGTGGGGGTAGTTGTTCAGCGTGATCGCACCGGGGTGAGCGATGCCGAGTGAGTACAGCGAGTTGGCCAGACCGGTCTTGCGGATGAGTGCTTCCGCGGCGGGGCCCTGCACGTCGTTGAAGCCGAGGGTGTCCAGGCTCCGGCCGAGCCGGTGGTCCACGATCTCGAAGTCGTCGGGGAGCAGCGGGTGCATGCGGTAGACGGTGACGAAGTCCTCGGTGAGCGAGTACGGAGCGGCGTGGTGGTCCGGCAGGGTCTCGGGGATGCCGGTCAGTGAATGCGCCTCGAAGAGCCACAGCCCCAGTTGCTCGAGCCACTTCTTCGGCGGTCCCTGCCAGTTGGTCTTCAGGCCGACGTCGATCACATCGGTGGCGAGGATCGCGGGAGTCCACTCCACCGTGTGGATCTTCGCGATGAGAGCCGAGACGATCAGTCGCGCCGTGTGGTAGACACGGTCCTCGCTCAAGGCCGGGTACTCCTGCCGCAGCGCTTCGCACACGGCATTGTGCTCGCGGGCGAAGAGGGTCTGCATGGCGCTGAGGCCGTACCACCAGCTCTCCGCGAACCCGGTGAGCGGGAGGCCGTCCGGCCCGGCCGGCAGGTGGCCGTCCTCCAGGCGCAGCGCGGCACCGCCCCCCGGCTCGCGCAGCGACCTTCCCGTGTCCTCGTTGCCGCCGTAGATTTCGGAGCCGTCCCACCAGTGGGACGCCGCGTTGGCGAACAGCGTCGGCGGACCCTTGCCGTCGGCCGGGTGCAGCCCCTCGTTCTCGGCGAAGCGCATGACGTCCTCGGGACGTCCGCCCGGAGTGTTCCTCCACGTGACACCGGGAGGGAGCGGCACCTCGACGGTCTTCGTGCCGGTGGGGTAGCGCTTGTGGTTGACCCAGTCGTGCACCTGGAACTGGATCCAGGCGGCGGCCAGGACATTGAGGGAGCGCGCCGGAATGAAGACGTCGCGGTGCAGCAGCTCGCGACTGACGGTGACCGGGTTCGGTACGTCGAACAGGTCGGGTTGATAGACGGGCGCGAGGTTGCGGCCGAAGGCGGATCCGACAGCGCCCATCCTCGGCGCGGACAGGTCGTTGTAGCTGCCGTCGTAGCTCCGCGCGAGCCGCATGTCTTCGTCGATGGGATCGGGTACGGGCTGGGCTCGGGGCGGAGCCTCGCGGAGCTCGGTGTCGATCAGGTTGTCCCGGCGCAGCTTCTGCCGGAAGGCCAGGAGGTTCAGCAGACCGAGGCTGGTGGGCAGCCGGTGCCAGGGGACGAATCGGTTGAGGCCTCGGAAGGCGGCGCGCAACGGCACGCCCAGTACGGCGTTGCGCCGCGGCTCGACGTTGGCGAACCGGTGCCCCAGGCGGTGGGCGCTGCTGGCCTCGTAGGCGACCTTGCGCGCACGGTTGAGGTTTCCGAGGGGCCGGAAATCCTCCGTGGTGTTCCACGGGTTGAAGGCGAGCTCGTCGACCCGTGCCGCTGCGGCGCGAGCCTCGGCGGAGCCGATGTCATGGCGCGGAATGGTCAGCGTTGCCACCCGCACCAGAGGCGCGTCCCCCTCCTTCCACTCGGCCGTGCCGTCTTCGATGGCCGTCCGGCGGGCATCCACGTAGCGCTGGACGTACAACTCGAAGACGACATCCGCCTCCTTCAGCCTCGTCGCGAGTTCGTGCTGCAGGAAATCGGGGTCGGCGGCGGAGGGCGCGGGGGCCGACGGAGCGCCGTCCGCGGGGCTCAGCTGATAACGCACCGGCCCCGCGTCACCCCACAGGATGGCGCCACGGCTCCAGTACGTCTCCAGCGCCAGGCTGCTCACCGGGCGGCTCGTACCGGCCCGCACGTTGCGGCGCATGCGCGCGGCCGTGGACCATCCGACCGCGAGCGGCAGGGTGACGAACAGCGCGACGGCCTTGCGCAGCGTCGAGTCGGCGCCCGCCATGGCCTTCGCGAATTCGACGAACTCCAGCGCGTTGCGCGCGTGCGAGACCGGATGGCTCGTCATCAGCAGGTCGTGCGCTTCGTCGGCTCCTGCCGCGATGCGCAAGGCCGCCCCGCGCAGATCGGGGGCGTGGTCGGGCTGGCGGGCGCCGTTCGCATTGGACAGCCGCACGGTGACGGGGTACTCGGCACCCGGTTGGGCGAAGCCGGTCCGCAGATCGGGGGGCAGGTCGCCGACGAAGGCCAGACGCGCGTTCTCCGCACCGAGAACGGCCTTGGCGTGGAACGTCCGCGCGAGGTCGGAGGCGCCACTGCGCTTCCTGGACTTGAGCTGGACCCGCATGAGCTCGCGGGCGAGCCGCTCGAAGACGAGCCGTTCCGCCTCGGGGCTGCCGCCCACGTAGTGCTCGTACTGCCTGGTCTCGGCCATGTGTGCCTCTTCGCCAAGGCGCACCCCGCTCTGACGGACGCAATGCCGGCGGACGACGAGGTGACGCTGCACGGCTGCCCGGGACTGGGTCCGCGGGCACCTGGGTTACACACGGCAACCCTGACGCAGTGGTACGGCCGCGTCGCGCGGAACAACGCAGACGGGTGGCATCCGCCCCGCGCCCCGGTAGATGTCGGCCGTACGGGTCTGCGTGCGCTGTGAACGGTGACGCCGGCCCCGTCACCCGTACGGTCCCCTTCATGTGCAGGAGCGGGATGCGTCGAGTACTGGCAGACTGGTTCCGCATGGGTGACTGCGCCGACAGGGCCGCACCACGTGCCGCATCGACACCGCGCTCGCCGACATCAAATGCGGGGGAGTGGACGAGGGAACGGCGATGAGGGTTTACGAAGCCATAGTCAAGGGCCTGGAAGACGTCGGAGTTCGGGCCGCTTTCGGCGGTGCCGGAGAGAACGCCGCCGGGCTGATGCTGGCGCTGAAGCATTCGCAGCAGATCCGGCCGGTCATCACGCGGCACGAGCAGGCCGCGTCCTTCATGGCGTGCGGCCACGCGATGTACACGAACGAACTGGGCTTCTGTTTCGCGACGGCAGGTCCCGGTGCGTTCAACCTGTTCTCCGGTCTGGCCGTCGCGATGTCCGACTCCTACCCCGTCCTGGCAGTCTCGGGATACGCCTCGAGGGCATGGCAGGGATGGGGCTCCCTCAACGAAACCTCGGGCCTGAACCGGACGCCCGACTCCCGGGCCATGTTCGCCGCCACGACGAAGAAGTCCTTCCTGCTCGCCGACGCCGCCGACACGTGCGACGTGCTCGAGGAAGCCGTCAACATCGCCTTCGAAGGAAGGCCCGGGCCGGTGCACATCCACGTTCCCGAGGACCTCACCCACCGTGGTGTCGAGGTGACGGACTTCCGGCACATCCGGCTCGACGTGGCCCCGGTCGTCCCGGATCCGGCCCGCGTGGCGGAGATCGCCTCGGCGCTGGCCGACGCCCTCACACGGGGCAAGCGCATCGTGGCGCTCGTCGGGTTCGGCGCGATCCGCAGCGGAGCGGGAGCCGAGGTCCGGCGCTTCATCGAACGCTTCCAGATCCCCCTGCTCACCACGCTGGACGGCAAGGGCATCGTCTCCGAGAGCCACCCGCTCTCGGTGGGCGTCTTCGCGGACAGCGGACACGCCAGCGCGTGGAAGGCGTTCCGCGAGGCCGATGTCGTGCTGTGCGTCGGCAACTCCCTCAACCAGCACGCCACGTTCAACTACCGCGAAGACCTCTTCGAGAACAAGGTGCTCATCCATGTGAACATTTCCGAGACCGAGTTCCACAAGGCCTACCGGCCCGACCACGCGCTGCTCTCCGACGCGCGCCTCGGGCTGGCCGCCCTCCACGAGGCCCTGGACGAACGGGTCGGCGACGTCCCGGCGGTCGAAGTCGACGGCCGCGACTACGAAGCCCGTCACATCACGCACCTGACCGGAAGGATCCACCCGGGGGAGCTGGCCCAGGCGATCGGCAGGATGCTGCCCCCAGGAGGTGTTCTGCTCGCCGACGCGGGAGCACACCTCGCCTGGCTCGGCTACTACGTCGAACTGGAGGAGGGGCAGAACTTCCGCAAGGTCGGGTCCTTCGGGCCGATGGCCGGCCACGTCAACGGCGCCATCGGAATGAAGCTCGCGCACCCGGAACGGACCGTCGTCGTCGGGTGCGGCGACGGGTGCTACTCGTTGTCCGGTTTCGAGCTGATGACCGCCGTCGAGAACGACATCCCCGTCATCTGGATCGTCTTCGACGACCAGGAATTCAAGCTGATCAAAATGTTCCAGCTCGTCACCTACGGGGAGACGGGGCTGGTCGAGTTCCAGAACCCCGACTTCGCCGTGTACGCGCAGGCGTGCGGCGCCGACGGCTACCGCGTCGAGACGCTGGAGGAGTTCGAGAAGGCGTTCCGTGAAGCGCTCGCCTCCGGCCGGCCCTCCCTCATCGACGCCCGGATCACGCGGTGGGCCGTCCCCCACTACAGCCCCTCGCCCGACGGAGTCATCGCCGGCCTCGTCGAGACCATCGAGGCACGCCTGCGCGGCTGACGGCGTCCTCGTCGTGAAGGGACAGCAGCATGAACGACCCGATGAACACCCACAGCCGTGCCGGGTTCGAAGCCCTCGTGAACCGCCCGCTGCTCATGTCGATCCTGCGTCGCCGCACCCACCGGGTCAGCCGCGGCAGCTCGGTCGAGGCCGGTTCGATGAGCTGGGCCTCCACCGCACCACGAGCCCCGCTGACAGAACTCGAAGAAGCCGTCCTCATCGCCATGACGGGCTGCTCCGGACTCACCATGCCGGACCGTCCCTTCGCCGACCCCCGCGACGGCAAGCCCATCATGGCCAAGCCGAACCTCAACATGGCCGGCCGGACCGCCGGCAGCCCCGACAACGCCCAGGGCACGCACTTCTTCCTGATCAACGACACCGGCACCTACTTCCTGCGCAACCTGCCCCCTGGTTCCGGCGCGTTCGACGCGGAGACCCTCTGCTCGCGCGCCGCCGAGGCGAAGGTGCGGCTGCTCGACCACCGCATCGACGTACCGGAAGGAAAGCGGGACTTCCCCGCCTACCTCGACTCGAACCGGTTCCTGTCGAACCTCCCGGGCACCACCATCCTCTTCCCTGTGGTGGACCTGTCACGGCAGTACATCAACGGGCTGATGTACCTGCTGACCCAGCCCGAGGGGGCACGGCCGGCGATCGTCGACGACCGGAACCTCTACCGCTCGGCGGGCGTCCGCAAATGGGTGAAGTCGGGGTTCCTCAACGAAGACATCAAGCTGCCCCTGGGCTTCATCTGGGCCATGCGGACGCAGATCGAGGCCGACCTGCTGCTCCAGAACCTCATGCTCACCGCCGACGCGATGGGTCTCGGAGCCTGGATCCACGCCTCGGTCGCCCCGTCGATCATGCTGGGCGACCCGAAGTTCCGTCCCACCTACGGTCCCATGCTCGATTTCGACTGGACCGTCCCGCGGTGGAGACCGGCGGACCTCCTGCGCTGGCAGGTGCCGCTGCCGCGCTACGCAGACCTGAGGGCGACCGCCGTAGGCCTGCGGCACAACGGTGAACACCTCATCAAGGCGATGTGCCCGCCCAACTACGGCACCATGGGCGAGGCCGTCGACGCCGTCGTGGCGGGCAAGTTCGGGCCGAAGGGCATCTACTCCGACGAGGGCCTGTTCGCGCGCATCTACCGGGGGGACTTCGGCAGGCAGTACCTGCACGAAGCCAGCGACTACTCCGCCGACGTCATCGCGTGTACGCGGGACATCTGCACCTACATCTACGAGACCCACGGGCGGTTTCCCGCCCACTGCGACACGATCCACGTACCGGGCGTGTGGCTGCAGGCCCATCACCTCGAGAACGCCTACTACGAGCGGTACTTCCGCGACGGTCTGACCGAGGCCCACCGCACGCACGACGAGTACTGGCACGGGGAAGGGTGACGGCACCTGAGGAAAGGGACCTGAGCAACGGATCCGTCCGGGACGGCGATCACCGTCCCGGACGCTCCTGGGACCCCCTTGCGGTACCGGTCCGCCAACCTCAGTCGATCCGTTGGCAGATGGCCACCGGAAGTCTCGGCGACCAGGTCTCGGTGCTGTAGTCGTATGCCCGGGCGTAGCCGTTGTTTCCGGGAGCGCAGGGAGCAGAGATGTTCGTATGCAGATAGGCGGCCCCGCCGGGGACGCCAGAAACCGTCTTCGCGGTCACGGTGCCCTGGTACCTCATCTGGCCCGAGTTGTACTTGACGACCATGTAGACCCTGCCGCCGAGGGTGAAGTTGCCACCGCCGATCGAGAGGTGGCCCTGGGAGTTGTTGTACTGGAACAGGTAGAGGTCCCCAGGCGCCTTGTCCAGAGCGGCGGGAGTCGTCGACCGGACCTGGGTGGGCAGGCCGGCGGCTGCCGCGTCTGCCGTCGCCATCGGTGAGACTCCGATTCCGACCACGGACAGTGCTGTCGCGGTCACTGCGAAGCGGCGGGCCCAGCGGGCCGCCGAGCGTGGGGAAGTGTGCATGACTGCTCCTTGGGGCGATTCGAACCATCAGTCCTACGGGCGTGCAATCAGGGGGCCTGCGAAGACCGCCGGTTACGGGAAGACCCGGTCGGCGTGCGGCGGTTGCAGGCCCGGACGACGAAGTCGTAGTCGAGGGACTGAGTGGTGAGGGTCCGAAGGAGGTATCGACTCAAGCTTATTCCGAACGGGTGAATCGCGCCTCCGCGGCCTTGGTGCCGAGGTGGTGTCCGAGCGCCCGGTAGGCGTCGAACTGGGCGTGGTCGAACCACTGGTCGAAGGTGGCCTGGCGGGGGAAAGCCTTCTCCCGGAGGGCGTAACTGAGCAGCTCGTACGGCATGTCGGGGGTCAGACTGGCCTTTACGTAGATGATCGTCCCCAAGGCGCTGGCCGGTGTGTCGGGCGAGAACTGGACCCGTTCCGGGTACTCGATCGTGCCGCGCACCACACAGGTGGCGGAGAACCGCCCGTTCAGGGAGGCCATCGGCACTTCGGGCGCGAGCGGTTTCGCGCTGCCGGGAACCAGGTTCAGCAGGTTCTGCCCCTCCTCGGCGAAGGTGATCCTCACTCCGAGGTCCTCGTAGGCGAGTGTGATCGCTTGCGCGAGGGTGGTCGCCAGCGGCGGCGAGTCCCCCGAGGCGTCGATGACATAGATGGTCCGGCAGCGGAGCCGGAGCATCTCGACCAGACCGAGATTGTCGAAGTGCCCGCCGTCGGTGCACAGCAGCAGGGGAGTGGTGTCCGAGTACCGGCCCACCAGCTCCTGGAGTTGGTACCGCAGCCGCCGTACCCGCGGCAGGCGCGGCATGATCCGGTTGGGCCCGTACGTCGCCAGATCCGCGAGGTACAGGGGATTGGGCACCCACGTGCCGAGCCGCACGTTGGACAGCGCGAGCAGCCGCTCCATGAACATCGTCTGGGTACCCATCGCGGAGGCGAAGGCCGCTCCGGACACGGCGACGGCGGACTGTACGGTCAGGTCGCGCCCGATCAGCGCCGGGGCCGTCTTCTGCAGAGTGCTGGTGCGGACCCAGCCCGTGTCGGGTCCGCCGCAGTAGTCGGAAGCGAAGGTGAAGGGGACGGCGGGCCGGCCGGGCGCGGTGCGGTTGCGCAGGGAGACGGCCGCGGAGGCGGCGAAGATGACCTGGGGAAAGCCCTCCACCCGCTGCGCGTAGGGGTCCAGCGGGGTCGGCTCGTTGTTGTAGTCGTACGGCACGGCGCCGACCGAGCCGTCCTTCAACACCGCGCGGCGCACGGCGAAGGCGCCGGCCAACCGCTGGCGGTAGAAGGGGTGCAGGCTGAATGTGGTCTGGTCGATCACGAGGGTCAGCACGATCAGGGCGATCGGCACCCCCCATCGCCACCCCGCGTGCCAACTGCCCGCGTAGATCGCGGCCCAGGACATGAGGGCGAGGCCGAAGAACGCGACCAGGAGCAGAACCAGCCAGCACACCACGGCTTTCACCCAGCTGGTGCCGACCTGCGTGACCAGCGACGTGCCGCCTCTGGCGAACGGACCTGGCTGCTCACCGTCCGGCTTCAGCTTCCTCACCGTTTTGTAGACCGAGACGAACCACGTACCCACGGCGGTCGCCGCCGCGGTGATCGCGCCGAGCAAGGCCACTCCCGCCCCGCTGGCTTCCCAATATCCCGCTTTGTCGGCCTTGTGGGCCAGAGAGGCGAAGAACCAGATCACCGAAGGAATGACGACCGAGCAGGCGGCGACCGCCAGCGCGAGGCCGGTGAGCGTGTTCACCGTGCTGCGCAGCCATGCGGGGCGGGACTTGTCGCTCCCGGCCCGCGCGAAGGCGTACCCGACGGACACCAGACCGGCCAGGCCGAACAGGGAGAGGACGGGGAGCCAGGCGTTCGGGTACAGGTCGAGGGACGAGCCGGCCACCTCTGCTCCCGCCGCGAGGGGGCGGAGCCGGGTCAGTGGAACGTGTGAGTAGAACTGGTGCAACAACTGGCCTGCCACGGCGAAGACCAGCGCCAGCATGCCGAAGGAGACGGCCATCCCGCGCAGCACCGCCCCCGCGGCGTTCAGCTTTTCCTTGGGCGCGTCCGCCAGGTACTTCGCGTGCCGGCGGATGTGGTCCTCCTCCGGGCTGCCCGGCGCGAACACGTCCGCGGGGTTCGCGAGACCGGGCCGCACCGAAGGGCTCCCGTCCGGGGCCCGGAGCCGGGCATCGGTCAGGGCCAGTTGGAAGGCCCCGGCGGTGTACCCGCCGCCGGACACCGACACCAGATACGTAGCCTCGAGCAGTTGCCCGCGCAGTGCCTGCAACGCACCGAGGGCGACCGAGGCCGACCGGATGCCGCCGCCGGAGACGCAGAAGCCGAGCTCCGCGGGCTGGCGACCGGGCGGCTGGTACGCGCGGGTACGCCAGCGGGCCGCCGCGCTGTCCTTCGGGTCCTGGGCCTCGGCGGGGCGTTGTTGCGCCGGGTCGGGGGCGGTCCACTCGGGCCGGGGCTCCCAGTCGTGGGGCGCGGCGGGCGGGAGGATCACGTCCGGGTCGCTCCACTGGCTCTCGGTGCCGTCCGCGAGCCTATGGGCACGGGCCACGACGGGACGGGGGCGGTCCTCCCGCGCACTCCGCACGAAGGAGGGGGTCAGAACCCGGCGGCAGCAGAGGATGACGACGATCAGAATGCCCAGGGCGACCAGCGGGACGACGAGCGCCCATTTGACCTGGGCGAAACAGGATGCCCACGTCAGGTCCGGTACCGGGTCGGCGGCGAGCCGGTTCAGAGCCCTCCAGAGGAAGAGGTTCTCCACGCAGTCCGCAACCACCGGCAGGGGGGTCAGGACGAGGGCGCGCCGGGCCCACAGCCGGGCGGACTCCCGGTAGAGGAAGAGGTGCCCGAGCCCGAAGGCCCCGGCCAGGGCCGCCGCGTAGCCGGGAATGAACATGCACCAGTCGAGAACGAGGCCGTCCTGGAACAGCTTGCTGCCGTCCCCGTCTTCGGCGCCGTTTACGATGGCGCGGGCCTCTGCGGCCGTCGTCGCGAACTGCAGGAGCAGTTCTCTGTTCCCTGAGGGCTTGTCGAGGAACGGCGGATCCACCGCGTACCAGATGATCATGCAGAGACCGGCAGCGAGCCCGAACAGACACAGCCCCACCGCCCAGCCCGGAATCTCTCGCAGCCTCAACTGCGTCGGAGCATTCGGCATGCACGCAGAGTAGTGATCCGGACCCCGTCCGGACGCCATTCGGATCGGTGCGCGCCGTACGCGTCACTCCGGTCGCGCGGACGCAGTCCGAGAACGGCCGGCATCGCCGCCCTTCCACGCCATGGTCACCGTCAGATGGCAGCCTGCACCGGTTTTGGCGATCACGGCGCCGGCGGCGACCGAGAGGTCCACGCCGAACTGGATGGTGATGTCGTCGGGGCGGGCCTTGCGCAGCTGCTCGAGGGCCACGCGCGCTGCCTCCGTGACCGGACCGAGCGCCTCCTGCAGCGTTTCCGGGAGGTCATGGATGGCGTCGCCGATACGGCTGGCCTTCACCGCCCCCTGGGCCGTGTCCGGAGCCTCGACCAGGACGTACCCGCCGCCTTCCAGCGGGATCCGAGCGAGAGGTGCCACGACTCCTCCTCCGTATGTACGGCGATGACCCCGTCCGGGCCTGAACGACCGGATCCCGGCCAGCGTCGCAGGGGCGAAGCCCCGTCGCATGGCACGGGGGGCCGTCCGCGTGAGGACCTGTTCCCCACCGACCCGTACCGGCCCCAGCACGCCGCCCGGCAGCTCGGCGACGAGCTCAGCGCCAAGCAATCAGGCGAGGCCGGTCTTGAGTGCGGCGAGGGATTCGTCCAGCGCTCTCGCCGCGGCGGGCATGTGCGGGGCGAGGGTGCAGAAGGCGTGGACCAGGTCCTCGTGGTTGTGGTGTTCGACCGGGACGCCGGCCGAGCGGAGCAGTTGGGCGTAGCGGATGCCTTCGTCGCGGATGGCGTCGCCCTGGACTGTGGCGATGTAGGCGGGCGGCAGGCCGGCGTGGCTTTCGGCGTAAGCGGGTGCGGCGCCAGAGGCCTTGGGGTCGCGCCCGCCCAGGTACCAGCCGGCACTCAGCTCGACGGCGCGGCGGGGCAGCACGGGCGCGTGGGCATTCTCCGCCTCCGAAGGCAGCGTGGGGTCGATGTGCGTGCACGGGTACCACATCAACTGGAAGCGCAGCGGTGGCCCACCGGCGTCGCGGGCGCGCAGAGCCATCATGGCGGCCAGGTTCCCGCCGGCCGAGTCGCCGGCCACGGCGATGCGGTCCCGGTCCCCGCCGAGTTCGCCGGCGTGGGCGGCGGTCCAGCGCAGCGCGGTGAACGCGTCCTCCACCGCCGCCGGGTACGGGTCCTCGGGGGCGAGCCGGTAGTCGACGGAGACCACGACTGCGCCTGTTCGGTGGGCGATGCTGCGGGCGACGTTGTCGTGAGTGTCGAGGCTGCCCATGAAGAACCCGCCGCCGTGGTAGTACACCACCACCGGCAGGCCGGCCGCGTCGGCCCGGGGCCAGTAGATACGCACGCCCACCCCGTCGACGCGGCGGTCCTCGATGCGCGGCAGCTCGACGACGCGCCGCTGTGCGAGGGCGTTCGCGATGTTGGCGCGGCGCAGCTCCTCCAGCGGAACCGTATCGAAGTCGATCGCCGGCATCGCGGCGAGCAGTTTCTGCAGGGTGGGATCCAGTGGCACGGTTCGCTCACTCCTCTCACGTTCGACAGCAGCTTCCAGCGCTCCACCCGTCAGCGGGCGGCGCCCCGGGGGACGGCGAAGTCGGTCAGGCGGGCCGAGCCCGGCGCGAGCTCCTGCCAGGAACCGGGGCAGGCGAGCACCGCGATCGCGGACGTCGGGAACTTCTCCGACAGGCGCTCAAGGGCTCCTGCCTCCGCGGGGTCCAGGGCCTCGCGGGCGAGCGTGACGGCCAGATCCTCCAGGCCCGGGTTGTGGCCGACGAGCAGCAAAGTCCCCACCTCCTCCGGTACTTCGGACACCACCTCCAGCAGGTCTTCCGGCTCGGCGGCGTACACCCGCTCGTCAAAGCGCACCGGGACCTCGGCGCCGAGCTCTCCGGCTGCCAGCGCCCAGGTCTCGCGGGCCCGCCGGGCGGTGGAACAGATCACCAGCGAGGGCAGGCAGCCGGCGTCGCGCAACCAGCGGCCCGCCGCGGGGGCGTCCCGCAGACCCCGCGGGCCGAGCGGCCGCTCATGGTCCGCGACGTCGGGCCAGGCGGATTTGGCGTGGCGCAGCAGCACCAGGCGGGCGTCGGATCCCGTGCTCATGAACTCACCCTCATGGGCTCAGCCTCGCACGGTCGGACCACCTGCTGCGGCTGGCCGTCCCGACCGGGCTGGGGGCGGTGGCCCTGGCCGCCGACATCGTCAACGCCGTCGTCGGAGCCGTGGTCGTCGAAGCCCCCGACGGGCAGGCGCCGACGGCTTCCCATGCCCGGCGGGTCCGGCCGCGGCTTCGCCGACCAGGGACTGGCCGATCCGGAACCGGCGGGGGCCCGCGTCGGGGCCGTCGGGCAGCCCGTACGTGGCGATCGCCACCGGCTCGGTGCCCCGGCCTGCTCCTGGGCGAGGAAGAAGCTGCCGTACTGGGCGTCCACCAGGGGTGGCACCTCCCGCATCAACAGGCGGGCGACAGGCGGGAGTTCGCGGATGCCCCGGATCCGGCGGGAGACCCCGGCGAGGCTGGACGCCAGCCACTCCTGGTCCTCGTTGGCCCGGGTGGTGGCGCGCAGCGACTCCACCATGGCGTTGATGTTGTCCCTGAGCTCGCCGACCTCGCCCGGGGCCTCCACGGTGATCGAGCGGGTCAGGTCGCCCTCGGCGACCGCGCTGGTCACCTCGGCGATGGCATGCACCTGCCGCGTCAGGTTGCCGGCCAGCTCGTTGACGTTCTCCGTCAGGCGCTTCCAGGTGCCCGAGACATCGGCGACCTCGGCCTGACCGCCGAGCCGGCCCTCGCTGCCCACCTCGCGGGCCACTCGGGTGACCTCGGCCGCGAAGGAGGAGAGCCGGTCGACCATTCCGTTGTAGACGGCCGCGATCTCACCGGGCAGGCCGGCCGCGTCGGCGGGGAGACGGGTGCTGAGACGCCCGACCGTACCGCGGTCAGCCCGACCAGCAGCTCTTTCAGGATTTTGTCGGAATCATTCATCTTCGCCTCACTTCGATCCACTGTGTCACGAGAAGGGTCAGACGGCCCCGCGTGCGGGTATATCCCCTCGGGAAGACCACGACGGTTCCCGCCGCCCCCACCGGGCCGGCCGGTAGCCACCCACCCGTCGGAGGAAGCTCATGTCATCCGTTTCCCGCGACACCCTGGAACCGCTCGCTACCGAGCGTGACGCCGAGACCTGGGAGGTCCTGGGCGTCCCGGACGTCTCAGACGTCCCCGACATCCCGGATGTGCCCGAGGACCCGCTCGCCGTCAGTACGGCCGAGGCGCGGACCCTGTCCGTCGCCCTCTTCCGGCGCCTGCGCCGGCTCCGCGAGGGGACGCCCGAGTACTCGTACGTGCGCAACACGCTCGTCGAGCTCAACCTCAGCCTGGTGAAATACGCGGCGCGCCGCTTCCGCAACCGCGCGGAGCCGCTGGAAGACATCATTCAGGTGGGCACGGTCGGCCTGATCAAGGCCATCAACCGGTACGACGTCGAGCGCGGGGTCGAGTTCACCACGTTCGCGATTCCCACCATCACCGGCGAGATGAAGCGTTTCTTCCGCGACACCAGCTGGTCGGTGAAGGTCCCGCGGCGCCTCCAGGAGCTCCGGCTCGACATCGCCAAGACGCACGACGCGCTGGAACAGCGACTGGGACGGCACCCGACCGACCCCGAGCTCGCGCAGCGCCTCGGAATCAGCGCCGCCGAACTGGCCGAAGGCCGCCGGGCCGCCAACGCCTACACCGCCGGCTCCCTGGACGCCCCCGTCCCGGGGGACGGGGACGGGGACAGCGGCTCCCGGGAGGTCTCGCTGGGGGAGGAGGAAGAGGCGTACGACCGCATCGAATGCCTGGAGACGCTCAAGCCGCTGCTCGCCACGCTCGGCGACCGCGACCGGTTGATCCTCTCGTTGCGCTTCGGCGAGGAGCTGACCCAGTCCGAGATAGGCGACAGGCTGGGCGTCTCCCAGATGCACGTCTCACGGCTCCTGAGCCGGATCATGGACAAGCTGCGCGCCGGCCTGCTGACGGACGAGGCCGAAGTCGATGCCGAAGTCGATGCCGAGGCCGAAGGCGAGGCGGAGGTGTGCTGATCCACCTCCGGGGGGAGGGGGCTCAGGCCGGTCGGGGGGTCCTGTCCAGCCACGGGGTGAACGTCCCGCCCCCCTGGCGGATGGACGGCGGCGCGTCGACCTCCACCCATACGCATTTCCCGCCGTCCACCGGCTCCGTACCCCACTCGCGGGCCAGCCGTTCCACGATGAGCAGCCCATGGCCTCCGGGCCGGGCCGGATCCGACGGGTGCCTGACGATCGGGGCGACCGGGCTCGCGTCCGTGACCTCGATGCGCAGCCGCTCGGCGGTGCAGCGCAGGAGGAGCGAGCTCGGCCCGCCCGCGTGCATGCAGGCATTGGCCACGACCTCGGACACCAGCAGCAGGGCGTCGTCCGCGGCCTCGTCCCCGCAGCCGTGACCGTGGCCGCTCCCGGACTCGGGCAGCCACTGCCACTCGGCCAGCGCACGGCGGGTGAAGTCGCGGCATCGGCTGACGGCATCCGTGGTGTCGTGCAGCACCAGACGCCGGGTCTGTTCCGGTGACCGGTGCTCACTCATTTTGCTCCTCCGCTACGCGCGCTCGTGACTCGCCAGCGCCGCTTCCACGTCGGGGTGCAGCGGGAAGAGCCCCTCCGCGCCCGTGATGTGCAACATGCGTTCGATCGGCTGGTGGAGGCCGATCAGTTCAAGGCTGCCACCCGATTCCTGGACCGCGAGCCGGTTGTGCAGCAACACGTTCAATCCCGTGGAGTCGCAGAACTCCAGCCCGCTGAAATCGACGAGCAGCCGCTGTCCGCCACCCGCCTGGGCGGCCTCCAGAGCCGCCCGCAAGGGTTCGGCGGTGTCATGGTCGAGCTCGCCGGCCAGTGCCAGGACGGTGGCCCCCTCGACAGGCCGTACTTCGACCGCGAAACGCTCATCGTCCGCCGTCGCCATCGTGCACCCCCTTCAGAGGGGTCCGTATCCGGAGATGTCTGGCGCCTACCCGCCCGCACGCCACCAAACCCGGTCGGGCCGTGACTCAGGCGGGAGGGGAGGGATCGATGGGGAAGAGCCCGAGGGAGCCGGTGATCTCCAGCAGACGCAGCATCTGGGCGTTCGGTGCCGCCAGGCGCAGCGTACGGCCGGACTCGACGGCCTGCAGACGGGCCCGGAGCAGCACGTTGAGCCCGGCGGAGTCGCAGAAGGTGAGACCGCTGAGATCGACCACGATCTCGGGCGGGCCGCCTTCGCGGGTCACCGCTTCGAGCAGCAGGGAGCGCACCTGGCAGACGCGGCCGATGTCCATCTCGCCCGACAGGCGGACCACGACCGCCTCCGGGGGCGGGACCGGGGGATCCTGCGCTTCGGGCATGTGACTCCTCGGTCCCGGGAGAGGTCGTTCCGTCCTGAGGGGTGCTGCTGCCACGATGCGTCAGCGGGGGAAAGCCTGCAATGCGGAGCAAATGGCCCCGGTGTCCGTCCTCGCGCCCGCAGGCGGGAGGCGGCGGAATTCCGCCGCCTCGCCCCCGGTCCGCAGTACGTCTACCAGTAGTGGCGCCGTCCTCCGACCGCGTGTCCTACGGAGCCGAGGATCCACAGGACCACGCCGATGATGACGAGGATGATCCCGAGGCTCCACAGGATCGAAATTCCCAAGAGGTATCCGAGGACCAACAGGACGATTCCGAGTGCGATCATGATCGTCTCCAATCCCTCACATGTGGGGCTGGTTGTAGTACCGGGCGAACTGCTCCAGGTAGGTGGGCCCGCTTCCGTACTCGGCCCGGTCGAACTCGGGGGCGTTCTTGATCTGTTCCTTGCTCCGGTCGACGTAGACCTTCTGCTCGACCGTGTCGATGCGCTTGATGGTTCCGGCCGGAAGCAGTACGTGCTTGCCGAAGATCCAGACACCGGTGTCGACGACGAGGTGGGACGCTCCGACGTCCTCGGAGTGCTTGTCGATCTTCCCGATGCTGCCGTCCGTGGCTTCGACTTTGTAGCCGACGAGGTCGATCCCCTTCTGGTATCCGGAGTCCTGGTGGTAGCCCCAGATCTCTTCGGTGCTCATGACGCGTGCCTTCCTGTGCCGGGCGACGGTCCCGGGCCGGGAAAGCGGCCGGCGAACCACGCCGCTTCCGTCGCCGTCTCCCAGGCGTCTCCCCAGAAAGAGCCCCGGCACGCATCGCGTGCGACGGTGGACGGCCCCGCCCCCTCGCGTTCCCCGTGGCCGTGCAGCAAACGAGTGGTCCTGCCGGCCCGCGCGGAAGTGCTCGGCGTGCACGCGGGACTTGCCTCCGGCGGATCGGTACACATGGCGGGTGTGGTGACACACCCCTGCTCGGGACCGGCACGTAGGAGGTGGCATGCGGCGTGCGGTGACGGAGTCGGCGGTGTGGTGGGTTCTCCTGATGGCGCTCAACACCGTCCTGATCCGCGAGGTCACCGCACTCGAAATGGTCGTGGGGGCCGCCGCGGCGCTGCTCGGTGCGGTCGGGGCCCGGACGGTCCGCCGGGCCTCGGGTGCCTCGTTCGGCGGGCCCGCCCATCTCGCCCTGAGCCTGTGGGTCTGGCCCGGAGCCCTGCTCGCCGACACCCTCCGCCTGGCACGGGCCGTACTGCGGCCCCGGCGGTTCCGAGGCGGTTTCCGGGTCATCGAGCTGCCGGCGGGTACCGGACCGGCCTGGGCCTGCGCCCTGCTGTCGGCAACTCCCGGCTTGTACGTGGTCCATGTCGATCCCGACTCCGGGCGGTCGGGGCCGCGTCGGCTGACGGTCCACGCCGTCACCGACGAAGTCGGTTCCCTGGAACGCGCGCTGGTCTCCGGCGGGCGCCGGTGAACGCCTGGCTCCTCGCCGCCGTGGTCGTGTGCTCCGCCGGGCTCGCGCCCTGCCTGTGGCTGGCCGCACGGGGCGCGGCCCAGTACAGGCTGGTGGGCATCAGTCTGGCGGGCACCCTGGCCGCCGTCGTCTTCCTGCTGCTGGCGCGGGGGTTCCATCGTGACTCGTACGGAGACCTCGCGCTGGTGCTGGCGGTTCTGGCTCCGGCGGGGACCCTGGTGTTCACCCGGTTCCTCGCCGGAGAGCCGGTCGACGCGGTACGGGACACCGCCGGTTCGGAGCACGGCGAATGACGCCGCGTCACCTTCTGGTTCTGGTCCTGCTGGTCGCGGGTACGGCCGTGCTGGTGCTGACCGCCCTGAGCCTGGTCGTCCTGCCCGGCCCCTACCTGCGTCTGCACGCGCTGTCCTGCGCCACGTCGTTGGGCGCGCCCCTGGTGGTGCTCGCTCTCGCCGTCGACACGGGCCCGGGCCGGGCGGCGGTGACGCTGCTCGCCATCGGCGCGCTGCTGGCCGCCGGCGGAACCGTCACCACGATGGCGATCGGCCGGGCGACGGCTCTGCTGGAGGAGCCGGAGCGGGAGGAGCTCGCGCAGTGAACGCGAACACGATCGACATCCTGGTCGCGGTCGTGCTGCTCGCGGTGGTGGTCGCCGCGACGGTGGCTGCCCTGACCCGCGATCCGGTGCGCCAGGCCGCCGTCCTGGCCATGCTGGGCCTGACCCTGGCACTCCTGTTCACGGTGCTCCAGGCCCCGGACGTGGCACTCTCCCAGCTGGGTGTCGGGACCGCGGTCACACCGCTGTTGATCCTGCTCACCGTTCGCAAGATCAGGGGAGCCGGCAGCCCGGGCGGGCAGCCAAACCCCGGGCAGCCAAACCCCGAGCAGCCGGACCCCGAGCAGCCGGACCCCGACCGGCCGCAGCCCGACCGGCCGCAGCCCGAGCGGCCGTCGCGCCGAGAGCGCCGGAGCCGATGAGCCGGTCCGTGAGGCTCTGGCTGTTCCTGAGCGCGGGCGCCGTCATCGCGGTGGCGTTCGCCGCCGCCTGCACCGGCCTGCCGCACTTCGGCACGCCCGTCCACCCGTACGGTGACCGGGCCGTGGCCGCGGCGCTGAGCCGGCGCACGGCCAACACCGTCTCCTCGGTCAATTTCGACCTGCGCGCCTTCGACACCCTGGGCGAGGAGTCGATCCTGTTCGGCGCCGTCCTGGGCGCCACCCTGCTCCTGCGCCTGGCGCGCGACGAGCGCAAGGAGTGGCCGGAGGCCGAGCGGGTGCTGCCCTCCACCCGGCTGTTCGGGGCGCTGCTGCTCCCGGTGACCCTGCTGACCGGGGTGTACATCGTGGCGCACGGGCAGCTCACCCCCGGCGGCGGATTCCAGGGCGGGGTGGTGCTGGCCACCGGACTGCACCTGGCGTACGTGGCCGCGGACTACCGGGTCCTCAAGCAGGTGCGGCCCCTGGCCGTCCTGGACGTGGCCGACGCCGTGGCGGCCGGGGCGTTCACGGCACTGGGCGTGGCCGGTCTGGTCGTCGCCGGGGCCTTCCTGGCGAACTTCCTGCCGCTGGGCACCTTCGACCGGCTCTCCTCCGCCGGACTGGTGCCGGTGCTCAACGCGGCCGTCGGCGTAGAGGTCGGCTCCGGCGTGATCGTGCTGCTCGCGCACTTCCTGGACCAGGCCGTCGAGATCACCGGCGGCGGACCCGCCCGTACACGCTTCGACCCGCCGGAGCCCGAATGAACCTGCTGCCCTTCCTCGCTGCCGCCTGGATCCTGCTGGTGGGTCTGTACGGCCTGGTCACCAGCCGGAACCTCGTCCATGCCGTGGGATGCCTGGCCGTCGCCCAGTCCTCGACGTACGTCCTGCTGCTCGCCGTCGGCTACCGACGGGGCGCGACCGCACCCGTCTTCGCGGACCTGCCGGTCGGCTCACCGGTGGTCGACCCGGTGGTGCAGGCCCTGGCGCTGACCGATGTGGTCGTGGGAGCCGCCGTCACCGCCCTGCTGCTCGCCCTGGTCATCCAACTGCAGAAGCGGCACGGCACCGTGGACCCGCAGAACCTCACCGAACTCAGGGGCTGAGGCCGCGTGCCGAGCACCGCGGCCCTCCTACCGCTGGCCGTGGCGATTCCGCTGCTGGGCGCCGTGGTGCTCTCCGTGGCCGGCCGGTGGCTGCCGCGGCTCGGCTGCGACATCCTGGCCACGGCCTGGGCGGTGGCGGACGTACTGTGCCTGGTCCTGCTCTGGGTGCGGACCGGCGACGGGCGCGCGGTGTCCTGGCTGGGCGGATGGGAGCCGCACGGGGGTGAAAGCGTCGGCATCGTCCTCGTCGCCGACCGCCTCGGCGGCGGAACAGCGCTGCTCGCCGCGCTGCTCGTACTCGCCGTCCTCGTGTACTCCTGGCGCTACTTCGACGAACCGTCAGGAGAACGCGCCGGGACCTTCCCGGCCCTGCTGCTGCTCTTCGAGGCCGGGATGTGCGGATTCGCCCTCACCGGCGACCTGTTCGACGCCTTCGTCTTCTTCGAACTCATGGGCGCCGTCGCCTACGCGCTCACCGGCTACCGGATCGAGGACCCCCGGCCGCTGCACGGGGCACTCACCTTCGGCATCGTCAACTCCCTCGCGGCGTACTGCTCCCTGCTGGGCATCGCCCTGCTCTACGCCCGCACCGGGGAGCTCGGTCTGGCCCAGCTCGGCCGCGAGCTGGCCGGGCAGCACCGCGACGCCCTGGTGATCTGCGCCTTCGTGCTGGTGCTCACCGGGCCGCTGGTCAAGGCCGCGATGGCGCCCTTCCACTTCTGGCTGCCCGACGCCCACGCCGTGGCACCCACGCCCGTGTGCATGCTGCTGTCGGGCGTCATGGTCGAGCTCGGCGTGTACGGTGCGGCCCGGATCTACTGGACGGTGTTCTCCGGCCCCGGCGGCATCCCGCACGACGCCTTCCGCACCACGTTCCTCGCCGCCGGGGTACTGACCGCCCTGATCGGCACCACGATGTGCTGGCAGCAACGGCATCTGAAACGGATGCTGGCATTCTCCACGGTGGGCCACGTCGGACTCTTCCTGATCGGGGTCGCGGTGCTCACCCCGGCGGGGCTCGCGGGGACCGCCGTGTACATCGCCGGACACGCCGGTGCCAAGGCCGCGCTGTTCGGTCTCACCGGCATCCTGCTGGACCGGTACGGCTCGGTCGACGAGCACGGCCTCCACGGCCGCGCCCGCGAACTCGCCCTGCCCGGCGCGCTGTTCCTCGCGGGAGGTCTGGCCCTGGCGGGGCTGCCGCCGTTCGGCACCGGCCTGGGCAAGGCCCTCTCGGAGGAGGCGGCCGGACACTGGGCAGGCTGGCTGCCCGCCGTCTACGTCATCGTCTCGGCCGTCACCGGCGGCGCCGTTCTACGCGTGGCCCTCCGCGTCTTCTACGGCCTGGGACCACGGCCGACCGAGCGCGGGGGAGAGCCGGAGACCACCGGTGAGGGCGAGAAGCCGGAGGTCCGCGGCCCCACCCGCCTGCTGCCGCCGCCGATGCTCGTCCTGCCCGCCCTGCTGCTGCTCGGCTGCCTGGCGGTCGGACTGACCCCCGACCTCGGCCGCTCGCTGGCCCGGGCCGCAGAGCTGTTCACGGACCGGGCGGGGTACCAGGCCGCCGCCCTCGGGACCGCCGCGCAGGCAGCGGTCGCTCCGCCACCGCCGGCCGGCTGGACGACGGCCGGGGTGCTGCTCGGGCTGCTCTCGGCGGTACTCGCCTGCGCGCTCGCGGGCACCGCCGTTCTGGGCCCGGCGCGTGGCGCCGCCAGGCCCCACAGTGCGGTGGCCTTCCTCGGCCGCCGAGTGGTGCTGCCCGTGCGACGCCTGCATTCGGGGCTGCTGGGCGACTACGTCGCCTGGCTCACGGTGGGCGTGGCCGTACTCCTCGTCGCCGTGGCCGCTCAGAGCTGACACCGGCCGCCCCGCGGATGCCCGCCGTCGCCCGAGGCGCCCCGGCGGGCCGCGGCCGCGTCCGTGACGTCCAGGAACACCTGCTCCAGCTCGGGCCAGCGCCCGCGCACCTCCCGCCGGATCCGTACCATCGCGTCCTCCACGGTCTCGCTGTCGTAGCCCGGGGTCAGGTCCACGCGCGCGGCGAGCATGACCGAGTCGGGCCCCATCCGCATGGTCAGCAACGCCGTGACCGTGTCGATCTCCGGCTGACGCGTCAGGAACGTACGGACCTGCCGCTGGACGGCCGGATCGGCCGCCTCCCCGATCAGTTGCACGCGCGCCGCCCGGCCGAGGGCGTAGGCGACGTAGACGAGCAGGATCCCGATCAGGACGGAGGCGCACGCCTCGTACGCGATCTCCCCGGTCACCATGTGCAGCGTGATGCCGGCGACCGCCAGGAGCACACCTGCGCAGGCGGTGCTGTCCTCCGCGAGCACGGTACGCAGGGCCGGATCGCGGCCCGCCCGGATCTCCGCCGCCATGCCGCGGCCCTCCGCCCGGGCGGCGCGGCGCACCTGGAGCAGTGCCCGCACGAGCGAGGTCCCCTCGGCCGCCAGGGCGACGAAGAGCACGGCAAGGCCGATGGCGTAGCCGTGGCGCGATTCGGAGGCGCCGGAGCGCAAAGCCTCGATGCCCTGGAAGACCGAGAAGCAGCCGCCGGTGACGAAGATGCCGACGGCTGCGAGGAGGGACCAGAAGAAGCGCTCCATGCCGTAGCCGAAGGGGTGGCGCGCATCGGCGGGGCGTCGGCTGCGCTTGAGGGAGGCCAGCAGGAAGACCTCGTTGAGGCTGTCCGCGACGGAATGGGCCGCCTCCGAGAGCAGCGCGGGGGAAGCCGCGACCACGCCGCCGATGGCCTTGGCCACGCAGATGGCGAGATTGGCGGCGAGGGCGACCCACACGGTCCTGCGCGTCTCCACGTCCCGGGCGACTCCTGCCGGTCCCCCCGAGCCCACCGCCGGCGCGGTCATGTCCCCGCTGCTCCCGACGCAGCCGGTCATTGGCCGAGCTTGCGCTTCAGTTCGGCCTTGTCCATGGAGGAGCGGCCGTGCAGGTTGCGGCGCTTGGCCTCCGCGTACAGCTGGTCGTACGTCGGCCCCTGCGAGCCGCTGTGGGAGCGCTGCCCGCCCCGCTTGGCGGAGGACATGTCCTGGGTCGAGCTCTTGCTCGCCGTCTTCGACTCGCCCGCGCGCGCCCGCTCCTTGTTCACCGTCCGCGCGGCGATCTCCTTGGCGCGCTCGGTGCTCTCGCCGCGCTTCTCCGCGCTCTCCTTGATGTGCTCGTACTGGCGTTCACGCTTGGGGCTGGAACCACGAGGCATGACGACTCCTCGGCTTGGAGCGGATCGTCGGGCGCGCATCTGGCGGCTCCCCCCGATCGGCGCCGCCATGCATGCCGCACGGGGGCGGATCCGATCCGATCGGCGTCGGTGATCCGGGCCGTCGACCCGACGGGCCGTGCGGCGGAGGTTTGCCGACGGGGCGAGCGGAAAGACGCACGTCACGGGAGGTAGAGGGCCTGAATGAGGTGCTGCACCCGCCTCCCGGCCATCGCGGTACGTGGATGCCCACGAGGCGGCGCCCCGGCCCGAGATCGGGGACGCGGGCCCGCTCCGAGGGCGCACCCGAACGAGGAGGACGGCCATGGAGGAGCAGGGCGGCTCAGGAGGAATGCCGGCGCACCCCGAGCGGACACCGGACGGGCGTCGCAAGCCGCACGCCGACCGTCGCGAAAACGGGAAGACCGCGGCTGCCGACACGGACGAGGCCAGTCGTCTCGACCGTCCGCAGCAGCCCGAGAAGCAACCCGGGAAGGGGACCCGGGAAGGGGACCCGCTGGGTCAGCCCGCGGGACGAGTGAAGCGGTCTTCGGCAGCGTCCGCACGTCAGTGGCGGTGCGGAGAGCCAGGCCGTCTCTTCCTGATCTTGCCGGGTCCGCGCCGCCGAAATGGATGACCTAGGGGCAGGACTCTTCGGTTTTGGCGACGGTGAAGGTCAAGGGCTGGCCGGTGAGCGCGGCGCCGGCCTTCGGGTCCTGCGTGCAGACCTTCCAGTTCGACTCCTGGAGGACCACGCGGCTCTGCACCGCGTCCTTCACGGTGATGCTCGCATTGGCCGGGAGTGCGGAGCGGACGGCCTTCATGCCCTGGCCGACGAAGTTCGGCATGACATCGCCCGCGGGCTTCGGGGGCGGCGCGTCCGCGGCGGGGCAGGTTTCTTCGAGTTTGACCGCGCCGAAGTCCACAGCGGTCTTGGTGTCGAGGCCCGCGCCCGGCCCTGGGGTCTGGCTGCACACCTTCCAGTTCCGGTCGAGAGCCTGGAGCCGCTCGCGGCCGAGGGCGTCGTGAGACGTGAGGACGAAGAAGCCGGCCCGCTGCGCTTCGTCCTGGGCCGTCTGGAGCCCCTTGCCGACCAGGTCGGGGAGAGCGGCCGTCTTGGCGGAGGGCGCGGGGCCGGACGCCGCCGGGGTGGCCGCCGGGGTGCCGGGCGTTGCGGGCTTCCCGCTGTCGGCGACCTGCGGGTCGCACGCGGTGAGGGCGAGAATGCCCGCGGCAGCCAGGAGGGTGATGGTGCGGTGTGTGCGCATCGCGCCATGTTCGCGGGGTTCGGGTGGCTGTGTGGGCGCTGTGACCGGTCTGTGACGCAGACCGATTCCCCTCCGCCCACCGCGGGAGCCCTGCACAGACTCGCCGAACCGGGGTGACGCCTCGGCGGTCTGCGAGGGGACAGACTGGGAGGAGCGGTCACCGGACGGTCTGACGGCTGCACGCAGACCCGAAGGCCCGGGCGGGGCGACCCGAATCCGCCGGGTACGGGAACTCTCCGTCGATCGGTCCCTCACATGCGCGAACTCACCCTCACGGCGTCGAAGCGACTCGTGGCCGGGGGCCTCCTCTGGGCCTCCCTGGTCCAGATGTTCGTCGTCAACAACATGATCGTCCTTCCGCGCGCCACGAACCAGAACCTGGTCCACGAGATCATCTCGGCGCTCGGCGTCACGCGGTGCGGACACGTCGGAGGGGTCCGCTTCTGCTCGCCCCTGCACGAGGAGGCCAACGCCGCCTGGATCATCGGCGGGGTGTGCCTGACCGCGGGCGCGCTGCTCAACATGACGGTCGTGTCACCGGGCCGGGCGCGGAACCTGGCCTTCGGCGCCCTGGCCGTCAGCGGTCTGGGACTCCTGTCCAGCGGCCTCAACCCGTACAACCTCCGCCCGGCCCTCCACCTCCTGTCCGCCGGTACGTGCTTCTTCTGCGGTGGCGTGGGCGCGCTGCTGCTCGGCGGCCTGATCCGGCGGGCACACCGGCCGCTCTGGGGCACCCTGGGCGTCGTGTGCGGTGTGACCACCCTCGCCTTCACCGTCCTCACGGGCCTCCGGCCCGACCCCGGGGTGCAAGGACTGTTCGAGCGGATCTCCGCCTGGCCCACCGTGGTGTGGATCATCGGCTCCGGCGCCTGCATCGCTCTACGGGCCCGGCGGTCGTCCCGGAGCAGCGGGCGCTGAGCCCGGCCCCTCCGGCCCGGCCCCTCCGGCCTCGCCCGTCACCCGCGTCCCAGGGTGCAGGAAACTGCACAGGAGAGCCGCGCCCATGGCGATGGCCATGCCGTAGAAGACCCATTGGTTGGCCTCGGCGAAGTCCATGCGGACAGCCCGATCCGCGGTGCGCAGCACCGTACTGGTCGGCCCGCCGCCGGTGGGCCGGTGGTCGTCCGGGTGGCCGGTGATGGCTTCCGCGACCCCGCGGGCCAGGCTCCGGGCCTCGGCCTGCGGCATGCCCGTCGTGGTCAGAGTCATCGTGACCCGGCTGGTGGTGACGTGGACGAGGACCGTCCCGAAGACCGCCATGCCCACGGCGGCCGCGAAGTTGCGCACGGTCTGGGTGACACCGGTGACCTCGCCGTACGAGGCGTCGATCGACCGGTTCGCGGCGTCGGTGGCGGCCGGGGACAGCAGGAGGCCGATGCCCGCTCCGGCCAGCGCGGCGTAGGGCCACTGGTCGTGCGGCGCCAGCTCGGTCAGCTTCCCCGCCCACAGGGCGAAGCCCACACAACCGACCAGGCTGCCGAGCATCATCGCGGGCCGGGCACCCCGTTTGTCGAGGATCCGGCCGCCCAACTGCGCCGAGAGCCCGAAACCCGCGAAGAAGTACAGCAGGTAGAACCCGGCCTCGTCGGGCGAGGCGCTGAGGCAGATCTGCGCGTACACCGACGCGAAGAACATGACCGGGACGAAGGCGAGCATCGCGAAGAACAGCACCAGCACATCGGCCGTGAACGCCCGGTCGCGGAAGACCCGCAGTTTGATCAGAGGTTCGTCGGTGCGCAGCTCGTGCCGGCAGAACAGTACGAGGACGAGCAGGCCGGCGATGGTGCACGCCCAGGTCGCCGGGGACGCCCAGCCCCAGGCGGACGCCTGCTGGAGACCGAGCACGCTCAGCCCGAGGCCCACGGCGACGAGTACGGCGCCCGGCAGGTCGAGGCGTTCGGGCCGCCGGACGTCCGGGACGCGGGCGACGGCGGTGAGGACGAGCGAGAGAACGGCGATGGGCACGTTGACCCAGAAGATCGCCCGCCAGGTCCAGGCGGTCAGCCATCCGCCGAGCAGCGGGCCGAGGGCGGTCAGCGATCCGGCGAGGACGTAGAACAGGGCCAGCGACCGGCCGCGTTCGTCGACCGGGAAGGCGCCGATGACGACGGCGAGCGCGGCGGGGAAGACCAGCGCGGCGCCCAGCCCCTGGGTGGCACGGAAGACGATGAGCCAGCCCTCGGCGAATTCCCCGGTCGGCACCGAACCGCACAAGGCGGACGAGACGACGAAGACGAGCGTGCCGACCACCAGCATCCGGCGCTGCCCGAAGATGTCGGCGAGGCGTCCGCCGAGTGCGAAGAACGCGGCGAGGGCCAGCAGGTAGGCGTTGACCACCCGCTGCATCCCGGAAGCGGAGAGGCCGAGTTCCTCGATGATGCTCGGAGCGGCGATGCTCACGATCGTCTGGTCCACGAAGATCATCGCGACGGCGACGACCATGGCCGTGAAGGTGATCGACCGGTCCGGGGCGCCCCGGCGCCGGGGCGCCCGCCCGCCGCCCTTGCCCGCGGCGCCAGGAGAGGTGCCGGCGGCGGTGCGCCCTGTGCCCTTCACGGACGCCATTCTTCCCGTCGGCTGACCGCTCCGCCCGGCGGCATACCGTGCGCCACCGGCGAAGAATGCCCCGTACGGCCCCTCCCTCCTGCGGGGGCGCCCCGATCCCGGGCCGTCACGGTCCGTGACGCGCGCATGGCCGCAGAGGCCATCGGCCAGCCGAACCCCGGATCCGGGTGGAGCATGTGAGTGAAGGGTCTCCCTATCGGGACCGCCACGATCCGGCGACCATCCCTCACGGAAGGTGACTTCCGATCATGCTTTCACCAGAGTCGACGGGCCCCTCAGCCGCAGGGGTGGAAACGGGGAGTGACTTCGCCCGCCTCACCGACAAGATCCGGGCCGCCGGGCTGATGGACCGCCGACCGGCGCATTACGCACTGCGCATCACCCTCGTGACGGCGCTGTACGTCTGCGGCTGGGTGGCGTTCGTTCTGATCGGGGACAGCTGGTGGACGTTGCTCGTCGCCGCCTTCCTCGCCTTCGTGTTCGGGCAGGTCGGCCTTTTGGCGCACGACATCGCGCACCGGCAGGTCTTCCGCCTCCGGAAGGCCACCGAGGTGTCCGGACGCCTCGTGGGAAACCTCGGCATCTGCCTGGGATACGGCTGGTGGCAGGACAAGCACTCCCGCCATCACGCCAATCCCAACAACGAGGACCTCGACCCCGACATCGCTCCGACGTTCCTCGTCTGGACACGGGACCAAGCACGCGCCGCACGAGGTCTGCCCCGGCTCCTCGGCCGCTACCAGGCGTTCTTGTTCTTCCCCCTGCTCACGTTGGAAGGGTTCCATCTCCACCTGTCCGCGATCCGGTCACTGGCGGACAAGTCGCTCAAGAACCGGGTCTGGGAGGGAACCCTGCTCTTCGCGCACGTCTTCGCGTACCTCGGTGCCCTCTTCCTGGTGCTGCCGCCGACCAAGGCCATCGTCTTCCTCGTGGTCCACCGGGCCCTCTTCGGCGTCTACCTCGGCTCCGTCTTCGCCCCCAACCACAAGGGCATGCCGACCCTGCGGAGCGCGGACAGGCCCGACTACCTGCGCCGCCAGGTGCTGACCTCGCGCGATGTCCGGGGCGGCAGGCTCACCGACCTCGTCCTCGGCGGATTGAACTATCAGATCGAGCACCATCTCTTCCCCAGCATGCCCAGCCCGCACCTTCGCAAGGCGCAGAGCATCGTCCGCCGCCACTGCGAGGAGCTGGGGATCAGCTATCTGGAAGTCGGCCTGATGGCCTCGTACCGGCAGGCCCTCGCCAGCCTCCACCACGCAGGCACGGCGATCCGGGAAGCCCGCACCACCTGACGCCGCGGTGCCGGTCTGCACGCCCGCCCATGCGCGCCACGTCGGCGCCGTCCTTCGAAGGCGTCTGCCGGTGTTAAGGTTTTGTCTGATCGATCTCGATCGCAGGATTGTTACTCCCCGAGGACGCCACCTTCGTCGCCACGCGACGCCAAGGCGGTGTGCCGCTCGAGGGGAGGCAAGGCCTGGGTAGCGCCGTGTGCGCGACCCGGGCCTTTTTTGTTGCCCTGATCCGGGCGGGAGAGATCGTGGACCGAAGCAGGATGGCAAGAGCCCCAGGATGCAAGGACGCATCATGAACACACCCGTAGCCGGGCCCGGCACGCAGGCGGAGCAGATCCTCCGCGGCGTCGGTGGAGCCGGGAACATCGAGAGCCTCACGCACTGCGCGACCAGGCTGCGCTTCCAGCTCCACGACGGGGCGAAGGTCGACGCGGCCGCGCTCGATGCCCTCGACGGCGTCATGGCCACCGTGCCGCAGTCCGGTGACCGCCTGCAGATCGTGATCGGCGGAGCCGTCGCACGCGTCTACTCCGAGATCATGAACCTGCCGTCGATGAGCGGCGGCGGCACGGCCCGCCCGGAGTCCGACGCAGACGTCAAGGCCGCGATGCGGGCCAAGAGCCGCGGCCGCTACGCCTGGGTCGACAACTTCTTCGAGTACCTCTCCGACTCGTTCCGCCCGCTCATGGGCGTGCTGCTGGGCTCCTCGCTCATCATCGCGATCGCCTCAGTCCTCGACGCCCTGGGCGTCGTCGACTTCCGCGCCGCCGACAAGTCCGCCACCTGGGTGTTCGTCGACGCCATGTGGCGCTCGGTGCTGTACTTCCTGCCGATCATGGTCGCCTACAACGCGTCCAAGAAGCTGAAGGTCGATCCCTGGGTGGGCGCCGCGGTGATGGCCGCGGTGATGACCCCGAACTTCACGGGCATGCTCAACCCGAAGTCCGGGATCCCTGGCATCACCTGCACCACCAACGGGACGCTGGGCACCCAGGAGTGCGTGGCGCACGTCTTCGGGCTGCCGATGCAGCTGAACGACTACGGCGGCCAGGTGTTCGTGCCGCTGCTGATGGTCGCCCTGCTCGCCCTGGTCTACAAGGGTCTGCAGCGGATCTTCCCGGAGACCGTGCACCTGGTCTTCGTGCCGTTCTTCAGCATGCTGATCATGATCCCGATCACCGCCTTCCTCATCGGCCCGCTGGGCGTCTGGGCCGGCAACGGCCTCGGTGAGGGCCTGTCGTGGCTGAACGGCAACGCCCCGATCGTCTTCGCGATCATGATCCCGTTGATCTACCCGTTCCTGGTGCCGCTGGGCCTGCACTGGCCGCTCAACGCGCTCATGCTGGTCAACATCAACACCCTGGGCTACGACTTCATCCAGGGCCCGATGGGCGCCTGGAACTTCGCCTGCTTCGGTGCGACCGCCGGCGTGCTGCTGCTCTCGCTCCGTCACCGCGAGAAGGAGATGCGCCAGACCGCCACCGGGGCCCTGGCCGCAGGTCTGCTCGGCGGCATCTCCGAGCCCTCGCTGTACGGCATCCACCTGCGCTTCAAGCGGATCTACCCGCGCATGCTCGTCGGCTGCCTCGTCGGCGGCGTGATCGTGGGCGTCATGGGCGGCGTGGACACCAAGGCCTTCGCCTTCACCTCGCTGCTGACCATCCCGGTCTTCTCCCCGATGGCCACCTACTCCATCGCGATCACGGCGTCCTTCTTCGTCTCGATGGCGCTCGTCTACTTCTCCGACTTCCGCACCCCGGAGGACCGCGCCCAGGCCAACGCCGAGCGCGACGCCGCCGAGGAGGCCTCCCGCGGGGAGGCCGAGGCGGCCGATGACCGCGAGCTCGTCGCCGTCGGCGCAGCGGCGTCTGCCGCAGGGTCCGTCGCGGGGCCCGGCTCCGTGAGCGGTGCTCCCGCCCCCGCGGCCGGTGCTTCCACCTCTTCCTCCGCATCCGCCGCCGGGAAGGGCATCGAGCTCGCCGCGCCGGTCGCGGGCCGCGTGGTCGGCCTCGACGAGGTCGGGGACCCCGTCTTCGCCTCCCGGGCGCTCGGCGAGGGCGTGGGCATCGAGCCGGCCGACGGCCGTGTCGTCGCCCCGGTCGACGGGGAGCTGATCATCGTCGCCGCCACCGGCCACGCCTTCGGCATCCGTACCGCCGACGGCATCGAGGTGCTCATCCACATCGGCATCGACACGGTGCAGATGAAGGGGGAGGGCTTCGACGTCCGCGCCGAGGCCGGCCGGCAGGTCTCCGTCGGCGACCTCCTCGTCGAGGTCGACCTCGACGCCGTGCGCGCGGCGGAGCACCCGACCGTCACCCTCATGACCGTCACGAACACGGCGGACCTCGCCTCGGTGGAGCCGCACACCGGGCAGACCGTCACGGCCGGGGCCCCCGTGGTGACCGTACGGCGCTGACGACCCTCCACCGGTCCGACGCGGGCACGCGCCACCTCCTGGGGCGCGTGCCCGCGTCGGACCGGTTCGGGGGAGGGTGGCGCCCGGGCGGTGGACGATGCGGGATCATTGGGGAGAACCGGACTGTGGACGAGAAGGAGAGCAGGCGTTGAAGGCGCTGCGGGTCCTCAACAACAATGTGGTCCTCGCGCGCGACGACAAGGGCCAGGAGGTCATCCTCACCGGGCGGGGCATCGGTTTCAGCTCCCGCCAGGGCAAGCCCGTCGACCCGGCGCTGATCGTGCGCGTCTTCGTCCCGGCGGACGGCCGCGACCCCGACCATCTGAGCGAGGTCCTCGCCCTCATCGACGAGGAGGTCCTGCGGGCCGTCGTGATCGCCCTCGACGAAGCCGGCATCGAGGGGCGCGAGTCCACCCGGCCCACCCTCGCCATCGCCGTCGCCGACCACGTCGCGGGCGCGCTGGACCGGGCCGCGCGGGGCATCGTCATCGAGTACCCGCTGCGCGCCGAGGTCGAGGCCCTTTACGCCACCGAGTACCACCAGGCCCAGCGCCTGCTGGAGGCCATCAACGAGCGCGTGGACCCGCGACTGGAAGCCTCCGAGGCGATCGCGCTCGCGCTGCACCTGGTCAACGCGGGCTTCTCCACCGGCGACCTGTCCTTCACGTACACGATGACCGGCGTCATCCAGCAGATGCTCGCCGTCGTCAGGGAGCGCTACGGGCTGTCCGTCTCCCAGGAGTCCATGAGCGCGGCACGGTTCATCACCCACGTGCGCTACCTCTTCGTGCGGATCCAGCAGCACAGGCAGCTGAAGGGGCACGAGTCCACGATCGGCGAGGGCATCCGCCGGCACTACCCGGAGGCGACCCGCACCGCTCAGCAGCTGGCGACGATCGTCGAGCTCCGTCTGGGGCAGCACCTGAGCGAGGACGAGGTCTCCTACCTGGCGCTCCACGTGGCCCGCATGACCACGGAGCCGGACGACACCGCCGCCTGAGGTCTGTGCCGATCCGGCCCCGGTCCGCGATAACCTTGGGCCGATTTCCCACTCCGGAGCCCTCCTGACCAGCGAGGACCTGCCAGACAAGCGAAAGGCAAACGATGGACCACACCCTCAGCGGAGACGACGTCGAGATCACCGACGCGTTGCGCGCGCATGTCGGCGAGAAGCTGGCCAGGCTCGATGGGCAGGGCACCGAGACCACCAGGGTCCAGGTGACCCTGAAGGTCAACGGCTCGGAGCAGACCGCCACGGGCACCCTCCTCCAGGTGGACGGCCAGGACCTCACCCCCATCACCGCAGCCGCTTCCGACATGTTCGTGGCCATCGACAAGCTTGCCGACAAGCTCTATGCCCAGGTCAGGCGGCACACGCAGCGGGAGTACGGGCGCCCGAAGTAGTCGCGGGCGGCCCAGAACCACGGGGCCTGAGCGCCGGTTCCTCCGGCCCGGGACGCACGGGACCGGCCCTCCAGGGCTGTGAGTTGGCTGTGAAGCGACGTGCGCGGGGGATACCGGGTGCAGGAGGATTGCCGACAAGTTCTATATTCGTATGAACCATCCATGCCGGCCAGGCTGCGGTGATCAGGGGGACGACAGCTATGGGGGACGACTGCGATGGCTGACACCGACGCCGCTCCAGGTACCCGGGAGGAGTCCCGGAACACCCGCAAGGTGCGCAGGCGGGCGCAGAACCGCAAGCGCCTGGGCATAGCCATGGCCGTGATATCCCTGGCCGGGGCCGCCACGGCCGCGTACGCGTTCACGGTGCGAGGCTCCTCGGGGACCACCGGGAGCGACGCGAAGCTCGCGGCCGCGGGCGGTACGGCCGACGGGGCCGCCGCCGCGAAGGGCGCGGAGGCGCCTTGGGACGGCAAGGTCAAGGTGCTGGGGGACGGCTCCACCTCCTACACCGGGCCGCAGCCGGGACAGCTCAAGCCCGAGCGGCTGAAGCCGGGCGAGAAGCCGCCGCAGTTCGTGGTGTTCTCCTGGGACGGCGCACTGGAAGGCGATGACCACCTCTTCTCGCACTTCCGTCAGGTGGCCAAGGAGAACAAGGCCCACATGACCTTCTTCCTCACGGGCATCTACCTGCTGCCGGAGAACAAGAAGATGCTCTACAACCCGCCCCAGCACACCCAGGGCTCGGCCGCCATCTCCTACCCGACCGTTCCGCACGTGAAGTCCACGCTGGAGCAGCTGCGCGGCGCCTGGAGCGACGGCAACGAGATCGGTTCGCACTTCAACGGGCACTTCTGCGGGCCCAAGGGCGGCGGTGAATGGAGCCCCGCCGAGTGGAAGAGCGAGATAGACCAGACGTACTCCTTCGTGAAGGAGTGGAAGACCAATACCGGTTTCACCCAGGAGGCGCCGCTGCCCTTCGACCCGGACCGGGAAGTGGTCGGCGGCCGCGCGCCCTGCCTGGAGGGTCAGAAGAACCTCCTGGCCGCGATCAAGCCGTACGGCTGGCGCTACGACGCGAGTTCCGCGGGAGACTTCCAGATGTGGCCGTCCAAGCAGGCGGACATATGGAACTTCCCGCTCCAACTCGTCCCGTTCCAGGGCAAAGAGCTCCAGGTCCTCTCCATGGACTTCAACTTCCTCTACAACCAGTCGGGCGACAGCACCCAGGGCGACCCCTCGAAGTTCGCGGCGTGGCGGGCACAGACCCGGGGCTCGTACATGAACGGCTTCAACCGTGTCTACAACGGAAGCCGCGCGCCCATGTTCATCGGCAACCACTTCGAGGACTGGAACGGTGGCATCTACATGAAGGCCATCGAGGACGTGATGAAGGACGTCTGCCCGCGCGAGGACGTCCGCTGCGTCTCGTTCAAGGAGCTGGCGGACTGGATGGACGCGCAGGACCCCAAGGTCCTGGCGCAGCTGCGGCTGCTCGACCCGGCGCAGGCGCCGGACTGGACCACGCTGATCAAGTAGCCGGGCTCGCCGGGGGCGCCGGGGCGCCGCGACGCCGAGCCGGGCTCGCCGGGGCGTCTTCGCCCCGGCCTACTTCACTGCCTTGATGTAGCCGGCCCACAGCCGCACCGCCCGCTCGCTGGCGGGCGTTGCCGGGGCGTCCCCGCCCAGCCCCGTCAGCGGCAGCGGGACCAGGTCGGTCAGCGCCATCCGGTAGACCACCACGGCCGTCGATTCGCTCTCGGTGTTGGCCACGAACCAGCCCGCCGTGTTGGCGGGGGTCGTTCCCGTCTTGCCCGCCGCACCGGGGTGCGCCTTGCCCGCCGTCTTCGCGGATCCTCCGGTGACGGCGTCCTGCATGGCGTCCGTCACCGCGCGGGCGGTCTTGGCCGTCAGGGCCCGGACCGGCTTCGGCACACTGATCGGCACGGCGGTGCCGTTGCGGGTGATCGAGCGGACTGAGTAGGGATCGGTGTGCATCCCGTCGTTGGCGAAGGTCTCGTAGGCGCCGGCCATGCGGATCGCGCTGGGCGTCGAGTTCTCCCCGAGCGCGAACTGGGGAATCCGCGGTCCGAGGCTCGGCCCGAGCAGGCCCACGCGCTCGGCGAAGGAGTCCACCCGGTCGAGGCCCACGTCGAGGCCGAGCTGGAGCATGGGGGTGTTGATGGAGTCGGAGACGGCCTGGCGCAAGGTCACCCGGCCCCAGCTGCGGTCACCTTCGTTCTGCCCCTTCACCACCTTGCCGTTGCGGTCCCAGTACGGGCCCTCGGGCGTCTGCACGGTGACCTGGTCGTTGCCGTCGTACGTGGTGGAGGGGGAGACGGTCGTACGGTCCTTGCCGCGCGTGCGCAGCACTCCTTCGTCGAGCGCGGCGGCGTAGACGATCGGGGTGAACGCCGTGCCCACCGGAATGGTCGTCGCGTTCGACTCGTTGAAGCCCTGCTTCCGGTAGTCGGGGCCCCCGTACACGGCGAGCAGCCGGCCGTCCGGGGCGACGCTCGCCGCACCGATCTTCACGTTCTTGTCGGTGTTGGGGCGGCGCTCGGCGTCGAAGCCCTTCTGCGTCTCCTGCACGGCAGCGGTCAGGGCGGCCATGCGCGACCTGTCGAAGGTCGTGTAGATCTGGTAGCCGCCGAGGTCGAAGTCGGCGTCCCGGATGTGGCCGGCCTTGACCGCGTACGCCTTGGCCAGTTCGACCAGGTACCCCTCCTGCGGGTCGGCGGTGCCGGGGACGGACTGGACCGAGGGCTCGGGGAAGGTCGTGTACGTGGCGCGCTCGGCGCGTGAGAGGTTGCCGGTCACGACCATGCGGTCGAGGATCCAGTTCCACCGTTCGACGGCCCGGGCGTGGTTCTCCGGGCTGATGGCGGGGTCGTAGAGACCGGCGCCCTTGAGGAGCGAGGCCAGGAAGGCGCCCTCGCTGGCGTTGAGCTGCGAGACGTCCTTGCCGTAGTAGGCCTGGGACGCGCGCTGGATGCCGTAGGTGCCGCGGCCGAACCAGCTGGTGTTGAGGTAGTCCTGCAGGATCTGCTTCTTGGGCCTCTGGTTGTCCAGCTTCACCGCGAGCAGGAGCTCGGTGAACTTCCGGGAGAGGGTGCGGTCCTGGTTCAGGTAGGCGTTCTTCACGTACTGCTGCGTGATGGTGGACCCGCCCTGGGTCTCACCGCCCGTCACCGTGGCGCGCAGGGCGCGCAGGACGCCGGAGGGCGAGACGCCGGGGTCGGAGTAGAAGCTCGCGTTCTCGGCCGAGAGCACGGCGCCCTGGACCTTCGTGGGCACCTTGTCGAGCGGCATCTCCTGCCGGCTGACCCAGCCCGTCCGCGCCATCGTGGAACCGTCGGCCCAGTAGTAGACGTTGTCCTGTTGTGTGGCGAAATGGTTGAGGTCGTCGGGTACGTCGGTGGTCGCGTACGCGAACGTGAGGAAGCAGCCCAGGCCTATGAACACGTAGAGGCAGGCGCCCAGCCACTGACGCCAGGAGGGTATCCAGCGGCGCCAGCCGCTCCGGCCCGGCCTCGGGAATTCGGGGCGCAGGCGCCGCAGCTGCGTGCGCGCGACGGCAGCGGCCGGTGCGAGGGCGTCGAGGCGGCCGAGAAGGCCAAGGCGGCCGAGGCGGAAGAATTCGCCGAGCCGGCCCAGGCGTCCGGCGCCCGCGCGGGGTCGTCGGCGCGCTCCGGGCTTCCCCCGGAGGCCCGTCGTCGCCCCGTCGCCGCGCTGCGGAGCAGCCCGCCTGCCCCGCGATCGCCCCGTTGGGGCCGAGTCCTGCCCGTCCACTCCGAATGCCCCCTGTGCTGTGCTTGTCGCCGCCCAGCCTAGATGTACATGCTGTGGGACCGTCCAGCAGGTGGCAGGTGTCACCTGGTGGACCGGAGGGTCCGCGGTGATCAAGCGGAGGCGGGAAGCCCGGCGCGCGGGGCGACTCCCGTCAGGCGGCCGAGGATGGAACCGGAACGCAACCAAATGCTCGCCCAGTTGTGCGAAAATTCCCTCTCCCGGTTTATGTGGACCGGGTGAAAAAGGGGAAAACAGAGTGATACCCAAGAGGTTCAGGCCTGCCGCCATCGCGGCCCTGACCGTGGCCCTGGTGTCCGGCAGCATGCTCGCCTACTCCGCGTCCGCGGTAAGCGGGCCCAAAGCGGCCGACCGTGCCACCGCCGACACCTTCGCCCGCATCGCCGACGACGTCCTCTCCCAGCGCACGCAGGCGCTGGTCGAGGACAAGGCAGGGAGCCACGGCTCCGGCAAGCCCGGCACGAAGACCCGTCTGTCCGCCAAGCTGAAGAAGGACGAGGACACCGCGCTCCAGTCGCTGCGGGCACGCAAGACGCGACTGGCGGAACTCGGCGAGGCCTACACGGGCGCCGACACCCGCGTGGTCGTGGACCGTGCCACGATCACCGGCGGGAAGGCGACCGTCCAGGTCACCGAGCAGACCACGCTCACCTACAAGAAGGTGCGCGGGGACGAGCCGGCGACCACCGATATCGGGACGAAGTACGAGCTGACCCTCACCAGCAAGAAGGGTGGCAACTGGGAGCTGGCCTCGATCAAGTCCCAGAACAGCGGCCCCGTCGCGGTCAACGAGCCCCTGGCCGCCAAGGTGAACGTCGTCACGGACGACGGCAACCAGTATCCGCAGGGCACGCCCGCATCCACCAAGTACCCCGCCACGGCGAACCCCAAGGTGAAGACGGGCGGTGCGTACGACTACACCGCCATGGCGAAGTACGCGGAGAAGTACTGGAGCAACTACAACCCGGCGTACCGCAAGTTCAGCGGGAACGGGGGCGACTGCACCAACTTCATCAGCCAGGCGCTGAAGGCCGGCGGCTGGAAGAACGTGTCGGGCACCACGTACGACTACCGCAACTGGTGGTACGACGGCGCCCTGCAGACCGACTCGTGGGTCGGTGCGAACGAGTGGTCGTGGTTCACGCTGTCCAACCAGCGGGCCACCAACCTTGCCAACGTCTACCAGGCGGACATCGGTGACGTCCTGCAGGTGGACTTCAACAAGGACGGGTCGAAGGACCACTCGATGATGGTGACGTACCGCAGCGCCGCCGGAATGCCGTACGTGACGTACCACTCCACCAACACGTACCGCAAGTCGCTCGCGAGCCTGATCGCTTCCTACCCGGACGCGATCTACTACGCGTACCGCACCTGACAGACGCCGTTCGGCTCCTCCCGCCGTGGAACCCCCGCGGCAGGAGGAGCCGACGGCGGAGCACCTCACCCCGTGACCGACGTCACGCCCCGGGGGTGTCCGCCGCCCGGACCGCCGTGGCAAGGTCGCCGCAGAGCGGCGGTCCGGCCGCGCACGGCAGACGGGGGCGGGCAGTGAACAGGGACGCGTTCGAGGAGATCACCACCGAGGGGGAGCTGCGGGAGCTGCTCGGCGAACCCACCCCGGTGGCCCTGGGCAAGGAACGGCGGACGCTCCACGACCACCACAAGCAGTGGCTCGCGCGGTCCCCGCTCTGCCTGATCTCCACCTCCGCCGCCGACGGCACCTGTGACGTCTCGCCCAAGGGCGACCCGGCCGGCTTCGCCAAGGCCCTCGACGACACCACCCTCGTGATCCCGGACCGCCCCGGCAACCGCCGTGCCGACGGCTACCACAACGTCCTCACCAACCCCCATGTCGGCCTGCTCTTCCTGATCCCGGGCCGCGGCGACTCCCTCCGCGTCAACGGCAGGGCCCGGCTGCTCCGCGATGCGCCCTTCTTCGACGACCTGACCGTCAAGGGACACCGCCCCACGCTCGCCCTCCTCGTGGAGATCGAGCAGGTCTACTTCCACTGCTCCCGGGCCTTCGTACGCTCCGCCCTGTGGAAACCGGAGACCTGGAACCCGGACGCCGCACCCTCCAGGGCGAGGATCTCCAAGAGCCTGGAGCGCACGCACGAGTCCCTGGAACAGCTGGAGCGCTACTACGGCCCCTCGTACGACGAGAAGGACATGTACATCTGACCGGGCTCGGGGGCCGGACGGGCCACAGCCGACCGGCGTGCGGACGTGTCGGCGCCGGCGCCGGTGCGGCTCCTGCCATGGTGGGCCACCGCGCTCCGTCTCCCCGGGAGGTACCTCCGTGTCCCGACGCCCGTCCGGCCGCGCCGGCAGGATCCGCTCGTCGCTGCGCCTCGCCGCGGCCGCCGCCGTCTGCAGCGCCGTGCTCGGCACCTCGGTGCAGCCCGCGCAGGCCGGATCGGACCGGAACCCGCCGCCCGGGACCGGGCTCCACCAGGAGCTGCGGGAGCTGGTGAAGAGGCCCGACGGGCCCCCCGGAGTCATCGCCGTCCTGCGCGACGGCGACCACGCGGAGGTCTACCGGGCGGGCGTGGCCGACGTGGAGAGCGGCCGGCCGCCGAGGGCGACCGACCACATGCGCATCGCCAGTGTCGCCAAGGCCTTCACCGGGGCGGTGGCCCTGGGCCTCGTCGACCGCGGCCGGCTGCACCTGGACGACACGATCGGTGAGGTGCTGCCCGGTCAGCCCGCCGCGTGGCACCGCGTGACCCTGCGCCAACTCCTCCATCACACCAGTGGGTTGCCGGACTACTCGGCTTCCCAGGGGTTCTTCGACATCATCTCCGAGGACCCCCGGCACCGCTTCGACTCCCGGCACCTGCTGGAGTTCGTCGCCGACGAGGACCTCGAGTTCCGGCCGGGCAGCCGCTACCAGTACTCCAACTCCGACAACATCGCCGTCGCCCTCATGGCCGAGGCCGCCACCGGACGCCGCTACGAGTCACTGTTGCGCGAGCTCGTGTACGAGCCGCTGGGCATGGACGCCACGAGCCTGCCGCAGGGATACCGGCTGCCCGTGCCCTTCCTCCACGGCTACCAGATCGATCCCGAGGACGGGCCCGTCGACGTCAGTGAGGCCTTCGGCGCCTCCGGGGCCTGGGCGGCCGGGGGCATCGTCTCCACGCCGAAGGACCTGACCGCGTTCATCCGGGGCTACGCGGGCGGGGCGCTCGTATCGCAACGCCTCCGGCGGCAGCAGTTCACCTTCATCCCCGGCGCGCTGTCCCAGCCCCCCGGCCCCGGTCGCACCGAGGCGGGCCTGGCGATCTACCGCTACACCACGCGCTGCGGAGCGGTGTACGGCCACACCGGCAATACGGCCGGTTATACGCAACTGGTGGCGGCCACGGCCGACGGCCGGCGCTCGCTGACCTTCTCGATCACCACGCAGACGTCCCTCACCAACAACCCCGACCTGCTCGCACGGGTCCGGGAGATCCAGGAGGACTTCGTCTGCGCCCTGCTGCACAGGTGATCCCGCCCCCGTTCCCAGCAGGTGCGAGGTCCACACGAAGGGGGCAAGCTGGGTGAGGTGGCGGACAGGCGGGCAGAGTGGCGAGGAAGGCTCTTCGTGAACGTTTCAGCAGCTGGCCGACCCGCACGCGCATCCCGGTCCAGGATGCGGATGACCACCCTGCTGTGCACGGCCGCGGCCATGGCGGCCGCCGTGATCCCGGCCTCCGCGCACACCGGCGCAGCGCCGTCGGCCCGGATCCTGGATCCACGGGCTCCGGATCCAGTGGTGGTCGTCGACTGCTTCTCCCAGGCCCGGCTGCGCCCGGAGGAGTACCTCCTGGCCTGCGGGGACGGCAACAACCGCCTCGTCGGACTGCACTGGGACAGCTGGGGCACGAGGACCGCGACGGCCACCGGCACCGACATGGTGAACGACTGCCGCCCCTACTGCGCGGCCGGCCGTTTCCGCGCCTACCCGGTAACGGTGACCCTGAGCAATCCGGAGGCCTGGCCCGACCACCCCGACCTCCGGCGCTTCACGACGATCCGGCTCCTGTACACCGACACCGCACCGGACCCGGTCCCGAAGGACGTGACCTACAAACTCGTGTACTGAGCGCCGTGCCGGTCCGACGCGGCCGGACGTGCAGGCAGTCAGCAGTTGTTGCCGACCGCGTCGATCTTCCCGCCGAAGCGCCCCTGGTAGTTGGAGGCGTAGTCGCCGACCCGGACCGGGCGGCAGTCCTTGTGGGTCGCCCAGTCGATGAAGGCGCCGGTCCTGTTGGCCCGGAACGAGCCGACGTGGTCCACGAACGAGGCGGGCAGGTCCACGTAACCGCCGCGCCATACGTACACGTCGCCGGTGCCGTCCTGGAAGCGCCACAGGCAGATGGCGTTGCCCGGGCACGTGGGCAGGGCTTGCGCCGCCGTGGGGGAGCCGAAGGCGGCCACGGCGACCGTTCCGGCGACGAACAGGGTGCGCAGGGTACGTGTCCTCATGTGCTTCTCCTCCGAGCGGAGTCGTTGCTCCCATCCTCCTCGCACACGTGCGGCTGTGGGAAGACGGCCTCGCCGCCCGGGTCCCCGGGCGCCTTCACTCGGTCACGGTGTCGCCGTGCCGGTGTGCCACCCTCCATTCACCGTCCTCGCGGCGGTACACCTGGGTGGCCCGCAAGGTGTAAGTGCGCGGTTGCCCGTCCACGGAGGTGGAGGTGTGTTCGAAGCCGGCCGTGTAGGCCATGTCGCCCACCACGTCGTACGCCAGCACTTCGAACGCGTACGAGGTGCAGTCGGAGAAGCTCTTGCCGAGTGCGGTGAAGAGCTTGTCGAGTTCCTGCTGGCCGGTGGCGTTGCGCCACGCGCCCAGTACGCTCACGGGCTCGTTCCGTGACCAGAGGGCCCGGCGGGGCGCGGGGTCGCCGTTGTGCAGCGCGAGCTCGGCCTCGTACAGGGCGGTCTTGACCCAGGTCAGGAAGGTGTCGCGGTCGCTCGTGCGTTCGTCGTCGCGGTTCATCGGATGCGGGCCTCCAGTTCTCCGGTGATCGCCTTCCCCTATTCGGAGTTCCGCGTGATCAGCCGTGATGATGCGTCAAGGACACACCTTCCGGTGGAGCCCTGGAAGGAGGCGCGCCCTGAAGGTCCTGCCTACGCGGCGCTGAAGGCTCAACAGCGTCACACCGGGATGCGGAACCTCGGGCCGGAGGCACTCGAAGAGGCCCTGGCCGCAGCGCACTTCGCCGACGGCCACCCCGAACTCGCCGTGACCAGCATGCATCTGCTCGCCCTCGCACGGCGGCCACCCGTCCGGTGAGCGGCGCGTCCGGAGGCGGTCCCGCTCCGGGCAAGCGATGGCAGGGCCGCGATGTGCGGTGACGCCCGCCGGCGGCACCCTGACGAACGGCTGACGCGGCTACCGGGACCGGCGCCCCCGGTGGGGTATACGTCGGGGTACGTGCCGGACGGGGCGTACCCGATGCCGGCGGAGGGAGTGGTCGCCGTGGAGCGTACGGCCTGCTGTGTCGTGGGAGGCGGGCCCGCCGGGATGGTGCTGGCCCTGCTGCTGGCGCGGGCCGGGGTGGAGGTCACGGTGCTGGAGAAACACGGCGACTTCCTCCGCGATTTCCGCGGCGACACCGTGCACCCGTCCACCCTGTCGCTGCTGGACGACATCGGCCTCGCCGAACGGTTCGCCCGGCTGCCGCAACGGCGGGTCACCTCGGTGCAACTGCCCATCGGACCCGACCGCTCCCTCATCACGGTCGGGAACATCGCGGCGCTGCACGGCAAGTACAACTACATCGCGATGGTGCCGCAGTGGGACCTCCTCGACCTGCTCGCCGACGAAGCGCGCAAAGAGCCCTCCTTCCGGCTGCGCATGGACACCGAGGCGACGTCCTTCCTGATGGAACACGGCAGGGTCGCGGGCGTGCGGTACCGCACCGCGGACGGCGCCACCGGTGAGCTCAGGGCCACGCTGACCGTGGCCTGCGACGGCCGCGGATCCTTCGCCAGGGTGCTGCCCGAGCTCGGCCTGGAGAGCTTCCCGTGCCCGATGGACGCCTGGTGGTTCCGGCTGCCGCGCCACGAGGACGACCCCAGCGGGCTCGTGGGAGGCCTGGGCGAACGGTTCTTCAGCGCGCTCATCGACCGCGGCGACTACTGGCAGATCGCGGGGCTCATCCCCAAGGGAACCGATGCCGAGCGCCGCGCAGAAGGCCTGGACCGGTTCATGGCCCAATTCACGCAGGCCGTCCCGTGGCTGGCCGACCGGGCGCACTCGGTCACCTCCTGGGACGAGGTCAAGCTGCTCGACGTACGGCTGGACCGGCTGCGGCGCTGGCACCGGCCGGGGCTGCTGTGCATCGGCGACGCCGCCCACGCCATGTCGCCGGTCTTCGGCATCGGCATCAACCTCGCCGTACAGGACGCGGTGGCCGCGGCCCGCCACCTGGTGGAACCCCTGCGCGCGGGGAGCGTGGGGCTCCGCGACGTACGCGGGGTACAGCGCCGCCGCATGCCCACGACACTGGCGACCCAGGGACTGCAACGCCTGGCCCACGCCCAGGTCATCGAGCCCCTGCTGGCCGGGCGCGTCGCCTTCGGCCACCCGCGGCGGGCGAAGCGGCTGACGGAGCTCGTCACCGACTCGCGGTGGCTGAACCGGGTGCCGGCCTACTTCATCGGCTACGGGGCCCTGCGCGAGCGGCCGCCCAAGGAATCGCTCCGCAGCGGATCCACCACGGTGCGGGAGGGGACATGAGCCAGGAGCCGGTCCTCCTCCCTTACGCCGACCCGGCCTTCGTCGCGGACCCGTTCCCGCTGTACCGGCGGCTGCGCGAGGACGGCCCGGTCCGACGCGTCGTCATCGCGGGCGGCCTGGAGGCCTGGCTCGTCACCCGCTACGAGGACGGGCTCGCGGCCCTGTCCGACTCCCGGCTCAGCAGCGACGTGCGCGACGCCTCCGACACCCGGCTCCTGCGGCAGCTGCCCGACACGGAGCGCGAGGCGATGCTCGGCACCATGCTGCGCAGCGATCCGCCCGACCACACGCGCCTGCGCCGCCTGGTCTCCAAGGCGTTCACCGCCCACCGCGTGGCCGACATGGGGCCGCGGATCCAGGCAGTCACCGACCGGCTGCTGGACACGGTCGTGGCGGCCGGGAGCGCCGACCTCGTCGCGGACTTCGCACTGCCGCTCCCGGTCACGGTGATCAGCGAACTGCTCGGGGTGCCGGTGGACGAGCGGCACGAGTTCCAGCACTGGACCGACCGCATGATCATGCGGGGCGCGGAGCCGCCGGACCCCGCCGTGGTGAACGAGGCCTGGCAGCACATGCGCGCGTACGTCACCGAACTCATCCGCGCCAAGCGGGCGGACCCCGGCGAGGACCTGCTCAGCGCCCTCGTCGCCGCCCGGGACGAGGAACAGCGGCTGACCGAGGACGAGCTCGTCGCCATGGTGTTCCTGCTGCTGGCCGCCGGCTACATCACCACGGTCAATCTGATCGGCGGCGGCCTCGCCATGCTGCTCGCCCACCCCGACCAGCTCGCCCTGCTGCGCCGCGATCCCGGCCTGCTGCCGGGCGCGATCGAGGAGTTCCTCCGCTACGACGGCCCGGTCAGTCCCGGCATCGCCCGCTTCGCGCGCGAGGACCTGGAGATCGCGGGCGTGCGCATCCCGCGCGGCGCGACCGTGCTGATCGGCTCGGCCGTCGCCGACCGGGACCCGGGGCGGTTCCCGGACCCCGACCGCCTGGACATCACCCGGCCGGACAACGCCCACTTGGCGTTCGGCCACGGCCTCCACTACTGCCTGGGCGCTCCGCTGGCCCGCCTGGAGGGCCGGATCGCCATCGGCACCGCCCTGCGGCGCCTGCCCGGCCTCGCCCTCGCGGTCCCCCCGGCGCAGATCCCCTGGCGCCCCGGCGGCCTGCGCGGCCCCCTGACCCTGCCGGTGACGTTCACCCCGGGCGGTTGAGCTCCGGGCGGTGAACGGTGCGGACCGTCAGGAGACGGAGTCGAGGAAGGGGGCGAACGCCGCGGGGAGCCGTCTCCATCCTTCCCGCCCGGCCGCGTATTCGGCGTCGGTCAGGAGGCAGGAGTCCAGGAGCCGCTCGGTGCCTTCGCGGTCGAGGCCCGGGGAGGTGAAGACCAGGTGCTGGCAGCAGTCGCCGTGCTCGGGGTCCCAGTCGAGGGCGGCCGCGGCCCGCCGCGGGGCGGGGACCAGCTCCCAGGCGGCGTCGGGGAGCGAGGCGAGCCAGGGGCCGTGGCTCTGCACGCACAGCGCGCCACCGGCCGCGTCCCAGGCGAGCAGGGTGTCGGGGCGGTCGGCGAGCCAGAACCGGCCGCGGCTGCGGGCCGCGGCGCAGGTCAGGTCCTCCAGGGCCGCGTAGAGCCGCTCGGGGTGGAACGGGCGGCGCCGCTGCCAGACGAGAGTGCCCACTCCGGCCTCGTCGGCTTCCTGGGGGAGGCGCGCGCAGGCGGGGTGCTGGGCCGCGGCGGCCGCCTCCACGTCGAAGCCGGCGAAGGCGAGCCGGGTCAGTTCGCTGGAGCCGGTGGGCACCTTTCGGGCCGTCGGGTGCAGTTGGGTGAGCAGGGCGCGGTCCCCGTCGTCGGACTCCTCGGTGTCGGCGATCGCGAGGACCGGCGCGTATTCGAGCTGACGGGCCCAGGTGTCCCCGACGGTGCGCCGGTCGGTGGCCGCCGCGGCGAGTCCGGCCTCGGCGAGGTCGTCGCCGTTGCCGAGGCAGGGCAGGACCAGCGAGGGGTCGACGGCGGTGATCACATTGGTGAGTTCCAGGAGGTCACCGGCGTGGGCGGCCACGACCTCGGCCATGCCCCTGGGCTCGACCGAGTCCCAGAGCTCCACGACGGCCAGGCGGGTCAGCCCGCTCGCGGCCAGCCGCTCCAGCTCCGGGACGAGGTCCTCGCGCAGTGCGCAGCAGGCACAGTCGTTGACCAGCGGGGTTTCGTCGGCGGACACCTCACCCCCGGAATCGCGCAGCGTACGAAGGACGTTGCCGTCGGCGGCCGAGGACAGGTCGTGGTGCAGGGCGACGCTCCCCGGCACCGTCCGCAGCAGGTGCTCGACGGTCTCCTTGCGCGCGTCGGCGTGCATCCCGCCGACGATCACGACGGGGAGGGTCACTTGTGTCCTCCGTAGCGGCGCTCGAAGCGCTCGACGCGTCCCGCGGTGTCGAGGACGCGCGCGGTGCCGGTGTAGAAGGGGTGGCTCTGCGAGGAGATCTCGACGTCGATGACCGGGTAGGTGTTGCCGTCCTCCCATTCGACGCTCTTGTCGCTGGTGGCGGTCGAGCGGGTGAGGAAGGCGAAGTCGGCGGCCTTGTCGCGGAAGACGACGGGCCCGTAGACGGGGTGGATTCCAGGCTTCATGGGGTGGCTCTTTCCGGGGAGTGGGGGTCAGCGTTCTTCGCGGAAGTCGACGTGCCGGCGGGCGACCGGGTCGTACTTGCGCAGCACCATGCGGTCCGGGTCGTTCCGCCGGTTCTTGCGGGTGACGTAGGTGTGGCCGGTGCCGGCGGTGGAGCGGAGCTTGATGATCGGGCGTACTTCGTTGCGTGCCATGGCGCCAGTATATGGAAATGGCAATCGTTTTCAATAGATGCCGGCAGAAACCCGCACGCCCCGGCGGACAGGACGCCGGGCGCGGCGGGGAGCCGGGCGTCTACCAGGTCGTGTGCAGGGTCTGCGGCGAGCGGTGGATCAAGGTGGGGCGCATGGCGGGCGGGGGGCCGTCCGGGTCGAGGCGGAGGCCCGGCAGGCGGTGGGTGAACACCTCGAGGGTGATGCGCAGCTGTTCGCGGGCCAGGTGCGAGCCGGGGCAGCCGTGGGGTCCGTGGCCGAAGGCGAGGTGGCGGCGGTATTCGGGGCGGCCGATGTCGAACTGGTCGGCCCGTTCGTACCGGTCCTCGTCGCGGTTGGCCGAACCGTAGGCGACCAGCACCGAGGCGCCGGCCGGGAGCTTCGTCCCGGAGAGCGTCACCGGGCGTGTGGTGGTGCGGCGGAAGGCCTGGACGGCCGCGTCGTAGCGCGCGGCCTCTTCCACCGCGGCGGGGATCAGGGCCGGGTCGGCGCAGAGCGCCTCCCACTGGGACCGGTCGCGCAGCAGGTGCAGCAGAGTGCTGCCGATCAGCGCGCTCGTGGTGAGGAATCCGGCGATCAGCAGGTTCTGGAGGCTCGCGACCAGCTCGTGGCGCTGTTCCAGGGTGAGCTCGCCCTCACCGGGTGCGAGGGCTGCCACCATGGCCGAGCACAGGTCGCCCCGGGGCGAGGCGCGCCGGTCGCGGAGGTAACCGTCCAGCAGGTGCTGGAGCTCGACCACGTCCTCGGCCGCCGCCGACTGTGCCTGCGGCGACATCGGCCTGAAGAACAGCTCTTCGGCCCGGTATCCGCCGTGCACCGCGGCGGGCACGTCCGCCGGGTCCAGGCCGATGAGCCGGCCGACCACCTGCCCGGGCAGCCGCCGGGCGTACGCCGCCATCAGCTCCGAGGAACCCTCCGCCGCGATGCCGTCCACCAGCTCGCGCGCGCACTCCCGGGCGTACGGCAGCACGGCCGCCACGCGCGGGACGGACAGCCCCTGGTTGAGTACGCCGCGGTGGCGCCGGTGCTCCGCGCCGTCCGAGGTGACGACGGTGGGGCGCGGGCCGAAGCCCCGGGGCAGCACGCCCAGGGCCGCCTCCGAGAGGGCGATGTCCGGGGTCAGCGAGTTGACGGAGGAGAAGTAGTCGGCGCGTACCAGTACCTCCCGTACGTCCCGGTCCCGGGCCACCAGCCACGCGTCGAACTCCGGTACGTACGTCAGGCCCTCGGCCCGACGGGCACGGGCGTAGAGCGGGTACGGGTCGAGGTACAGCTCATCGCGCCTCGCCTGGTCGTGCGATGTCACAGGGGCCTCCGGATCGCGGTCGCAGGGGACGCGGGGGCGCCCCCGCGCCGGTGAACTCCGGTGCCGGGCCATGATGCCCGAGCCCCGCGCCGCCGGGTAGTACGCGGTGCGGGGCCCTAAAGGGTGTTGCAGAAGGCTCGGCGTTGGGCATTTTCCCTGTATGGGTGGGGTGTTGCGGGCTGAGCCGGTGTGGGTGGAGACGTTCACGGGCTTGCGGATCGATCGGTTCGCGAAGCTGGTGAAGGTGGTGCGCGAGCGGGGCGGGAACGGGCCCGGCGGTGGCCGGCCCTGGTGCCTACCGCTGCCCGACAGGGTGCTGCTGGTGGCGGTGTACTACCGCACGAACCTGACCATGCGGCAGCTCGCTCCGCTCTTCGGGATCTCCCCGGCCACCGTCTGTCGAGTCATCCAGCGCCTACGGCCGCTGCTGGCGCTGGAGCCGGCCCCGCGGCCGGTCGCCGACGTGGAACGGCTGTGGATCGTGGACGGAACCTTGATCCCAGTCCGCGACCGCACCGTCGCCGCCTCGTCCCGCAACTACCGGTTCTCGGCGAACGTGCAGGTCATCATCGACGCGGACAGCCGCCTGGTCGTCGCGAGCGCCCGCCCGGCGCCCGGCAACAAGGCCGACGCCCACGTCTGGCGCGAGTCGGATCTGCCGGCCCAGGCCGCCGGGACGACGGTCATCGCGGACGGCGCCTACTTGGGCACCGGGCTGATCGTCCCGCACCGCAGACGAGCTGGACGCCCCCTCCTGCGCGGCCAGGAAGAAGACAACGCCGAACACCGACGCGTTCGCGCCCGCGTCGAGCACACCTTCGCCCGCATGAAGAACTGGAAGATCCTCCGCGACTGCCGCCAGAAAGGAGACGGCCTCCACCACGCCGTCCAAGCCGTCGCCACCATGCACAACCTCGCGATGACACGGTGAAACAGCAGCTCAACCCGCCACACAGCCCTGCCCACACTGAGCCTTCTGCAACAACCTTTAGGGGGTGTCCGCAAAGTGGCGCCGGGCGCCCGAAGGGCGCGGCCCGTGGCGTCTGGTGCGGTGCATCGCAAGGCGGAGGGGCTCCCGCGTACTGGACGTACTCGGGTGCCCCGACAACGCGGCGAGGCGCCGTGCCAGACGCCACGGGCCAGGCGCTACTTTGCGGACACCCCCTAGAGCTGTGACCGGACGGGTGCCCGGTCAGGCCGACGCGGTGTCGCCGGACGGCGTGTCGGTCGGTGTCGCTTCGAACGGTTCGAGTGCCTCGGTCAGCGTGTTGAGGGTCTCCTCCGCGAGGACGCGCAGGAAGTCGGAGCACACCCACGCGTCCAGGGGCTCGTCCTCGCCCTCCGGCTCCTCCGCGTCGTCCCACCCGTGGTCCTCGGCGATCTCCGCGCGGCCGCCCGGGCTGCGCAGGAGATAGCCGATCTGGCTCAGGTGGTCCACGTCGCCCGTGTCGGGGTGCTCGCCCGGGCCGTGAGTGCACGGGTCGTCGCGCAGCAGCGGAACGGCGGCCCGGACCCCCTCGATCATCGCGTCCAGAACCGAGCGCTCGGTGATCCTCTCGGACGCCGCGTACCAACACGTCGCGTTCATGGTCACGAGGTAGCCGGCCAGCACCCCGCGGGTCGGATGCGAGGGCAGGGCGGCGGCCTCGTCGGCCAGCGCCTCGGCCGGATCACAGTAGGGGTAGTCGTTCACGATCCCCGAGAGGTCGCTCATGCGGCTGTGGTGGTCCTCGGGCGCTCCCGCCGGGATGCGGCGCACGGTGAGCGGGGCCAGCACGTCCGCGGCGAGCCGGGCCCAGCCCGCCACGTTGGCCGGGCACAGCACCTGCCCGGGGTCGGCGGCGTCGCCGTGCTGCACGGTCGGTTCGCCGGTCAGCAGCCCGTTGTCGCCCGCCCAGACCTCGTCCTCGTACGCGTCCATCTCGGCCTTGTACGGGTGGTCCTCGTGCGCGCAGGGACGGTCGCCCAATGCCTTCGCCGCGGCGCGCAGAGCGTCGAGGGAGGCCCGCTCGGCCGCCCGACCCGGACGCCAGGCGAGGTAGTCCGACATCGAGAGGAGCCCGGACACCCACACATGGGCCTGCTCCCCGCCGGGATCGGCGGCGAGGCGGCGGGCGCACTCCAGGGCCACGGGATCCGCCTCGTCCGCCGGGGACGCGTAGTGGATGTGCCTCCAGGCATCGGCGAGCTGGTCGGTCGTCAGGTCGGCCATGGGCTGGTTCATCAGTTCGGTCGTATCGATCACGAGGTGCAGGACGGTTCCCGCGTTCCTCACGGTTCCCGGGTTCGCCATGTGATCAGATGCTTGACCTCGACCGGGCTTGAGGTGTGACGATGCCTCACATGACCACGGAATCCATGTCCCGCGCGGCGGACATCGAAGCGATCAGCCGGCTCGTCGCGACCGTCGAGCACTCCCAGCAGAACAAGGACCCCGAGGAGTTCCTCGGCCTCTTCCATCCGGAGGCGATCTGGACGACGGCCCACGGCAAGGTCCTCATCGGCCTCGACGCGATCGCGGAGTTCACCCGCAAGGTCCTCCCCTCGGCGAGCTGGGACGGCAAGGTCACCTACGAGGTGGCACACGTGCTCTTCATCCGCCCCGACGTCGCCGCGGTCAAGGTCCGTCAGCGCTACCTGGCCCCGGGCGAGGAGAGCGAGGGCGCCCCGCTGTACGTGGTCTCGAAGCAGGCCGACGGTCGCTGGCTGCTGACCGCCTGCCAGAACACCGGGGTCGTCGCCGACTAGACGGCCTAGGCCGTGTTTTAGAACTGGGGTCCGTGTCTCGCCTCGTGCCGTGATGATCTCGGTGTGGGGCGAGGGGATCTTTCAGATGACCAGTGGGCGGCGCTGGGGCCGTTGTTGCCGGTCGCGGAGGTGGGCAGGCCGTCGGTCGGCCGACGGCGGTTGATCGACGGGATCCGCTGGCGGGTGCGGACCGGGGCCCCGTGGCGGGATCTGCCGACGGAATACGGTCCATGGCAGACGGTCTACGGGCTCTTCCGTCGCTGGCAACGCGATGGTGTCTGGTCGGCGGTCCTGACCGGATTGCAGGCCCGGGCGGACGCCGCCGGTTTGATCACTTGGGACGTGAACGTCGACTCCACGATCTGCCGGGCCCATCAGCACGCGGCCGGTGCCCGGCGCGACGGCCAGACCCAGAATGAGCCGCCGGGCGGCGATGCGGCCGAACCCGACGATCACGGCCTGGGCCGCTCCCGCGGCGGCTGGACCACGAAGATTCACCTGGCCTGCGAGCAAGGGCAGAAGCCGCTATCTCTGCTGGTCACAGCCGGTCAGCGGGGAGACAGCCCGCAGTTCACGGCCGTGCTGGAAGCCATCCGGGTTCCCCGTCTCGGGCTGGGACGGCCAAGGGTCCGTCCGTTGCGGGTGCGGGGCGACAAAGCGTATTCGTCACGCGCGAACCGTGCGTATCTGCGTCGGCGCGGGATTCGCTGCACGATCCCGGAACCTGCCGATCAGGCCGGCCACCGCAAACGCCGAGGAGTGGCTGGCGGGCGGCCTCCGGCCTTCGACCGCGAGGACTACAAGGCCCGGCACGCGGTCGAGTGCGGCATCAACCGGCTGAAGCGGAACCGGGCGGTGGCCACCCGGTTCGACAAGCTCGCGGTCCGCTTCGAAGCCACCGTCCTCATCGCCGCGATCAACGAATGGCTGTGACCTGCCGGACGTGTCGGTCCCGCATGTCATTCTGGCCGCGATCAGGTCAGCGGGTCGAGGGGAGACAGGGCCGATGGGGGCTGCGTACTACCGGGCCGAGAGCGAGAGTGGCGACCACATTGACGACCCGTCTGAGGACGCCCTGTTCATGCTGATCGACGACCTCAACGACTCGGACAACACCTTCGTCGTCATCCAGCCCGACGAGGACGACCCGGTCTGGTTCACCTCGGTCGCCGTCCTGGAAGAAGGCGGCTACGAGGTCGTCCGCCGCGACAACACCCGCCGCGAACACGACGTCGTCAGCGAGACCAGCATCGACCGGATCGCCCGCGACCTCACGATCTGGATGGCCGCCCGCAACTTCCCCGGACGACCCACCCGGCACACCAGCAACTTCTAAACTGGCGGCTCGGTACCCGCGCCCTCGTCGGCATGTCGCCAGCCAGACAGGCCAACCACCCCCTGTCCTGAGAGTGACAGACTGGGCAACATGACCGCCCACCCCAAGATCGGCTCTGTCTGGGCCCGCCGCTACCCCGGTTACCCGCAGCACGACCGCGACTTCCGGGTAACCGGGGTCTTCACCAGAGACGGTGTCACGTACGTCGAGACTGAACAGCTCGGCAACGGCGATCGCAGCAGAGGGCGGCTTGACCACGTCTTTGAGTACGCGGAGTGCGTCAGCACCAATGGGATCGACACCCCCGGCTGCGGTGACATCAGCACGTCGCGCTGATCGCGCAAATACGGCTGGCGGACTGACGCCCCACCTCACGGAGTTAGTTCTAAAACACGCCCTAAAGGTTGTTGCAGAAGGCTCAGTGTGGGCAGGGCTGTGTGGCGGGTTGAGCTGCTGTTTCACCGTGTCATCGCGAGGTTGTGCATGGTGGCGACGGCTTGGACGGCGTGGTGGAGGCCGTCTCCTTTCTGGCGGCAGTCGCGGAGGATCTTCCAGTTCTTCATGCGGGCGAAGGTGTGCTCGACGCGGGCGCGAACGCGTCGGTGTTCGGCGTTGTCTTCTTCCTGGCCGCGCAGGAGGGGGCGTCCAGCTCGTCTGCGGTGCGGGACGATCAGCCCGGTGCCCAAGTAGGCGCCGTCCGCGATGACCGTCGTCCCGGCGGCCTGGGCCGGCAGATCCGACTCGCGCCAGACGTGGGCGTCGGCCTTGTTGCCGGGCGCCGGGCGGGCGCTCGCGACGACCAGGCGGCTGTCCGCGTCGATGATGACCTGCACGTTCGCCGAGAACCGGTAGTTGCGGGACGAGGCGGCGACGGTGCGGTCGCGGACTGGGATCAAGGTTCCGTCCACGATCCACAGCCGTTCCACGTCGGCGACCGGCCGCGGGGCCGGCTCCAGCGCCAGCAGCGGCCGTAGGCGCTGGATGACTCGACAGACGGTGGCCGGGGAGATCCCGAAGAGCGGAGCGAGCTGCCGCATGGTCAGGTTCGTGCGGTAGTACACCGCCACCAGCAGCACCCTGTCGGGCAGCGGTAGGCACCAGGGCCGGCCACCGCCGGGCCCGTTCCCGCCCCGCTCGCGCACCACCTTCACCAGCTTCGCGAACCGATCGATCCGCAAGCCCGTGAACGTCTCCACCCACACCGGCTCAGCCCGCAACACCCCACCCATACAGGGAAAATGCCCAACGCCGAGCCTTCTGCAACACCCTTTAGGCCTCTGACGCCGGCACGCCGCCAGCCTGCTCGCGCAGCGCCAGCCACTCCTGGAGCTCGATCAGATTTCCTTCCGGGTCCTCCAGGTAGGCGACCCGTATTCGGTCGCCCATCGGGCCCGGGTTGCGGGTGAACTCCGCACCCCGCGAGGTGAGTTCGGCGTGGGCCGCGTCCAGGTCGTCCACCCGCAGAACCACCAGCGCGCGGTATCCCTCCGGCTCCGCCCCCAACTGCCCCAGCACGTCGGCCATCTGCGCCCGGTCCTGCAGCGCGATCGCGGCGTGTCCGGTGTCGGGGCTGAGCTTGGCGTACGGGCCGGCCTCGGCCTCGAACTGCGGCTTGAGCCCGAGCACGTCCCGGTAGAAGCGGTAGACGGCGGGGAAGTCGGACACCAACAGGCGTATCTGGGTGAGTTCCATAGTGACCCTTCTAGCCCAATCCCGGCTCGATCGCGATCCCCCCAAGCCGCCTCCGGTGGGCCGGCCTCCGCGGGCGGCTCCGCCGCCGCTCCAGCGCCGAGTAAGGCCGCCTATGCCGCCGATGCCAAAACCCGCCACGACTACATCCAAGCCGCCACCAGCAGCATCCCGGCGCTCACCGAATACGACTCCCTGCACGGCAACACCCTCATCCGCGTCACCCACCTCCTCAGGCGGGCACAGGCAGCCGACTACGAGAAGGCCGCTGCCAAGCTCGGGTAGCAGCAACGCCCTTCGCGGGGGAACAGTGGCCAGTAACCCGGACCAGTCCGCCGAAACACTGGCCGCGCCCCAAGACCCGACACCAGGCCGCGCCCGTACGCCAGATGCGACCCGGTGCGACAAGGCGGAAACGGTAGCCGGCTAACGAATCTCCGCTACGGTGGAAATCACCAGTCGTGATTCCGCCGTGGAGGCCGTCGTGAGCGAGACCCCGTGGACCATCGAGCGGATCTGCGGCGCACTCGGCAACCCCGTACTCGCCCAGCGCTTCGTCGGCGAGATCAACCGGGCCCCCGCCCACGAACTCCTCGCCGTGTTCGCACGCTGGGAACGCGTCGCCAAGGACACGGTCGCAGCCATCCAGCGAGGCCGGGACATTGCCGCAGCCCAAGGCCGCGGCGAGGACCCCACGGAGTCCTGGATCGACGTAACGGACCGGGTCCGAGCGGACGCCGCGCGGCTCCGGACCCGCGGCGCTGCCTGAATTCCCGAAGCGGCCCTTACCTCCCGCGCGGATCGCTACGCTAAGTCGCGCAAAGATCGCTGCCCGCCGTCCGGTGGTCTGTGCCCCTGAAAACTGGTGCTCAGACATTGGAAGCAGACGAAGCAGATGTGACCCATCGCCTCAAGTACGACCCTGCGGCCGAGGCCGTCCACGAAGCCATGCCGGGGCCGGCCAGCGAGACCCTCACTCTGGCCCTTGCGGATGCCTGTCAGGACCCCCTCGGCGCCACCGAGGCATACGGCGACGACGACGGCATCGTGCGGATGATCGTCACCGAGCAGTGCTTCGCCGTCGTCCTCATCGGACACGCGCTCAAGACGATCACCGTCCTGCAGATCAACTATCTCGGGTGAGAACTGGGCCCCCGCCGCCGGAAGGTGCGGGGCATCGGTGCGTCGCTGGGCGTGGGTAGCCCTCACCTTGTTCTTTTTGCCCCCTATGGCGCCCGTGGCCTTCGATGCGGGGGTCGGATCCGTCCGTGAGCCTGCCCCCGAAAGGGGTACGGGCGGGCACGCTGGGTGAGATCCGGGGCCTCCGGCGGTGACCCGCCCCACAGGACCTAGGTCACATACGAGCCGGGATAGTAGTCCTTAAACGTCCCCTACGCACCCCTCCATACCGGCCCTCACCTGCTCTGATGCCTGCCCGGGCGGAGGGGGGTCGTTGCGCCCCGGCTGCGAGGACCACTAGTAAGAGGGGGCGTTGCCAGGGCCCGGGAACCCCCGTAGAACTGGATGAGTCGCAGGGCGGACGGAGATCCCCCCGGGTTCACCCCCGGTCTCCCGCTCCCCGGACGAACCCCTCTCCTTCGCGTGAGTGGCTCACGCATGTCTTCGGCATGCCTGCGACCGTCCCTGTCCCCTTCGGAAGGTCAATCCGTGTCCAACGCAGTCATCCGCCGCATCGCCGCTTCCAAGAAGACCCTCGCGGGTACCGTCCTCGCCCTGGGCGTCGCCGGTTCCATGCTGGCCGCGGTTCCCGCGCAGGCCGCCCCGATGAGCGCCAAGGCGATCGCCCAGCAGATGATCAAGGACCCGGCCCAGTTCGCTGCGTTCAACAACATCGTTTCCCGCGAGAGTGGCTGGGACCACACCGCCACGAACTCCTCTTCCGGCGCGTACGGCCTGGTCCAGGCCCTGCCGGCCTCGAAGATGGCCTCGGCGGGCTCGGACTGGAAGACCAACCCGGCCACCCAGATCAAGTGGGGCCTGGACTACATGAACTCCCGCTACGGCAGCCCCGTCGGCGCCTGGAGCTTCTGGCAGAACCACCACTGGTACTAAGCCACCAGCGGCAACAGACACAGCAGCACGCCCGGCCCGGACTTCCCGGCCGGGCGTTTTGCGTATGCGGCGGCCGCCGAGCTCCGGTCGCGCGAAGCCCGGCGGGATGAGGCCGGACAGGGCGATTGCGTGACGGAATTCCGTCTCCGTGCCGTGTCCATCGTGTTCGAATGATCAGCCGCGCATCCGGAGATCGCGCGAGCGTGTCGGATTCGGAAGGGGCGCGGGCATGTTCCAAGAAGAGCGTCGGGCGATGTGCTACGAGGCCGGACGCCTGCTGGGCGTTCGATACGGCAGCTTCCCGGACGCGCCGACCACGATTCCCGCCGTGATCCTGGACTTCGAGGACGGGTCCTGGGTGCTGGCGGTCAACGCCGACGACGACACGATCCGCATCTCCAGCTCCGACGGGCTCCCGCTGGAAGGCGTGTGCGTCGGGGATGCGCCCCAGGACTCGCCGTGGACCCGCGTGCTGGGCGCGTCGGCGCAGTGGATCTGGACTCTGGAGAACCAGCAGGGCTACGAAGACGGGATTCAGTTCTCCTTTTCCCGGGAGGGAAGGGAAGTGTGCCGAATCCAGCTCATCGCGGTGGCTTCAGGCTGGCACATCGTGTGATTTGAGTGCGAAGCCGCCCCCAGGCCCCGCCTACGTCTTCCGCGCGGACGTCCAGCCCTGGCGGCGGAGGTTTTCGAAGCCGTCCAGGAGGAGGTCCAGGGCGAATTCGAACTCGAACTGGTCGTCGCAGCCGCCGCCGACCGCGGAGCCCCCGTCGTGCGCGGCCGTCGCGGCCAGTTCCGCGATGTGCGGGTAGCGCGCCGCCATCCCGGGATCCGGCGGGCCGGAGGGGCCCGAGGTGTCGAAGAGTTCCTGGCTGTAGCCGAGCAGGCGGCTGCCCATCGCGTGCATGACGTGGTGCGTGAGGTCGGCGGAGAGCCCACCGTCCCGGAAGCTCCCGGCCATCGAGTCCAGGTACGCCAGCACGGCCGGAGTGGGTCCGGTCCGCGACTCGATGACCCGGGTCGCCCAGGGGTGGCGCAGCAGCACCCGCCGGGCCGACAGGATCCGCCCGCGGACCACGAGCCGCCAGTCGGCCCCCGCGGCCGGCGGGTCGATCTCGCCGACGATGGCGTCGGCCATGCCGTCGAGCAGCTCCTCCTTGTTGGCCACGTGCTTGTAGAGGGCCATCGGTACGACGCCCAGCTCCTGCGCGAGCCTGCGCATGCTGAGCGCGTCGATGCCGATGGCGTCGGCGAGCGTGACGGCGGCGCGCAGGACGCGGTCCCTGTTCAGGGGGATCCGTTGCGTGTGTGTGGCTTCCTGCCGGGTCATTCCGGTTCGGCCCCTTCCCTCATCGACAGCACCCTCTCCTTGACGAGTGTACGCCGTACACCTATGGTTGCCGCCAGGTGTACGGCGTACACCACCATCGAGTGAGAGGTGCCGAGAAGATGAGTCCGGACCGGAGAACCGCGGTGGCCGCCGGGTCGCTGTTCCTGCTGACCGAGGTCGCCGCGATAGCCGGGGCGGTTCTGTACCGCCCCCTGCTGGGCGCGGCGGACGGCCGGCTCGCACAGGGCGCCGACACGAAGGCGCTGCTCGGGGTGGTCTGCGAGGTGGTGCTCGTGGTGGCGGTTGCCGGTACCGGGGCGGCGCTGTTCCCCGTCCTGCGGCGCCACGGCGAGGGGCTCGCGCTCGGATACGCCTTCGGGCGGCTGCTGGAGGCGGCCGTCATCACCCTCGGGATCGTCTCCGTCCTGGCGCTCGTCACCCTGCGGCGGGACGGAGGGGCGGCGGACGGCGCCGACGCCGCGCTGGTGGCCGTGCACGACTGGACGTTCCTGCTCGGGCCCAACGTCGCCCTCGGCCTGAACACCGTGCTGCTCGCGTACCTGGCGTACCGCGCACGGCTCGTGCCGCGCTTCATCGCCGTACTCGGGCTGGTCGGCGGGCCGCTCATCTGCGCCTCGGCGGTCGCCGTGATGTTCGGGGCCTACGCGCAGGTCTCCGTCGCGGGTTCGGTCGCCGCGCTCCCCGTGTTCGCCTGGGAGCTGGCGCTGGCCGGGTGGCTGATCGTCAGGGGGTTCGGACCCGGATCGGGCGCCGCGTCCCGGGCGGACGCAGAAGCGACGGATCCGACCGGTGTCCGGCCGTGAGCCCGACCTGAGCCTGCCACCCAGGCCCGCTACCGCCCGTTGTCCGCCAGTGCCGAGGCCGGCGCCTCGCGTTGGTGCGGGAACGGTGCCGGCGGTGCGGGCCGGGGGTCGTCCTGGTGGAGCGTGACGGTCCGTGTGGGGGCGGGGATCGAGATGCCCTCTTCTCGGAACCGTCGGTGCAGCCGCTTGATGAACTCGTGTTTGATCCGGTACTGGTCGCTGAACTCGCCGACGCCCAGGATCACCGTGAAGCCGATCCTGGAGTCCGCGAACGTGTGGAAGCGGACGGCCCCTTCGTGGTCGGGGACCGCTCCGTTGATGTCGGCCATCACCCCGTCGACCACCTCGAGGGTCACCCGCTCGACGTGCTCCAAGTCGCTTTCGTAGCCCACTCCGACCTGGACCAGGATGGACAACTGCTGCTCGGGCTGGGTGAAGTTGGTCATGTTCGTGCGCGCGAGCCGCCCGTTGGGGATGATCACGAGGTTGTTCGACAGGTTGCGGACCACGGTGTTGCGCCAGTTGATGTCGACGACGTAGCCCTCCTCGCCGCTCGTGAGGCGGATGTAGTCACCGGGCTGCACCGTCTTCGAGGCGAGGATGTGGACGCCGGCGAAGAGGTTGGCGAGGGTGTCCTGCAGGGCCAGCGCGACCGCCAGACCGCCCACCCCGAGGGCAGTGAGCAGGGGCGCGATGGACACGCCCACGGTTTCCAGCGCGACGAGCAGGCCCATCGCGAGCACCACGACCCGCGTGATGTTGACGAAGATGGTGGCCGATCCGGCCACTCCGGTGCGCGCATGGGCCACGGACTGGACGAGACCTGCGACGACCCGGGCCGCGCCGAGGGTGGCCATGAGGATCAGCAGGGCGGTCAGCGAATGGGTCACCCAGCCGGAGATTCGCGTACTGAGGGGCAGGGCCGAGGCGGCCACGGCGGCGCCCCCGATGACGGCCGCCCCGGGCGCGAAGGTGCGCAGCGCGTCGACGATGATGTCGTCCCCGCTCCAGCGCGTCCGCAGGGCATGCTTGCCCAGCCACCGTACGAGGGCGCGCAGGAGCAGACCGGCCAGGGCGCCCGCGGCGAGCGCGATGCCGGCGACCAGCCAGTCGTGCAGGACGAGGTCCCGGGTCAACGGACGACCTCCGCCCCTCGCCGGACCGGGGAAGCGGCGGCGGGAGCTGCCGCCCGCCGTATGAGGGGTGTCGTCACCTTGTCACCTGTCAGTTCGTCGTGCGGGAAGCCGCGTTCGGACATGCGTGCGCATCCGGAAGCGGGCTGCCATCCTGCCCCATCGGCACGGCGGCGCCGCAGGTGGGCCGGGTTTGCCGTCCTGGTGCCCCGGCATCCGGGCGCGCGGAGCGGGGGGCGGGGGCGGGGGCGCGCCGGGGACCGACAGGATTCAAGCGTCCTCGCCCGGCCGCGAGCCCTCGCCCTCGGGCCTGGGCGGCTCGGCCCGGGGCGGTTCGGCCGCCGCCGGGTCCAGGATGCGGTCGAGGAAGCTCCTGGTCCGCTCCTGCCGGGGATCCCCGATCACCTGCGCCGCCGGACCCTGCTCGACGATCACACCGCCGTCCATGAACACGACCCGGTCCGCGACCTCGCGGGCGAAGCTCATCTCGTGGGTGACGACCATCATCGTCATGCCCTCGCTCGCCAGGACCCGCATCACCGCCAGCACCTCGCCCACGAGTTCGGGATCGAGTGCCGAGGTCGGCTCGTCGAAGAGCATCACCTCCGGTCCCATGGACAGGGCCCTGGCGATCGCCACCCGCTGCTGCTGGCCGCCGGACAGCTGGGCGGGGAAGGCCTCGGCCTTGTCGGAGAGGCCCACGCGCGCGAGGTTCTCGCGGGCCACGGCCGCGGCCCCGATCTTGTCCCTGCGCAGGACCCGGCGCTGGGGCAGGGTGAGGTTCTCCGTGACATTCACATGGGGGAAGAGGTTGAACTGCTGGAAGACCATGCCGATGCGGCGGCGTACGGCGTCGATGTCCACGTCCAGGTCGGTGACCTCCGTGCCTCCGACGAAGACCCGGCCCTCGCTGGGCTCCTCCAGCAGGTTCACACAGCGCAGTAGCGTCGATTTGCCCGAGCCGGACGGCCCGATGACACACACCACCTCGCCCCGCGCGATCTCCAAGTCGATGCCGCGCAGGACGTGGTTGTCGCCGAAGGACTTGTGCAGTCCGCGGATCTCGATCTCCGGGCCGTCCGTGGTCATCGGGTCCACCGCTTCCGTCTCCTGTGGCATCTCGTCCTCACGTGGCCTTGGCCGCGCGGGTTTCCAGCCGGCGCACCACGAAGCTCAGCGGCACGGTCACCAGGAGGTAGCACAGGCCCGCGACCAGGATCGGGGTGGAGTTGGCGCTCTGGCTGGCGAGGTCCCGTCCGAACTTGGTCAGCTCCCGCTCCTGCAGCGTCACACCGAGGAACAGTACGAGCGAGGAGTCCTTGAACAGCAGGACCAGTTCGTTGGTGAGCGGCGGGATGACGATGCGGAAGGCCTGTGGAATGACGATCGAGACCATGGCCCGGGCGTGCGAGAAGCCCAGCGAGCGGGCCGCCTCCAGCTGCCCCTTGGGGACCGCCTGGATGCCGGCCCGAATCGTTTCCGCCATGTAGGCGGCGGCCACCAGGCCGAGGCCGAGTGCGACCTTGCCGTACGTGCCGCCGGGGATCGCTGTACCGGGGAACGCCAGTGGCACCGCCACGCCGACGAAAATGAAGATCAGCAGCGCCGGGAGGCCGCGGAACAGTTCGATGTAGACGCCGGCGACCCACCGGTAGGGGGCCACCGAGGACAGCCGCATCATGGCGATGACCAGGCCGAGGACCAGGCCGAGGAGGAACCCCGACAGCGTGTAGACCACCGTGTTGCGCAGGGCCGTGGTGATGATCTCCGGGAAGAGCCGCAGCGCCAGGTCCTTCTGGGCGAACTGGTTCTGCAGCCGGCCCCAGTCGGCGTTCACGCCGATCAGCACCAGCACGGCACCGAAGAGCGCGTACTGCACGCCCTGCGAGACGCGGCGGCGCTGACGGCGGGTCAGCCGAGAGGTCACGGCGCGGCCTGGGGCAGCGGGCCGATCCACTGCTCGTAGATCTTCTTGTAGGTTCCGTCGGCCTTGGCGTCCGTGATCGCCTTGTCGATCGCGGCCACGAGGGCGGTGTTGCCCTTCTTCACCGAGAAGCCGTACTGCTCGCCGGTGTCGATGTTCTGCGCGAGGGTGAACTCGGCCGCGTTCTTCGGGTCCTTGAGCCAGCCCTGGACGACCGGGTAGTCGATGACTACGGCGTCGACCTGACCGGTGCGCAGTCCGTTGATCACCGCGTCCGAGCTCTCGAAGGCTACGGGGTCGAATCCCTGGCCCTTGGCGTAGCTCTCCCCGGTGGTCTCGGCCTGCGCGCCCAGCTTCTTCGACTTCGCCTTGAGATCGGCCAGCGAGGTGACGCCGCTCTTCTTGGTCACGAGCAGTGCCTGAGTCGCGTCGAAGTAGGGCACGGAGAAGTCGACGTTCTTCTTGCGCTCGTCGGTGATCGTCATGCCGGCCGCCGCGAGGTCGCACTCGCCGGAGTTCAGGAAGGCCCCGGTCTTGAAGTTCTCGAAGGGCGTGTCGAGGATCTTCTGCTCGACCTTGAGCCGGCTCGCCACCAGGTCGACCAGGGCCACGTCGAAACCGACGACCTTGCCGTCCTTCTCGAACTGGAACGGCGGGTACGGCAGGTGGGTGCAGGTCGTCAGTTTGCCCTTCTCGACGACGGGCACTCCGCCGGCCGCCTCACCCGCGCCGCCGCCGCTCGATGAGCATCCCGCGATGAGGAACGCACCCGCCGCGGCGGCTGAGGCCGCGACGCGGATACGGAGGCTGTGGCGGCGACTGCTGCTTCCTCTGGCCGTCCGGGACACGGTTGACCTCCATGAGTGCGGGGGCGAGCGGCGATTACGGAACGGGACCGTCCGCCGAGATCGTAGGCCACGGGCGGCGCCCGCTGAGGGACCTTCGGCGATGCGTTCCGGGGACCCCCGGCGGAACCGCACGGATCCGGCCATGACCACCGAGGCCGGGCGGCCGCCCCACCGCGCACTTCGCCCTGGACACCCTGCGCCTGGTCATGGCCGAGCGCGCCGCCGAGCTGCGGATCGTCCGCATCGAGGTCCGCGCGCCTTTCCCGGCGCGGGCGTGTCGAGCGTTCAGGCCGCGCCGAGGAAGACGTACGCCGTCATCGGGGCGACGACCGGCCCTGCACCCAGACGGGCCGTCATCTCCTCGATGACGGTGGCCCGGACGGTCGGCCCGTCTCCGCGCTCTTCGACGGCCGCGCGCACGGGCGTCCCGGTGAGGAACCCGATGGCGACGTCGGCGGCCGACGCGGCCCGGCCATCCAGGGTCAGCTCCTGCTCCTCCTCGACGCCGAACCCGGCCGCCACCAGGTCGGCGGCCACAACGGCGGGGTCGGCGTAGCCGTGCGGGACCGTTGGGAGGAACCGTGGAGGGTCGACCGGAAAGGCCTGCTCAAGCCCTGCCTGCACCGCGGCGTCGAAGGCGTGCGTACCGATGGGGCCCCACGTGTTGAACAGGAACCGGCCGCCCGGGGCCAGCACCCGGCGGGCCTCGGCGAAGGCCGCGACCCGGTCGGGGAAGAACATCACGCCGAACTGGCAGACCACCAGGTCGAAGCTTCCGTCCGGGAACGGCAGCCGCTGTGCGTCGGCCTGCCGCCACACCGCGCCCGGGGCCCGGGACGACCCGAAGGCGACCATGGCCTCATTCAGGTCGGTGGCCGTCACCTCGGCCGACGGAACCGCGGAGAGCAGGAGCGATGTCAAAGCGCCGGTGCCCGCGGCCAGTTCGAGAATCCGCCTTGGCTGGAGTGGAGCCGCTCGGGCGGCCAGGTCCTCGGCGAAGGGCCGGAAGAGCACCGGCACCAGGTACTGCTCGTAGGCCGCCGGCATGGACTCGGACCACCGCCGGTCGGCGTCGCTTCCCGTCACCTTCTCAACGGTAGTGCCGTCTGGAGGAGACCTCGCCGCGCCTCGCCGTCAGTTGATGATTTCCGCCCGGTCATCCAGACGGATCTCGGCCAGCCGGTCCCGCCACATCTGGAGGGCTTCGGGTGTCTGTCGCGTCCAGTCGGTGACCTCGCCCACGATCCGGAGCGGCCCCAGGCTGCGATAGGAGCGGGTGGGATTGCCGGGGAACTTCTTGTCGGTGACGTTTGGATCGTTCTCGAACTCACCGGTCGGTTCGACGGCATACACGCGCGGGGCCCCGTCGCCGGCGGCGAGTTCGGCGGCAAGTCCCGCGCCGTCGCGCAACGCGGTGAAGTAGATGTGGTTCATCACGATTTCGGGCCGGTAGTTGGAGCGGAAGCCGGCGGTGAGATGATCCCCGACCCGCAGCTCGGCCTTTGTTCCGTGGAAGAACGGTCCCTCGTCCAATACCTCGTCCATCGCCGCAGGCTATCAAACCGGGCTGGAGTGACGGCGAGCCGTCCAGGACGGTTCGGACGCCGTGATCACATCTGCCACAGCGGGATCATGGGTCGGCGAGCCGCGGCCATTGGGTCAGACAGGCGGCATCAGGTCGCTCTCGCTTATGGTGTACGTCAGCAGGGGGTAGGTGAAATCCGTTTCCTTGTTCTCACGGCGGCGTAGTTGATAAAACTCATTCCTCTGCTCATCGTCGGCCGACATGAGGCGTTCATCCTGCGGGAGATATGCGTTTCCGTCGCGAAACCGAACGAGGGTCTTTGAGGTTCGAAATGTTACACCCAGCCATTGGTTGTCCGTCGTCCGGGCTGGCGTTTCCAATATGATTTTGTGTCTGAGTCGCCGATTCGAGTCGACAGAGAACGCGACGACACTGTTGTGGGCGAGGGGGATCTCGAACTTCTCTCCGCTGGAACCCTTTGATTCGAAGATCAGCTTTCTTGGCGGGCTCGCTTCGGGATGTTGGTAGCAGGAGAAGACGGCGATAAACGACTCGTTGGCCAGATCGAGGGCTTGGTCGGAATGGCTGCCCATGGTTGTGTAGGCGTTCGTGTAGCTCTCGATGAGAGCGTTGTTGAAGCCGACCGGGAGCGCCGCTCGCTCTTGGACGTGTTGCGCAAGCCGTTCGTGTACCGCCCGGAAACGCTGCGTCGGGCTGCCGTATCGGGTGGTAGTGCGTACGAGCGGTACGCCGCCCGCCTCGTCGACCTTGGTGAGCACGGCGCCTCGCCGGCCTTTTCCTACGCCTTCCAAGCGAGCCGACGCGGACAGCTCCGCGAAGAGATTTTGCTCGGTTGGAAAAGAGTACGAGAGGATCTCATCCGAGATCCTGGATTCGGGGGGCAGTGTAGTCTCCTGTGTTCATGCTGAAGTGAAATTCGTCGCCGTAATCAATGAAGGACGAGGTTCTGTTCTCCTCGGCATACAATCTGCGCAGCTCGTCCATCCCATCTGGTGTGGGCGCCTCCAGCTTCACCAGATCCCCGGCCAGCTTCAGGAACGTGTTGCCGTTCTTGTGAACGGCTTCGGCGTTCGAACAGCGCACCACGTATCCCAGGCGGGTCGGGAGCAACTCGGCGTCCAGCGTTGAGGGACGGATTTCGTGCGTATACAGGCGGTTGGTGGACAGCGGCATGAAGAACACGGAGCCGGGGTAAAGGATCACGGTGAACTGCGAAGGGAGCGTGACTCCATCACGTTCCCCGGTCGGCTCCTTGAGGCGAAAGTGGAGTTTGGTCAGCCCGCTGGCCCCCTTCACGCCGTAGTCGAAGGCGTCTTCGGCCAGGGGTTGCAGCTTTTCGAGCCGGTCATAGAAGGTGCAGAAGGCCATGATGCCGTTGACAGGCATGTCCTTGGTCTTGTCGGCATGGGATGAGATCTTGGCCTTGGACTGCTTGCGCTCGGCCGTGGCAAGGGTGTTGTGGTAGATCTGAGCGAGGACGTGATTGAGCGGTGCCTGGTTCCGGAAGACGCCGGCGGCCTCGCGGTTCAGAGCCTCGACGATGCGCGTGTCGGTCTGGCGAAAGCTCTCGGTCGGCCCCGAGAGATTCGTGGAGCACCGGAGCAGGCGGAAATGCAGTTCGTCACCGATTTGTGTGACGGGCGTCAGATAGATTCCGCTGCGATGGGCTGTTCCGGGCTTGGTGGACTCCGTCAGGGACTGGAACGCGTGCTCCGAACGGATCCGTCCGAAGTGATCGGCGTCGAGTCCGAAAAAGCGACGGTAGTACACGCCGACACCGTGTACGAGGATGGGGACTCGGCCGACGTCGACGAGGGTCCAAGACTGGTCGACGTCCTCGCGGAAACCGTCTGACAGCTCCCGGATGACGAATACCCGTGCAGCCGCGCGCAGTTGGTGGCCACTGATCCTGGATATGTCGCCGCACAGGTAGACGGTCTTCTGCGCGAGTTGGGGCGAACCGGAAGCAAGGTCCTCCGGCGTGATGATGGAACCGAAGAAGTCCCTGATCAGCTCATGATCCTGCAACATCGAAGGTGCAACCAAGATGTTGCTCGCGTCCTCGATACAGGCTTCTGTCAGCTCTGTTGCACTCTTCCACATGCGGACCAGTGTCCCACCGGGCTCCGCCCCACGAGGAAGGCAGAACCCATCAACTGATCACAGCATCACGCAGGCCCTAGAGAGAGTGCGGCAGCTGCCCGGCCACCTCGGCCTCGGCGAGCAGGGCTCCCGCGACCGCTCGTACGCTCTCGTCCACGTCGGCCTTGCCCAAGTTGTAGCGAAGGTGCGGCAGCAGCCCGGGGTCCTTGGCCAGCCTCTTGTGAACATCGGCGACCGCGACCGCGACCATGTCGGCGGCCGGGCCACCGGCAGCGGCTACCTTGCGGGCGTGATCCGTGAGCGTGGTGGTGAGGGCGCCGAGCCGGGCCGACCTGCGCAACCCCAACTCGCCGTACCCCTCGGGCTGGCCCACTGCTCGCTGGGCCTGTTCGGCTTCCGCTCGTTCCCTGATGGCGGTGGCTTCGATGGTTGCGGCCTTGAAGTTGGTCTTGAAGTCGTCCGCCACCCTCTTCAACCTCCGGACCACCCACAGGGTCCCGACGCAGGCGAGGGCCACCAGGCACACCGTCTCCGGGATGCCGAAGGCAGCGCCGTGAGTATGCCAGTCCTTGATGTTGAGTTTGATCGCACCTATCGCGGTGAAGATCATGCCGGTCGCCCACAGCGCAGGCGCGTCTTTCAGGTAGGCCCTGGCGGTGAGGTAGGCGACCTGGCTCGCGCCGGCTCCGGCGAACACAGCGCCCCACGGGCCGAAGAGGGGCATCAGCACCGCAGTGAGCGCCGCCCACACGCCGATGAGTATCAGGACGTGGGTTTTTGCGTTGGCAAGCATGCCGGCATACCTCTCGGTTGGGGAGGCCGCCCGCCCGCACCCTGCTGCTGATCGGGTCGGCCCCGTGGGCGGCACTTCGCATGCTCACCACGTCGAATCGCGCCGAATCTAGCAAGGAGCGCGGCGAGACGCCACGGCGGGCCAACTAGCGTGCTCCGTCCCACTGGGGGCGCGTCCTGTGCCGGCCAACCTTCACTGATTGCGGCCGATTCCTCACGCCGTCTGTCAAGCTCCCGATCACAGCTGCGCCCGGGTCCAAAGCTCCGGGGCACCTGGCCGCGGCCGGGGCCCCGGCTACCCTCCAGGGGTGGAACGCGCAGAGGTACTCAAGAGAGTGATCGGCATCCTCACCGAGGCCCAGGACATCCGGCGGGCCGCCGAGACCGGGCAGGATGACACGGGCGGCGGAGACGGCGACGACTCAGCGGGCGGAGCGGCGACGGCCCAGGTGGCCACGACGCTCCTGAACGAGATGCTGCCGTCGATCAGCGTCCCGGCCGACGCGTCTCCGCGGCAGGTGGCGGCCCTGGTGGCCGAGGCCCTGGGCCCGGCCCTGCACACGATGGTTTCCGGATTCAGCCTGGCGTTCACCAGCCTCGCGATCGCCCACGACCAGGGGCGCACGGACGTCTCCGCGATCGAGGTCCTCCAGGAACTCGCCCTCGAGGTCGAGGCGGGAGTCTACGACGAGGGGCCGTAGTACGCGTCGCGGACCGATCGGGCAGTGGCTTGGCCGCCAGGCTGACCGAGTTGGCGCGCCGAAACAGGCGCGCGGCCCCAAGGGCGGTCAGGACACCAGCGGAGCCGCGTCCACCTCGGTCAGTCTGACCGTGCACAGCCCGCCGCGTTCGCTCTTGACGTCCGTCACCTTGAGCTGAGTGCCCGGAGTGAGGATGTACTCCTCCTCCCCGGTGAAGGCGGAGAAGCCCCTGATCCCGACCGCGTGGGCGGGCGTCACCTCGAAGAGGGTCCGCTTGCCGCGGCTCCCCAGGAAGGACCGGGCCACCTTCAGCTCGGAGGTGCACGAGGAGACGCCCCACCAGGTGACCGTCTGGCCCACCGGGTACTGCGCCCGCAGATCCAGAGACACACCGCGCCACAGCGGCTGCGTGTGTGCGGGTAGCCCGGACACCGCCGAGAACAGCAGCCGCAGGTACGGCAGGTAGGGCATGACCCTGGTGCGGTCCGCGGAGCGGAGGACCGCATTGATCTCGCGGTAGAAGGCGGATTCGCAGGTGTAGAGGTAGAGCGCGGCGATCGCGTCGGCGGACAGGCCGCCGGAGGTCTCGTCCGCCCGCCGTTTGCCGAAGTCGCGTGACCGGACTATGTGTCCGGCGAGCCCGGACAGCGTCTCGGCGACCGGTGCGACGGCGTCGTGGAAATCCATCAGCGGGGTATCGAACACGCCGGTGATCGCGGGGAGGACCAGGCCCTCGTCCTTGACGCTGGTGAGCCGCTCGAGGTACAGCTGGTGCAGGTTCATGGTCGACTCGATGAAGGTGCCCATGCGCGCCGCCACACCCGCGTCCGCACCGGCTGCCCCTGCGTTCCACCCCTTGCTCGGCAGCCAGTCGATCACATCGGCACCCAGCGAGGCGAGGGCCTCGTTGACCATGGCGAAGTGATCGCCCTCGCAGAAGATGTCTCCCTGCGCTGCCGGGTTGGTGTGGTCGATGTGCCGGACCTCGACGTCCGGGTACTTCTCCTGGAGCCGCAGGACGACCCCCTTCAGGTTGCGGGCGTGTGCCCCCCACCAGGCGAACACGACCCCGCGGTCCTCAACATCGGCGTCCTGCTTGGCCTTGAGGATCTCCTCGACGATCCGTTCGGCGACGGGCCGCCAGAACGCCGTGTGCTGCTCGGCACCCATCGCCCCGTCCCCACTGGCCGTGAGGGAAGCGTTCAGCAACAGCACGCCCTGCGTGAGCATCGCCTGGAACCACTCCGGCGGCTGGACGGTGTCCCGCTCCTTCAACAGCGCGCGGATGTCGGCGATGGGCGTCTTCTTGGCGATGCCGTACTTCCACATCGCCGCCGCCTTGATGATGCAGCGGATGCTGACGACCCTGCCGAACTGGCTGTCCTTCCAGTCGTTGAAGGCGTTGTCGAACATGGCTATGCCGGTCGCGCTCTCCGGCCGCGGGTAGGGGTTCTGGCCGAAGGCGACGACCTTCCACCTGTGCGGCGGATTGGGCTTGAGCGCCTGGAAGGTCAGCTCACGGACGGGGACGATCTCAGGGCTGCGGCCCTTCCCGATGAACCGGGCGGCGTCCGGCAGCGCCTCGATCACGGGTTTGAGGAGCGGAAGCCAAGGCTCCCCGCCACCGTCGAAGAGCTCGGTGAGGACCAGGGGGTCGTTCGCGTCGGAGTGGCTGGCGGGGTGGCAGGCAGCGACAGGCTCGGCGGCCTTCGGCGGCACGATGCGCACCCGTTCCTCAACGGGGGCGTTCTCGATGCCGTTGAGCTGAGTGATGATCGTGGCGGGCAACTCGTCGTCGTCTTCGAACCAGTGGTCATGGAAGAGCGTGTAGCCGGTCCACATCAGATTGGCGCACACCCTGGCCGGGACCCGACCGGTCTGCGCGCCCATCCCGACCAGCGCCACGGAGCGGATGCTGCCCGGCGCCAGCTGGTTCTGCCGGTGCACGGCTTGGAAGGCTGCGGCGCAGGCCAGCGCCACGTTCACCGTGGCACTCACGTTCTGCGAGGACCGCACCATGGTCGGCGTCGATATCAGGTACCGGGGGCTGTTCGCCCCCGACAGGACGCAGACCGCGCTGCCCACCGGGAGGGCTCCGGCGAACCGGTCGCGGATCGCGCGCTGTACACGGAGCTGAATCCCGGATCCGAGGTGGCGCTTGATGACGGCGTCGACCCCGCCGTCCATCCGCCCCTGTGAGTTCGTCGGGGTGACCCAGGCATCGACGTCCTCGTCGAGGATCGAGCCCCTGCGGATCTCGATGCCGGGGGTGTCCGCGAACGCGGCCCGCCATGCCTCCACCACGCGCTCGTTCACGTCTGTCAGTACCACCCTGAGCGTGGGCTGAACACTGCTCTCGATCATCGTCCACTCCCCGTCGAATACACCCCTTGCAACACCTCGAACCTAACCGCTACCACTGACAACGGCGCTCCGGAAAGCCGAGGCTGACCAGCCGTCATGGCTTCGGAAACGCGCCGCCGAACCGGCTGTGGCTACAGGGTGAGCGTCAGCAGGATCGTGGTGGCCGGCGGGAGGGGCGCGGCCCAGCCGGCCCAGTAGCCGGCCCTTGCCCAGACGGTGCGGTGCAACGGGAGCCGGGAGGCCACCACGAGGAGGGGCGTGGCGGTCCAGGACGCCCACCAGCAAGCGGTGACGACGGCCACGGTCTGAGGGTTTTCCTGTGTGGCCATCCCGGCGAGTGCTCCGAAGAGGAAGGCCACGGGGAGCATTGCGACGGTCAGCGCTGTGACCCACATCGCCACTCGGCGGGCGGCGGGAGTCTGGGTGGGGTGGCCGGGGTTCAGGGTGGCGGTCGTCTTGTGCATGACGACAGCCAAGCAGTTCCGAACGGCCGGCCGCACGGGCGGGCGTACTCAGGTCGGCGGGCCCCGGTACTCATCTTCCCGGGCGGCCGGCCGGGCCCCGGCGCCGGGCGGCGGGCGGCGGGTACCCGACCACGTGGATCGGCCACGCTGAATTAGGGTCCGTCCAGTACTGCGGCGAGCCCGCCGAAGACGGCGACGACCACCGTCGTGAGCGCCGCGCAGGTGAGGAGCACCAGCCAGCCGCCGATGATGCCCAGCAGCGCCGTGCCCCGCCCGTTTCGTCGCCGACGCAGGCGTCCGACGTGGCCGGTGACCACGGCGAGCAGTCCGCACACCACTGCCCCGATCAGGGTGAGTTGGGGAAGCATCCATCCGTAGAGGGTCAGGAAGCTCATCAGCAGTGCGACACCGCTCAGGGCGGTGTACGCGCTGAGCCGGGCCGGTCGGTTGACGGGCAATCCGGTCTCCGTCTGTCCAACTTCGTCGTTCATGCCGTCACCAGCGAGGGCCTGCCGCGGCGGGCCGCGAACAGTCCCGCGCACACCAACAGCGCCAGGGCGAACAGATTCCCGGCCGTGAGGAACGTCCAGCCGGGCCACCCGGGGGAGGCGTATCCGGCCTCGTACGGGGACGCCGCGCAGCTCGTGGTCGAGTCGCACACGATGTGCTTGCCCGCCCTCGCGATCAGGCCCCACAGGAGGCCGTAGAGGGACAACAGCAGTGAGCCGATCGTCATGACTGCCGGTACGGCATACCACCCGCCGTGCGGGCGACGCCGTGCGGGCGCCCCGGGCGAACCGTACAGATGTGCAGGCAACGCACGAGCCGGGTGCGTCGGACGCATCAAACGCCTCCGATGAATCGAGGTCAGGGACCCGCTCATCCTTGCCCGTCAACGGCCCGACGGCATGAGTGCGGATACTCAGATGCCCTGGCCGGCCGTGCCCCTCCCGGAGGGGAATGCCGATGGCGCCGGTTCGGTGAGGGGTGATGAACCCCGGCGCGAGGGTCAGTCCTCGTACGGCGGGTCCCCTTCCGCGTCGGGGAACTGGTCGAACGGAGGGGGCGAGGCGCTACCGTCGTCGGAGAGGCTGACCAACGGGCGCATCGGGCCCGTCAGCCGCGGCCGCTCGTCGCGGGTGTCGCCGACGGGCATGTACACCTGTGAGTGGCGGATGAACTGCTGGGTCGCGGCCTCGATGACCTGGGGCAGGATCTGGCCGAGCGTCTCCATGTTGGCCACGCCGTTGGCGGCGGCTCGGACGGCGGCCCGGCCCTGGCTCATCTTGACGGGCATGGTGTCCTCGAGCCGGTGGGCCAACTCGCTCTCCTTCGCGCGGCTCTGGTGGTCGTAGCGGTTCCACGGCACGACCACGTTGATCCACGGCCGGGACTCCTGGTCGAAGGCGGCCAGGCGCTGGCGGCGCTGTTCGTCCTCCACCGCCCACCGGTCGACGATCAGGATCTCGGGCCGGGTCGGCGGCTGTTTGGAGTCGAAGTGCACGGCCTCGTCGTCGAAGGAGCTGACCGTCACCTGGTAGTTGAGGTTGCGGATCAGGTCCTCGGTCACGTGGGCGATGGGCCGCTGGGACACCGGGTGGTACGGGTTCCAGTCCAGGGCGCTGTCCCCGTAGTACTCGGGACTGCGGCCTTGAGGCAGATCGTGCCGTGTGGGCGCGGCGACGACGATGTGGACCGAGCGGGAGGTCGTGTTGCCGAAGGCGCTCGGCACCAGCCGGTAGTCCAGGGGACGGATCGGCCCGAGCCGGGTGGTCTCGGCAACACGGACGATGCGCTTGGCGAGTTCGTAGACGGCTCTTTCGTACTGCTCGGCGTAACCGCGCAGTTTGATCAGGCCGTACAGCCCCTCGGTGACGTACCGCTCCCCGAAGGCGTTGTGGTTGAACTGCAACCGCTCGGCCGGCATCGGAAGTTGGGAGGGCGGAACCGGCACCCACAGTGCGGGAACGATGGCCTCGGCGGACTGGTTGCTGAGCGCCGCGTGATGGACGGCGCGCTGGGCGAAGGCGAACCACTCCTTCCCGCACATCTCGCTCGCGAAGTACCGCGGCGAGAAGAGGGGGACGAAGGTGCGGCAGGTGGCGAGCGCCGCACCGAGCCGTTCCGACCAGCCCTCACCACTGCGTATCTCCCGGTCCATGAAGCCGGCCTCGGCTCCGGCGGGCAGGTCCGTCAGTGCCATGACATGGCTGGAGAGGTCACGGAAGAGTCGCTCCACCCACATGTCGGGATCGGGTCCCCCCGCCCCGAACCTCGGTGTGTGCGCATAGCTCAGGAAGAAGTACGGCTGGATGTCCGGCCTGCTGCGGTGTCGGCCGAAACTCCTGGGCGGCAGCGTGTCGGTTGCGGGCTCCGCCACCGGAGCGACCGGAGCGACCGGGGTCACCGGAGCGACCGGGGCGGCAGGAGTGACCCGACTGCCGGGATCGAACGTGGCGGGCTCGGCCACCGGGTTCTCCGGGTTCGCCGGCTTCGCCGGGTGGGCTGCGGGCAGGCTGTCGTGCCGACCTGCGACGAGTCGCTCCGCGTACTGGGGCAGGCGCTCGCGCAGCAGGCGTACGTCCCGCACCCCGAGCGACGACCGGATGTGCTCCCGGACGCCGTCGCGGAAACGCAGTGTCGTCGGGTCGCCGCCGGTGACGGAGAGCAGCCCGCCCACGAGGACCTCGGCGATGTCGGCCGAAGTGGCCTCGGGCTCGAACGCTTCGGCGATCTCTTGGAGTTGTGGCAGATCGAGCTCCTCGTACGCCCCGCACAAGACCGTGAGCCTGGCCGCTCTGGGGGATGCCAGCATCAGGCAGGAAGCAGTCAAGGAGGCGGGCGTGCAACGGCATTCGTCCGGTGTGGGCGGATCCCATGCCGCGGGGCCGGGCACCAGAAGTGCGTCACAACCGTCGGCGGACTCCGCCGTCAGCGTCCGTGCCCACCGGCCCAAGGCGTGACCGGTCAGCGACATCACCGGAAGGGGGAGCCACGAGGTGCCTCCGGGCCCGGCCTCCGGCACACGGTCCGGCACAACATCGCCGTCCAGTACACGGTTGTCCCGTACACCGCCGTCCGGTGCGCCGCCGGGCCTTCTGTCCGCCAAGGCGTTCAGGAGGGGCGGCGGCTGGAAGAGGAGGTCGGCGTTGCTCGCCGCTGGTGCCGTGGGCGCTTTGACGCGGACGGCCGGCAGATCGATCCCGACGTGGCGCCAGAGTTTCGGGGGCAGGGGATTGATGAGTGCTGTGGGGGAGCGGTGCAGGAGGGCGTACAGACCCTGCCACCACGCCGGACTGCGCCACCGGGGGGCAGCGCAGTCCGAGACCAGGATCAGCACCCGGTGCACATCCGTGCCCCCCGCGCCCGCCGTTGCGATCGTCCCGGGACTCGCGGCCCAGGCCTGCGCCTCCGCCGCCGCGGGCAGGTCGCCGATCTGGACGCTGCGGAAGGCTCCGAGCCCGATCAGCGCCCGGGCGAACGCGTCCAGGTCATCACGCCATACCGCCATGGTCGGCGACCGGTCGATCAGGATCCTGGCGTGGATCCCGGTCTGTGGCCGCCCCGGCATGTCGCCCCCGGTTTCCCGCTGTTGGAAGGGGCGCAGGGCATCGGCCATGCGGGTGGCGGCATCGGTGGGGGAGGAGCGGCCGGTCATACGGACTCTCCGCTCGTGCCCGACACCCGGAACCGGTTGCAGAACGTCAGCCATTCCTGGTCGTCCCAGACCAGCCGCAGCACGGAGATGTCCTTGGCCGAGCCGCCGCTCCACTCGCACCGGTAGGTGTCCAGGAGGCTGTCGGGCAGGGTGCGCCAGTGCTCGTCCAGCTGTTCCCGGAGCGACACCGCGAAGTCTTCCGCTCCGTGCGGCCACATCAGTACGGGTGTGTAGGCGAGCAACAGGTCCAGCAGTCCTTCCGTGTCCGCGGTGGGCCGTTGGGCGAGGCCGATGGCGCCCGCACCGTACTGCCCGCGGGCCAGTAGCCGGCCCAACGCCTTCGGGTCGGCGGTCTCCTGGGCCGAGAGCCAGTCCAGCGGCGCGGACGCCTCGGTGTGGCTGTCGATCGCCTTCCAACGGGCCCTGATCGAAGCCTCGGTGAGCCTCAGCAGCCGGGACGGAGCCAGGCGCTCGCTCCAGTGCATCACCACGTCGTGGTGGACCCCGAGCCACAGTGCGGACCCGGACTTCTCGGGATGCCAAGTGACCAGCAGGGCGCTCGGAGCCGCCACGTGGACGCGGGTCAGGGGGAGTTGCAGACCGTCGGCCGCGCTGTGGGCCCACAGCAGGGCGTTGTCGAGAGCGTCCTCCACGCTCTCGCGGTCGATGGGCCGATCGGTCCCCGGAACGCAGCTGAACGTGTTGCGCTCGAAGATCTCGCCGTCCAGGAGCAGCCAGGTCTCCAGCGTCTCCGGCCAGGACCCGGCCATCGACGCGTGCAGACTCGTGACCAAGGACAGCCGCTGCTCGGCATGTTGACGCCGGGTGAACTCGACGGCGTCGTTGAGCTCCTGGCGGGCCTTGATCTCCTCCGCCCACCGGCCCAGTTCGGGGTCCTGATCGCTCCGTCCGGCCGCCCGCGCCAGGAGCAGTACGAACCGAGTGACCCACGACCGGCAGTCCTTGTGGGCGACGGGGTGGTCGAAGACCAGGTAGTCGAGCACCTTCACGTCGCTGTCGCACGGCGTGTCGGGGCTCGCGGGCAGCCGGCGCTCGCCCGCGAGCAAGGAGCCGAGGGCGCGGCGGATGCGCGGGGTCGTCAGTTCCGGGCCGATCCACGCGCGCAGGAACTCCACCGTGCGGACCGCTACGTACAGATCGTCGGCGGCCTTCATCGCCCGGTCCAAGGCACTGTCCGGCTCCGCCGGCCGCGATTCGTCCAGCCGGCGCAGGAGGGTCCGTACGTCCTGGGTGCCGTGTGCCCTCGGAACGGGTGCCGGCGGATTCAGCCCGCCCAGTGCGGAGGCGAGCTCCTCGGCCGCGAAGGGCCCGCTGAGGACGCCGGGGGACGTACCGCGATACCGGGGGTTGCGGGCGACCCAGAGAGGTGGGCGGGGGGACGGGTCGCCGTCGTGCTCCGTGAGCGTGATGTCCTGGCCCCTCACGTGCCTGCGCAGTTCCAGCGCGACGCGCTTCACCGACAGCTCCTCCTCGTCCACGGGAACGCCGGACCGCAGCACCGCGGCGAGCTGCCGGGAGAGGGCCAGGTCGTACGCGGGCTGGCTGGTGGACGAGGCCATGAGGAGCGACAGGCGCGTACGGCCGTTGCGGCTGCCCGCCGTCAGCTGGGCCGCAGCCGGGATCGCCCCGGCCGCATGACAGGTGTCGACGATGCCTATCAGCCCGGCCACGCCGTGGTGGTCCGCGGCCATCGTGACCAGAGCGCTCACGTCGACGGCCCCCCGGCGCATCTCGTCGACCGACTCGGAGGCCATCAGGTGGAGGGTTCCGGCCTGACCGACGACGAAGCCGTGCCCGAGCATGGCCAGTACCAGAACCGCGTTGCGCTCGGCGGCGTGCTCGACCGCCCCCTCCACCAGGCCCCGGATGCGCCCGCTGGTCAGACCGTCCCCGACGAACAGTGACCCGCCGTCGGGGAGGCCGGGAGAACAGTCGCCCAGCGCGCCGTCCCTGAGTACCTTGTCGAGCTCGAGAGCGGCCGGTTCGAGGGAGTCCAGCCGGGGCATCGACTCGCAGTGCGGTGCGACGATCAGCACGTGCCTGGGGGAGGCCGGCCCGACCATCACCGAGCCCCCGCCGCGCCCTCGCGCAGCGCCGCGGCGACCGGACCCGCCACTGCCGGCTGGGCGAGGTACTTCTGCGCCGGGTGCACCCACAGGCCGTCGGAGTCCACTCGTCTGCTGACGGGGGCGACCCCGTCAGCGTTGGGCGCCACGTCCTCCTCCAGGCGCGGCCGTACGGCGATCAGGTCGTCGCGGTCCCAGAAGTTGAGCCAGCTGCGCACCCCCGCGGGCGCCGCCGGCGGGCGGGGCCGCAGGTGCGGCCAGACGGCCGCACGCATGGAGATGGGGGAGCCGAGCGTGACGAACAGCGGAACGTCCCCCGGGTACTCGTGCAGCGCCTCAAGAGCGACGACCGTCCCGAGGGAATGCGCGACGACCAGGTTCGGGCCGTCCCCGAGCGCTTCGCCCACGCGCGCCCTGATCCGCTCGTCCAGGCTCCCTCCCGCCGCCTCGCTCTCCCCGCGCGCGAGATAGCGGGCCACCTGCGCGAGGTCGCGCACCATCAACTTGGGGGCGACCCACGTTCCTACGGAGCGCCACGGCCTGAGTTCCAGCAGCGTGGTGGCCACGTCCAGCGCCTTGCGCAGGATCTCGCCGCCGCCCTGCTGCTGGCGAACCCCGTACGCCGTCTGGGCGCGGGCGTGCTCCAGAACCTCCAGCTCGGCCGCCTTGCGATCGGGGTCGGTCTCCAGCTCGTTCTCCGCGACCAGAGACGCCACCACGTCGCCGAGCAGCCCGGCGAGGATCTCGGCCTCCGACGCGCCCGGACTCCACGAGCCCTCGCCCTGCGCCCCGGGCGCGGCGAAGAGGTCCCCGTAGTAGACGAAGCGCCGGCCGCCCGAGGCGTCCCCGAGCAGCCGCTCCGCCTGGTCCTCGTGACCGGCGGCGCACATCCCGGCGGCCAGGGCGGCGGACCATTGATCGAGCTCCTTGGCGGGGTCCCGGGGGCCGCCAATGCCGTGAACGAACACCACCCGTGCAGCCATCGCACCCTCTCCGTTGCCGCGACCACTCCGACCGTCACGACGTCACGCAGCCGGGACAAGGTTATGGCCGCGAACGGTGAGGACCACGCCTCGGGCGGAGCCGTATCGCAGCCAATGACCTTTTATCACAGGAGAGTTGATGCGTGCGGTCTGAATGGAAATCCTGCCTGCCGGTCCCTTGGCGGGTTGCGGCCGGGCCGAGCGGAATCCGAGGGTTACGGTGGTGTGCACGCAATGCAACGGAATGCACCGCACCGAACCGAACCGAACCGAACCGCACCGAGGATTCAGCCTTTGACTCCGTACTCCCTGGCGTTCTACGTGGACGTCGTCACCGCCGGCACCGTGCTCGGCGTGGGTCCCGCGGACTCGCCCGACCGCGTCACCGAGGTCCTCGGGGCGGACTTCGGCGAGAACACGTCCGACCAGGGCATGGTCCGCGACTACGGCCTCGTCGAGTTCTACTGGGACCGGGCTTGCGCCGACGACCCCTGGTCGGGCCACCACTACACCTTGCAGGTGCACCGGCTCGCGCACCGGGACCGCACCCTCGTGGACGGTGTACTCCGCGCCCGGTACGGGCGGTTCACCCCCAGGCTCCGGTTCGAGAAGCTGCGACGCCTGCTGGAGCGGCGCGGCGTCCCGCTGCTGGAGATCCCGGAAATCCCGGCGAACGCCCCGTACTTCCGTACCTTCTGGCAGCCCGCTTCCCAGGTGGCCGTCTCCGTCATCGGCGCCTGTGGCGAGTACAGGACGCCGGACAAGCTGCGGGTCGGCGACGTCTACAGCATCCAGGCCCCGATGGCGGCCGAGGAAGTGGAGTGGCGGAGGTCCCGGGCCGGGTAGCCGGGGACGGCGGCCGTAACCCTGGCTATCCGGCCACTTGCGTGTTTCGCGCGTGTGCCGGCCGCATGTGCTCGTCCATCATGTGGGCAAGCTCTTGGGCGGGCGACTCCCGTCTGTCAAGATTCCTGGCAACCAGGTGAGAAAACTAGGGAGTTGCGAGGTGGCCGTGCGAACACCGCACCATCCGCGCCGTCTGCTGCCCCCGCTTACCACCCGTCGGCACATCGACCTGGTTCGGACGTCCAGCGCCATCTGTCAGCCTGCCTGACGTCCTCCGTAGGGCCTGGCTCCACGTGCAGTGGACCGTTGTGCGCTTCGCCTTCCCGCTCTCCGTCAGCCGGGCAGCCCTTCGTCGGACCTCACCGTCCGCGCCACCTTCGCGCGCGGCGTGCGATGCGCAGCGGCTCGACGTCCACTCCGTGGTCTCCGCGACACCCTTCCACTTCTCGGCCGGCTACGGCGTTTCAGCACCGGCGGCGGGGAGTGGGTGCCGTGCGTGCCGATGACGTCGCATCGTGCGTCTCTCCCTGCCTTCCCGAACGCCCACCCCGTGAAGGGACACCTTCGTGTCTGCCGCAAGACCGCTCAGCACCCTGCGAGCCATCGCCGTAACAGCGGCGCTTCCCCTCTTACTCACGGCCTGCGGCTACCAGGCCGAGGCGAAGAAGGGGGACGGGAAGACAAACCTCGCTGCTGATGCCGACAAGCCGCTGTCGGCTTCCGAGGTCCGCATCGGCTACTTCCCGAACCTGACGCACGCCACCGCTCTGGTCGGCCTCCAGGAAGGGCTGATCCAGAAGGAGTTGGGCTCCACGACGATCAGGCCGCAGACCTTCAATGCCGGTCCGTCCGAGATCGAGGCGCTCAACGGGGGCTCTCTCGACATTGGTTTCATCGGTCCCTCGCCGTCGATCAACGGCTACGTGAAGTCCAAGGGTTCGAACCTGCGGATCATCTCCGGCTCTGCCTCGGGTGGCGTGAAGCTGGTGGTGAACCCGGAGAAGATCAAGACTCTGGATGACCTCAAGGGCAAGAAGATCGCCACTCCGCAGAAGGGGAACACGCAGGACGTCGCGTTCCTCAACTGGATCGCCGAAAAGGGCTGGAACGTCGACCCCGAGTCCGGCAAGGGCGACGTCTCCGTCGTCCGCACCGACAACAAGGTCACCCCGGACGCCTTCAAGCAGGGCTCCATCGACGGCGCCTGGGTGCCGGAGCCCACCGCCTCCAAGCTCGTCTCCGACGGCGGCAAGGTCCTTCTCGACGAGGGCTTCCTGTGGCCGGAGAACAAGTTCGTGATCACGAACATCGTCGTGTCGCAGAAGTTCCTCAAGGAGCACCCGGATGTGGTCGAGGCCGTGCTGCGCGGCACGGTCAGGACGAACGGGTGGATCCACGCCCATCAGGACCAGGCGAAGGTTTCCGCGAACACCAAGCTCGCCGCGGACACCGGTAAGCCGCTCGAGGCGGAGGTCATCCGCCCGGCGTGGCCGAGCTTGGCGGTCACCGACGACCCGCTGGCTGCGACGCTGAAGAAGCAGGCCGACCACGCGGTCAAGGCCAAGTTCATCGAGCAGCCCGACCTGAACGGCATCTACGACCTGCGGCTTCTGAACAAGGTACTCAAGGCGGCGGGCAAGCCTGAGGTCTCCGACGCCGGTCTCGGCGCCAAGTAGGTCAGTAGCTGCCCGAGCCGATGCGGTTCGACGGTGCTGCGCAACCGGATCAGCACCCGAGTTCTTGACCTTCGGGTCAAGAATCGATAGCGTGAGGTCATGGGCAGGCCGAAGAACTTCGAACCGGACGTGGTCATCGCGCAGGCGATGGAGGCTTTCTGGACCAATGGCTACGCCGGCACCTCCCCCGCCGATCTCGCGGAGGCCACCGGGGTGGCCAAGGGGAGCCTGTACCACGCCTTCGGATCCAAGCGTGAGCTGTTCGGCAAGGCCCTCGAGCTCTACGATCGCGCCGGCTCCGAGATGACCGAGGAGCTCCTCGCGCGGCCCGGTGCGACCAGGGAGTGCATCCGCGACTACCTGATCTTCCTGGTGGATACGGACCTGAACGGGCCCGTCAGGCGTGGCTGCCTCGGCGCCAACACCGCGCTGGAGCTCGGCGGTCGGGACGAGGAGGCCACCCGGGCGGTTCAGCGCATGGGGCAGCACACCATCCAGCTCCTCACCGCCCGGATCGAGCAGGGGCGACGCGACGGTGATGTCGCCCCGGAGGTCGACGCCGGGGCGCAGGCCCAGTTCCTCCTGAACACGATCGTGGGGCTGCGCGTCATGGCCAAGTCGTTCGACAGGCCGATCTTGCACGGGATCATCGACACCGCCCTGGCGGGTCTCTGATCCACGATGCCCCCGACGGGGGCATTTTTTACGCCCTAGTTTTTGACCTGTAGTTCAAGAAAACCTGCAGTCACAGGAAAGAGAGTCATGGACCTCGGAATCACGGGCAAGACCGCCATCGTCACCGGCGCGGGCCGAGGCATCGGCCTCGCCATCACCCAGGCGCTGGCCGCAGAAGGCGTCCGGGTGGTGGGCGCCGCCCGCACCATCACCCCCGAGCTGGAGAAGGCCGCAGCCGCCGCCGTGTCGGTCGACCTGAGCACGCGCGACGGGGCGACGAGGGTGGTCGAGGAGGCGATCAACGCGGTGGGCGGGATCGATTTCCTGGTCAACAACGTCGGCGCGGGCGACCCGGACAAGCTGTCCCTGGGCGGCTTCCTCGACGTGGACGACGAGCAATGGCAGGCCGTCTTCGACCTCAACCTGTTCAGCGCGGTCTGGACGACCCGGGCGGCACTGCCGAGCATCCTGGAGCGCAGGGGGTCGATCGTCAACATCTCGTCGATCAACGCGCGCGTGCCCGCCGGTTCACCGGTCGGCTACGCCGAGGCCAAGGCGGCGCTGAACCAGCTCAGCAAGCGGCTCAGCGAGGAACTGGCCCCGCGCGGGGTACGGGTCAACACCGTTTCCCCCGGCTTCGTCGCGAGCCCGCTGTGGACCGACCCGAACGGCTTCGGCGGCAAGGTGGCCGACGCCTACGGTGTCAGCCACAGCGATCTGCTCGAGAGCATTCCCGGCCAGTTCGGCCTCGCCTCGGGACGCATCACCACGCCCGAGGAGGTGGCCGACCTGGTCGCCTTCCTCCTGTCCGAACGTGCCGCCAACATCCACGGCGCCGACCACGTCATCGACGGTGGCACCCTCAAGGCCGGCTAGTGCCGTGACCGGAAAGGTTCGCCGGGTCGCGACGCCCGGCACGGACGCGGGCCCGCCCGTCGGCTGGTGCCGGTGGACGGGCCCGCGCCGTCGCTGATCGTGGACCGGCCGCCGGGCGGCCGGGGGAGTCAGATCATGTTCTTGTAGATGTTCCAGCCTCTGCCGAACAGCACCCGGGCGGTGAAGGTCGCGGTGCCGGCGTTGCCCGTTGAGGTGTACAGGTACATGTCGCCGTTCGGGAGGCGGCCGAGCACGTCGCCCTTGCTGTCGCCGTCGATGTCGCCCGGCACGAGCAGCGTGTCGTACACGTTCCAGCCGGTGGCGACCTGCTCCGGGGCGGCGAACGGCGCGGTGGACGTCCCCGTGCCCTTGTAGAGGAACACCCTGCCGGAGGTGTCCCGGGCGATCACGTCGGGCCGCCCGTCGCCGGAGTAGTCGCCTGCGCCGACGACCGCGTTGTAGGCGTTCCAGCCGGTGCCGACCTTGATCCGCGTGCCGAGCTTGGTCTCCACCGCGCCGTCGCCGGGGTGCAGCCACAGGACGCCGGCGGAGTCGCGGCTGAGCAGGTCGCCCTTGCCGTCGCCGGTGAGGTCACCTGGGCCGACCATGAGCGTGTAGTTCCACGTCGTGCTGACCTTCAGGCCGCGGATGTACAGATCGCTGCCGATGTTCTGCACGTAGCTGGCGTGGTTGTGGCTGTTGAGCGCGGTGGCGTAGGTGTTGCGGGAGCCGGGCGTCTCGGTGCCGACCGCCATCGGCGGCGTCACGTAGGTGCCGTTGGCCAGGGCGTAGTACTTGGCCAGCGTGTTGTTGGACTCGGTCATGAGGTTCTGTGACTTGCCGTAGAGCTGAGTGGTGCCCGCGCCGACCATGAACCTGTTGAGTTCCCACCCGCTGCCGTGGTAGACGGGTGCGGCGAACTTGCCTCCGCCGATCGACTTGTAGAAGTACTGCAGGCCGTCGCGATTGCGGGCGATCAGGTCGCTCAAGCCGTCGCCGTCGACATCGTCCGGGCCGCTGATCACGTTGTACGTGTTCCAGCCCGTGCCGACCTTGACGCGGGGCTTGAGCGGGGCGGTGGCACTGCCGGATCCCTTGTGGAACCACAACTCGCCGGTCAGGGTGCGGGTGAAGACGTCGCCGAGGCCGTCGCCGTCGACATCGCTGGCACCGACGATCTGGTCGTAGATCCCCCAGCCGGAGCCGACCTTGACCCGCGTGTTGAAGGGTTTGCTGACGCTCCCGGTGCCGGTGTACAGCCACAGGTCGCCGACGTGGTCGCGGGCCAGCAGATCGGGGTGGTGGTCGCCAGTCACGTCGCCGGTGGCCACGAGGCGGTTGTACTTCTGCCAGCCGCCCCCCGACCACAGGGGCGCCGACGTGCCCTTCAGACCGGTCTCGTAGAGAGTGAGTACGCCGTCGAAGGAGAGGGAGAGCAACTCGGCCTTGGCCGTGCCGCCGACGTCGCCGACCGGCAACAGGTCCTTGTACGAGGAATCGGGGTCGGTCTTGGAGATCGTGTAGTCGCCCCAGTCGGAGATCGACGACAGGTAGACGCCCATGCTCTGGTCGTACTCCACGACGATCATGTCGCTGATGCCGTCGCCGTCGACGTCGTGCCGCGGCAGGGCCGCGGCAGCCACCGGTGCGGAGGGCGTGGCGCGGTCGGGCATGACGACGGTCGGGTGCCCGCCGTCGCCTCGCGGCGAGGCGCTGGAGGCCGACTCCGTTGTCGGGGCGGCCGCGGGCCGCGCGAGGGCCGGTGCGGGCGCCAGGGACTGCGGGGCGGCGGTGCTCGGGGCGGCGGAGAGGACGCCGGCGGCCAGGGCGAGTACGCCTCCGGCGGCCAGGGCGCGCAGTCGTCCGCGGTGCGGTGAAGTCAAGATCCCTCCTGAGGATCGAGCCGTAAGGGCCTGCCGGGGCACGTGCTGCCGTGTGCCCTGGAATACGCGTCCGTGCGTGAACGGGCCCCACTTCGTCTGTGCGGCGTATGCCGTGCCACTGACAGGGGGGTGGGGTCGATTGGCATCGACTCCGTTTGTTAGATGCCTAGTTGATGTGCCGGGCCGATCCTTTCGTGCTGGTTGGGAGGGGCGTCGGCGTGCGAGGAGTAGTGAACCCGGCAGCCTCACGTACCGCTCGGCCGGATCATCTTCCTGCCCGCCGTGCTTCCGCCGTCCACGGTGATCGACGCACCCGTCATGTAGGGGAAGTCGTCGGACGCGAGCCCGAGCACCGCGCGCGCGATCTCCTCGGCTTCGGCCATTCGTTCGAGGCCGTCGACGTTGAGCGGTCCCCACGCCTGCTTGTACTTCGCCCAATCCGCGTCCGGGATTCCCGGCGGGCGGACGAAGGGGGTGTCGGTGGTGCCGGGCAGCAGGGCGTTGAGCCTGATTCCCTTGGGTCCGTACGCGAGGGCTGCGGACTTCACCATGCCCTGTACCGCCCGCTTGCTCGCGGTGTACGCGGCGCTGTTCGGCCGCGCCTGTTCGGCCGCTGATGACGAGGTGCAGATGATGACGCCGTGCTGCGCCTTGAGCATGTGCGGAATCTCGTACTTGATCGCGAGGAACACGCCCCGGGCGTTGGTGGCCAGGACGTCGTCCCACTCCTCGACGCTCATCTCGTGGGGCAGTTTGCCGCTTCCGATGCCGGCGTTGTTGAAGGCGACGTCGATGCCGCCGTAACGGCTCGCGACCCGGTCCACGAAGCTGCGCACTTGGACGTCCACGCGGACATCGGCCTCGATGTACGTGGCTTCGCCGCCCGCGTCCCGGATCTCGCGTTCCACCTGGCGTCCCAACTCGGCTCGTCTGCCACAGAATCCGACATGGGCGCCCTCAAGGGCGAACGCCTTGGCCGCCGCCCTGCCTATGCCGGATGTGGCGCCCGTGATGAGCACGGACTTTCCCTGGAAGCGGCCGGCCCTGGTGTGGGACCTCGATGGGGCGCCGTTCGCGTGGGCGGTGGTGCCGAAGGCTGTGCTCCCCAGCCCCAGAGCGGCCGCACCGCCGAGGAGGGACCGCCGTCCCATGGTGGTGGGTTCTGCGTCCGCGTTGGCACTCGTGGCCGTATGTGCGTCGGTATCCATGTCGCTCACCCTCGCCGCCCGACCCGGGTTCCCGACTCCCTCCACGGGCCGGACATCGCGGCCGGTGGGAGGAGTTGGCCTCCTCCCACGGCAGGACCCGGGCGTACGGGCGTCCGCCTATCGTGGGGGAGTGAACAGAGCTTGGATCGAGCCTGCGTTCGACAGACGATTCGCCGGGATGCGGATCCTGGCGCTTGCCGGCGTAATGGTCGGCTATGTCCTGCTGCTGCAGCGGCCGTTCGGGGCGCGGGGCTGGGGCCTCGCCGCAGCCGGGCTCGTGCTGTGCCTGGCTGCGGGGAAATGGGTGTTCGGTGCGCTCCTGGCGCAGTCGGTCCTGCTCGTTGTCTCACACGAGCTCGGCGCCGGCATCGTTCCTTCGTTGAAGGTGCTGGCCGCCGTCACCCTCTTCGAGCTGGCGGTACGGCAGTCCGGGCGCCGCCTCGCCGCCGGGGCGACGGGACTGGCCCTTGCCGTCGCCGTGAACCGCATCGAAGATCTGCCCGGCGAACTCCTGCCGGTGCTCTACAAGATGGGTGTCGTCGCAGGCCTGCCGCTGCTCCTGGGTGCGTACGTACGCGTGACCCGCGACGCTGCGGTGCATGCGCGTCGCAACGTGGAACAGCAGGAACTCCGCGCCGAACAACAGTTGTTGGCCGCCCGTGCTGCGGAACGCACCACCATCGCGCGGGAGTTGCACGACCTCGTGGCCCACCACGTCTCCTCCATGGTGCTGCGCGTCGGTGTTGCCCGGCATGTCACCGCGGCCACCGGCACCACCGACCCGCGGATCACCGACGTACTCGACGACCTGCATGCCAGCGCCGGCGCGGCGCTGACCGATCTGCGGCGCCTGGTCGCCGTACTGCGCGCCCCCGACCGGACCGGTCCCACCACCGGCTCCCTGGTGGAGCCCGGAGCCCTGCCGGCGGCATTGGAGTCGGTGGTGGAACACAGCCGCCAGACCGGGCTGACCGTAACCGCTTCCGTGGATCCCCGCGTTGCGCGGCTGGACGCGGTACGTGGCCTCGCGGTCCTGCGCCTGGCCCAAGAGGGCCTGGCCAACGCGGCCAAGCACGGCGGCCCCGGCGCACACGCCGAACTGGTGGTACGGGTCGCCGAAGATGCCGTTCGCGTGACGATCCACGACGACGGCGCCGGAAGGGCCCGGCCACCGGCCTCCGGCCCGTCCGGACACGGTTTGATCGGCATGCGTGAACGCGTGGACCTGCTCGGCGGCCGACTGGAGGCGGGCCCCGCCGCTCAGGGCTGGCGGCTCACGGCCGAACTTCCCTCCCTCGCAACAGACATGGAGCCCCAGCTGTGATCCGCATCCTTGTCGTCGACGACCAGCAGCTCGTCCGTATGGGACTGCGCATGCTCTTCGATCAGGCGCAGGACATCGAGATCCTGGGCGAGGCGGACAACGGCGCGGAGGCGGTACGACTGGCGGAACACCTGACTCCCGATGTCGTCCTCATGGACTTGAGAATGCCCGGCATGGACGGCATCACGGCCACCCGCCGCATCCTGACCACACGCCCCGCCACCCGGGTCGTCGCCCTCACCACCTTTGACGACGACGACCATCTGTATCCGGTGCTCGCGGCCGGAGCCTGCGGTTTCCTCGTCAAGGACACCCCACCGGCCGAACTCCTGGAGGCCGTACGCCGGGCAGCCAACGGAGAGGCCCCCTTCAGTCGTGACGTCCTTGACCGCCTCGTCGCCCAGGCTCTCCACACCCGTTCCTCATCGGACACCCCTGCGGACATCCCGGTGCCGGCCATCACCCCGCGCGAGCGGGAGGTGCTCGGACTGCTCGGCGTAGGCCTGTCCAACAAGGAGATCGCCGACCGGCTGCATCTCGGGGTCACCACGGTGAAGACGCACGTGGCCAGCCTGATGGCGAAGACGGGCCGGGACAACCGTATCCGTCTCGCTGTTCTCGCGGTCCTCACCGGCATCACGCCGAACTGAGCCGCCTCGTGTGAGGCGACTTTCTGTGTGGGCGCGAAGAGCGTGGCCGCCGTGGGAGGGCCTCGCCGACGGGGGTTGCGGCGAGGCCCAGCCATGACGGTACCGCCCGAAGCCGGGCAGTGGACCGCAGAATCAGTGAATTGCATAAGTTTGCAATTTCATAGATGCTGTGGGTGCTGTGGGTGCTGTCGGTGCTGTGTCCGTGGGTGGCCGCGGGCGGAGTGCCGGCCGTCCGCCCCGGCGCCCGGGGTGATGAGAAGGGTGCGAGTCCGTGCCGGTTCCGCTGTATCAGGCCAAGGCCGAGTTCTTCCGGATGCTCGGGCACCCCGTGCGGATACGGGTTCTTGAGCTGCTCCAGGACGGGCCGATGCCGGTACGGGACCTGCTCGCCGCGATCGAGGTCGAGCCGTCCGCGTTGTCGCAGCAGCTCGCCGTGTTGCGCCGGTCGGGGATCGTCACCTCGGTCCGTGACGGCTCTACCGTCGTCTACGAGCTGGCGGGCAGGGATGTCGCAGAGCTGATGCTGGCGGCTCGGCGCATTCTGACCGAGGTGCTGACCGGGCAGAGCGAACTGCTTGAGGAGCTGCGGGAGCCCGAGGTCCCGGCGCCGTGACCGTGGTGACCGTGACCACCTTCCTGGCCTCCGTACTCGGGCGGGTCCGCTCGGTGCTGCCGGCGCGGGCTGATTTCGCGGCCATGGGCCGCAGCCCCCGCCGGGATCTCCTGGCGGGGCTGACCGTGGCGATCGTCGCCCTCCCGCTCGCGCTCGGCTTCGGTGTGTCCTCCGGGCTGGGCGCGGAGGCGGGGCTGGCCACCGCAGTGGTCGCCGGCGCGCTCGCCGCCCTGTTCGGCGGATCCAACCTCCAGGTGTCCGGGCCGACCGGTGCGATGACCGTGGTGCTGGTGCCGATCGTCGCCCAGTACGGGCCCGGCGGCGTCCTGACCGTTGGCCTGATGGCCGGTGTCCTGCTGATCGGCCTCGCGCTGCTGCGGGCCGGGCAGTACATGCGGTACGTGCCGGCGCCGGTGGTGGAGGGGTTCACCCTCGGCATCGCGTGCGTGATCGGCCTCCAGCAGATGCCCCATGCCCTCGGGGTGGCCAAGCCGGACGGCGAGAAGGTCCTGCTGGTGGCCTGGCGGGCCCTCGCGGAGTTCGTGGCCTTCCCGAACTGGACCGCGATCGGGCTCTCGGTGGGGGTCGCGGCGGTGATGCTGGCAGGGGGCCGGTGGAAGCCGGCGATCCCGTTCTCCATCGTTGCGGTGATCGCCGCGACCGTGCTCGCGCAGGTCCTCCACCTGGACGCGGCGGCCCCGATCGGGGACTTGCCCTCCGGCCTGCCGGCGCCCTCCCTCGCCTTCCTCGACGCTTCCGCCTTCGGCTCCCTGCTCGCCCCGGCGGTCGCGGTGGCCGCTCTGGCCGCGCTCGAATCCCTGCTGTCGGCAACCGTCGCGGACGGGATGACGGTGGGGCAGCAGCACGACCCGGACAAGGAACTGTTCGGGCAGGGCATCGCCAACCTGGCGGCCCCGCTGTTCGGCGGTGTCCCCGCTACCGCTGCGATCGCGCGCACGGCGGTCAACGTCCGTACCGGCGCCTCCTCCCGCCTCGCTGCCCTCACCCATGCCGCCGTGCTCGCGGTGATCGTGTTCGCCGCCGCGCCCCTCGTTTCGAAGATCCCGCTGGCGGCACTGGCGGGTGTGCTGTTGGCGACGGCGATCCGCATGGTGGAGGTCGGCTCGCTGCGGGCGATGGCGAAGGCGACGCGCTCGGACGCCGTCGTGCTCGTCCTGACCGCCGCCGCGACCCTGGTCCTCGACCTGGTGTACGCGGTGATCATCGGCCTGATCGTCGCCGGAGCCCTCGCGCTCAAGGCGGTGGCGAGTCAGGCGCGGATGGAGCAGGTCGATTTCCGCCCGGATCTGCCCGGCGAGCACAGCGAGGAGGAACACGCCCTGCTGGCGGAGCACATCGTCGCCTACCGCATCGACGGCCCCCTCTTCTTCGCCGGAGCCCACCGCTTCCTCCTGGAGCTGTCGGAGGTCGCCGACGTGAGGGTGGTGATCCTGCGCATGTCCAGGGTGAGCACCCTGGACGCGACCGGCGCCCTCGTACTGAAGGACGCGGTTCAGAAGCTGAACCGGCGCGGCATCGCCGTCATGACGTCCGGCATCCGGCCCGGCCAGCGCCGGGCCCTGGACGCCGTCGGCGCACTCGACCTGCTGCGGCTGGAGGGACGTGAGTACGCCACCACCCCGGAAGCCATCGCCGGGGCCCGCAAACACCTGGAGCAGGCAGGGCTTCTGCCCCGTACGCATCACCGACCGCACCGCATCCGGAAGGCCGCCCGATGACCGTCCTCTCCGACCGCCGCATGATCGAGGTCTCCGGCACCGAGGCCCTGTGGCCAGCGGCCACGGCCCGGCGGACGTCATCACCAAAGAAGGCCTGACCGGCGAAAGGCCCGCTCTCGGGGTCCGAACGTCACGAAGGCCGCCCGCCGGGTCCCATGAGTTGCAGGGATCTGCAATTGTTGAGGTCACAAGGTGTGAAGAGGGGCCATCGAATGCTCCCGCGAAGGAACGGTTCTGGGTGGATGAAATGGGCAGTCACGGCAGAGGTACGCAGGTGAGCACGCCGCTGTACCAGCTGAAGGCGGAGTTCTTCAAAACGCTGGGACATCCGGTCCGCATCCGTGTCCTGGAGCTCCTGGCCGAATGCGAGCACGCGGTCGCCGAGATGCTGCCGGAGGTCGGGGTGGAGGCCGCGAGTCTGTCCCAGCAGTTGGCTGTCCTGCGCAAGGCCAACCTGGTGGTCACCCGCCGGGAGGGCTCCAACGTGTATTACAAGCTCACCCACCCCCAGATCGCCGAACTGCTGCGGGTCGCCCGCGGCATCCTCTCCGGCGTGCTGGAAGGCCAGGTCGAACTCCTGGCCGACCTGCGCGCCACCAGCCACACCTAGGCCGGCAGCCAGACGGCGCAGGTCCCACCCGGGCCGCGCCCCACATACGGCGGCCGTCTTCCGTTAGTGCGGGTTCAACGCGCTTCTGACACCGGAAGACGGCCGCTCCTCTCACTTCTGAGCGTGCTGGCCCAGGTAGAAGAGCAGCCACACGAACCCGGCGAACAGGTGGGTGCCGCAAATGTAGAAAAAGGCACGCAGCGCGACGCCCTTGGCCAGCCACCGTTCCTCTTTCGCCGCTTCGCTCTGCGCGGGCTCGCCGTCCGTCGTGATGGTTTCCCTCCCATCCGGAACTAGTGAATTGCATAACTCTGCAAGTCTAGCCGGTGCGGGCCTGCTGAGGACTTCACGGCCAGGCGGGAGCGCACCCTGAGGCGGGCAGATCCACGGCGGCGTTTTGGGCTCCGGGTCGACCCGGCCCGGCGCGCGACAGTGAGAATGAGGGTGTGTTCAGACGTGAGAGGCCGGAGCCGTCGACCGATGCCCGGCTTGACCCGTACCGCCGTGCTGCCGCTCGTCTCATGGACGGGAACGAGCAGATCGGCGTGCTCGTGATCCGAGTCACCACCTGGTGGACGAGGGAAGGGCCCTTCTGGCGAAGGCGGTGGGTGAATCCGCGAGAACTTCCTGAGTGGGCGCTGTCTGGTGTCGGCCCCGCACAGCAGGTGCCCGACTTCGACGACGGGATCATCTTCGATGAGGATCTCGACGAGGAGCTCGCAGACTGGGCAGCGGGGATCTTCCGCCTACGGGGCCAGCAGTTCGGTCTCGCCTGGCTTGGCGAAGAGGAAGTCGATGCCGCTCATCGCGACCACGGCTGGACGATCGACTGACCACCCCCGCCCCGCTGCCACGCTTTCGGGTGTTCCCTGCTCGGCCGCCGTCGTGGTTGGGCATGCTGGCCGAGGACGTGATGGCGTCCACGCCGTGAGCCCGTACGAGCCGCTCATCGACGGCCCTGAGGACGACTGGGCCGAGCACATCGAGGACGTCGAATCCCGAACGGTGCCGTTGCCCGCCGAGTTGGCCACCCTCCTGCAGCGCGTGCAGGACCGGCTGCTCGACCTGGCCGCGGACGTTCCGCTCGCCGCACTCAGGGCCGTAGCCGCACTGGAACGTGCCACCAAACGAGCAGCCGGAATTGCGGCCTGCAACGCGAAGGACGATGAGCTGTCGGACGAGGTGATCGGAACCGCCCTGGGGCTGGCCGCGGACAAGGCCGGCTCGCGCTTGATCCACTACGCGCTGCGCCACTGATCTGCCCGGGACCCGGCGGGCGACGGTTTTTGGGCGGTTGAGCCTACGTGGCGGCGGGTTGGCGGTGGGTTTCGGCGGCGTGGAGGACTTCGCGGATGAGGAGGTCGAGGTCGTTGGTGGTGGTGCGGTGGTTGCACAGGCAGGCGCGGAGAGCAGTGCGGTCCTGCACGGAGACGGTGGCGAGGTAGGCGCGTCCGTTGTCCTGGACGCGCCGGGCGACACGGGTGTGAAGGGTGTCCGGGTCTCCACCGTCCGGGTCGGTGATGCGGAAGCAGACAACGGGCCACGGGCCGCTCGCCAGGAGCTCCAGTCCGGGCTCGGCGGTGATCCGGTCCCGCAGTTGGCCGGCGAGGCTCAGGTAGCGCTCGATCATGTCGGTGACGCCGTCGCGGCCCAGGTGGTGCAGGGTGGCCCAGAGGGTCAGGGCCCGGGTGCCGGGGCGGGTCAGCTCGATCGTGGCGTGGGAGAGCCACGGCAGGGCGTCCGGTTCGTCCGCGGTGAGGTAGGAGGCCTGGTGTGCGAAGGCGGTGTGCAGATGCTCGGGGTCCGGGACCAGCAGTGCTCCGCAGCCCACCGGCACGCTCAGTGTCTTGTGGGGGTCCACGGTCATCGAGTCGAGGTCGGCAACGCCTTGGTAGAGGGGGGCCAGGGCCGGGACGGCGGCTCCCAGCCCGCCCCAGGCCCCATCGGCGTGATGCCACATGCCGACGCTCCGGCACACCTGCGTGACCAGGTCGAGCGGGTCGACGGCGCCGGTCGCGGTGGTGCCCAGCGTACTGACGGTGCAGAACGGCAGCAGGCCCGCGTCCAGGTCGGCGGTGACCGCGGCGCGCAGGGCTGCCGGGTCCAGGCGGTCGTGCGCATCGGTGGCCACGGGGCGCATGCGGTGGGAGGGCAGGCCGATGCAGGAGGCGGCCCTGGCGACGGACATGTGTGCCTGGGCGCTGTAGTAGACGGTGAGCCGGGCGTGGTCGCGGTCGTAGGCGGCACCGTCGGCGGAGCCCCGGCGGGTGAGGAACCAGGTGCGGGCGGTGGCCAGGGCCAGCAGGTTGGCCATGGAGCCGCCGCTGGTCAGCACCCCGCCCGTGCCGGCAGGTAGTCCGGCCAGGTCGGCGAGCATGCGCACGGTGCCGCGTTCCAGGTCCATGAGGGCACTTTCACCCATGCCACAGGTCGCGTTGATGGCGCAGGCCAGCAGTTCGGCGATGACTCCGGCCGGTGCGGGCGGCGAGTTGATCCAGGCGAAGAACGCGGGGTGCCCGTTCCCCGTCGGGAACGGGGCGATTTCGTCCCGCACGAAGTCCAGCACTCCGCCCAGTTCACCGGCGCGTGGGCTGAGCCGCCCCTCACGCAGGCGCGCCCGCTGCTGGGCAGGCATCTGGCGGCCCACCGCGCCGGCCGGCAGTTCGCTCAGGTACTGGGATACCCACTCGGCCGCGGCTACGAGTTCGTCCCGCAGGACCTTCGCGTGAACCGCTGGAGGCAGCTGGTCCGGCGACAACACGGCCTCACCGAACCGGGCCGACGTCGGTTCACTCAAGCGATGGTTCATGGTGGCAGGTGGACCCTTCGTCGTAGCAAGGCCCACTGCTCAGCTCAGCGAGGCCATGATCGTAACGAGCGCCGCCCACCGGCCGACACGCGAACCCTGCCGCAAGCCGGGCGACCTCCGTACTGCTCGGGGCCGGGGCCAGGCCCGCCAAACCAGCCGACGACGGTCTCCATGTCCGGGTCGACCTCACACGGCTCACCACCCCGTGAGCCCGCATCTACGCGGAGGGCACCTGCCGGGTACCCCGTTCAGTGCGGTGAGGGTTTCGGGTCCAGGGCGTTGGAGACGGTGCAGCCGCCTTCTCCGGGCATCCGGTGGATCCGGGGTGGCACCCATACCTCGGTGGCGCCGGGGCCCACGCGGGCGAGAAGGCAGTCCTGCGGGTCGAAGCCGTTGCCCTTGACCAGCAGGAGGACACCGACCCTGCCTCCGTCCGACTTCACCTCCGTGAGGATCGCCGGATCCAGGTCCAGGGCGGCGAGCGTACGCCGTACTTCGCCCTCGTCCGCCAGGCTGCCCTCCGCCACCCGGGGAAGCTTCGCGCGGAGCTCCTCGTAGGGCAGCCGGGGTGGTTCGGGTGGCGGGGCGAAGGTCAGCGCGGGCCCGTCCGGGCAGGCCACGTCACGGGGATCCTCACCCCACTCCGACCGGGGAGACACCCGTACCGCGAAACACCGCTGCAGGGAGACCTCTTCACGGGCGAGCCAGCCTCTGTACCCCGAGCCGGAGGTGCGGACGACGACATCGACGCCGTTCCCGTCGTGTGTCGACGTACCCTTCACCCGCAGTACCTCCACCCCGTCGATGCGGGAAGCGGAGCGCCCGACCTCCTCCGCCGTACGCGGATTCTGGCCGTAGAGCCGCTGGCCCGCCTTCCTCGCCACCTCCCGCGCGGCGTCCGTGGCCTCGCCCTCGGAGGAGTCCACCACCCCGCAGCCGACGGTGAACAGGAACAGCGGGGCGAGCAGTATGAGTCGGCGCATGCGTCCACCTTTGCGGCGCCGCGGCCGGCGGGCAACCCGTTCGTTGGGTTCGTGTCGGCGTGCGGCGGGGGAGGAGAGCGTCAGGGGCGGGTGACACCAGGGGGTGGTGCCGATGATGTTCGGTACTCGGACGAGTGGTGGGTGCTGCTGCTGTTCCCGGCCGTGCTGTGGGTGCTGTTCGGGCCGTTCGTCATGGTCGGCCTGGGGGTGTGGTGCGCCTCCGCACCCGGCGCGCGGGCCCGGCTGTGGTCGGTGCTTGTTCCCCTGGTGCCGGTGCTGACCTCGGCGTCCGTCATGATCTTCCCGCTGAGCCGGTGGAAACGCCCGGTGCGGGTCGACGGCGCCGTGGAGGCGCCGGAGCACCTGTACGACTTCCTCGGCTACCTGGCCGTGTACGTCGGGGGCGTCACCGTGCTGCCCTGGCTGCTCGGCTACGGGAGCACGCGCCTGCTGCGCTTCGTACGGGCCCGCCGGCGCGGCCCGGGAAGCCCGGGCGAGGCCCTGGACGCCGGGATCTCGCCGCCCGGTCCGGCGAGCCCGTCGACTGCCGAGGCGCCGGGCTCACCCCGAGCTACCTGATCACCATCCGAGCTGTGGTTCGCCCAGGACCTTGCTGCCGATGAGCGCGGCGAGCTCCTGGGCTCTGGTCAGGGCCCCGTGGTTGTGGCAGCCGTGGACGAAGACAGTGTGATGCTCGGTCCACCCGTTCAACTGGGCTCTCTCACCGTGGAACACGATCTGGACCCCGTCGTATTTCGCGCTCGCGTATTGGTCTGCTTCCAGGCGCTCAGGCCACAGGCCGCGCCAGCAGATGTCGGCGATGCCCTGGCCGAGAACCGCCACGAAGCGCTCTTCCACAGTGCCCGTCGGAACGTCTGCCGAGGCGTCCAGCGGCAGATGTGCCTCCAGCGAGGCGGCACCTGCGGTCGCGACGTCGAGGTCGAACCAGAGATCCTCACCAGCAGGACCGGTACGCATGTCCAGGTAGTCGAAGTAGTCGAAGTCCGCCTCCGGCAGGACCGCAACCATCTGCCGCACGTCTTCGACCGTTCGCAGCTCGGCGTAGAGCTCGGCTTTGGCCTCGCACTCCGCCATCAGCGTACGCAGGTGCTCGGCCTGTGTGTACGCCATGGCTGCGTCAGTGCTCTGGAAGACGGGGTACGCCCTGGAGTTGCCCATGGACCGAACCGTCACACGTCCTCGCATGCCGCCGCCACCGTAATTCGCGTGATCACTGCGGTCAGCGGACTCGGCGCACGCTCAGCATCGGCACTAGGCATCCGTACTGCCGAGGAGGCTGTCCACGAGGAGATCCGGGTAGCCGGAGGCCGGCGGGTCGATGCCGAAGATCGCGCCTGGCCCTGGCGCGCATCTACGACTGGCTCGACATGACCCTCGCAGCCACGGCCTGAAACCCGAGCCACCGCCCGACCCCGCACCCACCCACCTACCGACCCACTCGCCCCCACCCGAAGGAAGCCGCAATGAACCGCACCGGAATCGCATCCGCCCTGGGCGACCAGCTGTACGACGGCAACAAGTACGCCGACCGGCACACCTGCCACATCACCAAGAACGACGGCACCACCGTCACCATGGAGGTCTACGTCTTCGCCGACCTCGCCCCCGACGGCCGCTTCCAGCGCATCGAGGAAGCCACCCTGATGCCGACCGGCTCCGAGGCCGACCGCAGCATGGGCAGCGCCCGCTGAGGCAGGCACCGCCCGGGCGGACGGAAAGGCTGCCAGGGCTGGGGCGGATGGCAGGACTCTCCTGGGTACGGATACTCATGCGTCGCGCCATGCTCACGCCTAACGTCACGAGCATGATCAAGAGCCTTGTACGTAGAGCCCGGGTCCCCGGGCGGTCCGTCCTGTATGCCGTCACAGGGCTCGTGATGGTGGTGCTGGCAGTCGCCGCCGTGGTGGCGGGGAACCTCGTGTGGAACGGCGCGCCGTATCCTTCGGCTGACCCGGCCGTGGTCGCGCAACGGCTCAAGGACCGGTCCGACGGGGTCTACGAGGACTTCGCGCTGCCTGCGAAGTACGCTGCGAACTGGGGCGGGATCGACACCGGCGCCTGCTACTACCGCGGGCTGCGGAGCATCGCCCACATTGACGAGGCGCGAACCGACGTCCGCAGCTTCGGACTCAGCTGGAGCGTACCCGAGGTCCCCGAAGCCACCGCCCGAGAGGCGCAGGGGCGCGTGCGCCAGCGGCTGGTGCAGCAGGGTTGGAAACTCACCCATGAAGGCGACCGTGCAAGCGCAACCTTCCGCGAGCTGGGCTTCCGATTCGAGGACCCGGAAGGCGGGGACCAGGTCGACGTGCAGTGGAACAACTCGACGACGACCCTGTTCATCAGCGTCTACGCCCCCTGTGCGCAGGTTCCCGACAACTTCGCGGGATAGGTCTGGGATGAGGCGGACTGGTACCCGGAGGGGCCATCACGGGTGCTCCCCGGGTGCATCCGCCGGGTACGGCGGGGCGGGCACCACGACCTCGGTGTAAGCCTTCCAGATCAGGGGCGGGAGGGCGCTGCCCCGTTCGGAGTCGGGGCCGCCCACGCCCTGCATGGGCAGCAGTTGCGTGACGTCGGGCTTCGTACGGAACATCGCGACCGAGGTGCTCAGTTCCGGCGTCGTGCCGATGAACCAGGCGGAGTTCATACGGTCGTTCGGGCCCGTCTTGCCCGCCCAGGACGGAACGTAGGTCCGCTGGTCCTTCGTAGGTCCGATGGCGTTCCAGCCCACGTGGCGCAGCGCCGCGCCCACGATCGCGGCTGTGTCGGGGCTCATGGCCCGCCGCGGTTTGGGTCGGCCGAACCCGTCCACCGTGGCGCCATTGCGCTCGACCTTGGTCACCGAATAGGGCTCGGTGGCCTGGCCCTTGTTGATGAAGGTCGTGTAGGCGCTGGCCAGCCGGACGGCGCTGGGGGTGGAGGTGCCGATGGAGAAGGTCGGCTCCAGCTTGGCCATGCTCTCCTCACGCAGTCCCGACGCGACCGCGAGGTCCTTGACCTTCTCCAGCCCGATCTTCTTGCCGGCTTCCACGAACGGTGCGTGGTCGGGGAACACCAGGGCCGTGCGGAGGGGCCCGGCTGCCATGGGCGTCCCCACCGCCCTGGGTTTCAGGGGCTCCGGGGCAGGGCTCTCGGCCGGGGGCTCCGTGCTGCCGAGCTCCTCCTCCAGAGCGGCGGCGTACACAAAGGGTTTGAACGCCGAGGCCGCAGGCACGCCGGAGGTGTCCGCGTTGTTGGTGAAGTGCTCGATCGCGTCGGAGCCGCCGTAGAGCGCGACGATCGCCCCGTCCTTGGGGCGTATCGAGGCGGCGCCGACCTGCACGTACTGGTCCTCCGTACGGTTCTTCGGGTCCAGTCGGTCCGCGCGCACCTGCTCGACGGCCTTGGTCAGCGCGGCCACCTTGTCCTTCTCGAAGGTGGTGTGGATGCTGTAGCCGCCACCGGCCAGTTCTTTGTCCGTGATTCCGCTGCGGCTCTTGAGGTACTTGTTGGCGATGTCCACGAGGTAGCCGGTCTGCCCGGCCTGGCTGGTCGGCTTGACGGGAGGCTTCGGCTCGGGGAACTCCGTGTACTTCGCGCGTTCCTCTGCGCTCATCGAACCCGTGTCGACCTGACGGTCCAGAATCCAGCTCCAACGGTCTTCGGCACGTTGGTGGTTGGCGGAGCTGAGGGACGGGTCGAAGCTCTCCGCGCCTTTGAGGACAGCGGCCAGCAGGGCGCCCTGACTGGGGTTCAACTCCGAGGCGGGGATGCCGTAGTACGCGTACGAGGCTGCCTGGACGCCGTACGCGTCGCGGCCGAACCAGGAGGTGTTGAGGTATCCCTCGAGGATCTCCGTTTTGGGCCGCTGGTTGCTGATCTTCAGGGAGAGGAAGAGTTCCTTGATCTTGCGCTGGACGGTCTGGTCCTGGCTCAGATAGGTGTTCTTCACGTACTGCTGGGTGAGCGTCGAGCCGCCCTGGGTCTCCTTTCCCTTGGCGATGTTGACGACGGCGCGGCCGATGCCCGTCACCGAGACGCCCGAGTCGGTGTAGAAGTCCTCGTTCTCCGCGGCGATGACGGCGTGTTGGACGGAATCCGGCACCTGGGAGAGCTTCACGTCCTGCCGGTTCACATCGCCGATGCTCACCATCCGGCTGCCGTCCGCCCAGTAGTACACGGTTGCCTGACGGCGCGCGGAGTCGTGCGGGTCCGGGATCTCTACCCGTATGTAGACGAAGGTGAAGAGGCCGGCGAGGGCGCCGGTGAAGAGCAGGAACAGGCCGGAAACCAGTTTCCAGGAGGGCGTCCAGCGCCGCCAGCCCCGGCGGCCGCGCCTGGGCAGGTCGATGCGGAGGCGGCGGGTCTTCCGGTCGGCGTCCTTACGGCTCTTCCCACGACCCACAGGGCCTCCTTGATCGGCGAGCCGTTACTACGGGGCGGTAACGGACTCGGCAAGGAGGATGATCAAATTGCGTTCGTGGTTGGGTCGTTCGCGAAGAATTTACGGCCGGAGCAGGACGGCCCCCACCCGGGGGCCCGAGTTCCCGGTACCTACCCGATCACCACGTCATCGCAGTGCGCGGGCGCCGGGACGGGGGCCCGCTGCACGTCCCGCCAGTGCGCGGCCTCGCCGTCGACGCCGCGCTTGGCCGGTGCCACGTACCCGACCCACGGACCCTGACCTTCGTTGTCCATGGTCTCGATGCCCACGACGTACTGGCGGCCCGGCTCCAGGACGGCGTAGAGCGGATCGTCGTCGACGTATCCGCCGGCGGCGGTTCCCTTCTTCGTGACGCCCTGGGTGACCGTGAGAACTTCGGGCACCGTGCCCTGCAGTGTCCTGAGGACGTGTACCTGGCTGGACAGGAACGAGCTGCCACCCTCGTCGTCCCACGCGCGGGTGTGCTTCACCGTCTCCACCACGGCCATCGCCTTGAACTCGTCTGCCACGACGGGGTCCTTCGACAGATCCGCCGCGCACACCGCGTGCGTGGAGCTGTCCGTCCCGGCGACGGCGTACCAGCCGCCGCCAGCGAGCAGTAGTCCACCGGTCAGGCCCGCCGCAGCCCACAGCTTTGCACCCATGATCAGCCCCACGGCTTCTTGTAGTTGGCCTTGTCCACGGCCTGCGGTACGTCGTAGTCCTCTTGCACCTGGGGCCACATCAGCGAGTACGTCGTACGGAAGTCCTTGTGGCAGAGGCCCAGCGCATGTCCCAGCTCGTGGGCGGCGACACTCCGGCGCTTCTTCGGCGAGCACCCCTTCATCTTGGCCTTGTCGAAGCGGATCTCGCCCTCGTCCACGGAGCTCCGGGACCTCGATTCGGACTCGCCCCTGACGCACGGCGCCGGATCGACGGCATGCGCCGGACGGGACGCAGGAGCGGCAGGCCGTCGCCGACGCCGCGTGGCAAGGGGACTGGAAGGCCGCCGAACGGTACGTCCGGGCTGCGGGACGCGGTCCGTGCCGGAGTGCCGCAGGACGACGAGGAGTTCGCCCACTGGTACGAGCGCGGCAACGTGCACTACCGCCGGGCCTGCGTCCTGGCGGAGGCCGAGCGTTTCGAGGAAGCCCTGCCCGAGGTGGAGGCCTCCATCGAGGCCCACGAGGAGGGCGGTGGGCAAGGCGAGGTGCGCCGCGCCGAAGCGGTACGGATGGCCGCCCTGATCGAGGGCAAGGGCCTCGGCCGCTTCCAGGCCGCCGTCGCCCGGCTCACCACGGCGGCTGCCCGCTGCCGCCGGGCCGGTCTCACCGAGGCCGCCGACATCCTGGAGGCCCTCCGCCAGGACTACCTGCGCCGCTGACACCCCGCCCCCGGCCGGCGGTGCGCCCCCCGACGCACCGCCGCCCGGGACGCCGGTGGTCGGGCGGAATCAGGAAGCTCGGCCGCACTCTTCGGCGATGGTGCGGATGAACGTGTCGACGTCCTCAGGGACCGTGTCGAAGGAGCACATCCAGCGGACGACACCGGGCTGTTCGTCACGGAAGTAGAAGTGGTACTTCTCCTGGAGCCGCACGGCTGCGTCGTGGGGGAGCCGGGCGAACACTCCGTTCGCCTCCACCGGATAGACGATCTCCACTCCCGGGATGTCCTGGACGCCGGCGGCGAGGCGCTGGGCCATGGCGTTGGCGTGCCGGGAATTGCGGAGCCACAGGTCACCGCCCAGGAGTGCCTCCAGCTGGACTGCGATGAACCGGGCCTTGGAGACCAACTGGGTGGTCTGTTTGATGATGTGGCGCAGGGACCGGGGGCCGTTCGGGGTGAGCACGACCACCGCGTCACCGTAGAGGCCACCGCACTTGGTGCCGCCGAAGGACAGGAGGTCGACTCCCGCGTCGTAGGTGAGCTCGCGCAGGGTGACGCCCAGGGACGCGGCGGCGTTGGTGAGCTGTGCGCCGTCGACGTGGAGCTTCATGCCGCGCTCGTGCGCGAAATCAGCGATGGCGCGGATCTCCGCAGGGGTGTAGACGGTCCCCAGCTCCGTCGCCTGGCTGATCGAGACGACCTGCGGGGTGGCTCGGTGCATGTCGTCCCAGCCCCAGGCCTCGGTGGCGAGGAGTTCCGGGGTCAGCTTTCCGTCGGGAGCCGGGATGGTGATGAGCTTCAGGCCACCGATGCGTTCGGGCGCTCCGCACTCGTCCGCGTGGATGTGCGCGGTGGTGGCGCACAGGACGGCTCCCCACCGGTCCGTCATGGCCTGGAGGGCGATGACGTTCGCTCCGGTGCCGCTGAAGACGGGGTGGATCTCCGCATGGGGCCCGAAGTGGTGACGCGCGAGGTCCTGCAGGTTCTGGGTGTAGACATCGCGGCCGTAGGACGGCTGATGACCGCCGTTGGCGGTGGCGATCGCGGAAAGGACCTCCGGGTGCACGCCGGCGTAGTTGTCGCTGGCGAAGAAGCGTGCCGCCGGGTCGTGTTTCCGCGCGGGGGCGGGGGTGCTCGTGGTGGTGCTCAAGGCGTCGTTCCGTTCGTTGTGGCGGCAAGGTCACGCCGGGATCCGGGGGGATGTTCGGGGGATCCGTACCTGAACAAGGATGGTGCTGGCTGGGTCGGCCTGCCAGGAGATGGCGGGACAGGTTGCTGCCTGGCAGGTTCCTGTCCGGGCGTGGGACGTGGGGCGCGGTCTCAGGCTGCGGTGCGGGTCTCCCCGTAGGCGGTGATGCCGCGGGTGGCTTCGATCACGCGGCGCAGCTTCTTCGCCAGGGCCTCGTAGAACATGCTCAACGGGAACTCGTCGGGCAGTGCGGAGTCGACGAGCCTGCGCGGCGGCAGGGTGAAGTCGAGGGCGGTCGCACCGTCGGCCCAGGCGGATGCGGGGTGAGGCGAGAGGTACGAGGAGACGAACGCGTGGCTCTTGAGCCAGTGCACGACCTTGGGCCGGTCGATGCCGAGCCGGTACAGGTCCTCGATCTCGGTGCGGAGGCGAGCGACGGTCTCTGCGGCGGCGGCCCAGTCGACGGCCAGGGTGTTGTCGCTCCAGCGGATCGCGCCCGCCCGGTGCAGGGCGGCGAAGAGCAACTGCCCGCCGAGACCGTCGTAGTTGCGGACTCGGTCGCCGGTGATCGGGAAGCGGAACAGGCGGTCGAAGAGAATCGCGTACTGCACGTCCCGTCCCTGGGGGACGTTGTCCTCGATGAGGTCCTGGCCGGCTTGGAAGGCGGTGAGGTCGCAGCGCAGCTCTTCGATGCCGTACATCCAGTAGGGCTGACGCTGCTTGATCATGAAGGGGTCGAAGGGGAGGTCGCCCAGGCTGTGAGTCCGGTCGTGGATGAGATCCCACAGCACGAACGCCTCCTTCATGCGCTCGGGATCCGCCAGGAGAGCCCGGGCGTCGCCGGGCAGCTCCAACCGGGTGGCGGCGACGGCGGCACTGGTCACGCTGCGCAGACGCGCGGCCTCCCGGTCGCAGAAGATCGCGCCCCAGGTGAACTGTCCCGGGTTCTCGCGAACGGCCACGGTCTCGGGGAAGAGGACCGCGGCATGCGTGTCGTATCCGGAGGTGAATCCCTCGAACTCGATACCGAGGTAGAGCGGATTTCCGTAGGTGGTCCGCTCCAGGTCGGCTATCCAATCGGGCCACACCACACGGAAGGCGACGGCCTCCAGGTTGCAGTGGGGGTTGCCGTTCTGTGTGTGCATCGGGAAGACCACCAGGTGCCGCAGGCCGTCGACGCGCTGCTCGGCGGGCGCGAAGGCCAGGAGGGAGTCGAGGAAATCCGGCTTGCCGAATCCGCTGTCCGCCCATCGCGTCAGATCCTCGATCAGGGCCAGGTGGTAGTCGGCGTCGTGCGCAAGCAGCGGGGAGAGCCGGCGGATCGCGGCGACCACGCGGGTCACCGCGTCACGCGCCTGTTCCAGGGTGGGCCCCCGTTCCTCTTCGAAGCTGATGGCGCCGTCCTCGGACTGCCAGGACCCGAGGGATTCCACGGCGTCTTTGAGGTTCTGCCAGGCAGGGCAGGCGACGACCAGCGCGGCCTGGTTGCCTTCTCGGACGGGGCGCTCCATCGATTGCTTGGTGCTCATGTCGTTCCTTCCGGATGAGGGTGTCGGACGGGGTGGTTCCCCGCGGCGATCGAACGGGGACCGGCGGCGGCCGCAGCCGGCTCAGACGGCTTCAGACGGGCTCGGGTGCCGGGGTGTCCTGGGTGAGGGACAGGGGCACCGGGCCTGGGAGAGCGGGCGAGCCGATGTGTTCCAGGACCCACGTGACGATTCCGGAGAGCGAGGCCCCGGCGTGAAGATCTCGGCGACTTCTTCGAGGACGGGCGTCCGGGCGACGAAGAAGAAGGACAGGCGCGGAGCGAAGTCGTCCACGTCCATGCCCGCCGCCACGGCCGCGCGTACGTCCGGTCGTCCCGTTCGCGATCAGGGTGCGGTAGCGGGCGTTGGAATCCTCGGCCGTGCCGAAGCCGGCGTACTGCCGCATCGTCCACGGCGTGGTGTGGGCCTTGTTCGTGAGGTCAAACGCTGTGGGACTGCTGCGTGGCTTCTCGGGCCGGGACGTGGGCCCGGTCGAGGCGGTCGGTGCTCCGGCGCCGCAGGTTGCGGAGTTCGATGACACTCGTGACGACGGTGGCGAGCAGGGCGATGGCGCCGCAAGCCAGGACGGCCTCCCGGGGACCGGCCGAGGTCAGCAGCGCACCGGCCAGGAGTGCGGCGGCTCCGTAGCCGAGTCCGGCGCTGGCGTAGGTGGCGGAGAAGGCGGCCCCCAGATCACCGTCGGGGGTTTGGTCCTGGACCGCCATGGCGCGCGAGGAGCCGACCATGGGCTGGAGGATTCCGACGATCACGGCGCAGAAGCCGGCCACGAGGAGGTTGCCGCTGAGGCCGAGGGCCATCACGGCCAGGCACAGGACCCCGAGGAGAATCCCGGACTGCAGTGCGGGGGCCCCCGGCCAGCGGCGGGCACCGTAGAGGATGCCGCCGAGGACGCCCAGGGCGGCCATGCCGCTGAGCCAGGCTCCGGCCGAGTCCGCGGAGGCGCCGATCAGGGGCAGCAGCCCGAACAGGGTGATGGTGACCGCACCGAAGCTCATCATCGCGGCAGCGGACTGGGTGCAGGCAGGCAGGAGGTGACCGAACGAGCGGATCGCGGACGGAGCCTTCGAGACGGTCAGCGGGGGCTCGCTGATGATGCGGGCGCTGATCGCGCCGATCGCGGAGAAGGCGGAGATGACCAGAACGGGGACGGCTGGCCCGGTCACCAGGGAGAGGGCGGTGACCGCGGCCGGTGCCGCCATCCACACCAGCGTGCTCAAGGCGCTTTCGAGCCCGATGACGGGGCGGACATGGTCGGGCGCCAGGCGCAGGGCCAGGGCCCGCAGACCACCATGGGCCCCGGCGGCGACTCCGCCGCCCATCGCCGCCAGGGCGGCGAGCGCGGGCAGGGGCAGCTGCCGTGCGAACAGTCCCAGGGCGAGGAACACCACTGCCTGCAGGGTGAGGACCAGGGTGAACTCGCGGCGCATGGGCTTGCGGTCGAAGCGCCGTCCCATCGAGGCGGCGCAGACCGCCTCGGCGATGGCGTGGGCGCCCACCAGCACCGCCCCCTGGGCCAACGAACCCTTGGAGCCGTTTCCGACGTAGATCAGACCTACCGGCGCGGCGGCCACACAGAATCGCTGACAGAGCAGCAGCAGCGCCCAGGGCCGCAGTTTGGGAATCATGAGCGTGGACAGGTAGCCCTTGTCGTGGCTTGTCATACGGTCTTCGATCCCTTCGATGCCACCTCGGGTGCCGGGGGAGCGGCCGGACCCGTATCGCCCGTATCAGCGGGGAGGACGGGGAGGACGTACCGGGCGAGCTCCTCGTAGAGCGGCATGCACTCGTCGAGCACACGGCGCAGATGGTCGGGCAGGGGATCGGTACGGCTCTGTCCCGCCGCGAATCCCGTGGACTGCCACACGCCGTGGTACCAGTGCGAGCCCCAGATTCCGTCCGTGGCGCGGCGGCCCGCCGGCCAGGACAGCATGCGGTCGGTGAAGGGCACGTCCAGGGCGGCACACAGCCCCTGCAGGACGGACGACGGGGCGCTGACCAGGTCGTTGCTGTCGATCACAGGACCCCCGAACCGTTCGAACAGCTCCAGTTGCTGACGCAGTCCGAGCTCCTCGACCGTGGGGGCCTGGACCTTGGCGTAGGAGGCGAGCATCTGCGCGGGGTGCCGGACGAGGAAGGCGTGCCGCAGACCCTCGAAGGCGGTGCGGTCCACTTCGGGCAGCAGGTGCTGGGCGAGGTGCTTCTGGTAGTGGATCGTGCTGCCCTCGGGCAGCGTGCCACCGGTCAGCTCGTTCGCCACCTGGCGCCAGTCGGTCGAGTAGGCGGCGATGACCTCGTCACGTCCCGGGTCGGTGACATCGGTGTGGGCCAGGTAGTACGCGTAGAGCGGTTCGTCGACGACGGTGGTGTCACCGCGGTTTTCCCAGGCACGCATCAATGCGGTCGAGCGCGTCCGGGGCCCGGACCACATGGCGATGCGAAGGCGGTCGTGGACCATGAGTGAACCTCGTGGGGGTGTCGGAGGGGGACCGAGGCTTCCCCGGGGGGATCGCCTCGGCCGTGATCAGGACCTGCGGGCGGCGACGGTGAGCTCGACGAGATCGAGGACGTCGTTGTTGACGGTGTTCTGCAGCTCCGCGGGGAAACCGTCCCAGCCGGGAACCACGTTCGCCTCGATGACGACCGGCTCTCCCCGGTGGTAGAGGATGTCGATGCCGGCCATGCTCAGCCCGAGCGCCCGGGTCGCGCGGACGGACAGGTCGACCAGTTCGGGGGCCGGCTCGATCACCTCGATCGGGCTGCGCGGGGGGCCGTCGCCGTTGCCGTGGCTCTGCCGCCAGGAGTCCCCTTCCGTCAGTGCGCGCACGCACACCGAAGGAGAGTCGCCCACGATCGTGATCCGGTAGTCGCCGGTGTGTTCCAGGAACGGCTGGCACAGCAGCACGCCGTAGGTTTCCAGCATGGCCCGTACGCGGCTCAGGGCGGGTTCCACGGGACCGTCGACGAAACGATCGACGTCGACGCCGCCGAATCCGACGGACGGCTTGACCACCACACGCCCCCACTCGCGGCAGGCGGCGATGAAGTCCTCCTCGCTGCGGCACTCTCGCGTCGGAGGAACGGGCAGACCCGCCCGGGCCAGCTTGTGGAGCATCGTGAACTTGCTGACGGCCGCGAGGTGGACATCGGCACTGTCGAACATCACCACGCCGGGAACGCTCGACAGCAGGTGGAGGTGCTCGGCGTGCTCGCGCCAGTGCTCCAGACTGACGTGGCCACGGGAGACGATCGCGTCGAACTCGGCCACGTCATGACCGTGGACGGTCGGCCGCGTCCCGCTCTCGTCGGGAACGCACACGATGTCGTCGAACTCGAAGAGCACCGTGTCGTGCCCGCGCTCCCGGCCGACGCGGGCGATGCCCACCGATTCGTCCTCGCCGGCCATCCAGGCCAGCACTCCCAGCTTCATGCGCAACTCGTCTCTGTGTGACGCCCGATGGGGAAGGACCCGCGGGCGGACTGTCGGGCCCGGGACGTGCCGGACCCCAAGGTGTGGAACAGGACCCTGCGGGTCCTCCAGATCGCCGTGTGCAGGCCCTGTCGAACCGCACGGCCCGAGACCGTCACGGCAGTGGGGCCCGGATGACTCACCGCCGGTACCAGGCGGCATCGGCGCCGACCGTGGCCCTGCTGCTGCGGCCGTCGACGGAGACCGGGACCTCGCCGTCGACGCAGATGCGGTGCAGTCGCCGCGGCGTGTCGCCGTAGTCGTCGATCGCGACGTGCTGGGTGGCCCGGTTGTCCCAGATGGCCACGTCACCGGCCGCCCAGCGCCATCGGACGGTGTTCTCGGGCCGGGTGATGAACCGCTGCAGAAGCTGCTGCAGCTGTCGCCCGTCCTCCTGGGACAGACCGAGGAGTCGTTGCGCGAACCCGCCGACGACGAGGGAACGCTCACCGGTCTCGGGATGCACCCGCACCACCGGGTGCTCGGTCTCGAAGGCCATGGCCTCGAAGACCTTGCGGAATTCCTGCTCTTCTTCGGTGGCCGGCCGGACCCGCGCCGCGGCCGCGTAGTCGAAGGCGTTGGTGTGCGCTGCCCAGAGCTGCTCCGCCAGAGCCTTCAGCGGCGCGGGAAGGTCGTCGTAGGCTGCGACGGTGTTGGCCCAGGCGGTGTCCCCGCCCACCTCGGGGATGACGATTCCGCGCAGGATCGAGAATGCGGGGTAGTCCGCGACGAACGTGACGTCGCTGTGCCAGGAGGTGGCGCGGCTGCCCTGCGAGTCGATCTCGAAGACGGCGCCGGCTCCCGCTTCCCCGGGCACGGTGGGGTGGGGGGTGGGGTTGCCCAGCAGGGAGGCGAAGTCCCGGTGAGAGGCGTCGTCGAGGTGTGCCTGACCTCGGAAGAACACCACCTTGTGACGGAGGAGCGCGGCGCGGATCGCGGCCACGGTGTCGGGGGCGAGATCGCCTCCGAGCCGGACACCGGAGATCTCCGCGCCGATGCGTATGGTCAGCGGCTTGACGGTCAGTGTGGTCTGTGTGCTCGTCGTCATGTGAGTTCCAGGGGTTGAAACGGGGACGGGGGCTGGTGAAGGGAGGGCTGGACGCGGGGCGCCCGATACGGGCGCGTGGCTCGGAGCCGGGGGCTCGACCCCGCGGGCCCGGAACTGCTTGCCTCAGGAACAGCTGTCGGCCAGGGCGCGGGCGAATCGCCGCAGTGCCGCCGGGTCCACGTAGGGAAACCCCAAGCCGGGTTCGGTCATCTCGAGTTCCAGGAGCAGCGGTCCGTCCGCCCCGCGGACCAGGTCCACGCGGGCGAAGACCAGCTGGTCGAGGGGAATCCCGATCTCGGACGCGGCAGCGCGGAGGATGTCCGAGGCGACCTCCTGCCACCTGGGCTCGGGGCTGGTCTCGGCCAGGTGCTCTTCGAGGTACAGCGCGCCCTGGGTGTCGACCACGCCGCCGGTGAGCATCGGCCCCTTGGTGAAGGCGTGGGAGTAGCGGCCCCGGAAGAACACGAGGGAGACCTCGCCCTCCTCGTCGACCGAGGTCTGGTAGGGCTGGAGCAGCACGCTGAAACCCTGGGAGTGCAGCGTCTTGAGGTGGAGCCGGGCTTCTTCCCGCTGCGTACGATCGAACCGGGCCGCTCCCCGCGATCCCGCTCCGACGGTCGGCTTGAGCACGAAGTCGTCGGCGGTTTCCCCGAGTTCTTCGCCGGGGGCCAGCACGGTGGAGGGGATGACGGGCAGGCCTGCCGCCGCCAGTCGCGTCAGGTAGGTCTTGTCCGTGTTGTAGGTGACGACCGGATAGGGGTTGATCAGGCGGGGCACCTGGGAGCACCAGTCCAGGAAGTCCGCCAGATGGTCTTGGTAGTCCCAGGTCGCGCGAAGGACGACGGTCTCGTCCGCGGCGGTCCGCTCGCCCCAGGGCTGCCAGCGGGCTTCCACCCCGAGCTCGGCCAGGGCCTCCACGAGGCCGGCGTCGTCTCCGTCGCCCTCGGGCATCTGCGGGCAGGAAGCGAGAACCAGGCGCCTGCTCATGCCCGCACCGCCTCGACGGTGCGGCAGCCGGCCTCGGACCAGCGCATCATGGCCCGGCCCCAGGTCATGCCCGCGCCGAAGGTGATCATGAGGATGTTGTCGCCCGGCCGCAGGCGGCCGTCGCGGGCGGCGACGTCGAGGCCGATCGGGATGGAGGCGGCCCCGGTGTTGCCGAGCAGGTCACCGGTCAGAACGATCTGCTCGGGGCGGAATCCGGCCCGCTCCGCGCAGGCCGTGATCAGGTGGGGGTTGGCCTGGTGGCACACGAGGTGATCGATCTGATCGAGCGTCAGCCCGCTTTCCTTGAGCGCGTCGTTCACCAGCCGGGGAAACTCCAGCCGGACGAGGTCGGCGACGTCACGCCCGGACATCTTCAGGTAGTGGTCGGTGTTGGCGGACCCCGCGGCAGGCACCGGCAGCCCGGGGCCGCCGGTGACGAAGTGGGCCAGCGTCCCGTCGGTGTAGACCTGGCTGCCCAGCATCCCTTCGGAGGCCGGAACCCTGCCCAGCACCACAGCGCCCGCCCCATCGCCGAACAAGGGGTAGGTGCGCCGGTCGGCGGGGTCCAGGACACGGGAGTAGGTGTCACTGGCGACGATCAGAACGGTCTCCATGCCGGGATCAGCCGTCAGGAAGCCCCGTCCCACCTCACAGCCGACGAGGAAGCCCGCGCACGCGGCGTTGACGTCGAAGGCCATGGCATTGGACGCACCGACGGCCCCTTGGACACGACTGCCGATGCCGGGGATGGGCAGGTCCGCGGTGGAGGTGGCGAGGACGACCGCACCGATCTGCAGCGGGTCCACCCCCGAGGCTTCCAGGGCCTGTCGAGCGGCCCCGACCGCGAGATCGAAGCCCGTCTCGTCGTCGCTGACGAACCGCCGTTCGAGGACGCCTATGCGCTGACGGACCCATCCTTCCTCCTGCCGGACGGAGCGCTCGACCTCCTCGTTGGAGACTCGGGTCGCGGGGAGGCAGGAGCCGGTCCCCAGGATGCCGACTCCGGCTCCTTCGGGACGCGCACGGTGCGTGGAACTGATCATGATCTCTTGATCCTTCGGAGACGATGGGGGTGCGGCAAGGACAACCGCTGCTGCTGACGCGTCCTGCACCTGAAACCGCGTGTGGGGGCCTGCGGGGCCGGAAGGCTCAGGCGGAGTAGAAGTCGACCTCGGTGTGGTCCACGGTCTTGTCGACCTCGGCCGGAGTGGCGTAGGAGAAGCAGAGAATGACCCGTCGGGCGCCCTCGCTCGTCAGCGGTGCGACCCGGTGCATCGCGGTGTCCGCCTTCAGCAGGTACGCGGATCCCGTCGCGGGGTGGCGTCGCTCGACGGTCCCGTTGGCCAGGTGCTCGTCGATACGGGGGTTGGTCTTGTCCCAGGCCGTGTCCCGGATGTACTCCAGGGAACCGCCGGCCTCCTCGGCCGGGGCCTCGACGATCCAGACGAGCGCGTAGGTGTAGTCGTCCCAGTGCCAGCCGTGGGTCTCTCCCTGCTCGGCCAGGCGGGAGATGACCATCTCCTCCGGCTCGAAGGGCACCGGCAGGATGGCGGTCTCCTTGGTCAGTTCGGCGAGGAAGGAGCGCAGGGCCTGCGAGTGGTAGGTCTGCGGAACCGTCTCGGACTCCGCGACGATCGTCTTGCGACCGACGACCTCCATGAAGCGCGGGGTGTTACCGGTGCGGGCGACGTTGATGCGGCGCTTGACGCCGTGGTTGTCGAGGAGGGAGACGACTTCCGCGTCGAGCTGCTCCCGGAGCTCCGCAGGGCCGAAGTCGGGGAACTCGAGGAACTCGTCGGTCACGAAGCGGGCTCGCAGGTCGTCCATCTGGCCGCTGAAGCCGGCGAGGTAGGAAGCCCAGGCGTTCTCGGAGGAAACGGGCATGGCGATGCCTTTCGTTGGCGGGGGCGAAGGGGAAGGAGAGGAGATGAGAGGAAGACGGGAGGAGAGGGAAGGCCGGACAGTCCGGCCGGTCGCGGTGCGACAGCAGGTCAGGCGAACAGCTCGGTGAGCTTCTTCTCGATGAGCGCGGCGTCTTCCGCGGACTCCGCGACGGCGCAGTACTCGACGGCACCGGACTGCCGGACGTGATCGCAGGCGATGATCACGCCTCGGCCGGTCTGCGGATCGAAGGACAGCCCCGCTGCGCCCAGGGCGTCGAGAGCCTCCGCGAAGGAGGGGACGTGCCAGTGGTTGCGCGTCACGAGCAGGCGGTGCGACTGGTAGTCGGCGCCCAGGAACGACTCGCCGATCCAGTGGAGGTGCGTGGTCCCACCCATCCGGCCGTTGAACTCGGACAGGAACACCTCGCCGCCGGGAGTGAGAATGCCGTCGATGTTGATCACACCGCGATACCCCATGGCCTGGATCGGTGCGCTCAGCTTCACCATGGCCTCGACGTAGGCGCTCTGCTGGGCCCGCGTGGCCACGGAACCGGGAATGGCCATGCCGTCGTAGATCGGCGCCATCCGCATCTCACCGACGTGATGCACGGTGATGACGTCCTCGGTGATGTTGACCTCGGCGCCCAGGGGCAGTGAATCGGGGATGTACTCCTCGATGACGACACGATGCGCGCCGCGTCCGGTGTACGCGGCCCAGTACCGGTCGAGATGCCGTGCGATCTCATCCTCGTCGACGAGGAGAACGGCCCGCGGAGCACCGATGGGCTCGACGTCCCCGCGCGGGGTCAGGATGTCGTTGCCGAAGCCACCCTGGTGGAAGTCCTGCTTGACGATGACCGGAGCGCCACGCCCGAGCACCTCGCCGATGAACGATTCGGCGTGTTCGCGGGAGGCGGTGGTCACACCGTCGACCAGCGCCGCCCCCACGCCGGAGGCGAGGGTGCGGAAGGCGGCCTTGCTGTTGAGCATCTCCGACCCACCCGCCTCCAGGAAACGGAACCCCGGAGTGCCGGCGGCCAGATCCAGTCGTCGCGCGAAGCGGGCGATGGTGCTGTCGAAGCAGTAAGGCAGGACGGTGTCGACCCCGCGCTGCTCGGCAACCGCTGCGACGTCACGTAGGAACGTCTCGTCCAGGAGGCGCTCGCGGGTCAGCACATCCATGCCGAACCGTCCCGGCGGTGGCACCAGTACCGAGACCGCGTCAGGGGCGAGGCCCTTCAGCGAGAGCACGTACCGAACGAACTGCGGATCGGGGGCTTGGGGCACGATCACCACGTCGTTGACCTCGGTCAGCCACAAGAGGCGGAGCGCGATGTTCCCCGCAGTGGGGCGTTCCTCCGCCGAGATGGTGTCGTGGTCGGACACGAGGTGCTCGTTGTAGGCGTTGCCGATGAGTATCCGGCTCATGACTCTCCTCCTTCGGCCAGCTCGGTGGCCACCGCTCGCAGAGCGGATTCGAGCTTGGTGAACAGCAGATCCAGATCGGCGCAGCCGATGGTCAGGGGTGGGGCGATCAGCACGGACTGCGCGAGGTCGTGGGCGCCGGCGGGGTAGAGGATCAGCCCGCGCTCCCGTGCACGGGTGCAGATGAGCTGGGGAAGCGGTGTGCCGGAGCGCTTCGCGGCGGCGGCGTGCTCGCGGTTGACGGACAGTGCCTGGAGCAGCCCGCGACCACGAGGCTCGCCGAGGAAGGAGAACTCCGAGGAGAGGGCGGTCAGGCGGGCTCGGGCCACCTGGTGCAGCTGCTCCGCTCGCTCCGGCAGCCGGTGCTCGCGAGTGAACTGCAGGACGGCCAACGCCGTCGCGGCGGAGAGGGGATTGCCGCTCATGGTGTGTCCGAAGGCCAGATCGGCGGCGGACTGCCCCGCCAGCACGCGCTGCCCCACGACACACGCTCCGATGGGTGTGTATCCCGCGCTCAGTCCCTTGCCGGTGACGATCAGGTCGGGCACGACGTTGGCGCGGCGGTAGCCGAACCACTGGCCGACCCGGCCGAATCCGGTCATGACCTCGTCGGAGATCAACAGAGCGCCGTGCTCGCGGCACAGCTCCTCGATCCGGCGAAAGACACTGTCCGGCAGCTCGGCGGCGCCGCTGGAAGCCCCACCCACCGGTTCCACCATCACCGCCGCCACGCGGTCGGGCCCGACCTCCGCGAAGGCGCGCTCCCAGTCGCCGGCATCGGGAAGCAACCGTTCGGGGTCCGAGGAGGACACCGGCAGCGTCGACGCGGTCCGGTCGTGCAGGGGTTCGAGGCCCGCACGTCGCGCGGGGTGCCCGGAGACACCCAGCGCACCGGCGGTCATCCCGTGGTAGCTGGGGAACTGGGTGAGGACCACGTCGCGCTGTCGTTGACCGTTGCGGTGGTGGTGCAGCATCGCCAGGCGAAGCGCGGTTTCCGTCGCCTCGGAACCGGAGTTGGTGTAGACGACCTCACGGAAATCGGAGCCCGTGATGGAAAGGATCTCGGAGGTGAGCGCCTCGACGGCCCGATGGGCGAACTGGCTTCGGTGGACGAAGGTGATCTCCTCCGCCTGCTCGCGCATGACCTTGAGGATCTCGGGGACGGAATGCCCGATGTTCACGCAGATGGGACCGGAGCTGCCGTCGATGTAGCCCCTGCCGTCCTCGTCGTAGACGCGAACGCCTCGTGCGCGAACCGCCACCGGCAGGGCAGACGCGGGGATCCCGGCTCGACCGGGGGAGGGGGCCACGGTGGTCATGCCCCCACCTCCGGACCCGTGCCGGAAGCCGGAGACTGCGAGCGGGCGATGCGCTCGTGGAACCTGGCCTTGTTCACCACGGCCCGCAGGTGCTCACCGTCGCAGACAACGTTGCCATGCCCGTCGACGACCCGGAAGGTGAAGGTGACCATCCGGTCGGTGCTGTCGGTCCGGACGTGGTACTCGACCTGCGCTCCGATGGGGGTGGGCGCACGGTGGTGCATGGTGACGTTGACGCCGACGCTCATCTCGCCCGGCTTCATGAAGCGCTCCATGACCTGCGCGCACAGCCGCTCCATGTGCCCCAGGATCGAGGGGGTGGAAAGGACTTCCAGGTCGTCGTTGCCCCATTGGGTGGCGCAGTCGAGGGACTGCACCGTCTGGACGCCTCGTGCGCTGAGGCCGCTGCCTTCACTGCTCATTGCGTTCTCGCTCTGTGTTCGACTCACCTGGACGCCGTGACGTCGGTCAGCACGTGCTTGAAGATGTTCTTCTTCTGCATCTCGTTCGTGCCGCCCGCGATGCGGAAGGCGACGGCGTCACGCAGATGGCGTTCGATTCCGTAGGACTTCTCGGTGCCGATGTGGCCGAAGATCTGGACCAGTTCGAGGGCGGACTCGACGATGCCCTCGGCGGAGATGAGCTTCACGCACGAGGCCAGCGTGCCTGCGTCGGCACGGTTCTCGTCGAGAGCGTGCACGGCCTCGAAGGCCAGGGCCCGGGAGCTCTCGATGGCCACCTTCATCGTGACGATCTTGTCCTGGATGTACTGGTGCTCGGCGAGCAGGGAGCCGAAGGCGCTGCGGGAGGTGATGCGGTGCACCGCGGTCTCCAGAACGGACCCCAGATGGCCTGCGACGACGATGCCGTAGATGAGCCGGTCGAAGGCCAGGCACCAGTAGAGCTTTTCCAGGCCCTCGCCCACGTTGCCGATGAGCCGGTCGGCTGAAACGACGACCTTGTCGAGCTCGATGGGGCCGAGGGGGCTGGTGCGCAGCCCCATCAGGTCCTCGTGGGCCCCTTGCCCGACTCCCTCCTGCCCGGCTTCCACGAGGAAGAGGGTGATGTCCTTCTTCCCCGCGGAGGGGACCCGCCCCACGATCATCATGAGGTCGGCCACCGGCGCGTTGGTGATGTGGCTCTTCTCGCCGGACAGCTCGAACGCGCCGGAGGGCAGATGCCGGGCGGTGGTGCGGATCGCGGCGACGTGGGAGCCGCCGCCCGCCTCGGTGGAAGCGGTGGCGGCCACGGCTCCCGACATCAGGCGGGGGAGCAGCTCGTGCTTCTGATCGTGGGTTCCGTGATGGATCAGGAGCTGCACCAACCCCGCGTGCGCGGCCACCGAGAGGACGAGGCCGCAGTCATTGGCACCGCGGGCCAAACCCTCGAATGCGGCGACGTGGTCCCACAGGCCCCCGCCCTCGCCCCCGAGCTCCACCGGGACGTGTACCCGCCAGAATCCGGATTCCGCGAGCTTCTTCCACACCGCATGGTCGAAGGAAGCATTCAGGTCGCGTTCCGCACTCCCGGGCGCGATCTCCTGTTGGGCGAACCGAAAGAATCGGTCACGGATATCCGAGTACCGTTCCCTGTCCATGCCTATCAAATCCTCTGTGATCGATCGAGAAGGCGGCGTGAAAAGGTTCGGATCACCAGTAGAGGCTGTACGTGCCGACTTCCGGAGCAGCCGCCGAGGCGGATTCATCGGCCTGGGCGATACCGGCCCCGCCGATGGCAATGGCGAGTGCGAGAGAACAGATGGCGGCGAGCTTCTTCATTTCGTCTCCTGAGGATTTTCCGCGGCTTTGCAAACGATTGCTTGTTTGCGGTCTGACGTAACCATGCATGCCGCACGCATCGGCTGTCAGCCGGATCGAGTGGCACCTACTTCCCTGGCAGGTTGCTGCCTGGGGCAGGCGCGGCTTGCCAATGGCGTTGAATGTCCCGGTTTACTGCTCATCGCCCGCGTTCGGTCGGGGGGACCGTGGGGCGCCGCCCCTTCATGACAAGTGAACAGGTAGGGATTCATCCGGGTCTTTCGTCTCTTGGGGCGAATGTGAGGCGAGGTCAGGCAACTGTCAGAAGACCTGCGAGTCGGCCTGCGCGGTGAAGAATTGTCCAATTTATTGTCATTAAGCATGGATGTCAGAAAAGTTACCCTTCGGGGCTTCGGCGTGCGGGCGCTCAACTGTGCAGACTTTGCGAACTCATCGGTGTGTCTGCCGGGCAGCAACCTGCCAAACCAACTTGCTGCCAGCTCGGGCGGAGGGGAGACGCAGGAATGTGCCACATCATCGATTGGAATGTCCCGGGCGGCTCGCAGTTGTGTCGCCGTCCCCGATCCGCGTCAAAGGTCTACCCCAGATTCGATAGCCCTGACCGGTTGCGAGACGTCAGCGAAGGTGACGCCGAGCAGTCGCAGTGATGAGAGGTCAGATGTACCCGACAGAGTCTTCGACTCGGCACATCCCCGACGCCGGAATACCCCACGAGCACCGCCTTTCCCCGCAATGCACCTGCGGGGCGACGGTCTGGCTTACGGGGCTCCCGAGCGCGGGCAAATCCACGATCGCGCGGCTGTTGGCAGACCGCCTGCGCGATGTCGGGAGAGGCGTACACGTCCTGGACGGAGACGAGGTGAGGCGGGACGTCACCACCGATCTCGGCTTCAGCAGGCAGGACAGGGAAGCCAACGTCCGCAGGATCGGCGTCATGGCCGAGGTCCTCACCGCGAGCGGCCTGATCACCTTGGTGCCGGTCATCGCCCCCTACGCATCCAGCAGGGCCTCGGTGCGCGCCCGGCACGAGAAGCAGGGGCTGGCCTTCCTGGAAGCGCACGTGGCCACCCCGGTCGAGGTGTGCTCCGTGCGGGACGTCAAGGGCCTGTACGCGAAGCAGTTGTCCGGTGAGCTCGCCGGCCTCACCGGCGTCGACGACCCCTACGAGACGCCGCTTGCGCCGGACATCCGACTCCACGCCCACGCCCAAAGCCCGGCAGCCTCCACGGACACCCTGTGGAACCTCCTCACGGAGAGGGGCCTGATATGACGACCGCGACTCTGCCTGCCACCACTGGTCACCTCGACGCCCTCGAGTCGGAGGCCGTGCACATCTTCCGTGAGGTGGCGGGCGAGTTCGAGAAGCCGGTGATCCTTTTCTCCGGTGGCAAGGACTCGATCGTCATGCTGCATCTGGCGCTGAAGGCGTTCGCGCCGGCGCCGGTGCCGTTCACCTTGCTCCACGTGGACACCGGCCACAACTTCCCCGAGGTCCTGGAGTACCGGGACCGCGCGGTCGCCCGGCACGGCCTGCGCCTGCACGTGGCCTCCGTCCAGGAGTACATCGACGCCGGGAAGCTCCGCGAGCGCCCGGACGGGGTCCGCAACCCGCTGCAGACCGTCCCGCTCACCGAAGCGATCCAGAGCCTGAGGTTCGATGCGGTCTTCGGTGGCGGCCGCCGTGACGAGGAGAAGGCCCGCGCCAAGGAGCGCGTGTTCTCCCTGCGTGACGAGTTCTCCCAGTGGGACCCGCGCCGCCAGCGCCCCGAGCTGTGGCAGCTCTACAACGGCCGCCACGCGCCGGGCGAGCACGTGCGTGTCTTCCCGCTGTCCAACTGGACCGAGCTGGACGTGTGGCAGTACATCGCCCGCGAGAAGATCGAACTCCCGGCCATCTACTTCGCCCACGAGCGCGAGGTCTTCCAGCGCAACGGCATGTGGCTGACGGCCGGCGAGTGGGGCGGCGCCAAGGCGGACGAAACCACCGAGACCCGCCTGATCCGCTACCGCACCGTCGGTGACATGTCCTGCACCGGTGCCGTCGACTCCGACGCCACCACCCTGGACGCCGTGATCACCGAGATCGCCGCCTCCCGCCTCACCGAGCGGGGTGCGACCCGCGCCGACGACAAGCTGTCCGAGGCCGCGATGGAAGACCGCAAGCGCGAAGGGTACTTCTAGAAATGACCTCCACCACCGAGCAGTTCGCCGACCTGTCGGCCACCACGCTGCTGCGCTTCGCGACCGCGGGCTCCGTCGACGACGGCAAGTCCACCCTGGTCGGCCGCCTCCTGCACGACTCCAAGTCGGTCCTCACCGACCAGCTGGAAGCCGTGGAGCGGGTCTCGGCCAGCCGCGGTCAGGACACCCCCGACCTGGCGCTCCTCACCGATGGCCTGCGCGCCGAGCGGGAGCAGGGCATCACCATCGATGTGGCGTACCGCTACTTCGCGACCGCCCGGCGCCGGTTCATCCTGGCCGACACCCCCGGGCACGTGCAGTACACCCGCAACATGGTCACCGGCGCCTCCACCGCCGACCTCGCCGTCGTCCTGGTCGACGCCCGCAACGGTGTGATCGAGCAGACCCGCAGGCACGCCGCCGTCGCAGCCCTCCTCCGCGTCCCGCACGTGGTCCTGGCCGTCAACAAGATGGACCTGGTGGGCTACGAGGAATCGGTCTTCGCATCGATCGCGGAGGAGTTCACCGCGTACGCCACGGGCCTGGGCGTCCCGGAGATCACCGCGATCCCGATCTCGGCCCTGGCCGGCGACAACGTGGTCGAGCCCTCCGCACACATGGACTGGTACGGCGGCCCCACCGTCCTGGAACACCTGGAGACCGTCCCGGTCAGCCACGACCTCACCGCCTGCCCGGCGCGTTTCCCGGTGCAGTACGTGATCCGTCCGCAGAGCGCCGAACACCCCGACTACCGGGGCTACGCCGGCCAGATCGCCTCCGGCGTGCTGCGGGTCGGCGAAGCCGTCACCGTCCTGCCCTCGGGTCGCACCTCGGTCATCGAGGGCATCGACGCCCTCGGCCAGAGCGTCGACATCGCGTGGGCCCCGCAGTCGGTGACCCTGCGCCTCAAGGACGACATCGACATCTCGCGCGGCGACCTCATCGCACCGTCGTCGAGCTCCCCCGCCACCACGCAGGACGTCGTCGCGACGGTCTGCCACGTGGCGGACCAGCCCCTCGCGGTGGGCGCCCGGGTGCTGATCAAGCACACCACCCGCACGGTGAAGGCGATCGTCAAGGAGATCCCCTCGCGGCTGACCCTGGACGACCTGTCCCAGCACCCCAACCCCGGGCAGCTGGTGGCCAACGACATCGGCCGGGTCGTGGTCCGTACCGCCGAGCCCCTCGCGCTCGACTCGTACGCCGACTCGCGCCGCACCGGATCCTTCCTCCTGATCGACCCCGCGGACGGCACCACCCTGGCGGCCGGCATGGTCGGCGAATCCTTCGCCTCCACCGCCGCAACCACCATCCAGGCAGACGAAGAAGGGTGGGACTTCTGACCATGGAGAACATCGAAACCTCCACCAAGTCGGGGCAGGTCCGAGTCCCGAGCCGCCGCCTCTTCACTCCCCTTTCACTCTGTCTGCTGGTGGCCGTGCTGGCCTCGTGCGGCTACGGGTCCGAGGCCGCCGGGTCCGGTGGTGACCGCGTTGGCAAGGACGTCGCCGCGAGCGCGGACCGTGCCGTGCTCTCCGCTCCCGAGGTGCGGATCGGGTACTTCCCGAATCTCACCCACGCGACCGCCTTGGTCGGAGTGCAGGAGGGACTGATCCAGAAGGAGCTGGGCTCCACGACGATCAAGCCGCAGACCTTCAACGCCGGCCCGTCCGAGATCGAAGCCCTCAACGGGGCTCTCTCGACATTGGTTTCATCGGCCCCTCGCCGTCGATCAACGGCTACGTGAAGTCCAAGGGTTCGAACCTGCGGATCATCTCCGGCTCTGCCTCGGGTGGCGTGAAGCTGGTGGTGAACCCGGAGAAGATCAAGACCCTGGATGACCTCAAGGGCAAGAAGATCGCCACCCCGCAGAAGGGGAACACGCAGGACGTCGCGTTCCTCAACTGGATCGCCGAAAAGGGCTGGAACGTCGACCCCGAGTCCGGCAAGGGCGACGTCTCCGTCGTCCGCACCGACAACAAGGTCACCCCGGACGCCTTCAAGCAGGGCTCCATCGACGGCGCCTGGGTGCCGGAGCCCACGGCCTCCAAGCTCGTCTCCGACGGCGGCTCCGTCCTCCTCGACGAGACCTCCCTGTGGCCCGACAAGAAGTTCGTGATCACGAACGTCATCGTGTCGCAGAAGTTCCTCAAGGAGCACCCGGACGTGGTCGAAGCCGTACTCAAGGGCACGGTCAAAACCAACGAGTGGATCAACGCCAACAGGGACAGGGCCAAGGAGTCCGCGAACAAGGCTCTCAAGAACCTGAACGGCAAGGCCCTGGACCCCCGGGTCGTCGATGCGGCGTGGCCGTCGATCGCGAGCACCGACGACCCGCTGGCGAGCACCCTGAAGACCCAGTCCGAGTGGGCGGTGAAGACCAAGCTCATCGAGCAGCCCGAACTGGCCGGCATCTACGACCTGTCGCTGCTGAACAAGGTCCTCAAGGCCGCCGGCAAGCCCGAGGTCTCCGACGCCGGTCTCGGCCGGACGAGTTGACCGATCAGCAGGTCCCGCACACGGAAGGGAACCTCCCTCGCATGGCTCTCACGCACGGTGTGGCGACTCGGTCGCCATCGACGCACACAGATGCAACACGTACACAGGCATCGACCTCTCCATCAGCTCGGGAGGTGACGGCCCCGCCCGCCATGCTCGCCCAAGCCACCGACGACCCCGGCGACACCGCGGCAGCCACCCATGCCGCCCGCATCCAGCACGTCTCGAAGTCGTTCCCCGGCCCGGCCGGCCACCAGCACGTCCTCGACGACATCACACTCGACATCGCCCCCGGCGAGTTCGTCACCCTCCTCGGCGCCTCGGGCTGCGGCAAGTCGACACTGCTGAACCTGGTCGCGGGGCTCGACGCGCCGAGCGCGGGCTCCATCGAGACCGCTGGCGGGCGCCCGGCCCTGATGTTCCAGGATCACGCGTTGTTCCCCTGGCTGACGGCCGGAAAGAACATCGAGCTGGCCCTGCGGCTACGGGGGGTCCCCAAGTCCGAGCGCCGGACCGAGGCCGAGCGGCTGCTGGAACTGGTCCGGCTCGGCGGGGCGTACGGCAAGCGGGTCCACGAGCTGTCCGGCGGCATGCGCCAGCGTGTGGCCCTGGCCCGGGCCCTGGCCCAGGACAGCCGGCTGCTGCTGATGGACGAGCCGTTCGCGGCCCTGGACGCCATCACCCGGGACGTGCTCCACAACGAGCTGACCCGCATCTGGGAGGAAGAGGGCCTGTCGGTCCTCTTCGTCACCCACAACGTGCGCGAGGCCGTCCGGCTCGCGGAGCGAGTGGTCCTGCTGTCCTCTCGTCCCGGCCGGGTGGCCAAGGAATGGCGGGTGGGCATCCCGCAGCCGCGCCGCATCGAGGACGCGGACGTGGCGGAGCTGTCCCTTGAGATCACTGAACACCTGCGTGGGGAGATCCGCCGCCATGGCCAGCACTGACACCACTGCCGAGGCCCAGCCCAAGCCAAGGACGGACGATCTCGCCGGACTGGAAGCGGGCCTCGACGCCCTCGACGCCGTCCAGACCCACCGCACCCCGGTCCGTGAAGTCCTCGTCAAGAAGGTCCTCCCGCCGGTCGCCGCGATCGCGCTCGTGCTCGCCCTATGGCAGTCCCTGGTCTCCATGGAGGTCGCCGACACCACCAAGCTGCCCTCGCCCGGCACGGTCTGGGACGGCCTGGCGAACATGTGGCTGCAAGGCACGCTCCTGGAGGTTGTGTGGACCTCGGTCTCGCGGGGCCTGCTCGGTTTCGTGGCGGCCCTGGCGATCGGCACGCCGCTGGGCCTGCTCGTGGCCCGGGTCCGCTTCGTGCGTGCCGCGATCGGCCCGATCCTGTCCGGCTTGCAATCCCTGCCCTCGGTGGCCTGGGTGCCGCCGGCCGTGATCTGGCTCGGCCTGAACGACTCGATGATGTACGCGGTGATCCTGCTCGGCGCCGTGCCCTCCATCGCCAACGGCCTGCTGGCGGGCGTGGACCAGGTCCCGCCTCTGCTCCTACGCGCAGGCGGGAACCTCGGTGCCACCGGCTTCAAGGGCATTCGGCACGTGGTGATGCCGGCGGCTCTGCCCGGCTACCTGGCCGGTCTCAAGCAGGGGTGGGCGTTCTCCTGGCGCTCCCTGATGGCTGCCGAGATTATCGCCAGCTCTCCCGACCTGGGCCTGGGCCTGGGCCAGCTCCTCGAAAACGGCCGCAACAACATCGACATGCCCGGCGTGTTCCTGGCGATCTTGCTGATCCTTGCCGTCGGCATTTCCATCGACCTTCTGATCTTCTCCCCCATACAGAGATCACATTTCAAGAAGATAGGGGTCATTTCGGATGAGCTGTAGGATGATTCGAATGCTTGATGATTCAAAGAGGGGGAGGTGAGGTCGTGTACCTCATTCGAGCCGAGCTGAAGAGTCGAAAGGATTCCCACTCGGAATTTTCCTCGTGCGCCGCGTCGGCCATTGAATCGATGAAAGGAGAGTGTGCGAAGGGTGGGTCGGTGCAGCACGTTCGGGCCGTGGAGATCCCCGGTGGGCTCATTGTTTCCATGTTCGTCGTCGCCGCCACATTGAATGAAGCCGAGGAATCGGTGGAGGAATCCTTGAGGGTGGTCTTCGAAGATTTCCATCTCCTGGATGTCAAGATGAACCCTTACCCACTCATTGGGATCTGACCGGCAGGATACGGGCGGGACGGAAACTCCATACGATGAGGAATGGAATTCCATAAGGCATTTTGACGGAATCTCTTGTGTTACGATTGCCTGCGATCAATCCGGGTCTGGAAGAGGGGCGAGTGTGCGATGGGCGGCTTGGAGGGGCTTGGGCTGACAGATTCAGCTGAGCGGGTCTATAGGGCCATCGTCACCCATCCAGAGATGGGCGTGCAGGAAATCAGTCGTGGGGTCGGGATGGACGACGAGGTGGTTCGCTCGTGCATGGATGAGCTCGCCGACCTCGCCTTGGTCAGGCCGACGAGTACAGCCCGGCAGTCTGTTCTGATCAGCCCCAAAGTCGCCTTGGAGGCGCTGGTCACCCAACGGAAGGCAGAACTCTTCCGGGTGCAGCACGAGCTGGAGCTGAGCAGTGTCGCGGCTTCCGAACTGGTCGCCGAAATCGGTGCACACCCCTATGTGGGTGCAACCGAGGGGATTGAAGTCCTCCGAGGTGTGGATGAGATCCGAGGGACTTTTGAACGGCTCTCGTTCGGCATTTCATCGGAAGTCCTGGCGATTATTCCGCTCTCCCGTCTGGACCCGAAGGGAATGGAATCGAGCCGCGTCCTCGACGAGGACCTCATGCAGCGCGGCGTCAAGCTCCAGACGTTGTATTTGGACAGCATCCGCAACGACAGGGCCGCTCGCGACTACGCCTCCTGGCTCACCGAACTCGGCGGTGAAGTGCGGACCGCGCCGGTTCTCCCGAGACGGCTGACGGTGATCGACCGTGAGATGGCGATCATCCCAGTCGACTCTCAATCGCAGGAAGCGCTGCTGGTGAGCGTGGCCGGCGTCGTCGAGGCACTGATCGCAATGTTCGGCACCATCTGGAACTTCGCAGACCCGTTGGGCACCTCGGACCAGAGAACCGACGAGGGAATTACCTCGCAAGAGCAAGCACTGCTGAGGCTCCTGGGATCCGGTCTCACCGACGAGGCGGCCTGCAAGCGCTTGGGAGTATCCCTTCGCAGCGTGCGTCGAATGATGGCGGACCTGATGGTTCGTCTGGAGGCCGGAAGCCGGTTCGAGGCCGGAGCAAAGGCCGCTCAGCGGGGTTGGATCTGATACCGCAATTGCGTTGGTGCCTGTAGCCCGTCAATGTTCTGGACCATGTGTGGGGCGCCCGCGGGTGCTTGTCCGCTGACGGTCCTGGCCATGCGCCCGCCACGTCAAACCGCCCTGCACACCCGCTGCGTACGCCCCTGGCCGTCTCCCGGGATTCACGCGCGATCGGTGTTGAGGACCCGGTCCTCCGCCGGCACCACTCTCCTGCGGCTGGGTTTGGCCGACCACTTGTAAACCCGATAGTGGTCCGGCCGTGGCCGGCTGAATGCTCGTGCGCGCAGCCGTAGCATCGGCTGATGCGCTACATCGACAGCCGAGACCTCACTGAGGCCGTGAGTGAGATGCAGCGGGTGCTCGGCCCGCATGACGCGAAGGACTGGTCGGTGCCGGCGGGTTCGCTGGAATGGAGCTGTTGGACGACGGCCGCCCATATCGCCCATGACCTGCTCGCCTACGCCGGGCAGGTCGCCGCGCGCGCTACGGACGGCTACCTGTCCTTCGACCTCGCGGTCCGCTCGGACAGCTCCCCGCGGGAGGTGCTCCAGGTGGTCGCCGCCTGCGCGGGGCTCCTCGCCAGTGCGCTGGCCACGACCGGACCGGAGGCGCGGGCCTGGCACTTTGGTCCTTGCGACCCGCCGGGCTTCGCGGCGATGGGTGTCGCCGAGATCCTCCTCCACACCCATGACATCACCCAAGGACTGGGGGTGCCCTGGCTGCCACCGGCCCCTCTCTGTGAAGTAGTGCTCCGCCGCCTCTTCCCCGACGCTCCGCCCGGTGACCCCACGCAGGTCCTCCTCTGGTGTACGGGAAGGGGCGACCTGGACCACCGCCCTCGCCGCACCTCATGGACATGGCAGGCGGCAGTAGCCGAGTGATCAGACCCGCCGGAAGGAGATCGAGCCGAAGCTGCTGGGCAGGAAGCGCCGGACGGCTGACGCGGGATCGGAAGGACGGACCCTCCAACGTGGCCTCCCACTCCCTCGGCTCAACGGCCGACGCCAGAGGTTGAACGCGTAGCTCTCCCCGAAGCCCGGAAGCGGTCCGGCAGGAGCGGTCATGAGCCAGTGGGGGAGTCCCGCCCATTTCGCGTTTGCTGCGATCGAACAAATGACCATCGGATCGAACTCCGGGGGGAACCGCCGGGCGGTGCGTTGAAGACGTTCATCCAGGCTCGGTGCGAGCGCGGGCCGGCGGCGCCGGCCCGGGCCTCGCGGCGCTGTGGGAGGCGGTCCGGCCGGCTCGTCCCAGGTTTGCGGATCGACGAGGCCCTGAAGTACCGGCCGATCGCGCTCTGAGGACGAAGCCGTCGTAGCGGACCCGGCGCCGGCCCTGTGCGTCCGGCGGGTGGACGGTCTCCGTCAGCCGCGTGACCCGTACGCCGCCCGGCCGCGCGCGTGGTCGAAGGCGGCGGCGGTGCCTGCCGGGTCGAGGTTCCAGGGGCTCGCACCGCAGTACGGGCCGATGCGGCGGAACTGCTCCAGCGCTTCCCGCGGCATCCCCGCGACCAGCAGGTGGTGGGCGAGGCGGTGGCGCAGTCGCGGCAGGTCTTGCGGCTGGGTGAGCCAGACATACGCGACGCCGAGCAGAAGGCCCAGGAAACAGGGCCCATGAGGACGGCCGCCCCTCCCGGGTGGGAGGGGCGGCCGTTGACGTGCTGTGGTGCTACGGGTGGATCAGGGAGCCGCGTCCAGGGTGGGGACGGGAAGGGGCGCGGTGCCCAGGGTCGTGATGCTCCAGCGCTGGGCGTTGGAGGGGTTGCAGTCGTACAGCCAGAGCTGGGTGCCCGGGGTGGTGTTGTAGTTGCCGAGGTCCACGCAGCGGCCGGAGACCGGGTTGTAGATCGAACCGTCGGCGCGGGGCACGAACTGCTGGGCCGGGGTCGGAGTACCGCCACAGGTCCGCAGTTCGAGCAGGGTGAGGTTGGCGGTGCCCGCATTGGTCGCGTTCACGCACTTGCCCTGGATCCGGAGGGATCCGTCGGCCCGTACGTCGAAGTCCTGGGCGGCGGTGCCGTTGCAGGCCGCGATCTGGATCTTGTTGCCGTCATTGGAGAGGGCGTAGTCGTTGTCCATGCAGATGCCCGGGGCGGGTGCCGCGCTGAGCGTGATCCGGCCCGTGACCGCGGGCGCGGTGGGCGCGGCCGCGTAGTTGTAGGCGGCGAAGTTGCTGACGCCGCCGTTCAGGGTGTCCGAGTTCGCACCGGAGACCTTGTACCGGCCGAAGACGATCGAACCGCTGGGGGCGGGGCTGGTGTTCGCCGCGTGGTGGCCGGTGCTGGCCAGGACGCCGTTGACGTACAGGCTCATCAGGCCGGTGCCGGCGTTGTAGACGGCGGTCAGGCGGGTCCAGGTGTCAGCGGTCCACCGGGCGGACTGGTTGGCGACGCTGGTGTAGTCGTAGGGCCAGCCTCCGCCCTGCGCGTTGGCCATGGCGAAGTGCCACTGACCGGTGTTCTTGTCGCCGTAGATCATGAACGAGCTGTTCTGCGTGCCGTCCTGGCTGACGATCATGCTCGTCGTGGGCCCGGGGCTGGTCGACCCGTGCTTGGCCCACGTGGTGATGGTGAAGTCCTTGCGGGTGTCGATGCCCGGACCGGTGGTGGTGATGCTGGACCCGGCACCGCCGAACGCCGCGTACTTGGTGCTACGGCCATCGATGACTTCGGTGGGGAAGGTGACGGCGCCCGCCACGGTCCCCGGGTACTTGTTGCCGCCAGCGCTGGGGGTGCTGGTGCCGGAAACGGCGTTCAGCTTCCACTGGACGGTGGGCGTGTTGAGGTTGCCCTGGAGGGTGAAGGCGGACGCGACGCCGGTCACGGTGGGGTAGAGGATGCTGGTGCCGTTGGGGGCGGTGCCGGCGCCGGCGAAGGAGACGAGCTGCTGCTCCTTGTCCACGGCCCAGAGGTCGGGGATGTTGTCGCCGGTGAGGTCGCCGTCGGAGCCGACGCGGGGGTAGCGGGCCGGGTCGATCTTGCCGGAGATGGCGCCGGCCGCGGGGTCGGCGATTGCGGTGAGGACGGGGGCATCAGGAGTGCCGCCCGTGACGGTGAAGGCGTGGAGCGTGCCGCCGTCGGTCTTGTTACGGGCCCACAGGGTGGCGAAGTTGGTGCCCTTGGCACGGCCGGGGGTGATCAGCTCGTAGCTGTCCCACTTGGTGTCGTTGCCGGAGATCAGGTACGCGGGCGAGTCGAGCTGGTTGGTGGCGCCGGGGATGCCGAGCCACAGGCGCCCGTTCTCCACCCACAGGAGTGAGGTCTGGGGCAGGGAATTCGGCAGGCCGGCCTTGCTGTCACCGGTGATGGAGCCGTAGGCGGCGATCTGGGTGACCTTGGACCAGTCGATGCCGAAGCCGTAGTCGGCGCAGACGATGGGGGTGCCGTCGGTCTTGGCGCAGGAGCCGGGCTTGTCCACCTTGTTGGGCGCCTGGCTGTCGACCAGTCCGGTGTTGTTGTTGGTGAAGACGTACAGGTTGGGCTTTCCCGGTTCGTGGGCGAGGAGGTCGTCCACGTTCTTGTAACCGAGGCTGCCGCGGTGGGTGAGCTGGATGCCGTTCCAGCCGTTGCCGCTCACGCTGGAGCGGGCCAGGGCGACGGGGGAGGCTGCGGGGTCGCCGCCGCCGTTGATCTGACGGATGTTGCCGGCGGAGTCGGCGAGGACGACGTCGGCCTTCTTGTCACCGTTGATGTCGCCGAAGATCGGCGCCGGGCTGTTCGGGTTCGACGGGACGTAGAAGCTGTAGGCGATGGGCTGGGACATGTTGCCCGCGTTGTCCTGCGTCTGCAGGTACAGGTAGTTCGTGCCCCAGGCCCGCGGGGTGTAGTTGACGGTGGCCTTGCCGTCGGTGAAGGTCTTGATGATCTGCGAGTCCGTGTCGGTGCAGTTCCAGTCGGAAGCCGCCTTGACCGGGTCCGTGGTCCAGCGGGCGCAGGCCAGGCCGGAGCTGCGGTTGGTACCGGTGGTCGGGGCGTTGTCCGCACCGAAGAGGGTGAAGGTGCCCGGCTCGTCGACCCGCTTGGGGTGACCGCCGGTGGTGCCGGAGGCCGGGAAGTCCGTCGAGGTCACGGAGGCGGACGGAGCGGTCCGGTCGACCCGGAAGAAGCACCAGCCGGTCTCGGCGCTGGTCAGCGTCCCGTCCGTGGTGCGCGCGGTCCAGCCGTACTGGTGGCCTTCGATGAGCCTGCCGGCGTCCACGACGACGTCACCGGAGGAGCCGTTCCAGCCGGTCTGGAACCACTGGGACGCACCGGCGGCGTCGTCGTCCCACATCTGGAAGGTCGTCTGGAGCTGACGGCCGGTGGGCGACCAGGTGTCGGACGTCAGGTAGACGTTGGTGTTGGCGCCCATCCAGCCCGGGTTGTCCCAGGGCTGGGCCGCACCGGGGGTGGTGCAGGCGGAGTAGGAGCCGGTGCCGGCGAAGCCCGGGGTGGGGCTGGTACGGGGGTTGCCGACGAAGGGCTGGAAGTCGTACGTGGTGACGACGTGCGGGGTGTTGTTGAACCGCTGGCGGTAGTACATGTTGCCTTCGTCGTCCGGCGCGAGGCCGAAGGTGAAGGTCGACCAGCGGCCGGAGGCAGCGTTCTTCATCTGCGCGGTGACGTCGTACTGGATCTCACCGGTGCCCGAGATGGTGGCGCCGCCGATCTTCGTGCAGCCGCCCATCCGCGAGTTCTTGTCACACGGCTGGTGGTTCCAGCTCGTGGGGCTGCTGATGCCCCCGGTGTGATAGAGGCCCATCGGGGTGGCCGTGCTCGGGCTGGAGGAGGAGACGACGGTGGCGTAGAGCCGCGCGTCGAGGACCTCGGCGCCGTGGATCGCCGTGTTGATCCCGATCTGGAAGTAGGCGCGCGTGCGGCCCTTGATGGTGCACGTCGAGTAGCCGCAGTAGCCGGCGGCCGGGGTGTTCTGACCGTCCGAGGTGCCGTTGAACTCGTTGGTGTCCGGGTACGCCTCCTGGACCTGCGACCACGCCTGGTTGCCGCTGTCGGCAGTGGGGTTGACGCCCGGGTCGATGTACCAGGGGCCGGTGCCCTGGCCGAGGAGGGAGGTGTCGGGGGTCAGGTCGATGCCGGTGGCGTCGGTCTTGACGGCGATGGGCTTGACGTTGGCGGTGTCGCCGGGTGCGTCGGCGGTGGACGTCGCCACCGCGTCGGCGGCGGCAGGGGCCGGGGCGGCCTGCGGGGCGGCGTCGGCTCCGCTCACGGCTGCGGACTTACCGGCCTTGGCGCCGCTCTGGGGAGCTGCGGCGGTGTCCGGGGTGGCCGTCTTGGCGGAGTCCCACATGAAGGAGGTGGGGCTGGTGAAACGGGCCTTGCCCTGGACGTCGTTGAAGGCGATGTTGCCCGCGGCGTCGGCGGAGGTGTGCAGCCCCGGGGCGTCGACGTCGAGGCGGATCTTCTTCAGGGCCGGGTTGGCGGCGGCCTGGGCGGTGCGGACGATCAGGACCTGGCTCCAGCCGCCGAGCTGGGTGGCGGTCAGGCGCAGGTCGACGTCGGGCAGGACGTTCTTGTAGAGGGCGTCGTTGCCGTCGAGCGTGGGCTTGGGCAGCTTGAACGGGGCCTTGAAGGCCAGCTTCTTGCCGTCGCCCGTCGTCATCGTGGCCATCGGCCCGGTACCGCCGCCGGAGATGCTCAGCGCGGAGGGAACGACGGTCGGGGAGATGGTGCCGTCGGCGTTGACCTTGAGGGTGGTGTCGATCGCGCGCCAGGAACCGTTCGCCTGCTTCACCCGCTCCGGGGCCGACGCGGCATCGACGGTGAGCGTGCCACCCGGATTGGCGAACGTCTGCGAGTTCGCGGTCGTCAGGTGGTCGACGACCACCCGCTTCCCCATGCTCTTGGCCTGCGCCAGCGCGGCCTCCAAGGCCTTCTGCTCGGCAGTGGGCTTGGGCTTGGGGGTCGAAGCCGGCCAGTTGTGGTTGGCCGGGCCGTGGTTGGCCGGGCCGTTCTCCGCGAAGGCGCTCGGGGCGGCGATCAGCCCGGCCCCCAGGGACAGCACGGCTACGCCGACCAGGGGAAGCATGGCGGCCGCGGACGCCTGTCGACGCCGGAGTCTTCCGGGTCTGGGGTCATGTGAAGAAAGTGATGGCCTCATGGGCGGAGGTCCTCGCTATGCGCGTCGGTGAACGAAGGTCAGGCGCACGCTCCTTACTCTGTGCAAGCCTGTCAACGTTTTGTCAGATCTATATGTCTGGTTCATGGCAATGGTTGCCGGATTGCCTGTCAAGTGAGATTGATCATGTAAGGGAATCGTAAGAAAAACCTGTACGGATTCCCCCTTCCCTTCGTAGGGTCGATTTCCGGACTCTGGCGAAATCGGACTTATTCATTCCCTTTCTGTGGGGGGGGGTGGGTTGGTCTCGTCAGGGTGGTTCGTTTTTGTGCTCGCGTGAAAAGGGTGTGGGTGCCGCCGTCGCAAGTGGCGCTGCCGCAGACCCAGCCGGTGAACGGCTCGATCGCCCAGGCGGGTTGACGCCAAGGCGTCGGCAGGTGTGTGGATCTGTTTGGATCCCGGACGCGAGGGCGACGGATCAGGCCGGCGCCGCGATGGTTTCGCTCGGCGAGGGCAGCGAATCGGGAACTGTCATTGCTGGCGCAAGGCCTGTTCAGGCCGGTGAGTTTCCCGGTACGGCTCTCCGCGCTCCGGCTCTGGGACACGTGCTCGTCGTGGCTGTGGCTGTGGCTGTGGCTGTGGACACGGGCCGTCACTCCGAAGCCCGGTCATGTCCATGGCCGGGGCCCCTGGAGGCTGCCCCAGAGGGTGGGGCGCGTTGGGGATCTTCGGGTTTCTGGATTTCCGCTCCGGTAACCCGTGCCCTCCTTAGGGTGGTTCTACTGTCTTTTCGGTCGGCCGGCCCAGGCGTCGACCCGTAGCCCAAGGGGGAGGATCGTGCTGGTCGAGGCGTTGACGACGTTGGCGGCGGCCGCGGGCGGTGCGGTGGCACAGGCCGCCGGGACCGACGCGTGGCAAGCGGTGCGGCGGCGCGTGGCGGAGCTCTCCGGGCGTGGTGACGCCGAGCTGGAACGCCTCGACCGGACCTCGCGTGCGCTGGAACCGGGCACGACCGCGGACCAGGAGAGCGAACGCGTACGGCAGGCGGGCATGTGGCAGGCACGCTTCGAGACCCTGCTGGAAAGCCTGGATCCCGAGGACCAGCGGCGCGCGGCCGACGAGCTGCGGGCGCTGCTCGCGTTCGTCACGGGCTCGGACGGTGACGTGGCCGCGGCCACCGGTAGGGCGGTGGCCAGGGACGGGGGCACTGCGGTGACGGGCGTCGAGCGTGCCGGGGGAGGGGGCGGACGGTCGGCGCGAGCATTCAACACCGGGGACGCGGAGGCCACCGGCCCGGGCTCCCGAGCGGTCAGCGGCATCACTGACGCGTAGCCGGCGCGTAATCCGATGTACAGCCATCAGGCAGCCGTCGGGCGGACAACGATGGCCGATGGCCGATGGCCGATGGCCGATGGCCGAAGACCGATGGCCGAAGACCGAAGACCGATCGCCGAAGTACGAAGCACGAAGACCGAAGAGCCGAAGGACGGAGGGCGCGGCCGTGGCCAAATGGCGCTGGGGCAGGCGGCGTGACAAGGGCGGGCGCACCATGGCGCGGGGCACGGCCGTCGAAGGGTTGCGCGTGACGGGTGACGTCCCTCCCGATCCCTCCGTGCAGCAGGTGACGGGGAGCGGGAACGCCGTCGCCGACAACGGCGGCATCGCGGTCACGGGCATCTACAACGATCACTCCTCCGTGCTGCTGCCACCCGAGGTGTTGCGGTCGGCGGCCAAGGTGAAGGCCCCTCGGGGGATGAACGATCTGCCGTACCTGCCCGCGCACTTCGTGGGCAGGGCGTCCGAACTCGACGCCCTCGACACCGCCCTGAGGACGCCCGGCAAGGTGCACCTGCAGGCAGTCCACGGACTCGGCGGAGTCGGCAAGAGCGCCCTGGCGGCCCACTGGGCGTCGACCCGGTCCCGATCCCGTTCCCGCGGGCTGAAGACGATCCGGTGGATCACCGCCGACAGCCCGGCCGGCGTCCAGGAGGGGCTGGCCGGCCTGGCCATCGCCCTGCAGCCCGCGCTGGCCAAGGTGCTCACGGCGGACGCCCTGGCCGAGTACGCGCTGCAGTGGCTGGCCGGGCACAGCGGCTGGCTGCTGGTCCTCGACAACGTCAGCGACCCGGCCGACATCGCCGGACTGCTCGCCCGCGCCCCCGGCGGCCGGTTTCTGATCACCAGCCGGCTCGCCACGACGTGGACCACCGCCACCACCGTCATCCGCCTCGACGTCCTGGACCCGGCCGAGTCCCTGACCCTGCTCACCGACATCGTCAACGCGGCCGGCCCCCGCGACCTGGACGGCGCCGCCGAGTTGTGCGCCGGACTAGGCCATCTGCCCCTCGCCGTCCGACAGGCCGCCTTCTACCTGGCCCGGAACCCCTTGCTCACCCCGCGCGACTACCTCGACCTCCTGCGCCAGGAACCAGCTGAAACGTTTCAGCGGGCTGGTGAGGAAGGCCGCACCGCGGCCGAGCGAACCGTCGCCCGCGTCTGGCGCGTGACGATGGACCGCATCAGCGAACTCCAGCCGTCCGCGGTCGACCTCCTGCGCACCTTGGCCTGGTACGCCCCCGACCGCATCCCCGCCCACCTCCTCGACGGGACGGCCGCGCCCCCCGACGTCGCCGGGGCGATCGGGCTCCTGAACGGCTACAGCATGATCGGTGTCGACCCGGCCACCCGCACCCTCTCGGTGCACCGCCTCGTACAGGATCTGGCCCGTACGCCCGACCCCGACGACCCGCACCGTAACTGGATGCGCGTCGAGGTGGACCGCGTCCGCGCGACCTGTCTCCTGCACGCCGTCGTTCTCCCCATGTCCTGGCGGGAACCCGCCTCATGGCCCCAGTGGCGCAGCCTGATCCCGCACATCGACGCCCTGGTCCGCAACGCGCCGGACTCCGACGACCTGCCCGATACGGCGGATCTCCTCAACCAGGCGGGGGGATACCTCCACAGCCAGGGGCTGGCCGACCGGGCCGTCCCGCACCATGAGAGGGCGCTCGCCTTCCGGGAACGGAAGCTGGGGCCGGACCATCCCCGCACCTCCGATTCCCTCAACAACCTCGCGGCCGCCCGCCAGGCGATCGGTGACCTGGCCGGGGCCGTTGAGCTGTTCGAGCGGGCCATCGCGGTGACCGAGCAGCAGATGGGCAAGGACCATCCGCTCAGCATCGGATCCCGGTCCAATCTCGCGGGCGTCATCCTGGAGGCCGGGGACGTGGGCCGCGCGACGGCCATGTACGAGCAGGCCCTCGCCGACAGCATCCGTCTGGGGGGCGAAGAGCATTACGTCGCGATCCTCGTCCGCTGCGGTCTGGCGAACGCCTACCTGGCGGCTGGGCACTTCGACCGGGCGGTCGCCCTGCAGGAGCGGACCGTCGCCATCAGCACCCGTGTGCTGGGGGAGGACCACGTCGACACCCTCGCCGCCCGCCTCATCCTCGCCCAGGCGTCCCAGGCCGCGGGAGACCCGGCCCGGGCCGTCCCGCTGTACGAACAGCTCCGCCGCGGCCAGGAGCGCGCCCTGGGCGAGGACCACCCGTACACCCTCGCCACCCGCACCAACCTCGCCTTCGCGCACCGGGAGTCGGGAGACCCGGGCCGCGCGATCGAGGAGTACGAGCAAGCGGTCGAGGACCGGTCGCGCGCCCTGGGCGACGACCACCCCCACACCCTCACCGCCCGCGGCCAACTCGCCGACGCCCATGTCCAGGCCGGGCACTCGGAGCGGGCGATCCCGCTCTGCAAGCGGGTACTCGAAGACCGGCTGCGGGTGCTGGGCGAGGACCACCCCGACACCCTCGCCGCCCGCGAGAGCCTGGCCTCGGCGTACCGGGCGGCGGGAGAACTCGGCCGGGCGATCCTGCTCTGCGCCCAGGTACTCGAAGACCGGCTGCGGGTGCTCGGCGAGGACCACCCCGACACCGTCAACGCCCGCAGCAACCTCGCTGTCGTCCACGCGGAGAGGGGGGATCCGGATACGGCGATTCCCCTGTCCGAGCAGTCCCTCGCCACGAGCGTGCGCATGCTGGGCGAGGACCACCCGCACATCCCCTCCGCCCGCCTCAACCTGGCGTCCGCTTACCAGGCCGCTGGCAACCCGGGCCGGGCGGTCCCCCTCCTCGAGCAGGCCCTCACCGCATACGTCCGCACACTGGGTGAGGACCATTTCCGGAGCCTCAACGCCCTCCACGCCCTCGCCAACGCCCACCGCGAGGCGGGGAATCCGGCCGCGGTCGTCCCGTTGTGCGAACGGATCCTCGCCTCCTACGGACGGACGCTGGGCAAGGACGATCCCCAGACCCTCCAGGCGGCCTCCAACCTCGCTCTCGCCCACCTGGAGGCGGGAGACACGGAACGGGCCCTCCCACTGCTGAAGACGGCCTACCGCACCGCGAAGCGCGCATTCGGCCCCGGGCACGTCGATTTCCTCACGGCCGGCCACAACCTCGCCCAAGCCCACCACGTGGCGGGAGACCTGGGCAAAGCCATCCGCCTCTACCGCAGGATCCTCTTCATGAGCGTCCCGATCCTGGGGGAGTCCGACCCGCTGACGATCTCCGCCCAGGCCCATCTGGCGGCGGCCTACGCCGAACAACAGGCCCGCCGGATGGGTCAGACCAGGCCCCGATAGCCCTTTTGTCGGACTCGGCGAAGGTGCTCCAAACCAACGCACCATCAGGATAGAGTCGCAGCTCAGCGAGCCTGCTCCCCGTGCATGCAGGGATGAACCCTCGGGCGACCAGTCAAGGTCCCAGCGCTCGGTCTGCTCCCCGCGCATGCGGGGATGAACCCAGGCCGTCTCCAGCGAGCTCGCCGGCGTCATGCCGCTCCCCGCGCACGCGGGGATGACCCCCAAACCGCCTGGACGGAAGATGGTCGCGCGGCTGCTCTCCCCGACCGCCGAGCGAGAGGCTCGGGCCGCGGCCGGGCAGCCTGAGAACGGACAGCAGGAGCAGCGGCTTGCCGCGCGAGTGCCGAGCGGGTGGAGTTGTGGCGGTCGATGGGCCGGGACGGCCCGTGGAAGGCGTCCGCTCAGCGAGGGCGGGTCGTCCGCGCCAGCGCGATGGCGCCCAGGGTCGCGGCGGCGATGGCGCCCGCCGCCATGAGTCCGCCGCGCGAACGCCAGGAGAGCACCGAGAACGTCGACTGCGCGGAGAGCAGGGAGCCCGCGCTCATCCAGGAGCCGGTCGAGGCGACGGAGAGCGCCGAGCCGATCGAACCGATGGACAGCACGCTGCCGACCGAGCCGATGGAGAGCACCGAACCCACGGAACCGATGGACAGCACCGAGTCCTGGGACCACAGGGAGAGAGATCCGGAAGCCATGCGGGTCATGCTGCCACACGAGCGCGGGACGGCTCCGTGCCTCACGTCCAGGACGGTCGCCGCGGGATGGGAGGGGTGCCTTCCAGTGCCCGGATCGATCGGGCAGGGTGGAGATCATGCTTTCTGATCATCAAGAGTGCGACGTGGTCGTCACAGCCGTGGCGCCCGTAGGGACCGCCATCCACACGCAGGGGTACGAGGGTTTCATCGACCAGGCCAAACACCCCTCATGGCGCTCGGACGCTCCCCGCCCCGCGGTCGGTGACCGGATGCGCGCGGTAGTTCTGGACTCCACCAGGAAGCCGCCGCGGTTCAGCGCCCTTCCGAGCGACATCCGGATCGCCCGGAGCCTGCGCTGTACCGAACCCCTGATGCGCCTGTGCCCGCCCCCGCCTGCTGAAGATGCCCGGGTCGTCGCGTGGGACGCCGTGGAGGCAGCCTTGGGCATTGCCCTGCCGGCCGACTACAAGCGGCTCGTCGAGACGTACGGCGGCGGCCAGTTCGCCGGAACGCTCTGGCTGCTGGAACCGGGCTGTCCGGAAGAGATGTACGACCTGGTCGCCCAGACCGCGGAACGCGAGGAGACCCTCGCCGACCTCTGGGACGCGGGCGAGGCCGAGCCGCCGGAACTCCATGACGGCGCCGCCAGGCTGGTGCCCTGGGCGTACGTGGAAGGCGCGGGACACATGCTGTACTGGCTGGTCCGGCCCGGCGTCGAGCCGGAGGAATGGACCGTCATCCTCAACGGGGGCCGCGGCCCACTCTGGGAATCCCATGCGGCATCGTGCAGCCGATTCATCCTTGACGTGGTGGCCGGCACGACGACCTCGACCTACTTCACCGACCACGAGGACACCGCCGACCCGGCCGACAGGACTTGTTTCAGGCCCAACTCGCACATCCTCAGCTGAAAGGGCGCGGGCGGTGTCGGTGGCGGCCGTGAGACTGCCACAGCTCCACCGTCGGTACGTGTACGTGTACGTGTACGTGTACGGGCTCCAGCGCGTCCGGCGGTCAGACGTAGCTGAGGATGACCAGCAGGGCCGCGCACTCGGCCAGGATCTGGACGGCGACGGCCCCCTGCCGCACCCGGACTACGGGCGCGGCCATGGCGACCACGAACGCCACGGCCGCGACGCCGGCACCCCAGAAGAACCAGTGCGGCGGCAGCCCGGAGGCACACTCCTCCCCGTAGTTCAGACAGCGCGCGGCCGACTCCGGCACCAGGGTGAGCAGAAAGGCCGCCACCACGCCCGGTACGAAGAGGGCGGCGGCGATGGCGGCCCACAGCCGGCTGCGGTCCCGGGCTGCCGGGGCGGAGAGCGTGTGGTCGGGGGCGGGGGTTGTGTTCATGCCGTCATCCAACCGCTGCGCGCCGGAATCACACAGCCGTCCGGATACTCAGGTCCGGGGTGCGGACGTACTCAAAGAGCTGTGAGCGGGTCTTCCTGATTCGCGCCATGGCGTTAATGATGCGGCGGCGGTCTCGGCAGTTGGCGTCGGCAAGGGCGGGGGTGGTTCCGCGATGGGGCCGGACTGGGAGCTCGTAGCGGCGGTCCGGCGGGGGGACGCGGCGGCCGTGACGGCCTTGTTGGAGGCGGGAGCGGCTGCGTACACGGTCGCGGAGGACGGGCTGACCGTGCTGTGTCTGGCGGTCGGCGCGCACGATGCGGATGTCGCGGGCGCGCTGATCGGGGGCGGTGCGGATCCGGACCGGAGGTTGCCGGACGGAACGACCCCTCTCGAACGAGCGGTCGACGGCGGCTCGCCCGCGGTGACCAGAGCCCTCCTGGGGGACGATCCGCTCCCGCGCATCCCCGAAGCCGAACGAGAGCGGCTGCTGGCGCTGGCCCGGCACTGGCACGAGCGGGGCGCGGAGATCGAACTCCGCGACAGGACCGCAGAGTTCGGCCCTGTGCGCGAGGAGTACGTCGAGGGCAGCCGCTACCGCTACGTGGTCCGGCTGACGCTCGGCCCACTCACGGTATACGCCGGGCACGGCGCGATCCTGACGGATCTGGAATGGGCCTTCGGCATCCTGACGCCCGTGGACGAGCTGATGGCCAGGGCCCTGACCGGCCACTGGCACAACGACGTCGACGAGTCGTCCGTCACCGCGGTCCTCACCCATCGCATCGGTGAGGAGACCTTCGCGGCGGTGATCGCGCACCGGCACGATCCGGACCCGGAGCAACGGCTGCTCGTCCTCACCGTCCTCGAGTCCTACCGGCTGCGGCCCCTGCGGATGCTGTTCCAGCGGTCGAGCTGGGGGAACACCTTCGCGAAGGAGACGGTGGACGTACTCGTGGCTTGGGCCACCGATGGCGAGGAGGACGACCCGGCGGTCCTGGCCAGGGTGCTCTGGATGCTGGGCGAGATGGGCCCGCCGGAAAGCGAGGCCATGGGGCTGCGGTACGCAAGTCACCCGAGCGCGCGCATCAGGGCCGAGGTCCCCGTGCTCCTGCTCGACTGGGGCACGCGCCTGCCTCCCCCGCCCGCGGCCAAGGAGGCCCTGCTGACGCTCGCGGCGGACGATGACGCACGCGTGCGGCGCGAGGCCGGCGGGACACTGGTCGTGATCGCGGGCCACAACGGGATCGACGACCTCGCCGGGACCATCGTCGGGCTGCTCCGCGATCCCGAATCCCAGGTGCGGGAACACATTGCCGCGGTCATCAGGCTCTACGGCGATGAGGTCCGCACCCCGGCCGTGGCCGATGCCCTCGCGCCCCTACGGGACCAGGACGGCGGCCCAGTCGACAGGTGAGTACCGGCTCGGCTCAGGCGCCGCGCGGCCCGTGCCAGTGGCCGGCCGGTGACGGACCGGCCGGCCACGCCGTGGTTCAGGGGCAGCCGGAGGTGATGTTGATCGCCACGACGCCGGCGCCGAGGCCGAAGCTCTGGCCCGGGCGGATCTGGTCGATGAATCCGGTCCCGAACTCCAGGTACGCACAGTCGTCGTGCCGGGCGTTGGTGACCCAGCGGGCCGTACGGGTCTTGGCGCTCGTGCTCTGCCAGCCGACGTCCTTGTACATCGTCAGGATGTTCTGGTTGGAGTCGAGGAAGCACACGTAGGGCCACGGGCACGTCTGGGCGGCTGCGGCCGGGGACGCGGTGGCTGCGGTCAAGCCGGTGGCGGCGAGGACGCCGGCGAGTGCGAAGGAAGCGAACTTCAGCCTCTTGAACATGATGGATCTGCCCAATCTTGAGATCTCAAATGAAGGGGGGAGGGGGAGAGGGGAGGGAGTTTGACGCCGCCTGCCTCTGCGGGAGTCCCGCCCGGGGTGGTCAGTTGAAGTCGCCGGGGATGTAGTTCCAGCACCAGCCGTGGCTGCCCGTCAGCGGGGAGCCGTTGTAGTCCTGGTCGCCCAGGGTCAGCAGGCGCGAGCCGGTGGCCGGACCGACGACGCCGTCCTGGCCGAGGCCGACCATCTTCTGGAACCACCGGACGTTGGCGTCCGTCCTGGGGCCCCACGAGCTGTCCTCGGAGAGGGTGCGGTAGGGCGGCGGCGTCGTGATGGTGCCCTGGGCGTAGAGCTGGTTCACGAGGTAGTTGATGTTGTGCTGCACGCACCACACACCGTTCCCGGAGGTGGTGCGGCCGTATCCCAGATAGGGCGCGCCAGGGGCGGCGCTCGCGGCCCCCGCCGTACCCAGCAGTACCGCCCCCGCCATGGCGAGAGCGGCAGCGTTCCTGGCGAGCTTGGTCCCGATGGACATGTAAAGCAATCTCCTTACCTACGTGCCCTGTTCAAGACACATGGCTTGATCATATAGCCCAAATGTGCGACTGGAGGCCTGTGTTGAAGGCAGGCAGGCGGCCATGGGCTCGATGGCGCCGGTCGCCTCGCCGGCATCCAAGGGTGAGCTCGCCACAGGGCAGGCGGGCATCGGGAGTGCAATGAGCGATATACGGACCGGCGGAATGCATGGAACGCGATACGGTCAGCCGTCATGGATTCAGCCGCAGGGCCATGACGTACCAAGTAAGTCAAGACTTACCTTCAGGGAACTCTGACCGTATGGTGTGGCTCGAATCGAAGGATCCGAAGGAGCCCCCTGTTGTCGGAAATGAATGATCCCGCTGTGCGTGCCGTTGAATCGGAGCGGGATTATGTGTCCTCCTTATACGAGTTGCTCGCCGAGCGGATTTCCGAGGCGCGAGTGCACCGGGCGAGTGTGCTGAAGGCCCCGGCGGAAAGCGTCGGTGAGGCATACGAGAGAGAAATCACCGCCGAGCGTCTGGCCAAGGAAATCGGCCGGCTGGAGGGCGCCGAAAAGGGGCTGGTCTTCGGGCGCATCGACTGGACGGACGGCACGGCCCTGCGCATCGGGCGGATCGGACTGCATACGGAGGAGGACGACCTGCCTCTGCTCGTGGACTGGCGCGCGAACGCGGCGCGGCCCTTCTACGAGGCGACTCCGGTCCACCCGATGGACCTGCGGCGGCGCCGGCACCTGCGCCTCGAGGAGCGCACGGTCGTCTCGGTGAGCGACGAACTGCTGGACGGGACCGCCCCGACCGACGAGGACGTCGTGGGGGACGGCCCGTTGACCGAGGCACTGTCGGCACGGCGTACGGGCAGGATGCACGCGGCCGTCGCGACGCTGCAGGCCGAGCAGGACGAGGTCGTCCGCTCCGCCCACCGCGGGGTGACCGTGGTGCAGGGTGGGCCCGGCACCGGCAAGACGGTGGTCGCCCTGCACCGGGCGGCCTACGTCCTGTACGCGTTCCCGCGCGCCGCGGAGGAGGGTGTCCTGGTGGTGGGCCCGAACGCCCGGTTCCTCGACTACATCTCCCAGGTCCTTCCCTCGCTCGGGGAGAACGACGTCGCTCTGGCGACCTGCCGGGAACTGGCCGGAGTGTCCACGGACACGGTGGACCCGTTCGACACGGCGCGTCTCAAGGGCAGCTCCGACCTCGCCGACGCCCTGGCCGGTCTGCTGCACGTCCACCAGGCCCCCGCCGGTGACTTCACCGTGCGGGTCGGACAGGAACTGGTTCGCCTCTCCGGCGAGGAAGTGGCCACGGCACGCGACGCCGCCGTGGCAGCCGTACCGGGGCACAACCCGGCGCGCCAGGTATTCAAAGAGCTCTTGGTCGACGCCGTCACCGACGCGATGCAACGGGACATGGGCGACCTCCTGGAGCAGATCGACGCCGATGCCGAGAGGATGACGGGCATCAACCTCGACCGGTTCACGGGAGCCGCCCAGCGCCGTGCCGAAGGTGCGGCCGACCCGGGTCCGGCCCATGAGCTGGACCTGGACGCCATCCGAGCCGATCTCCTCGACGACGACGACGACGACGCCGGCGTCGATCGAGCGGTCGAGGCGTTGTGGCCGCGGCTGGTACCCGGTGACCTCGTGAAGGCGCTCCTGACGGACGCCGGCGCCCTCGCCGAGCACCTGCCCCGCCTGACCGCGCAGGAGCGGTCGCTTCTGCTGCGCGGTCGGGACACCCCGTGGGCCGATGCCGACGTGCCATTGCTGGACGAGGCGGCGAGCCTGGTCGACGGCCCTCCCGAGCAGACGTACGGGCACGTCGTAGTCGACGAGGCGCAGGAACTGACCGCCATGCAGTGGCGGATGATCGTACGCCGCTGCCCGGCACGGGCGATGACGCTGGTGGGTGACTTCGCCCAGGCGGGCCCGGTCGCGACGGCACGCGACTGGAAGGAAGCACTGAGCCCCCACGTCGGACCGCGGTTCAAACTGCACAACCTGACCGTCAGCTACCGCACCACGCAGGAGATCCTGGAGAGCGTCCGGGACCTGCTCACGCGGATCGCTCCGGACCAGAAGCCCACGCGGTCACTGCGAAGCGGTGAAAGCCCGCGCACTGTGACCACACCTCCGGACGGTTCGGTCACCGCCGTCGTCTCGGAACTCCGCGCCCAGAGCGCCGCGCATCCGGGCGAGCTTCTGGGAGTGATCTGCGCGGACACCCGGGTGAGCGAGCTGACGGCCCGGGGCATCGCTCACCACGCACGCATCGTGCCGGCGTCCGAAGCACGCGGCCTGGAATTCGACGGGGTGGTCGTCATGAACCCCGAGGAAATCATCACGGCCCGCCCCGGTGGGGAAAGGGACTTGTACGTGGCCCTGACCCGGGCCACCAAGCGCCTGTGCACCATCACCGTCCAGCCCGCCTGAGGACGCGGGTACGGCCCGCGATGGGGGGCGGGTGATCAGGGTGGAGGGGATGCCGGTGTGCGTGGAGAAGGGGGTCTTGAGACCGGTCAGGAATCGAGAAGCCGTGGTTGTGGTGCAGCGCCTAGCGTGTTGGTCATGGCAACCACCGCTTCCACCGCAGCCCACACGTCCCTCGGTTCCGTCACCCTCGAGGTGGCCGACCTCGAGGGCGCCCGCCGCTTCTACAGCGCCTTCGGAGTGGACACCTACATTCACCTGCGGGCGTCCGAGACGCCCTCCACCGGGTTCCGTGGCTTCACGCTGGCGCTCACGGTGTCCGGGCCGGCCACCGTCGACGGCTTCTTCGGCGCCGCCGTGGCAGCAGGCGCCACGGTCCTCAAGCCCGCCGCGAAGTCACTGTGGGGCTACAGCGGCGTCGTCCAGGCCCCGGACGGAACGATCTGGAAGATCGCCACCTCGGCGAAGAAGAACACCGGCCCCGCCACCCGTCAGATCGACGACATCGTCCTGCTGATCGGCGTCGAGGCCGTGAAGGCCACCAAGCAGTTCTACCTCGACCAGGGCCTGAGCGTGGCCAAGAGCGTCGGCAGCAAGTACGTCGAGTTCACCCCCGGCCAGCCCGGCGCCGTCAAACTGGCCCTGTACAAGCGCCGCGCCCTCGCCAAGGACCTCGGAGTCCCCGCCGAGGGCACCGGCTCACACCGCATCACCCTCACCAGCAGCACCGCCGGCGCCTTCACCGACCTGGACGGGTTCGCCTGGGAGATGGCCGCCCCGCCGGCCCCCACGTCGTCCTGACTCCCGCCCCACTCCAGCCCCGCTCAACCGGCACGCACATACCCACCAGCGCAAGGAGTACGTCATGAAAGCCCACGTCAGCTCGATCCTCCTCGGTGTCCGCGACATGGACCGGGCCAAGCAGTTCTACACCGAGGGACTCGGCTGGAAGATCGAGAACGACTTCGGGATCTCGGTGTTCTTCGCATCGGACGGCGCCTCCCCGGTCGGTTTCTACAGCCGCGAGGGCCTGGCCGGCCAGGTGGGCACCGACCCGGAGGGCAGCGGCTTCAGCGGACTGGTTCTGACCTACGTCGTCCGCAGCCGGACACGGGTCGACGAGATCATGACGGAAGCCCAGAACGCCGGCGCCAAGATCCTCAACCCCGCCGGCGCCCTGCCCTGGGGCGGATACGGCGGCACCTTCGCCGACCCCGACGGCTACATCTGGAGCCTCGGCCACAGCACCCAGGGAACCGACCAGCCCTACGCCGAATAGCCACGAACCCCAGCCTCACAGCCGTCCCGGACGGCCGGCAGGATCCGCACCCAACGAGCACGCCGAACAAGGAGAAGACCATGAAGTTCCGGGCCCACGTCGAGCCACCCGAGCCCATGCGAGGCCTGGAAGTTCCACCCGAGGTGGTAGCAGCACTCGGCGCGGGCGCACGGCCACCGGTGACGATCACCATCAACGGGCATTCCTGGAAGAGCCGGATCGCCCTCCTGCGCGGCCGCCACCTGCTGGGCCTCAGCAACGCCAACCGGCAAGCCGCAGGCATCGCAACCGGCGACGAGGTCGAGATCGAACTCGACCTCGACACCGAGCCGCGCGTCGTCGTCGAGCCCGCGGACTTCACCCAGGCCCTGGACGAGGACCCCGCCGCTCGCGCGGCCTACGACAACCTCGCCTACAGCCACAAACGCGAGCACGTACGCGCCATCGAAAGCGCAAAGAAACCCGACACACGCCAACGACGCATCGAGAAGGCCATCGCCACCCTCCGGGGCTGACCCCCGAGAAGCGATCCGCCGGCCATGAAATCGCGCGGAGGCCCGACCCTGTCCCATTCGGGGTCCGAGCCGGTCGTGCGGTTTCCCCTTCTCAGCGCAATTGCTCGGCCAGACCGACGATGATGCCCTCCGGGCCGCGGACGTAGCAGAGCAGATAGCTGTCCTCGAACCGGGCGATCTCGCCGACGAGTTCGGCGCCGTGAGGGCGCAGGCGGGCAACGGTGTCTTCGAGGTCGTCGACGGCGAACATGACGCGGTGCGTGCCCAGAATGTTGTGCGGCCGGTTGCGCGGCCCGTCGCTGATCGCCGCGGGGCTACGGTACTTCGCCAGCTCGAGCCGGCTGTGACCGTCCGGGGTGCGGACCATCGCGATGTCACAGCGGACGCCGTCGAGCCCGGTGCACTGGTCGGCGACGAGGCCCTCGACCTGCGCCTTGCCTTCCAGCTCCATTCCGAGTTCCACGAAGAACGCGATGGCGGCGTCCAGGTCCTCGACGACGATGCCGACGTTGTCCATCCGCTGAATCGCCATGCTGGCTTCTCCTTCCTCGTGCGGCCGGTAGCGGCCGCTGATGTCCCCGGGACGGAGCCGGTGACACGTTCTCGACATCCTCCGACCACCGAACTCCCAGAGATGTGCATCGCGCCACTCAGTACCACTGCGGCAGGCCCGAGAGCCAGGCGCCACCACCATGGAGACTGAGCGCGGCGCAGGCGCCCGCTCCCGTGAAGACGATCAGCCGCAGCGTGCCGTCCCCGCTCTTCTGGACGCACGCGAACCTCGGACGCGAAGGAGTGGTTGGCTGTCGGCAGACGGATGGGCTTGAGTCTCCACTAGGGGGAGACACGAAGGTGGGGGCATGCACGACGACACGCTGTACTCGATCGGCGAGCTGGCCCAGCGGACCGGTCTCACGGTCAAGACCATCCGGTTCTACTCCGATCGCGGAATCGTGGCGCCGACTGACCGGAGCCCTGCCGGCTACCGCCTTTACAACATAGATGCCGCTGCACGCCTGGACCTCGTGCGAACCCTGCGCGAACTGGGACTGGACCTTCCCACGATCCGGAAGGTCATGGACCGGGAGCTCCCATTTCCCGAGGTCGCCGCGGCGCACGCCGAAGCACTGGCGGTACAGATCAGTACCCTGCGCCTGCGGCGCGCGGTACTGACGGCGGTGGCCAAACGCGGGTCCACCCCCGAGGAGACGGACATTATGCACAAGCTTGCTCAGCTCTCCGAGGACGAACGCCGACGTCTGATCGGCGATTTCCTCGACGCTGTCTTCGGCGGTCTTGACGCCGCGCCCGAATTCGCGGGTGTCATGCGCTCGATGACGCCCGAGCTGCCTGACAACCCGGAGGCGGAGCAGATTCAGGCGTGGGTGGAATTGGCTGAGATGTCCCAGGATGCGGATTTCCGGGCCAGCGTGCGACGGATGGCCGAGGGCCAGGCGGCCGAGCAGGCTCGAAGCGACACCACGGGCCCGCGCCGCGACATTGCCGCAACCGTCCGTGACCAGGCCGGCCCGGCCTTGACCGCCGGCACCGCCCCGGCGTCGCCCCAGGCCGATCCAATCGTCGCGGCGCTCGCAGATCACTACGCGCACCTCCTCGGCGTCCCCGACGACAATGAGCTTCGCCGCCGGCTGGCGACTCGGCTGGAGAGCGTGAACGACCCCCGCAGGGAGCGGTACCTCCAGCTGCTCGCAGTGGTCAACGGCTGGCCGGCCCCGGAGAGTTTGGCCCCAGCGTTGGAATGGTCGGTCCAGGCTCTGCGCGTCCGGACACAGCAATGACGGGGCGGTCGCAAGGCGGCCGGGGCCGGACGCGGCTGGCGTCGGGTGAGAACGCCGCCGCACGTGATCGGTTGATCAACGCCCCCGTCATACTGCAGGCGGAAGCGACGCCGTCTGCTCCCGCTCTTGTCCTTCGACCCTGGCGCCTGGAGGACGTTGCCGCACTGGTCGAGGTGAGCCGGGATCCTGCATTGCGCCAGTGGGCCAGCTCTGTCGTGGACAACGATGCCGACGGGGCACGGTGGGTGCAGGCCCAACAGCGGGGCTGGGCAGCAGGGGACCGGTTCGGCTTCGCCGTCTTCGAGGCACAACCCGGATCAGTTCACGAACAGTTGGTGGGCAACGTGATCCTCAAGGAAGTCACCTCCGGCAAACCTGCAGCGGAGGTGGGCTACTGGACCGCGGCGCACGCTCGCGGTCGGGGCGTGGCCCCCCGCGCTCTAGAGGTTCTCACCGGCTGGGCCTTCGACACCTTCGGGGCCGCCGGGCTGCAACGTCTTGAGCTCCTTCATCAGGAGGACAACCTCGCGTCGTGCCGCGTTGCCCAGAAGAGCCGGTACGAGTTCGACAGAGTCCTGCCCGCCGCGCCGCCCACCTTCCCTCTCGATGGACACCTACACATACGGCGCATGCATGTCTGAGGCCCAGTCGACGTCTGCGGATCGCTTGAGGCCGCCTATGCCACGAGGATCTCGGGGCGCTCAACGAGGTGGCCGCCTCGCACCGGCGGGGATGAACCTGGCAGCAAGGTCAGGGTGCGTGCCGGTGCGCTCCTGGGGCCGTCGGGCAGGTGCGCCATCGCGTCCTCGAGGATCTGGTCGGCGCGGACCAGCGTGTGGACGTAGAGCGTGAGCACGGGCAGGGTCACCTCACTGAACCATGTGGTCAGGGTGGTGGGTGGCGACGTCGTGGGCGGCTTGGACGAAGGCGGCGACGGCTGCGGATCGCGAGGTCTCCGGCCAGGCGACCATGACCGCGCTGGGGCTGAGGCCGGTGACCGGCCGGTATGCGATGTCCGGGCGCTGGTGCCGCTCGGTGGTGGAGCGTGCCAGGAACGCCACCGCCTGGCCCAGCGCAACCACCTCCAGGAGCTGCTCGACGCTGGCCACGAGCGGCCCCTCAGGAGTGTCGGCCGGCGCCGAGCCTGTGTGGCCATCGCCTGCTTCTGCTCCGTCGCACCCTGTGTAGTAGGCGGTGGCGGAGGGGGCGGCCCCCTTCCAGCGCGGGATCGGTTCGCCCTGGAGGTCGGCCAGCCGCAGTCGCCGGCGTCCGGCCAGCCGGTGCGCGGCGGGGAGAACGGCCAGTCGCGGCTCGACCACGAGCGTCTGGGAATCCAGCCCTTGACCGTCGAACGGGCTGCGCAGCAGCGCTACGTCGGCACGGCCGTCCCGCAGCATGGAGATCGGCTCTCCGCTGCCGCCGACGACGACTTCAGGCGGCGGCAGATGCGAACCCGTTCCCCGGTAGGCGGCGAGGATCTCCCGCAGCAGCCCGGCGTCGCCTCCAGGCTTGACCGCCACGACGAGCTGGGGTGTCGGCTGACCCGCCCGGCGCGCACGCCGGGCCGCCGCGTGCACTGCGTCGACCGCGATCCGGGCCTGGTCGAGCAGCACCTGACCGGCGGTGGTCAGCCTCACCTGCCGGGTGGTGCGCTCCAGCAGGCGTACCCCGAGCCGGGACTCCATCTGAGCGATCGCCTTCGACAGCGGGGGCTGCGCCATCGCCAGGCGTTGCGCGGCCCGGCTGAAGTTCAGTTCCTCGGCGACCGCGATGAAGTACCTCAGCTCGCGCACCTCCAGCTCACTCATATCTGTGGACTATAGATCCAGAGTCTTCCGGTCTTTCCCTGCCACCCGTGGGGGAGGGGAGGCTGGGTGCCATGACGACTTCGCAGAAGACTGCTCTGATCACCGGCGCGAACAAGGGAATCGGCAAGGAAACGGCGCGCAGGCTCGCAGCCCTCGGCATCACCGTGCTGATCGGCGCCCGCAACACCGAGCGTGGCGAGGCGGCGGCCGAGGAGCTTTGCTCGGGCGGCGCCGACGTACGGTTCGTACCGCTGGACGTCACCGACGAGACCTCGGTCCAGGCCGCCGCCAAGCACATCGACGCCACGTTCGGCCGCCTCGACATCCTCGTCAACAACGCCGCGATCGCCACCGGACCGCAAAAGCCGAGTGAAACCACCGCCGCCACCCTCCGGCAGGTCTACGAGACCAACGTGTTCGGCGTCATCGCGGTGACCCACGCCATGCTCCCCCTGCTACGCCGCTCCGCCGCCGCACGCATCGTCAACATGTCCAGCGAACTCGGCTCCCTCACCCACCAGGCCGACCCGGGCAGCCCGTGGTCCGCCTACACCTCGATCCTCCTCCCCTACTGCACCTCGAAGAGCGCGCTGAACGCGATCACCGTGCTCTACGCCAATGAACTGCGCGCCGAAGGGATCCTGGTCAACGCGGTGAGTCCCGGCTACTGCGCGACCGACCTCAACCGCCACACCGGGATACGCACGCCGGAGGAGGGCGCGGCCGTGGCGGTTGCCCTGGCGACTGCGGGCGAGGACGGCCCGACGGGCGCCCTTCTGGCCGAGGACGGGCCGATTCCCTGGTGAAACCATGCCGCGCCGTCTCCGCCTGAAGCCTGCCGGGGTGTTTTCAACCCCCGCCGTGACGATCACTGGCCTCTGGCGCGGCGCCCATCCTCGCAGGCCCTACTGGTAGTTGGTGGGCGCACAAGCCAAGACGGGCACAAGGTGATCACTCGTCTCGCGGAATCAGCGTCAAGGGCTGGGCCGCGGGTCAGCCGGTGGTTTCCATCGCGGTTGTGTGCTCGTCGTGTTCACGTAGCAGACGCAGGGTGGTGGCGAGCATGTCCTCGTCGGCGTCTGGAAGTTCAAGACCGTGTAGCCCGGCTCACCACCCCTTTGCCGTGCCGGTACCTCACACGGGCAAGCCATCGGAGCCCCGCCGGGCCGGCAAGGCGCGGGCGTCCCGTCCGGTGCGGGCTGCCTCCGAAGGGGGCGGCTCTTCGGCCCCCGGGTGGCTCAGGCGCTCGCGATGACCAGCAAGGTGCGGGCGGCGACCGGCCCCGTCAGGCGGCACCGGTGCCGGACCTGGCCCGGGTGGTGGGCGCTCTGTCCGGCGCGCAGGATCAGCGGTTCCTCGCCCTCGACCTCCAGGGCGATCTCGCCTTCCAGGACGTAGAGGAAGTCCTCGCCAGGGTGCTCGAACCAGCCGCGCTCGCCCTGGCCGGGCTCGAAGCGGTGCTCGTAGGCCTCCATCAGTGCGCTGCGGCCGCCGGGGATGAGGACCTGTGCGGTCTGCCCTGCGGCCTCGTTCACGCGGATCACCTGCGGGTCGCTCTCGTGGCTGACCGCGCCCGGTCGCGCGGGTGGTCGCAGGAAGGTGCCCGGGGCGACGTCCAGGGCTTCCGCGATCCGGTAGATCGAGCTCAGGCTGGGAGTGGCGAGGCCGCGTTCGAGCTGGCTGAGGAACGGCTGGGAGAGCCCGGAACGGGTGGCGAGGACGGCCATGGAGACGCCGCGCTCTCTGCGGCAGGCCCGGATCACCCGTCCGACCTCGATCGCCTCCGGTGTGGGTTCGGGTCGAGACACGCAGGTGAACGTACCTCATCACCGCCCGGGGGCCGGAGGCCCCGGTGAGGTTTCGTACTGCCGCAACACTCCCGTCATAAGCGTGGTCAATTATTGACCTCGCTTATAGATGTCGAGGAACCAAACAGAGGAGCCGCCCCGTGCCCGCCACCCCCTCACCGCCCGGCCGGGCCCTGCGCGGGCTCGGACCGGCCCTGGGCGCGGCAGGCGCCGTGCTCGCACTGTGGCACCTGCTCGCCCGGTCCGGTGCCGTGGCACCGGGGCTGCTGCCCACCCCGGGCGAGACCATGGCCGCGCTCGTGGTCAGCGCCCGCAGTGGCATGCTGGCCGCCGATCTCGGCGCGAGCCTGGTCCGTGCCGGGCAGGGTTTCGCGCTGGGCGCCCTCGCCGGCAGCGCGCTGGGCTTCGCCACCGGCTACTTGCCGAGGCTGTCCGCCGCCGTCACCCCGGTGGTCTCCTTCCTGCGCCCGATCCCCGCCATCGCACTGGTGCCGCTCGCGACCGCCTGGTTCGGCATCGGGGAGACCGCGAAGCGCCTGCTCATCGCGTACGCCGTGCTGCTCGCCGTCTGGCTTTACGTCCACGACGGGGTCTCCCGGGTACCGGTGTCCCACCTGAGGGCGGCCCGGTCGCTGGGGGCGCCGCTGCACCGGCGGTTCACCGAGGTGCTGCTGCCCGCCGCCGCGCCCGCGCTGCTCGCCGCGTTGCGGTACGGAGCTTCGGTCGCGCTGCTCGCCCTGGTGGCGGCGGAACTGGGCGGCGCGGACAGCGGGCTGGCGTACCGACTTCAGGTGGACGGACAGTTCCTGCGGGTGGACAGGATGTTCGCGGGGCTGCTCGTGCTGGGCCTGCTCGGGGTGGCCGTCGACCTCGTACTGGCCGCGGTCGGCCGCCGGTTCGTGCACTGGAGCACCTCATGAGCCTCGGTGTACGACTGGAGGGGCTGTCGGTCCGCTACGGGGCCGCCCCGGTCCTGGAGCGCACCGACCTGGAGCTCCCCGCGGGCTCGTTCACGGCGCTGCTGGGGCCCAGCGGGTGCGGCAAGTCCACGATCCTCAACCTGGTGGCCGGGTTCGCGCGCCCCACCGAAGGCCGGGTGACGGCGGGTTCCGCACCCGTACGCGGACCCGGCCCGGAGCGGGGCGTGGTCTTCCAGCACTACGCGCTCTTCCCCTGGCGCACCGCCCGCGGCAACGTCGAGTTCGCCCTCAAGCGGCTCGGCCTGCCGCGCCCGGAGCGTCGCAGGCGGGCCCTCGCGGCGCTGGCCGAGGTGGGGCTCGCGGACGGGTCCGAGAAGTACCCGGCGCAGCTGTCCGGAGGCATGCAGCAACGCGTGGCACTGGCCCGGGCGCTGGCCGCGGAGCCCGAAGTGCTGCTGATGGACGAGCCGTTCGGAGCGCTGGACGCACTGACCCGGACCCGGATGCAGATCCTGCTGCGGGAGCTGTGGCAGCGCCGCGGCACCACCGTCCTGTTCGTCACGCACGACATCGACGAGGCACTGGCCCTCGCCGAACGGGTCGTCGTCCTCGGCGGAACTCCGGGGCGCGTCCTGGCCGACCACGCCGTGCCCGCCGGGCCTCCCGACCCCGCCCTGCGCTCACTGATCGCAGGCCACCTCGGCGTGGGCTGAAGAGCGCCCTCGGCTCGCTCCCGCTCCCGTCTCCTCCTTCACCTCGAGCTCCGCCCACAGCTCCATGTCCATGCCCCTCTCCCTTCCTGGAAGGACCCCCCTCACATGCTCAGACCCCGTGCAGCGGCCGCACTGTTGACGGCAGCCCTGCTCTGCGCACTCACCTCGGCCTGCAGTGCCGGATCCGGCTCCGGTTCCGCGGCCGGCGCTCGCCCAGCCGTTTCCCTCGCGGCCAGCGACTACCTCGGCGGGGCGCCCGTCTACGTCGCCCAGGAGCACGGGCTGTGGTCCGCCGAGGGCATCGAAGCCACCGTGACCACCCAGCCCACGGGCAGGGACTCACTGAACGCCGTACTCGGCGGTCAGGCACAGCTCGGCGTCGTGGGTGACCTGCCTGCGGTGACGGCCGCGCTGGGCGGGCGCGAGCTACGGATCGTCGCCGACCTGTCCCGGTTCGACGACTGGCGCCTGCTGACCCGGACCGACCGGCAGATCACCGACTTCGCCGCGCTGAAGGGCCGCAAGGTCGGCGTCCCGCAAGGCACGAACGTCGAGTACGCGCTGTCGCGGATGCTCGCCTCCGCACAGCTGACGGCCGCAGACGTGACCGTGGTCAACCTCGCCCCGAACCAAGTGACTTCGGCGCTAGCCCGGGGGGACGTGGACGCCGGCGTCACCTTCCCCAGCTTCTACGGCGCCGCCCGCACGACCCTCGGTGACCGCTACGCCGAGCTCCGCTTCACCGGCTACACGGCACGGACCCTGCTCGTCGCCGGCCCGAAGGCAACCGAGGCGACCACCACGGCCGTCCTGCGGGCGCTGCTGAAGGCGCAGCGCGAGATCGCGGCCGACCCGACGGCCGCGCGGAAGGCCGTACTGGCCCAGTCCAAGGGCGCGCTCCAGGCCGACCACGTGGACGCCTTCCAGCCCCGCTACGGCTACGGCGCGACCCTTTCGCCCGAGCTGCTGAGCCAGTTGGAGCAGGAGGCCGCCTGGGCCAAGGCCACCCAGAGCCTGCCGGGCGCCCTCGACAGGGCCGCGCTGCTGCGGTACCTGCAGGCCGAGCCCCTCACGGCCGTCGACCCCGCCGCCGTCACCGTCCACTGACCTCACGAACCGATCAGACCGACCGCACCCACCGAGCACGACCAACACCTTACGGAGATCCCCATGACCGTCGACCAGAACACGCTGCGCCGCCGAGGCGTCGGCCTGATCGCCCATGACCCCGTCCGCAGTTACGGCGGCCTCACCCTCTACACACCCATCACCAGCTCAGGCGAGATCCACCTCGTCGACATCGAGGGCCGTCCGGTCCACACCTGGAGCTCCCCGCACCCGCCCGGCCGTCAGGCGCAGCTCCTCCCCGGCGGCAACCTCTTCTACGCGGCCAAGGACACCAGCAGCCCGACCCTCTTCCCCATCTGGGACGTCTACCACGGCGGCATCTTCCAGGAGCTGGCCCCGGACTCCACGGTCCTGCGCGAGGTCCGGCACCCCTTCCACCACCACGACGCCTCCCTCCTGCGCAACGGCAACCTCATCGTCACCGTCGTCGAACCGCTCGACCCGGCCGACGCGGCCCGTATCCGGGGCGGCATCCCCGGCTCGGAGGCCCCGGGCGGGGTGATCTACGGGGACGTGGTGTACGAGCTGACCTGGGATGGCGAGCAGGTGTGGCGCTGGGCCGCGATCGAACACCTCGACCCCGAGGAATTCCCGCTCAACGCCCACTTCGCGCGTGAGCACTGGCCGATGGCCAACACCGTCAACGAACGCGCCGACGGCTCGATCGTCGTGGGCTTCCGCAGCGCGTCCTCCACCGTGGCCATCGACCGCACCGACGGTTCGGTGGTGTGGCACATCGGCCCCGACGTCCTGGCGCAGCAGCACCATCCGCACGAGCTGGCGGGCGGGAACATCCTGGTCTTCGACAACGGCACCTACCGCGACACCACGTCCGTACCGTATTCGCGGGTGCTGGAGCTCGACCCGAGCACGGGCAAGGAGGTGTGGTCGTACGAGGACAACCCGCCACAGAACTTCTACAGCCCCTACATGTCCAGCGCGCAACGGCTCCCCAACGGCAATACCTTCATCGCCGAGGGCTCCTTCGGACGGCTCTTCGAGGTCACCCCCGCCGGTGACGTGGTCTGGGAGTTCGTGGTCCCGCAGTTCCGGTCCTTCGGGGAGGGTGTCGGCCTGGAATCCTCGGCCGGCGCCCAGAACTCCGTCTTCCGCGCCTACCGGTACTCCGCCGACCAGTTCCCCTGGCTATGAGGCGACGCCCCGGCTCATGAGCGCCGCCGATCCGCCGGCGGGGGCACGTGACCTGGGTGAGCAGGATTCCGCTGAGCCCCGTCTGCTTCTGGGAGGTCGACGGGGTCCAGTTCCGCCGGATCGTGAGCGTCGGCCGTCATGACCGAACGAGACGTCATCCTCAACGAACTCGCCCAGGGCCTGCGCCCGATGTCGCAGGGCATCGACTGGTTCGACACACACGGCCCGCAGGAACAGAACGGCGCCGCGCACGCTTCTGCTCCGGCGGATGCGGTCACTGGTGGCACGGCCTGGCCCGGGTGCAACTGGCCGGTGATGACGGGTGACGACGGGCTCGGCCCCGCCCCGTGCCTCGTCGGCACCCCAGCGGCCGACCAACGCGGTGACGCTGTTCGCGGCGCGCAACGAGGTCCTCCGTACGGGTGTACGACGCCGAGGTGCCCCCGGCGAACCGCTCGACGTTCCGGATGAACAACTGGTTCACCTCGGTCGGCTGGGACTACAACTGGACGTCCTCGTCCATACCCGACCAGTACGGGATCGCGGACTACTCGCCCGAGTGGTGGACGCTCATGGGGAACTTCGCGAAGAACTACGCCGAGCACCGCAACAACGTCATCTACGCCGACTTCACTGCCCTCTCCATCCCCGACACCAAGCTCGTGGACGGCCCCGCGCTGAAGGCGCACCTCGACTCCAAGTGCCTGGACGCGGGACCGGCCTGCACGCCCGGCCGCCGGTGGAGCGACGTGTTCTACATGAGCGCGGTCGACGAGCCCTACGCCGCCGACAAGGCCCAGACCGACGCCGCGCTCTGGCTCTACGAGCGCTACCACGCGTACTTCCCCCAGGGGCAGTCGAACCAGGCCCACCACCAGGTCGTTTCCGCCCTGGACGACGCGCTCGGCACGATCACGCCGAACATACAACAACGACTACGACTACGACTACGACTACGACGAGCACGCCGGCTACTACCAGAGCAGGCGCCTCGCCGGCAAGGACCTCTGGCTCTACTACTGCACCGTCCCGCGGGACCGGCACATCAACCGGTTCATCAGCTACCCGCTGTCGGACTCCCGTCTGACGCCGTGGATGGTCTCGGCGGTGGGCGGCAACGGATTCCTGCACTGGGGCTGGAACATCTGGACGCAGCCGGAGGGCAACCCGGTGACGCGCTACGACCACGTCGACACCTTCAACGGCTCGACCAACGGAGACCCGTTCCTGGTGCGCCCGAACAAGGCCGCCCTGGACGTCTACGACAGCATGCGCAGCGAGGCCCTGCTGGCAGGCATCCAGGACTACGAGCTGCTGACCCAACTCGCCGCGACGAAGCCGGTCCTGGCCCGGGCGCTGACCTCCTCCGTGATCACGAACACCACCGAGACCACCACCTCGGGCGCGGAGCTCGACAGCGACACCGCCGCCAACTGGGACACGGTCTCCGCGGTGCCCGGCCGCGCCTACGGGGACGTCGCCGCCTCCGTGGACGTCAGCATCACCGGGGTCAACGCAGACGGCGGGGAAACCAACTGGGCGGGCCTGACCGTCCACACCCAGAACCCCACCGACCGGCAGGCCGGCTACCTGGTGGGCCTGCGCAACAACGGCGAGGTCTTCGTCGACCGCAGCGCCGCCACCATCGCCAAGGCGAAGGTGCCCGGGTACACCGCCGGCCAGACGGTCATCCTGAGGGCCGTCACCCGCGGCTCCACCCTCAAGGTGTACGCCGGATCGACGGAGCTGATCTCCCTCACCGACGCGAGCTACCCGGTCGGCAACGTCGGTCTCGCCACCGGCGCGGCGAGCGCCTGGTTCGACAACGTACGCCTCAACCCGGGCACCAACCCCGTCGAGGGCGCCGCTGTCACCGCCTCCAGCAGCTACGAGAACGACGGCTGGAGCAAGAACGCCCTGACCGACGGCCGGCGCTCCCTGCCCACCGGCACCAACGGCTGGAGCAGCATCGACAACCTGTCCGTCGACCACACCGAGTCCGTGACGGCGGGCCTCGGCGCCGCGCGCCGGATCAGCCGCCTGGACCTCTTCGGCCGGGCCGACGGCGCCAACACCGGGCTCGGCTTCCCGGTCGACTTCACCGTCCAGGTGTCGTCCGACAACGCCACCTGGACCACCGTCGCCGACAAGCACGACTACCCGCGCCCCGGCGCAGGAGCCCAGACCTTCCCATTCACGCCGACCACGGCCCGCTACGTGAAGGTCACCGGCACCAAACTGAGCGCCGACCAGTTCGGCGACCGCTACATGCAACTCGGCGAGATCGCCGTCGGCTGACCCGAACATCCGCGTCCCAGCGGCCGGCCACCACCGCGTTGCCATCGGCCCCTGCCCTCCGTATCGACCGGATACGGAGGGCAGGGGAGGGCAGGGGAGGGGCCCCGGCTTCGTCCAGGCCCTGCGCCTGCCACGGTCCAATCCCGGCTGTGACAGGGTGCTTGCATGTCCAACCCCATCGCGTACCCGGTCTTCCGCACCCCCGACCCCGTACTGGCCCTGCGCGTGGCGCGTCAGCTTGCGGCAGTGGGTGACGAGCAGTACGCGGAGGTGTCCGTGGACATCGAGCTCTGCACCGTCCCGGAAGTGCTGCGGATACGCGAGGCGCTGCCGGATGCCTGGTTCTGCAAAGAGGACGTCGAGGACTGGGCGCGGGACCCTTCCGACCCGACGGGCCTGCACGCTGGTGTCCACGCGCCCGAGCTCTCCACTGATCCGGACTTCCTCTCCTCGCACCTGCCGCTCTGGGCGTCGATGCTGGACCAGCCCCTCGGCAGCATCGAGGCCGAGTTCACCGCCCTGGTGGGCCCGAACTTCGGCGAGATCCAGTGGCGGAGCCTGCTCTGGCCCGACGTACCGGACCACGGAATCGCCGGCGAAGCCAACAACGCCCGGGTCTCACTGCTGTTCAACAGCCGCGTCCAGGGCTTCGCAGAGCGCTCCGACGACCACACCGTGCTCGTCCACGTACGCCGCAGGAACCACGACGGCTCCGAGGAACGCCACGCTGCCTGGCTGGCGGAACAGATCGGCCGGTCCATCATCGGCCCACCCCAGTGGTAACCCCCTGATCGCGCCCAGCCTCCCCAAACCGATCACATGACCGAGCCGCCATCGTGTCGGCGCATCAGCACGCGGCTGACGCCCGAGCCGAGACGACGTGCGGCGGTTGGCGGATCATGTGACTACTAGGCTGCGACGATGGAACGCTTAACCGACCTGCCAGAAGTTCTCGCCCAGCCCGCAGACCCGGCTCTGGCGAACGACTACGACAGTTTCGCCGAGGCCTACTCGGTGGAGAACGAGAACAGTCTGGTGAACTCGTACTACGAGCGGCCCGCGATGCTGGCCCTCGCAGGAGACGTGGCCGGCCGTCAGGTCCTGGACGCCGGTTGCGGCTCGGGCCCGCTGTCCGCCGCGCTACGTGACCGCGGCGCGGTCGTCACCGGCATAGACGCCAGCGCCAGGATGCTGGCGTTGGCGAGACGGCGGCTGGGCGATGACGTCGCCCTGTACGCGGTCGACCTGAACGACCCCCTGCCGTTCGACGATGATGCGTTCGACGACGTGGTCGCGTCGCTGGTCCTGCACTACCTCGAGGACTGGGGGCCGGCACTGGCCGAGTTGCGGCGCGTGATCAGGCCCGGCGGCCGACTGATTGCGTCGGTGGACCACCCTTTCGTGGCCTACACGATCAAGGATCCCCGGCCCGACTACTTCACTACCACCAGCTATACCTTCGACTGGACATTCAACGGGCAGTCCGCCCCGATGAGGTTCTGGCGCAAGCCACTGCACGCGATGACCGAGGCCTTCACCACCGCCGGCTTCCGCCTTTCCGTCATCAGCGAGCCGCAACCAGACCCAGCCGCCCGTGAGCTGTTCCCCGACGACTTCCACACCCTTTCGACCAAACCCTGCTTCCTCTTCTTCATCCTTGAAGTACCACCCTTGGCTGCGGGCTCGGGCCAGTAGCTCTTCGGAGGATCACGGGCGGAGCCAGAGTCGGATCGAACCATTCCGACTTCTCTGCCGCTCCGTTGTGGGCCGTCAGAGAGGATGGGTCTCGCGCCCAAGAAAAGTGTGTGAACGACGCCGACATTCCCCGCCTCCAGCGTCAAGGAAGGGGTCATGGGGACGGCGGAGCTGCGCCGTCGTCCCCATGGGGACGACACACCTTCCCGGGCCCCCGATAGCCAGCCAGCCGAGGTTCAGGATCGGGGCGGGCCGAGTTCTTGTGGTGCGAGAGGGCCGGACTCGCCCATCTCCCGTGCCAGGCGGCCGTACCCGCGCAGCGTGGGTACGGCACGGCAGGAGCGGAACGGGACGGAGGCTTTCACCCGGCCCACCGAATGGTTCGAACTCGACGAGTGCCGAGATGACCGAACGCGGGTTGTCGACGCCAGCGGTCGAGCGGATCGTCCGGAACCACAGCACCCGCCCGGTGTCCGGGCGCCCCGTGGCGCCGACCCGGACCAGTAGGCCCGTGCTGCCGTCGTCGGCGCCAACATCTGGTTGGAGGAGCAGGCTGTGGTCCGCCGGAACCTGTTCGCCCGGCTTCAGCAGGCCATGGAGATCCAGGACATCGAGCAGGTGCGCCCGTTGTTGGTGACCGCGAACGCCACCGCGAGTCATGACCGCACCGAGGAGGAGACCGCCATCACTGAGGCGGGCGAACACCTCGCTGCCGATGCGCAGGAACGGCACGAGGAGATCATCGCGGCCGAGCAGCAGCCGAACAGGCCAGGCGGGCGGCCGATCGCGTACGAGCGTTGCTCTCGGCTCTTCGCCGGCCTCCAACCGGGCTCCGGTCTCAGCGGCGTGACTGGATTCGGGCTTCGGCGCGGAAGCTGCTGCTCGCGGCGGAGCAGGCGGACAGCATGCTCAGCGCCCGCGGGCGGGAGCACATCGAGTCGTGGAAGACGCGTTGCGAAGCCGGTAGTGATCACGGTCGAAGCGTGTTGGTCTACTGCCTCGGCTGCCTCGGCATTGACGATTGGCTCCCGCGTTCCGTCCGGCGACCAGCGGTGATGCCGTCCATAAACGGTCTTCCAGGAGCCGTGACGTTCCGGCAGGTCACGCCACGGGACCGCGGGCCGGACCCGGAACAAAACCCCGTTGATCACCCTGCGGTGATCGCTCCAGGTGTGCCGGTCGCCAGGTGTCCAGACAAGGTCGGGGCTGCGCGGGCCGCCGTAGACGGCGTCGAAGGCGTGCCGGATGGCTGGCTGTCGGTGAGGGGGGCCTCGGGCCCGTGGTCGGTGGGGAGCTGACCACGGGCCCGAGGCGGAGGGGCGGGCTCAGAGGCGGAAGGGGTTTCCTCCCTCGGCGGCGATGATGTACCAGGCGGTGGCGCCCGTGTGCAGGGCGGAGTAGTAGATGTCGCCCTCGCCGGTGGTGAGGCCGTCGTTGGAGGCGGCGACCAGTCCGCTGCCGTCGGCGTTGGGCGCCTGGGACTGGGCCAGTTGCAAGGTGTTCAGGAGTGTCGTGGCCTTGGCGGTGTCGCCGGGGGCCTTGCGCGCCTGGTAGGCGGCGAGGAGGTGGGCGGTGCCTTCGAACCACACCTTGGAGGTGTCCGTCCGGCTGAAGCTGACGCCGGTGAACGGTCCGTCGGTGGCGGCGAGGTTCGTGGCGGCCCAGTCGACGGAGGTTGCGTAGGCGGGGTTGAGGGTGGCCAGGTAGCTCCAGGTCTGGATGTCCTCGGGCACGGTGTCGCGGTTCTGTGTGACGCCGTCCAGGCCGGTGCCAGTCCACAGCCGGCCGTCGTCGGCCTGCATGCTCGCGACGAACGCGAAGGCGTTGTCCGAGCGGCTCTTCCACGTCTGGTCGCCGCCGGCCGCGGCGAGCATGGCGAAGAACGCGCCGGTGTCGATGTTGTGCTCGGTGGCCTTCCACCGGATGGGGATCATCTCGGCGCCGGTCTGGTCGTCGTTGCGCATGCCGCCGGTGTAGCCGCCGACGCCGCGGTCGTCGGCGGCGTTCGCCTGGATCCACTCCGCGATCCTGGTCGCGCCGTCCAGGAACCGGTGCTCACCAGTGGCCTTGTACAGCCGGGTGAAGGCCATTCCGGCCCAGGCCATGTTGCCGGTGTAGACGGAGAACCCGCCCACGTAGGGGTTGCCCGTGGCGGTCACGAACGGTTCTGGTTCGTAGGAGGCGCGCAGGCGGCCGTCCGGGACGATGTCGTGGGCCTGCGCGTACAGCAGGGTGTCGCCCAGCGCGATGGCGCGGCTGATGTCGTCGCCGGAGCGGCGTTGCAGGAACGCGGTGATGACCAGGGCGTTGTCGTAGGTGAACGAGGCCTGGTAGCCGGTGGGGCCGAACTCGGTCCCGGGGGAGAAGTGCCCGCCCGTGTAGCTCTGCGGCACCCGCAGGGTCGCGTTGGAGCCGTAGCGGTCCACCGCCTGGCCCAGGAAGGAGTCCGCGCGACTGACCGAGCTGTCCCCGTTGGGAACGGTCACGTGTCCCATGATCGGGAGGAAGCCGTAGGAGTTGTAGCGCCACCTCGTGGCGAGCGAGTTGACCGCTTCCAGAGCGAGGTAGGTGGCGCCTGCGTAGGAGATCGCGGTGTTGGCCAGGAAGAAGCCGTCCGTGGTCCGTATCTGCAGGTCGTCGTACTCCCATGCCTGGGTCTTGCTGCCGTTGACGCACGGCTGACCGTTCGCGATCGCCTTGTAGAGCCCGCCGCCCGTCGGGGCGACGCTGCGGGTCAGGCAGTCGCCGGTGCTGTTGTCGACGATGTGGGATCCACCGGTGATGCCCGAAGGCTCGATTCGCCAGTGTTCGGCAGGAGGGGGCTGGGCGTCGTCCCGCAGTGAGCCCTCACTGATCGATCCGCTGCCGTCGGTGCCCTCGGCAAGGGAGTGCTGGGTCGCGGTGTCGGTGAAGGTGATGTCGCTGAGGTTCGGGAACCCGTTGGTCTCCCAGTAACGCAGGTCGACGGGCTCCCGTTCCCAGTTGACGGGAGGCGCGTTGTTGTACGCGAGCAGCGTGGTGACGCCGCCGCTGGTGAGGGTCATCCCGTCGGCGTTGGTCAGGGCGTGGGTGGTGGGGTTGTAGTTCCAGAGCTGGCTGTTGGCGGGCGCGGCCGCGCAGTCCTTCTGTACGACGCGGTAGGCCGGGGTGAGGGCCAGGACCCCGATGTCCAGGCACTTGTTGGCGTTGACGTTGACCAGCTGGGAGTAGACCCGGCCGTCCATGTCGAAGAGCCGGATGGCCTGCCAGACCTGCCCCAGGGTGTGCGTCCACTGGGACTGCTCGACGGCCGCGTCGATGTCGCGCGATCCGCCGGCCGTTCCGAGCGTCGGAGTTCTTATCTGATACTCGTCGTTGGACGGGGCCCGGAAGCGGTAGGTGAACCCTTGCTCGGCCTGGGCCTGGAACGGAGTGTTGAACTGCACGGGATAGTGGTCGGAGCCCTGGACGGCGATGCGTGTCGCGCCGAATCCGGCCGCCGGCTGGGAACTGGTGACCGCGTAGTCGAGTTCGCTGTTGCGCTGGTTCACCCGGAGGCCCGGGTGCGTGATCTCGTTGCTGCGGCGAAGGTTCCCGTACTGGGGAATCCAGGTGCCCGTTTGGAGGTCGAAGTTGAAGTCGCCGGCGACCGCCCACTCCCCGCCCGGCCCCGTTCCGTTACGGGTGTTGTCGTTGACCGCGGCGATTGCCAGGTCCCGGTCGTTCCCGCCCCCCGACCAGGCGTGGATGCTGTAGTAGACGTCGGCCCCGATCCGCACTCCGATCATGGGGCGGGGCAGGGAGCCGTTGCTCGTGGTGTCGGGCTGGATGACGACCGGTTGCGGCGTCTGTCCGTTGAGCCGCGAATTGCGCACCATGATGCCGACGTTGACGCGTCCGGGTACCCCTGCGGCTCCGTTGCTGTCGGTGATGGCCCAGAAGAGCGAGTAGAATTCACCGCCGATCTCGATGAGGTTCTCATTGACGTCGACCGTGTTATGGACAACGGTATTGGTGAGCCGGTTCGTATAGTCTGCTCGGATTGCTTGCGTGGAGACGGATGTCCCGCTGGGGGCGCTTCCGATTTCCTGGAGAGCCATCACGGCATTGCGGTCGTTGAACGTTCCCGGCGTCCTGAACAGGCCGGGGACCATCTCGGTCCATTTTCTACCGCCGTCGGCGCCCTGCATGTTCCAGGTGCCGAATCTCAGGTTGTTTACTGACGCATTGGCCGGTGGTGCTGCCACGACGACGTGTATGAGTGCGAGCACCAGCGCCATGGCGCAGCCGTAGGCAGCGGCGCGGTAGGAGCGTGGTATTCGCGATGGATCAGCCGACAAGTTGTATCCCCCTTGGTCTGATTATTTAGCAAAGTCAATTCTGCGGGCGCTATCGCGCTCGGGGCCATCAGCCCTCGCTTCGCATGAAGAGGGGCTGATAGTGCCACAGATCGGAGAGGTGGAGATAAATCCCCTGGGGTCGCGGGGCTTCGCGAAAAGTCCGCAGATATCCGTTTCATGATCATCTGGGCCTGAGGGGCCTGAGGGGCCTGAGGGGCCTGAGGGGCTGGAGGGTCGGGGCTGGGCCCGGGCGTCGCGACGGAGCCCCGCCGCGGTGTTGGTGACTCCCGCCGGCTTCAGGTCGCCGATGGCGAGGTTTCGTCAGGCGGCCTTGGGGCGGGGCGCGTTGCCGGTCCACGGGTGGGAGGCGTACCTCGGCGAAGGCGGCGTCTCGCACGCGGTGCAGGCCTCGGTCTTCATGTGATCCTCAACGAGGACGGCGGGTCGGGCGAGGGCGACCTGCTCGCCTCTCAGGCCGGTGACGGCGTAGACGGTCGCGGCGGCGGTACTGCCGCGGTCCATCCCTCGTGCGCGGGGGAGCAGAGGCCGTAAGGCGGCGGCTCGTAAGCTCATAGCGCGTGCCGCCGAACTTCTGCCTCACGAGGGCTTCGAAGCGCCCGTGAAGGACTGCGCGGCCACGATCGCCGTGAGCTTCACCGAGCCCGTCGCCGCCCGGGAAATCCCGCAGCCGGCCCCGGATTGCCAGCTCGACCGCTGGGACTTCTCCGACCTGCTCGCCGACTTCGACACGCGCCTGACCACCGCTCATGCCTGAGCAAGGAGATGAAGTTGACCAGTGAAACCAAGCACCGCCGACGGCCCGACGGCCCCGTGCTACTTCAAAAGGCCGGGATCTTCACGCAGGGCCTCCAGCTCACCTTTGAGCCCGCGGGGTACGAAGAGCCCGTGAGGACTGCCGTGATCGTGTGGCTGAGGAACAACCCCAGTGCGACTCGAGCGACTGTGAACCTTCCTCCGGAGGAGGAAGCGTGGCCCGGCGGCAACAGGAGGCTGTGGCTGTGCTGGGAGTACGACGGACAGGACTGGTCGGCAGGCCGGACCAGGCTCGCCATCGCAGAAGCGGCCGGATACCCCCTGCCGGAGACCGGGTTCACCGGCTGGGATTTCTGGCGCCTTCCCGACGGCCGGATAGTCTCCGCCGCCTACGACGAACTCCGCTGACAGCAGCTCAGTAGCTCAGCAGTCCCGCGGAATTCGTACCCGAGCAGCCGGCCGAGCGGGACTGGACGATGTCCGACCTCCTCGCCCACCTCGACGCCGAGCTCGCCGCCTGACGAATATCCCACCACCCCGGCCGGTGTACGGCCGGCCGGGGCCCCAAAGAGGTCCACATGCGCAGCAAGCGGCGCACGATCCGAAACGGGCAGCGCCCCACAAGCCCGACCGGGGGTACTCGATTTCCAGCAGGTCCAAACCTTGTTGGCGATGACCGCGTCCCTGGAGTGCTCCGCCCATGGCGCAAGAGCCCGTTGTGGCCCGGCGGGTGGCGCGACAGTCGGATCCCGCAGCCGTCTGGCACGTCAAGTCCGCGCCGTGGTGTGGGCGGGCGGCCCGGCGGAGGCTTGCCGTCCCCTCTTCCGGCCATCCCGATCGTGGGGGTTCCCCGCCGGAACCGGAGCTTCGGCATGGCCCGGAGGGGCTCCGTCCGTTGCCGCATGCCGTCGCGCCGATCCGTTCCGGTCAGGCCGCCTACCGTCGTACCGACCGTGCCGTTGGCGCGTGCGGTGACCTGGTCGGGCCGGACCTGCTGCCGTCTCGGAGGGCCCGGCCGAGGAGGCATCTCGAGGTCCCTCCGGGGAGGTTCCGGATCGGCTGTGCGCAGCTCCGCCATCCGGGCCGGGTCCACCGGGCCGACGGCCGATGGGCCGTTCCCGGGGGCGGACGCGGATCCGGACAACGTTCCTCGTTCCTCTCCTACAGGGCCCGTGCCCCGACGTAGGTTCTGTCCCTGCAACCACCCAGTAGGACGTCGAACCCTGTGTCCGGCCATCAGAAGAGGCCGGGCGAAGGGTTCCTTCGGCCTGCCGACGGGCCGCAACAGCACAACGAAAGGGAGTACATGAACAAGCGCGCATTTGCCTTCGTCGCCTCGTCCGTGATCGTGGCGTCCGCCTTCGCGGTCCCGGCCGCGAGCGCGGCTACCACTGGTGCCTCCGGCTGCTGGAGCTCCTCGGTCAGCCGCTCCGAGGGCCACGGCTGGGCCCAGGTCTGCGACTCCGGCAACGGGTCCAGCGTCACGGGCTGGGTCACCGACGACAAGGCCGACGGCCGCTGTCCTTGGATCCGGTTCAACACGACCAGCGGCTACAGCGCCGGCAGCCCGCGCGTCGGCCCCAAGGGCACCACCAAGAACTTCAGCCTCTCCACCTCCTCCCGAATCACCGGCTTCGAGATCCTCTACGACAACTGCTGACGGTGCGGGCGACCGGCTCCGGGCTAGTACCCGGGGCCGGATCGGCCTGTTCCCGTCCCGGGATCGCCGTGAGCGCCGGTGTGCTCCTCACGGATGGTGCGGAGGATGGGGGCATCTCAGCATCCCCGCACACGCGGGGAGCAGATGGCGACGGTGGCCATGTACGTCTGCGCTTCGGGTTCATACCCGGTCGCCTCAATGGACCGCTCGGCGGACGCGTTCGGTGCCTGCGCGACGGACTTCGCCCCTTTCTCGCGCCAACACGGGCCGACCGTCGGCGTCGGCGGCGGCCCGGCTCGGTCCCCGCGTTCCGACAGGAGGGGTCCGGCGCTGCGGAAGCACAGCACACCCCCGAAGTCCTCGTGCACGAAGAGCTCTGAGGGAAGCAGCATCGGATCACGGTGCTCGAACAACTCCGGACGTCGACCGAAGAGCAGGTAGGCCTCACGCAGCGCGGTAGGGAGCGACAGGCCCAGCCGGCCCTCGACCTGCTTGAGCTGGTCCTCACCGACGCCGTCACCATCGGTCAAGGGCGCGTGCCACCCAGCCGCGAAGGCCCGGATGAAGTCCCATGCCTCCGAACGGTCCGATATGCCGTCGTGCACTGCCTCAGCTGCATCGAAGTCGCCCACCATGCGGCGGACCGTACCCGTTCCGCAGATGCGCCGGGAAACGATCACATCCTCCCCGGGAAGGGATCTTGTAGGGGTGTCGTTGCCCTGCTGGCCAGCGGTACTCGTGAACCGCCCGTCACGGCCTCACTGGAGGTCCGGCTGGCGAATGCCGTAGGCAGCGACGTGCTGTCCGTGGCCGTCACTGGCGCCTGGTCCTGCGCGCTGCGCCTGCGGATCGACACCCTCATGTCCGCTCTCGCCTCCGACGTCGAACCCTGAGACTACGGTTGGACTCCCGCCAGGCAGCCTGCGCGCCAAGGCCGAGCTGCCTCCGCTCCCGCGCATCTGACTCGGCAGCAGGGTGCAGCTGCCTGTGGGGCCCGCGGGCGAGGATGTAGTCGCCTCTGCCCGCTGGAGCGACGGCGTACGGCTCGCGTTCGGGCACAGGTTTGGGTCTATGAGGACGATGCTGCGCGCCGGACGGTGGGACGCCGCTCGGGGACGGCGGCCGCCCTCGATCAGCGGTGGTTGGGGCTCAGCCGCGTGGCGGCCGCGGCGATGAAGGCGGCGGATGCTTCCTTGGCCTCGTGCCTCCGGGCGTCCAGCTCGGTCCGGTCGGTGGCCTTGCGCAGTTCGTACGTGGCGTCCGCGGCATGCTGGGCGGGGCCGGCCAGCTCGGGGAACAGGACCTGAAGGCGGATGTGGGGCGCGGTGATGGCCGCCCGGGTGTCGTGGGACCGCGTCTGGGCCTCCAGCTGGTGCTCGGTGCCCGCCTCGGTCAGGGCCAGCCGTTCCCGGTGGAACATCGCCGAGCGGTGCGCGTCCAGGGCCGCCGCGAAGTCGGTCACGGCGCCGAGCTGGTCCTGGCGGTGGCCGTCGGCGCGCTCCTCGGCGCGTGCGGAACGTGCCGAACGGTGCTGGAGGAGTCCGGCGGTCAGGGCACCGGCGAGGGTACCGAGTACGGCAACGATCGAAGGCCATACGGACATCATCTTTGGGTCCTCTCGGGGAGTCGGGGAGTCGGTTTCGGTGGCGGGGCCGACGGACAGCGAGGTACGCGGCGGCGCGCTTTCGGTGGCGGGGTGCCCCCTGCGGCGCTCCGGACCCAGCCTGGCAGTCATGTTTATGGCTAGGGCAGATGTGAAGGGTCCGGAGCCATGATCACTTGCTCTGGGCCGAGCCGACCAGGCCACGGGGCGGCCGGAGGCAAGTACCCGTGCTGCTCCCCGGAACTCCGCCACATTTTTCAGGTCTCTGACGGAGTATTTCCAGCGTTGACCATCAACCGGCGCCGCCAGTAAATGGCCACCGATCTCCGTACCTGACGCTCGGATCGGTCGGTAGGCTACGAGCCGGGGAGCATGATCAACGCTGGGCCGGACTTGCCCTTCACCCCGGAGGTGCCGACGGCCGACCCGCCCGGGGTTGAGGGAGGAGAACCGGTGAAGGGTACGAGCTCCCGCGTCATCCGCATCGCTTCCGCAGCGGCGACGTCCCTGCTGGCCCTGTCGGCCACCGCCTGTGGTGGCAGCAACAGCGGCTCGCCGAAGGACCGTAGCGGAGGGCCGGTCTGGGTAGAGGGCCAAGGTGCCACCGAGGCAGCAGGGTTCATGCGCGTCCAGACGCCGGCCGGCGCCACCGAGGTCAAGGGGGCCCTACGACATGGCTTCCAGGACACCACCTACCTGGTCGCCTTCATCGCACCCACGGCCGACGCCGAAGCGTTCATCGCCGACCTGCGCCCGGAAGAACCCCTGCGGGCCAACACCCCGCGCGACCCCAAGACGTACACGACCGTCACCCCGTGGTCCCACCTCGGACTACCGGAACCGGAAACCGAGCAGAAGGTTCGCACCGCCTCGGTGTGCCCGCCCTGCATCCAGGACGAGCGCAGGTCCACGGTCCAGTCCGTCACCATCTTCGTCCAAGACGTCGGCGACGGCCGTGCACGGGTCTACCTGAAAGCGTTCTGAGGTCCCCCGCAGCAAGACGGGCAGGGAGGTGTGCGGGTACGCGGCCAGGGTGCCCGGCCTCGCGCAGGGCCCCGGCCGAGACGGGCTTCGCCCACGCGGCTTCGGCGAGCCCGGCATGTAAGGGCGTGAGCCACTGCGATGCCGTTTCGCGCCGGAGAGTGCCGGGGGAGGAAGCGGGGTCCCGGGGGCTGCGAAGCCCAATGCAGTTGCTTTTGGTGTGCCGCCGCATGAGCTTGGTGCCACGCCCGCGCGTACTCAGGGCGTATGACGGCGCCCATTAAGGACGAGATCCGCGAAAGAGCAGCTACCGCTGTGAACGCTCATCGGGTGCAGTACGACGAGGCGCAGATGCTGGTCTCGGACAGGGTCCTTGTCTAGGCCCGCACCATGAACGACAGGATCAGCGTCCTCTACGGGTTGCTGCGACGTATCGATGGCGGCGTCGCCCGGCCAGACGACACCATCGAGCAGGCCAGGCGTCAGATGAAGGACCTGTGGCCCCACCTGAGGTCCATGAGGGAGGCCATGCGCGTGGACCTCGGTGTAAGCGGCACGACAAATAGATCGATCATTGAGGCGTCCAATCGACGCCCGCCGACTGCGAGGAGGGCGGTCTCGGGGGCAAGGACGACCTGAGTCGGGTCTCCTCGCCCGCCGGTTGATCTGGGCCTTCTTCGCCGGGTATGAGGGCAGTTGAAACACGGTGGGCCACCCGCACCCGCACCCGCACCCACCGCCGAGGCCTGAGACACATCCAACTCCGACCCGTCCTCATCGACGGATGTCCGGCTGGCACCGACCTCTCACGCACCCCACTGCCTTTGCTTCAGCAGCGCCCTCTCAGAGGCTGCCGTCACCAGAAAGGGCGCTGTGGCCGTACGAGTTGCCCTCGGTTCGTGCGACGGTTTCCCGGGCGGCACGGTCACCGAGCAGACCGGCGCAGACGGCGAACTCAGGCACCAGCAGACGCAGTGCCCGGCGCCCGTGAAGCGCGACAAGGAGTCCGATCTCCTCGGGCCCGGCCGGGGTGTCACCGGGAAGGGGATGCAGGCGGCGCATCTCTCGCAGCAGTCGGTGCCCGGCCAGTGTCCGCACCGGGGCGGACAGGACGGCGAGCGACAGCACGGCGAGCGACAGCACGGCCAGGGGCAGACCCGCCCAGGGGGATTCCTGCACCGCGACGGCTACAGCCGTACTGCCTGTCGCAAGGGCCAGCAGTCCAGCCGCTGCCAGTCGGGCTCGGCCGCATCGCAGGCCACGCTCGGCCAGTTCGGCACGCACCTCCTCCCGAGCCCGCCATACCGCCGGAGCGACGGCGGCATCAGCCAGCGATATCTCCCGGCCCAACACCGTCCACGCGGCTCGGTTCAGCACCGTCACGTTACGTCCGGGGGTGGTGTGCACCACCCGCCGCAGCCGGCCGGACCGGCCGACTTCGATCGCTTCCGCAAGGTGGAGCTCTACGACAGCCACTGTCAGCGCGGCCTTCGAACCACCCCGCACTCCGGCGACATCGACCGCCGTCAGGCCGCCCGCGCGCCCTCTGGGGGGCAACCACCGCAACAGCCCCGCACCGACAAGCCCGACCACCACGCACACGACACCGATCGATCCCACCATGTACCCCCGCCAAACGGACGGCAGACCCCCCCGCGGCCCACCTCCAGAACAATGACACGGCCGGACGACCGCCGCCCAGCAATCAGACCCCCCACTCCGTTCGTACTGCTCACCGCCGGCGAACCGCAGGGGTCGCCGCCTGTCACCACCGACATCACGACGAAAACCTCAGTAACGGCTCGCCTCGCGGCCGGCCGCTGATCAACCAGTGATCGGAGCGGGCAGAAGCAAGCCTTCGGGCGGGTTGTCGAGCACCCCTGAGGTGGCCTGCTGGCCTTCGGCCTTTCGGCCGTACCGAAAGGCACGGCCGAAAGACGCTCGTCTATTCGAGGGGCTTTGTCTGACATCCCTTTTCCAGAACACGTGGTGCCCGATATCCATGGCGACATGACCTTCCTGAGGGCAAGACTCCGCACAACAGCCGCCGTCGCAGCCGCGCTGGCCATCGGCGGCCTGGCATGGGTGCCGACCTCCGCCAGCGCGGGAACGGCCCCAGCCCCGGTCACCCGGACGATCTCCGAGGCCGGTAGGACGACCTCCCTCGCGGGCTGCGGCTGGAACGAGGGCAGGGGCAGTGAGCGGGCCTACTACGAGCACTGCGCCACCGATACAAACGTATGGATCCAGGTCAAGCGGTGGCCCCGGTCCAACTACCACCGCTGCGTCGGACCCGGCCGAACCAACCTGGACTCCGACGCCACCGGCGCCTGGTACGACAGCAACTACCAGGGCGGCCTCTGCTCCCACCCAGGAGATACCGGGTCCTGACGGTTGAATTGATCCCGCCGCCTTGGACGCCGCTTCCCGCACGCCGGTCACTGAGGTGATCCGCAGTGCTGTGACCAGCCCGGGGGTCAGATCGCGGTGGGGATGTGGCGTGTTGCTGCGACCTGGGCCATCGTCCGGAGTTTCGCGAAGTAGGAGGCGCAGTACTCCGAGTTGATCAGGGGGGCGATCTTGTCGAGGTCGGCGATGCATGCCCAGAGGAGGGCAATGCCGTTGTCGTCGAGTCCGCCGTTCAGTTCGGTGTGGACGAGGCCGGCGACGTCGGCGTCCAGGAGGATCAGTTCCACGCCTTCGATGTCCACGCCGCGGAAGCTGTCGGGATACAGCGCGCGCCGGTGTTCCGCCCAGAGCCGGGTGAGTCGGTCTTCGGGCTGAGCTGCAGCGCCCGTGTCGATGGCTGTCCCGGCTTTCGCTTCTGCCGCAGGCGGTGGGCGAAGGAGCAGGGAAACGGTGTCGAAGACGGCACGCACCATCTCGATGGCCTCGAGCGGGCTGTAGGCAGCACTGGTGATGGCGCCCTGTGCGAGCTCTTCGCGCAGCCGTTGGCCGCGGTCGATTCGGGCGGTGAGTTCGGCCGGTATGAGCCCTGTGTCGGTGGCTTGCTCGATCAGGTCCTGGAGCGGCTTGCGGAGGGCAAGGCGCTCGGTGAGGACGTGCTCCAGGGCGAACAGGGAGTGCGTGACGGCGACGGTGGCGAACTCGTACCGGTAGTAGGAGTGCCGGATGAGCTCGCGGGAGGTTTCCATCGTGCTCATGACGTACATCGACGCGCCGGCTGGCAGGACCAGGTCGGCGACCAGGGCGTGCATGCCCTCGTAGTCGGGAACGACGTCGCGGGCACGCGGGTCCAGTACGGGCACAGGGAGCGGGCCGGGCAGCGGCGGCGGCAGGGGGTTCACCGGCGCAGTCTTGTCGCCCGAAGGCCGTCGGTGCCATCGGATTTGCCCGGGGCGGGTGGTGACTCGCCACCTATGTCGTCTACGGGCACCGGGTCGCTGTGCCGTGTCGAGTTTCCGCGAGGTGGCTGTCGATGTACCGGGTGAGGATCAATGCGTCTGCGGGCTCGTCGGCCTGGAAGGTGACGCGGCGCAGCAGGCTGACCCCGTCGAGCGCCACGCCCTCGCGGGCGAGGACGAAGACGAGGGTGAGGAAAGCGGACCTGGCGTTGCCGTCGTCGAAGGGGTGGAAGAAGCAGACGTCGAGATAGGCGCGGGCGGCGCGGGCGGTGAGGGGCAGGGGCCTGGGTGCGTCCTTCGCGCTCTCGGCCAGGCAGGCGTCGAGGCGGGCTCGGGTGTCCGGGCCGATGCCGTAGCGTTCCCGGCCTGCCTTGGCGAAGGCCGGCTGGTCGCGGAACGGCGGGGGCTGCGGTGTGCCGAGGACGTGGTGCTGCCAGCGCTGGAGCAGTTCGAAGTCGAGGGAGGCTCCGCGTGCCGCGTCGGCTCGCAGCAGTTCCAGGGCGGCGAGCAGACCGTTGGCGCGGTCCGGGTCCAGGGCGCCGTCGAAGGTGCGGATGTCCTCCGCGGCGCCGTCGCACGCCGGGGTCACCGGTCCGTCGCCGCCGCCGTCGGGGGCCTCCTGCCAGGACACGGTCTCGCGCACCTCGAGCCATCGCTCGAGGTGGTCCGGTGTGGGCCCGGTGGAAGGTGTGCCGCCGTCGGCCGGCCGGAGCGACAGCGCGAGCCGTTCAGCGACGTCGTCGACCGTTTCCGGCTCGGGGGCGATCCAGCTGTGGAACCGGCCGCCGATCGCCCGCTCGACCAGATCCTCGGCGAGCTCGGGTGCGACGTCCCAGCGGCTGAGGAACCAGGTGAGCACCTGACGGCAGTGTCCGTACCAGCCGCTGCCGCAGCCGGTGCGGTCGGTCACCTGGAGGATCAGGTTGCGGGCGGCGTGCTCCCACAGGGTCCGCTGGTCCGCTACGTCGGCGAGTGCCAGCGGGTACTCCTCGAACCAGCCGGCGAGACTCTCCAGCCACTCACGCCACTCGCACAGCGCCGCAGTGACACGGCCGAGGGTCTCCTCCGGGGTGGTGATGGAGTCCTTTGGGCAGCACCAGTTCCCGACGGGTCCTCCGTCGAAGTCGCCTTCGTCGTGGGCCCAGCGCCAGCCCACGGTCCAGCGACCGTAGTGCTCGGCGAGGGCCTGCGACATGGCGTCCGCCCAGGGCTTGCCCTCGCTCCAGCTCCAGTCGTTCGTCGCCGGGTCGCCTTCGGGGCCCTCGGGGCGGCTGGGCACCCGCTGGGCGGGCCCGAGGGACCTCACCACCTGCGACGCCGAAGCACTGTCGAAGGTATGACGGGCGGGATCCACATCGGCCCAGGTCAGAAAGAGGGGTGCCAGCTCGACAATCACGGCGCAAGCCTGCATGTCTGCCTGGCTGGGGTTCAAGCGGATTACCACGCCGTCGGGGCAGCGGGGCTGACCCCATCGCGCAGCACTGCCTAGACGTTTCCGGCGCCTCTGCACTCAAGAAGGAAGGAACTGCCGGCGCAGGTGGATGAGGGGTGTCATCGTGTCAATCTGGTTGTGGTGGGCCGTAGTTGCCGGGCCGACCGGGCTCGGTGCGCTGTGCGTGGGCGCGTTCGCCTACGGGCACCGGGAGCGGGTACGTGTGAGAGCTGTGGTGTCCGTTGTGCGCGAATTGGGTACTGGGGGTCATGTGCGGTACCGGTCCGCGGATGGACAAGGGCAGGCGGCTACCGAGTGGGAGCTGTTGATCCCGCCGTCCCAGGCTCCTGCGATCCCTTCATCCGATTCCTGCGGGGAGCGTGGTGAGCCCACCTGAGCAGCAGTCGTCGGTCGAGCGGTTCGAGGATCTGTACCGCGCCCACGCTCGCAAGGTCCTGGCTTCCGCCGCGACGGTCTCGCTCGAGTTCGCCGGCGACGCGACCCAGCATGCCTTCGAGGAGGCATGGAAACGTATGTCGCGCCCTGGCGGGCCACCGGTGGACAACTGGGCCGGGTGGCTGCGCCGGACGGCCATCCGCCGCGTGGTCGAGGAGTGCCGTCAGGCCGAGAGGGGCAGCCCATTGGAAGGGGTGGATCCGCCTGCGACAGGACTGCTGTCCGAGGACTGGGCGGTGATCAGGCAGTCGTTCAAGGGCACCCTGCAGCAGATCGCCGCTCTGCCCGATCGGCAGCGTCAGGCCTTGGGACTGTGTTTCCTGGCCGGATTCACCACTCAGGAGACAGCAGAGATCATGGAGGTGACAGTGAGCACGGTACGCAATCTGGTCAGCCAGGCCCGCCGTTCCCTCCACCAGACCGACGGAGAGGGGCGGCCATGACCGGCCCCACCGGCCCCACCAACCCCACCGACCCGGCACGGACGGCGTCCGATGCCGATCCGGCTGTTCTGTCCCACGACCCCGAATCCGACCCTGAGCTCCGTCTCTTGCTCGAAGAAGCCGTGGACCAGGCCGACCAGGCCATCGGGCCCTTCTTCGACGTGGAGGCAGGACTCGACCGACTTCGTTCCCGGATCCCCGAGCAGCTGACCCCACCGCACCCGCAGGACCGCAGCAGCACGGCCCAGGCGATGTTCGGTGAGCTGCGCAGGCTGCCCGACGGTGCGCCGAAGAAGGCCGAACTGCGCAACCAGCTCGTCCGGATGCACCTGCCCCTGGTCGATCACCTGGCGCGGCGCTTCCGCAACCGCGGCGAACCGCTCGACGACCTCACCGAGATCGCCACGATGGGCCTGATCAAGTCGGTGGACCGGTTCGACCCGGAGCGGGGCATCGAGTTCTCGACGTACGCCGTCCCGACCGTCGTAGGCGAGATAAAGCGCCACCTCCGCGACAAGAGCTGGGCGGTACGCGTCCCGAGGCGGCTCCAGGAGCGGCGGCTGACACTGACCAGGGCGACGGTGGAACTCTCACAGCAGCACGGGCGCCCACCCACCGTGCACGAGCTGGCGGAGCAGCTCGGCATCTCGGAGGCAGAGGTCCTTGAGGGCCTGGACGCGGCGAACGCCTACCCCGCGCTGCGTCTGGAGCCGCCGGACACCGATGACGCCTCCTCGGCAGCGGACACGCTCGGGGCGGAGGACGAGGTGTCGGAGAGTGCCGAGTTCCGCGAGTCCCTCAAACCACTCCTGGCGGAGCTGAACCAGAAGCTCCTGGTGGAGGAGTAGAAGGCCGTGCTCCGTTCCGCAGGTGGGTCAGGGAGATGTCGCGCACCCGTACGACCGCCTCCGGCGCGATGCGGGCCAGGACCGGCAGGGCATGGTGCCAGCCGTCGCCCTCCAGGGCCTGCCGTACGAACCGGGCCGCGGCCCGGTCGTCGCCAGGGGTCTGTGGGGAGGCGGCGAGCGCGAGGGCGCGGATCGTGTGGATCAGCGGGTCCGCATCCACCGGGTTCCTGAAGGCGGTCACGCGGACCGGCACCCGGGCCAGGTACCCCGCGACGGCCGTGAACGCGACCGCGCGGTGCGACGGGATCGCCAGCCGGTCGGCGACTCGCCACGCCCCGGTGGTATCGCCGAGCAGCGCATGGAGCACCGTGTGCCCGGCCGTCGGCGGGTGTTCTGGAGTGTGGGCCCAGCCAGCCCGCGAGGTCGGCCGACGGCGACGAGCAGGCGTTCGCGCTCCTCGTCGACGAGCGCCGCCGCCCTGGCCGGCTCGTATGTGGCGATCCCCTCGGGAACGGCGATCCGGGGGATCACCTGCTGGCAGAAGGGACGGCGTCCTGGACGCCGTTCACCAGGCTTCCATCACGGGGACCACAGGGAGTCTTGGGCGAGAGGACAACAACCCCTGCCAGGGCCAGCATCACGGCCCAGTTCGCATTGGGGTGCCCGAGTAGCACTGATGACGCAGACGCTGATCACGCAGCCTCTCCCGGCTACGCTCGCGCAGGAGCGCCCCGCGGCGCGTGGCTGTGGGGCGCCTTGTGGGGTTCAGTCGACTTGCTCCCCGTCGTACATACCGCCCTTGCAGTAATTGCCCGCGTCGTTGACCGCGGCCGTTCCGCCGCCCTGCTTGCACTCAGAAGGGGTGACGACGGATGGGGCACTCTGTGCGGCGGCGGTGGCGGTGGCGGCACCTGTGAGGCCGAGTCCGGCGAGGGCTACCGTGGCGATGACGGCAGCGATAATTCGTCGAATGCGCATGTGGTTCCCCTTTCACGGATTGCCTCGGTTGGGGCACTAGCCAGTTTCTCACCCATGTGGGGGGCACGTCCTGTTGGGCCGTTCGGGTGGCAGGGCGAAAACGGCGGTCGGTGCGGATCCTTGGGCGGGGCGGGGAAGCGAAGGCCGGCCAGCGCGCTCCGCACCATCGCAGTTACTCAGCGCGGCCGCTTCCCCGGGTGCCCAGGACGGGTGGGGGAGAGGATGCGACGCTGGAGTGAGGAGTCCGCGACTGGAGGTCCGAGTGCGTCTCCTCCGGTCCGCGCCCGCTCCTTCGGCCTGGCGACCATGTCCCGGTGCGGATCCACGGAAGCGACGCAGAAGCGTGCGGGCAGTCTGTGAGCCCGCCGGCCGATGGCACCACTCACCGAGCGTCGCCAGGCGGCCCCACCGCGTGGATCCGGCCCGCCGGGACCAGGACCGCGCGACCAACCCGGAAGGCAGGTACGTCCCATGCGCACGTCGACCCGTATCGCCGGTGCGCTCACCGGCCTGACCCTTACCCTCGGCGGCGCGGTACTCGCCGCTCCCGTGGCCCGGGCGGACATCCCCGCCTGCACGCAGATGGCCGAACTGGCCGGTGCCACCGATTCCGACTCCGTCGCAGCGGCCTGTGGCCGTGGCGTGGTCGGAGACCTGCAGAGTTGTGTGACGGGGCTGACCGGGGCCGGAGTGGCGGGCGGCGCCGCGACCGGTGCCTGCCGGTCGGCGGCCTACGAACCGCGTTAGACGGATCGTCTCCTCCTCAACCCCCGGCCCGCCCGGACACAACGCGGCCCCGGTGGGCAGTCTCGACGCCAAAGACATCGACGCTGCCCGGCTTCTACCGCCGCGCACGCGCACACGGCGGACCGATGCGGCCGGTCGAAGTCGGTGACCTCATGCCTCTCCGGAGCCGGGCAGTCACCGCCCGGGCGCGGCGCCCAGACCTCGCCTCGCGGGCCTTATGCGGAGCGCCCATGCTGAGTAAGAGGGCGCCGTCGTCTTGAGACTTGTCCTTCCCGAAGGCCGAACGAAGGCGCCTGAGAGGAGGAGGAAGTCATGCGCATACGAAGATTCCTGGGCCTCGCCCTGGCCACGGCGACCCTTGCCGGCATGAGCGCCGTCGGCGCTGTCAGCGCCGGGGCCGCCTCGTCTCCGAACATCTCCAGAGACGACTGCACGGCCGCCGGCGGACAGGTGCTTGCACGCCCCTACGCCAGCTACTACTGCGCGCTGCCTGACGGGACCACGCCGGCGATCACTTGACCGCTCGGTCACCGTTGGTGGATCTCGCCCGCGCCCGTCCCGACACTGCGGCACGCGCTGTGGTGGGCGCCGACCGTCTCGAAGTCAAGGCCATCACCGCTTCGAGGCGGTCGGCGCTGTCCTGAACACCGAGCTCACCGCCGTCCTGGACGGCGTCGGCCACGTCGTCATCCGGTGACCGACGAGGTCGTTCGCATTTCCTGGCTGTATTCCTGGGCCTACCCCGCCGGCATCGCCAACCGGCACGTGGCCCACGCCCACGGCCCTCTCCGGGGACCTACGAGACGGCGCCGTAACAGCGCGCGCAGCAACAGCACGACCAAGGAGCCGACCGGCACGGTGCACCCGCCGGTCGGCTCCGCCGTGCCCCTCGACGGCCCCGGGGGACGACCAAGGGGACGACTCCGTCGTTCGGCCCATCAAGGCCACCGGCTGCCACGCCGAAAAGGAGCGAAAGGAGTCGCCCCACCCTCGCGTTCCGGTACGCCTCCGCGCCCCAGGCCGCCCCGATGACGGCGGTCCCGTACCCCGGCCGACAGGCCCGGAGGAGATCCCGCATGCGCCGCGTCTTCCTGCCCCTGACCGCCGTCACCACCGCCGCGCTCCTGCTCGTCACGGTCACCGGCGCGACCCCCGCCGCGGCAGACCGGAACCCCGACGGCACACCACTGGTCAAGGTGTCGCACGGCGACCCGTACGCACACTGCACCATCGGCGCGATCTCCCCCGAGAGCACCGTCTACCCGGGCACCGAGGTCGAGCCGTACCTGTCCGTCGATCCGCGCGACCCAAAACGCGTGGTCACCGTGTACCAGCAGGACCGCTGGAACGATGGCGCCGCCCGCGGCCTGGTGGCCTCCTGGGCCACCGACGGCCACACCTTCCACCGGAGCACGCTGCCGTTCAGCTTGTGCGCCCCCGGCGGCGCGGATTACGAGCGGGCCTCCGACCCCTGGGTGAGCACCGGCCCGGACGGCACCGTGTACGCGAGCGGGGAAGGCGTCGACTTCACCAGGAGTACGCGCAGCGCCCTCCTGGCCGCCACGTCCCACGACGGCGGCCGCACCTGGCAGAACCTGACCACCACCCACGTCGACGAGCAGCCGTTCTTCAACGACAAGCCCTCGATCACCGCCGACCCGATCCGCGAAGGCACCGCCTACCAGGTCTGGGACCGCCTCTACAACGACCCGCCCGGCCCCAGCTCCCTCGACGGCCCCGGCTACATCTCCCTCACCCGCGACGGCGGCCGCACCTGGAGCGAGGCCCGGCGGTTCGTCGACACCGGCGCCGTCCCCAACACCCAGACCATCGGCCATGCGATCGTCGTCGACCGGCGCACCGGCACCCTGTACGACTTCTACGACCGGATCACCTACGCCGACGACCTGGGCACCGTCACCGAAGCCCGCTACGAGGTGGTCACCTCCACCGACGCCGGAGAAACCTGGAGCGCCCCGGCCACGGTGGCCCGCGACACCTCCGTCCCGGAGGTCGACCCGAACGACCCCACCAAACCGCTGCGCGCCGCGGCCACCCTGCCCAGCCCGGCCGTCGACCCCAAGTCGGGCGCGCTGTACATGGCTTACGAGGGCTCGGACTTCTCCGGCGGCAGGTTCGACTCCGTCCAGCTCGTGCGCTCCACCGACGGCGGACGTACCTGGGGGACCCCCGAGCTGATCAGCCCCGAGGACGTGCCCGCCTTCTCCCCGTCGATCGCGGTCGACGAGCGGGGCACGGTCGCTCTCACCTACTACGACCTGCGCTTCCTCAAGCCGGGCGACACCACCACCCTGCCCACCGCCTATCAGTTGGCCACACTGCCGGACGGAAACCCGGAGCTCCGGACCGAACGACGGATCTCACGGGTCTTCGACTGGCTGCAGGCGCCGTTCGCCGGGGGCTACTTCCTCGGCGACTACCAAGGCCTGGTCGCGGACGGCAAGGGAGTGCGGGCGGTGCTCACCGAAGCCAACTCCGACGCACCACAGAACCGTACGGACGTGTACACCAGCAGTCTCCGCACCCACTGACCGACGCGGACGCCATGAACGGCGGACAGTACTCGTTGGGGATGGCATTGAGGATCACCGCTGAGGGGGCTCGGTGCCGAGTGCGAAGGGCTGCGTGCGGCAGATGAGCAGGGCGACGTCATCCGGGTCGTCGGGACGCCGGAGTTCGCGCAGGAGCCGGTCGCAGGTCTCTTCCAGGGAACGATCAGGCACGTCGAGCAGGTCGAGGAGGGCTTCGAGTCGCTCGTCGATGGGGTTGTGGCGGGTTTCGACCAGCCCGTCGGTGTACAGGACCAGTTGGTCGCCGGGGCCGAGGCCGAAGGTGGTGGTCTCGAAGGGGACGCCGCCGACTCCGAGCGGGGTACCGGTGGGCAGGCCGAGGAGTTCGGGGTGCTTGCCGCTGGGTACGAGGACGGGCGGCAGGTGGCCGGCGTTGGCGATGCGGCACTCGGCGCGGTGGGGATCGTAGACGGCGTAGACGCAGGTGGCGATGTAGTGCTCCAGCCCTGAGGTGATCTTGTCGAGGTGCTGGAGGACCTGGTCGGGGTTGAGGTCGAGGTCGGCAAAGGCGCTGGTGGCGGTGCGCAGGCGGCCCATGGTGGCGGCGGCGTCGATGCCGCTGCCCATGACGTCGCCCACTACGAGTGCGGTCTTGTCGTGATCGAGGGGGAGGACGTCGTACCAGTCGCCGCCGATCTCGTACGTGGCCTGCGCGGGCCGGTACCGGGAGGCGATCTGCAGACCGGGAAGATGTGCCGGGTGGCTGGGGAGCAGGCTGCGCTGCAGGGTCTCGGCGGCGTTGCGCACGCTCTGGTGCGTGCGGGCGTTGTCGATGCACACGGCGGCACGGGAAGCCAGCTCAACGGCGAGGGCGAGGTCGTCCTCGCAGAAGGGCACCGGGTTGCGGGCCCGTGTGAGCCCCAGGAAGCCGAGGACCTGGCCGCGTGCGATGAGCGGGACCGACATGTAGGAATGCACGCCGGCGCTGGCCAGCAGGCCGGCAGAGTGGCTGTCGCGGGCGATGCGCGCCAGATCGCTGTCGTCGGCGTGGGCGATCAGCAGTGGCCGGCCGGTGCGTACGGTCTCGGTGGCCACGCGGTCGGCGGCGTAGGCGGCGATCGTGCCGGGCGGATCGGCGGCCTGGGCCGCTTCAGTGGGATAGGCGGCTTTGACAGCGAGCGCGCGGAAGAACGCCGGGCCGTCTCCGGGAGCAGGACCAGGGCGGTGCTCGTCCAGGACGGAGTCGAGCACATCGACCGCGACCACGTCGGCGAGCTCGGGAACGATGACCTCGGCCAGCTCACGGGCGGTCTGTTCCACCTCCAAGGTGGTGCCGATCCGAGCGGAGCCGTCGGCGATCAGGGCCAGGCGCCGCCGGGCCTCTGCAGCCGCCATGGCCGCCTGGTACCGGTCAGTGACGTCCACTACCAGGTCGGCCACCCCGAGAACCCGCCCCTGGGGATCCTCCAGCCTGTACAGCGAGATCGACCAGGCGTGCTGATCCGGGTCGCCAGGTGTGTGGCCGACAATGGTGGACTGGTCAACCATGGGAATCCCGGTCTTCAGGACTTCCGTCATCGCGGCCTCGGGCACCCCGAACTTCGCGGCGGTCATGATCTCGCGGTAGTGGCGGCCGAGGTGATCCTTCGCGGGTATGCCGTGCATCCGCTCCAGGGCGGGGTTGACGGCCACGTACCGCAGATCGGTGTCGAGGATCGCCAGCCCGATGGGGGACTGGGAAACCAGCCGGGTGGACAGGGCGATATCCCGCTCCAGCTCGCGCAAGGTCGGCTCGTCCGTGGCGAGCCCGAGGGCGTAGAAGTCGCCGCGGTCGTCCAGCAGCCGCATGTTGCGGAACTCCACCAGGCGAGTGCTGCCGTCCTTGTGCCGAATGGGGAACGCTCCGGCCCAGCTCTCACCGGTCGCCATGACGTGGGCGAACAATTCGATCAACAGTTCCCAGTGCTGCTCTCGGACGAGCAGCGGCGCCGCGTACTGTCCCAGCGCCTCTTCGGCGGTGTAGCCGTACAGCTCCTCGGCCTGCGGGCTCCACAGGACGATCCGCCCATCCGCGTCCAGCAGCACCGCGGCGACACTGAGGAGGTCCATCAGGCCGCTCGGCTGCGGCGCACCTCCTTCCGGCTGGCCGGCCTCAGCCCGACCCCCCTCACTTGCGCTCATCGCAGGCTCTCCTTCCACCTGCCGGCATCGCGCGGGCCGTCCGTTGACACTGGCCCTGGCCTGCCTCCCGCGTCTGTGGGCGCTTCGGCTTCCATGGTCCCCCCGGATGGGCCGACCGCACCATCCGGAGGCACCCGTGATGCCTTGCCTGGCTCTTGCCGGGCGTCGCGGGCCGGGCAGGATCCGGAAGGGACGCCCCGGCCCGGCACGAGATGCCGGGCCGGAGCCATCCGGTGGAGAAGCGCCGTCCGGTATCAGGGCGCGCCGTCATCACCCGAGGAGGGAGGGTGATCGTTGCGGTCGGCTTCGTCCAGTTCACGCATGCGTCGTTCGATGCGGTCCTTCAGACTCTGCCCTTCCGGCGGCTCATCCTCGGCCGGGGTCGGCCCCGCCGGACCGGGCGCGGGCCGGTGGATCCTCTGGCGCATCTTCTCCGCGCGATCCTTGCGCTGCTGGGCGTCATCGCTCACGACGGCCTCTCTGACATCCGGGCTGAAGGCCGTGCTCGCAGCTGGTAACCGTCAACTCTCCTTCCCCTTCCAGGCCTTTGCCGCAGGATTCGCGACCTTCAGGCGCCCGATCTCGGCACGCCACGCTTCGGCCCGCGCGTTGGTGGACTCCTTGGCCAGGGCGGTAAGGGTCCGCGCGGCGCTGAACGGCTTTGAGGCGGGACCGCTGACGGCGAGGCGACTGACGGTCTTGGTCTTGGCGTCGATGGCCGCTCGGAGGCTGCCGCTGCCCGTCAGGCGCCCCAGGTTGCGGAACTTCGGCTCCGAACCCTTGAACCAGGTCTGCTGCCACCACTCGTCCGAGACCGGCTCGCGCCAGCTGATGTACCCGCCGCGCAGCACCTGCCGGGGCTGCGTGATGTGTCCGCCGAAGCTGTAACGGACACCTTCGGTGGTGACCGGATCGTAGAACCTGGGGGTGAAGAAGTCCGAGACGAGCAGGCCGTTGACGGTGTAGCCGAACTCGGCTGCCTCCGAGGGATCCGAGACCTCGACCAGGAACTCGACGACGCCTTGGTCCGGGTGGGGAGACTTGCCGGCAATCAGACGGTTTCCGAACGGGTCGGCGCACATCTCCAGCATTTCGTGGCTCGCCGTCAGCGACCAGCTGTCGCCGAACTCGATCAGGGAGTACGGCTGTCCGTTCTCGTCCGTGTGGAAGCCCGCCGCGTTGGGGACATCGTCGACCACGATGAGCGGCCAGTACCCGACCGGAACGTCTTCGAGCCGGTCGAAGGCGTCCACGGTCGCGTCGACCTGCCAGAGCGGGCCGAAGTCGCGGGTGGCTTGTTTCTGGAGAGCGGCTGCCACTCGGTTGAGCTGCGAGGGGCTGATCTGATTGGTTTGAGTCTCTGATACGAGGGCGAGCTGGACGATCAACATGGAGTTGCCGGCCTTTCGTCTCGGGGCGGCAGCGGCGGCTGCCAGACGCCCACGAGCTTCACCGGGAGCCGGCTCGATCATGTGGATGTTCGTCCGGACGTGGGGAGATGTCAGTCGAACGGGTGGACATGCATCCGCCACCTGTCGCTGCGGGACGCCTTTCGGCCCGCCGTATGCATAATCGATTCTTCGATTCGACGGCGGGGCCGGGCCCGGCGGGGCCGGGCCGGGTGCGCCGCAGTCCGGTGCGGGGCTGCGGCGCACGTGGGTCAGCGGATCAGTGGAACAGCGGATCAGTGGAACAGCATGGAGGCCTCGCCCGCGCCGGTCGTGACGGAGCCGGGGCACAGGAAGCTCCCCGACACCTTCGTCGCCGTGAAGGCCTGGTTGACGTACTTGCGGGTCGATCCGTCGCGCTTCCACACGATGTTCGTGGCCTTGAAGCGGCAGGACACGAAGCTCTGCTTGCCGGAGATGTCGATGGCGTCCGTCTTCGCGGTGCCGTTGGCGTCGTCGAAGGTGAAGGCCGGGTTGTTGTTGAGGGCGGCGGTGATGCCGCCGCTGCAGGCCAGGTTGCCCCCGGGCGAGTTGATGCTGGTGCGGTCGACGGTCAGGGCGCTCGGCGGGTTGGCGCTCGTACGGGCGTTGGTCCAGCTACAGGTGTTGCCCGAGACCACGATCACGCCGTCCACTTGCTGGTCGGCCGCGGGGCCCAGGGCCGACGCCGCCGTCGATGCGCCGACGACCAGTACGGCCGCCAGGGCGGTGACAGCCGACAGTGTCGAGATCTTCATCATGTTCGCTCCTCTTTGCCACGTCCTTGTGGGGTGAGCGGGGCCTGGGTGGGCCGCGCCGGCGTGCGCCCGGTCGGCGGGGGCGGAATCCGCGGGGTACGGCCGGGGGAGGGCTGCGCGCCCTGTGCGGATCGGGGCGCGGACGGAACGTGTCACAAGGACCTTGAAATGTCAGGGCCATGCCAAGTGATTGGCTGGATGACTCCGTCCGGCCGGTCGTATCCGCCCTGCCGTCGGCGACCTCTCCCGGGGCTGGGGAGTTCTCGCCGGACGGCCTTGACCTCAAGTCTGGTTGAGCTCCTAGGGTCGGTCTCGTCGAGCCAGCACGAGCAAGGAACGAAGGGGCCGGCCATGGAGTATTCGCACACTGACGCCGAACTGATCAAGCAGCCCATCGGCTACTGGAGTTGGGCCGCCTACAAGGCCGTCGTCACCCGCACCCGGGGCGCACTCGACGGGATCGGTACCACCCAGCCGCAGTGGTGGGTCCTCGCGCAAGTCGCGCGTGCCGACACCGTCAAGACCCGCGAAGAGGTGTCGCACCTCCTGCGTGACTACCTTGACGAGGGCCGGGAAGCCCTGGAGTCGGAGATGGATCGGACCATTGCCCAGGGCTGGATCACCGAGGACGCGGAGGGGCGGCTGGGCATGACGGCAGAGGGGCGGGCGTTCTACGACAAGGCTGCGGCCCTCCAGAGCGAACTGTGGGCGGAACGGCACGCGGACGTCTCCGACGAGGAATACCTCACCACGCTCAAGGTGCTGCAGCGACTCATCCACAACACGGGCGGGCGTGCCTGGCACCACTAGCCAGTGCTGTGACCGCCGGCGCGACCCCGCCGGCCTGACCCAGTACGCCGTCGGCGTCGGCGTCGGCGCCCGTGCCCTTGCGGGCTCAGGTGCCGACGCCGGCGGACCTCAGCCGCGCTCCACGCGTACGCCGCCCAGGAGCCCCCAGGCGTCGACCCGCACCGTCGGCCCGCCCGGCGAGGCGGGACCCGCGTCGGTGACCCCGCCGAGGCTGATGCCGCCGACCTTCACGGTGACGTCCGGACGGACCTTCAGGGTGACGCCCCCGATGAGGCTGAGTTTGGTGATCTTGACCTCGGCCCCGTCGGGGAGGTCGACGTCCGTGAGGTCGATGTGGGCACCTCCGATGAGGGACGCCGTCACCGTCCGCTCGTGAAGGGTCTTTCCCTCCAGGCGGTGACCACCCATGATGCTCACGCGGACATCGGTCTTCTGCTCGTCGTTCTCGTCGCTCTTCGTCATGCGGGTCACCGTAGGCCCGGAGGGAGTTCTTCCCCGACGCCCCAACTCCCTAGTTTTGCAGGAGATTTACCAAACCCCATCGCCTCGCGGGTCGGCCGCCCGAGGGCCTCGTATTCGCCCTTCGCCGCACGGCCGGCCCGGAGTGCGGGCCGGCCGTCCGCCGGAGGGTGCGCCGCTCGTTACGAGGTGTACGCCTCCAGTTCCGAAAGCTGGCCGGCCGGCCAGCCGTTGTTCGCGGTGAAGGTCAGGCGCAGGTACCGAACGCCTGTGGAGGGAAGGGTGATGGCGACGGTGTTCGTGCCCTCGGTGAACGTGTACGAGGCGGAGTTCTTCAGTGTCGTCCAGGCCGTGTTGTCGGCCGATCCGAGCACGGACAGCGTCTGTGTCCGGGTGCCCCAGGAGGAGGGGAGCTTCAGGACGAGGCGGCCGACGGTGCGCTGGGCGCCGAGGTCGACGGTGAGCGACTGGGGGAAAGCGTTGTTGTTGTTGCTCTCCCAGTAGCTGCCCGCGTTGCCGTCGGTGACATTGCCGGCCACGTAGCCCTGGGTGTGGCTGGTGTCGGCCGCGGGGCGGCCCTGCGCCAGGTTGGAGTCGGCCGGGGGAGCGGGAGGAGGAGTCGTCGCGGGAGGCGTGGTGGGCGGGGTGGTCGGGCTGCCTTCGGGTGCGTACACCTCGAACTCTGAGATCTGCCCGGCCGCCCAGCCGGTGTTGCCGGTGATGTTCAGACGGACGTAGCGGGCGCCGGCCGGGTTGAGGGCGAGCGTCGCCGTGTTGCCGGAGGCGGGGTTGAAGGTGACACCGGAGGGGCCGCTGAGCGTGGTCCAGGAAGAGTTGTCGGTGGAGCCGAGCACCGAGAGGTTCTCGGTCCGCGTGGCCCAGTCTGCGGACGGTGGCAGCTTCAGGGTGACCTTGCCGATCTGCTTGGTCTCGCCGAGGTCGACCGTCAAGGTCTGGGGGAAGGCGTTGCCGTTGCTCTCCCAGTAGGTCGAGGCATTGCCGTCCACGGTGTTCGCGGCGCTGTAGGACTGCACCGCCGAGGACGCGGTGGCGGGGCGGCCCTGGGCGAGGTTGCCGTTCGCAGGGGTGGTGGGGGGAGTGGTGGGCGGGGTCGTGGGCGGGGTGGTCGGGGGAGTGGTGGGCGGCGTGGTGGGCGGCGTGGTGGTGCCGCCACCGGGGACGCCACCGTTGGTCCACACCGGCTCGGGCCAGACACCGGAACAGGTCTGTCCGGTGTTCCAGCCGGAGTTGCCGCCGCCATCGGTGATCTGCAGACCGGTGCCGATGCAGTTGTGGATCGGGGTGGCGGCCTGGGCGATGTTCTTCGCGGTGACGTTGGTGAGCTTCATCGAGATGTTCGACTGGGCCTGGATGGCGTACGTCCCGGCGCCGTCGATGTTGATGTTGGTGAACTCCACCCCGCTGATGGGGCCCTCGATCGAGTGGATCGCGGCGTAGGAGGAGTCGAGGATGTCGGTGTCGGAGATCCTTATGCTCGCGCCCTGGACGGCCTCGTTCAGGCCGGAGAACCAGATGGCGCCGACCCCGAAGTTCCAGTTGAAGTCGTTGTTCCCGGCCCGGATGAGGGTGTTGCGCGCGGCTGTGATGGTGCCGGCGACCGCGGTGCCCTTGCCGGAGCTGACGCCCGGGTAGCGGTTGGCGATGTGCAGCCCGCCGCCGTTGCTGATGGTGTCGGACATGACGTTGTCCGAGATGGTGAAGTCCTTGCCGCCGTAGGTGACGATGTTGTTCGCCAGGATCGGCAGTACGACGGTGTTGTGGTCGAAGCTGATGTCGGTGTTGGGCTTGTCCTGGGGCCAGGAGGCCAGACCGTCGTCACCCGTGTTGCGCAGGAACGTATTGGTGACGCGAGAGTTCGTGACACCCGTGTGGAAGTTCACGCCGTCGGCGGTCATGTCGAGGAAACGGCTGTTCTTGATGGTGAAACGGTCCATCGGACCGTCCATCCACGCCGCGACCTTGACGTGCTGGATCCAGAGGTTGTCGACCGTCGAGTTGGACATGGCGCCGCCCAGCGCGTTCACCTGGTCGTCGTCGATCCGCTCGCGGACGTCGCCGATGATCGCGAAGTCCTTGAGGGTGACGTTCTGGCTGGGCCCGTTCGCCTCGTGCGGCCGGACCGGGCCGGTGTAGCCGCCGCCCGCCACGTACTTGCCGTAGAAGCCGGCCGCGCGGTTGCGGTTGACCGGGTCGCGGCCGCCGAAGACCGTGTACCAGGGGCCCGCGCCCTGGACGGTGACCCCGTCCACGACCACGTGGTCGTAGAGGGTGTAGTTGCCCGGCGGCACGAAGACGGTCTTGCCCTGGGCGTGGCCCGCATCGACGGCGGCCTGCATCCGGGCCGTGGAGTCGGTGGCTCCGGTCGGATCCGCCCCGAAGTCCGCGACGGCGTCGAGTGCTCCGGCGGGCTTGCCGGAAGCCGCGCCCACCTGCTCGAAGTCGGCGAGGTCGATGGTGAAGGAGGGCGACTGCGCGGTCGAGGTCACCTGCACCCGGATCTTGGTCCCGGCCGGGTAGTCGGCGCCCAGCAGGGTGCGGGATTCGTCGTAGAAGTGGTGCGGGTTGGTGTCGCCCGGGTTGTTGTTGAAGGGATAGCCGCCGTAGTACCAGCTGTATTTGGAGGTGACGGCCAGCGTTTTGACGGACTGTCCGTTCGCCTGCACGTCCAGCGTGGCGTCGCGGCCCTTGCCGTCCCCGGTGTCCGGGAGGCTGTAGCGCAGGGACATCGCGTTGGCGGGCTTGGTGAGGGTGAACTCCACGTACTGCCCGGCGGATCCGAGCGTCACGGCCTGTCGGCCGGACGCCTCGGAGGGGAGGTGGCCGTAGAGGCGGTCGGGGCCGATGAGGGCGCCGTTGGTGGCCGCGTACTCGGCCTCCAACTCGGTGAAGGGCACGGTCGCGCCCCGCCCGGGTACGGCGACGGGCGAGGGTGCGGGCACCCCGACGGCGTGGGCGGCCGGCGCGCTGCCGACCGCGAGGGCGGTCAAGGCCGCGGTGGCGGCCAGCGAAAGGGACAGGAAGACGGCGGTTCCGCGCCGTCTCAGGCTGCGGACCTGCTCGGGAGTGGGTGCATGACTTTGCGGCGACTGGGACACGGGCGCGTACGTCCTTGCGGCTCGATCGGAGTGTGCGAAGTGGCTCAACGCGGGAGGCTACGACTCCGGATGCAGGAAGTCTATGAACCTGCGCAAGAAACAGACGTGACTCCGCAATAAAGCCTTGCTTACCGCTTCGGTATCCGCACTTCCTGCCGCTTTCGCCCGCTCCGCGTCCGGGCGTCCCTGGCCGTTGACGTCGTAGCGTCCTTCCGGCCGGGGACCCTGCGTCCGACGAAGCGCAGGCTGTGGTGTCCATCCATCGAACTGTGAGGTCTTTTCTTGTCCCTGTAGAAACCTTGCACGGCTCCAGAGTCCTTTGTACGGTCGGAGCCCGGCGCGCACCACGGTCCCTGAAGGAGCGTCAGATGCTGGAGTTTCCGTTACCTGTCCGCCGCGCGGAACGCATGAGACGACTCCTTGCGGTGGCGGTCGTCGCCGTCGTAGGCATGGCGTGGATGCCCGCGGTCCCGGCAAGCGCCGTCCCCGGATCGACGCGAGCCACGACCGCCGCGAGTACGGTGGCCGGCGCCACGACCGGGTTCAGCAGCTACGAGGGCGAGTCCGGAGCCCTCGGAGGCGGCGCGGCCGTCACCTCGGTGACAGCGGCGCCGACCGATCAGTACTCCAGCGCCGCGCTGGAGGCGTCCGGCCATGCGTACGTCCGTCTCGGCGGCACGGGGCAGTCCGTCGGGTGGACCAACACCACCGGACAGCCCATCAGCTTCCTCAACGTCCGGGCCAGCATCCCCGATTCGCCATCCGGCGGTGGCATCACCGCCACGCTGAACCTGTACGTCAACGGCACGTTCCGGCAGGCACTGAACCTCAACTCCAAGCAGAGCTGGGTGTACGAGGGCAACAACAACTACAACACCAGCGACAACCAGAACCCGGCCGACGGCAACCCGCGCGTGTTCTGGGACGAGGTGCACGCCTTCGTCACCGGCGCGCCCATCCCGGCCGGTGCCACGTTCTCCCTCCGGCAGGACTCCGCCAACACCGCGTCCTTCTACGACATCGACGTGATCGACGTGGAGAACCCGCCGCCACCGCTCGCCCAGCCGGCCGGGTCGATCTCCATCACCAGCTGCGGAGCGGTCGCCGACAACAGCCCGACCAACGGCTCCGCCGACAGTCAGGCCACCGACAGCGGCCCCGCCATCCAGAGCTGCATGAACCAGGCCCAGTCACAGGGCAAGACGCTCTGGATTCCTCAGGGCACCTTCTACGTGAAGGGCACCACCGGTCTGCACGCACAGGGCATCACCATCGCCGGCGCAGGCCAGTGGTACAGCACCGTCTACCGCGACGTACCGGTACCCAACACCACGCCGCTGGCGGCCCTGTTCTCCGTCACGTCCTGCGCCGTGCGCGACTTCCACATCGACGCCAACGCGGTCAGCCGCAGCACCATCGGCGGCGACGGCGGCGCCATGGACACCACCGGCAGCAACTGGTCGGCCGACGGCATCTGGACCCAGCACACCATGTCCGGCTTCTGGGCCTCGGGCACCGGAGGCAAGGTGAGCAACAGCCGCCTGACCTCGATCTGGGCGGACGGCATCAATGTCAACAACGTCTCGCTCGGAGCAGACACCGGAGACACCCTGACCGTCACCAACAACTTCGTGCGAGGCACGGGAGACGACGCGATCGCCGTCAACTCGGTCAACTACAACACCAACGGCGACGGTTCCAGGACCTACTACCACCCGATGGCCAACGTCACGGTCAGCAACAACACCTCGATAGCGCCGTGGGGCGGCAAGGGCGTCGCGATCTATGGGGGCAGTGGTCACCAGGTCACCAACAACCAGGTCAGCGACACCGCGCGCTACATCGGCCTGGGAGCCGGCCGCTTCGGCGTCAACGGCGACGACCTGCTCTCCGCGACCGTCACGGGTAACACCGTGCTCCGCTCCGGAGGCAACGCGTACGGCCAGGGGCAGCCGGCCCTGCACGTCGGCAACGGCGGCGACGGCCAGAACACCGGGATCGTCGACAAGGTCAACGTCACCGGAAACACCGTCGGCGACTCCCTCTACGACGGAATCGGCTTCTCCACCTCGACCGACACCCTGCTGAAGGAGAACACGATCACCAACCCGGGCCGAGGCGGTGTGGCGATCGCACCTCCCTTCTACCCGGCGCCCACCGGATCCGCCACCATCACGGGCAACACCCTCACCGGGCTGAAATCCGGCATGACCGCCTTCGTCAACAACTCGAGCGGCTTTACGGCGTCGGTCAGCGGCAACAGCTGGCAGGGCACCACCACCCCGCAAGGCCCCTACGGCGGCACGCCCGCGGCCGTACCCGGCACCGTACAGGCGGAGAACTATGACACCGGCGGCCAGGGCGCGGCGTACAACGTCACCTCCATCAACGGCAACGGTTCCGCCTACCGCTCCGACGGCGTGGACCTGGAGAGCACCTCGGACACCGGCGGGGGCCAGAACCTGGGCTGGACCAGCGGTGGCCAATGGTTCCGCTACACCGTGAACGTCGCCTCCGCGGGCACGTACACCGTCGGCCTGCGACTGGCGGCCCCCTCCGCCGTCACCGGCGCTCTGCACCTGTCCGACGCCTCGGGCACGAACCTCAGCGGCGCCATCAGCATCCCCGCGACCGGAGGTTGGCAGTCCTGGACCACGGTCACCGCCACCGTCGCACTTCCGGCCGGCAAGCAGACCCTGACGGTCGACCAGGACCACGGCGGGTGGAACCTCAACCAGCTCACCTTCGCCGTTCCGGGCGGGAACCCCACGCCGACCGACCTGGCCGCGGGCAGACCCACCACCGAGACCAGCCACACCGGTGTCTACTCGTCGTCAAATGCCACGGACGGCAACCAGAACAGCTACTGGGAGAGCGCCAACAACGCCTTCCCGCAGTGGATCCAGGTCGACCTCGGTTCCGCACAGATCGCCGGCAAGGTCGTTCTGCGGCTTCCCGCCACCTGGGGCGCCCGCAACCAGACCCTGACCGTCCAGGGCTCCACCGACGGCGCGGCCTTCACCACACTGAAGTCCTCCGCCTCCTACACCTTCGACCCCGCCGCCAACAACACCGTCACCCTCACCTTCCCCGCCACCGCACAGCGCTATATCCGGGTCACCGTCTCCGCGAACACCGGCTGGCCCGCCGGCCAGTTCTCGGAGTTCGAGGTGTGGAACCCGTAACCGCACGGCGGCCCAGGCGTCCAGGCCGGCGCTCCTTGAGTTGGGTGGCGAGCCCGGCGGGAGAAGGGTTGCTATTTCAGGTACTTGTCGAAGAACGCGGTGGCGTAGCGGATCGCGATCTCGCGTTGCTCGGTGGGCTCCAGCTGCTGGGGGGTGCCGGTTGCGTTCGTGCTCTCGCACCGGCCGCCGGGGCGATTGCGGTGGTCGACGGTGACGTCGTCGGTTGCGAAGGCCGGTCCGGTGCCGGGGGTCCAGACCGTGTTGAAGAAGTTGTGGTTGCCGCCGGGTACGTCGTGGTGTTCGACGTGCGGGTTCCCGGCGGCCATCGCGACGGGGACTTTGCTGTCCTCCCACATGGCGTCGCAGGTTCCGGCGACCAGGGAGAGGGGAACGCGGGTGATGTGTTCCTTGTCCGCGTTGATGCCGTTCATGGCGGGCGCGAGTGCGAGGGTGGCGCGGAGGTGCACGCCGGGCGGGAGCTTGTGGCTGTCCAGGGCCTGGGCGAGGACACCGCCGCCGCCGCGGGAGTGTCCGAGCGTGCCGACCCGGTCGAGGTCCACGTGGTCCGTGAACTGCTTGAGCTCCCGCAGCGGGCCTTCCCCGGTGGACAGCTGCTCCCACATCTCCAGATGCTTGTCCAGCAGGGCCGCCCGCGCGACCTGGCCCTGGTTCTTCTCCTGGGCCTGGATGCCGTTGGCCGCCACCGACACCACGATGTATCCCTTGTCGGCCAGTGCCTCGGCGAGGTAGGAGTAGCCCAGGTAGTTGCCGACCGGCTCGGCGCCCTTGGCGCACGGCCAGCCCTGGCCGCGGACCGGCTCGTCACCCGCGGCGCAGGTGTCGCCCCAGCCGTGCAGCATCATCACCAGGGGATGCTTGCCCCCTTCCAGCTTGCGCGGGTAGGTGACGGCGGCCTTCAGCTCCGTACGCTTGCCGTCCAGGCCCGGCGGCGCGTAGGCGCTGTCACCGAAGTCGTAGGTGAGCCGGGCCGAACCGGCCGTTGCGTCCTGCGCGGAGACCTTGGCCGAGCCGACGACCTCGGGCTGGGCGTTGCCGCAGGAAGCGGTCCCCAGGATGACCGAGGCGACGGCCGTCACGGGGAGGAGGCAGCGGCGCAGGGAGCGAGGGGGCATACGCATCGGCAAGGGGGCCTTTCGGGGCGCGCTTCTCAGACGGGGACGGCCACTCGGGCCGGTGGGCGCCGAGGCGACGTCTCGAAGGTATGCACCCTGGCCGTCAGGGATGTATCAGGCGATGTGCGCAGGCGTATCAATGAGCGTCAAGGGCTACGAGACCGGGCCGGAGCCGGGGTTGCAGGGTGGGCCTTTCTGCCATGGGAGTGCGACCTACGATGTATGCGCGGTTCCACCTGAAAGGTGACGATCCGCTCCTTTCGCTCCGATTGGATGGGAGGCTGAGGAGGCCCACGGTGGGCGTCCGGACGGAGCGGTGTGATGAGTGCTCGGCGTACGGCTTGCTGTGTGACACCCCTGGTCGTGGGTGTGATCGGGCTTCTCGCGGTCTTCGCGGCGGTCCAGTTCAGCGGCGACTTCGGCAAGGCCTGGGCGATCACCTATACGGCGAAGACCTCCAAATCCGGCACGTACGGCGTCACCTACCAGGACACCAAAGGCCGCTATCCGTGGGAGGACACGGACGTGCGCCGGCACAGCGAGGCCGATACGACCGGAGCCTGGCGGAAGGAAGTGGTGATCGTCGACGGGAAGAACGCCAAGGTGAGCGTCATCCCCGCCAAGGGAGCGGTGGCCACCTGCGCGATCCTCCTGGACGGCCGCAAGGTGCTCGCGCGGGGCACCTCGCCCGCGGCCGGGCAGCCTGCCGTGTGCGAGAGCCCCATCAAGGACTGATTGCGGACGCCTCCGCGTTCAGCGGCGCCCGGCGGCCGTAGCTCCAGATCCGTTGGTCCTCTTCGTCACCCTGGGCGTTCGGACGAGCGTCAGAAGGACAGGACTTCGGCGCCCGCGGCGCAGGCACCCACGTAGATGTTGCCGTCGCCTCCGCGGTACAACAGGCACTCTTTGAGCTCGATACGACTCACGTTCCCAGCGAAGCTGTACTCGCCGATGCTCACGATCGCCTGGTTGCCACGTGTGTTCCAAACCTGCACGTCGCGGGTGCCGCCGTCCGAGTACACCGCGTGGATCTTGAGCGCCGCGCCCTTGCCGTCGCTCGCCGTGTCCTTGAGTTCGCCGCTCAGGTGGACCCGGCCGTCGGCCGCCTTTCCGTAGTATCCGTGCGCCCAGGCGCCGCCGATGTCGCCGCCGGTGCCGGTGACTTCGAAACCGGAGCCGGCAGAGGCCGGCCCCGCGAGCAGCAGTAGCGCGGCCGGGACCGCGGCAAGAGTCAGGGCGGTCTTCGTCGTGAGCTTCATCGTTCCTCCGTCGTCTGGTCCACGTTGCACGGGACGGCGGAGAATGTAGCCCGGGCGGCGGAGCCTTCTCGACCCACCAGGGGTTGATCTTCGGGCCCACCACCGGGGTAGCCGGCCTACCCCCTGCGGTGTATCCGGCCCGGTCCGGCGTCGCACAGCGGGAGAGGGCAGCCCGTCCGGGTACCGACCACGGACTTCCCCTGTGCCGTCAGCGCAGTCCGCCGTAGGCGGCCATGACGATCTCCATGCCGCGGTTGTCCTCCTGCCGGTCCCGGTCGATCATCTGGTTCATGACGTAGGCCACCGTCATGCGCGAGTCGGGATCGCTCACGACCAGCGAGCCGCCCCAGCCGCCCCAGCCGAAGGTGTTGCCGAACTTGCCGAAGCCCACGGTCCAGGACATCGGCGTCCGCAGGACCAGGTCGTCGCCGCGGAACACCTCCTGCCACGCGGGCTCACAGCCCCGGGGGGACAGCAGTCGCACCCCGCCGGCCGATCCCTGGTTTGCCAGTACCGACTGGGCGAGGGCGACAGACCGGGCGTTGCCGAAGCCGTTCACCGCCGGGATCTGCGCACGACGCCACGCCACGGAGTTGACGTCCCTGACGCGGATCGCGGCACCGGTGTACTCCCGGCGTGCGCCGTCCGGCCCGGGCGGCGCGCTGGAGGCGTACTCGTCGGTCAGCGACTGCGGGGGGATCAGCGGCACGACGCGGTGGTCGTCCTCCGAAGGAAGCCCGATGTGGAAGTCCGCGCCCAGCGGCCCCGCCACCTCTTCGGCGAAGAACTCGCCGAGACTGCGTCCGGTGATGCGGCTGACGATCTCACCGACGAGGAACCCGAAGGTGAGCGCGTGATAGCCGGCCGCCGTTCCGGGTTCCCATTCGGGAGCCTGCGCGGCCAGCCCCGCCGTCACGCCCTCCCAGTCGTAGAGCTCCTCGACCGCCTTCAGCCCGGACAGGTCCGGCAGCCCCGCGGTGTGTGACAGGGCGTGCCGGACCAGCACGCCCTCCTTGCCGGCCACGGCGAACTCGGGCCAATAGGCGGCGACCGGCGCGGACAGATCGAGCTGGCCTCGGTCGGCGAGGATCAGCGCACACAGGGCGGTCATGTTCTTGGTCGTTGAGTTCACGTTGGTGAGGGTGTCGCGCTCCCACCTGACGGAACGGTCCGCATCGGCGTACCCACCCCAGATGTCGACCACCGGCTCGCCGTCGACGTAGACGGCCGCCGAGGCACCCACGTCGTGGCTGCCGAGCGAAGCCGCAAGCGCCTCACGGACCGCGGCAAACCGCGGCTCGCATACTCCATCAATATCAGTCATGGCCGTAAGCCTCAGGCCGCGCCAGGTCATCCTGCCCGACAATTCCTGCACTGGATTTGTCGGGCGGGGCGCGATCGAATGCGCTCAACTCCATCAAGACGGCCTGACCCCGCAAGGGCAGTTCCTGCAGCGGAGACACAAGGAAGAAGGACGGATACACGTGCTGGAGCGGCTGAATCAGGCGCTGGACCACCTGGAGACCTGCCTCGACCGGGAGGTCGACATGGCCGAGGTCGCCCGGATCGCCGCGGTGTCGGAGTACCACTTCCGGCGGCTGTTCTCCGCGCTCGCTGGGATGCCGCTCCCGGTCTACGTGCGGCGTCGGCGGATGACGCTCGCCGGGGCCGAGGTACTGGCCGGGGAGCTGACGCTGCTCGATGTCGCGGTGCGGTACGGGTACGGCTCGGGCGAGGCGTTCGCCCGGGCGTTCCGGTCGGTGCACGGCATCGGGCCGGGCGAGGCCCGGCGCACTGGTGCCGTGCTCACAGCACAGCCGCGCATGTCCTTCCGTGTCGTCGTCGAAGGGGGCACCACCATGCGGTACCGGATCGTGGAGAAGGAGGCGTTTCGGGTTGTCGGAAGGAAGGCCCGGGTCCCCCTCGTGCACGAGGGGGTCAACGCGGCTGCCACGGCGCACTTGGCGGGCCTGGACCGGCAGGCGATCGTACGGATGAAGGCGCTGGTCCACCGGGAGCCGGAGGGGGTCCTGTCGGCGGTGGTGCACCTGACCGACAGCCGGGAGGAGGGTGCCGAGGTGGATTACTGGATCGGTGTGGTGACCGGTCCCGAGGCGACTGCCGAGGAGCTCGACGCCCTCGACGTGCCAGCCGGTACCTGGGCGGTCTTCGACAACCACGGGCCCTATCCGAGCGCCATCCAGGAGCTGTGGCGGGATGTGTTCACGCAGTGGTTCCCTTCGAACCCGTACGCGAGCCGGCCAGGTCCGGAGCTCCTGCTGACGCAGCCGGTGGAGATCGGCGCCGAGACCGGCTCCCAGCTGTGGATCCCGGTCGAGCGGGGCGGCAGCGGGAACGCCGGGGCGTGATCGCGCCGGCCGCATGGTCCTGATCACCGCTGCGTCGGTACGGTCGCCCCGGCCCGGGCGGGAAATCCTGTTGTGCAGGGGAACCAGGGCCTGCCTACGATGCCTCCATGATCAATTGGGACAGTGTCATCGAGGACCACGACTACGCCGTTCCCGCCACGCAGTCCTTCGACGACCTCGTGGCCGATCTTTCGCAGGCACTGGCCGACCCGGACCCCGAGATCCGTGACGGTGCCCCGCTCATGGTGCTCAGGGAATGGATCGCGCGTGGGGTGATCGACGGCCCGAGGCGGTCGGCGCTGGGTGACGCGATGGCGGTCCGCTTCACCGACCAGGAGATACAGGCCCGTACGTTCGCTCCGCTCGTGCTGACCTATCTGGTGCGGGCAGGAGAGTTCCGGCCGGGCTGGCTGGACGCCTTCGCCGACTGGTTCGTCACCGAGACCGACCTGCGCGGCTACGACGACACGATCGGCTGGCTGCATGCGGTGGCCCACGGCGCCGACCTGCTGGGGGCCTTCGGGCTGCGGCCCGAGGCCGACCCTCGGCTGCTGCTGCGCCTGGCTGCGACCCGCCTGCTGACGCCCACGGACCACGTACTGGAGCAGCAAGAGGACGACCGGCTGGCCAGAGCCCTCGACATCGTCCTGGCTCGCGAGGATCTGACCGAACAAACGGTGACGGCCTGGCTGGAGCCCGTGGCGCAGGCGTTCCGCACGCTGCCGCGCGGTCCGGTCCCCGCCTGGTACTCCAACACCGTCCGAACCCTGCGACCGCTCTACATCCGGGTACACCGAGGCACGGACCGGCCGTGCCGCCAGGCCCTCACCGCCGCGCTGACCGAGGTCCTCGACCTGGTCGACGCCCGGTAAGAGCCACCCAGCGGGCGGTGCCCGGAAAGATCTCTCCCGACCGGCCCCGAACCGTGTGATCGGAGCCGGTGGAAGGTAAATGGGTCGACAGCGCTCCGCGGTACCCGGCAAAGTGGCCGCCCGTGACGAGCAGTGAGCTGTGGACCCGAGCGACCGCCGACCGCTACGACGCCGAGGAGACCGAGATGTCCTCGGCCGCCGTCCTCGGACCGACCCTCGACTTCCTCGCCGAGCTCGCCGGAGACGGCCGGGCACTGGAGTTCGCCATCGGGACCGGACGCGTGGGCGTCCCCCTCCGGGAGCGCGGTGTGCCGGTGACGGGCATCGAAATGTCCGAGCACATGGCGGCGGTGCTGCGGCGCAAGACCGACGAGGACACGCTCCCGGTGGTCATCGGGGACATGGCCACCACCGTCGTTCCCGGCGGGTTCACCCTGGTCTATCTCGTCTACAACACCATCACGAACCTGCTCACGCAGGACGAGCAGGTCGAGTGCTTCCGCAACGCCGCACGCCATCTGGAGCCCGGCGGCCGGTTCGTCATCGAGCTGGGTGTGCCGCCGCTGCGGTTCCTGCCGCCCGGCCAGATCGCGGTGCCGTTCGACGTCTCCGAGCAGCACCTCGGCTTCGACACCTTCGACCTCGTCGAGCAGATCCTCGTCTCGCACCACTTCACCCGCGACGGCGACAGCGACAGCGACGACGGCCGCTACCGCCGCGAAAACTCCCGGCACCGCTACGCCTGGCCGGCAGAGCTCGACCTGATGGCACGGATCGCCGGGCTCGAGCTGGAACGTCGCGTCGCGGACTGGGACGGAGCGCCGTTCACCCAGGACTCCGCGAAGCACATCTCCGTGTGGCGCAAGCCCACCTGAGCTCGGCCGTCGGGGCGCGGTGCGCGCCCTAGGTCCAGGCGGCGAACAGGGCGTCCTGGACTCGAAACCGCCCCACGGCCAAGGCGGGGACGCAGCCCAGCAGGGTCAGGTAGGCCCACCACTGCCAGGCCGCGCCGTCGAAGGCATAGGCGACAGTGGCCGGGGCGAGCGGCAGGATGGGGACGGGCACCAGGTGCCACAGAATCCGGCCGCCGGGCAGCCGCCGGGCCAGGGCCTCGCCGATCAAGGCAGTGGGAGTGGCGAACAATACGGCCTGGACCAGTCCCAGGACGGCGCTGAGGAAGCCGAGCCACACCAGCGAGTACAGCCAGTCGCTGCGCTCGATGGGCAGCCCCTCGGTCACCAGGGACAGCGCGATCAGGACGATGCCGATGGCCGCGTATTGGGCTGTTGTCGCGTACCCCGTGATGCACAGGGTCCGCCTGCCCGTCATCTTCCGTGCCACTGCTCATTCCCCCGCTCGCTCCGGGATGCCGGGCGATCTTGTCGTTGAACACGTTCAAACATTCGGCACAGTACACCCCGCCTCTCCGGACGCGGCGGCCGGGCGGGGGACGGGCGTGAAGAGTGCCCGGACGGTTTCGGTGGCCAGCTCTCGCAGCCAGGTGTGGGCGCGGTCGTTGTCGTAGCGCTGGTGCCACAGCAGGTACAGGGGTACGTCGGGCAGCGGGAGTGGCGGCGGCAGTGTGACCAGGCCGAGTTGTTCCCGGGCCGTGCGGGTGACCGCGTCGGGGAGGGTGACGACCAGGTCGGTGTCGAGGACGAGTTGCAGTGCGAAGGCGGCGGTGGGCCCGGCGGCGACGACGCGTCGTTCGAGGCCGTGTGCGGTCAGGGCTTCGTCGATCGGGTCCTGCAGGCTTCCGCGCCGCGAAACGGTGAGGTGTTCGGCGGCTGCGTAACGCTCGAGGCTCAGCGTGCCCTCGGTGAGCGGGTGGCCGGGTCGGACGGCGACGACCAGCCGGTCGCTGCCGACGAGGCGGTGGCGGATGTCGGGGAGCGTCGGAGTGCCGGAACTCGATTCGAGGTCGACCTCACCCCGGCGCAGCTCGGCGTCGTCCGTCCCGGGTTCGGCGGACAGGCGCAGCCGGACGCCGGGGGCCTGGCGGTGGACGGCGGTGATCAGGGCGGTGCCGGAGGCTGCGGTCAGGGCGTCGTGCCAGCGCACGGTGAACACCCGGTCCAGAGCCGCCAGGTCGAGTTCCTGCTGCGCGGAGAGAAGCTGGTGGGCCTGCTGCACCAGGGCGTGGACCTGGGCGCGCATGGCCAGCGCGCGGGTGGTGGGGACCATACTGCGGCCGGTGCGGACCAGGATCTGGTCACCGGTGGCCTTGCGGATGCGACCCAGGGAGCGGCTCATCGCCGGTGAGGTGACGTGGAGGCGTGCTGCCGCGCCGGCGACGCTGCCCTCTTCCAGCAGGGCGTCCAGGGCCGTGAGCAGGTTCAAATCCAGTTGCATGACAGTAACTCTACAAGTGACAAGCATGCACTTGTTGTTAATTGCCAGGCGGCCTACCTTCGAAGTGCGGGGGCGGAACAACCACCCCGCTTCGATCGATCCCAGGGAGCCCGCCATGAGCACAGCCATGCCCTTCGCCGCCGGTACGACCCTCCTCTCCGACGTGACGGCCGCGGTGAAGGCCGCCGGGGGCACGCTGCGCGACCGCTACACCTCCCACGCCCGGGGCGTAAGCCTGGACGAGGTCGTGGAGGAGATCCACGCCAACGACGACGCGGTGCTGGACGTGCTGCGGGAACCGCTGCTGCGGGCCCGGCCGGGGTCGCAGTGGGCCGAGGACGAGCTGGCCGGCGGCGCGCTCCCGCCCGGGGAGTGGTGGGTCGTCGACCCCGCCGAGGGCAACATCAACCACGTCCACGGCATGGACGACTGGGCCGTCACCGCCACCCTGGTCAGCGACAACCAGCCGGTACTCACCGTCGTCCACCTGCCGCTGACCGGCGACACCTACACCGCGGTCGCCGGCGGCGGTGCCCACCTCAACGACCGGCCCCTGAAGGTGTCCGCCAAGACCGACCTGGGTGCCGCGCTCATCGGCACCGGCCAGGCCAAGCCCGGAGAGGACGAGCGCACCTTCCGGCGGATCGGTGACTCCGTCACCGCCATGCTCATCAACGGCCTGGTCGTGCGCGTGTCCGTTCCCGCCACGATGCAGCTCATCCACGTCGCCGCCGGACGCATGGACGCTTTCTGGCAGTTCTCCGACGTCCGCTCGGGCCTGGTCGCCGGCGCCCTGCTGGTCTCCGAAGCCGGAGGCACCGTCACCGACCTGGCGGGCGAACCCTGGAACACCGGCAGCCGCGACTTCCTGGCCGCCGCCCCCGGCCTCCACGCCGCCGCCCTCAAGGTCCTCTCACCGATCGCCTGACCGGAACCCTCCGCTCTTCCCCACCCCGATACCGCAAGGAGCATCACCCCATGGCCAGCATCGGCATCCTGGGCACCGGCCGCGTCGGCACCAACCTCGCCGCCAAGCTCTCCTCAGCCGGACACCACGTCACCCTCGGAGCCCGGAGCCCCGAAGGCACCGCCGCCCGCCCCGCGGGACTCGCCCCGCCGGTGGCCTTCGCCGACCAGCGCACCACTGCCCGCACCGCAGACATCGTGATCAACGCGACGCCCGGCGACAGCTCCCTGGACCGCCTCACCGAGCTGCGCACCGAACTCGCCGGCAAAATACTCATCGACGTCTCCAACGCCACCCGCGACGACAGCGACGGCCTACCCGGCGAGCTGTGCTATCCCGGCAGCAGCCTCGCCGAGAAGCTCCAGGCCGCGCTCCCCGACACCCACGTGGTCAAGACGCTCAACACCATGCTCTTCATGGTCATGACCGCTCCCGAAACCCTGGCCACCCCACCGACCGCCTATCTCTCGGGCGATGACGAACACGCGAAGAAGACCGTCACCGGTTTGCTCGGCGACCTGGGCTGGCAGCCCGAACTGATCGAGGACCTGGGCGACATCACCACAGCACGCGCCACCGAAGCCATGATCCTGGTCGTGCCCCACATCCTGCGCCGACACGGCTTCAGGCCCTTCGCCGTCTCCCTCTCCCGCTGACCCAGGGTTCTCGCCGCCGCTGGCGACCGGTACGCTCCCGGCCGTGAACGATCTTCGGGTGGGAGCGTCCGTAGTTGCGGGCGGACTGGTCTTCGGCACACTCATAGCCATCGGTGGCTGGTGGGCCCTCAACGGCGGGATCTACGGCTGCACCGCCGCGGATGCGGCACTGCAGGACCCGGTGGCCGCCCAGCTCCGGACGCTCGGCACTCCGCAAGGAGCACAGGCCGACGACTCCTACTCCGGCTGCGACGACGACGACCGCTTCGCGTACTTCGGCCTCGGGTACGCCGAGCCCGCCCGCCGAGCGGACGTCGTCGCCTACTACCAGGCGGCCGCCGCCCGCAACGGCTGGCTGTCGGCACCGCCCGAGCCGGACGAGCCCGCCTGGCGCAGCGACCCGTCCGGCGAACGGATCGGCCTCTGCTTCACCAAACAGATCGACGGCGCCACCTCCCATCTCGCCGTGTCCTGGGCATTCGAGGGGGAGAAGGGCTACACGGTGGAGGCCCGGGCGAGCCGGAGCGGCGGCTCCTGGTGTCCGTGAGCCCGGCCGGCTTTTCGTCGCCCACTCGCGGAGCATGCTCTGCGGGCCGAGAAGACGATTGTCGTACCGATCGTGGCGGGTGGGCGTGGGTTCGACTACCTCGCCACGAGGTGACCTGAACGATTCTCCGGCTCGAGGCAACCCTTTGCGGGGCCTGTGACCACAAGGAAGTAGATCCGGCCGTTCCGCTGCCCGGATCCGCCTTTCTCTCGTGAACAGTTCGCAAGGAGAACGTCTACCCATGAGCAACACCCCGAACGGCGGCCGCCGCGGGCGTCACCGCCGTCGCCTGAGCGCCACCGCTCTGCTGCTCGGCATGCCGCTGGGCGCCGTGTCGTACTTCGTGTTCGTAGTCGAGGACTCCCAGGCCGCGACGGTCGACGGCGGTGCCTACTACAGGCTGGTCTCGGTACGCAGCGGCAAGGTGATGGACGTCAACGGCTTCTCCACCGCCGACGGCACCCGCATCCAGCAGTGGACCGACCAGGGCACCGCCAACCAGCAGTGGAGGCTGAGGTCCACCGGGGACGGCTACTACGAGCTGGTCAACCGCAACAGCGGCAAAGTACTGGGCATAGCGGGCGATTCGAGCGCACAGGCGGCTGTCGCCGAGCAGCAGACCGACAGCTCCTCCGTGTCCCAGGAGTGGCGGATCGACGGTGTGGGCGGTTCCGACGCCGTCACCTTCACCTCCCGCAGGAGCGGCCAGGTCCTGGACGTCTCCGGAGGCTCCACCGCCGAGAGCGCCGCAGTCATCCAGTATCCCGACAAGGGCAGCACCAACCAGCAGTGGAAGCTGGTGAAAGCAGCCGAGACCCAGGCGGCAGGACCGTATCGGTGGAACAACGCCCAGGCGGTGGGCGGTGGTTACGTCACCGGGCTGGTGTTCAACCCCAAGGAGAAGGGTCTGCTGTACGCGCGCACCGACATGGGCGGTGCCTACCGCTGGGACACCGCGGCCGAGCAGTGGATCCCGCTGACCGACTGGGTCGGCGAGAAGGACTGGAACCTGCTGGGCATCGACTCGGTGGCCACCGACCCCGTCGACCCCGACCGGCTCTACCTCGGGGCGGGCACCTACACCAACGAGTGGGCCGGCAACGGCGCGATCCTGCGCTCCACCGACCGGGGCCGCACCTTCAAGCGCACCGAACTGCCCTTCAAGCTGGGCGCCAACGAGCCCGGTCGCGGCGCGGGCGAACGGCTGGTGATCGACCCCGCGGACAACGGCACCCTGTTGCTGGGCACCCGCAAGAACGGCCTGTGGCGCAGCACCGACCACGGCGCGACATGGAGTCAGGTCTCCTCGTTCCCGGTCAAGGACGGGGCTAGCAGCGGCGCGGGCATCTCCTTCGTGACGTACGGCCCGGCCGGCAGCAAGACGGTCTACGTCGGCGTTGCCGACAAGTCCACCTCCCTGTACCGCTCCACCGACGGCGGCAGCACCTGGCAGGCCGTCTCCGGACAGCCCACCGGCCAGCTGCCGCAGCACGGCGTCCTCTCCGGTGACGGCTCGCTGTACCTGACGTACACGAACACCGTCGGACCCAACGACGTGACGGCGGGCTCGGTGTGGAAGTACACGCCGACCGGCGGGGCGTGGAAGAACGTCTCTCCGTCGCAGGGCGGTTACGGGTTCTCCGGGCTTGCCGTCGACCCGCAGAAGCCGTCCACGGTGATGGTCACCACCCTCGACCGCTGGTGGCCCGAGGACGAGATCTACCGGACCACCGACGGCGGTACGACCTGGAAGGCGCTGGCCGGCAAGTCGGTGCGGGATGCCTCCGCCGCCCCGTACGTCGGTACCGCCACCGGGCACTGGATGACCGCCCTGGCCATCGACCCCTTCAACTCCGGGCACGTGCTGTACGGCACCGGCAACGGCATCTGGCGCAGCAAGGACGCCACCGCCAGCGACAGCGGCGCTACCAGCCACTGGACCGTGGGGGCCCGAGGGCTGGAGGAGACCGCCCTGGCGGACGCGATCGCCCCTCCCGGCGGCGCCGCCGTCATCACCTCCATGGGCGACCAGGGCGGTTTCCGCCACGACTCCCTGACCGAGGTGCCCGCCGGGCGGATGGAGAACCCGGCGATGTTCCACAGCACCGACATCGATTTCGCCCAGTCCAACCCCTCGATGATGGTCCGGGTCGGAAAGGCCGGCGCGCAGGACGGCGCCTACTCCGCCGACGGCGGCCGCAGCTGGAACGGCTTCAAGGCGGAGCCGGTGGGCAGCGCCGACAGCGGCCACATCGCGCTCGCGGCGGACGGCTCCACCATCGTCTGGACCGAGGCCGGCCAGGCCCCGTACCGATCGACCGACAAGGGGACGACCTGGTCGAAGGTCGTCGGCCTGGGCACCGACGCCGTGGTCGTCGCGGACCGCTCCTCGGCCAGTACCTTCTACTCACTGGCGGGCGGCACGCTCTACGCCAGCACTGACGGCGGCACGGCCTTCACCGCCCGCGCCACCAGCCTGCCCTCCGGCCGGCTCACGGCCGTCCCCGGCATCGCCGGGGACCTGTGGATCGCAGGTGGCGCCAAGGGGCTGCTGCACTCGACCGACGGCGGCCGTACCTTCACCACGCTCACCACGGTGCAGTCCGCCTCCGCCCTCGGCTTCGGCAAGGCCGCGCCCGGCGCCGCCTACCAGGCCCTGTACCTGATCGGTACCGTCAAGGACGTCACCGGAGTCTTCCGCTCCACCGACAAGGGCGCCACCTGGCTCCGCATCAACGACGACGCCCACCAGTGGGGCAACTTCGCAGGCCTCGGCATCGTCACCGGCGATCCCGACACCTACGGCCGCGTCTACATCGGCACCAACGGACGCGGTCTCCAGTACGGCGACCCTTCCTGATCCCGACGCCCTAGCGGGGCCGCAGGCACTACGGCCTGCGGCCCCGCCATGGCTGACGGAACGTGCTTCGTCTCCACCGGGGGTCTGCCCGGGCGGCTACGGCCGTGGCGTGGTGAAGTCGCCCCAGACCGCGAGGGCGCCGCGGGGACCGTTGGCGTCGACGCGGTAGCCGTCGTGGTTGGACTCACGGTCACCGGCGGCGTGGTTGTACTGGCCGGCGAAGACATGCTGTCCGGCCGGCACCGTACGGCCCGGCTTGAGGATCCAGCGGTAGACCACCGCTCCGCCCTCGTTCTGCACGGTGACGGTGAAATCCTCGGCCGGCATCGTCCGCCAGCTGCCGGTGCTCTGCACCGCTCCGGTCTGCGCGATGCGCAGTTCCACGGTGAGTGCGGTGAGCGGCTGCGTGGACTTGAGGGTGACGTTGCTCTGCGCCCAGAAGCTGTTGTTGTTCGAGCCCAGGGCGCCGGCCGACGACAGAGGCCCGTCCTCGAGGTGCGCGCTGCCGGGCGGGGTCGAGCCCGCGGGCCTCGACGCCGAAGGGCTGGGGCCCGTCGGGGACGAACGCTCCGGCGTGGTTGGGCGGCCGGTGGCGGGCGCCGACGGCGTCGACGGTGTCGGCCGGGGCTTCCCGGACGGCGTCGACGGCGCGGCGGGGGTGGCCGAGACCTCCGGCCGGGCCGGCGGCGACTGGACCATGGCGGCGACGGCGAAACCACCGACAGCCAGGGTGCCGACCGCGGTGAGGGAGGCGAGCGCGACCCTGGGCCAGGGCCTCGCGCCGGACCGCTCGCGGTGGCGGGCGGGGGCGCCGGACATGCCGCGTTCCACGCGTGCCAGGATCCGGGCGCGGTCGGGCTGGTGGGCCTCGGCGGCTGCGCGCAGCCGCTCGGCGAGCTCCTCGTTCAACGACTCCTCCTCCCCGCCAGAAGTTCCCCGGCTGATCCCGTGCTGTCCAGCATCCGTTCCAGTTCGGCCATACCCTTCGAGGTCTGGCTCTTTACCGTACCGACCGATATACCGAGCGCCAGCGCGGTGTCCTTCTCCGACAGGTCGAAGGCGTGCCGCAGGACCACACACGTCCGCTTGCGGAACGGCAACCGGGCGAGAGCCGTCCGCACGTCCACCACGGTGGCCACGTCCGGACCGTCCAACGGCTCCGCGCCACGGGACCAGAACAGGGCGATCCGGCGGCGCTCGCGCACCGTGCTGCGGATCCGTGACCGTGCCAGGTTGGCGACCACGCCACGGGCGTAGGCGAGTGGGTGCTCGGCCTGGCGCAGCCGGTCCCAGCGCTGCCACAGTGCGGTCAGGGCGTCCGCGGCCAGATCGTCCGCGCCGTCCGTCTCGCCCGTCAGGAGATGGGCGAACCGGGCGAGTTCCGCGTAGTGGCGTTCGAAGAAGTCGTGGAACTCCGCGGACGCGTCATCGAGGACCATGTCCGACGGTCGCCCCTTTCGCAAATGTGTGCGCTAACATCCGGGCGGCAGCGTATCAGCGCCCGGTACGGCCCAGGACGCTCCGATCCCCCGAACCGGAGCGGCCACCCGCCGCCGTGTGGTTTCAGTGCGGGGCGAACTGGACCCGGGTCGGTTGTGCGACGTCCGGGAGCAGCGCGGTGCCCTCGACCGTCAGCTGTTCCCCGTAGATGTCGGTGATCCTCATCGCGCCGCCGCACCCGCTGCCGTCGGCGGAGAGGAAGTAGTTGTAATCGGTACGGGGCAGCTTGCGCCAGCCCGCGGCGGTGCGTACCTCCAGCCTAGCGACCGGATTGCGGTGGCCGATCACCTGGATGGCGCACCAGTAGCGGCTGGACCCGGTCTTGTACCGGATGGAGAGCGCCCCGGAGCTCTGGGGGCTCAGCAGGCTCCAGGTGATCGGGATGCGGCCGAGCTTGGGGTCGGCCAGTTTCGCGAAGGCCTCTTGGCTGAGGTCCAGTTGTCCGGGCGCGCAGGGCAGCGGACATTCGTTGGTGATCCGGACCGTGATCGAAGCGCCGTTCGCCGCGCGGACGCGCACGTACGCGCCGCACGCCCTGGACGACTCGTAGTCGGTGGTGTTCATCGCCGCGACCATGAGGTCGTCGCTCGGGCCGAACAGGCAGGCGCCATTGCCGTCGCCGGCGGCGTAGGAGGTGGCGACGCCCTTGTAGCTGGCCCCGGGCTGGATGCGTCCTGCCGACGGCGCCGGGGTGGACGCCGCCGGTGGGGTTTCCTTCGCCGAAGGCTGCGGTGTCTGAGCGGTGGCCGTCGCGCCGGCCACGCTCGGGGTCGCCGATGCGGGCGGGCTGTCCGCCGGGGACGGGCTCGTCGGAGCCGAGGAGGTGGCTCCCGCCAGGGTGGCGGCGGGGGCGGCCACGTCGGCCGGGTCCCCGGCCCGGGCCTTGGGGCCGGGGAGCATGGCCGTCACCAGGCAGAAGAGGACGCCCGCGGCGGTCAGTATCACTGCCGTCCCCAGCATCAGCCTGTTTCTGCGCCTGCGCTGCCGCGAGGCCTGCCGTGCAGTCTGCATGTCCGTCCGTTCCAAGATTCGGGTCGAGGTGCACTGCCTGGTCGCCGCAGGACGCGAAAAGGTTGCCGCCGTTTTGGAAAGGGCGTGCGGTGGGTCCTTCGGGGCGGCCGGGCAGCGGTGTCCCGCACCGGTCCGCTCACTGAGCGGGGGAGTGCGGGGAAACGGGCTGGGCGGCACGGATGCCGCGCGGAGAAGCTCCGAGCGCGCGGCGACAAGCCTTGTTGAACGCCTGGAGGTCGGGAATGCCGACCGATGCGGCGACGGCGGGGACGGAGAGGGTGGTGGCCTGCAGGAAGTGGCGCGCCCGTTCCATCCGCCGGGCCCGGATGTAGCCCACGACCGTCTCCCCCGTCGCGGCGCGGAAGAGCCGCGTCAGGTGGTTGTGGGAGACACCGGCCGCCGCAGCGATGTCCGGCACCGTCAGAGGCTGTCCCAGCCGCGCCTCGATCAGGGCCACGGCGGCCGTGACCGCCGGATGCGCGGCCTGTGTGTTCCGCTCCCTCGCGGGCGCGAGCTGGGCGACCCGCCACAGGGCGACCCACACCTCGGCCGCGGCCCGTGCCGGGGTGTTCGGCCAGGCTGCCAGCGCCTGCCGCAACTGGGCGTTCAGCCAAGTGAGTTCGGGACCGGCGTGCTGGATCACCGGAATGCTGCGGGGAGTTCAGCCCGAGCCCAGGTGGAGGTGGACGTAGAGGTGTGAGGACCGGCCCCGGTAGCGGTAGCGGACCTCGGCGCCGGGCGGTACGAGGCTGACCCGGCCGGGGCGGATCCCGTACTCCGTGCCGTCAACCGTCAAGTCGGCCTCGTAGTCGTACAGATGGAGCTGCCAGAGGTCCGGCAGGGAGAACACGTCCATATGACCGGCCGGGCCGTGCACGCTGATGCCGACGGCGGCGAGAGTGGGCGGCTCGTCAAGGTGGGCGAGTGTCGTGTGCATGGTCGCCTCTCCTGTCAGTGCGTCGGTGAGCCGCTCCAGGACCACCAGCCTCCCACCCCGCCTGCCGGGCACGGTGGTGAGAATCGACCAGTGGAGGGTGAACGCGGCCCATCCGGCGCGCGGCCGCCGGGCCTAGCGTGGCCGCCGTGGAGAACACGCGAGAACTACTCGATTCGGTGCGGATGGCGCGGTTCGTGGCACGCGGGTCGCTGCGACTGGACGCGGTGGTCCCGGCGGAGATGAACACCGAGGGCCTGGCGGTACTGGCCGACGGGGTGCCGCCGGTGCCGTACGGGACCCCGCTGTCCGAGGCCTACGCGAAGGGATCCTTCGTCCGCCGGCTGCTGGAACTTCCGCAGGTGGCAGGTGCCCTGCACAGCCTCGTGGGCCCGGAGCCGTGGGTGGACCACGACTTCGTGCACACCCGCGAGCCCCACGGCGGCGAGGCGCAGCCGCTGCACGGGGACGCCGTCATAGACGTCCGGCCGGACGCCTTCGACGTGCAGCTGATGTACTTTCCGCAGGCGGTGACGCTGGAGATGGGTGGAACGCTCACCGTGCCGGGCAGCCACCTCCGGCGGATCAACGAGTCCGACACCGGCCGCTACCAGAACCTGCGCGGCCAGGACCGGCTGGTCTGCCCGGCCGGGACCGTGGTGTTTCTGCACCACGGCCTCTGGCACGGGGGCCGGCGCAACGACAGCGACGTGATGCGCTACATGTTCAAGATCCGCTTCAATCCCAGGGTGCGCCAACAGCGCCTGTGGAACACCTCGGATCTCGAAGACCCGCAGGTGGCAGCCGAGTTGGACACCATGTTCCCGTGGTACGAGGGGGCGACGGGCCGGCTGGAGCGGTACAACCGCATCCTGCTGTGGCGGGTGCTGACCGGCGACGACCACTTCGACCTCGACCACTGGGTGACCAGGGTCTCCAACCGCCCCGCGGAGGTACAGGAATGACGACCGAAGCAATCCTCCCCGAGCGGGCGGCGGAAGGCGCCGCGCCGGTGCTGCGGCAGCAGGTGCTGGTCCTGTACTTGGCCACCTCGGCGCTGGACTCCCAGGTCGTGGGCTGGTCGCTGTACGACGGCACGGGCCGCACCTCGCCGACCACGGGCGACAGCGACGAGCCGCCGTACGAGTCGGGGGTGGCGGCGCTCCGGGCGGGCTGGCGGCTGATCCAGGCCGCTCAGCTGATCCCGCCCTACCCGGGTCATGAGTACGACGTCTCCTTCCTCAAGCACGAGTTCTTCTTCGAGCGGATCGTCGACGTGCGGGCGGAGCCGCGGGAGCCGGGGCCCCAGTAGACGAGGCACCCCTCCTCGTGCGAGCGGCGGCGGCGCCGAGCCGAGGAGGGGCAGGGGTGGGGTGGCGGCAGAGGAAGGAGGGAGGTCAGCCTCCGGCCTTGCGCTTGTTGTAGACGTCGAAGCCGACGGCCGCCATCAGTACCAGGCCCTTGATCACCTGCTGGTAGTCGGTGCCCACGCCGACCAGCGACATGCCGTTGTTCAGCACGCCCAGGACCAGGCCTCCGGTGAGCGCACCGAGGACGGTACCCACACCGCCGCTCGCGGAGGCGCCGCCGATGAAGGCCGCGGCGATCGCCTCCAACTCGAAGTTGATGCCGGCCTGCGGAGTACCGGCGTTGAGCCGCGCGGCGAAGACCATCCCGGCCAGGGCCGCGAGGACGCCCATGTTCACGAAGGCCAGGAAGACGACCCGCTTGCTCTTCACGCCGGACAGTCGCGCCGCGGCCTCGTTGCCGCCGATGGCGTAGGTGTGCCGGCCGAGGATCGAGTTGCGCATCACGTACCCGAAGCCGACCAGCAGGACGCCGAGGATCAGCAGGACGATCGGCACGCCGTGGTAGCTGGCCAGCAGCAGCGTGAAGGCCACCACGGCCGCGGTGATCGCGCCGAGCTTCACCATGAACAGTCCGGCGGGGAGCGGTTCCAGCCCGTACGAGGCGGCCCGCCGCCGTCCGCGCACCTCCTGGAGTATCGCGACGGCCAGCACCACGAGGCCCAGCAGGAGGGTGAGGTTGTGGTAGTTGGTGTGGGGGCCGACGGCGGGGAGGAAGCCGCTGCTGATGTTCTGGAAGCCCTTGGGGAACGGCGCCACCGACTGGCCCTGGAGGAGGATCTGGGTCCCACCGCGGAACAGCAGCATGCCGGCCAGCGTCACGATGAACGAGGGGATCCCGAGATAGGCGATCCAGAAGCCCTGCCAGGCTCCCGCGAGCGCCCCGATCAGCAGCGCGGCCACCAGCGCCACGGGCCACGGCGCGTGGTGTTTGACCATCATCACCGCGGCGGCGGCCCCGACGAAGGCGGCGAGCGACCCGACCGACAGGTCGATGTGGCCGGCGATGATGACGATCATCATGCCGATGGCCAGGATGAGGATGTAGCTGTTCTGCTGGATCAGGTTGGTGATGTTGAGCGGCTGGAGCAGGATGCCGTCCGTCCAGAACTGGAACAGCAGCACGATCAGCGCCAGCGCGAGCAGCATCCCGTACTGGCGCAGGTTGCCGCGCAGCGCTCGGGCCAGTACGGCACCGGCCGACGCGCGCCGGGCGGTCTGCGGTGTGCTGGGCGTGGTCTCTGGGGTGGTCTTGGTCTGGGCCATGCCTCACACCTGCTTGTCGGGGTATGCCGCGCTCATGGTCATGAGCCGCATGAGGGATTCCTGGGTGGCTTCCGCGCGGTCGACCTCACCGGTGATCCGGCCTTCGGCCATGGTGTAGATCCGGTCGCACAGGCCCAGGAGTTCGGGGAGTTCGGAGGAGATGACGAGTACCGTCTTGCCCTGGGCGGCGAGTTCGGCGATGACGGTGTAGATCTCCGCCTTGGCGCCGATGTCGATGCCCCGGGTGGGCTCGTCGAGGATCAGCACCTCCGGCCCGGCGAAGATCCACTTGCTGAGGACGACCTTCTGCTGGTTGCCGCCGCTGAGCTTGCCGGTCTCCGCGAACACCGAGGGGGCCTTGATGTTCATGGTCCGCCGGAACGATTCGGCGATCCGGGCCTCCTCGTGCCGATCGACCCAGCCCCGCCGGGCGACCTTGCCGAGGGCGCTCAGCGAGATGTTCCGGCTGATGTCGTCGCCCAGGTTGAGGCCGAGCTGCTTGCGGTCCTCGGTCACGTACGCGATGCCGTGCCCGATCGCCTCCGGCACCGTCCGGGTACGGATCTCCCGGCCGTCCAGCCGCACCCGGCCGCCGGTCCACCGCCCGTACGAGCGGCCGAAGACGCTCATGGCCAGTTCGGTGCGGCCAGCGCCCATGAGGCCGGCGATGCCGACGATCTCGCCCCGACGGACGTTGAGCGAGACGCCGTCGACCACCTTGCGCCGGTGGTCGATCGGGTGCTGGACGCTCCAGTCCTCGATCTCGAAGGCGACCTCGCCGATCTCGGGGGCGCGCTCGGGGTAGCGGTGTTCCAGGTCGCGGCCGACCATGCCACGGATGATCCGCTCCTCGGAGATGCCCTCGGGACCGATCGCGATGGTCTCGATGGTCCGCCCGTCGCGCAGGATGGTGACGGAGTCGGCGACCCGGGCGATCTCGTTCAGCTTGTGCGAGATGAGGATGCAGGAGATCCCCTGGGCCCTGAGTTCGAGGATCAGGTCGAGCAGCTTGCGGCTGTCCTCGTCGTTCAGGGCGGCCGTCGGCTCGTCCAGGATGAGCAGCTTGACCTTCTTGGCGAGCGCCTTGGCGATCTCGACCAACTGCTGCTTGCCCACGCCGAGATCGGCGATCCTGGTGTGCGGGCTCTCGTCGAGCCCGACCTGCCGGATCAGCGCGGCGGCGTGGGTCAGCGTCTTGTGCCAGCTGATGACGCCCCGGGTGGCGTGCTCGTTGCCGAGGAAGATGTTCTCGGCGATGGACAGGTAGGGCACCAGCGCGAGTTCCTGGTGGATGATCACGATGCCGCGCTGCTCGCTGGCCCGGATGTCCCGGAACCGGCAGGGCTCGCCCTCGAAGTAGATCTCGCCCTCGTAGCCGCCGTGGGGATAGACCCCGCTGAGCACCTTCATCAGCGTGGACTTGCCGGCGCCGTTCTCGCCGCAGATGGCGTGCACCTCACCGGCGGCGACGGTCAGGTTGACCTCGGAGAGGGCCTTGACACCGGGAAACGTCTTGCTGATCGACCGCATCTCGAGAACGGGTCGGGCCATGGTTGTGCATCCGTATCGTCGGGGCGGTGCGGCGCCGGGCGGTCTCCCCGGCGTCGCACCGCCGTTTCGTCGTCGCCGGACCCGTCGGTCGGGCTCCGCGGGCTACTTCAGCTGGTCCGCGGTGTACTGGCCGCTGTCCACCAGGACCTTCTGGTAGTTCTCCTTGTCGACGCTGACCGGCTGGAGCAGCTGCGCCGGCACGATCTTGACGCCGTTGTCGTACTGGCTGGTGTCGTTGACCTCGGGCTTGCCGCCGGTCAGCAGCGCGTCGCCCATCTGGACGGCGGCCTTGGCCAGTTGGCGGGTGTCCTTGTAGACGGTCTGGGTCTGCTCACCCGCGATGATCGACTTCACCGACGCCAGCTCGCCGTCCTGGCCCGTGACGACGGGCAGCGGCTGGCCGGCTCCGTAGCCGACGCCCTTGAGCGAGGAGATGATGCCGATCGAGATGCCGTCGTACGGCGAGAGGACGGCGTCGACGCGGGCGGCGGTGTACGACTTGCTCAGCAGGTTGTCCATCCGGGACTGGGCGAGACCGCCGTCCCAGCGCAGTGTGGCGATCTGGTTGAGGGAGGTCTGGCCGCTCTGCACGACCAGCTTCTTGTCGTCGATGTACGGCTTGAGGACGCTCATCGCGCCGTTGTAGAAGAACGCGGCGTTGTTGTCGTCCGGCGAGCCGGCGAACAGCTCGACGTTGAAGGGGCCCTTGCCGTCCTTGACGCCGAGCTTGTCGACGATGTAACTGCCCTGGAGGACGCCGACCTTGTAGTTGTCGAAGGTCGCGTAGTAGTCGACGTTCTTCGTGCCGCGGATCAGTCGGTCGTAGGAGATGACGGGGACGTGGGCGTCGGCGGCCTTCTGCAGCACGTTCGTGAGCGAGGAACCGTCGATGGCGGCGATCACCAGCAGCTTGGCCCCCTTGGTGATCATGTTCTCCACCTGGGAGACCTGGTTCTCCACGACGTTGTCGCCGTACTGGAGGTCGGTCTTGTAACCCTTGGCCTGGAACTCCTTGACCATGTTGTTGCCGTCGTTGATCCAGCGCTCCGACGACTTGGTCGGCATCGCGATGCCGATGAGGCCGCCCTTGGCGTCCCCGCCGGTCCCGCCGGCCCCGGCGTCGCCCGTTCCGTTGGCGCTCTGGCCGCAGGCTGCCAGCGACAGCGTCAGGCCCAGGGTGACAAGGCCCGCTGAAAGCTTCCGCACAGTTCCTCCAGTGATGTTCCGCGACCGGCACAGTGCGACCCGGCTGGGAGAACCGGAAGCGGTCGAGCGGGGCCGGCCGGGAGTCGTTCCCCGCGCTGTTGCGAAGTTCAGGTTTGCAGTGGCTCCGGCCTGGCGATACCTGAGTGTTAACGCTCACAAGTGTGTCGTCAAGGGTCTGTTCAGATCACCATTGGGCAACATCGCCGCAGGCGGGCAGCCTCCTCGCCGGAGCGGCTCCACAGCGGGACGTCCGGGCAGGTCGACCACGGGCGGCTTCCGCGGTTTCTGCGGCTTTGCCGAGTGCGGCGACTGGCGTACGGGGCCGGGTGCCGGGCGGGATTGCGGATCGCCGGACCGGGGGACGTCCCGCCGTCTTCTGTGCCGACGATGACACGGTGCTCGGTCTGCCGGGGGCGCGCCCTGCGCGAGTCCGGCCCGCTCGATTCCGGGAGGCGTCGGCTCGCCGGATTCGGCGACATTGTTGAGCCCACCTGCCTCACTCCGCCCGTGGCCGCTGTGCGGCAGGGGTTCGGCGAGCTCGGCCGCCGGGCCCTGGAAACCGCTCGTCGAGGGGTCGGGGGGCGGCGTGCACACCCGCATCCCCGCCTGCCGATCTTGCCCGAGATGGCAGCGCGGGCCCGGGCGTCGGCCTTGAGCTGGCGCCATCGGGCCGGGGGGCCGGCCGCCGCGTCGGCCGAGGCTCTGCGCCGAGCCGGTCGCACTTTGACGAGGCCTCCATGGGTTCCTTGACAGGAAGATTGTGAGCGCTAACAATTTGCCCTCATGGAGAGAGGTGACGCTTCAACTCCGCAGGAACCAATGCCGGTTTCCCGTGCGAGGGATGAGGGAGTGCCCTGATCCCTGCCGTCCGGGGACCGGGCAGGTGTGTCGTCGGCATCGACTCCGGCATCCTCACCGGTCGTGCTGGTCCACGTGCATGCCGGGCGGCAGCTCGCGACCGGCGTGCACGAGATACCCCGCACGCCGTCATCGAGCGCGAGTCGGCCGATGCCCGGCGGCTGGCGCCGTCTGGGCTGGGCCCTGCGGCATCCCGAGGGCCGGCGAGACGCGTCGCGCACCGTCCTTCCCGTCGTAATCGCCGCCGTCGGCGTTGATCCCGCCTCCGCCTCCGGTTCATCGGCATCGCCGCAGACCTCACCAAGCGAAGGGTCCTGCCGGTGGTCGCCGAGGGGTACCCCGCTCGCCGAGACCGCCGGGTGGGCCGCTAGGGGGTGTCTGATGGATCTCCGTGGGGAAGGAGCGGCGTCCGGTGCGTGCTCTCGGTGTGCCGGCCGGAAGCCTGCGTACTGGACGTACTCGGGCTTTCGGCCGGTGCGGCGAGAGCGCGTGCCGCCCGGCACCGCACCTCGCCGACGCGGGCTCGACCGCAAGATCCGAAAGAGGCGACCTAGTGCTGTGGCCGGAAAGGTTTGCCGGGGCGCGGTGTCCGGTGCGGTGCATCGCAAGGCGGAGGGCCACGTCTCGTACTGGACGTACTTGCGTGGGCCGACAACGCGGCGAGGTGCCGTGCCGGGCGCCGCGACCCGGTGAACTTTTCCGGTCACAGCACTAGCTCTCGCGCCTGCCCCGAGCCGGGGGTACGCCGCCCGGCCCAGGGGGCCAGGCCGACCGTGGCTCTGTCCGACCCGCGCGAGGCACGTTGAACGCGACCATCGAGTTCGTCCGTCGCCGAGTCGACGACCTCCACCAGGGACTCGTCCGCCATGGCCTGGTGGTCCGGACGGAGGGCAATGTCTCCTCCCCGCCTTCGCGGTGAGGACCTGTTGGCCATCAGGCCGAGTGGGACCTCTCACGACGGGCTCGCGCCTCAGGACATGGTCCCCATGGACCTTGATGGGGACGTCGTCGAAGGCGACCATGCGCCTTCCTCTCCTCCGGTGCCCCCGCGCACGCCGACGTCTACTGCCCGCTCCCCGGAACTCCTGGTGACCGACACCGACACTGCCATCCGCCGGTTCGCCAAGGTGCTGCGCTCGAACCAGGCTCACCGCCGACCGGCCGGGGGATGTGCGTTCGTCCTCCTGCGCGTGACGAAGCCCCGTACGTCGGTGGATCCGTGTGCGTCTCGACGCCGTGCCGCTGGGAGCTGGGGGCGGGTCCGAGCGGCGGACGTACCGGTGGTCGTGCGCGGCCACCGTTGCCCGACAGCGGTGAGGCCGTCCAGCCGCCGGGCGCGGTCGGGTCGCCGGAGAACGTCAGCAGACCGCCGGGGCGTCGCGCGGAGTGGGAGGTTCGCCGGACGGGTCCCCGACCTCGTCCTAGGGCATCCCTGCGCTCGCCAGGAGGCGCGCGCGGCACGGCTCGTGGCGCGCCGGGCCCCGCGACCGGGTGGGCGTGGGTCGGTGCGAGGGCCGGGCGCGAGGTGCCCACCGGACCGGGTCTACGCCGTCGGCCGGTCGAGCCGCGAGTTCTCGGGGAGGCGGGGCCCCAGGGCGGCTGTCGAAGCGCTTGGACGCCGTCCAGCGCGCGAACGACGCGTTCCGAGTTCAGTAGGAACGCGAACCGATTCAAAACTGGTTTCACCAGGGACGGTTGACAGTGGGAGTGGTTCATGTCAGCGTCGAAGCGCTTCGACAAATGATCGTAACGCCCAACCTGCCTAGGGGTTGTTCACGTGAGTTCCCTGTCCGCGCCCGCAGCCGGTGCGCCTCCTTTCCGTAATCCGGAGCTACCGCTGCGCAAGCGTGTCGACGACCTGCTCGAACGGCTCACGCTCGACGAGCGGCTCGCGATGCTGCACCAGTGCGTACCGGCCGTCCCGCGCCTCGGCGTCGGTTCCTTCCGAACCGGCAGCGAGGCCCTGCACGGGGTCTCCTGGATGGGGGTGGCGACCGTCTTCCCGCAGGCCGTCGGTCTCGGGGCCACCTGGGACGAGGGCCTGGTGCGCCGGGTCGCCGAGGCGGTCTCGATCGAACTGCGCGCCTTCCACCGCCACCGCCCGCCCGTCGTCGGCAGCGCTCCCCACAGCCTCCAGGCCTGGGCGCCCGTGCTGAACCTGCTGCGCGACCCGCGCTGGGGGCGCAACGAGGAGGGGTACTCCGAGGACCCGGTGCACACCAGCCGCCTCGGGGAGGCGTTCTGCCGGGGGCTGTCCGGCGACCACCCGACCTACCTGCGGGTGGCCCCGGTGCTCAAGCACTTCCTCGCCTACAACAACGAGGACGACCGGTGCACCACCTCCTCCGGGCTGCGACCGCGCGTGCTGCACGAGTACGACCTGGCCGCCTTCCGCCCCGTCGTGGCATCCGGCGCCGCGACCGGCGCGATGGCCGCCTACAACCTCGTCAACGGCCGTCCCTGCCACGTGAGCCCGCTCATCGAGTCGGAGCTGCGCCGTTGGGCGGAGCCGACCGGCCACGAGCTGTTCGTGGTCAGTGACGCCGAAGCCCCGTCCAATCTGGTCGACCTCGAGGAGTACTTCGACGACCACGCCGAGTCCCACGCGGCGGCGCTCAAGGCGGGCATCGACAGTTTCACCGACCATGGCGAGGACGGCGCGACGCCGGTCGGCCGACTGCGCGAGGCCCTGGAGCGCGGCCTGATCGACGGGGCCGACGTGAACCGCGCCGTCCGGCGTCAGCTGGAGCTCCGCTTCCGGCTCGGTGAGTTCGACCCGGAACTGGACCCCTATGCCGGTATCGGGCCCGAGGTCATCGACTGCGCCGAGCACCGCGAGCTGGCGCGGCGCGCCGCGACCGAGTCGGTGGTGCTGCTCAAGAACGACGGCCTGCTGCCGCTCGACGCGGTGCGGACACCGCGGATCGCCGTCATCGGCCCGCTCGCCGACACGCTGTGCGAGGACTGGTACAGCGGCACCCCGCCCTACGAGGTCGGCGTCGCCGCGGGACTCTCCGAGGCGCTCGGCGTCCACGGCGGCGAGGTGGTCTGCGAGGAGGGCGCCGACCGGATCGCGCTGCGCTCCCGCACCACCGGGGAACCGCTCGGCAAGACCGCCTTCGACGTGGCCGACTGGGGCAGCGGCGTACTGACCCTGCGCGCCGCCGACACCGGCCGCTACCTGAGCCTCAAGGGCGACGACTCGCTGGCGGCCGACCAGGAGGTGCTCAAGAGCTGGGAGATCCACGAGACCTTCCGGCTCGAACCGGCCGAGGGCGCAGACGTGGTGCTGCGCTCCGTCCTCACCGGACGCTACGCCGCCGTGGACCCGGCCGACGGCCGGGTGAGCGTCACCGCCTTGACCGCGGACGTCGCCGAGCGCTGGCAGCGGGAGCTGCTGCGCGACGGCGCGGCCGAGGCGCGGGCGGCCGCCGAGACGGCCGACGTGGTGGTCGTCGTCCTCGGCAACCACCCGATGGTGGGCGGCCGCGAGACCGAGGACCGCGCGGGCATCGACCTGCCCGGGACTCAGGACGCGCTGCTGCGCACGGTCGCGGCCGTCTGCCCCGAGACGGTGCTGGTGGTGATGAGCAGCTACCCGTACGCCGTCGACTGGGCCCAGGAGCACCTGCCCGCCGTGGTGTGGACCTCCCACGGCGGGCAGGAGACGGGCCATGCACTGGCCGCGGTGCTGCTCGGGGAGGCCGAGCCCGCCGGCCGCCTGCCGCAGACCTGGTACCGGGGCGGGTACCCGTTGCCGGATCCGCTCGACTACGACGTGATCAAGGCCGGCTGGACCTACCAGTACCACGGGGCCGCGCCCCTCTATCCCTTCGGCCACGGGCTGTCCTACACCGACTTCGCCTACGGCGGCCTCGGCCTGTCGCATCCGTCGATCGGCCCGGACGGTTCGCTCGACGTCACGGTGAGCCTGGCCAACACCGGCCGGCGGGCGGGCAGCGAGGTGGTCCAGCTCTACGTCCGCGCGCTGGACGCCCGCTACGAGGCCCCCCGGCAGCGCCTCGCCGACTTCAGCAAGGTCCGCCTGGAGCCGGGCGAGGGACGGGAGTTGAGGTTCTCGTTCCCGGCCGACCGGCTCGCCCACTGGTCCACCGCGACCGGCGCCTTCACCGTCGACCCCGGCGTATACGAGATCACCGCCGGCCGCTCCGCCGAGAACCCGGTCCTCACCGCACGGCTCACGGTGACCGGACCGGCCCCCGAGCCCCGCGTGGTCGTCGGCCGGCGAACCCTGACCGTCGACTTCGACGACCACGCGGACATCACCATCGTGGACGCCGCCCGCGCCGGCGGTGACGCGGTGACTCCGGCCGATCCGGCGCGGCCCGCGACGCTCCTCTTCCGCGACGCCGATCTCTCCGGGGCGGTCCGGGTGGAGGCCGAGACCGCCCTCGAGAACGCGGGGTCCGGGCAGGCGCGGTTGGAATTCCGGGCCGGTGAGCGACTGTTGGCCGAGATCGCGGTTCCCGCAACCGGCAACCGCTACACGTGGACGACCGTCGCGGCCGAACTCGCCGCTCCCCTGGACGGTGTCCACGACCTGCGGCTGACCCTGCACGGCGGCTTCCGTCTGGCCGCCTTCGGCTTCACCGCGTCCAGTGAGAACGGCTGAGGCCGGCGGGACCGGCTGAGTCCCGCACCCCCGCGAGACCGGCGGCCCGCCACAGGGGGGCGGGCCGCCACCCCTTCCCGTACCACCCCTTCCCGTACCACCGCCCTGACCGGCGAGGCAGGCGAGGCCCCCTGAGGTTGCCGCCGAGCTCCGTCACCGCGTCACCGCGTCACCCCGTCACCCCGTCACCTCTCCGACCGGAGGAAGCCCCCATGCCGCTCACAGACCTCGGCGCGGACGAACTCATCGACTACCGCCCCGAGTTGTCCGATCCGACAGATTTCGACGACTTCTGGCGGCGTACCCTCGCCGAAGCCCGGTCACACGACGGGGCGATCAAGGTGGAGCGGGTCACCGCCCAGCACATGCTGCACACCGTCGAGGTCGACGACGTGCGCTTCCCCGGCTGGAACGGCGAACCGGTGGCCGCCTGGCTGCTGCGCCCGCGCGACGCGGCCGGACCGCTTCCGGTCGTCATCACCTACATCGGCTACAGCGGCGGTCGCGGACTGCCCACCGACCACCTGTTCTGGTCCGCCGCCGGCTACGCCCAACTCGTCGTCGACAGCCGGGGTCAGGGCCACGACACCCCGGACCGGGGCGCGGGCGACGGCACGCAGTGGGTCGAGGGGTTCATGACCCGCGGCATCGACTCTCCCGACGACTACTACTACCGGCGGTTGATCACCGACTGCGTGCGAGCCGTGGACGTGGTCGCCGAGCTGCCCGGACTCGACAGCCGTCGGATCGTGGTGGCCGGAGGCAGCCAGGGGGGCGGTCTGGCGCTCGCCGTCGCCGGTCTCGCCGGGGACCGCGTGGCGGCCGCGATGCCGGACGTCCCGTTCCTGTGCCACTTCCGCCGCGCCACCGCGATCTGCGGCGAAGGCCCGTACCAGGAGATCGCCAAGTACCTGCGCTGGCACAGCCGTCACCGCGTGGAGCCGGCCTTCGCCACCCTCGACCACTTCGACGGCGTCCACTTCGCCCGGCGGGCCACCGCGCCGACGCTGTTCAGCGTGGCCCTGATGGATCCGATCTGCCCGCCCTCCACGGTCTACGCCGCCTTCAACCACTACGCGGGCGTGGACCGCACCATGACCGTGTGGCCGTTCGGCGACCATGGCGGCGGCCTCGGCTCCAACCCGCCCGTCCAGCTGGCCTGGCTGCGCGAGCGCGGCCTGGCGCCGGAGCTCTGACCCGCCCCGCACCACCGGACCGGCAGAGCGCGCGAGGGCGCCCCGCGGGCCGAGCAGCCCGCTTGGCCGCCCGCGCCCCGCGCCCCGCGCACCGAGCCCCGCACCCCCGAGACCGAGGAGCCCGACCGACCCGTGAGATACCGCCCATGACCACCCCGGACTTCCCGGAACTGCCCGCCGGGTTCCGTTTCGGTGCCGCGACCGCCGCCTACCAGATCGAGGGCGCCCACGACCAGGACGGCCGCGGCCCGTCCATCTGGGACACCTTCAGCCACACGCCCGGCCGTACGCTCGACGGAGCCACCGGCGACACGGCGTGCGACCATTACCACCGCCACCCGCAGGACGTCGCCCTGATGCGCGGGCTCGGCGTGGACAGTTACCGCTTCTCGATCGCGTGGCCCCGCCTGCTGCCCCGGGGCACCGGACCGGCCAACCCCAAGGGGCTCGACTTCTACGACCGCCTGATCGACGATCTGCCGGCCGCCGGAGTCGCCCCCGCCGTCACCCTCTACCACTGGGACCTGCCCCAGACCCTGGAGGACCGGGGCGGCTGGCGGGTCCGGGAGACCGCCGAGGCCTTCGCGCAGTACGCGGCCCTCGCGGTCGAGCGCTACGGGGACCGGGTGGAGCGGTGGATCACCCTCAACGGGCCCTACTGTTCCGCCTTCGCCGGGTACGCCGAGGGGCGCCACGCACCCGGCGCCCAGAAGGGCCGGGGCGCGCTCGCCGCCGCCCACCACCTGCTGGTCGCCCACGGCCTCGCGGTCCGGGAGCTGCGTGCGGCGGGCGCCCGGGAGGTCGGGATCGCACTCAACCTCGACCGCATCCACACCGCCTCCGCCCTTCCCGGGGACCGCGCCGCCCTGCGCCGCGCCGAAGTCCTCCACAACGAGGTCTGGACCGAGCCGCTGCTCGCCGGACGCTACCCGGCGCACGAGGCCGGGACCTGGGCCGGCCTCGCCGACGGCCCCTGGCGACTGCCGGGCGACCTGGAGCTGATCGGCGCGCCGCTCGATTTCCTCGGAGTCAACTTCTACCGCCCGATCACCGTCGCCGCAGCCCCCCACCGCACGGACGACCTCGAACTGCGCACTGCCACGGACATCGGCGTCAGAGAGCTGGACCCGTACGGTACGCGGCTCACCACCATGGGCTGGCCCGTCGTCCCGGAGGCGCTGACCGAACTGCTGCGCGCACTCCACGCCCGCTACCCGAGGCTTCCGCCGGTCTGGATCACCGAGAACGGCTCCGCCGAGGCCGATGCCGTCGGTCCCGACGGCCGGGTCCATGACACCGCGCGGACCGACTACCTGGCGGACCACCTCGCCGCCGTCGCGGAGGCGGTCTCGGCGGGCGTGGACGTGCGCGGCTACTACGTCTGGTCGCTGCTGGACAACTTCGAGTGGGCGCGCGGCTACGGCCAGCGCTTCGGCCTGGTCCACGTCGACTACGACACGCTGACCCGAACGCCCAAGGACAGTTACCACTGGTTCCGGGCCCTGATCACCGCGCACCGAGCGCGGACGGAGGAAACCACCCGATGAAGTTCACCGATGGCTACTGGCTGATGCGCCCGGGCGTCACCGCGCGTTACGCCGCCGAGGTCGCGGACGTCCGGGCCGACGAGCACCGGATGACCCTCCACGCGCCGGTGAAGCACGTGCGCAGCCGCGGTGGCATGCTCAACAGCGCGCTCCTGACGGTCGATTGCTGGTCGCCGGCCGAGGGTGTCATCGGGGTGCGCGTCACCCACCACGCCGGTTCGGTGCGGCGCGGCCCGGATTTCGCACTGCCCGGCGCGCAGGAGGGGAGCGGGAAGGTGCACCGGGACGGCCCGGTGGTCGAGCTCAGTGCGGGTGAGCTGTCGCTGCGGGTGGACACCTCACAGCCGTGGCGCCTGGAGTTCACCGCCGGCGGGCAGGTGCTGACCTCCGTCGGCGAACGCGGTACCGGCTTCGTCACCGACGACACCGGGCGGCACTTCATGCTCGGCCAACTCTCGCTGGGCGTAGGAGAGCTGGTCTACGGCCTGGGGGAGCGGTTCACGCCGTTCGTCAAGAACGGGCAGGTCGTGGACATCTGGCAGGCCGACGGCGGCACCAGCAGCGAACAGGCGTACAAGAACATCCCCTTCCACCTGACCAACCGGGGCTACGGCGTCTTCGTCAACCACCCCGGCAAGGTCAGCTACGAGGTCGGCTCCGAGTCGGTCGGCCACGTGCAGTTCAGCGTCGAGGACCAGTCGCTGGAGTTCTTCGTCGTCCACGGCCCGACCCCGAAGCAGATCCTGGAGCGCTACACCGCGCTCACCGGCCGTCCGGCCCTGCCCCCGGCCTGGGCGCTGGGCCTGTGGCTGACCACCTCGTTCACCACCGACTACGACGAGGCCACCGTCAACCGCTTCGTCGCGGGCATGGCCGAGCGCGGCATCCCGCTGAGCGTCTTCCACTTCGACTGCTTCTGGATGCGCGCCTACCAGTGGTGCGACTTCGAATGGGACTCCGACACCTTCCCCGACCCGGTCGGCATGCTCGCCCGACTCGGGCAGCAGGGACTGCGGATCTCCGCCTGGATCAACCCGTACATCGCGCAGCAGTCGGTGATGTTCGAGGAAGGCGTGCGCGAGGGCTACCTGGTGCGGCGCCCGGACGGCAGCGTGTGGCAGTGGGACCTGTGGCAGCCCGGCATGGCCCTGGTGGACTTCACCAACCCGGCCGCCCGCGACTGGTACACCGGCAAGCTGAAGACGCTGCTGGACCAGGGCGTGGACTGCTTCAAGACCGACTTCGGCGAGCGCATCCCCACGGACGTCGTCTGGCACGACGGCTCCGACCCCGAGCGGATGCACAACTACTACACCCACCTCTACAACGAGGCCGTCTTCGACCTGCTGCGGGCGGAGCGCGGCGAGGGCGAGGCACTGCTCTTCGCCCGCTCCGCCACGGTCGGCGGCCAGCAGTACCCGGTGCACTGGGGCGGCGACTGCGAATCCCACTTCAACGCCATGGCCGAGTCGCTGCGCGGCGGGCTCTCCCTGGGCATGTCAGGCTTCGGCTTCTGGAGCCACGACATCGGCGGCTTCGAGGGCACCCCGACCCCCACCGTCTTCAAGCGCTGGGTGCAGTTCGGCCTCCTCTCCTCGCACAGCCGGCTGCACGGCAGCAAGTCCTACCGCGTCCCGTGGGACTACGGGGAGGAGGCCGTCGAGGTCACCAGGGAGTTCACCCTGCTGAAGCACCGCCTCGCCCCGTACCTCCAGCGCGCCGCCCAACAGGCCCACGCCACCGGCATCCCCGTCATGCGCGCCATGGTGCTGGAATTCCCCGACGACCCCGCCACGGCCGCGCTGGAGCGGCAGTACATGCTCGGCGACGACCTGCTCGTCGCTCCGGTCTTCACCGACGACGGCACGGTCGAGTACTACGTGCCGGAAGGGACGTGGACTAACGTTCTGACCGGCGCCCGGATCAAGGGTCCCCGCTGGGTCCGCGAACAGCACGGCTTCCACACCCTGCCGCTGCTGGCCCGCCCCGACTCCGTCATCCCGCTCGGCGCCGAGGACCAGCGCCCGGTCTCCGCCTGGGCGGACGGCGTAGAGCTGCGGGTGCACGCCTTTGCCGACGGCGCCGAGCGCACCGTGGTGATCCCGCGCTCCGACGGCCCCGGCGAGGCGGCCCGCTTCCACCTGAGCCGCCGTGGTGACCGGCTCCACGTGACCACCGACAGCCCGCATCCCTGGCAGCTCCGGTTCGGCGGGCCGGACGGGACCGTCCACGCCCGGCCCGCCGGCACTCTGGAGGCCGACTTCGCCCACCCGGCCTGAGGCGGGCGGCCGGCGCGAAGGCGCCGGCCTCTTAAGGCGTGGCGGAGCCGGGCCGTGGAACCCCACGGCCCGGCTCCTGCGCGCACCGGCTCAGCGGGCGTCGGCTCAGCGGGCCCCGAGGAGGTGTTCGAGGGCGAGCTGGTCCAGCTGCTCGAAGGCCATGCCGCGGCGGGCGGCGGCATCCACGTCGAACTCGTCGAAGGCGGACCGGTCGGCCAGCAACCCGGCCAGGCCGTCCTCGGCGGTGGGCAGGGCCAGTTCGGGCAGTCGGGAGGCGGCGAGCGCGGCCCGGACCTGCGGATCGGACCGGAAGGCGCGGGAACGCTCAGCCAGGAGCAGGTAGTTGCGCATGCAGGCGGCCGCCGAGGCCCAGACGCCGGCGGAGTCCTCGGTGCGCGGCGGCTTGAAGTCGAAGTGGCGGGGGCCGTCGTAGCCGGCCGACTCCAGCAGGTCCACCAGCCAGAAGGCCTGGCGCAGGTCGCCCGCGCCGAAGCGCAGGTCCTGGTCGTACTTGATGCCGGTCTGGCCGTTGAGGTCGATGTGGAACAGCTTGCCGTGCCACAGGGCCTGGGCGATGCCGTGCGGGAAGTTCAGCCCGGCCATCTGCTCGTGGCCGACCTCCGGGTTGAGGCCGACCCGGTCGGGCCGGTCCAGCTCGTTGATGAACGCCAGGGCGTGGCCGATGGTGGGCAGCAGGATGTCGCCGCGCGGCTCGTTGGGCTTGGGTTCGATCGCGAAGCGCAGGTCGTAGCCCTGGTTCTCGACGTACTCGCCCAGCAGGTTGAAGGCCTCCTTCAGCCGGTCGAGGGCGGTGCGCACGTCCTTGGCCCCGCCCGACTCCGCGCCCTCGCGGCCGCCCCAGGCGACGTAGACCTCGGCGCCGAGTTCCACGGCCAGGTCGATGTTGCGGATGGTCTTGCGCAGCGCGTACCGGCGCACGTCCCGGTCGTTGGCGGTGAAGGCGCCGTCCTTGAACACCGGGTGGGTGAAGAGGTTCGTCGTGGCCATCGGCACCTTCAGCCCGGCCGTGTCGAGGGCGGTACGGAACCGCTTGACCGCCTGCTCGCGGGCGGCGTCGCCGGAGCCGAAGGGGATCAGGTCGTCGTCGTGGAACGTGACGCCGTAGGCGCCGAGCTCGGCCAGCCGCTCCACACTCTCGACGGGGTCGAGGGCGGGCCGGGTGGCGTCGCCGAAGGGGTCCCGCCCCTGCCAGCCGACGGTCCACAGGCCGAAGGTGAACCTGTGCGCGGGGGTGGGAACGAGCGGGTCGCTGGTCATGGGGCGCTCCGGATCAGGCCGAGGGCTATTTGTAATGACGAAAAACAAATTAGTATGCCGGGACGCCAGAAGGAACCCCACCGGAGGAACGCATGTCTGCTCAGCGTGTCGTGATCGGTGTCGACAGCTCGACCCAGTCCACCAAGGCCCTCGCCGTCGACCTGGAAACCGGCGCCGTCCTGGGCGAGGGCCGCGCCTCGCACGCCGTCAGCGCCGGCGCCGGACGCGAGAGCGACCCCGAACAGTGGTGGGGGGCGCTCGGCGAGGCCGTGGCGGCCACCGGCTGGGCGGATCGCGCAGCGGCCTGCTCGATCGCCGGCCAGCAGCACGGCCTGGTCACCCTCGACGGGGCAGGCGGGCCGGTGCGCCCGGCGCTGCTGTGGAACGACGTCCGCTCCGCCCCGCAGGCCGCCGGACTCGGAGCCGCGTTCGGCCCGGCCGAGCTCGCCCGCCGTACCGGCAGCGTCCCGACGGCCGCCTTCACGGCCGCCAAGTGGGCCTGGCTGCGCGCGAACGAGCCTGCCGCCGCCGACCGCGTCGCGGCCGTCCGGCTTCCCCACGACTTCCTGACGGAGCGGCTGACCGGTGAGGCGGTGACGGACCGCGGTGACGCCTCGGGGACCGGCTGGTGGGGCCCGGACGGCTACGACCAGGACGTCCTCGACCGGATCGGCCTCGACCACGGGCTGCTGCCACAGGTCCTCCCGCCGGGCGCCCTCGCGGGCACCGTCCGGGCCGGGACGCCACTGCGCGAGGGCGCGTTGGTGGCCACCGGGACCGGTGACAACATGGCCGCCGCCCTCGGGCTGGGCCTGACCCCCGGACGCCCGGTGCTGAGCCTCGGTACCTCCGGCACCGTCTACGCCGTCGGCCGGACCCGGCCCACCGACCCGAGCGGAACCGTCGCCGGCTTCGCCGATGCCCTCGGCGGCTGGCTGCCGCTCGCCTGCACGCTCAACTGCACCCTCGCCGTCGACCGCTTCGCAGCCCTGGTCGGACGCGACCGCGAGGACGTCGAGGCGGGTGGCACGGTGGTGGTCCTTCCCTATCTGGACGGCGAGCGCACGCCGGACCTCCCGGGCGCTTCCGGCCTGGTCCACGGCCTGCGCCACGACACCACGCCCGGACAGGTGCTCCAGGCCGCCTACGACGGCGCCGCCCACGCCCTGCTCGTGGCCCTGGACGACGTACTGCGTGCCGGAGGCGAGAACCCCGCCCCCGAAGAACCGCTGCTGCTGATCGGCGGCGGAGCCCGCGGCAGGGCCTGGCAGCGGACCGTCCTGCGGTTGTCCGGCCGAGCGGTCCAGGTACCCGCGGCACAGGAACTGGTCGCGCTCGGGGCCGCCGCCCAGGCCGCCGCACTGCTCACCGGTGAGCCCGCCGACGCCGTCGCCCGGCGCTGGCGGACCGCCGAGGGCCGGGTACTGGACCCCGTACGCCGTGACGACGACACGCTCGAACGGATCACCAGTACGCTGCGGCGGGCGCGGGCCTTGCAGGAGCTCCCGCCGGCAGAACGATAGGAGGGTCGGCCCAATGGCGGGGATCGGCAGGGCGAGCGGGGGCGCGGAGGCCGTGCCCGCCTCGCAGCAGGGCATGCGCCGGCAGAACCTTGCGGTGGTGATCGGTGCGGTCGCCGCGCACGGTCCGCTCTCCCGGGCGGACGTCGCCGGCCACACGGGCCTGACCAGGCCGGCCGTCTCCTCCCTGGTCGACGAGCTCATCGGCCGTGGCGCGCTGACCGAGACGGAGACCGCGCCCAGCGGACGCGTCGGCCGCCCCGGACGGGCACTGCTCCTGAACGACCGGGGTCCCGCGGGCCTCGGCCTGGAGATCGGCGTCACCCATCTCGCCGCGTGCGTCGTGGACCTGCGCGGTGAACCCCGGGTGTGGCGTCGGGTGGAGCGGGCCAACGCGGGCCGGCCGGCCGGAGAGGTGCTGGCGGAGGCCGCCGCGCTGGGCGCCGAGGCGGAGTCCGAGGCCGCGGCCCTGGGACTGCGCGTCGAGGGCCGCGTCCTGGCCGTGCCGGGGGTGGTGCCGAACGAGCCGGGCGGACTGATCGCGAACGCCCCCAACCTCGGCTGGCAAGCCGTCCGCCCCGCCGACCACTGGCCCGACCCCGACACCGCGCCCGAGCCGGAGAACGAAGCCAACCTCGGGGCGCTGGCCGAGCAGTGGCACCGGGGCAACCCCGCCGAGACCTTCGTACACGTCTCCGCCGAGGCCGGAATCGGTGCCGCACTGATCATCGGCGGGCAGCTGTTCCGGGGCGCCCGCGGCTTCGCGGGCGAACTCGGCCACCTGCCCGTCCATCCGGAGGGCGCCCCTTGCGCCTGCGGGGCACGCGGCTGCCTGGAGCAGTACGCGGGCGAAGCGGCCGTGCTGCGCGAGGCCGGGCTCGCGCACGTCGGCGACCCGGTGGCCCTCCTGGCCGAGCGGGCGGCCGCCGGGGACGCGGCGGCCCTGCGAGCCCTGGACCGCGCGGGCCGGGCCCTCGGCCTCGCCCTGACCTCGGCGGTGGACCTGATCGACCCGGACGGCCTTGTTCTGGGCGGCGCCTACGCCGAACTCGCCGACTGGCTCCTCCCGTCGGTACGCACCGAGCTGGCCGCCCGGGTCACCGTCCGGCCCTGGAACCCGGAGGCGGTGCGCCCCTCCGCCCTGGGGCGCCGCGGACCGGTGCTGGGCGCGGCGTGGTCGACCGTCCGGCAGATCATCGCCGATCCCGCCCGCCTGCCACAGCACTAGGTTCGCAGAAGGGCGACCGGGTCAGTCGTCGATGGCTCGCAGCGGGTCGTCGCTCAGGCTGGCGGCAAGCCACTGCTCCACGGCCGTGATGTGGACGGTCGTGGCGGCGGTGGCCAGCAGGGCGTCGCGTGCCTGGAGCGCGCCGAGGATCTGCTCGTGGTCCTGGTGGGCGTTGTCCAGTGCGTGACGGGTCCGGCTGCCGCGGACGATGCGGACGCGCTGGGTGCGGGTGGAGAGCACCTGCAGAAGCATCGACAGCACGGGGTTGCCGACGGCTTCGACGATCCTGAGGTGGAAGGCGATGTCGTGGGCGACGAACTCTTCCACGGTGGTGGCGGCCCGGGACCTGTCGAGGATCTCGCGCAGTTCCTGGAGGTCCTCCGGCGTCAGCAGGGCAGCGGCCAGCCCGGTCGCCTGCGGTTCCAGCAGTCGGCGCACCTGGATCAGTTGCAGTGCCGTGTGGCCCTGGGAGACGTCGGCGGCGAAGGAAAGGCTCTCCAGCAGGAGATGGGGTTCCAGGCTGGAAACGTACGTGCCGTCGCCCTGACGGGTGATCAGGATCCGCATGGCCGTCAGCGCCCGGACGGCCTCGCGCAGCGAATTGCGGGACAGGCCGAGTTGCGCGGCGAGGATCTCCTCCTTGGGCAGACGGGAGCCGGGAGCGAGTTCGCCGTCGAGGATCATCGCCTTGATCTTGTCGATCGCCTCGTCCGTCAGTGCCACTAACGTGCCTCTCAGTGCGGGGTGTGTACAGGGCGGTGGCTCCGCCGGACCCGGACCGGGGCCTGCGGAGCCGCTTGCGGGACGAGGCTATTCCTGCTTCTCACCGGACGCGAACCGGGAGATGACCAGGGCGACAATGATGATGGCGCCATTGAGGAACTGGTTCCACAGGGGCGGCACGCCCGCCAGCGTCATGACGTTGACGACGAGCTGGAGGGTGAGGACGCCGGTGAGGGCGCCGAAAACGGAACCCTTGCCGCCGTTGAGACTGACTCCGCCGATGACGGTCGCGGCGAAGACCTGGAAGATCCAGCCGCTGCCCTGTGTGGCGGAGATGGAGCCGTAGTGCCCGCTGTAGAGGACACCGGCGAACGCTGCGAGAACGCTGCCGAGGATGAGGACGACCCACACGGTGCGGTCGACGCGGATCCCCGCAGTGCGGGCGGCCTCGGCGTTGCCGCCGATCGCGTACAGTGCCCGGCCGTGCCGGAGCCAGGCCAGCGCACTGCCGCCGATCGCGAAGAGCAGCGCGCACACCCAGATCGCGGCGGGCACGCCCAGCCAGGACGCCCTGCCCAGGTAGGTGAAGGACGAAGGCAGCTCGACGATGGACTGGCCTTCGGAGAGGGCGACTTGCAGTCCGCGGAGCATCGTCAGGGCGCCGAGGGTGACGATGAAGCCGTTGAGGCGCAGCTTGAGGATGAGGAAGCCGTTGACGGCACCGATCAGCGCCCCGACCAGCAGGCAGAGCGGGATCGCCATCCACTCGGGGAAGAGGCCGAGTCCGGTGAACCGGCCCCCACTGGTGGGCAGGACCAGCCACACGGCGATGACGGGAGCCACGCCGATGGTGGACTCCAGGGACAGGTCCATCCGGCCGGCGATCAGGACGAAGGTCGTGGCGAGCACCAGCAGGCTCAGCTCGGTGGACTGCTGGGCCACACCGATCAGGTTGTCGGCGGTGAGGAAGGCCGGCGAGACGATGAACCCGATCAGGCCCAGGACGATGATCGCCGGGACCAGGGACAGTTCACGGAAGCGCCCGAGGCCGCCCCGGTGGCGGGCGGCGTCCGCCGCGGCCGGCACCGCCGTGCTCGGTGCGGGCTCGGTGAGATCTGTGGTGGCGGACATGACTACCTTCCGTGCTCGTCTGCGCCGGATGAGGCGGATGAGGTGGGTAGGGCGAATGTGGGAGTCGTGGTGGCAGGAGCCGGATCGCCGGCGACGCCCTCGATGGCGGCGACGAGGTCCTCGTCCCTCCATCCGTGGTCGAACTCGGCCACCACGCGCCCGTGGAACATGACGACGACCCGGTCGCAGACCTTGAGGTCGTCCAGTTCGTCGGAGACGATCAGCGCGGCTCTGCCGCCGTCCGCGACCTGCCGGATCCTGCCGAGCAGGAACTCCTTGGACTTGACGTCCACACCGTTCGTGGGGCGGATGGCCACGAGCACGTGCGGATCGGTGGCCAGGGCGCGGGCGACGACGACCTTCTGCTGGTTGCCGCCGGAGAGGGCGGAGACCGGGGTGGCGACGCCGGGAGTCTTGATGTCGAGGTCCCGGATCACGCGCTGCGCGAAGGCCCTGGTGCGGGCGGGCAGCACGATGCCGAACGGACCGAGCTGGTCGGTGACGGTGAGCGTCGCGTTCTCCGCCACGCTGCGATTGCCGACCAGCCCCTGGTGGTGGCGGTCCTCGGGTACCAGACCGACGCCGGCGGTGAGCGCGGACGGCACACTGCCGGTGCGCACGGCCTGGCCGCCGACAGAGATCCGGCCGCCCTTGGCACGGTGCAGACCGGCGACCGCCTCACCCACCTGCACGTTGCCGCTGGCGGTGGCGCCGGCGAGCCCGACGACCTCGCCGGAGCGTACGGAGAGGGAGATGTCCTCGCAGGCACCGGGCAGCGTCAGACCGTCGATCGCCAGCAGTTCCGTCGCGTCGGCCCGCGTGCCCGGGGGGCGGCCCGCGGTGGCGGTGACCGTGGAGGAGGACTCGCCGGTCATGGCCTCGACCAGGGCCGTCTGTCCGAGCTCGGTGACGGGTGCGGTGAGGATGTGGGCCGCGTCGCGGTAGACCGTGACCGTGGCGCAGAGGTCGTACACCTCTTGCAGGTGGTGGGAGATGAAGAGGAAGGCGACACCCTGGCGCTGGAGGTCGCGGAGCTTGTCGAAGAGGCGGCCGATGCCGCGGCCGTCGAGCTTCGCGGTCGGCTCGTCGAGGATGATGAAGCGGGCGCCGAACGACAGGGCCCGGGCGATCTCCACGAACTGCCGCTGCTCGACGGTGAGGTCCCTAGCCCGGGCGTCGACGTCGACGTCGACGCCGTACTCGCCGAGGAGCTCCTCGGCGCGGTGGCGCAGCCGCTTCCAGCGGATGGGCCGCAGCGGGGCGCCGCTCTGCCGGTTCAGGAAGAGGTTCTCGGCGACGGTCAGCTCACCGATGATCGTGGAGCGCTGGTAGACGCAGGCGACGCGGGAGCGCCAGGCGTCGATGTCGCCGAAGGCGGGGGCCGGTTCGCCCGAGAAGCGCAGGGCTCCGGTGTCGGGCTGCTGGAGGCCGGTGAGGATGGACACGAGCGTCGACTTGCCGGCGCCGTTGCGTCCGACGAGGGCGTGCGACTCGCCCGGGGCGATGGTGATGCGGGCGTCGCGCAGCGCGACGGTCGCGCCGAATCGTTTGCTGATGCCGGTCGCCTCGGCCACCGGGGCCGGAGTGCCGGGGCCGGTCGCCGGGGCGGTCGCGGTGTCCGCCATGGTGCATACCGTCCTTCGTGTAAGGAGGCTGGGGGGGTGTGTGCGCCCGGGGCTGCAGGGCTACGGAGAGAGGCCGCGGTCGGGGGACGGGGGGCGTCCGTTCCCGACCGCGCGCGGGGACGGGGCCGGTAGGCCATCAGCCGACGTTGTTGCCCCACAGGGTCTTGTCGTCGACGTTGTCCTTGGTGACCAGCGGAGCGGGGAGCTGGTCCTCCAGGCCGTTGGGCAGCTTGATGATGGTGGAGTCGTGGTCGGTCGTGCCCGGCTGGAAGGTCTTGCCCTCGGCGGCGGCCTTGGCGTAGTACAGCGCGTACTTGGCGTAGAGGTCGGCGGGCTGGGAGATGGTGGCGTCGATCCGGCCCTTGCGGATGGCGTCGAACTCCTGCGGGATGCCGTCGTTGGAGACGATGCTGATGTGGCCCTTCTGCCCGGCGGGCTGGAGCAGGCCCTTCTGCTCCAGCAGGGCGAGAGTGGGCTGCAGGAAGACACCGCCCGCCTGCATGTAGATGCCGTTCAGGTCCGGGTGCTGCGCGAGCAGGCTCTGCAGTTTGGCGGAGGCCACGTCGCCCTTCCAGTCGGTGGGCAGCTCGAAGACCTTGATCTGCGGGAACTTCGTCTTCATGCACTCCGCGAACGCCTCGGACCGGTCGCGGCCGTTGATGGAGTCAAGGGCGCCCTGGAGCTCGGCGACCTTGCCCTGGCCGCCCAGCTGCTTGCCGAGGAACTCGCACGCCTTGGTGCCGTATGCCTTGTTGTCGGCTCGGACGACCATGTAGACATCGCCCTTGTCGGGTCTGGTGTCGACGCTGACCACCGGGATCTTCTTCGACGCGAGGGTCTCCAGGGTCGAGGCGATGGCACCGGTGTCCTGAGGTGCCATGACGACGGCCTTGGCGCCCGTGTTCTGGAACACCTGCACGTTGGCGACCAGCTTGGTGACGTCGTTCTGCGAGTTGCTCAGCGGCAGCGCGTTGATGCCGTCGGTCTTGATGCCGTTCTTCACGTACTGCGCGTAGGAGTTCCAGAAGTCGGAGTCGGAGCGGGGCAGGTCGATGCCGATGGCAGTCCTGTCGCCTCCCGAGGCGGCCGAGGAGGGGCTCTCGCGGTTGCACGCGGTGGTGAGACCCAGCAGCGCGAGGACGGCGGTGGCGGCTGCGGCGGTGGAGCGGGTGAGAGTGTGCTTCATTGCCGTGTTTCTCTCCTTGTCCGGGGGGCGCGGCGACGGTCGGGGGGACGTACGCGCCGTGTGGAAGGCGGTGGGGGGCGCCGGACGGCGCACCGAATGATCCGGCCATTCCTCCGATGTATCTCGGACGGGACGTTACGACGACGTTGCCGAGGTTGACAAGAGTGCGCGCCTGGCTTGATGGGACGGGCCCTCGTCCCGCGGGGCGTTGCGGTAGCGCCGGATCCCATCTGACCCCGTGTTATGTCCGACTACTCGCGAGGCGATGGTGTTTCGGGAGACGTGTGCGGACGGCTTCGGAAGAGTCGCCCCAAGGGGGTGTCCGTCGACAACGGCGAGGAAATACATCCGAGGAATCCATTGTCAGGTGCGATCTCCGCGTCTATGTTCGCTGTGGCCCGCGATACATCCGATGAATGACCGTGCGGATGGCCGGAGCCCTGGCGAACGGCCCGTACCGGCGCACCTCAGGTAGCCCGCCCGTACGGCCGATCCCCAAGACGAAACCGAAACCTGTCCGGCAAGGGAGCTGCCCGGTGAAACTGCTACGAGTCGGATCCCCAGGTGAAGAGCGGCCGGCGGTACGCGTCGACGACGGTCGGCTGCTGGACCTCTCCTCCGTGACCCGGGACATCGACGGTGCCTTCCTGGCCTCCGGAGGGATCGACCGGGCCCGCGCGGCGGTCTCGGCGGGGGAGCTGCCCGAACTGGACCGGGACGGCCTGCGCATCGGGCCGCCCGTCACCCGCCCAGGCAAGGTCGTCTGCGTCGGCCTGAACTACCGCGATCACGCCGCCGAGACAGGCGCGGCGCTTCCCGCGCGTCCGGTGGTGTTCATGAAGGACCCGGGCACGGTCGTCGGCCCGAACGACGAGGTACTGATCCCCCGTGGATCGGTGAAGACCGACTGGGAGGTCGAACTCGCAGTCGTCATCGGCCGCCGGGCGCGCTACCTGGACGGACCGGATGCCGCGCGGGCCGTGATCGCCGGGTACGCGATCAGCAACGACGTATCGGAGCGGGAATTCCAACTGGAGTACTCACCGCAGTGGGACCTGGGCAAATCCTGCGAAACCTTCAACCCGCTCGGCCCGTGGCTGGTCACCGCCGACGAGGCCGGCGACCCGCAGGACCTCGGCCTGCACCTGAACGTCAACGGCGTGAAGCGGCAGGACGGTCACACCAGCAACATGATCTTCACCGTCGACCACATCGTGTGGTACCTGAGCCAGTACATGGTCCTGGAGCCGGGCGACGTGATCAACACCGGTACGCCCGCGGGCGTGGCCCTGGGGCTTCCCGGCACCCCCTACCTCCGCCCCGGCGACACGGTCGAGCTCTCCGTCGACGGCCTCGGCAGCCAGCGCCAGATCTTCGCCCAAGCGTGAAAGGCAGCACCACCTTGACTGCAACCACCGCCCGGATCACCGCCGTCGACACCTACGACATCCGCTTCCCCACCTCACGGGAACTGGACGGATCCGACGCGATGAACCCGGACCCCGACTACTCCGCCGCCTACGTCGTGCTGCGCACCGACGCCGGCGACGGGCACGAAGGACACGGCTTCACCTTCACCATCGGACGCGGCAACGACGTCCAGGTCGCCGCGATCGACGCACTGCGACCCCATGTCATCGGCCGCTCCGTCCACGAGCTGTGCGCCGATCCGGGATCGGTCAGCCGCGACCTGATCGGCGACAGCCAGCTGCGCTGGCTCGGCCCCGAAAAGGGCGTGATGCACATGGCGATCGGCGCCGTGGTCAACGCCGTGTGGGACCTGGCGGCCAAGCGGGAGGGCAAGCCGCTGTGGCGGCTGCTCGCCGACGCCTCGCCGCAGTGGCTGGTCTCCCAGGTCGACTTCCGCTACATCTCCGACGCCCTCACCCCCGAGGACGCCCTCACGCTCCTCCACGAGGGCCGCACGGGGCTCGCGGAACGCGAGGCGACCCTGCTGGAGCGCGGATACCCCGGCTACACCACCTCCCCGGGCTGGCTCGGCTACACCGACGAAAAGCTCACCCGGCTGGCCAAGCAGGCCGTCGCCGACGGCTTCACACAGATCAAACTCAAGGTCGGCGCCGACCTGAGCGACGACATCCGGCGGCTGCGCGCCGCCCGCGGCGCCGTAGGTGACGGCATCCGCATCGCCATCGACGCCAATCAGCGGTGGAACGTGCCCGAGGCGATCAGGTGGACCCAGGCGCTCGCCGAGTTCGACCCGTACTGGATCGAGGAGCCGACCAGCCCCGACGACGTACTCGGCCACGCGACCGTACGGCGGGCCGTCGGCCCCGTGAAGGTGGCCACCGGCGAGCACGTGCAGAACCGGATCGTCTTCAAGCAGCTCCTCCAGGCCGGCGCGATCGATGTCCTCCAGATCGATGCGGCGCGGGTCGGCGGGGTCAACGAGAACCTCGCGATCCTGCTGCTCGCCGCGAAGTTCGGTGTCCCGGTGTGCCCGCACGCCGGCGGAGTGGGGCTGTGCGAGCTGGTGCAGCACCTGTCGATGTTCGACTACCTGGCCCTCTCCGGAAGCACCGAGGACCGCGCCATCGAGTACGTCGACCACCTCCACCAGCACTTCGTCGATCCGGTGGTGATCCGGGACGGCCACTACACCGCCCCGCTCGCCCCCGGCTTCTCCGCCACCATGCGTGCGCAGTCCATCGCCGAGTACCTCTACCCGGACGGCACGTTCTGGGTGGCCGACCGCGCCGCGCAGGAGGAACTGGCATGAGCGAACTGACCGGCCTCAGGGCGCTCGTCACGGGCGGCGCGTCCGGTATCGGGCTCGCCACGGCCCGCGCACTGGCGGCGCGGGGCGCGGCCGTCGCCGTACTCGACCTCGATCCGGAAGGCGTGAGCGAACCGCTGCTCGGCCTCAAGGCCGACGTCAGCGACGACGCCTCCGTACGCGCCGCCGTGGAGGAGGCGGCCACGCGGCTCGGCGGCATCGACATCCTCGTCAACAACGCGGGCATCGGCGCCGCCGGCAACGTCGAGGACAACCCCGACGAACAGTGGCACCGCGTCCTGGACGTCAACGTCCTCGGCATGGTCCGCACCACCCGGGCCGCCCTGCCCCACCTGCGCCGGTCCGCACACGCGTCCGTGGTCAACACCTGCTCCATCGCGGCCACCGCCGGACTGCCGCAGCGCGCCCTGTACTCCGCCAGCAAGGGCGCCGTGCTGTCCCTCACCCTGGCCATGGCCGCCGATCACGTCCGTGAGGGCATCCGCGTCAACTGCGTCAACCCCGGCACCGCCGACACCCCGTGGGTCGCCCGGCTGCTCGACGCCGCCGACGACCCCGAGGCCGAACGGGCCGCGCTCAACGCCCGCCAGCCCATGGGCCGTCTGGTGACCGCCGACGAGGTGGCGGCCGCCATCGTCTACCTGGCCGGTCCGGCCGCGGCGTCCGTCACCGGCACCGCGCTCGCCGTGGACGGCGGCATGCAGGGACTGCGGCTGCGCCCGGCGGCCCAGTCGTGAGGACCACCGGGCTGGGCGGCGGCGCGGTGACGGTCTCGGAGCTGGCCCTGGGCTGCGCGGCCCTCGGCAACCTCTACCGCCCGGTCACCGACGAGGCCGCCCACGCCACGGTGGACGCGGCCTGGGACGCCGGGGTCCGTACCTTCGACACCGCCCCCCACTACGGACTGGGCCTGTCGGAACGACGGCTCGGGGCCGCCCTGCAGGGCCGCCCCCGCGACAGCTACACCCTCTCCACGAAGGTGGGCCGGCTCCTCGAGCCGGACCCGCGGGGCATCCCCGGAAACGACCTCGGCCACGGCTTCGCCGTCCCGTCCACCCACCGCCGGGTCTGGGACTTCACCGCCGACGGAGTGCTGCGCTCCCTCGAGGCGAGCCTGGAACGCCTCGGCCTCGACCGCGTCGACATCGCCCTGCTGCACGACCCCGACGACCACGCCGAGCAGGCGCTGCGCGAGGCGTACCCGGCCCTGGAGCGGCTGCGCGGCGAAGGCGTGGTCGGGGCGATCGGCATCGGTATGAACCAGTGCGCCCTGCCCGCCCGCTTCGTGCGCGAGACCGACATCGACGTGGTGCTCCTGGCCGGCCGCTACACCCTCCTGGAACAGGACGGGCTCGCCGAACTGCTCCCGGAGGCGGCCGCCCGCGGCCGCAGCGTCATCATCGGCGGAGTCTTCAACTCCGGGCTGCTGACCGCCCCCCGGCCGGGAGCCACCTACGACTACGCGCCGGCTCCGCAGCCGGTCCTCGAGCGGGCGCTGCGGCTGCTGGCGGTCACCGAGCGCCACGGCGTGCCGTTGCGGGCCGCCGCGCTGCGCTTCCCGTTCGGTCACCCGTCCGTGGCGAGCGTCCTGACCGGCGCCCGTTCCCCCGAGGAGGTGCGCGACACCGTGGAGCAGCTGCGGCGCCCGATCCCGGACGCCTTGTGGGACGAGCTGCGCGCCGAGGGCCTGCTGGACCCGGACACCCCCGTCCCCGTCCCGGCACCCATCGGGGAAACCCCGTCGCCGAAGGAGCCGTCATGAAGGTCGCCCTGCACACCAAGGTCCGCGCCGACCGCATCGAGGAGTACGACGCCGCGCACCGGCAGGTGCCCGAGGAACTGACCGCCGCCATCCGCGCCGCGGGGGTGAGCGAGTGGACCATCTGGCGCAGCGGCACCGACCTGTTCCACGTACTGGAGGTCCAGGACTACCAGGCGATGATCGCCGCACTGGAGAAGCTGCCGGTCAACATTGCCTGGCAGGCGCGGATGGCCGAGCTGCTGGACGTCGTCCACGACTACTCCGAGCAGGGCGCGGACACCACGCTGCCGGTGGTGTGGGAGCTGTGACCGGGGTGGACCACGGGCCGGGAATCGTGGACGCCCACCACCACGTGTGGGACCTGTCCGTCCGCGACCAGGACTGGATCACCGGGCCCGAACTCGCCCCGCTGCGACGGAACTTCTCCCTCGCCGACCTGACACCGCAGGCCCGCGCGGCCGGCGTCACCGCCACCGTGCTGGTGCAGACGGTCACCGCGGCGGAAGAGACCCCCGAGTTCCTGGCCATGGCCGCACGCAGCGACCTGGTCGCCGGGGTCGTCGGCTGGACCGACCTGACCGCACCCGACGTCGCCGACGCTCTCGCCGGGCTGCGTGCCGGCTCCGGTGGGGAGCACCTGGTGGGGATGCGCCACCAGGTGCAGGGCGAGCCGGACCCCCGCTGGCTCGTGCGCCCGGAGGCACTGCGCGGCCTGAGCGCGGTCGCCGAGGCCGGACTCGTCTACGACCTCGTGGTGCAGCCGCACCAACTCGAGGCCGCCATCGACGCCGCGCAGCGTCTTCCCGGCCTCACCTTCGTCCTCGACCACCTCGGCAAGCCGCCCATCGCGTCCGGCGAACTCGCACCCTGGGCGGAGCGGATCGGGCGCCTCGCCGCGCTCCCCAACACCGTCTGCAAACTCTCGGGCATGGTCACCGAGGCCGACTGGGACTCCTGGACGGTCGATGACCTGAGGCCGTACGCCGACACCGTCCTGGACGCCTTCGGCCCCGGGCGGCTGATGTTCGGCTCCGACTGGCCCGTCTGCCGGCTCGCCGCCACCTACGCCCAAGTCGTCGCCGCCGCCGGAGAGATGACGGACGGACTCAGCCCGGCCGAGCGCCACGAGGTCTTCACCGGCACGGCCGTGCGGACCTACGGCCTGACCATCACGGAACCCCCGGACCCGCCACAGGACCCCCCGCCCCAGGACACCCCATGCGCATAGCCCTCTTCATCACGTGCTTCAACGACACGATGTTCCCCCGCACCGGCCAGGCGGTGACCGCACTGCTGGAACGCCTCGGTCACACCGTCGAGTTCCCGCAGGGCCAGACGTGCTGCGGCCAGATGCACTTCAACACCGGCTACCGGCCCGAGACCCTGCCCATGGTGGGCCGCTTCACCGAGGTCTTCGAGGGCTACGACGCCGTCGTCGTCCCCTCCGGGTCCTGCGCGGGCATGGTGCGCGACCACCACCGGGTGGTGGCCGCCCAGTACGGGGACGCCGCCCTCACCGAGGCGGTCGAGCGAGTGGCGCCGACGGTGTACGAGCTGTCGGAACTCCTCGTCGACGTCCTCGGCGTCACCGACGTCGGCGCGTACTTCCCGCACCGCGTCACCTACCACCCGACCTGCCACTCGCTGCGCATGCTCCGCGTCGGCGACCGGCCGCTCGCACTGCTGCGCGCCGTGAAGGGCATCGACCTCGTCGAACTGCCCGACGCCGAGTCCTGCTGCGGCTTCGGCGGCACCTTCGCGCTGAAGAACGCGGACGTGTCCAACGCCATGCTCGCCGACAAGATGCGCCATGTCCTCGGCACCGGGGCCGAGTTCCTGTCCGCGGGCGACAACTCCTGTCTCACGCACATCGGCGGCGGCCTGTCCCGCCTCCGTACCGGCGTCGGAACGATGCACCTGGCCGAGATCCTGGCCTCCACGGAAGGGGACCCGCGGTGAGCGGCGCCGACAACGTCGTATGGCTGGGCACGCCGGCCTTTCCCCAGGCGGCGCGTACCGCGCTCGCGGACACCCAACTGCGGGCGAACCTGCGCCGGGCCACCGGCACCATCCGGGACAAGCGGCTGGCGGTCGCCGCGGAGCTGGAGGACTGGGAGGAACTGCGGGAGACGGCGGCAGCCGTCAAGCGTCACACCCTGCGCCACCTCGACCACCATCTTCTTCGCCTGGAGAAGAGCGTGACCGCCGCGGGCGGAGTGGTCCACTGGGCGGCGGACGCCGCGGAGGCCAACCGCATCGTCACCGACCTGGTGCGCGATACGGCCGAGAGCGAAGTCGTCAAGGTCAAGTCGATGGCGACCCAGGAGATCGGCCTCAACGAGGCGCTCGCCGAGGCCGGCATCCGCGCCTACGAGACCGATCTCGCAGAACTCATCGTCCAGTTGGGCCGCGACCGCCCCTCCCACATCCTGGTGCCGGCCATCCACCGCAACCGCTCCGAGATCCGGGAGATCTTCCGCCGCGAGATGGGGGAGTGGGGAAGGCCGGCTCCCGAAGGGCTCTCCGACGATCCCCGCGATCTCGCCGAGGCTGCCAGGCTCCACCTGCGGGAGAAGTTCCTGCGGGCCAAGGTGGCCGTCTCGGGCGCCAACTTCGCCGCCGCCGACACCGGAACGGTCGTGGTGGTGGAATCGGAGGGCAACGGGCGGATGTGCCTGACCCTGCCCGAGACGCTGATCACCGTGATGGGCATCGAGAAGGTCCTGCCGTCCTTCGCCGACCTGGACGTCTTCCTCCAGCTCCTGCCCCGCTCGTCGACGGGCGAGCGCATGAACCCGTACACCTCCCTGTGGACCGGCGTCACCGAGGGCGACGGCCCGCAGAACTTCCACCTGGTCCTCCTCGACAACGGCCGCACCGCGACGCTGGCCGACGAAGTGGGCCGCCAGGCCCTCGCCTGCATCCGCTGCTCGGCGTGCCTGAACGTCTGCCCGGTGTACGAGCGCACGGGCGGCCACGCCTACGGGTCCGTCTACCCCGGCCCGATCGGCGCCGTACTGACCCCGCAGCTCGTCGGCATCGGCAGTGACATCAAAAGCGGGGCGGCCTCCCTGCCCTTCGCCTCGACCCTCTGCGGCGCCTGCTACGACGCCTGCCCCGTGAAGATCGACATCCCGGAGGTGCTGGTCCACCTGCGCGCGAAGGCCGTGGAGGCAGGGCGGCGCGGCCGCCGCCTGCCCACCGTCGAGGCGCTCGCCATGAAGGCCGCGGGCGCCGTCATGTCCTCCCCGCGCCGATTGGCCGCGGCCCAGAAGCTCGCCGGCCTCGGGGCCCGGCTGGTGGCCCGCGACGGCCGGATCGGCGCCCTGCCGGGTCCGTTCGCCGGCTGGTCCGCCAGCCGTGACACACCCGTGCCGCCCAGGGAAACGTTCCGCGCCTGGTGGCGCCGGACGAGAAGACCCGCGCATGCGGACAGCTCCGCGACGGTGGAAGGGAAGGGACGAGGATGAACGACCGCGAGAGCGTACTGAGCGCGGTGCGGGCAGCCCTGGCCGGGGTGCCCGGATCGGAGGACCCCGACGACATACCGCTCCCGGACAACCCGCGCGCCGACCACGCGGGACCGGACGTCATCGGGCTCTTCGCCGAACGCGCCGCCGAATACCGCGCCACGGTGGTCCGGGTTCCCGCTGCCGGTGTGGCGGCGGCCGTCGGGCGCGCGCTGGCCCGCACCGGGGCCCGGTCCCTGGTGGTGCCGCCCGGGTTTCCCGAGGACCTGCTCCCGGAAGGGCCCTGGACGCGGCTGGAAGACGCTCCGCCGCTGACCGTGGGGCAACTCGACGGGGCGGACGCCGTGGTCACCACCGTCGCCGTCGCGATCGCCGTCACCGGCACCGTGACCCTCGACCACGGACCCGGCCAGGGGCGCAGGGTCCTCACCTTGCTGCCGGACCAGCACGTCTGCGTGGTCCGGGCGGACCAGATCGTGCCCGACGTCCCCGACGCGCTGAGCCGGCTCGACCCCTGCCGGCCGCTCACGCTCATCTCGGGCCCCTCGGCCACCAGCGACATCGAGCTGGACCGTGTCGAGGGCGTGCACGGGCCCAGGACGCTGGACATCGTCCTGGTCGTGGACGCATAGCGCCCGGTGCGCTGCCCCCCCCCCCCCCCCTCACCCGCTCACCGAACAGACCGCTTCCCCCTGCCCATTCACTCTCCAGGAGTCGAAGATGTCCTCCTCCCCCCTCAGCCGACGCTCCCTGATCAAGGCCGCCGCCCTCGCCGGCGGCGCCGTGGCGTTCGGTCTCCCACAGGTCGTGTGGCCCGCCACCGCCCAGGCGTACGGCGTCCCCTCGAAGCTGGACTGGTGGTACCAGGCCAGGTTCGGCATGTTCATCCACTTCGGGTCCTACTCCTACCGCGGCCACGGCGAGTGGGCGTTCTCCAGCGAGAACTGGAACAAGGCCGACTACCAGGCCCAGGTGACCACCCCGTTCAACCCGGCGAGCTTCAACGCCGCGAACATCGCCGAACTGGCCAAGAACGCCGGCATGAAGTACCTCGTGATCACCGCCAAGCACCACGAGGGCTATGCGATGTGGGACTCCAACGTCGCGGGCTTCACCGACACCACCGGCACCAAGCAGTACAACCTGCACGACTACAAGGGCTTCCAGCCCGACCTGCTGGCCCAGCTGAAGACCGAGTGCGAGAAGCGGGGCGTCAAGTTCGGGCTCTACTACTCGATCCTGGACTGGAGCCACCCCTCCCAGACCATCAACCGGAGCACCCTCTTCTCCGACATGTCCTCGCAGGCCGCCCGCACCGCCTATATCAACGACATGAAGGCCCAGCTGCAGGAACTGCTCGACCGCTACGACCCGGCGGTCCTGTGGTTCGACGGCGACTGGTGCGCCAACCCGGCCGCCCCCACGCTCACCGACTGGTGGACCAAGGCCGACGGCGAGGACCTCTACAGGTGGCTGATGGCCCGCAAGCCCGGACTCGTCGTGAACGAACGCGTCAAGCGCGACCTCGGCCTGGGGGACTTCGCCTGCCCGGAGCAGACCGTGCCCGTCACGCCGCTGGACCGGCCGTGGGAGACCTGTGCCACGATGAACGGCCAGTGGGGCTACACCGACTGGGCCGAGAACAACTACAGGCCGGTGAAGGACATCGTCCAGGAGATGGTCACGGTCGTCTCCCGGGACGGCAACTACCTGCTCAACATCGGCCCCAAGGGCGACGGCACCGTGACCGCCGGAGCGACGACGGTACTGACCGGGCTGGCTTCCTGGATGGCCACCCACGCCGACAGCATCCACGGGACCAGCGGCAGCCCCTTCGCCGTCGAGCCGTCGTGGGGCAGGATCACCAAGAAGGACGGCAAGCTCTTCGCCCACGTCTTCACATGGCCGACGGGCGGCACCCTGCAGGTCCCGGCGGTCCAGAACACCATCAGCCGCGTCTACTTGATGAGCAATCCCTCGGTTTCGCTCGCCTACACGGTCAGCGGCGGCCAGATCAACGTCAGCGTGCCGGCCACGGCGCCCAACGCGAACGACTCCGTGGTCTGCGTGGAGGTCAGCGGCATGCCGGCGGTCCTCGCGGGCGGCGTCTACCGGCTGGTCAGCGCGCAGAACGGCAAGGCCCTCGACAACGCCAACACCACCACCGAGGGCGGCCAGGTCGCCCAGTGGGCCCCCAACGGCGGCACTCCCCAGCAGTGGACGGTCACCGACCTGGGCCACGGCTACTACAAGCTGGTCTGTGTCCGCAGCGGAAAGGCCCTCGACGACAACGGCAGCACCTCCGACGGCACGGTGCTGGTCCAGCGCACCGACGGCGGCGGTCAGGGCCAGCAGTGGGCGGTCGCCGCGCTGGGCGGGGGTGCGTTCCGGCTCACCAACCGGCACAGCGGAAAGGTCCTGGACAACGGCTACGCGAGCGGGGACGCAATCCCGGTCATCCAGTGGTCCTCCAACGGCGGCCCCGCGCAGAACTGGAACCTGACCAAGATCGGCTGAAAGCGCGCCCGGGGTGGCGTGCCGAGGGCACGCCACCCTGCCTCACACCCCGCCTCAGACGGAGAAGGTGACGCGCGCGAGCCGCACCGTGCCGCGCAGTCCGAGGCGCACTTCGTGCACACCGGCCGCCACGCCGACGGGGGCGCTCACGGTGGCGTAGTCGTACGGACCGGCCGTGCCCGGGGACAGCGCGAGCACGGCCAGCACCGGACCGTCACCCAGTGAGAGTTCGACCGTGCCCTCACCCGCGGCCTCCACCGTGATCCCGGCAGCCCCCTTCGTGAAATCACAGTCACGGAACACCAGCTCGCCCGCACTCCGGCCGGCCACAGGGGCGACGGAGTCACCCGAGGTCTTCGTACGGTCCACGATCTCGGTGCCGCTCTGGTCGTCGAAGTCCACCGCGTCCAGGCCGGCCGCCATGACCGGCCGGGGGAGGGACGGCTCGCCGTCGAGCTCGACGGTCCGGGTGAGGCGGATGTCCTCGCTGGACGCCCCTACGAGGATCTCGTAGGGACCCGGTGCCACCCGCTGACGCCCCTGCGCCACGTCCCAGAACGCGAAGGCCGACATCGGCAGGCTGAAGGCGACCTCCGTTACCTCGCCGGGCGCGAGCGTCACCCGCCGGTGCGCGGCCAGTTCCCTGCGGGGCCGTGGCAGCGAGGGGTCCACGGCCCGGGTGTAGAGCTGGGCGACCTCGTCCGCGGTGACGTCACCGGTGTTGGCGACCGTGAAGGACACGTGCATCGTCCCGTCCTCGACGCGGGTCGTGAGGCCTTCGTAGGAGAAGGACGCGTACGACAGGCCGTGGCCGAAGGGGAAGAGGGGCGTGCCCTCGAAGTAGAGGTACGTCTGACGGCCGCCGATCACGTCGTATTCGAGGAGGTCGGGCAGGTCGCGGTCGTCGGCGTACCAGGTCTGCGGGAGGCGGCCGGCGGGGGAGACGTCGCCGGCCAGGATCCGGGCCAGGGCGCTGCCGGCCGCCTGGCCGCCGTGGGCCGTCCACAGCAGCGCCGGCACCTCGGCGTGATCGACCGCGTACGGGTACGCCGACACCAGAGCCAGCACCGTGTTCGGGTTGGCCGCGCGGGCCGCGCGCAGGAGTCGCTCCTGGTGGGCGGGCAGGGCCAGGGTCGTACGGTCTTCGGTCTCGCGTCCGTTGATGTGCGGATCGTTGCCCGCGACCACCAGGACCACGTCCGCCTGCGAAGCGGCCCGGTGCACCGCGTCCTCGCCCCTCTCGACGAAGACGACCTCGAAGATCTCCCCGCTCCCGGCGGCAACCTTCAGGCCGTCGGCGGCGACAGAGACGGGGAGGCCCGTAGCGACGTGCCGGAGGAGGTGCCCGTTCCCGTGCGGTTCCAGGCGGAACGTCTCCTGGACGACCCACCCTCCGGGCTGGTCGGCGGAGGCCCGGACACGGCCGTCCTCGGCGACGGAGAGGTAGCGGCCGTCGGGGGCGCGCAGGGTCGCCGCGCCCTCGCCCCAGTCGACGAGGGAGAGCTCGGTGCCGGTCGCGCCGGTGGTGAGCGGGGGCAGGTCCGTCCGGCCCGCGAGCAGGGCCGGGTCGAGGGCGCCCGCGGCGCCGCGCACCTCGTCGTCGGCGACCGCCTCGGGTACGTGCAGGAAGGTTCCGGCCGAGGTCTTCAGCAGGATCCGGTCCGCGCCCTCCGCGAACCGCACCTCTTCCGGGCCGAACCGCTCGTACAGGCCTGCCAGCGGCGTGGAGCGGTGCAGGAGCGTGCCGCTGTACCAGTCGAGCTTGCACTCGTCGGCGAGCGGGCCGACCACCGCGATCCGGGTGCCGGACGCGAGCGGCAGCAGGCCACCGCTGTTCTTGAGCAGCACGACGGCCTGCTCGGCCGCCTCCTGGGCGAGGGCCCGGTGGGCCGGGGTGTCGAAGTCCGCGGTGAGCGCGTGGGGGTCGTGTTCCGGGTCGAACTCGCCGAGGCGGAAGCGGACCGAGAGCTGGCGGCGGACCGCCACGTCGATGTCCGGCTCGGTCAGCAGGCCCTGCGCGAGTGCGCCGCGGATCCGTGCGGTGATCTGCGAACTGTCGGTGCCGTGGTCGGTGAAGCTGTCGACGCCGGCCAGCAGCGCGGCGGCCGTCGCTTCCTCGTGGGTGTCGAAGTAGTGCTCGGAGTCGACCAGGTTGGAGGGCGCGCCCGCGTCCGAGCAGACCAGCAGCTCCTCGTCTGTCCAGGTGCGCAGATGCTCGCGCAGATACGGCGACACGTGGTTCGGGCGGCCGTTGACCAGGTTGTACGCCGGCATCACTCCGGCCACGGCGCCCGCCTCGACCGTCTCGCGGAAGGCGCGCAGGTCGTATTCGTGCAGGACGCGCGGGCGGACCGAGGAGGAGGTGACGTCGCGGCCCGTCTCGTTGTTGTGGGCCAGCCAGTGCTTGAGGACGGGCGCGGTGCGCCAGTACGCCGGGTGCTCGCCGCGCAGCCCGCGCGTGTAGGCGGTGGCGATGGCCGAGGTGAGCTTCGGGTCCTCCGAGTAGCCCTCCTCGTTACGGCCCCACAGGGGGTGGCGCAGCAGGTTCACGGTCGGGGCCCAGACGTTCAGCCCCACGCGGTCGTCGCGGGTGCGCATCGCGCGGACCTCCTTGGAGACCGCCTCGCCGACCCGTCGTACGAGATCCGTGTTCCAGGTCGTGCCCAGGCCCACCGCCTGCGGGAAGACGGTGGCCGGGCCCATCCAGGCGACGCCGTGCAGGGCCTCCTGACCGGTGCGGAACGCGGCGACGCCGAGCCGCTCCACGGCGGGCGCGAACTGGTGCAGGAATCCGATCTTCTCGTCGAGCGCGAGCCGCGACAGGAGGTCGTCGATGCGCTTCGCGAAAGGAAGCGTCGGGTCGCGGAAAGGTGGTGGTGTGTGTGGCGTATGTGCGGACACGCGGGATCCCCTTGAGGTGGAGCGGCAGGTGCTTTCGAAGCGCTTCGATGCTCGTCAGGCATCAGGGTGGGCGTCAAGGGATCCATGCCCTTGCCTCAAGCAGCGCATGCGAAGAGTCTCTTTCCGGCCGCGGGGGAATCTTGGAAGCCACCCTTGTGCGCCCCTGGGTGTTCACTTAACCTCACTGCAACATCGAAGCGCTTCGACTGTAATGCGCGTCGCAGTGGTCGGATGTCCGCTTCAGCTGAGTCAGTTCCAGTCACGACACCGCAGCCGACGGCCCCACCGCCGGGTGACCAGGTGCGCCATGAAGGGTTGACGCAATGACGCCGAATGCCGCCTCCTCCGGACCGAGCCGGAGAAGCTTCCTCGCCTCCACGGCGGTCGCCACCGCGGCGGTGGCCGGGGGAATGCCGCTGCTCACCGCCTGCGGCGGCTCGGGCAGCGGGACGCCCAACGGGACCACGGCGGGCAAGGGCGCCGACAAGCTGCTCCCGACGTACGTCGCCAGCACGGTCGCCAAGCCGGACCTTCCTTCGAAGAACGGTTCGTCGGACGGTTACATCGCCAAGGTCGACCTCGCGGCCCTCGCCGCCTCGGTCCCGGCCAAGCTCGGCACCGGCGTTCCCCTCAAGATCATGTCCCCGCTCTGGGGCACCCCGCCGAAGGCCGGGTGCGCGTACTACGAGGCGGTCGACGCGGCGGCTGGCACCAAGGTCACCTGGCAGAATCAGGACGGCAACACCTACGGCGAGAAGCTCGGCGCCGTCCTCGCCTCCAGCTCCGTACCCGACATGGTGGTCGTGGCCAACTGGCACCTGGTCGGCAAGATCGCGAACGCGGTCACCGCGAAGTTCATGGACCTCGGCCCCCACCTGGCGGGCGACAAGGTCAAGAAGTACCCGAACCTGGCCGCGATTCCGTCCGACGCCTGGCGCATGGGCATCTTCGGCGGCGCGCTGCGCGGTATCCCGATGCCCGCCGCCTCCGCGAACTTCATCGTGCCGTTCTACCGCAAGGACCTCTTCGACAAGAAGGGCTGGTCCGTACCCAAGTCGGCCGACGAGTTCCTCAGCTGGGCCAAGGACGCCACCAGCGCCAAGGCCAAGGTGTGGGCCTGCGGTGACATGAGCTGGCTCTCGGGGAGCATCTTCGGCGCCTGTCCCAAATGGAACATCGACGACGACGGCAAGCTGAGGTACGCCATCGAGCGGCCCGAATACCTCGAGGCCCTGGAGTGGACCCGCAAGCTGTTCGACGCCGGTGTGGTCCATCCCGATGACATCGCGCGCTCCGGCGACTCGGGACAGCGCTTCACCGCCGGAGAGATCCTGGTCTTCAACGGCGACATGTCCGCCTGGTACCAGAAGACGGCCGAACAGGCCCAGGCCAACCCGGGCTTCCAGATCGACGCCATGGACATCTTCGGCGCCGCCGGCGGCAACCCGACGCTGTGGGCGTCCTCGCCCGCCATCATCTGGTCGCTGATCAGCAAGGACGCCTCGAAGGAGACCGTGGAGAACGCGCTGGCCGCGGCCAACTTCTCGGCCGCTCCCTACGGCACCAAGGAGCGGATGCTCGTCGACTACGGCGTCGAGGGCACCCACTACACGGTCAGGGACGGCGTCCCCGTCAAGACCGACCAGGGTAACTCCGAGCTGATCAACGCCTGGACGATGCTGGCGGCCCCGGCTCCCTACTACGCCCACCCCGACTTCCCCGAGGTCGCCCGCAAGCAGGTCGAGTGGCAGCAGCGGATGGGGGCCTTCATGAAAAAAACGTCCATATACGGCATGACCATCGTCGAGCCGACCCGCTACGCCAACCTCGCCAGCCAGCACGAGCAACTGCAGATCGACTACGTGCGGGGCAACAAGAAGCTCTCCGACGTGCAGGCCGCCATCTCCACCTGGAGGTCCTCCGGCGGCGACGAGCTGCGCGACTGGTACAAGAAGCTCCTCGACGAGAACGGCAGCGGCAACTGATGTCCCTCACGGCCGGGAGCAGGCCCGACGGGACTTGTTCCCCCGCGGCCGTCGAGAAGCCGACGCCGGTCGCGCTCGCCACCGCGGGGACGAAGGCCGGGGCCGCCACCGCGGGGACGAAGGTGCGGGCGCCGGGCGGGAAGAGCAAGGGCGGCACGGTCGCGTTCCGGATCCGGCTGCGCCGTGACCGTGCGCTCATCCTGATGACGGTGCCCGTCATCCTGCTGCTGTTGCTCTTCAACTACCTCCCGCTGCTCGGCAACATCGTCGCCTTCCAGGACTACGACCCGTACGTCTCCAGCAACGGCATCACGGCGATCTTCCACAGTCCCTGGGTCGGCTTCGAGCAGTTCTCGCGGATGTTCGAGGACCCGCTGTTCTGGAGCGCCACCAAGAACACCCTCCTCCTGTTCGCGCTCCAACTGGTGCTGTTCTTCCCGGTCCCCATCGCCCTCGCGCTGCTCATCAACAGCGTGATCCGGCCCCGGGTGCGGGCCGTGGCGCAGGCGATCATGTATCTGCCGCACTTCTTCTCGTGGGTCCTCGTCGTCACCGTGTTCCAGCAGCTCTTCGGCGGCGCGGGCGTCATCGCCCAGACCCTGGAGCAGCACGGGTGGAGCGGCTTCGACCTGATGACCAACGCGGACCTCTTCAAGTACCTGGTCACCGCGCAGTCCGTGTGGAAGGACGCCGGCTGGGGGATCATCGTCTTCCTCGCGGCCCTGTCCGCCGTCAGCACCGACCTGTACGAGGCCGCCGCCATGGACGGCGCGGGGCGCTGGCGCCGCATGTGGCACGTGACGCTGCCAGCGCTGCGCCCGGTGATCGCGCTGCTGCTCGTCCTCAGGGTGGGCGACGCGCTGAGCGTCGGATTCGAGCAGTTCCTGCTCCAGCGGGACGCGGTCGGCGCGGGGGCCAGCGAGGTTCTCGACACGTACGTGTGGAACATGGGCATCCAGAACGGCGACTTCAGCTACGCGGCCGCGGTCGGCCTGGCCAAGGGGCTCATCGGAATCTGCCTCGTCCTGGGCGCGAACAAGTTCGCGCACCTGCTGGGCGAGCAGGGGGTGTACAAGAAATGAGCCTCAACACACAGCTCGTCCGCAGCCTCAAGGCCCCCGCCCGCCCCGTGTGGGAGGAGTCGCCGAGCAAGGCGGGACTCGCCGCCAAGAGCGGCTTCCTCCTTCTCTGCTGCCTGGGGGTGCTCGCTCCGCTGTGGATCGTGATCGTCACCAGCCTCTCTCCCAAACCCGTGATCGACCGGGTCGGCGGCCTCGTCGTGATCCCCCGGGGCATCACCTTCGTCAACTACACCGAACTGCTCGGCGGTGGCCAGGTCAGCCGGGCGATCATGGTCTCGGCCGGTGTCACGCTCTTCGGCACGCTGTTCTCGATGACGGTGTCGGTGCTGGCGGCCTACGGCCTGTCGCGGCCGGGGAGTCTGGGCCATCGGTTCTTCCTGATGACCATGATGGCGACCATGTTCTTCGGGGCCGGCCTCATCCCGACGTATCTCCTGGTGCAGTCGCTGGGGCTCACCGACACCTATCTGTCGCTGGTCCTGCCGAGCGCGGTCAGTGTCTTCAACATCCTGGTCCTGCGGGCCTTCTTCATGGGGATCTCACCCGAACTCACCGAGTCTGCCCGCATCGACGGGGCCGGCGACCTGCGCATCCTGCTGACCATCATCATGCCGCTGTCGCGCGCCGTGCTGGCCGTCATCTCGCTGTTCTACGCGGTCGGCTACTGGAGTTCCTGGTTCAACGCCTCCATCTACCTCTCCGACCAGGAGATGATGCCGCTGCAGAACGTGCTCATCCAACTGGTCCAGAAGCACACCGAAGCGCCGACCGGCCTCCAGCAGGCGGTCCGCACCGGACAACTCTCCTCGCTGGGACTGCAGATGGCCGTCATGGTCCTCGCGCTGATCCCCGTCGCGATCGCCTCCCCCTTCGTCCAGCGGCACTTCAAGAAGGGCATGCTCACCGGCGCAGTCAAGGGCTGAAGCCGCCCCCTCCGGTCCGCCTCGCCACCGACCGCTGCCGCCCGCACTACGAGGAGCCCCTCCGATGCCCGACCTGAGCGATGCGACACGAGGCCGTCTGCTCTTCGGCGGCGACTACAACCCGGAGCAGTGGCCCGAGGAGACCTGGCACGAGGACGTGCGGCTGATGAAGGCGGCCGGGGTCAACTCCGTCACCCTCGGCGTCTTCTCCTGGTCGACGCTGGAACCGGCGCCCGGCGCCCGGGAGTTCGGCCGACTGGACACGCTGATGGACCTGATGCACGAGAACGGCATCGGCGTCGTCCTCGCCACCCCGACCTCCTCGCCACCGCCCTGGCTGGGCCGGCTCCACCCGGACACCCTGCCCGTCACCGAGGACGGCCGCACCGAGTGGTGGGGCGGCCGCCAGCACTTCTCGCACTCCAGTGCCACCTACCGGCGCTACGCCGCCGCCATCACCGAGGACCTCGCCGCCCGCTACGGCGGCCACCCGGCGCTGACGATGTGGCACATCAACAACGAGTACTGCACCTTCGACTACGGCGACGAGGCCGCGGCGGCCTTCCGCCGCTGGCTCCGCGAGAAGCACGGAACCCTCGAAGCCCTCAACGAGACCTGGGGCACCGCCTTCTGGAGTCAGGGCTACGACACCTGGGACGGCATCCTGCCGCCCCGCCTGCCCCACTACATGCGCAACCCCACCCAAGTGCTGGACTTCCGGCGCTTCACCTCCGACATGCTCCTGGAGTGCTACGCCGCCGAGCGGGACATCGTCCGCAGCCACACCCCGCACCTGCCGGTGACCAGCAACTTCATGCCGCTGTGGGTGGGCCAGGACGCCTGGCGCTGGGCGCAGGAGGAGGACGTGGTCTCCGTCGACATCTACCCGGATCCGCGCGACCCGCTGGGTGCCCAGAGCGGCGCCCTCGTCCAGGACATGACCCGCTCCCAGGCGCGCGGGCCGTGGATGCTCATGGAGCAGGCCGCCGGGCCCGTCAACTGGCGGGGCGTGAACCACCCCAAGCCCCGGGGACTGGGCCGGCTCTGGTCCCTCCAGGCCGTGGCCCGGGGCGCCGACGCCGTCTGCTACTTCCAGTGGCGCCAGTCCCGCCAGGGCGCGGAGAAGTTCCACTCCGGCATGGTCAGCCATGCCGGGGAACATGGCCGTACCTTCCAGGAGGTCAAGCAGCTCGGAGCGGATCTGGAGCGGATCGCCTCCGGGGTGAGCGGCCGGAACGTCACCGCGGACATCGCGGTCCTGCACGACTGGAACGCCTGGTGGGCCGGAGCCCAGGACGGCCGACCGTCCAAGCTGGTGGACTACCCGGACATCCTGCGCGCCTGGCACCGGGCGCTGTGGCAGGCGCACTTCACCACGGACTTCGCCCACCCCGAGCACGACCTGACGCCGTACGCCGTGGTCGTCGTGCCGCAGCTGTACGCGCTCACCGACGCGGCGATCGACAATCTCCTCGCCCACGTCCGCCGGGGTGGCACCCTCGTCTGCGGCTTCCAGACCGGCGTCGCCGACCAGGACGACCGGGTCCGCGCCGGCGGCATGGATTACCGGCTGCGCGAGCTGTTCGGCATCCGCACCCTGCACGAGTGGTGGCCGCTGGACGCGGGGGAGAGCGTCACCTGCGAGGGCTTCAGGGCGTCCCTGTGGTCCGAGGAGCTGGAGGCCGACGGCACCGCCGAGGAGACCGCGGCGTACAAGGGCGGTGAACTGGACGGACTGCCCGCGGTCCTGCGCAAGGGCCGGGCCTGGTACCTCTCCACGCTCCCGGAGCCGGAGGCGCTGCGCGACCTGCTGGCCGGGATCGCCTCCGCCGCGGGCGTCCGGCCGGTGCTCGAAGGCCTCCCCGAGCAGGTCGAGGCCGTCCGCCGGGGCGAGGCGCTGTTCGTGCTCAACCACGGCCGCGAGCCGGTGACCGTCGAGGTGCCCGGCACCCACCACGACCTCCTGACCGGGACGGCCGTGACCGACCGGGTGACCCTCGGCCGCCGCGGCGTGGCGGTGCTCCGGTCGTCGAAGCCATGACTTCTTCCGGTGGCGCCCACCCGATCGATCGCGTCGCCGGAGAGGATCGCGTCCCCCGCCAGGGGGCGCAGTAGCACTCCCGCAATTTCCCCCCACCCATGGAAGGGACACCATGGTCAAAAATGCGATGCGCAAGATCGCCATGACGGTGCTGGCGCCGGCGATGGCTCTCGGAGCCACCGTCGGGCTGGCCTCCGCCCCCGCTTCGGCAGCAGTGTGGAACTCCTGCGACCAATGGGGCAGCACCAGCCTGAACGGCTACAAGCTCTACAACAACGTCTGGGGCTCCGGTACCGGAAGCCAGTGCATCTGGGCCAACTCCGGGACCGGCTGGGGTGTCTGGGCGAACCACCCCAATACCGGCGGCATCAAGTCCTACCCCAACTCGACGAAGGCGATCAACAAGACGATCGACTCCCTCGGCTGGCTCACCAGCAGCTACAACGTCAGCGTCCCGTCGTCCGGCGCCTACAACACCTCGTACGACATCTGGGACACCGGCCACCGGTACGAGATCATGCTCTGGGTCAACTACAACGGGGCCGTCGGCCCGATCGGCACCTGGCAGGCCACCGTCTCGCTCGGCGGACACAACTGGAACGTCTACAAGGGCACCAACGGGTCGAACCAGGTGTTCTCGTTCCTGCGGACGTCCGACTCCAACTCCGGAACCGTGGACGTCAAGCCGATCCTCAACTGGATCGCGCACACCAAGGGCTGGATGCCCGGCAGCGAGACCATCGGCGACGTCCAGTTCGGCTATGAGATCACCTCGTCGTCCGGTGGCCTCAACTTCACCACCAACAACCTGACCGTCAGCGGAGGCTGACCCGAGACTTCAGGGCCGAGGCCGGTCCGCGCCTTCCCGGGCGCGGACCGGCCTCGGCCCGCAGGCGTTTCGGCCCCGCAGGCGTGTCGGGTCAGGAGGCGGGGGAGGGCGCGGCTCCGGTACTCTCCCGTACCGTCAACTCGGGGGCGATGAGCACGACTTCATCGGTTCCGCGGCCGTCGAGCTTGGCGACCAGACGGTCGACCGCGTGCCGGCCCATCTCCTGTGCGGGGATGGAGACCGACGTCAGCCGCACCGAGGCCTGGACGGCCACCTGGTCCGGGCAGATCGCGACCACCGACACGTCCTCGGGCACGGCGCGGCCCTGGCGGCGCAGCAGGGCGAGCAGCGGCTCGACCGCCTGCTCGTTCTGTACGACGAACCCGGAGGTGCCCGGGCGCTCGTCGAGGATGCGGGCGAGGGTGACGGCCATCGCGTCGTAGCCGCCCCCGCACGGCCGGTGCAACATCCTCATGCCCAACTCCCGGGCCTGGGAGCGGAGTCCGTCGAGAGTGCGCTCGGCGAAGCCGGTGTGCCGTTCGTAGACCGCGGGGGCCTCGCCGATGACGGCGATGTCGCGGTGGCCGAGCGTCGCCAGGTGCTCGACGCACAACGCGCCGGTGGCCTTGAAGTCGAGGTCGACGCAGGTCAGCCCCGAGGTGTCGGCGGGCAGCCCGATCAGTACGGACGGCAGGTCGGTGCCGCGCAGCAGCGGCAGCCGCTCGTCGTCGAGTTCGACGTCCATCAGGATCATCGCGTCGGCGAGCCCACTGCCGGTGACGCGGCGGACGGCGTCGGGCCCCTCCTCGCCGGTCAGCAGCAGCACGTCGTACCCGTGGGTCCGGGCCGTCGTGGCGACCGCGATGGCGATCTCCATCATCACCGGCACGTACATGTCGGTGCGCAGCGGAACCATCAGCGCGATGATGTTCGACCTGCTGCTGGCCAGGGCACGCGCACCGGCGTTCGGGTGGTACCCCAGCTCGCGGATGCTCTGTTCGACCCGCAGTCGGGTGGTCGCGGAGATGGACCGCTTGCCGCTGAGGACATAGCTCACCGTGCTCGCCGACACTCCGGCGTGCTGGGCGACCTCGACGAGGGTTACCATCTAGCTCTCCCAGCCTTGTGAAACGCTTCGACAGTCCGCGTCATACCATATACGTGGTGTTCCGCACGCCGACCCTAGCTCCAGCATGGACGCGTGTCCAACCCTGAGTCGAAGCGCTTCGACGATCCGGGTGGGGGTGCCCCGGCCGCCCGGGGGCGCGGGCGGCCGGGGCGCGGGCGGGGGCGTGGCGCGTCAGGAGACCGTGCCGGTGACCGCGCTTGCGGACTTGGTGACGTGGTAGGTGGCGGTGGCGCCGCTGTAGAAGTGGAAGACCAGCGTCGCCGGCTGTCCGTCGTGGAGCGCGCTCAGGAACTCGGGGGTCAGGATGATCGTGCCGTTCGGGTAGTCGGGCGAGAACGCCTTGTTGAACTCCTGGTAGGGGTTCCAGTCGATCGGGCCGGCGTTGGTGCCGTCGGCGTAGGTGGCGTGCATGGTCGCCAGGTCGTTGCCCCGGTACTGGGTGGGGACGGCGAACGAGTCCGTGGTGCCGGTGGCGGCCGCCACCGACGGAGCGTCGTTGGTGACGATGTCGATGTTCCAGGGCAGCCCACTGGTGAACCGGGCCTGGAGCGTCGAGTTGACGCCGTAGGCGCGGTTGCCGACCAGGCGGGTGAGCGCCTTGGCGGTGAAGGTCAGCTGGTTGCCGGTGACGGTGTAATCCCGTCCGGCGACCAGCCTGGTGTCGCCCTGCCACAGTCCCCGGAAGAAGGTGCCGTTGAGGTTCAGGGTGAGCGACTTGTCCGTGACCGGGCCGGACTTCGGGACGAAGACCTTGTCGAAGGATGCCGTGCCCGAGCGGGTGGTCCAGCTCGACTTGATCGCGGCGAACAGGGCCGGGTCACGCCACTGGAGGGTGTCGCGGTTCAGGTAGCCGAACGCGTCCCACAGGGCGGTGGTGAAGCCGTACTTGCGGGCCCCGTAGCCCACGTGCTCGTAGTACTTCAGCGCCTCGCCCCGCTCGATGCGGGAGGGGTGGAACTGATCGGGATAGCCCAGCAGACCGTACTCGCCGAGATAGAGCGGGATGCCCCTGGCGACGAAGGTGCGGTGCATGGCGGCGAAGGAATCCTCCAGGTGCTTCTGCGCGACGTCGTCGTACAGGGTGCCGCCCGCCACGTTCACGCTGAACGGGTACCAGCTGTAGAAGTGCACCTGCGCGATGAGCTGACGGTCCTTCAGTGAGGTGATCGTGGTGTACAGGTTGTCCAGGTGGACCTGGTCACCGCTGCCGCCCGGCGTGGTCAGCGACAACATGCGGTTCGCGTTCGCGCCGCCCGAAGCGCGGACCACGGAGTGGAACGAGGTCTGCAGCTCCTTCAGGTAGGAGGCCTTCTGCGCGTCCGTGGCGTTGGCGAAGCTCGGCTCGTTGATGCCCTCGAAGATCAGGGTGCGCGGCGCGTCACGGAAGGTCGTGGAGATCTGGGACCAGGTGGAGTTGAACCGGGCCATCACCTTGTCGTGGTCGCTCGTGATCTTCTCGACCCACATCCACGAGTCGTGGTGGACGTTGAGCACCACGTACAGGCCGTCGGCCAGCGCCCAGTCGACGATCTGCTTGACCCGGGCCATGTAGGCGGCGTCGATCGTGTACGGCGCGGTGGCGGATTGGTGGTCGGTCCAGGTCACCGGGATGCGGACGCTGCGAAACCCCTGGCCGGCTATGGTGTCGAACGTCGCCTTGGTGGTCTGTCCGTTGCCCCAGGACCCCTCGTCCGGGATGGCGTCCAGGGTGTTGCCCAGGTTCCAGCTGGGCTGCATCCGCGCGACGGCGTCCATGGGGTTGTCCGGAACCCGGACCACCGGCCGCGACGGCTTGCGATGGTCGTCGGGCCCGGCCAGCGCGGTGCCGGCGCTCAGCCCCAGCATGACGACCAGCGTCAGCAGCAGGGCGGCCAGGCGGCCCGGGCCGCGGCCGCGGTGCTGCGCGCGGCGCCGTATGTCCTTCATGTCTCGTGCCTTTCGGTCGGTCGTACGGGTGGGGGCCTGGTTCAGCCGTCGAGGGGCTCGTACTCGAACCAGTCGAAGTGGACGCTGCCTTGAGCGGCGTACATGCCGATGACGCGGCCGGTGAAGCCGCCGGCGACCTCGGTCGACAGGTAGCGGCCGTCGAGGGCCGCGAGCTCGGTGAACGTGCCGTCGGGCTGCTCGACGCCGAGTCGGACGAGGTCGGGGCCGGTGCACGGTCCGTGCGGCGCCGGCTGTGCGATCGTGACGGCGAGGACCACCGGCCCGGCGGGCACGGAGCGTGCGGCCACGACCGTGCTCAGGGGGCCGACGCGCGCGACGACCCGTACCTCCGAGCCGGACGCCTCGATCGCGTAATGGTGCTGCTCGTCGAGGCGGACGGCGAGGCCGCCGCGCCCTTGCGAGGGGTCGGTCAGGGTCCGTGCCCGGCACGCGAGGTGCTGCTGGCGCCGGCCGGTGAACACCGCGTCGGGTTCGTCCAGGGAGCCGCCCCGCGCGCGCAGCGTCAGCCAGCCGGGGCGCTCCTTGGTGGTGCAGTGTTCGGCGGACCGGTCGCGCAGGGAGATCCAGGAGGGGCGCAGCTCGGCGAGGTCGAAGTCGTCCCGCTGCTCCTCGACGGGGCCGGGGAAGAGCGGCCACGGGAGCTCCGGCAGCTCCAGGGAGACCTCGCCGACGACCGGCCAGTCGTCCACCCAGGTCACGGGGGTCAGGAAGGTCTCCCGGCCGAGTACGTGCCAGCCCGGAGTTCCGCCACCGGGCCGTACGCCGAGCAGCACCATCCACCAGGATCCGTCGGGGCCTTGGACCAGATCGGCGTGCCCGGTGTTCTGGACGGGGTGGTCGGTGCCGCGGTGGGTGAGGACCGGGTTGGCCGGGCACGGCTCGAACGGGCCGGCGGGCGTACGACCGCGGGCGATCGACACGGCGTGGCCGCGTTCGGTGCCGCCCTCGGCGATGAGCAGGTACCAGTAGTCGCCGATCCGGTACAGGTGCGGCGCCTCCGGGGCCTTGGCGCCGGGCCCGCCGGACCAGAGCTGGCGCGGGATACCGTACGTCCGCCCGGTGGACGGGTCGAGACGGACCTGCGAGCCCCCGGCGACCGTGCACCAGCAGGTGCCGTCCTCGTCCCAGACCAGGTCGGGATCGATGCCGGGGACACCCGGCGCCCGGATGGGGTCCGACCACGGTCCGGCGGGGTCGGTGGCCGTGACGATCAGGTTGCCGCCGCCCTCGCTGCAGTTGGTGACGATCAACCAGAAGCGGTCGTTGTGGTGGCGCAGGGTGGGGGCGTAGATCCCGCCGGAGGACCACGCGTCCGACAGACGCAATTGCTCCGGCCGGTCCAGGGCGTTGCCGATCTGCGTCCAGTGCACCAGGTCACGGCTGTGGAAGAGGGGAACGCCGGGGAAGTACTCGAAGCTGGAGCAGGCCAGGTAGTAGTCGTCACCGACCCGGCAGATGCTGGGATCGGGGTGGAAGCCGGGGATCACGGGGTTGGCGGAGCGTCCGTCCGGCCGGTGCGGTGGGGGCACCCGATGGGTCCTCTCGTCGATGCGTGATGCGTGATGCGTGATGCGTGATGCGGGCGTGGGGTGGTTCAGGAACTGCCGCGGTCCGCGGGGGTGATGCGCAGCAGGACGGCGGAGGGCGCGGTGGGCAGGGTCAGCCTCAGCTCGGCCGTGTCGGGCATCCAGTCGGAAACGGCCCGGCTCGCCGAGGGGTAGAGCAGGTCGACGTGGGCGGCGGTGTTCCGCAGGTGCGGCAGGCGCAGCATCGCCGTGGCGTCGGTTCCGGGGCGGCGCCAGGCGGTGAGGTAGGTGGCGGCGGGAGTGTGCAGGGCCAGGGCGATCCAGGGGTCGTCCCAGGCGGGAAGGCCCAGTGGCCAGGACGGCACGGCGTGCGGCAGGTCGGCGCGGATGGCCTTGTACACCGCCACCGCCTCATGGACCAGGGCGCGGGCTTCCGGTTCGAGTTCGGTCAGGCGGCCGGAGAGGTGGATCCGGCCGAGGAGTGCGCTGGCCATGGTGAAGGCCACCTCGTCGGGGGAGTCCTCCGGCTGGGGGTACGCCCAGACGGCACCCTGTTCGGGGGTGACGGCGGTGGGCGCGGAAGCCGCGATGGGCGCGTAGCGGGCGAGGTTCTGCTGGTCGCTGGTGGACTGCAGCTGCATCCGGGAGAGCATGGCGTCGTCCCAGCGCATGCCGCCGGAGGCACAGTTCTCCAGTACCAGGTGCGGGTACCGGTCGAGGACGCCGTCGAGCCAGTCGAGGTGCGCCCGGTTGTGGCCGAGCAGGCCGGCGCCCGGGGTCTCGCCGGGGTGGGCGCTGGTGCCGGAGCCGGGGTCGATGTTGTGGTCGAGTTTGAGGTATCCGACGCCCCACTCGCCGACGAGGCGGTCCACGACCTGGTCCAGGTGGGCGCGGGCGTCCGGATGGCGCAGGTCCAGGTGGTGCCGGCCGGCCTCCGTGACTCGGGCGCCGTCGCGGCGGAAGAACGCCCCGTCGGGCAGGGACTTGGCCACGGGGCTGCGTACGCCGATCACCTCCGGCTCCAGCCACAGCCCGGGAACCATGCCGCGCTCCCGGATGCGGTCCAGCACCTCGTGGATCCCGCGCGTCCCGGGGAACCGGGAGGCGGCGGGCTCCCAGGCGCCGACGGTGGTCCACCAGCCGCCGTTGTCGTCGTCGTACCAGCCGGCGTCGATCACGAAGTACTCCGCGCCCGCGTCGGCCGCCGCGTCGACGAGCGGCAGCAGCTTCCCGGTCGTGGGGTCGCCCATCAGGCAGTTCATGTAGTCGTTGAAGATGACGGGCAGGCGCTGGTGGTCGGCGTGTGGGCGGCGTTGGGCGCGGCGGTAGCGGGTCAGCGCGGCGAACGCGGCGTCGGGTCCTCCGTCGGCGCTGAAGGACAGGGCGGCGGGGACGGTGCGGAAGGCGGTGCCGGGTTCGAGGGAGTGCCGCCAGCCGTGCTGGGTGTCGGTGGGTCCGAACAGGGCCGCGTAGGCCGCCCGGTCGTGCTCCGCGCACTCCCAGCGCCAGCCCCCGCCGTTGTGCTCGATCTGCCACACCCACGTGCGGCCGGTACGCCGGTCCGTCAGGCCGCCCATGGGCAGGCGGCCGCAACTGGACCAGGTGCCCTGTCCGTTGAGGGCGAAGCCGGCTCTGCCGTGCCCGTTGGTCACCCGTCCGCCGTGGGCCGGCGTGGTCAGGCGCATCGGCTGTCGCCGCCAGCGGCATTCGGCGAGCCAGTCGTTCTCCGCCCACAGCAGGTCCGCGTCATCGACGGCCGCCGGATCCTGCGGGGTCAGGCAGCCCACCGCGAGCGAGCTGACCGACTCCAGGTGCAGCGCGGCCCGCCCTTCGTTGCGCAGGGTCATCTCGCTGCGGAGCACGGGGATGCCGTCCGGTGACCGGTAGGTCACCTCCGCGGCCAGCCCGGTTTCCGGATCGTGCAGGTGCACGGTCAGTGTGTGCCAGTCCCCGTCGCGGGTCGCGCGGTGGCTCCGGTGGCGCAGACGGCCGCCGAGATCGGTCCCGATCAGGCGGTCGCCCGACCAGCCGCGGCCGTGACCCGTGGCCGTCACCTCCACCAGGGGCAGCGATGCACCGGGGATGTCCCGCGCTTCGCCGGGTGGTCCGAGGTGCGTCAGGCGCGGGCTGCCGTGCTCATCGAGGGCGATCTCGAGGTGGAGGGCCTCGTGCCCCCAGTGGAAGGTCTCTGGTTCCTTGGTCATCGTGGCCCCCATCGAGGTCAGTGCCCGCGCAGAACCGCGCAACCGCCGGGCGGCAGCTCGTGCACGAGGGCATCGGTGAGCAGGTCGTGCGCCGGTTCCGGCAGGGGCACGGTTTCGGAGGTGTGGTTGAGCAGGACCTGCCAGCGGCGGCCGTCGGGTGCGTGCCGGGTGACGGCTTCGACACCGGCCGGCAGGCCCGGCGCCTCCGGCTCGACACCGGCCTCCTTCAGCAGGCGGCCGACCAGGGCCGCGTAGTCCGCGTCGTCCAGGCGGGTGGAGAGGTACCAGCCCTGTCCGCTGCCGGAGCGGTGCCGGGTCAGGGCCGGGCTGCCCGTGAGCATGCCGTGGGTGTAGGCGGCGAGCGCCTCCGCGCCCTCCGTGCGCAGGGACTCGCTCCAGAGCGTGCCGTGCGACCCGTCCGACAGGGCGATGCGTTCATCCGTCCGCAGCGGCCGGTGCTCCTCGACGCGGATGCCCAGTGCCTCGCGCAGCGGGCCCGCCGGATAGCCGCCCAGCCGGGCGTGCATGCGGTCGTCGACGAATCCGCTCGCGTGCTGGACGAGGAGCGTGCCGCCGCCCTCGACGTAACGGCGCAGGTTCTCGGCGCCCTTGTCGGACAGCAGGAACAAGGACGGGGCGATGACCAGCCGGTAGCCGCTCAATTCGTGCTCCGGATGGGCGAAGTCGGCCGTGACGCCCGCGTCCCACAGCGCCCGGTGTGCCCCGGCGAGCGGCGCGTGGTAGTCGAGCCGGGCGGAGGGCAGGCCGTCCACCTCCAGTGCCCACATGGCGTCCGGGTCGTCGAGTACGGCGACCTGCGCGGTGACCGTGGATCCCGCCAGCTCCCCGAGCCGCGCGACCGCCTCGCCGGTGCGGGTGACCTCGCGGAAGATGCGGCTGTCGGGCCCCGCGTGCGGAAGCATCGCCGAGTGCCAGGTCTCGGCACCGGCCCGGGACTGGCGCCACTGGAAGAAGAGGGCCCCCTCCGAACCGCGCGCGATGTGGCCGAGGCTGTGGCGCAGGATCTCGCCGGGCTCCTTGCCGAGCACCTGGTCGCCGTCGTAGAGGGTGCTGGTGCCCTGTTCCATCAGCAGCCACGGACGGCCTCCGGCCAAGGAGCGGGAGCGGTCGGCGTAGAAGGCGACGTGGGCGCAGGCGTCCAGGCCCGGCTCGGACGGGTACTGGTCGGAGGTGACGACGTCGAGTTCACGGGCGAAGGCCCACAGGTTGAGCCTCAGGTAGTAGGGCAGCATCAGGTTCGTCGTCACCGGGCGGTCGCTGTGCGCGCGGATCGCGTCGCGCTGTTCGCGGTACGCGGAGATGATCTCGTCGCCCCAGAAGCGGTGGAAGTCCAGCGTCTGGCCGGGGTTCTTGTGGTACTGGGTCGCGCGCGGCGGCAGCACCTGCTCCCAGGAGGTGTAGCGCTGGCTCCAAAAGGCCGTTCCCCAGGCTTCGTTGAGGGCGTCCAGCGAGCCGTGGCGGGCTCGCAGCCACACCCGGAACGCGGCGGCCGCGTGGTCGCACCAGCAGAGCGTGCCGTACTCGTTGTGCACGTGCCACAGCGCGAGGGCGGGGTGGTCGCCGTACCGCTCGGCGAGCGCGGAGGCGATCCGGCGGGCCGCGCTGCGGTAGGCGGGGGAGGCGAGGCAATAGGTGTCGCGGCTGCCGTGGACGAGGCGGGTGCCGTCGGCCCGGACCGGCAGCGCGTCGGGGTGGGCCAGGGTGAACCACGGGGGCGGGGAGGCGGTCGGGGTGGCCAGGTCGACGGCCACGCCGTTCGCGTGCAGGCGGTCGATGTGGGCGTCGAGCCAGGTGAAGTCGTAGCGCCCTTCCTCCGGTTCGAGCAGGGCCCACGAGAAGACGCCCACCGTGGCCAGGTTGACCCTGGCCCGGCTCATGAGTTCGTCGTCCTCCTTCCAGACCGGCTCGTCCCACTGCTCGGGGTTGTAGTCCCCGCCGAAGGCCAGGCCACCCAGGCGATCGGTGATGCTGCGAGTCGTCATGACGGTTCCTCGGGTACGGAGAAGTCGAGTCGCGCTCTGACGGAGCATCAGAGTCGATGTGGGGGCAGCGCTCGGCGACGGCCTTCCTGTGGCGGCGCTGTCGAAGCGCTTCACCTCAGGCGACAAAAAGTAACGGACAAGTTTCGTAGGAAACAAGGGCCTCGGGCTCAAGAGTGGCTTCTACTGGCCCGTTGGCGGCCCGTCCGAGCTGGTGAGGACGTCGAAGCGCTTCGATCGCATTTCGTTCTGCGCCCTGAGCCGTACGACACGCGCCGGGTAACAACCTCAGCCGGGCGGCGAGCCGATCCGTTGGCGGCAATCTTGGGGGAACTATTGACGGAGGTATTCCGCATGCCTACTGTCCTGCGACAGCTCCCTGGCGTCGGCGCTTCTGCCCGCCAGGGTGGCGGTGCGCCGGCCCAGGCGACACCGCCTGGCAGGGTGGCTTCCCCCCCGCCCGTCTCCGGTTCCACGTACCGGGACATGACGCGGTTCAGAAAACAGTGCAGGCGCGACGGCGGGCCGTGAGACGGGCCTGCCCGGTGGACGGACGTCCGGCATCCGCCCGGAATCCACTTCAGCGCGGCTGCCCCTGTCTCGGGGCAATGGCCCCGGCGGACGACAGCCGCACCCGGAGGAAGAGGAGAGACCGATGAAGGGCATGCTCACGGCATGGAGGGCTCCGTGGAAGGCCCCATGGCAGGGACGCGGGAGGCGTGCGGGGGTGCTCGCCGTGGTGACCGGCTTAATGGCGGGGCTTTTCACCGGACTCGCTGCTGTCGGGACGGCGCAGGCGGCGAGCGTGGATACGAGCGCGTGGTACGTGCTGGTCAACCGTGGCAGCGGCAAGGCGCTCGACGTGTCGGGAGGGAGTACCGCCGACGGGGCGGCCTTGTCGCAGTGGGCCCGTCATGACGGGGCCAATCAGCTGTTCCAGTTCGTCGACTCGGGTGGAGGCTACTACCGGCTGAAGGCGCAGCACTCGGGCAAGGTGCTGGACGTCTACGGCTTCTCCACCGACGACCATGCGGACATCGTGCAGTGGAGCGATGCGGGCGGCGTCAACCAGCAGTTCCGACTGGCGGATTCCCTGGACGGTTACACCCGGTTGATCAACCGCAACAGCGGCAAGGCCGTAGAGGTCCAGAACGCCTCCACCGCGGACGGCGCGAAAGTCGTGCAGTTCACCGACTGGGGCGGAGCCAACCAGCAGTGGCAACTGGTCCGCGCGTCGGGAGTGCTGGCGCAGGTGCACACCGCCGGGCGGGTCAAGGACGCCGGGAACACGGTGCAGTACGGCTGGCCCGGTGTGTACTTCGAGGGCCGCGTCAGGGGCACCGGCGTGGGGATCGTGCTGGGCGACTCGGCGGCCGATTACGACGTCCAGGTCGACGGAGCCACCGTCGCCACGCTCGTTGCGCCCGGCAACACCACGCACTGGATCAACGGGCTGCAGGACCGTGAGCACGGCGTCCGGCTGGTCAAGCGCAACGACAGCCCGGGGAACACCAGTACCTTCGGGGGCTTCCTGGCCGCGCCCGGCGGCGCCGTACTGAGCAAACCTGCGGCCCGCGGCCGTCAGATCGAGTTCATCGGAGACTCCCTCACGGTGGGCTACGGCAACCTCTCGACCTCCCGCACCTGCACCTGGGACCAGGTCAGGCGGAGCACCAACTCCGATGTGAGCTACGGCGCCCTCACCGCCCGGCAACTGAATGCCGACTACCAGATCAACGGCTATTCGGGCCTCGGCATGGTGCGCAACTCCAACGGCGGCCGCTCGGACGTCACGTACCGGACCTTCTACGACCGCGCCCTGTTGAGTGTGTCCGGCGACGTCTGGCAGAACCCGGGCACCTGGCGCCCTCAGCTCGTGGTGGTCAACCTCGGCACCAACGACTTCTCGACCGCCGTCAACCCCGGTGAGCCGTGGACGCCCGAGAGCCTCGCGGCCGGCTATCGCAGCGCCTACGGAGCCTTCCTCCAGAAGCTGCGTACGGGCTACGGGACCGGGACGACCATCGTGGCAGTCGGCGCCGGCCAGTACGCCGGCCATGTCCAGCAGGTGGTCAAGGCGCGCAACGACGCCGGCGACAGTGGGGTCCGCTACTGGGCCCTGGACGACTCGGGCCTGGACTTCCTCGGCTGCGACTGGCACTACTCGGCCCACGACGACCGGCTCATCGCCGACCGGCTCACCTCGTTCATCGCCGGACTCCCGACAGGCTGGTGACGGCGCCGACCGGCGAAGAGCACCACGAATACCTGCGAGCCCGGCCTGATCCGCAGGCCCTCCTCAGTGGAGGGCCTGCGCGCACCAGATCGTCTTGCCGCTGGTGGTCTGCCGGGTGCCCCAGCCCTGGGTGAGCTGGGCGACGAGCAGCAGGCCCCGGCCACCCTCGTCGAAGGTGCGGGCCCGGCGGAGGTGCGGAGCGGTGTTGCTCGCGTCGGAGACCTCGCAGATCAGCGAAGCATCGCGAATCAGCCGCAGCCTGATCGGCGGCTCGCCGTATCTGATGGCGTTGGTGACCAGCTCGCTGACGACCAGTTCGGTGACGAATGAGGCCTCCTCCAGACCCCAGGCGTCCACCTGCTCGACGGCGAACTTCCTGACGCGCGGCACCTGCGAGGGGTCGGGCTCGACGTCCCAGTCGGCGACGTGGTGGGGGTCCAGCGCGTGAGTGCGGGCGAGCAGCAGGGCGGTGTCGTCGGTGCGGCGTTCGGGGAGCATGGCGTCCATCACCGTGTCGCACAGGGCCTCCATTGAGGTGGCCCTGTGGTCGAGGACCCGCTGCAGCTCGGCGATCCCCTGGTCGACGTCCCGCTCGCGGCTCGCCACCAGCCCGTCGGTGTAGAGGGCGAGCAGGCTGCCCTCGGCCAGTTCGAGCTCGGTGGCCTCGAAAGGCAGCCCACCGATGCCGAGCGGCGGTCCCGGCTGTGCGTGTACCGGGGGCCTGGTGCCGTCCGGAGAGATGATCAGCGGCAGTGGATGGCCGGCGCTCGCCATTGTGAAGCGGCGGGAGACCGGGTCGTAGACCGAGTACAGGCAGGTTGCCCCGAACTCGCCGGTCGCCTCGGATTGGCCGGCCGGCTGAAGGTCGCTGGACAGGTGGAGGACCAGGTCGTCCAGGTGGGTCAGCAACTCGTCCGGCGGCAGGTCGACGTCGGCGAGGGTGCGGACCGCCGTACGCAGCCGGCCCATGCTGGCCGAGGCGTGCAGGCCGTGGCCGACGACATCGCCTACGACCAGGGCGACGCGGGCGCCGGACAGCGGAATGACGTCGAACCAGTCACCGCCCACGTCCGCGCCGGTCCCGGCGGGCAGGTAGCGGGACGCCACCTCGATCGCCTCCTGGCTCGGCAGTCGCTGCGGCAGCAGGCTGCGCTGCAGGGTCAGCGCCGTGGTGCGCTCGCGCGAGTACCGGCGGGCGTTGTCGACGGCGACCGCCGCCTTGGCGGTCAGCTCCTCGGCGAGGATCAGGTCGTCGGCGGTGAAGGCCTCGGGCCGGTCACGGCGGGAGAACGCGACGACGCCGAGCAGCGCGCCGCGCGCCCGCAGCGGCACGGTGATCCGGCCGGTCAACCCGTCCCCGGCGATGGACCCGTCGATCACCGGGTTGCCCGGTGGCCAGTGGGCCGGGTCGGCGGCGAGCCCGGGGCCGAAGGCCCATTCGCCGCCCTGGCCCGGCTCGGCAGCGAGCTCGACCGTGGACCTGCCGGTGGCCATGCAGCGGGCGGCGACGGAACCGGGGGCGTGGCTGACCCGAGTCGTGGGCCCGGGCTCCCCGGCGGTGTCCCGCTTCGCGCCGTGATGGGCGGCACGGCTGAGCGCGATGCTCTCACCGGGGGCGAACGCGGACGCGGAAGGCGGTTCCTCTCCGCGCAGCACCTCGTCGAAGAGATCGACGCTGACGAGGTCGGCGAATCCCGGCACCGGGGTCCTGGCCAGTTCCCTGGCGGTGCCGATCACGTCGAGTGTCCGGCCGATGCCGCCGCTGGCCTTGTTGAGGAGGAGCAGGCGTTGCCGGGCCCAGTACTCGGCGCTCATGTCGAATCCCCAATTGGCGACCGCGCGGACCCTGCCCTCGGCATCTCGGACGGGCCACATGCTGGTGGCCCAGGCGTTGGCGTAGTTGCTGCCGAGCGGACGGAAGACGGTGATGAGACGTGCGGGCTCGCCCGTCCTCGCCACCTCGGAGAGCCGGTCGGTGTAGGCCATGTCGTCCAGTTCGGGGAACAGCTCGCGGTACTTCTCACCGAGCACCTGCTCCTCGGAGTGCGCCATCACCCGGCACGCGGAGGCGTTGACCCACAAGAACCTCAGCTCGGGGTCGTAGACGCCCAGAGCGAAGGGGCACTGCTCGAAGGCCCGGTCGGCGATCACCGGGCGGCGTCCCCAAGGCTGGGCGGTCACCACGTGGCCCAGCGCACGGCCGTCCGCGCCGCGCAGCGGATGGGCCGTCAGCACGGCGTCCACCGTGGAACCGTCCCTGTGGCGCAGCGGGACGACTCCGGTGAGGCCGGAGCCGATGCCGTGGTGCTCGGGGAAGCCGGGTGGGCGACCGGCGATCAGATCGGTCACGGGCCGCCCCACGGTCTCCTCCGCCGTCCAGCCCAGTAGCAGCCGCCCGCCCTCGCTCCAGCCGCTCACCATGCCGTCCGGGTCGACCACGACGGTGGCGGTCGGGGCATCCTGCTCGGCAGCCATCTCCACGCGCCACGCCTCCGTCCGGACAGCGGTGCTCGCCAGGACCAGTCTCCAGCGGCTGCTTCCAGCCTAGGTCCGCTCCGGCCGGCGTGCCGTCTGGTCGCGTTCCGCATCGGATGCGGAACAGCAGGTCACCGTCCGGGCGGAGCTGAGCCCACCGAGCGGCCCGCCGCACCAGAGTTGCCGGTGGGGCGGGCCGCGGCGGCCGTGGGCTACGCCTCGCCGGGAGCGCGCAGCTCACCTGTCCGGGCCACGCGGGAGTACCGGTGAGCGCTCGATTCGGGTGTGCGCTCCAGGGTGTCGTAGTCGACGTGGATGGCGCCGAACCGTTTGGCGTAGCCGTAGGACCACTCGAAGTTGTCGAGCAGGGACCAGAGGAAGTAGCCGCGCACGTCCGCCCCGTCCGTGATCGCCCGGTGCACCGCGTCGAGGTGGGCGTGGACGTGGGCGGCGCGCTCCGGGTCGTGGACCGTGCCGTCGGGGCCGATCTCGTCCTCGTACGCCGCCCCGTTCTCGCTGACCACGAGGGGCAGCCCGGGATACCGGGCGGCGGTCCGGGTCAGCAGGTCGTACAGGGCGCCGGCGTCGACCGGCCAGTCCATCGCCGTAGTTCGCCCGGCGCCCGGTGGAAGGCCACGCCCTGCGCTCCCGGCCAGGGCGAGTGCTCGCTGTTGCCGTGCCCGTCGTCCTGCGGCACCGCTCCGCCCTCCGCCGCGTGTGAGACGACCGTCGGCGTGTAGTAGTTCACGGCGAGCAGGTCCAGGGGCTGGTGCGCCGTGGCGGTGTCGCCGTCCCGGACGAAGGACCAGTCGGTCAGGTGCGCGGTGTCAGCGAGGAGGTCCTCGGGGTAGGCGCCTTCCAGCATCGGTCCGAGCCAGATCCGGTTGCCGACGGCGTCGATGCGCCGGGCCGTCTCCCGGTCGTCGGCCGAGGGGGTCAGGGGCCGCACCTCGTGGAGGTTGAGGGAGACGGCGACCTGGCCGTCCCCGGGCAGCACCGCCCGCAGGGCCTGGACGGCGAGGCCGTGGCCGAGGTTGAGGTGATGGGCGGCGCGCAGGGCGGCGACCGGGTTCGTACGGCCGGGGGCGTGGACGCCGGAGGCGTAGCCGAGGAACGCGCTGCACCAGGGCTCGTTGAGGGTGATCCAGTGCTTCACCCGGTCTCCGAGGGCGTCGTCCTTGCAGCGAGGTGCGCCCTGACGGCGCACCGACTGATGGAACCGCTCCCACTGGTTGGGGCCAGACCGTAGCGCCAAGTACCGCCAAGCAAAAGAGGAGTTGAGTAAATTCCTCGCAGATTGCTTTCGACTCTTCACACGGCTTGACGCCGTCGCGGCGCGTCTGCACAGTGGGAGCGCTCCCACTGGTTCAGAGCTTGTGCGCAGCCCGCTCCTCCCATCCCGTCTCCCCGAGCCGCGAGGAGAACCATCCGCATGTCGTCACATCCCCCACCCGGATTCCACGGACGACGCAAACTGCTGACCGCGTCCGCCACGGCCGTGGCCCTCTCCCTCCCCCTGGGCCTCACGGCCGTCGGCGCCACCACCGCCGCGGCAGCAGCGGTGCAGTGCAGCGTCGACTACAAGATCAACAACGACTGGGGTTCGGGCTTCACCACCGAACTCACCCTCACCAACCGGTCCGCGACCGCACTCGACGGCTGGACCCTCACCTACGACTACTCCGGAAACCAGCAGCTGACCAACGGCTGGAACGGCACCTGGACCCAGTCCGGGAAGAGCGTCCGCGTCGCGGCCCCGGACTGGAGCAAGACCGTCGCCGCCGGCGCGGCCGTCACCGCCGGCGCCCAGTTCAGCTACAGCGGGACCAACGCCGCCCCCACCTCCTTCGCCGTCAACGGCACCCCGTGCACCGGAGCCCATCAGCCCCCGGTCGCCGTCCTGACCAGCCCCACCGCGGGTGCCGTCTACACGGCGGGAACTCCCGTCCCGCTGGCCGCCACCGCCGCCGCGGCCGACGGCGCCACCGTGGGCAAGGTCGAGTTCTACAGCGACACCACGCTCCTGGGCACGGACACCACGGCGCCCTTCACCCTGGATGCCACCGGCCTCGCAGCCGGTTCCCACTCCCTCTACGCCAAGGCCTACGACAGCCTCGGGGCCTCCGCCGAGTCCGCCCCCGTCGGCATATCCGTCGCCGCGGGCCCCGCGCTCGTCGCCACCCCCGCGCAGCTCTCCGTACGCCGCGGGGAGACGGGCACCTTCGACCTGAAGCTCTCCAAGCAGCCGGCCGCGAACGTCACGGTGGCCGTGGCCCGCACCTCGGGCAACACGGACCTCTCGGCGGCACCCGCCACGCTCACGTTCACCCCGGCGAACTGGAACACCGCCCAGAAGGTGACGGTCACCGCAGGAACCACCGGCAGCGGATCCGCCGTCTTCACCGTGACCGCCCCCGGCCACGCGAAGGCCGACGTGACGGTCGCCGAGCTGGCCGCCGACTCCACGTACGACGCCCGCTTCCTCGACCTCTACGGGAAGATCACCAACCCGGCCAACGGCTACTTCTCGCCCGAGGGAGTCCCGTACCACTCCGTCGAGACGCTGATCGTGGAGGCCCCGGACCAGGGGCACGAGACGACCTCGGAGGCGTACAGCTATCTGATCTGGCTGCAGGCGATGTACGGGAAGATCACCGGGGACTGGACCAAGTTCAACGGTGCGTGGGAGACCATGGAGAAGTTCATGATCCCCACCCACGCCGACCAGCCGACGACCGGCTCCTACAACGCCTCCAAGCCGGCCACCTACGCACCCGAGCAGGACCTCCCCTCGCAGTACCCGGCCAAGCTCGACGGGGGAGTCGCCGCCGGCGCGGACCCGATCGCCGGTGAGCTGAAGAGCGCGTACGGCACGGACGACATCTACGGCATGCACTGGCTCCAGGACGTCAACAACGTCTACGGCTACGGCAACGAGCCCGGAAAGTGCTCCGCCGGACCGACCGCGACCGGGCCCTCGTACATCAACACCTTCCAGCGCGGACCCGAGGAATCGGTCTGGGAGACCGTTCCGCACCCCACCTGCGACAACTTCACCTACGGCGGCAAGAACGGCTACCTCGACCTCTTCACCGGGGACGCCTCCTACGCCAAGCAGTGGAAGTTCACCGATGCACCGGACGCCGACGCGCGCGCCATCCAGGCCGCCTACTGGGCCGATGTCTGGGCGAAGGAACAAGGCAAGGGAACGCAGGTCACCGCGACCGTCTCCAAGGCGGCCAAGATGGGCGACTACCTGCGGTACTCCATGTTCGACAAGTACTTCAAGAAGGCCGGGAACTGCGTCGGCCCGACCGTCTGCCCCGCCGGCACCGGCAAGGACAGCGCGCACTACCTGATGTCCTGGTACTACGCCTGGGGCGGCGCCACCGACACCGCAGCCGGCTGGTCCTGGCGGATCGGCTCCAGCCACGCACACAGCGGATACCAGAACCCCCTCGCCGCCTACGCGCTCAGCGAGTACGCCCCGTTGAAGCCCAAGTCACCGACCGGCGCCACGGACTGGGCGACCAGCCTCGACCGGCAGCTGGAGTTCTACCGCTGGCTCCAGTCCGACGAGGGCGCCATCGCGGGCGGCGCGACCAACAGCTGGCAGGGGCGCTACGCACAGCCCCCGGCCGGGACCCCCACCTTCCACGGCCTGTTCTACGACGAGAAGCCGGTCTACCAGGACCCGCCGTCAAACCAGTGGTTCGGCTTCCAGGCCTGGTCCATGGAGCGGGTCGCCGAGCTCTACGAGCAGACGGGCGACGCGGGCGCCAAGGCCGTGCTCGACAAGTGGGTCGGCTGGGCCCTGTCGAAGACCACGATCAACCCCGACGGAACCTACCGGATCCCCTCCACCCTCAAGTGGTCCGGCGCCCCCGACACCTGGAACGCGTCGGCTCCCGGCGCCAACGCGGGCCTGCACGTCACCGTCGCCGACTACACCGACGACGTGGGTGTGGCCGCCGCGTACGCCAAGACCCTGACCTACTACGCCGCCAAGTCCGGGAACGCCGAGGCCAAGCGGGTGGCCAAGGCCCTGCTCGACGGCATGTGGGCCCACCACCAGGACCCGCTGGGCCTCTCCGTCCAGGAGACCCGGACCGACTACAAGCGCTTCAACGATCCGGTGTACGTGCCCAGCACGTGGACCGGAAAGATGCCGAACGGCGACTCGGTGAATTCCTCGTCCACCTTCGCCTCGATCCGCGGCTTCTACAAGAACGACCCGGCCTGGCCGAAGGTCGAGGCCTACCTCGCGGGCGGCGCCGCGCCCGTCTTCACCTACCACCGGTTCTGGGCCCAGGCGGACATCGCCCTGGCCATGGGCTCGTACGCGCAGCTGCTCGAATAACAGAGCGCCCCGCCCGGAGACGGCTCCGCGTACGACGAGGCCGGGCAGGCCCTCAGGGCCTGCCCGGCCTCTACGCGTCCACCCGTCACACGCTCTCCCGGAAGCCCGGGCCGCGTCGATGTCCGTGACGGGGGGACGCGCCGGGCTTCGAGCGGGTCACAGGCCCAGGGCGAGCCGGTGGTACGCCTGGTTCCAGCGGAGATCGCGCCGGAACTGCTTCGGTGTGGTGGTCTCGTCGATGAGCGCGAGTTCCACGCGGAGCATCTCGGCCAGGTCGTCGAGGTGGTCGGAGGTGAGGGCGGTGCTGAGGACGGTGTGGTGCGGTCCTCCGGCCGTCAGCCAGGATTCGGTGGAGGTCCGCAGGTCGGGGCGGGGCCGCCAGACCGCGCGGGCGACGGGCAGGGCGGGCAGCGGGTGAGGGGGTGCCACCACGTCGATGTCATTGGCGATCAGGCGGAAGCGGTCGCCGAGGTCGGCGAGCCCGACCACCACGGCCGGGCCGGGGGCCGCGTCGAACACCAGGCGCACCGGGTCCTCCCGCCCGCCGATGCCGAGGGGGTGGATCTCAACGCTGGGCCTGGCGGTCGCGATGGTGGGGCAGACTTCCAGCATGTGCGCGCCGAGGATGAGCTCGTTGCCGGGAGTCATGTCATAGGTGTAGTCCTCCATGAAGGAGGTGCCGCCCGGGAGACCGGTGGCGGCCACCTTGAGGGCGCGCAGCAGGGTGGAGGTCTTCCAGTCGCCCTCTCCGCCGAAGCCGTAGCCCTGGGCCATGAGCCGCTGGACCGCGAGGCCGGGCAGCTGGCGCAGTCCGCCCAGGTCCTCGAAGTTGGTGGTGAAGGCCCCGAAGCCGCCCGTTTCGAGGAAGGTGCGCAGGCCGGCTTCGATGCGGGCCGCGTAACGCAGCGAGTCGTGCCGTTCGCCGCCCGGTCGCAGTTCCGGCGCCAGGTGGTACAGGTCCGCGTACTCCTCGACGAGGGAGGCCACCTCGCTCTCGTCCGCGCTGTCGACGACCTCCACCAGGTCGTTGACGCCGTAGGTGTTGACGGAGACGCCGAAGCGCAGCTGGGCCTCGACCTTGTCGCCCTCGGTGACGGCCACGTCGCGCATGTTGTCGCCGAAGCGGGCGACCTTGAGGGTGGCCAGTTCGGACCGCGCGGCGGCCGCCCGCGCCCAGATCGCGACGCGTGCGGTCGTGACCGGATCGCTGACGTGGCCGGCCACGGTCTTGCGCGGGACGCCGAGACGGGCCTGGATGTGCCCGAACTCGCGGTCCCCGTGGGCGGCTTGGTTGAGGTTCATGAAGTCCATGTCGATGGTGTCCCAGGGCAGGGCCACGTTCGACTGGGTGTGCAGGTGCAGCAACGGCTTGCGCAGCGCGTCCAGTCCGGCGATCCACATCTTGGCCGGCGAGAAGGTGTGCATCCAGGCGATGAGCCCGATGCACCGGTCGTCGGCGTTCGCGTCGAGGCATGTCCGGCGGATGGCGTCGGCGTCGGTCAGTACCGGCTTCCACACGACACGTGCGGGAATGCCGGAGGCTTCGGCCAGGGTGGTGGCGATCTGCTGCGACTGTTCGGCGACCTGCTTCAGGGTCTCCTCCCCGTACAGGCCTTGGCTGCCCGTGAGGAACCAGATTTCCTGGGCGGGAGATGTAGGGCTGGGCACATGGACTCCTGAAGGTGACGTCCCGCTACGAGGGTGAGGGCGGCGGGCGGGTGGGGAAGTGGTTGCGGACAGCGGGGCGGGGTCAGCCCCCGGTGTGGGTCGTGTCGCGGATGCTCCTCAGCCGGTGCAGCAGGCCGCCGACGGCGAAGTGGTCGTGCAGGAGCCGGTATTCGGCGAAGAGGGCGTCGTAGGCGTCGGCCCGGGAGGCGTCGGGCGTGTAGAAGGCGGGCAGTCGGCGGCCCATGGCGGCGGTGGCCGTGCGCACGTCCGCGTGCGCGCCGGCGGCCACGGCGGCGTGGATGGCCGACCCGAGGGCGGGGCCCTGGTCGGACGCGGCGAGCGAGACGGGGCGGCGCAGCACGTCGGAGTAGATCTGCATCAGCAGTTCGTTCTTGGCCAGTCCGCCGGCGACGATGAACTCGTACACCGGTACGCCGCCGGTCTCCAGGGCCTCGACGATGACGCGGGTGCCGAACGCGGTGGCTTCGAGCAGCGCGCGGTAGACGTCCTCGGGGCGGGTCGCGAGGGTGAGGCCCACGATGACTCCGGAGAGGTGGTGGTCGACGAGGACCGAACGGTTGCCGTTCAGCCAGTCGAGGGCGACCAGTCCGTGTCCGCCGACCGGCTGGCCTGCGGCCTTGCGGGTCAGCAGGGTGTGCAGGTCCTCGCCGCGGTCGGCGGCCTCGGTGAGGTAGTCCGAGGGGACGCCTTGGTCCAGTACCCAGGCGAAGATGTCGCCGACCGCGCTCTGGCCGGCCTCGTAGCCGTAGGTCCCCTCGACGATCCCGCCGGCGACGACACCGCAGATGCCGGGGACGTCGGCGAGGACGGGGGCGTTCACGACGTGGCAGGTGGAGGTGCCCATGATGGCGAGCAGCTGGCCGTCCTCGACGGCCTGGGCCGCCGCCGCGGTCACATGGGCGTCGACGTTGCCCGCGGCCACGGCTATGCCGGGACGCAGCCCCGTCCACGCTGCCGCCTCGGTACTGAGCGAGCCCACTCGTGAGCCCAGCGCGGAGAGGGGGAATTCGAGGCGGGTGCGCGCGAAGTCGGCGAACCGGGGGTTCAGCTCGGCGAGGTACTCCTCGCTCGGGTAGGCGCCGTCCTGGTGGATGCCCTTGTACCCGGCCGTGCAGGCGTTGCGGGACTCGGTTCCGGTGAGCTGCCACACGATCCAGTCGGCGGCCTCGATCCACCGCGCGCAGGTGTCGTAGACGAGCGGATCCTCCTCCAGGACCTGGAGGGCCTTCGCGAACTGCCACTCGGCGGAGATCTTGCCGCCGTAGCGGGCGATCCACTTCTCCCCGCGGGCGTGGGCGAGTTCGTTGATGCGGTCGGCATGCGACTGGGCGGAGTGGTGCTTCCACAGCTTGGGCCACGCGTGCGGCCGTCCGGCGAGCTCCGTCTCGGCGAGGGGGGTCCCGTCGGCCAGCGTGGGCAGGACGGTGCAGGCGGTGAAGTCGGTGGCGATGCCGATCACCGCGGCGGGATCGATCCCGGCCGCCGCCACGGCCTGCGGGACGGCGTGAAGCAGTACGTCCCGCCAGTCCTGGGGGTGTTGCAGGGCCCAGTCCGGAGGCAGCGGAGCACCGCCGTGCGGCAGATAGCGGTCGATGACGCCGTGCCGGTAGACGTGGACCGCCGCGGCCAGCTCCTGACCGTCGCGAACCCGCACCACCACGGCGCGGCCCGACAGCGTGCCGAAGTCGACGCCGACCGTGTACTGCTCCGATTCCTCGGAATACGGGGTGGGCGCGAGGGGACGGGGTGAGGTCAACGGAGTGCCTTTCGAAGGAGCCGTGGGCGGCAGGCGGCGGGCGGCCCGGCGGGCGGCTTTGCCGCCCGCGAGAGTGGCGGTCGGCCGGGTGGTCCAATGCAATGCATTGTGAGCGCTAACAATGTCGATAGGCAAGGGGTCTGCACGGATCAGGTTTGAGCTCCACCGGCGCCGTGGCCTCCGTATACGGCGGCCCGGGTCGATCTGCCGTCGATGTGAGGCGGGTTGCGCCTTCGATCCGGGTGGTGGGGCCGATGGCCTCGGGAACGGATTGAGGCCCGCCTCGTCGCCGCGTCCGAGGCGGTAACGGGGAGGTAACGTGCGCAAGGGGGTTGAGAACCTGGCTTGTTAGCGCTCACAATGCCACGGTGCCCCCCTCTCAAGGGGGTCCCTCTCCTGCCTACCCGGACGCCGGTCGTCACGGCCGTCGTGCACCGCGGCACTGCTGGGACTCCTGGCGGGCAAAGCCCGGCCCCGGCCGTGCGGCGCCTCTTCCCGTACACCCTGAAAGGACCCCGACATGGCTCGCAGAGCAGTTCTCGTCCTCACCGCCGCCCTTCTCTCCTCCTCGTTGACCGCCTGCTCGACCAGCAGCCCCGCCTCCAGCTCCCCCTCGGAGGCCAAGGCGGGAGCCGGCAAGACGATCACGCTCGGCTTCGCCCAAGTCGGCGCCGAGAGCGGTTGGCGCACCGCCAACACCAAGTCCGTCCAGGAGGCGGCGAAGAAGGCCGGGATCACCCTCAAGTTCTCCGACGCGCAGCAGAAGCAGGAGAACCAGATCAAGGCGATCCGCAACTTCATCCAGCAGAAGGTCGACGTCATCGCCTTCTCGCCGGTCGTGGAGTCCGGCTGGGACACGGTGCTGAAGGAGGCCAAGGACGCGGGCATCCCGGTCATCCTCACCGACCGCGCCGTGGACACCAAGGACACCTCCCTCTACAAGACCTTCCTGGGCTCGGACTTCGTCAAGGAGGGCAAGTCCGCGGGCGAGTGGCTGACCGCCGCTTATGCGAACGAGCAGGGCCCGGTCAACATCGTCGAGCTCCAGGGCACCACGGGCTCCGCACCCGCCAACGACCGCAAGGCCGGCTTCGCCGACGCCATTCACGCCGACGGCAAGTTCAAGATCGTCGCCTCGCAGACGGGCGACTTCACCCGCGCCAAGGGCAAGGAGGTCATGCAGGCGTTCCTGAAGTCCCAGAAGGACATCGACGTCCTCTACGCCCACAACGACGACATGGCCCTCGGTGCCATCCAGGCCATCGAGGAGTCCGGCAAGAAGCCCGGTACGGACATCAAGGTGATCTCGGTGGACGGGATCAAGGACGCCTTCGTCGCGATGACCGAGGGCAAGATCAACGTCGTGGTGGAGTGCAACCCGATGCTCGGTGACCAGCTGATGGAGCTGACCAAGAAGGTCGCGGCGGGTGAGAGCGTGCCGCCTCGCATCGAGACCCAGGAGGGTGTCTTCCCGCAGGACAAGGCCGCGGCCGCGCTGCCGTCCCGGAGCTACTGACGCAGCAGGGTTCCGGTGCGGGAGGAGGCCCGGTTTCGGCGCCTCCTCCACAGTCGGCAGCCCGCTCCACCACCCCACCCATGAGAGGAGGGCGGATGGCATCCCCGTCCACCACCCCGCGGCCCACGGACGCGGGCGGCCCGCGTCCGGTCCTGGAAGCCCAGGGCATCCGCAAGCAGTTCCCGGGCGTGCTCGCCCTCGACGGAGTCGGCCTGCGGCTCTTCCCCGGTGAGGTGCACGCCCTGATGGGCGAGAACGGCGCCGGGAAGTCCACCTTGATCAAGGTGCTCACCGGTGTCCACCCCGCCGACGGCGGCACCCTCGTGGTCGACGGCCGGCCCCACGCGTTCGCGGACCCCCTCCAGGCGCAGCAGGCCGGAATCAGCACCGTCTACCAGGAGGTGAACCTCTGCCCGAACATCTCGGTCGCCGAGAACATCCTCATCGGGCGCGAACCGCGCAGGTTCGGTCTCATCCACTGGTCCGCGATGCGTCAGCGGGCGGCCGAGCTGCTGACGGAACTGGACCTCGACCTGGACGTCACCAGTCTGCTCGATGCGCATTCCCTGGCGGTACAGCAACTGGTCGCCATCGTCAGGGCGGTGGACGTCTCGGCGAAGGTGCTCGTGCTGGACGAACCCACCTCCAGCCTGGACCGCGAGGAGGTCGCCCAGCTCTTCACCCTGGTGCGGCGCCTGCGGGACCGCGGTGTGGCCATCCTGTTCGTCACGCACTTCCTCGACCAGGTATTCGACCTCTGCGACCGCGTCACCATCCTGCGCAACGGCCAACTGGAAGGCGAGTACCCCATCGGGGAACTCACGCCGGTGACGCTGGTACAGCGCATGATCGGCGGAGAACTGGCCACCCTCGACCAGCTGTCCGGCCGTGCCCACGAGGAAGCGGCCGTACGGGCGGCCGGCGAGCCGTTCCTCCGGGCACGGCAGCTGACCCGCACGGGCTCGATCGAACCGTACGACCTCGACATCCACGCCGGCGAGGTCATCGGACTGGCGGGCCTGCTGGGTTCGGGCCGCACCGAGGTGGCGCGCCTCCTGTTCGGCGCGGACAGCGCGGACGCCGGAGATGTGAGCATCGAGGGCGAGAAGGTGGTCCTGCGCACCCCCCGCCACGCCATCGCCCGGGGCATCGCGTTCTGCTCCGAGAACCGCAAGTCCGAGGGGCTGGTGGGCGAGCTCACGGTCCGCGAGAACATCATCCTCGCCCTGCAGGCCGCCCGCGGCTGGACCAGGCCGCTGGCTCGTGCGAAACAGGACGAACTGGCGCGGCACTGGATCGAAGCCCTGGACATCCGCCCCGGCGACCCCGAAGCGCAGGTGCGCCACCTCAGCGGAGGCAACCAGCAGAAGGTCCTGCTCGCGCGTTGGCTGCTGACCGACCCCCGGCTCCTGATCCTCGACGAACCCACCCGGGGCATCGACATCGGGGCCAAGGCGGAGATCCAGAAACTCGTGGCCCGCCTGGCGGGCGAAGGCACCTCCGTGCTGTTCATCTCGGCGGAACTCGAAGAGGTCCTGCGCCTGAGCCACCGCATCGCCGTGCTCCGCGACCACCGCATGGTGGCCACCCTCGCGAACGACGACACCGTCACGCCCGAACGCCTCCTCACGACCATCGCCACCGGAACGGACTCATGACCACCCAGCCCGCCAAGTCCGAGGCGGCCGGCGGAATCGGGAGACGACTGGCCGGCCACCGCCTGCTGTGGCCCGCGCTCATCCTGCTCGCCCTGCTCCTCGGCAACCTCGCGTTCCACCACGACTTCTTCTCCGTCCGCATACGCGACGGACACCTCTACGGCAGCCTCATCGACATCCTGCAGTTCGGTGCGCCCCTCATCCTGGTGGCGCTCGGCATGACCCTGGTCATCGCCACCCGCGGCATCGACCTCTCGGTGGGCTCCACCGTCGCCATCGCCGGCGCCCTCGCCTGCGGGCACATCTCCACCGCCGCACACCCCGGCAGCGTCGCCACCACGCTCACGGCCGTCGGCCTAGCCCTCGGCGTCGCCCTCGTACTGGGCCTGGCCAACGGCTTCCTGGTGTCCGGGCTGGGGGTGCAGCCCATCGTGGCCACCTTGATCCTCATGGTCGCGGGACGCGGTGTCGCCCAGCTGATCACCGACGGCCAGATCATCACGGTGACCAGCGCCCCCTACAAGATGATCGGAGGCGGCTACTGGCTCACCTTCCCCTTCGCCGTACTCCTGGCGGCCGCCCTCGTCGCGCTCACCGCCTTCGTCACCCGTCGCAGCGCACTCGGCATGCTGATCGAGTCCGTCGGCGGCAACCCCGCCGCCAGCCGCCTGGTCGGCATCCGGGCCGGCGGTCTGCTCGCCCTGGTCTACGTCTTCAGCGCGCTGTGCGCCGCCGTCGCCGGGCTGATGATCAGCTCCAACGTCTCCAGCGCCGACGGCAACAACGCCGGCCTGTGGATCGAACTCGACGCGATCCTCGCCGTGGTCGTCGGTGGTACCGCCCTGACCGGAGGGCGCTTCTCCCTCGGCGGCACCGTCCTGGGCGCCCTGATCATCCAGACCCTGTCCACCACCGTCTACACCCTCGGCGTCCCGCCCGAGACCACCCTCGTCTTCAAGGCATTCGTCGTCATCGTCGTCTGCCTCGTGCAGTCCCCGGTCTTCCGGGCCAAGGTACTGCGCCGCCGCAGGACGACCACTCCCCGATCCCACACCGCAGCGGGCGCCGCCCCGCAGCAGCAGGAGGCAGGCGCATGAGCACCGGCATCGCGAGCGCCGCCGCGCACCTCACCCGCCCCTTCGCGACCGTGTCGCCGCGCACCCGCACCCGTATCCCACTGATCGTCACGGCCGTCCTGCTGGTCGTCATGTTCAGCGTCGGATCGGTGCGCTACGAGGGCTTCCTCTCCACGCAAGTCGTACTGAACCTGCTGATCGACAACGGATTCCTCCTGGTCGTCGCGGTCGGGGCGACCTTCGTCATCCTCACCGGCGGCATCGATCTGTCCGTCGGCTCCATGGTGGCCCTGTCGACCATGATCACCGCCTGGCTGGTCGAGTCGCACGGCTGGCCCCTGGCCGCCGTCATCCCCTCGTCCTGCTGGTCGGCGCCGCGAGCGGGACCCTCATGGGCTGGATCATCCACACCTTCGAGATCCAGCCGTTCATCGTCACCCTGGCCGGCATGTTCCTCGCCCGCGGGCTCTGCTACACGATCAGCACCGAATCCATCACGATCAGCGACCCCACCACGGCCGCGATCGCGCAGACCCGGCTGTACGGCCCGGGGGGCCTGTTCGTCTCGATCCCGGTCGTCATCGCCCTGGCCGTGCTGGTGATCGCCTTCGTCGTACTGCACCACACGCGCTTCGGCCGCAACGTGTACGCGCTGGGCGGCAACGAGTCCTCCGCACGCCTGATGGGTCTTCCGGCGGGCTCCACCAAGATCGCCGTATACGCCGTCAGCGGCCTGTGCTCCGCACTCGGCGGCCTGCTGCTGACCTTCTACATGCTCTCCGGCTACGCACTCCACGCCATGGGCATGGAACTCGACGCGATCGCAGCCACCGTGATCGGCGGCACGCTGCTGACCGGCGGTTCCGGCTTCGTCCTGGGCACCGCCCTCGGCGTGCTCGTCCTCGGCATGATCCAGACGGTCGTCAACTTCCAGGGCACGCTCAGCTCCTGGTGGACCCGGATCGTCATCGGCGCCCTGCTGCTCGTGTTCATCGTGCTGCAACGTCTGATGAGCGGCCGCCGCCCCGCCACCGACTGACTCCGGCCCGGCTCCGCAGCCCATCTGCCCGTGCCACCGCGTTCGCGCGCCGCGATCACAGAGCTTCCCGGCGCGCCCCCCCGGTGGACCGACTTCCAGGGAATACCGCCATGGAACACGCATACGAAACTGTCGATCAGGCCGCCGAGCGCGGGCAGACTGCCGCCGGTCCGCGGGCGGTCCGCCCCCTGCGCCTGGACGATGAAGGGCCGGGGGAGAGGTGGCGGTTCGGCTTCCCCGGCCGGGCCTGCGCGGAGGTCCACACGCGCGGCGCCCGCCTCCATTCCCTGATCCTGCCGGACCGCTGGGGCCACACCGCCGACGTGGTGCTCGCCGCCGGCGACCCCGGCGCCTTCGAGGGCTCCGCACGCTACTTCGGCGCGACGGTGGGCCGTTACGCCAACCGGATCGCCGGCGGCCGGCTCGTCGTCGACGGCGTCACCCACCGGCTCGCCACCCAGGAGACCGGGCACACGCTGCACGGCGGTCCCGACGGGTTCGACCAGCGCGTGTGGCGGTGCGAACCCTTCCACTCCGCACACCGCACCGGTGTCCGTCTGTTCTTGCACAGTCCCGACGGCGACCAGGGATTCCCCGGCGCCCTCAACGTCCGCGTCACCTACACGCTGGACCGGGACGACAACCTGACCCTGTCGTACCAGGCGGTCGCCGACGCGCCGACGATCGTGAACCTCACCAACCACGCCTACTGGAACCTCGAAGGGGAGGGGCGCGGCAACGTCCTGGCCCACCATCTCCAGGTCGCGGCCCCGCTCTACACCCCCGTCGACAGCGAGTTGATCCCCGACGGCCCCCACCGCTCGGTCAGCGGTACCCCGTTCGACCTTCGTCGGCCCCGGCGGCTCTCCGACGTACTGACCTATACGGATGCGCAACTGGCCCTCGCGGGTGGCGGCTTCGACCACAACTGGGTCCTCGACGGCGACCGGCGGGCCCGTCCCCGCCAGGCCGCCGTGTTGTACGCCCCCGCGTCCGGCCGCCGCATGGACGTGCTCACCACGGAACCGGGCATCCAGGTCTACACCGCCCAAGGCCTGACGGGTGACATCACGGGCAAGGGAGGCAGGCCCTACCAGGCCTACGCGGGGGTCGCGCTGGAAACCCAGCACTTCCCTGACTCCCCGAACCGCCCCGACTACCCGACGGTCCTGCTGCGCCCGGGCGAGCTGTACCGGTCCACCACGATCCACAGTTTCACCACGGTCACCGCCTGAGAGGGGCGGCGTCGGCCGTCGCCGCTGTCCGGTGCCGCAGGGGGGCACCGGACAGCGGCTTTCGTGCCTGTGGCGTCAATCCCCGTACGAGGTGTCCCAAGGGCCCGGCTTCCCGTACGAGGCGCCCCCGGGGCCCGGCTCTCCCTGGGAGGGGTCAACGGCCGGGCGCCTGGGGGGCATCGGGGGGTCATTCGCCGGGGGGAGTGACCCTGCGGGCCGTGCTGGCGCGCACGATGAGCTCGGGCGCCACCACCAGGTGCGTCGACTCGTCGGTCCGGCCCTCGATGTGGTCCAGGAGCAGCCCGATGCTGGCGCGGCCGATCGAGGCGAAGTCCTGACGGATCGTCGTCAGCGGGGGCGGGAAGAACTCGGCCTCGGGGATGTCGTCGAATCCGGCGACCGCCACGTCCTCCGGCGTGCGCAGGCCGGCCTCCCGCAAGGCCCGTAGGACACCGAGGGCCATCTGGTCGTTGGCGACGAACACCGCGGTGAGGGCCGCTCCCCGCCCTTGTGACGACCGGAATCGACCCGCGAGCTGCTGGCCGGCCTGGTATCCCGACAGCGGACTCCAGTCGCCGCGCAGCAGGGGCGGCACCTCGGCGCCGGCATCGCGGAGCGCGTCCTCCCATCCCTGGGTGCGGGCCTCGCTCTCCAGCCAGTCGGGAGGGCCCGCGACATGCCACACGGTGGCGTGGCCCGAGGCGAGGAGATGTTCCGTGATCATGCGAGCCCCGAGGCTCTGGTCCAGCGACACCCCCGGCAGGTCGAGGGTGTGGCCGCCTTCCACGGTGACCACCGGGCACGGTGCTTCCAGTGCCGCCAGGGCCCGCACCGCGGCGCGTTGGGGAGTGACGGCCACGATCCCCTCCACGCCCCACCCGGCGAGGTGCTGCATGGCTTCGGCGAGGGCCGTCTGCGTGGCGGTCCGAAGCGTGACGGCGGACGTCAGATAGCCGCGGTCCCGAGCCGCCTCCTGGACTCCCGCCACGGTGCTGGCGGGCCCGTGCAGTGTGGTGTTCACCGCGATGACGCCCAGCGTGTGGGTCCGGCGAGTGGCCAGGGCCCGGGCTGCCGAGTTGCGGCGGTACCCGAGCTGCTCGATGACCTGTGTCACGGCGGCCCGGGTCTTGGCGCTGACGTTCGGGTGGTCGCTGAGCACCCGCGAAACGGTCTGGTGGGACACGCCGGCGACACGTGCGACGTCCGTCATGGTGGGCGCTCGCGAGACGTCTGGGAGCTGGGTCAACTCTCTTCCTTTCCTCATCGAGCGGCCTTCCCTCAAGGTACCGAACCAGCCGCGGCCCGCACATATCCCGGACCGGCCGGGAGTCCGTCGATCAGGATCGATGTGGGCGTTCACATTATGCAGCGTTGTTCGCATGGTGTGGGCATGAATCTTCTCCTACCTCTTGAGATTACTGCTTGTTAGCGTTAACAATTCGATCGGGGTAGCCAAGTGGGTGGGGTAGCTGCGGCAGCGCAGCCGCGATGCCCGGTGCGGCCCCCGATCAGTCCAGCCCGCTCATGCGCGACTGCGGGGCCGGCGGGACGCCGGTCCGGAGAAACCGCCGCGCATGTCAGACAGACGGTGAGAGCGTAGTGAGCGAGACCATTCTCAAGGACCTCCGTCGCGAGGTCCTCGCGGCCAACCTGCGCATCCCGGAGGCCGGTCTGGCCACCCTCACCTGGGGAAACGTCAGTGGAGTGGATCGAGACGCCGGCGTCTTCGTCATCAAGCCGTCCGGAGTCTCCTACGCCGACCTCACCGAGGACGACCTGGTGGTGGTGGCGCTGGAGGACGGGCGGGTCGTCGACGGACACCTCAGGCCGTCCACCGACACCGAAACCCATCGGTGCCTCTACCGGGCCTTCCCCTCCATCGGCGGCGTCACCCACACGCACTCGACGCACGCCGTCGCCTTCGCCCAGGCCCGCCGCCCGATCCCCGTGCTCGGTACGACACACGCCGACACCTTCAACGGGCCCGTCCCCGTGACGGCGGACCTCACCGCCGAGCAGTGCGCGCAGGACTACGAGTACAACACCGGGCAGGTGATCGTTGCCCGGCTCGACGGAGACCCCCGCCGGGCCGACGAGGTCCCCGGCGCGCTCGTCTCACGGCACGGCCCCTTCACCTGGGGCGCCACCGCGAAGGCTGCGCTGGAGAACGCCATCGTCTGCGAGGCCGTGGCGGAGATGGCGCTGCACACGCTGGCGCTGGGCTCCCGCCTCGGAGACACCTCCGAACCGCCGAGGCATCTGCTGGAGCGGCACTTCACCCGCAAGCACGGACCGGACGCCTACTACGGCAACGCCCTTCAGGCCCCGAGCGCCTGAGGCTCTGCGCTTGGTCGCGGCGCGGCGAGTGGCGCCGCATGCCTTGGGCGCTTCGCAGGCCCCGGGCGTGCGAGGCCCTGCGCTTCGCCACGGTGCGGCGAGCGGCCCCGCGCACCTCGGGTGCCCCGCAGACCTCGGGCGTCTGAGGCCTGCGCTTCGTCACGGCGCGGCGAGCGGCCCCGCGAACCCCGGGCGCCCCGCACACCCCGGGCGCCCCGCACACCTCGGGCGTCTGAGGCCGCGCGCCTCGTCAGGACGCGGTGAGCGGCCCGGCATGCCTTGGGCGCCTCGCATGCCTCGGGCGCCTGAAACTCCGCGCCTCGTCACGACGCGGCGAGCGCCCCCCAGGCTTCCGGCGCCCAGCACACCCCGGGCGCCCCGCCCGACCCCAGTGCCCCGCACGCCCCGGGCGTCTGAGGTCGCGCACCGCCTCGCAGCGCGGCGACGCGCGGCAGGTTTCCGGAGAATCTGCGGCGGGGGAGGGGGCGTCGGCGGCCGCGAGGTGCTGTCGCCGGCGGCGCGCGACCTCGCCCCGCCGGGCTGACGCCTCACGGGTCGCCGAATGCCACGGTTCCGGCCGGGTCCGACCACCTGCCACTCCGGTCGTCGGCCCGCCCTCCTGCCCTCGTGGCCAGCCGCGGCGGCGCGGGCCGGATCGTCTGAGTCGGCCCTGTGACGGGGCTCGACCTTGCCGGTCGCTGGACGAGTGGCAGTCACTGAGTGGCGGTCGCCGACCGGCGGTCGCTGAGTGGCTGGAGCCGCGTGGCTTGCGCCGACGCCCCACAGCGGCTGGCGCGACCGGCTCGCGTCCGTCACCGCCGGGACCGGTACCTTTCCGGACGGACACCGCGTCCGCGCGGAGCGTGACGGGGCCGGCTGTCCGTCGATGCCCGCTCCCGCGCAACCGGCCGATGCGCTGGCCGCCGGTGAGTGAGGGTCGGGCGGTGGGGGTTGGGGCGTGTGAGCCCCCTCGGCGGGGCCGGCGCCGCCCCTGATCGTCGATTTCGGGCCACCGGTTCACAAGCGCCGAAGCCGTGGTGGCGGTCGGCCTGTTCGCGGACGCGGTTCGCTCAACCACCGGTTCGTACCGTTGCCTTGACGGGTCCGTGAGGCGCCTGGCTTGATTGGGAGCGCTCCCACTCTGCCCCTCATCCACCGAGGAAGGCTTCACCGTGCCTCCTGTCACCTCCGCCCGCGGCGTGCCACGTCGCGCGGCCGCCGTGCTCGCCGGCTTCGCGCTGGCGGTCGGCGGTCTGTCCGCGACCGCCCTGACCGTTCCGGTCGCGGCTGCCGCCACCGTGGCCGCCGCTGCCGACACGCCCGTCCGGGTCAACCAGCTCGGCTACCTGCCCGACGGCCCCAAGCGGGCCACCGTGGCCAGCTCCGCGACGGCCCCGCTCGCCTGGCAACTGCGCGACGCCTCCGGTGCGGTGACCGCTTCGGGCGCCACCACGGTGCGCGGCGCCGACCAGGCGTCCGGCCAGTCCACGCACCTGGTGGACTTCGGCGCGTACACCGGCACCGGCACCGGCTTCACCCTGGTCGTCGGCGGCCAGAGCAGCCACCCCTTCGACATATCCGCCTCGCTCTACGACGGACTGCGCGCCGACAGCATGTCGTTCTTCTACCAGCAGCGCAGTGGCATCGCGATCGATGCCGCCCTGGCGGGAGGCAGCGCGTACGCCCGCCCCGCCGGGCACCTCGGCGTCGCCCCGAACAAGGGCGACACCGGCGTCCCCTGCCAGTCCGGGGTGTGCGACTACCAACTGGACGTGCGGGGCGGCTGGTACGACGCGGGCGACCAGGGCAAGTACGTGGTCAACGGCGGCATCTCCGTCTGGGAGATGGTGAACTCCTTCGAGCGGGCCCGCCGTTCGGGTGGTGAAGCGGCGCTCGGCGATGCGACGCTGCGGGTGCCGGAGCGCGGCAACGGGACGCCGGACGTGCTGGACGAGGCCCGTTGGGAGCTGGAGTTCCTGCTACGGATGCAGGTCCCGGCCGGGAAGCCGATGGCCGGGATGGCCTTCCACAAGATGCACGACGCCAAGTGGACCGCCCTGCCGACCCGGCCCGAACTCGATTCCGAACAACGCGAGTTGCACAAGCCGTCGACCGCCGCGACGCTGAACCTGGCGGCCTCGGCCGCGCAATGTGCCCGGGTGTACGCGTCGTACGACGCCGCGTTCTCCGCGCGCTGCCTGGACGCGGCCCGCCGGGCCTGGACGGCCGCCAAGGCCAACCCGAACGTGCTCGCCCTGGCGAGCGACAGCACCGGCGGCGGCGCCTACGAGGACGCCGACGTCTCCGACGAGTTCTACTGGGCGGCGGCGGAACTCCTCGCCACCACCGGCGAGTCCCAGTACCGGGACGCCGTCACCTCCTCCCCGCACCACACCAAGCCCGTCGACGCGTTCTGGTGGGGCGGTACCGCGACGCTCGGCCGCATCACCCTCGCCACCGTCCCCGGCGTGACCCTGCCCGCCGACGACGTGACCCGGCTGCGCGGCCTGCTGACCACGGCCGCCGATGGCCACCTGTCCACGATGTCCGGCCAGGGCTACGCGGTGCCGCTCCCCGCCACCGGGTACGTGTGGGGCTCCAACAGCTCCGTCACCAACAACGCGATGGTGCTGGCCGTCGCGTACGAGATCACCGGGCAACAGCGCTACCGGGCCGGAGCGTTGGAGTCCCTGGACTACCTGCTCGGCCGCAACGCGCTCGACCTCTCCTACGTCACCGGCTACGGCGACCGCACTTCCGAGAACCAGCACCACCGGTTCTGGGCGCATCAGAACGACGCCTCGCTCCCGCACCCGCCGGCCGGTTCCTTCGCGGGCGGGCCGAACGCCGGGCTGGAGGACCCGGTGGCCAAGGAGAAGCTCACGGGCTGCGCACCGGCGGCCTGCTACGTGGACGACATCGGCTCGTACTCCACCAACGAGGTGGCCATCAACTGGAACGCCTCCCTGGCCTGGCTGGCGGCCTTCGCGGCCGAGCGGCGGGGCGCCCCGGCGGCGCCCGTGGTCCAGGTGGCACCGGCGGCCGTAACGGTCCCGGAGGGCGGCTCGGCGCCGGTGGGCGTGCGGCTCTCGGCAGCGCCCGCGCAGAACGTGACGGTGACGGTGGCCCGGAACTCCGGCGACGAGGACCTGTCGGCAGCCGCGACCCTGGTGTTCACCCCGGCCAACTGGGCGACGCCGCAGCAGGTTTCGGTCGTCGCCGCGCAGGATGCTGACACGTCTTCGGGCAGCGCGACCTTCACGGTAGGTGGTCCCGGCGTGCAGTCGGCGACGTTCACGGCGACGGAGGCGGACGACGATGCGTCGGCGGCCTCCTGCACGGTGGCGTACCGGATCGACAACGCCTGGGGCAACGGCTTCACCGCGACGGTGACCCTGAGGAACACCGGAACCTCGACGATCTCCGGCTGGACCCTCGGCTGGAGCTTCGCGGGTGATCAGCGGATCAGCAACGGCTGGAACGCCACGGTGAGCCAGTCGGGCAGCACGGTCGCCGCCCGGGACTCCGGGTGGAACGGCACGCTGGAGCCCGGCGGCAGCGTGGGCTTCGGCTTCCAGGCCACGTATTCGGGTACCAACGCGATCCCGGCGCGATACACGCTCAACGGCGCACTCTGCTCCTGAACGATCACCATGCCCTGCCCGCCCGCCGCACCGGGAAGCCCTGGTGCGGCGGGCCGCTCTCGGTGGGCTCGGCTCCGCCTGGACGGTGAGCCAGCGCTCGCCCCCGCCGTCCTCCCCGTCCGGTAGGTCCGGTCGCGGCAGCGGCAGCCGGCCGTGCTCCCCGGCCGCGAGCTGCGGTGTGGGCAGCGCGCCCCGGGCCAGCTCGACCCCGTCGCGGGCCAGCGACCAGGTGAACCGCAGATGGGCAAGGTCCAGTACCTCGTGCACCCGCACCACCAGCACGTTGCGGCCGGGCCGCAACCGCCCGGTCACGTCGAACTCGGCCGGCAGGCGGCTGCCGTAGGTGACGCCCAGCCAGACCCGGGCGCAGGGCAGGTGCGTTTGCGGGAAGCGCTGCCATCGAGGGACGACGACGGAGTGGAGCCAGGATGATCCTGGCTCCACTCCATGGCGCGGGCGTGTCACTAGAACTGTGCGAAGAACCTCCAGATCTCTCCCTTGGTCCAGGTCGTGACGCCGCTCTCGTTGGAGGAGCCGTCGACCGGACCGGGCAAGTGGCCTCCGTCGAAGGCGGCCCATTGGACCGGGTACCCGGCACGGCAGCCCGAGTAGGTGGTGGTGATGTGCGTCCGGCTGCCCGGCGCGGGCTCGCGCGGGTTCTGGGAGGTGCAGCCGTTGTTGCTGACGAACCTGTCGCGCAGGGACCGTCCTTGCGCGATGTTGAGGACGGAGTCGCTGACGCCGTGGATTCCGAAGTAGGCGATGGGCTGGGCGCCGCCGCTGCACCCGCTGATCTCGCCGCCGGAGATGACCGCGACAGCCCTGAAGACGTTGGCCCGGGTGCATGCGAGTGCGTAGCTCATCCCGCCGCCCCAGCTGAAACCGGTGGCGAAACGCTGCGCCGTGTTGACGCAGAGGCCGCCCTCGATCCGCCGGATCATGTCGTCGACGAAGGTGACGTCCTCACCGCCCGGATTGGCCCAGCCGTTGTCGAGGCCCTGGGGGGCGACGAGGATCGCGCTGTTGTTGGATTGTTCCTGTTGGCCGTAGTAGGACCAGGCCTTCCCGCTCGTTCCGCCCGAGGCGACGTCGCCGGCGGTTCCGCCCCGCCAGTGGAACGCGAAGATCAGCCGGTAGGGCTGGCTGTTGGAGTAGTTGTCGGGAACCCTGAGGATGAAGCTGCGGCTCTTGCCGCTGCTCTGGATCGTGTGCGTACCGCTCGCCAGCGTCGGGGCGCTGCCGCATCCGCCGCCGCCGGACGACAGCTTGACCATCTGCCATTGCTGGTTGGCGCCGCCCCAGTCGCTGTACTGGACGACGTTGCCGCCGTCGGCGGTGGAGGCGCCCTGTACCTCGACGGCCTTGTCGCTGTTGCGGTTGATCAGCCGGACGTGGCCCGCGTCGGAGTCGGCCAGCCGGAACTGCTGGTTGGCCCCGTTGCCGTCGGTCCGCTGCGCGATCGCGGCGCCGTCGGCGGTCGAGGAGCCGGCCACGTCGAGAACCTTGCCCGAATGCCGGGCCTTGAGCCGGTAGAAGCCGCTGCCGGAGTCCACGAACTGCCACTGCTGGTTGGCTCCGTCGTTGCGCGTCCACTGACTGACCCGCGCGCCGTCGGCGGTGGACGCGCCATAGACGTCCAGCGCCTTGCCGCTGTTGCGATTGACCAGGACGTACCAGGCATTGCCGTCCACCGTCGCCGCCTCCGCGGGCGCCGGCTTCACCGCGAAGAGCGTGCCGATCGCGAGCGTCGCCGCCACCACGGCGGCCAACCGGGACCACCAGCGGTGCCTTCGTGGAGGGGCGGGGGAAGCCGCACCGTAGGTCTTCATCGGTTCACCCTTTCGCCGTGCCAGGTCGTCAGGTGCGGGTCCAGCGCTGGTTGCTGCCGCCCGAGCAGGAGTAGAGCTGGATCAGGGTGCCGTTGGCGGTGCCGGTTCCGGCCGCGTCCAGGCAGAGGCCGGACTGGACTCCGACGATGGAACCGTCGGAGTTCAGGCGCCACTTCTGGTTGTCGCCGCCCCAGCAGCTGTAGATCTGGACCTTGGTGCCGTTGGCGGTGCCGGCGGCGTCCAGGCACTTGTCGCCGTAGACCTTGAGCTCGCCTGAAGCGGTGTACGACCACTGCTGGTTGGTGCGGTTGTTGCAGTCCCACAGGTTGAGCTGGGTGCCGTCGCTCGTGCTGGCACCGGGCACGTCCAGGCAGCGGCCCGAACCGACGCCCTTGACCTGTCCGGAACCGGGCGTGGGGGTCGGAGTGGGGTTGGAGGAACCGGCGTTGAGTGCGTTGAGCACCGAGGTGTAGGCCGGCTTCTTGTTGCCGTTGCCGTCGAACAGCAGCGGCGATTGCTCCGACCGCCAGGAGTCGGTGTCGCGCACACCCCAGACGGTGATGCCGAGGCAGCGCGGGACGGCCAGGCAGTCGTTGGTCACGTTGGCGTAGGTCGTGGCCGAGGCGCCCTGGATGTCGAGTTCGGTGACGGCCACGTCGACGCCTAGGGCGGCGAAGCTCTGCAGGGTGGTGCGGAAGTTGCTGTTGTACGGGCTGTCGTTGTTGAAGTGGGACTGGAAGCCGACGCAGTCGATCGGCACGCCGCGCTGCTTGAAGTCCCGGACCATGTTGTACATGGCCTGGGTCTTGGCCCAGGTCCAGTTCTCGACGTTGTAGTCGTTGTAGCAGAGCTTGGCGGCCGGGTCGGCGGCGCGCGCGGTGCGGAAGGCGACCTCGATCCAGTCGTTGCCGGTGCGCTGCAGGTTGGAGTCGCGCCGGGCCCCCGAACTGCCGTCGGCGAAGGCCTCGTTCACGACGTCCCACTGGACGATCTTGCCCTTGTAGTGGGCCATCACGCCGTTGATGTGGTTGGTCATCGCCTGGCGCAGCGCGCTGCCGCTGAGGTTTTGCATCCAGCCGGGCTGCTGGGAGTACCAGGCCAGGGTGTGACCGCGTACCTGCTTGCCGTTCTGTACCGCCCAGTTGTAGACGCGGTCACCGGCGGCGAAGTTGAACTGGCCCTGCTGGGGTTCGGTGGCGTCGATCTTCATCTCGTTCTCGGGCGTCACCATGTTGAACTCGCGGCCCGCGATCGTCGTGTACGCCGAGTCGCCCAGCCTGCCCGAGGCGACGGCGGTGCCGAAGTAGCGGCCGCTCTGCGCCGCCGCGCCGCCGAGAGTGCTCTCGGCGGCCTGTGAGGCCAGCGGAGCCACCAGTAGGGCGGCCGAGCCGAGGACGCCGGCGACCAGCGCCGTACGGAGAATTCCGATCTTCCGGCGGACGGTGGATGGGGGAATGGCATTTGAGCCCATGAAAGAGCCTCCAGGAAAGAAATCACGGAAGGATTGGAGCGGGGCAGAGTGAATCCGCGTGAACGACGCCCGCGTCCATTGACAAAAGGACGCTCACCAGTCAGGGCGTAACGATTCAAGGCCGACACCCGGCACTCGGACATAGACGGGGGGTATCGCCTCGGGCCCCAGTCTGGAAACACCGCGGAAACATGTCAATACTTTCGAAAGGGTTTCGAGAATCCCGTGCCTCTGAATAGCCCAATAGCCGCTTTTCATAGAGCGATCCTCATCGAAAATGTTTCGATGAGGATCGCTCTACAGCGGGTATTTCCTACAGTTCGGATCTCCGGTCAGCGCAGGGCCGTGTTGAACTCCAGTGCCGGGTCGGCGTTGCGGACGAGGGACTTGGCCTGCTCCGGCCACCACACGCCGGCCGCGGGATCGACGACGCCGTACTCCGGGTCGATGGTGCCGCCCGGGACGCTGCGGTTGCACTGGCCGTCGGACTGGCCGACGGTCTTGATCCACAGGTAGGCGTCCACGAGCGGGACGCGGGTGTTCGCGGCCGGCCGGGCGCCGATGCCGCGACCGGGAGCGTTGCACCAGGTCTGCGGATCGCCGGTGTACTTGCCCGCGGGCGGGGTCCAGGCGCCCCGGCCGTCGCGGCTGGTGTCCACGACGAGGTGGGTGAGCTCCTGTGCGGGCGGGGTGCCCACGTTCTGCTGGAACCACAGGTCGGTCCAGTGCCAGGTGGACGGGTCGTCCACGTTCACGGAGCTTCCCGGCTGCCCGTCGTTCGGTGCCGCGGGGGAGTAGTACTGGCTCGCGCACCAGTCGGGGTGCCCCTTGGCCCAGTCCGGGCCCTTGGTGGCGAACCACAGGCACTGGGAGACCCAGGTGCCGTAGTGGGTGGACAGATCGGTGGCCAGGTAGTTGGAGACGTTCAGCGAGAAGCCCTGGGTGCGGGTGACACCTGCCTGGAGGAGGCGCCCCGCGGCGTCGCCGACGCTGCGCCAGTGGCTGTTGCCGGCGTCCAGGTAGACGACGCTGTTCGGCTGCCGCTCCAGGGCGTCGATCGCGTGGTTGAGGTCGGCGAAGCGTCCGGCTGTGATCGCGCCGGTGGGGTCGCTTCCGGGCCCGCAGTCGGAGGGGAGGTTGGCCAGCCCGTCCGGTTCGAGGATGACGACGGCCTTGCTGCGGCCGATCCCCCGGGCGAAGGCGCTGATCCAGGCCTGGTACTCGGCGTCCGACTGCGCACCGCCGGAGGAGTACTGGGAGCAATCGCGCAGCGGGATGTCGTAGGCCACCAGGACGGGAACCGTCCGGGTTCGCTCGGCCCGGCGCACCAGGTCCCGTACGCGGGATTCGACCTGCTCCGGAGTGCCGTCGGTGAACCAGGCGGCCTCCGGCCAACTGGCCAGCTTCGCCATGGACTTGGCGCCCTCGAAGTCCCGGTGGAGGAGGTCGGTGACGGCCTGGTGGGCCGCGTCGCTGTCGGGATCGACGTAGAAGCGGGTGTTCGCGGGAAGCGTGTGGGATGCCGGTGCGGAGCTCGCCTCGGCAGAGGCGGGGGCGACGGCGCCGAAGAGCAGCGTGAGCGCGCTCGCTGCCAGGACTAATCGGTGCAGGGGGATGCGCACGGGGTTCCTTCGGTGAGGGAGGGAGGCGGGGCCGGATCAGTAGCCGTAGATCATCTTGTAGGCGACCTCCGGCAGGAACTGTCCGGCCGAGGAGCCGGCCCCCACGCCGCAGTTGCCGTCGGACTCGCCGGGGATCTTGATCCACAGCAGCATCTCGGCACCGCCGCCGCGCTGGGTGGGAGTGCCGATCCGGCGGCCGGCGGGGTTGCACCACTGGCCGTTGGAACCGTTGCCGTTGCGGCTGGTGTCGACGACGAACGGCTTGGTGTAGCCGTAGGAGCTCAGTGCGGAGTTGACCGCGTTGCCGTAGGAGGTGTTCTGGTCGGTGGCGAAGTAGTTGGAGACGTTCAGTACGAAGCCGCGTGCCCCGCTGACCCCGGCGGCGGCGAGCTGCTGCGCCATGGTCGAGGCGCCGATCCAGCCGGGGTTCCCGGCGTCGAGGTAGACCCAGGTGTTGGGTGCCTTGGCATTGAACTGGGCGATCGCGTTCTTCAGCATGGCGTTGCGCTCGGCGATCTGAGCAGCCGTCATGCAGCTCTCGTGGCCGAGCGCGTCGGGTTCGAGGACGACGACGGCCGGGCGGTTGCCGATGCCACTGGCGAAGGCGGCGATCCAGGCGTCGTACGCGGCGCGGCTCCCGGCGCCGCCGCCGGACTGACCGGCGCAGATGTCCCGGTTGGGGATGTTGTACGCGACCAGGACCGGCAACTTGTCGTAGGAGTCCGCGCGGCCGACGTAGGCGCCGGTGGCGCTGCCGATGTCGCCGCTCCAGTTGCCGAACCAGCGGGCCGCCGGGGTGTTGGCGATGGACGTACGGATCGCCGCCGCCCGCCCGTCGCCCGGGTTCGCGTTGGTCCACCGCAGAGCGGAGTTGTCGGGGTCGGTGTAGAAGCCGCTGGTCATGGTGGTCGGGTCGGCGGCGTACGCCGGGCCGGCGTTGATCAGGGCGAGACCGGCGGTCAGGGCGCCGGCCAGCAGGGCGGACGCGGCTCGGACGGACATGCGCATGGTTCTTCCTCCGGTGGGGGATGGGGAAGTGGAAGCGCTTCCAGTTTTGGTGTGGGGTCGGATCGCGCTGATGGGATGATTGGGGCCGTCGCCGGGGTGTGTCAAGTGGTTGAACACGGAAGCATCGTCATGGCTGGTATGGCGTCATTAGTTGGAAGCGCTACCAGATCGAGACCCGGGCGGCATCCGTGTGCAGGTCCGAAGTTGGGGCGGTGATGGAATCATGGCCGCTGTCCGATGTCGCTCGTTCGATGTCGGCGTTCGATGTTCGCCGTCCGCGTGAGCCCGAGGAGCAGTTCTTCCATGGAGCCGTCACCCAAGCGCATGCCGACTCTCGACGAGGTGGCCGCACGCGCCGGCGTGTCGCGCACGGCGGCCTCCCGGGTGATCAACAACGCCCCGCACGTCAGCCGTGCGAAGCGGGAGGCGGTCCAACGGGCGGTGCGCGAGCTGGATTTCGTGCCCAATCCGTCCGCGCAGGCCCTCGCGACCCGCAGGGTCGGAGCGGTGGTGCTGGCGGTCTCCAGCGATGAACCGGGGCTGTTCGCGGACCCGTTCTTCGCGGAGGTCATCGTCGGCGTCAGCGAGGCGCTGGAGCAGACCGAGCTGGAACTGATCCTGCTGCTGGCCAACACCCCGCGCGGCCGGGAGAGGTTCGAGCGGCTGCTGCGCTCCCGCCGGGCCGACGGCGTCATGCTGATGGCGCTTCGGGGCGACGATCCGCTGGGCCGCCTGGGCGAGGAGGTCGATCTCCCCGTCGTCTTCGGCGGACTCCCGCTCATCGGGGAACCCACGTGGTACGTGGACGCCGACAACCGGGGCGGTGCCCGCCTGGCCGCCGAGCACTTCGCGCGCACGGGCCGCCGACGGCCCGTCATGATCACCGGCCAGGTGGACGCCAGGGCCGCGGTCGCGCGGGAACAGGGGTTCACCGACGGTCTGACCCTGTCCGGCCTGCCGCTGCTCGGGGTCGAGCCCGGGCAGTTCACCGAGGAGGGCGGCGCCGAGGCGATGGAGCGACTGCTCCGCGAACACCCCGATCCCGACGCGGTGTTCGCGGCCTCCGACGCGATGGCCATCGGCGCTCTGCGCACCTTGCGGGAACGGGGGCTGCGGGTGCCCGAGGACGTCGCGGTGATCGGCTTCAACGACCTGGCGAGCGCCCGGCACACCAGCCCGCCGCTGACCACCGTCCATCAGCCGGTACGGGCACTGGGGCAGGAGATGGCCAGGATGCTGGTCAGTGCCATCGAAGGACACCGCCCCAGCCCGTTGATCCTCCCGACCCGCCTGACCGTGCGCGAATCGGCCCCCGATCTGCCCGCACCCGCCTGACCGGCGGGCGCTTGCGGCAGGGTCAGATGAATCGCCACAGGTGGTCGTTGGTGCCGTTGTCGTCCCAGAGGACGGTCTGTGCTCCCTGGGCGGTGGAGGCGCCGGAGACGCCGAGGACGCGGCCGCTGTTGGCGCACTGGATCCTGAAGGTGTCGCCGCCGCCGTGGCGCAGGCGCCACCGGTGGTCCGCGGCGCCGTTGTCCGCCCACTGGACGATCCGGGCGCCGTTGGCCGTGCCGCCGTTCTCCACGGCGAGGACCTTGCCGCTGTGGGAGTTGCGCAGGCGCAGGTGACCGCCGGTGTCGACGACGGCCGTCCAGAGATGGTCGGCGGTGCCGTTGTCGTCCCACTGGATGGCGAGGCCGCCGTCGGCGGTGGACATGTCCTGCACACCGAGGACCCGCCCGCTGGCGACGTTCTGGATGCGCCTGGCGCCGTCGGGGACGAACTGCCACTGGCCGGCGGGGGCGCCGGTGTCGGGCACCTGTACGGCCGCGGCGCCGTTGGCGGTGGAGCCGCCTTCGATGCCGAGCAGCTTGCCGGTGTGGACGTTGCGAAGCTTGTGGTAGCCGTTGCCGGCGTCTACGACGGTCCACCGGTGGTCGGCGGTGCCGGTGTCGGACCACTGGAGGACCGGGGCGTTGTCGGCGGTGGACATGTCCTTCACGCCGAGGACCTTTCCGCTGTTGAGGTTGCGCAGCCGCAGTGCGGTGCCGTCGACGAGGAGGAGCCAGTCGTGGTCGGCGGTGCCGGAGTCGGTCCACTGCAGGGCGGGGCCCCCGTCGGCGGTGGACATGTCCCGGATGCCGAGGACGAGTCCGCTGGCCGCGTTCACGAGACGGAAGCCGGGGCTGTCGGTCCGCCAGTAGACGGTGTAGTTGAAGCCCTGGGCGTCGTGGAACGGGCCGAGTTCGACCTTCGTTCCGTTGGCGGTGGCCGCGAACGCGAGGGCGGTGCTGCTGGTCCGGGTGATCGAGGAGGGGTCCAGGGCCGGGAGGGAGGACAGGGTGGTGCTGCCGTAGTTGCCGGCGAGGACGGCGGGGCCGTAGGTGATCGCCGCGACACCGGGGTTGTCGTTGGAGGCCTGGAGGGCCACGCGCATGGGGAGTTTCACGGTGACGGTGTCGCCGGAGGCCCAGGCCCGGGTGAGCGTGGCGTAGGTGCCCGGACTGGCCGTGACGCTCTGGGCGACGCCGTTGACGCTGACGGTGGCGCCCGAGGTCCATCCGGGGATGCGGATGCGCATCGACCAGGTCCCGCCGGCGCCGCCGGTGACCTTGAGCGTCGTGGTGTCGTCTGCCGGATAGGAGGTGGTCTGGGTGACGGTGATGCCTCGCTGGGTCCAGTTCAGGACGGAGGGGAGGAACAGGTTCACGGTGAGGGTGGTGCTGCCGTCGTGGAAGTAGACGGAGTCCATCAGCTTGGTGTTGGACTCGACGCCCGTTCCCTGGCAGCACCAGAACGTGTCGTAGTCGGTGCTCCAGGTGCCGCCGCCCCACGCCGGGCCCTTGCCGCGGCGGCCGCCCGGGTTGAGGGGGGTGAAGTAGGTGACGTGCCCGTGCGGGTCGGCCGGGTTCTGGGCGCCGATGACGTGGTTGAGCAGCGCCTTCTCGTAGAAGTCGAAGTACGACGCCCGGCCGGGGTCCAGCTGCCACAGTTCTCGGGTCAGCTTGAGCATGTTGTAGGAGTTGCAGAGCTCGCAGGTGTCGGGGACGAGGAAGCCGGAGATGGCGTTCGGGGCCCGGAAGTGTTCCGCCTGGCTGTTACCGCCGATGGCGTAGGTGTGCGAGGTGGTGCAGATCGTCCACGCGTTGGCGGCGATGTCGCGGTAACGGGTCGTCCCGGTGGCCTTGTACTCGCGGACGGCCCCGATCCACTTGGGTACCTGTGTGTTGGCGTGCAGACCGTTCAGTTGGTCCAGGTTCGCGGCGAGGGGGTCGAAGACCGCCGCATGGTCGAAGCGCTGGGCGGTGGTCAGCCAGCGTGCGTCGCCGGTCTGTTGGTGGAGGTCGGCCAGCACCTCGTTCATGCCGCCGAACTCGACGCCCAACAACGACTGCATCTTGCTCTGGCTGAGCGCGGCGGTGCGCCGGTCGACCCAGCCGGCGAGCGCGAGGAGCACGTCGCGGGCCTGCGTGTTGCCGATGAGGCGCCATACGTCGAGCAGGCCGGCCATGGTCTTGTGGACGCAGTAGTACGGGACGTTGCCGTTGGTCAGCGTGCCTGCTTCGAGGCTGGTGAAGTCGGCCTCGGGGAAGCCCGACAGGTAGCCGGCGGAGAAGCCCGCGGTGGAGTTGTTGGCCTGGCACTTGGCGAGTTCGGCCACCATGCGGTCGGCCTTGTCGCGGCAGGTGGTGTCCCCGACCGCGGCGTAGGCCTGTGCCCATGCCGTGAGGAAGTGGCCCTGCACGTGGGTGCGGAAGGGGAACGCCGGGTCGTCCCATCCTCCGGTCGGGGTCGCGGCGTTGGTGGAGAGCCGGTGGTTGGCGCGGAAGTTGTACAGCAGGCGGTCGACGTCGATGAAGCGGAGATAGGCCAGGGTGCGGTTCTGATTGTCGAGCCAGCGGCTGCTGGTGAGCTGGACCTGACCCAGGTCGAACGGGAACGCCGACACTCCGACGTCGGATCCGACCGGGGGCGTCTGCGCCGTGGCGGAGACGGTGTTCAGTACGGGGCCGACAGCCGCGGCTACGGCCGCGACGCCGGTCGCCTTGATCATGGCGCGGCGGCTGAAGGGGGGAACCGGCATGGCGAACTCCATGGTCCGTGAGAGATAAGGACGCCGCTCACAAGGGCTGTTGGGCTTCAACCGGCGGCTGCGAGGTCGGTGGGGGCGGCCGCCTGCTGCGCATGAGTGTTAGCGCTCACAATTGACGTGTCAATACTTTCGACGGGCGGCGCCGACAAGGCCGGCCCGCGCACCGCGCACCGCGCGCAGCTGCTCCGGGCGACCGATCCGCTCCGGTGGCGTGCAACGCGCCACCTACACCGCGGTCAAATGCGGTCGGCTGGGCGGGAGGTGAGGTGCGAGCCGGCAGGTGGCGGACGCGGACCGCCACCTGGCCGCGGCAGCAGCGACGTCAGGGCCTGCCCGGCGGTTCCTGCGGGCTCGGGATCGGGCTCGGGTACGTGATGTCGAACCACGCGAAGTGGGCTTGGTTGGTGGAGGGGCGGCCGTTGGAGGTGGCATAGAGGCCGAGCTGGATGCTGGTGAACAGCGGAGTGAGGAAGGTGGCTTCGACGGTGGTCAGGTCCTGCCAGGCGCCGTCCGGTGCCGAGTGGGCGAAGGTGTGGCTGAAGCCGCGGATGCGGACCCCAAGGCGAACGGGGCCCGGGGGGACGGGCACGTCGGCCAGGACCTCGGCTCCGCGGCGGAGGCTGAGTCCTTCCGCGGTGCGGAGGAAGAGGAGATGGGTGTCGTCGTCGAGGACTACGGCGAGGCCCGCCTCTTCGCCCGGCGCGGCGGGGGCGAAGTGCAGTTCGGTGGAGACGTCGCAGTCGGGCTGTTCCTGGGGTCGGGCCAGGAGGGACGGGGTGGTGCGGTCGCCGAGGCGTTCGGGTCGGAGCTGGAGGCGGAGCCCGTCGCCGGTGGTCCAGAACCGCTCGGGCGGTGTGCGCAGGCTGCTCCAGTCCGGGGAGAGCGTGGCGAAGTCGTCGTGGACGGGGCGGCGTGGGTCGGTGTGGGCGACGGGGGAGAAGACCGGCCAGCCCGCGTCCCAGGTGATCCGGCTGAGGAAGGTCTCGCGGCCGAGGGCGGAGCCGCGGCGGACGCCCAGGAGGACGGCCCGCCAGTCGCGGTTCGGGGTCTGTACGAGGTCGGCGTGCCCGGTGCAGGTGACCGGGCCCTTGGCGGGCGGGAGCACCGGATTGCCGGGGGCGCCCTCGTAGGGGCCGGTCACGCGGTCGGCGCGGGCGGCCACCACGCTGTGGTCCACATCGGTGCCGCCCTCGGCGGTGACCAGTAGATAGGTGCCGCCGGTCTTGTACAGGTGCGGGGCTTCCGACCATCGGGCGCCGGGGTGGGTTCCCGACCACAGGACGTACTCGGGGCCGGTCAGCCGTCGTTCCCGGGGAAGGTATTCGCGCATCCAGATCTCGGTGCGGCCCGCGGCTACGTCCACGACTCGTGCGGCGGTGAACCAGGCCCGGCCGTCGCCGTTGGCGTTGCCGTTGCCGTTGCCGTTGCCGTTGCCGTTGCCGTTGCCGTCCCCGTGCCCATCGTCGTCGTCCGGCCCGTCGTCGAAGAACAGCGACGGGTCGAAGCCCTCGCCCTCCAGCCAGTGCGGCTCCGACCACGGCCCCGCCGGGTCGGTCGCGGTGACGACGAAATGGCCGGGGCCGTCCATCAGCGTGCAGACGAGGTGGAAGACCCCGTCATGGTGCCGGATCGTCGGCGCGAACAGGCCCCGGGAGGGCTCGCACCCGTCGAGGTCGAGCTGGGACGGCCGGTCGAGCGCGGAGCCGATGCGCCGCCAGTTCATGAGGTCGCGGCTGTGGAAGACGGGAAGGCCCGGGAACCATTCGAAGCTGGACGTCACCAGGTAGTAGTCCGTTCCCACCCGGCAGACGGACGGATCGGGCCGGAACCCGGGCAGCACGGGCTCACCGAAGACGGGATCATCGAAGAACGCGGTCATGAAACCGGCACGATCTCGACCGGCACGGACAGCACCCGGTCGGCCGCCGGGTGACGTACGGGACCCTCCAGGGTGAAGGAGCCCTGGAGCGGAAGATCGCCGCTGGACCGTCCGACGGCCACGCCGATCTCCCCGGGCTCCACTCTTCTGCGCAGGTCGAGCCCGGTGAAGGAGGTCCGGTCGGCATGGACGGAGAAGGTGATCCGGGCGGCCGCGCCCGGCCCCAGTTCGACCCTGGCGAATCCGGCGAGCCACCGCTGCGGCCGGACGACGGAGGCCACGGGGTCGGAGAGGTACAGCTGGACCACCTCGGTCCCGGCCACCTCGCCGACGTTGCGTACGGTGACCGACACGGCGACGGCGCCGTCCGTCGCGGCGACCGGATCCACGGAGAGCTCCGAGCAGGTGAAGGTGGTCCAGCTCAGCCCGTGTCCGAACGGGAACAGCGGGGTGGGGTCCACCGAGCTCCAGTCGGTGTGCCCGCCGAGCCTGCCGTGCAGGTAGGTGCCGGGCTGGCCGCCGACCTGGCGGGGGATGGAGACGGGCAGCCGCCCGGACGGTTCCGCGGCGCCGCTGATGATCCGGGCCAGCGCCGTCCCGCCCTCCTCGCCGGGGAAGAAGGCCTGCACCACGGCCGATGCGTGCTCGGCCAGCGTGCCGAGCGCGTAGGGCCGTCCGGAGACGAGGACCAGGACGGTCGGCACCCCGGAGTCCAGAACGGTGGAGGCGAGTGCGGCCTGGTCGCCGGGCAGGTCGAGGGTTTCGGCGTCGCAGCCCTCTCCGGAGGTGCCCCGGCCGAACATGCCGGCCCGGTCCCCGAGCACCAGCAGGTTCACGTCCGGATCGTCCGCGGTGACCGTGAACCCGGCGGCGGTGAGCGCCTCGCCGAGCGTCGGGATCTCCAGCCCGAGGTCGCCTGGCAGCGCGACGTGGTTGGGGAAGGAGTAGCAGCCGAGGAAGGACTGGGGGTCGTCGGCGTAAGGCCCGCTGATCGCGACCCGGCACGGCCGCAGCGGCAGGATGCCGTCGTTGGCGAGCAGCACGGTGGACCTTTCGGCCAGGAGCCTGGCCAGTGCCCGGTTCTCCGGCGGGTCGAGGTCGACCGGCTCGGGCTTGACGGGCTCCCAGCCGGGGTCGAGCAGGCCGAGCTCGGCCTTCTGGAGCAGGACCCGTTCCGCGGCCCGGTCGATGAGCTCCTCGGACACGGTTCCCGCCCGCACGAGCTCGGTCAGCGGCTCGCCGTAGCACCGGGCCGTGGGCAGTTCGACGTCGATCCCGGCGGTCAGCGCCAGCGCGCCGGCCGCGCCCCGCGATCCGGTGACCCCGTGCCGGGTCTCCAGGAAGGAGACGGCGTAGTAGTCGGCGACGACCACACCGCTGAAACCCAGCTCACCCCTGAGCAGCTCGGTCAGCAGCCGCTCGTCGGCGGCCACCGGGACGCCGTCCACGTCGGTGTAACTGTTCATCACCGACCGGGCTCCCCCCTCGCGCAGTGCCCGTACGAAGGGCTCGACCAGTACGTCGGCGAACTCGCGCGGTCCCGAGGCGACGGGGGCCATGTTCCGGCCGCCGCGCGAGGCCGAGTACCCGGCGAAGTGCTTGAGGGTCGCCACGATCCCGGCGCCCTCCAGGCCCTGCACATAGGCGGTGCCGATCGCTCCGACGAGATAGGGGTCCTCACCGATGCACTCCTCGGTCCTGCCCCACCGGTAGTCGCGGACCACGTCGAGCACCGGGGCCAGCCCCTGGTGGACGCCGACCCGCCGCATCCCCGCGCCGATGGCGGCGGCCATCTGGCGCACTAGCCCGGGATCGAAGGAGGCGCCCCAGGCCAGCGGCCCGGGGAAGACCGTCGCCCCGAACGTCATGAACCCGGTCAGGCACTCTTCGTGAGCGACCGCCGGTATCCCGAACCGGCCGGATCCGGTCACCTGCCGCTGGAGCGAGGCGAGCCGTTCCATCCCGGCCTCCGCGGTGATGGGCGCGGTGCCGTACACCCGGGTGAGCTGGCCGAGGCCGTGGGCGACGATGTCGTCGAGGCCGGGCGCGGACTCCCCGGAATCGTCCTCCATCGGCGCGACGGGTGCGCCCGGATCCGAGGGCAGCGCCCAGAAGCCGGCGAGCTGACCCGCCTTCTCCTCCAGCGTCATCCGTTTCAGCAGATCGGCGACTCGTAGGGGCACGGGCAGGAGGGGGTCACGCCAGGGCTCGGTCAAGGAAGACTCCTAGTGCTGTGGCCGGGAAGGTTTGCCGGGGCGCGGTGTTCGGTGCGATGGAAAGGTGCCGTGCCGGGCGCCGCGACCCGGTGGACCTTTCCGGTTACGGCGCTAGGAACGGGGCGGGGCGGTGGAGAGGCGGACCTTGAGCTCGGTCGAGAGCTCCATCCGGGGGCTGACCAGGGGCTGGCCGTCCAGGAGCTGGAAGAGCGTGCGGGCGGCGAGCCGGCCCATCTCCTCCAGCGGCTGGCGCACCGTCGTCAGCGGCGGGGACAGCCAGTCGCACATCGGCAGGTCGTCGAAGCCGACCACGCTGAGGTCCTGCGGGATGCTCAGTCCGCTCTGGCGGGCGGCTTCGTAGACGCCCATCGCCTGCTGGTCGCTGCCGGCGAAGATGGCGGTCGGCGGCTCGGGGAGGGCGAGCAGTTCCCGGGCGCGCTGGAACCCGCCCTCGTGCTGGAAGTCGCCGAACCGGATCAGGCCGCGGTCGACCTCGATCCCGGCCCGCTCCAGCGCGGCGCGGTACCCGTCGATGCGGGCCTGGCTGCAGAGCATCTCCTTGCGCCCGCCGATCGCGGCGATCCGGCGGTGCCCCAGCTCCAGCAGGTGTTCCGTGGCGGCGAGGCCGCCCGCCCAGTTGGTCGCGCCGATGCTCGGCACACCGTTGCCCGGCAGGTCGATCGGGTCGATGACGACGAGTGCCACCCCAGCCTGTTCGACCTGGGCGCGCTGGGCCTGGGTGACCGAGGCGGTGACGAGGATGACGCCGTCGCTGTGGTGCAGGACCGGCAGCGCCGCCCAGCTCGAAGGCGTGGCCTCGCCCGGCGGGACGAGCGACACGACGGTGCCGACGCTCCGCTGGGCGCACTCGGCTTCGACGCCGCGCAGTATTTCCACTGCCCAGGCGCTGTCCAGCCCGCCGATGATCAGGTCGACCAGGCCGGACCTGCGGGCCCTGGCCTGCGCGCCGGGGTGGAGGTAGTTGTGGGAGCGCAGCAGGCCCTCGATCCGTTCGCGTGTCGCGGGTGCGACGTCGGAGCGGCCGTTGACCACCTTGGACACGGTGGCCTGTGAGACCCCCGCCTCAGCGGCGATGACGGCCAGGGTCGGGCGCTGCTCGCTCAACTTCTCTCCTCCGCGCGGACGCCTTGAGGACGCCTTGAGTTAGCGACAGGTATCGCAAACTTTCGAAGAGTTTCCGGTCGGCGTGACCTGGTTGTCAAGCCATAAGTGGGCTACTGCGGACGGAAATTCGGTGAGAAGGCTTGACCGGGGGGCTTCACGTTCCTAGTTTGTGGCAGCACGAATTCGAGAATGTTACGAAACATTTTCGAACTGAACCGGCATTCACCACCCCGGAGGTCCCATGGCCAGCACACCCCCGAGTCGACGAAGCTTCCTCGCGCTCTCGGGCCTGACCGCACTGTCCGTCTCGCTCACCGCGGCCTGCGGCGGCGGGGGCTCCGGCTCGGGGTCGGCGGCCGACGGCAAGGTGACCTTCGCGTGGTGGAACATCGCCACGACGGAACCGGGCAAGTCCCTGTTCCCGCAGATCTCCTCGGCGTTCACGACCGCTCACCCGAACATCACGATCAACACGACCTCGTTGGAGAACGAGGCCTTCAAGTCCAAGCTGACGGCCAACACTTCGTCGGGCAAGCTCCCCGACGTCTTCCAGACCTGGGGCGGCGGCGTTCTGCGGCAGCAGATCGACGCGGGGCTGGTCGAGGACCTCACCGAGGAGTTCGGGTGGTCGTCCGACCTCACCCCGGTCTCGCTGCAGGCCTATCAGTTCGAGGGCCGGACCTACGGGGTGCCCTACGACGTCGGCATGGTCGGTTTCTGGTACAACAAAAAGCTCTTCGCCCAGGCCGGGATCACCGCTCCGCCGGCCACCTGGGCCGAGTTCCTCGAAGACGTCAAGAAGCTCAAGGCGGCGGGCGTCACTCCGATCGCCCTCGCGGGAAAGGAGAAATGGCCGGGCCACTACTACTGGGCCTACCTCGCGATGCGCGTCGCTGGCCTCCCCGCGCTGCAGCAGGCCGCGACCACCAAGGACTTCACTGGCGCCGGCTTCGTCCAGGCGGGCACCCACCTCAAGGAGCTGGTCGACCTCCAGCCGTTCCAGACGGGCTTCCTCGGCGCCGGCTACTCCGCCCCCGGCGGCCAGGCCGCGACCATGGGCAACGGCAAGGCCGCCATGGAGCTGATGGGGCAGTGGGCGCCGTCGGTGCAGAAGGACGCGGGCGCGGACCTCGGAGCGGACCTGGGCTTCTTCCCCTTCCCGACGGTCGACGGCGGTGTCGGCCAGGCCACCGAGGTGTTCGGCGGTGGCGGCGGCTTCGCGCTGCGCAAGGGCGCCCCGAAGGAGGCGCTGGACTTCCTGAAGTTCTTCGTGCTGGAGAACGAGTCCAAGCTGCTGGCCTCCAACGGCTACCTGCCGGTGGTCAAGGGCGCGGAGAGCCAGCTCACCGAGCCCAACAGAAAGGTGGTGGCCGACAGCCTGGTCAAGGCGACGGGCTTCCAGCTCTTCCTCGACCAGGCCTACCCGCCCGCGGTCGGCCAGGAGGTCAACGACAGCGTCGCCGACCTCATCGCGGGCAAGAAGACGCCCGAGCAGGTCACCAAGTCGATCACCGAGGCTGCGAAGGGTGCCTAGCTCCGTGTCCACCCTGACCGAGGAGCGGACGAAGGACGCCGTGCCGGCGCTCCCGCCAGCCCCGGCACGGTCGCTCCTGCGCGGGTTGGGAAGCTGGGCGTCGGTCGCCTGGTTCCTCGTCCCGGCTCTGGTCCTCTTCCTCGTCTTCGTCCTCGCCCCGATCGTCGTCGCCGTCTACACCGGCTTCTTCAAGTGGGGCGGGATCGGCCCCCTGGACGACTTCATCGGCTTCGGGAACTACGCCGCGCTCTTCCGCGATCAGGTCTTCCTCGGCGATCTGAAGCGCGGGCTGTACCTGATCGCCCTGTCGATCACGGTGCAGTTGCCCTTCGCGCTGTTCACCGCGGTCCTGCTCAACCAGCGGCTGCGCGGCCGGGCCGTCTACCGGATGCTGTTCTTCGCGCCGTACATCCTGTCCGAGGTGGTCACGGCGGTCCTCTTCACGATGATCTTCCTTCCCGGTGCCGGCATGGCGGACCATCTCGCCGGCGCCCTCGGCCTGGAGGGGCTGCAGGGGAAGTGGCTCGCCGATCCCTCGACGGTAATGTCGACCCTGTTCGTGGTCATGACCTGGAAGTACTTCGGCTTCCACATGATGCTCTTCCTCGCCGGACTGCAGAGCATTCCGGGCGAGGTCCTCGAAGCCGCCTCCATCGACGGCGCGGGCGCATGGCAGCGCTTCCGGCACGTGACGCTGCCGCTGCTCGGCCCGACGATCCGGATCAGCGCCTTCCTTTCGATCATCGGGGCCATCCAGCTCTTCGACCTGGTCTGGGTCATGACCGCGGGCGGGCCCAACCACTCCTCCGAGACGATGGCGATCTCGATGTTCCAGTTCGGGTTCAAGCGCTACCAGGTCGGCTATGCCAGTGCGATCAGCGTGGTGATGTTCATGATCAGCCTGGTCTTCTCCCTCTTCTACCAGCGCTACGTGCTCCGCCGTGACCTGAGCGGGGCCGTCACCTCGGGAGGTGGCCGATGAACGCACGCAGGACGGCACGCGGCCTGTCGCTGCACGCCGTGGTCTGGCTGATCGGCGCGTTCGTCGTCGTGCCGCTGGTCTACGCGGTGATCTCCGGGTTCAAGAGCACCGGCGAGCTGACGACCAACCCGTTCGGGCTGCCCGAACACTGGAAGACCGGCAACTACACCGGCATCCTCGGTGACGGAATGTTCTGGCGGCAGATCGCCAACAGCGCGGGCATCGCGATCGGCACGACGTGCTGCACGGTGGCGGCTTCCGCGATGGCGGCGTTCGTACTGGCCCGCTACGCCTTCCGGGGCAGGGAGCTCTTCTACACGCTGTTCACGATCGGGCTCATGTTCCCGTTCGCAGTGGCCGTCCTGCCCTTGTTCCTGCTGCTGCGCAACTTCGACCTGCTCGACAACCCGCTGGGAGTGATCCTCCCGCAGGCGGCCTTCGGGCTCCCCATGACGATCATCATCCTGCGCGGCTTCTTCCGGACCATCCCGGCGGAGGTCGAGGAGGCGGCGATCATGGACGGCTGCGGCAAGTTCCGGTTCTTCTGGAAGATCCTGCTGCCGATGGCGCGTCCGGCGCTCGGCACGGTGTCGGTGCTGGCGATCGTCGCGAGCTGGAACAACTTCTTCCTGCCGCTGCTGGTGTTCAACGACCCGAAATGGCAGACGATCCCGGTCGGAGTCCAGCAGTTCCAGGGCCAGTACTCGACCGACTACGCGCTCGTCCTCGCCTACATCGTGCTCGCCATGGTCCCCGCCCTCGCGTTCTACGCCGTCGCCGAGCGGCAGTTGATCGGCGGCCTCACGGCGGGCGCCACCAAGGGCTGACCCGTCCCGCGCGACCTCCACCCCCGAGGAGACATTGTGAAGCGTCTGATCGCACTGGCAGTCCCACTTTTGTTAGCGTTAACATCACAGGCCGTGGCCGCCCCCGCCCCCGCCCCCGAGCGAAGCGGCAGCGCCATCGACTTCCGCACGGCGCTCCAGCCCATAGACGGATTCGGCTTTTCGATGGCCTTCCAGCGGGCCGACCTGCTCCACGGCGCGCGCGGCCTCAGCCCGGCCAAGCAGCGCGAAGTGCTCGACCTGCTGCTCAGCAAGGACAAGGGCGCGGGCCTTTCGATCCTGCGCCTGGGCATCGGGTCGTCGACCGACAAGGTCTACGACCACATGCCGACGATCCTGCCGGCCGATCCCGGCGGGCCGGACGCCACGCCGAAGTACGTCTGGGACGGCTGGGACGGCGGCCAGGTCTGGCTCGCCAAGGAGGCCAAGTCCTACGGCGTCAAACGGTTCTACGCCGACGCCTGGAGCGCCCCGGCCTTCATGAAGACCAACGGGAGCGAGAACAACGGCGGCGAGCTGCGGCCCGAATGGCGTCAGGCCTACGCGAACTACCTCGTGCAGTACGCGAAGTTCTACCGCCAGGAAGGCATCGGGATCACCGACCTGGGATTCACCAACGAACCCGACTGGACGGCGACCTACGCCTCGATGCGGTTCACCCCGCAGCAGGCCGTCGACTTCCTCAAGGTGCTCGGGCCGACCGTCCGCGCATCCGGACTGAAGACCGGGCTGGTCTGCTGCGACGCCGCGGGCTGGGACCGTCAGGTCGCCTACACCGAGGCCATCGAGGCGGACCCCGCCGCCGCCAAGTCCGTGCGGACCGTCACCGGCCACCGCTACAGCGGTCCCACCGGGGTCCCGCAGCCGACCGACAAGCCCGTGTGGATGTCGGAATGGTCTCCGGACGGCGCCACCTGGAACGAGAACTGGGACGACGGCACCGGCTACGACGGTCTCGCTGTCGCCGCCGACATCCAGAACACCCTGACCGTCGGCAACGCCAGCGCCTACGTCTACTGGACCGGCGCGTCCCTCGGCGCGACCCGGGGACTCATCCAGCTCGCCAACCCCGGTGACGACTACCGGGTGTCCAAGCGGTACTGGGCCCTGGCCGCCTTCAGCCGCTTCATCCGCCCCGGCGCCGTCCGCGTGCCGGTCACGAACGCCGACCCGGCACTGCAGATCACGGCCTTCCGCAACACCGACGGCAGCCGCGTGATCGAAATCCTCAACACCGCGACCACCGAAAGCTCCGCCGAGTTCTCCCTTCGCGGCGGCCACGACCGGCACCCCGACGGCTACGTCACCGACGGGACCCGTTCGATCACCCCGGCCGACATCGTGTCCACACACGGCACGGCCCTCACGGCGACGCTCGCCCCGCGCGCGCTGACCACGATCGTCCTCGACTGAACCGCCCGCACCCCGAGGAGTAACCCGCCATGTCCCTTCACCTGTCCGCTCCCGTGTCCCGGATCCTCACCGCCCTGTCCGCCGCCGTCTGCCTTTCGGCCGGCCTCGCCGCTGCGCCGGCGGCCGCCGAGCCCCGTCCCAGGACGCTCGGCGAACTGGCCGCGAAGCACCACAAGTACTTCGGCTCCGCCACCGACAACCCCGAGTTCACCGACGCCGCCTACCTGAAGCTCCTCGGCAGCGAATTCGGCCAGACCACCCCCGGCAACGCCATGAAGTGGTACGCCACCGAGCCCGAGCGCGGAGTCTTCGACTTCACCGACGCCGACAAGGTCGTCTCGTTCGCCAAGGCCCACCACCAGAAGGTCCGCGGCCACACCCTCATCTGGCACAACCAGCTCCCCGCCTGGCTCACCGAGGGCACCTGGAGCGCCGACGAGCTGCGCGCCATCCTCAAGAACCACATCCAGACGGAGGTCCGGCACTTCAAGGGCCAGGTGATCCAGTGGGACGTGGTCAACGAGGCCTTCAACGATGACGGCACCTACCGCGAATCGCTCTTCTACAAGACGCTCGGCCCCGGCTACATCGCCGACGCCCTGCGCTGGGCCCACGAGGCCGACCGGCACGCCAAGCTGTACCTCAACGACTACAACGTCGACGGCATAGGCCCCAAGAGCGACGCCTACTACACCCTGATCAAGCAGTTGAAGGCCGACGGGGTCCCGGTGGAGGGCTTCGGCATCCAGGGCCACCTGGCGCTCCAGTACGGCTTCCCCGGCGACGTCCAGCAGAACATGCAGCGCTTCGCCGACCTCGGGGTCGACGTCGCGGTCACCGAGCTCGACATCCGGATGGCCCTCCCCGCGACCCCGGAAAAGCTCGCCACCCAGGCCACCTGGTACGCCGACTACGTCAAGGCCTGCCTGGCGGTCAAGAAGTGCGTCGGCGTCACCATCTGGGACTACACGGACAAGTACTCGTGGATCCCCTCCGTCTTCCCCGGCGAGGGCGCAGCGCTGCCGTACGACGAGAACCTGCTTCCCAAGCCCGCCTACCACTCGATCAAGGAGGTGCTGGGCGGATGATCAGGACGGCGATCGTCGGAACCGGCGGGATCGCGGGCATCTGCCACGTTCCGGCCCTCCGCGCGCAGGCGCACCGGGCCCGGATCGTGGCAGCCGTCGACGTGGACGCCGCGCGCGCCGAGGAGTTCGCGGCCGAACACGGCATCCCCGCGGTCTACACCGACCTGCACACGATGCTCGAGGAGCAGAGTCCGGACGTGGTGCACCTGTGCACGCCTCCGTTCCTGCACGCCGAACAGGCCGTGGCCTGCCTGGAGTCGCAGGCGTGGGTGTGGTGCGAGAAGCCGGTGGCCCTGTCGCTGGCCGAGCTCGACCGGATCCGCCGCGCCGAAGGGCCCGCCCGCGCGGGCGCGGTGTTCCAGCACAGGTTCGGCTCGGGGGCCCGGTACCTGCGCGAGCGGATCGCGGCCGGGACCCTGGGCCGTCCGCTCGTCGCGCAGTGCGTCACGGCGTGGCACCGCGACGACGCCTACTACGACGTGCCCTGGCGCGGCACCTGGGAGAAGGAGGGCGGTGGCCCGACCCTGGGGCACGGCATCCACCAGATGGACCTGATGCTCGCAGTGCTGGGCGAATGGAGCGAGGTACGCGCGATGGCCGGCCGCCTCGCGCGCGAAGTCCAGACCGAGGACGTGTCCGCGGCCCTGGTCCGGTTCGACAACGGAGCCATCGCGACGGCTCTCAACAGCGTCCTTTCCCCACGCGAGGAGAGTTACCTGCGCTTCGACCTCACCGACGCCACGGTAGAGCTGCGGCACCTGTACGGCTACTCCAACGCGGACTGGACCTTCACCACGAGGTCGCCGGACGTGAAGTGGGAGCCGCCGGACGACGTGCCCAGCTCGCACACCGCCCAACTCGCGGCCTTCCTGGACGACTACGAGGCGGGGACCCGGCCCGACCTCGGCAGGCCCACCATGGAACTGGTCACCGCCTTGTACAAGGCCGCGATCACCGGCCGGCCGGTCCGGCGCGGAGAGATCGACGCGGCCGACCCGTTCTACGGCTCGCTCAACGGAGGGCGCCCGGGGGTGTTCCGGTGACGTTCGAATTCCTCGAGAACGAGGACTCGCTGACCGTCCGGGCTCGCGACATCGACCTCTTCCGGTACGTGCACCGGCCGGTCATGGACCCCTTCGAGGCCCCGAAGCCCTACCTGCATCCGGTGCGCACGCTCGCCGGCGACGTGGTCACCGGGTACCGGCCGCACGACCACCGGTGGCACAAGGGCATCCAGATCACGGCGTCGTGGCTGTCGGGACAGAACTTCTGGGGCGGCGGCACCTACCTGCGCGGCCAGGGCTACGTGGACCTGCCGAACCTCGGCACGATGCGCAGCCTCACCGTGTCCGCCGAAACGGGCCACGGCCGCGCCGTGATCACCGAAGCCCTGGCCTGGCACACGATGGCGGGGGAGCACTGGATCGACGAGCGCCGCACGCTGACCGCACACGACGTCGGGGCCGACTTCTGGACCCTGGACGTCACCACCTCGCTGACCAACGTCCGCGACAGCGGTCTGATGTTCGGCAGCCCCGGCACCCAGGGCAGAGAGCTCGCCGGATACTCCGGCCTGTTCTGGCGCGGCCCGCGCGAGTTCACCGGCGGCAAAGTGATCGGCCCCGCGATGGGCGAGCAGGGCGACTGGCTGGCCTTCATGGGCGCGCACGACGAGGTCGACCGCTCCTCCACGCTGCTGTTCCTGGACGATCCCGACGCCCCCGGCCACTGGTTCGTCCGCAGTGAGCCCATCCCCGCCGTCAACCCGTCCCTGGCCTTCGACAAGGAACTGCCACTGGCCCCCGGCGACACCCTGTCGCGCCGCTACCGGATCGTCGTGGCCGACGGCGCATGGACCCCCGGGCGCCTGTCCCGCCACATCGCGGAACACCCGTGGTGACCCCGCTCCCCGGGGGCGTGGGGATATCCGGATTGACCGTCTACGACTGGGAGGCCGCCGACGGGCTGTGCGGCGGCACGCCCCACATGCACCTCGTCTGCTCCGAGGCCTACGTCGTCATCGACGGCGCGGGCAGCGTTCAGACCCTCACCACCTCCGGTTTCGACGAGACCCCGCTGCACCCCGGCGACGTCGTCTGGTTCACCCCCGGCACGATCCACCGCCTCGTCAACGACGGCGGCCTGCGCCTCGTGGTGCTCATGCAGAACGGCGGACTCCCCGAGGCGGGCGACGCCGTCTTCACCTTCCCCGCTCCCGTGCTGGCCGATCCCCACGCCTACCGCAGGGCGGCCGGCCTGAGCGGCGACCGTTCCGCGGCAGCGCGCCGCCGCCGCGACCTGGCGCTGGAGGGTTTCCTGGCCTTGCGCGAAGGCGGGCTGCGGGAGTTCCACATCGCGGCCCACCGCCTGAAGAGCGAGCTCCTGGACGCCTGGCGGATCCGCTGGCGTGACGGCGCCCTCGCCGCGGCCGTCACGACCGGCCGTCAGCTGGAACGGCTGAAGGCCGGAGACCTCTCCCACCTCGACCACGGCGAAGTGTCACGGCTGGAGTGCCCGGAGCACCAACGCTTCGGCATGTGCGGCCGACTCCACACCTATCCCGTCCCCGACCCCTCGACGCGTCCGCCCCGCGGTCCGTCGGGGTCACCCCGCCCCCACCCCCCGAAGGAGCCCTTCTGATGTGGTCCCGCCATCCATCCCCGGTCCACCTGAGACGACGCCTGCTCGCCGTCCTCACGCCCTTGCTGCTCCTGGTCACCTTCCTCGGCGTGCAGCCCGCTGGCGCGGCGACGGCCGTCGACCCCAACGCCTCGTACGTGCTGGTCAACCGCAATAGCGGCAAGGCCCTGGACGTCTACAACCTGGCGACGAATGACGGCGCCCGCATCACCCAGTGGACCCGGAACGATCAGAATCAGCAGCAGTGGCAGTTCATCGACTCGGGCGACGGCTACTACCGCATCAAGTCCCGACACTCCGGCAAGGTGCTGGACGTCCAGAACAAGTCCACGGCCAACGGCGCCTCGATCGTCCAGTGGGCCGACGCGAACGGCACGAATCAGCAGTGGCGGCTGGCCGACAGCTCGGACGGCTACGTGAGGTTGATCGCGCGACACAGCAACAAGGCCCTGGAAGTACAAGGCGGCTCCACCGCCGACAACGCGAACATCGTCCAGTACGACGACTGGGGCGGCACCAACCAGCAGTGGCAGCTCGTCCGGGTCGGCGCCGGCAACCCCGGCGGCCCGTGCGATCTTCCGTCGGCGTACCGCTGGACGTCCACGGGCCCGCTGGCGCAGCCCAAGCCCGGATGGGCCTCGCTCAAGGATTTCACCGTCGCCCCCTACAACGGCAAGCAGCTCGTCTACGCGACGACCCACGACACGGGGAAGAACTGGGGCTCGATGAACTTCAGCCCGTTCACCAACTGGTCGGAGATGGCCTCGGCCGGTCAGAACGCGATGTCGACGTCCACCGTCGCGCCCACGCTCTTCTACTTCGCGCCGAAGAACATCTGGGTGCTCACCTACCAGTGGGGTGGCGGAAGCGCCTTCTCCTACCGGACGTCGAGCGACCCCACCAACCCCAACGGCTGGTCGTCGCAACAGGTGCTCTTCTCCGGAAGCATCGCCGGCTCCGGAACAGGACCGATCGACCAGACCCTCATCGGTGACAGCACGAACATGTACCTGTTCTTCGCCGGTGACAACGGCAAGATCTACCGGGCCAGCATGCCGATCGGGAACTTCCCGGGCAGTTTCGGCTCGAACTCGACCGTGATCATGAGCGATACGACGAACAACCTGTTCGAAGCCGTTCAGGTCTACAAGCTCCAGGGCCAGGACCGCTACCTCATGATCGTCGAGGCGGACGGCTCGCAGGGCCGCTACTTCCGCTCGTTCACGGCCACCAGTCTGAACGGCTCGTGGACGCCCCAGGCCGCGAGCGAGAGCAACCCCTTCGCCGGCAAGGCCAACAGCGGCGCCACCTGGACCAACGACATCAGCCACGGCGAACTGATCCGCACCAGCGCCGATCAGACCTTCACCGTCGATCCCTGCAACCTGCGGTTCCTCTACCAGGGACGCGACCCCAACGTCGGGGGTGACTACGGCCTGTGGCCCTACCGACCGGGCCTGCTGACACTGCAGCGCTGACGACGTGACACCGGTCCGGCTCCGGAGCGGAGCCGGCGGGGCGGGCCCGGCGCAAGGCCGAGCCCGCCCGGGTGCACGACGTCAGGGCCCGTCGCCGTGTCGGCGCCAGGAACTGGGTGGCTGCCAGGCCCCGGGCGCTCTTGTCGGGCCGCTGCTGCCCGGGGTGCGGACATCCGGCCTCACCGTCCTCCGGCCTCACCGTCCTCCGGCCTCACCGTCCTCCGGCCTCACCGTCCTCCGGCCTCACCGTCCTCCGGCCGCCTCCGCAATTGCCATGGTCTCCGACACGGCCGTCACCTCATCAGCGTAGGTCCGCGCCGTGGCAGGCGCAGTCCGGGCGCCCCGCCGGTACGGCGGGCACGGGAGCACAGGGCTGCCGCTGGTCATGGGCTTCCGGGAGGCCCTGTCAGCTTTCGCGAGGCAGGCTGTTTCCATGAGGTCACATCCTCGATCGCCCGTTCGGCCGGGAGCGTCCTCCCGGCCGGGAGCGGGCGGTCACGGCGCGGTCCTGTTCACGTTGGAGCGGTGCGCGCCCTTCGTGATCGCGCTGGGCGTGCTGGGGATCGAGCTCTCACCCGCCCACTATCTGGTCACTGGCCCCGTCCTCACCACGACGCCGGCACTGGCCGCGCTGACGATGGGCCCGAAGGGCATTCTGTCCGCAGCAGCCGTCGCGGCGGGTGTGAACGTGACCTCCGCGACCTACAACCAGTCGTGGGGAACCCAGACCCAGCTGATCATCGGCAACTTCCTGGGGCTGATCGTGGTGTCCGTGGCCAGTGTCATCCTGAGTAACGCGGTGCGCACGCGCAGGCAGGGCGAGCTCGACCAGGTCCGCCGGATCGCAGTGGCGGCCCAGGAGGTCGTCCTGCGGCCCGTCCCCGAGCTCCTGGGGCCGGTACGGGCGGCCAGTCTGTGCCTCGCGGCCGGGACCGGGGCGCTGGTGGGCGGCGATCTGTACGAGGCAGTGCAGACGCGCTACGGCGTCCGCCTGATCGTGGGGGACGTCCGGGGGAAAGGGCTGTCGGCCATACGCGCGGTCGCGGTGGCATTGGGCGCGTTCCGGGAGGCCGTTCACTACGAGGACGAGGTGCAGGAGGTCATGAACCATTGCGCGGCCGCCCTACGGCGAGAAGCCGCCGTGCCGGGTACCTACTCTCAGGCAGAACTTCCCGAAGTCCTCATGGAGGGATTCACCACCGCGCTCATCGCCCAGGTGCCGGACGAACCAGTGGTGCACCTGGTCAACCGCGGCCATCCGCCTCCGCTGGTGCTGCGCGAGGGCCAGGTCCAGGCCCTGATGCCCGCCTCACCCATGCCACCGCTCGGTCTCGAAGACCTCGTCCACGGCCTTCCTGCCAAGCCCGAGAGTTACCCGTTCCTGCCCGGCGACCGGCTGCTGTTCTACACAGACGGCGTGATCGAAGCCCGCAACCGTGACCAGGACTTCTTCCCCCTGCCAGAGACCATGGAGGAGATACCCGCCGGCACCTCCCCACAGGAGTTCCTGGACGAACTGCACAAGGCGCTCATCCGCCACACAGAGGGCCGCTTGACGGACGACGTGGCGATGATCCTCATCGACCGACTGACATGAAGAGGCCGGGAGACGCACAGCACCGCCCGGGATCGAGCCGGTCACGGCGCTGCTTCTAGCCGCGTTCCACACGCCCGGCCGGCTCTTTGAGGTGTGGTGAGTGTGGTGATGCGGACGGGTGTGCCGAAGCCGTCTGTCGCGCTGTGAGGGACGTGCCGCATCAGGCCTGGCTACACCGGATCAGGCGCGTGGTCTGGGTCGTCGTACAGCGGTCCGGCGAAGGTACGGAACGCATCGTGCAGGTATTCAGCGGGCACGAAGGGAACGTGGTCGGCGCAGTACACCCGAAAGCTGCCGTCGTTCTGCTCCTCGATGTTGTGCTTGGTCAGCCAGGCCCGGCTGGGTTCGCTGCCCTTTCGGAACCAGACCCGGAGGCCCGCGTGTGCGAGCGCGCACTCTTTCATTCCGTGTCCGGTAGCCAGGCGTTGTGGTTCGCGTTGTACCAGTAGCTGTGGCCGGCGTTCAGGGCGACCGTCCGGAACGGGCGGCCGTGGTCGTCGATGCGGGTGGTGCCCTGGCGGTCGCCACTGCTCCAGGCCAGCTCCAGGTACCAGCTGACGTCCTGACCGAGTGTGGCGGCGTCGATGTTCAGCACCTGGGGGTCGGTGGCAGAGACCTTGTACGGGAAGTCGGTCGAGGCCGTTGGCCGCTCGCCCTCCTTGCCAGGTACGGGCCTGGCCCGCGGGGAGGCCTCGTCCAGGTCCACGGCGAAGGACGCCGGCACCAGCGCGCCGCCGCAACCGGCGCCCATGGTGTACGCGTTCCAGCCGGGAGCCTTGCGGCCGCTCACGACATGGACGTACAGCGCGTGCAGGACCGCGGCCTTGCCCTCGGTGCCCTGGACGGTCAGCTGCATGCGCAGGTGCCCCGCCGGGACGGCGTCCAGGGCCCGGGCCCACCCTTCGGTCGCCTGCCCGGCGGGGGGCGGGGGGACCGTGCCGGGTGCCTTGTCCAGGGCGAACCACTGGTCGCAGGGGCTGTCCCAGTTGTCGGGCAGGACGTTGACCGTGAAGGGGGCGGTGGGGGAGGCCCCCTCCTTGGCGGTGGCCGGCGAGGTGGACGTGGACGTTGCCGAGGGCGACAACGGTCCGGGGCTGGACGGGGGTGTGGAACCGGCTGTGGGCGTGGGTGACGACGACCCGCCGGACGGCAGGGCCGGGCCCGCCGCCCGCTCGCGCGAGGACGGCTGGGCGGCGCCGTGGCGCGTGTCCCCGTGACCCGTATCTCCCATGGCGGAGACGGCGGCGGCGGTCCCCGCCACCGCGGCGGTGGCCACGGCGGCCGCAACGGCGAGCAGCAGCCGAGAACGCCGGGCCCGCGGTACGGAGGCCCGGGCGGGGCCCGTCTGGACAAGCGCGACGGGGGCGTGTGCGGGTGGCTCCGTTGCCGGTGCAGGGGAGGGGGCCTCCGCCGGTGCCGGCGCGGGGCCGGTCTCTGCCTGCGGCCGGACCTCCGAAGCCTCCCCAGCCACCACCGCCGATGCGGGCGGCACCTCCGACGCGGCGTCACCGCCCCGCGGCGCCGCGGAGTTCGCCGCCCCCGAGCCCGAGGCCTGCCCCTCCGTCAGCCCCCGTCGCCGCTCCACCAGCGCCAGCAGCCACTGCTGGTGCAGCGCGAGCAGTTCGTCGGCCGAGGCACCGCAGACTCGGGCGAACCGCTCCACCGGGGCGTAATCCGTGGGCACCGCCGCACCGCTGCAATAGCGGTGCAGCGTCGAGTTGCTGGAGTGCAGACGCTTCGCGAGCGTGCCGTAGCTGCGCCCCGAGCGCTCTTTGAGTCCGCGCATCAGCTCCGCGAACCGCTCCGTCTCCGTCTCCGTGGCCATTCCACCCTCCCCCTCATCCCGGAATCACGTTCCAGGCTCGCCCGATTGCCCCAGGTGAGAGGGGTCGGGAGCGTTCCAGGGTTCCAACTATCCCGGTCCAGACGCCGCTGGGACGAATCCGGCCCCACAGTTGCGTCATCAGCCGGTCGGTCCGCCGGTCGGTCCGCCGATCGGATCGGCGGTCGGATTCGGCGGTCGCAACGGGAGGGCCCCACCCGCCCCACCGACCGCCCTCGGCCGCCCGCGGCAGCAGCCGACCGGAACAGCAGCCACCCAACGTCTCGTCGGACGGGAAGCGGAAGCCTCCGTCCGACAACCGCACCGAAAAAACGGAGAGTTCCCCATGCGCACCTACCCACTCCGCACCACCGCCCTGGCCGCCGCCACCGCCGGCCTCGCTCTGGCCCTGACCGCCTGCGGTGGCTCGGACAGCGCCGGCGGGCCGACCGCGAACCCCGCCGCGAGCAAGAGCGTGGACAAGCCGGTCTCGATCGGCACCGTGACGCCGTCCGGGAAGGGCGCCTCCGCCGCCCCGTCCGCCGCCCCGTCCGCCGGCAAGGTCACCGGAACCGGCACGGCCGCCGCCACCCCGGCGAAGACCGGTTCGGGCGGCAAGGACACGGGGGACACCACCGGTGACTCCTACGCCTACACCCACCCCTGCTCGGCGCGGAACCTGACCGTCAAGGTCACTTCCCCGACGGGCACTCCGGGCACCGTTCGCGTCATCACCGTGACCAACAACGGTTCCACCTCCTGCGGTCTGGACTACTTCCCCACCGTCGGCTTCAGCGCCAAGGGCAGCGCGCTCGGTCTCCAGGCCACTGCTCCCGGTGGTCTGGGCGGCGCCCCGGCGTACCCGGTGCACCCCGGCGCCACCGCGTACGCGGCCGTGGACCTCAACCCGTCGGGTGGCAACGGCCCCGTGGCCGACGAGGTCAACGTCCTGGCCGACAAGGAGCACATGCCGAACGCGGACGGCGCCAGCCTCCAGCTGGCCAAGCCGGGTAGCGTCGCCAACCCGAAGGTCGGCCTGTACCGCACCAACACCCGCGACGCGCTGAGCGCCTTCTGAACGCCAACGGGCCGGAGACGGCCAACGAGTCAGGCCGGGCGGTCCTCCCGGAGTTCCGGGGCCGCTCGCGGACGCGGGCGCGGACGGTCGAAGTACGCGTCAGCTGACCCGAAGACCAACCGCCAGCGTCAGTTCAAGGACCCGGTGTGGCGATGCGAGATCCGGGAACAGCTCCCGCAGCTGCGACATCCGGTACCGGACTGTCTGGGGATGGACGAACAACGCCGCCGCCACCTCGTCCCGCCTTCCCTGGTGCAGCAGCCATGCCCGCAACGTCTCCTCCAGCCGCCGTGCGGTCGCGACGGGCAAGGTCAGCAACGGTGCGAGGGCTCGGGCACGCAGGTCTGCGAACGCGTCCACGTCGGCGCTCAGCACCAGCTCGGGCAGGTGTTCCTCGGTGTCGCGAATATCGGAGGAGAGGGAGCGCGCGCGTACGGCTCGTGCGTACGAGGCGGACGCACGAGTCCACGGCCGGGCCGGGCCGACCACGGCGGTGCGGTCGGTCAGCTGCCGCAAGAGATGTGATCGGTCGGCATCGGGGACGAGCAGCACACCGGTGTCATCCGGCAGATCGTCGAGGACGAGGGTGCTCGGGTCGAGTGCGCGGTAGGCGGGCCGTACCTGGTCGGCGGGCAACAGGACCGCGGTCAGCGAAACCGGAGGCTGCCACCCGGCCCGTTGAACAGAGCCCAGCAGCACGTCCGGGCTCGCGCCGGCGAGGAGGTCGCGGGCCAGGTGTTCCAGGTGGCGCTCGTGGGCCCTGCCCCGGGCGGCCAGTGCGTCGGCGTGGCCCGCGGCGCTCGCGGCCGAGAGCTCGTCGATGTAGGCGAAGGTCAGCTCGGCGAACTTGGCGACCTCGGCGGCGGGCAGACCTGCGGGTACGGCACCCGCCGCCAGGCATCGCCAGGCCACACGGGCGCCGACGCGGTAGGCGCTGAGCAGGGCGTCCATCGAACGGCCGTCGCGCACTTCGCCGCGGCCCAGCTCGTAGGCTGCGTCATCGCCGTCGCCGCCCGTGGCGTTCCCGCTCGCGAGGTCCAGGTAGTGCCCCAGGGCGGTGTGGACGGCTCGGCGGATGGTGCCACCCATGCGGCCCGAAAGGGCGTTGGCGTAGGACGGGACCTCGTCGATGATCGCCTGGACGACCTCGTCGGCGGTGGTCTTCAGCGCCGCCCGAAGTGCTGTGACCGTCGTCTCATCCAGGGCCAGCTCGGTGGCCCTCCGGGTTGCATGGCTCATATTTTTGTTCCTTGCGAACAATTGGGCCGATCAGATTTACGTCCTGCGGACAGGACTTTACGCCCTGAGGCGCATCAAGCTGGGGTCATGACGAGTGCAGCCCTCCGCAGTAGGGCGTGGAAACTGCTGGAGATGGTCACGACGCCGCTGCTGCCGTCGGACTACCTCGACCTGGTCAGCCCGCTGCGTGCGGGCGCTGACCTGCGTGGGCGCATCGAGGCCGTGCATCCCGAGACGGGCGACGCCGCGACCATCGTGATCAGGCCGGGACGGGGCTGGCGCGGCCACACGGCCGGTCAGTACGTGCGGATCGGGGTCGACGTCGACGGGGTGCGCCTGTGGCGTGCCTACTCCCTCACCTCGCCGACGAACCGCCAGGACGGCCGCGTCACGATCACCGTGAAGGCGATCCCGGACGGCAAGGTCAGCAACCACCTGGTCCGCAGGGCCAAACCGGGCACGCTGATCCAGCTCGACCAGCCGACCGGTGACTTCGTACTGCCGCAGGCCAAGCCCGCCAAGGTGCTCTACCTGACGGCCGGCAGCGGCATCACGCCCGTGATGGGCATGCTGCGCGACACCGAGTTCGACGACGTCGTCATGGTCCACTCCGCGCCACAGGCGCAAGACGTGATCTTCCGCAACGAGCTGCACGACCTGGTCGCGGACAAGAAGCTGCGTCTCACCGAGCTGCACACCGACACGGACGGAGTGCTCGACATCACCCGTCTCGCCGAACTCGTGCCCGACTGGGCCGAGCGCGAGACCTGGGCCTGCGGACCCGCGGGCCTGCTCGACGCCGCCGAAAAGCACTGGAGCGAGCACGGCGTTCAAGAGCGCCTGCACACCGAACGCTTCCGACCCGGCATCGTCGTGGCCGGCGACGGCGGCGAGGTCACGTTCAGCGCCACCGGCAAGACCGTCGACGCGGACGGCGCCACGCCGTTGCTGGACGTCGGCGAGGAGGCCGGCGTGCTCATGCCCTCCGGGTGCCGCATGGGCATCTGCTTCGGCTGCGTCACGCCGCTCAAGGCTGGCGCCGTCCGCGACCTGCGCACCGGCGAGATCACCGAGGCCGAGCCGGGCGTCCTCATCCAGACCTGCGTGTCCGCCGCGGCGGGCCCCTGCGACATCGAACGGTAGGAGCACCTTGACCGCCATCGACCCCACCGCCCACCTGACCGCGGAGCAGATCGAGGAGCTGGGCCGCGAGCTGGACGCGATCCGCGACGAGGTGATCGCCGACCGCGGCGAGAAGGACGCCGCCTACATCCGCAAGGTCATCTCGGCGCAGCGCAAGCTCGAGCTGGTCAGCAGGGGCGTGCTGCTGTTCTCGATCTTCCCGCCCGCGTGGCTGATCGGCACCGCCGGGCTGTCCGTGGCGAAGATCATGGACAACATGGAGATCGGCCACAACATCCTGCACGGCCAGTGGGACTGGATGCGGGACCCGAAGATCCACTCCACCACCTGGGAGTGGGATCACGTCTCCCCGTCCGAGCAGTGGAAGCACTCGCACAACGAGCTGCACCACACCTACACCAACGTGATCGGCAAGGACAACGACCTCGGCTACGGCATCATGCGCGTCGACGAGGACCAGAGGTGGCACCCGTTCCACCTCGGCCAGCCGCTGTGGAACTTCCTCAACGCCTGCTTCTTCGAATACGGCATCGCAGCGTACGACCTGGAGCTCGGCAAGAACCTGCGCAAGCGCCGCCGCAAGAACCCGGAGTTCCGCGCGCGGGCCAAGGCCGTGGGCCGCAAGATCCGCAAGCAGGTGCTCAAGGACTACGTGATCCACCCGCTGCTGTCGGGCCCGTCGTTCCTCCCCACGCTCGCCGCCACGTTCACCGCGAACCTGGTCCGCAACATCTGGACCCACTCGGTGATCATGTGCGGGCACTTCCCCGAGGGCGTACAGGTCTTCGAACGCCGGTCGATCAAGGGCGAGACGCGAGGCCAGTGGTACCTGCGCCAGATGATGGGCTCGGCGAACATCAGCGGCAGCAAGGCCATGCACTTCATGACCGGCAATCTGTCGCACCAGATCGAGCACCACCTGTTCCCGGACCTGCCGAGCAACCGCTACGCCGAGGTCGCGGTGAAGGTGCGCGCGCTGTTCGAGAAGTACGAGCTGGAGTACGTCACCGGCCCGCTGCCCAAGCAGGTGTTCTCCGCCTGGCACAAGGTCTTCCGGCTCTCGCTGCCGAACAAGAAGCCCAAGGTCAAAACGCCGGACCGCGAGCAGGAGCTCGTCGCCGCCTGATTCCCGGTATCGGTTCAGATCTCTCGGCCGTACCGGCGGCGCCGCCGGGTTCGGTGAGATCCGTTGCGGACGGTGGGCGACCGCGACGTCAGACCGTACGACACGAACTCCTCGTCTGGGATCCCGAGCCGGGCCGGCCGTCGTTCGAGGCGTTGCAGCGCCGGGCCGCTGCCCGCGGCCGCGGCGTGCCCGTACAAGGACCGGCGCGCTCTTCTGGAGGAGCTGTTCACCGACCACGGTCTGGTCTGCAACGGCATGGCCAAGAAGTACCTCGCCGGATACCGCGGATGGACCAAGATCAGAAGACGAGACACCACGGAGGCCGTTATCGGGGCCATCACGGGCACCCTCGCGCGCCCGCAGCTCCTCGTCCTGGGCCGCCACGACGCGGCAGGCCGTCTGCGCGCGGTCGGCCGGACCGTCCCACTGCGCCCCGAGCAAGCCCGCCCGATCGCCGAGCACCTGACGGCCGCAGACCCCGATCACCCGTGGACGAGGGTGCGGTTCGCCGCCGCTTGGGGATCCCGTGAAGTCCTCGACACGGTCCTGGTCCGCCCCGACCTGGTAGCGGAGATCAGCGCCGACCGGCCGTGGACCGCGGCGGCGTCTTCCAGCACCCGCTGCGCTTTCAACGGCTGCGCCTGGACGTGACGGTGGAGGACGTGCCGCGGTTCGGGACGGGGCCGCCCGCAGCCGCCGGGTGAGCGGCCGGCCCCTGCGTTCCCAGTCCACCGCTGGGTGGGCCGCGACGTCCTGACCGCGGTGCTGGTCCACCCCTGCGCCTTCGGCCCGCAGCACCGCAGGACGCTGTCAACGCGCAGCCTGGGCCCAGCGTTCCTTCCGGAATGTCAGCCAGATGGTGGAGCACGCCGTGCCCGCTACCCCCGAGAGCGCCGTCAAGGTCGGCCAGGCAGGCCATCCGCTGACCCCCGACATGATGCCCATGACGCCGGCCGCCCCGAACAACTCGCAGCCGAGCGTCAGCATCACCGCCTCCCGTGCACTGGGAAGCCCGCCGGTCTGACCAGCTGGCGCCACCGGTTGAACCTCGCTCAATGTCTTCCTCCTCGATGCATATCCGCCCAGAGCCATGCCCCGGACAGCGATCAAGAGCCATCCGGCTCATTTCCAACCTCACCGTCCCAGGCATCGGTACCTTGCCGCCATGGATGTCTCTCTGAGGAATCAGCCCGACTATCTGGAGAACCTCTGGTCAGGGATCTTCGTCAGTACGACTTTTCATGAAGGAGAGGAGGAGGTGTGGTGTCGGGACAATCTCGTCCCCGTTGCCGGAGCTTTCTTTCCTCGGCGGTTCCGGTTGAACCTCACCCCGGAGTACGGGTCAGAGATCGACGCGTGCACAGCCTTCGAGGTGGAGAACGGAACCTTCGTCGCATCGAACGGGATGCCCCTTCTCGGAGTGCCGTGCGCTGCGGACCACCCCAGGGTGCTCGCCGATCTCATCGAACCGCTCATCCGTGCGCTCGCCATGGTGCCGCACCTCGTCGCCATTACCAGTGACGGAACGTGGCGTTGGAAGCCAAGCGGCTGGAGCCCTGGTCCTGCCGGTCCCGTCCCCCAGGACTACGTCCGGCAGGTCACCCAGGAACGGCAACGCTATCCAGTTGCGTATCAGGTATTGAGGCTCCGGGAGGACCTCAAGAAGCGGATGCACCCTCGATGGCACAACTACTACTTGCCTCGCATCGAAATCGTCGCCCGTTCGGTCCGGACCGCACAGTACGCCGGGCTTCCGGTCTCCGACGGTATCCGGCAGGCCGAGAAGCTACTCAAGGTAGGGACCGCAACGGCTTACGAGCTGCTGAGGATGGCCAGAGAGATGGAGCTCTTGCCCTACGGTGACGCCCCTCGGCCTGAGATCCCTTGGTGGACGTATGACGAGAAAGTCGATCGCTGGCTGAAACTCGAACGAGAGATGGCGGTGCCACCTCACCCCGAAGGCTCTGAGATCTACTTGGATATGTGGACACCCTAACGTCGCAAGGCCCCTGTCCCCGCCAGCGTTGTGGCACGTCCCAGCGGTGGAGGAGGTGTCGCCCATTCGGGGATCGCACTTGCACCGCTACCGCGAGTGGCAGCCGGCTGTTCCCGCGGGGCAGTCGGGCTCTGGTCAGATCGTGACGGGGCCGTGGGCGGTGGCGAACTCGACCGAGACCAGACCCGGTTCCTCGTCCTCGACCCAGGTGACGTCGATCTGGTCGAGAGGGTGGTCGGCCGGTTCGCCGAGGAATTCGGCGATGGAGGCGGCGTCGCCGGCGATGGAGACCCCGTGGATGGTGGTGGGGGTGCGCGGGTCGGCGCTCGGGCGCTCCTCGATGGGGACCGACCACTGGAGGAAGTAGGGCAGTTGTGGGTCCTCCAGCAGTTCCAGCAGGCCGATCTGCTTCCACCTCAGGTCGAACCCGTCGGGGCGGACACGGTGGCCCTCGGCCGAGGTGCGGCCGAGGCGGGCCTCGACCGGGGTGATGTCGTCGACGGAGACCACCCAACCGAGCCAGCCGCCGCCCTCGGCGGCGCGGCGCGCGACCGCCTGGCCGAAGGGTGCGCGGTCGGCGGCGGGGTGGTCGAGTGTGGTGACGACCTCGACGTAGGTGCCGCCGCTCAGCGGGAGAATGAAATTGCGGGTGCCGAATCGCGGGTGCACACCCCCGTCGACGAACCCGGCGCCGAGGGCCGATCCGATCCACTGAACGGTCGAGACGAAGCTGTCGCGGGCCACCGCATAGGACACGTGATCAAGTCGCACTGCGCCATCATGACCTGACAACCCGTACGAATCCCGACGCCACGCCCGCCGCCCCGGCCACGTCCGCCGTGGATTCAGTCGTGGAGCGGATCTCAGGCCGGTCGGACCAGGCGGTTGTCATGGGCGAAGACCACGGCCTGGATCCGGTCGCGGAGTTCGAGCTTGTGCAGGATTCGCCCCAGATGGGACTTCACGGTCGCCTCCGCGAGGTACAGCGCGGCCGCGATCTCGGCGTTGGACAGGCCGCGGCCGACCTCGACGAGCACCTCGCGCTCACGGGCGCTCAGCCGGTCCAGCCGCTCGTCGAGGACGGCGGCGCCGCCGTCGGGCAGGTGCAGACGGAAGTCCTCCAGCAGGCGCCGGGTGATCCGCGGGGAGAGCACCGCGTCGCCCGCCGCGACGTTGCGGATCGCGGTGAGCAGCTCCTCCGGCCTGGTGTTCTTCAGAAGGAAGCCCGAGGCTCCGGCGGCGAGGCCGTCGAAGGCGTACGCGTCCAGGTCGAAGGTGGTCAGGATCAGCACTCTGCTCTGCGGGGAGACCTCGACGACCTGTCGGGTCGCCTCGATCCCGTCCGTCCCGGGCATCCGGACGTCCATGAGGACGACATCGGGCCGCAGCTCCCGGGCGAGGCGGACGGCCTGGGCGCCGTCCGCGGCCTCGCCGACCGGTGTCATGTCGGGCTGGGCCTCCAGGACCGTGCCGAAGGCCATCCGGAGCAGCGCCTCGTCGTCGGCGATCAGGATGCGGATCGTCATGCGGAGGCCGTCCCGCCGCCGTTGAGGAGGAGTCGGGTACGGACGCCCCAGCCGCCGCCCGGAAGCGGTCCGGCCTGCAGCGTGCCCCCGTAGGCGGCCGCGCGCTCGCGCATGCCGGGGATGCCGTGGCCGGGCGGTGCGGCGGCGGGCCGCGCCGGGCGGGGGCCGCTGTCGGTGACTTCCACGCCGACGGCCTGGGCCGAGCACTCGACCAGGACCGTCGCGCGGGTGCCGGCGGGTGTGTGCTTGAGGGTGTTGGTCAAGGCTTCCTGCACCAGACGGTAGACGGTGAGTTGTGCGGTGGCGGGGACGTGGTTGTGGCCGCCGCGGAGCTCCATGCGGGTCGGTAGCCCCGCGGCGCCCATCTGGTCGGTGAGAGCCTTCAGCTGGGCGATGCCGGGCGGCGGGTGGCGCTCCGCGTCCCGCTCGCCGGTCCGCAGGACGCCCAGCGAGCGCCGCATGTCGGTCAGCGCCTGCCGGCCCGTCTCGGAGATCTGCAGCATCGCGGCGGTGGCCCGGTCCGGGGACCTGTGCTGGGCGTAGACGGCGGCGTCGGTGAGCGCGACCATGACGGACAGGTTGTGGGTGACGATGTCGTGCATCTCTCGGGTGATCCGGGCCCGCTCCTCGGCGACGGCCAGCCGTGCCTGCTGCTCCTGGTGCAGCGCCAGCCGTTCGGCCCGTTCCTGCACGGCGGCGACGTAGGCCCGGCTGGTCCGCACGTTCACCCCGAGGACGGCGGCGGCGACGACCGTCGCGGAGAGCGCGACGAAGGGGGTCAGGAACGCGCCGTCCGGTACCCAGCGCAAGCAGGCCAGCACCGCTCCGCCCTCCACGACGGCACCGGCGAGGAGCGTGCCGCGCCGGCCTGTGTGCGCGGCCGCCGTGTAGAGGGCCACCAGCAGGGCTACGTCCGCGAGCAGTTGGACGTCCATCAGCCACTGGACGAAGGCCGCTGCCGCCACGGCGCCGAACACCGCGAGCGGGGCCCGGCGCCGCCACAGCAGGGGGAGCGCCAGGGCGGCAGTGAGCGCCGCGGCCACCGGCAGCTCCCGCGCCGGGTAGGCGGTCACGACGTTGAGGACGAGAAGGATCGGCAGCGCCGCGTCCCACACCAGGGGCGGTACACGGTCCCGGTGGCGCACCGTCACACCTCCCCGTCGACCGGTCGTCGTGGCGGCCCGACCGGGACCGTCAGCGCGTACGGCCGGAGCCTAGGCCGCGGGGGCGGCGGCGCGCATGAGCCCACCGTCCGACCGCACCCTGCCGGGGTACGACCTGAGGAGGAGGCCCACCACCTCCCGCGGTCGCAGATCGGCCGCCGGACGGGCGTGACCGGTTGCCACTCCGGTCGCACCGCGGCCCGCCCGGGTTGCGACCGGAGTGGCAACCGGCGGCGACCCGGGACCGATGCGGCGGCGCGGACCGGGCGTCGAGCATGGCCGGGTGACCGAAACCATCACGGGGCTGTCGATGTCCCTTCCGGAAGTCCTCGCCCTGCTGGGTGCCCTCGCGCTGGTGGCGGCGCGCTGGCTCCCCCCGGCCGCCCGCCGGCCCGTCACGATCGGGGCGGGGGCGGTGCTCGTGGCGTCCGCGACCGTGCTGGGCGTGGTGGGGACCCGCTGGCAGCTGCTGCCGGTCCTGGCCGGCGCCGCCCTGGCGTCGGCGTTTGCCCTCCCGCCCCTGCTGCGACGCCGTACCGGCCGACCGGCGTGGCGGGCCCGCTGGTGGCTGGCCCTGCCGGGATCGCTGGCCTGCGCCGGCCTGATCGCCATGGGCCCGGTCGCGGCCTGGGCCTTCCCCGTCCCAGAGTTCCCCGAGCCGTCGGGCGGCTTCGCGGTCGGCACCCGGGTGGTGCAGTGGACCGACCCGCTCCGCCCCGAGAGCTTCACCGCCGATCCGGACGACCGGCGCACGGTCGTGGCCCAGCTCTGGTACCCCGCGCAGAAGAGCCCCGCCGGCACCCAGCGGGCCCAGTACCTGGGACGCACGGAGCAGGAGGCGCGCACCGTCGCCGAGGCCCTCGCCGGCGGGGTCGGCCTGCCCGGCTTCCTGATCGACGGCGTCCCGCGGGCTCGCAGCCGTGCGGTCGTCGACGCCCCGGTGGCCGGTGGGGGAGAACGGTTCCCGGTCGTCGTGTTCTCCCCGGGGTCGGGCGGGGTGCGGGCCCAGAACACCGCCTGGGCGGAGGAGCTGGCCAGCCACGGCTACCTGGTCGCCGCCCTCGACCACCCGTACGACTCCGCCGTCGTCGTCCTCGCGGACGGCCGCACGATCCGCGCCACGACCGCTTCCAGCGGGGACCGGGACCGGGACGAGGAACTGGCGGCGGGCTGGACCGCCGTCCGGGCCGCCGACCTCGGCTTCGTCCTCACCCAGTTGGAACGGCTGGACCGGGGCAAGACCGCCGACCCGCTGACCGGACGCCTGGACACCGGCCGCGCTGCGGTCGCCGGCCACTCCCTGGGCGGTGCCGCCGCCCTGCAGGCGGCCCGGCAGGACCGCCGGTTCGGCGCAGTCGTCGACCTGGACGGCTACCCCCACGGCCCCACCGCGCCCGCGCTCGAGCAGCCGGCGCTCGCGCTCACCCAGGAGATCACCACCGGCACCGACCCGCGCTACCTGCCCCGCCTCACCGACGCCCTCGAGCACGGCACCGCGACGAGCTACCGGCTCGCCGTCCCCGGCGCCGGGCACCTCACCTTCATGGACGGCCCGCTCTACCTGCCGCCGGTGCCCTCGATCGTCGGCACCCTGGGCCGCACCGAGAGCCCGCGCGTCGTCGCCGGAGCCACCCTCGCCTTCCTGGACGCCGTCCTGCGAGGCCACCCCGGCGACCCGGCCGAAACCCTCCGGGCCTACGGGAAGGTCTACGCGGTCTCACCATCAGGGGCTCGGGGAACTGCGAGGCCGACCCCGTGATTGGCCGAGCACGCGGGCAAGAAGGTGTTGGGTAATCGGGTGATCACTCGTTCTTGAGGTTGTCGGCGAAGCGGCGGGCTCGATCACCGCCCACTGAGCATGCGCCAACGACGAGTCGTAGGACGGCTTGCACGCACGGAGCACGCATGATGGTGATCTTCATGGACGGCTGGAGCACGGAGATTCGTGTTCGTGGTCGAGACGGTCGGGGTGTCCTTCATGCTCGCCGCGCATCCGGTCGCCCACCTGGTCATGCTGCTTCTCGACCTCTACACGGTGCTTCTGGTCTTGGGGCTGCACGCCGCCGCAGTCACACGCCCACACGTCGTGGGGCCGGGTGGGCTGCGGGTGCGGCGCGGTGCACGGCTCGATCTGCGGATTCCCTTGGAACGGATCGCGTCCGCCCGTTATGACCTCCGCTTCCCGGACGCGAACAAGTCCGAGGGCGGCGTGCTGGACGTGGCCATCGCGTCGCAGACCTCGATCACTATCGAGCTGACCCAACCAGTCACCACCGTAAGTCTGTTGGGGCAGCGCGCGGAGGTTCATACGGTCCGCTGCCACGTCGACGAACCTCAGGCCGCCGTCGCGGCGATCAAGAAGCTGCTGCCGGTAGACAGCTGACAGGGCCGACACTGTCACAGCGGGTCGGTCATGCGGGCCTGGGGACCGTGACATGAGACGGGCCGCACGAGTCGGGTGAGTTGTGAAGCTGACCTGGGCCCGTGCGGCCTGCTCCCATCCTGCTCTGTCCGGTGTCTCCCGCGCACACTTCGGCGAGCTGTTGCGGTAGCAGATGAGGGTGCAGGCGGCGATGTTGGTCGCACGCGCTCAGTCGGCCAAAGCGTTCTGTGTCGCCTCGCGTGCCTCAGTGAGCGCTCGCTGCCTCAGGTTGCCGCCGAACAACTGAATCGTGGTGGCGGCCAGGATGTCATCCCTGCCGATGGTCCGCCCGTCCCCCCTGCGGGTGGACAGGGCCCGGAGGGAATCCTTGAGGAATGGGGGTGGGGCCGGTTCGCCCGCCATCACTAGGGTGACCGTACCGAAATGCTTGACCCCGCCCTCGCGGACGACCATGGCCGCATCCCGGGCGAGGTCCGTGAGGAACACGCTCGCGATTCCGTCCAGGTCGCGGACCATCGCTGGGACGGCCGTCGCTCCCTGGCTCCGCAGCAGCTTCTTGACCCCGACCTCGAACCTGTGGGCGCCGACCACAGCACTCGGTTTGCGCGACCTGCTGCGCTTACGAGAAGGCACGATGACACCCTCGGCGTCGTACAGGACACCGGTCAGGCCTTTGAACGTCGGGCTGTGGTCGTACCATCCGCACCCCACCTCGATCTCGACGTTCCGGCCGATCGCCGAGACAAGGTCCCCGGGAAACAGCTTCTTCCGGGCTTCCTCCTCCGCCGCTCTCCGCGCGCCGTCGATGATCTCCGTCAGCACTGTCCGCGTCACCGACGCGGCGGCCCACGCGGCCGACCGAGATACGTGCATCGGGGTCACGTCCCTGAAAACCGCTTTGACGAGAGATGGCTTGAACGGCGAGACATCCATGACCGAGGCGGTCTTGGGACCCCTGCGCTCAGGGCGTGCGGGCTGTGCGGTCATCGGAAGAAACGCTCCCTGCTGTCGGAGTTGTCAGAGGCCCACACTTCACCACGCAGACCCGCTACCTTCCCCCATCCTCCGTCGAAGCGGCACCTGGTCAACGGCCTGACGGCCACATCCCGACGGCCGGGCCGATACCGGCCACCCGCGACTCCGAAACCCACCCCCACCGCTCCGAAGCCATGATCCGCACAGCGATGATCGACCTCATCAGCCGCCGGCTCACGCGTGAATCCACCCCGACCGGCGCGATGCCTGAACGCGATACCCGACATCACCCGGGGCTCACCGACCGCTCCCGCAGCACCGCGAACCGCTGATTCAGCACATCCACGCAATCACGCAACCCTGGTCGAGGCAGCTCAGCGCGCTCGCGCATCAACGTAATGGCCTGCACGTCCCGCTCGGCGGCAATGAGGCGGTCCACCTCCACCCGGACATCGACCGAGAGTCTGTCCCACAAGGTGTTCTCCATACCCGCATTGAACCCCTCAGTCGATCCGAGCCACACCACAACCCCGAGCAGCCGCCTCACCAAACACCACCTACGGGATAGAACGCTCTTTAAGGGTGTGCCGCTGTAGGTAACTTACGACGTTCCCGGTAGCGGTGGGGTCGGCCCCTTCGGCCAGGGCAGCCGGGACCTTCACAGTGCCCGGGGTGAACGCTGCCTCCGCGTAGACCAGGCCCGCGAGGGCCTGGCGGCCGTCGGTGGCCGCAGGGTCGTAGGCGCCGTACAGGCCGGATTGCGGTCGGCGTAGCAGGTCGGCGGCCCCGATCTCTCCGAATGGGGCCGATCGGTGAAATGCCTCTGCAGAACGGCTCATCCGGGGCCTCGGATACCGCCCTGTCATTGCCGGGAATTCTCAAGTGATCAGCCAAATGAGGGGGGACTCATGACCGGGACGGTCGTGGTGCGTGCGGAACAGCCAGGGCTCGGCCGGGCAGGGGCGTTCAGTGTGGTCGTCGACAAGATGACGGTTGGCCGGGTCGACCAGGGGACCACCGCACGGTTCTTTGTGGCGGTCGGCACGCACGAGGTTCGGGTCACCGGGAGGGATCGCACCCGCTCCAACACTGTAACCGTGGACGTGGCGGAGGGGCAGGATGTCCTGGTTGCGGCACAAGGGACTGGGCTGAAGGCTGCCATTCTGCTTCCGCTTCTGGCCGGCATCTCAGTGCCCGCGTTTTATGTAGTCGCCACAATTTTGCTGACCGGCGCACTGTTCTACGCCGTCCCCGGCCTGCTGTTCCGGGTGCGGGTTTTCGGAGGCGCCGAGCTCCGGAGCACCCAGGACGTCCCGGGTGTGGAGGAGGAGCAAAGCGGGACCGGTCTGTGGTGGGAGACGGACCCAGCGCTCGCCAAGCGGTTCCGCAAGGGTCCTTCGTGATGTCCGTGTCCTCGCCGTAGCGGACTCCGTCGGCCCTATTCGAAGTCTGCTACGTCAGCCCGGCCGAGGGCCGGCGCGCCCGCATCATTCAGCGTCGCACGACTTCCGGGAGACGCGGATGGGATCGGTGGCCTGGGCATTCCGTGCACGTTCGGAGAAGGTTTGTATGGTCAACGGTGGATCTGGGACTGTCGCATGTGGGGTTCATCGACGTCGTGTACATCGATGGCGATGACCACTACGAGGTGGGTCAGGTCGTGACCGGTCACTTGTTCTCGTGCAACAAGGTGTAGAAGCAGTACGGGTTGCGCCCACTCGGCCAGATCTCCGTCGACCAACGGCCATCGGTCGTGGAACTCGTGGACGGGAAGATGGCCCGCAGGGACCGCTGACACATGACGGCGCCCCGGCAGCCAGGCTGCTGGGGCACCGTCATGTCATGGACGTACTTGCGGGGTCCGACAAACGCGGCGAGGTGCCGTGCCGGGCCTGGAGGGTGGCCGGAGCGCTGTCCAGGCTAGGTTTCCGGCATGACTCCTCTTCCTGGCGGCGGCAGTGTCGCCGATACCTATCGCCACGTCTCGAAACTGGTGACTCCTGCGGACGACTTGCGTCTGCCCGGCGCCTATCTGAAGTGGTACGACCTGCGCCGGGCCGATCTGGAACTTTCCGAGGAGGAACGCCAGCAGGCCCGCGACTTCCTCGTCTCCACAGAACTGTCATTCGATGACGAGCTGGGCTTCGTGATCCTCCACAAGTGCACCCCGACGTTCTCGTTCCTGCTGGTGCAAACCTGGCGTGGAGAGAACGAGCTCTGGGAGACGGTGTTCGCCAAGAACGACGGCCCCTTCCAGCTGCATACCTGGCCGGGCAACCACCGGGGCACGTTCTGCGTGTGGGAAATGGGTGCCGTCTGGCACGAAGCGCAAGCCTGGTCAAGGTACCTGGCTTCCGAACGCGACGACGAGGCGAGGAAGGTCTATGTGCAAGACAGGTTCACCGGCGTCGTGTGAGTAGCGCGCCCCGGTGGCCGACGGCTCGCCGATCCGGACACATCACGCCACGGATGCCAGGGGGCGTCAGCACAGTGGATGCCCCCGATGAATTTTTCCGCGCCGCGTCGGTCTGTACGCGTGAGACCGACTCACGGAAGGCTGGCGTCATGCGGAAACTGATCTACGGCATGAACGTGACCCTGGACGGCTACATCGCCGCGCCCGGCGACGACATCGGCTGGAGCGTGCCGAGCGACGAGCTGTTCCAGTTCTGGTCCGACCAGTTGCAGGCGACCGACCTGACGCTGTACGGACGCAAGCTGTGGCAGACGATGAGCTCCTACTGGCCGACCGGCGACCAGCAGCCGGGCGCCACACCGGCGGAGGTCGAGTTCGCGCGCCGCTGGCGGGACATGTCGAAGGTGGTGTTCTCCTCGACGATCGACAAGGTCGACTGGAACACCCGCCTGGTCACGGGCGACGCGGTCGCCGAGATCACCCGGCTCAAGGCCGAGGACGGCGGCTCGATGGACATCGGCGGCGCGACGCTCGCCGGGGCGGCCATGCGGGCCGGGCTGATCGACGAGTACGTGCTGGCCACCGCTCCGGTCCTGGTGGGCGGCGGCACGCCGTTCTTCACCGCGCTGGACAACTGGGTGAACCTGAACCTGGTGGAGACGCGGACGCTTGCCTGCGGCGTGATCCTGACCAGATACGAGACGAGGCGCTGAGCGCCCAGACGAAACAGCCAGGACGGCGCCGGCGGCGACACCGCCAACGGCGGCCTGGGCAACGACACCTGCACCGCCGACACGGGCGGCACCAAGACCAGCTGCTGATCGACCCGTGAAGCGGGGCCCATCCACGGGACACCGTAAAGGCGGGCATCTTGATCTGCTCGTCTCAGCGCAACGCCATAATGGCGCCGATATGCGGTTAGCGCTGAGGATACGGCGCGGTTTTCGAGAACCTACAGCAGCCCCTACAGCAGCCCCTACAGCAGAGTGACACAGGCCGCTTAATCTTCGATGGCACAAGATCAATCTTCGATGGCACAGGAGCACCGCCCCGGAACTTGAGCGGCCTGACCGGGGCGTTAGCCTCAGCGGATGATTGCTGAGCCGTCACCGAAGGTCATCACGCGTCACCTCGACGGGCTGATCCACGGATACGTCGTGGGCGCCGGCGTCTACGGGACGCTGGAGCCCGCAGCGGTGTTCCAGCCGCGGGATGGCGACGAGGTAGTGGCGTCGGTGGTCCGGCAGGATCTGGAGCGGGTCGTGTACACGACGCTGAACGGTGTCGTCTGCCTCACTCGCGCCGGCGACCTTATGTGGGCTTCGGACTTCGAACCGTACTCCGACGTACGCCATGGCCACCGGCCTGGCTGTGCACTGTCTCTGGACGGCCGGACGGTGTGGGTCTACCGGCCGGACGCGATGGCGGGACGCGGGGGCGGGGACCAGTGGGTCGTGCACGACGCCGATAGCGGTGTGGTTCGCGCCCGCCGGGAACTGGAGACGGTCGGGCACGGCGCCTTCCACCACGTGCATCCCGTGGACGGCAGCGTTTACCTCGACATCGGTGAGGGCCAGGACGGCTCCGTCATTGTCCGGGGTACGGCCGGGGCGGACAGCGAGTCGGAGTTCGTGACGTACCCGTGGGCGGACCGCTGCCTGATCGACCTGGCGCCGTCCGGGCAGCAGTTCATGACCGTCGACCACGGGCAGTCTGACGTCGCCTTTCACGACCACCCCAGCGGAGACGTGCTCTTCACGCTCCCCATCGAGGCCTTCGGGCATGACCCGCAGGAGGCCTTCGTGGAATGGAGCGGCGGCTACCTGACCGAGGACACGGCCATCGTCACTCTGGGCGGCGAGAGCCAGGACGAGGAGGAGTGGTTCCGCTACCACCTGGTCGACGTGCGCACAGGCACGACCAGCGGCGAAGTCACCGTCGAGGTGAGCAATCCGTACGAGCTGGTGCCACTCGGCGACGGCTCCTGGCTCACCGGTGCGCCCGGTGGCCATCCCGTCCGGTGGCCCCGCGTTTGAGCGCGCTATTTGGCCATACGGGCCAAGTACAGCGCTAAGAGGTAGCGCAGATAGGCGTGGTGGGGCTACCCCGGAAGTAAGACAGGCACAGGTCTTGGTGATCATCGAGTTGCGACGCTCTGTGATCACCGGGGACCTGCGCCTGTGCTGCCGGAGGGTCGGCCTACGGGGAGAGTCATCCGCTGGGCTGCCACCGCTCACGCATCACCGACCTGATCGGCGGTCAGCCCGCGTCGGCTTCTGCACTCCACATGGAGCGGAGTTGCGCGTCGATGTCGCCGGCCTGGCGAAGACCCGCTTGGTAGGCTGGTTCCCAGACTGCCAGGTCGCCCATGTCCGAGCCGAAAGCGCGCACTGAGGCCGGATCGGGGCTGATGGTCACCACGGTGTCTGCCCCCACGGCCGCCAGCTGCTGGTTGAGTGGCTCGCGGGGAAACAGGTGGGCCATCGGCTCGACCACGACCAGCGTGCGGGCTCCGGCCGCGAGATCGGCGTTGGGGCCCGATCGCAGCGCACCGTCCATGTACCGTCGGCCGTCGATGGCAACGGGCGGCGCGGCCCCGGGGAAGGCGCTACTCGCTGCCACCGCGTGCACCAACGGCACGCCGCTGTCGCGGTCCCACACCACGGGCTCACCGGTGGTTGCGTCCACGGCGGCGATCAGCAGTCGCCGCTCCGGCCACGCGTCCGCACCGATCAAGGCGGCGCGCCCCGCGATCAGCGCCTCCTCGGCCTGGGGGTCGGTGCTGTCGAGCGCGAGCCGGCCGACGCGACGCCTGGCCTCGCCGGGTTCCAGGCTGCGGTCGCCCAGTACGGCAAACACCGCGCCCATCCGCGCAGGGTCCGCCTTGAGCCGGTGAGCGTCCGGGCGAGCCGAAGTCGCGATCCGCCCCGGGTTCTGCCCAGTGGCGAGTAGCGCTCCGACGATCGCGCCTGCCGACGTCCCGACGATCAGGTCGGCCTCGCCCAGATCCACGCCATCGCGGCGCAACCCGTAGGCCAGCCCGGCCATCCAGGCTGTGCCGACGTGACCCCCGGGACCCAGGACGAGCGCTCGGTCGAAGGTGTGCAAGGTGGTCTCCCCTCGTTATTGAAACAGTCGTACCATATACTCGCCAACGCTGTTCGGCTCCGAGTTCCCGAGAGGAGATCCACCGTGGGGCGACCCGCAGATCCCGCCCGTCGCGAGCGCACACTCGCCCGGGCGACCGACTACGTGCTGGCGCACGGTCTGGCCGGACTGAGCCTGCGACCACTGGCCGCGGCCCTCGACACCAGCCCACGGATGCTGCTCTACGACTTCGGCAGCAAACAGGAGTTGGTCGCTGCGGTCCTCGCCGAGGCCCGGCGCCGAGGTGCGGTGCGCCTGTTCGACCACCGTCCGACGGAGTCGGACTCCGTGCAGGAGCGACTGCGTGGCATCTGGGCGTGGATCAGCGCAGACGAACGCGCGCCGTTCGTCCGGCTGTTCTTCGAGGTGCACGCCGACGGACTGGTCCACCCCGAGACCTACCCCGACCAGGGCCAGGCGATCACGGGCTGGTTCGACACTCTCGGCGCCACCTTCCGCAACGTCTCCACCAGTCCTGACGACACCGTCACGCCCACGTTGATCATGGCCGTTGTCCGGGGTTTGCTGTTCGATCTCACAACCACCGGCGACCGCCACCGCACCGATCGTGCGCTGGACCGCTTCGCTGAACTCCTGAACCAGTGAACGGTCCTGGCAAGGTTTGCCAGGGTGGAATCACCCCGGGAAAGGACACAAGCCGGCCCGATGTCAGGGCCGGGAACCGCCGAGTCGGAGCGATGCCGCGATCGCATCGGGCCGGCCGTGGGTCGGTTTCGCCCAAGAGGTGGCGTCTGGTCACGGGCGGCGGTTCGGGCGTTCGTCCCATCGGTGGGTCGTCCATGCCCGACGGATCAGGCTACGTACCGTGATGATGGTGTCGGTGAGGTCGAAGAAGGCATCGATGGCGGAGGCGCGGCGCTCGTAGCAGCGAGCGAGGCGGTGGAAGGCGTTCTGCCAGGCGTGGGTGCGTTCGACGTGCCACCTCTGACTTGCCTGGATCGGCGCCTTCTCGCCCTTGCTCGCGATGCGGCCGTGTAGGCCGCGTTCGTCGAGTAGGGTACGGGTCTTGTCCGAGTCGTAGCCAGCGTCCAGGTGCACGGTGATGTCGTCGGGCAGCGGTCCCAGATCGTCCAGGGTCGGGGCGAGCAGCGGGGAGTCGTGACGTTCGCTCCGGCCAGCACGCGACCCAGCGGGATTCCATAGCCGTCCGTCATGCCCGAGCGCTTCAGGCCCTTTTTACCGCGATCGACCGGCGACCGTCCTGCGACCTCGCCGCCGCCGGGGGCTTTGGTGATCGAGCCGTCGACGGCGATCTGGTCGAGTACGAGGCCGACGATCCGGTCGTAGGACTCCAGTGCGATCTGCTTGAGTTTGGCGAAGACGCCGAGCCGGATCCACTCGTCGCGGCGGTTGCGGATCGTGGTGGCCGAGCAGGTCGTGTCGGCGATCGCCTGGTAGGAGCAGCCGAATCGCAGGAGCTGCAGCATCTTGTCGAAGACGACCCGGTCGGTGATGCGTGGGCGGTGGCAGCCCAGCGGATGAGTCGCCGCGTAGGTCGGTCGCTCGGGCAGCAGGGCGGCGAATTGACCCCAGAGTGGTTCAGTCAGCCATGACGGAAGTACGGGCACAGGTCTCCCCGGTGATCACAGAGCGTCGCAACTCCATGATCGCCAAGACCTGTGCCTGTTCTGCTGTCGGGATACCACCACCGCGCCCATCTGCGTGGCCTCTAAGTCACACCGAGACGTTTGCCGGTGAGACGGTGGTGTGGGATCTCAGAACGCGCGTCACATGCCGACGCTGTGGCCTGCTGCTCTCTGCTCATTCTCACACCGATTGCCATGCTTCTGTCTCAGGAGCGTGGCCATTTCCGGCCTCGGGGAGCAATATCGGATGCTGATCCGCCGGCGTAACGAGGTCGTGCCGGACATTCAGCAAGATCGCCGTCGTCATCATCGCGAAGTCCGCCGGGCGCGAGGTCTTCGGCCTCGCCACCGCAGGCGTCCGTCTCGCTTGACCTCTTGCGCGTCAGTCCGGCAGCCAGTGCAGCTCGTGCGCCAGGGTTTTGGCGACGGCACGGATGCGGCGGTGCAGCGGCGACTGCTCGCGTGGGAGGACCAGGTGGATCGTCAGGCTGGGCGCGCCCCGCAGCGGTCGCCAGGTGAGACCGGCCGGTTGTACCGTGGCCGCGGCTTCTCCGGCCGGGGCGAGGGTGATCCCGTCGCGCAGGTCGCGCTGAGACATGTCGAAAGAGACTGCGGGCGTGTGGAATCGGGGGTGTGGTCGGGTGTCTCGGAACACTGCGGACAGCTGATCGTGGATCACGGGGTTGGCCGCACGGTCCGGGAGTCGCAGCGGATACGCGGCCGCGTCGGCGATCTCGATCTCCGGGTGTTCGGCCAGCGGATGGTGCTGAGCCAGCTGGACCCCGACGCGCATACGCCGCAGCAGGAACCGGCGCACGCCACGGCCCGGCTGTTCACCGCGGGTGATCCCGGCATCGATGCGGCCGTCGGCGACCGCGGGGGAGATCTCCGGTGTAGCCATCGGGACCGCGCCGACCTCGAGTCCGCTGTTGCCGCGAATCAGCCTGTCCACCAGGGCCGGTGCCGTCTCGGCCCCGGCGCTGAGGCTGTATCCGATGCGCAGCGTGCCCAGTTCACCGGCCGCCGCGCTCCGGGCGGTGTCCCATGCCCGGTCCAGCGCCGCCAGGGCGGGCGGCGCGGACTCCGCCAAAGCCGCACCGGCCGTGGTCAATACGACGCTACGCGTGTTGCGGACCAGCAGGGCCGTACCGAGTTCCGCCTCCAATCGGCGCATCCGGGCGCTGAGTGCGGGCTGTGCGATACCGATCCGTGCGGCCGCGCGGGTGAAGTTCAACTCCTGTGCCAGCACCAGGAAGTACCGCAGGCTCACCGTATCCGGCGCCACGTGCCCTCCCTGCCGATTGATAACGATCCGTTCTGAGCCTATCCCGTACCGGTCTTTCCCTCGACGGCACATCAAGCCCTAGCCTGCGCATATGACGATTCAACTGGCCGAAGTACCGGTCGCCGGGATCGATCGATCTGAGTGTCAATTCGAAGTCGGACGTGTCCGGCCGAACACGGGAGGTTTCCATGGCTAAGGGCTACTGGGTCAGTGTCTACCCCGCCATTTCCGACCCTGAGGGGCTGACTGCCTACGACAAGCTGGCCGGTCCGGCCGTCCAGGCTGGGGGCGGGCGCGTCCTGTCCCGGATCCCGTCCCGTGGCGGTCGAGTCGTCGCCCACGAGGCCGGAATCACGGAGCGCGTCGTTCTGATCGAGTTCGACAGCTTTGAACAGGCCGTCGCGGCATACGAGAGCGAGGCATACCAGAAGGCGCTGGCGGCCCTCCCCGACGGCGTCGAGCGTGACTTCCGCATCATCGACGGCATCGACTGACAGGCGGGCCCAGCCATCGCTGAGCATCCGTCACCTGATACGCGCACGGTGCTGAACGACGACTCACGAGACGAGTTCGAAGCGATGCCCCGCGTCCCAGTTCGTCGTCGACGTCCTCGACGGCCTGATCCCTGTCGGGCGGACCGGAGAAGCGACGCGACGTCCGGGGCAGCTGGACTGTCTCGCGGACCTCGTCGACGCCAGGACCACATCGCCGGGCCGAAGCACACCCTGGATCCCCTCGACCAGCGGGACATCCTGGTCGGGCTTCGAGCCGGTGAGTCCGACGTGCTGCAGGCGGTGCAGGAAGTGCAGGAGGTGTGGGCGCCAGGGCGATGACGATCGCCGCCTGGAGTCGGCGGCAGGAGTCCCCAGGCAAGCCAGCCGAGAGGGGCTTGCCCAGCGTCCGCTTCTCAACCGGTGCGGCCAGGCCCCGTACGACGCGACCCGCTGTCGGGAAGATCACAGGGAAGCTGACGGGATCGGGAGGGACGGAGCGGCGCACCCGACCAGACTGGGCCCCAAGAGGGGGAATGCCCCGTGTCTGCATTGGGGAGTTGGACGTGCCGAAAATGAATCCCGTCCTGGCCGCCGCGGCCGTCGTGTCCGCCGCGGTCGTGCTGTCCGGCTGTAGCAGCGAGCCGCCTTCGCTCACGTTCGGGTCGGCGAAGCCGTCCGGTGCGCGGCTCGAGGCACGGCCCGCACGTGGAGGGTCGCTGCCCCTCGCTCAGTGGCCCAACGCGTGCGAGGTGCTGGGAGATGAGGAGATCCGCGCGATCCTGCCGCAGGCGAAGGACTTCCAGCGTGAGCCGGTCAAGGTGACCGTCATCAACTTCAACCCGCTCGAAACCTCGGATCCGGGGACTACGGGCGACGTGCCGACAGGTGGGTGCAAGACCGGGTTCGGGCTGCCGGCCAAGTACAAGAGCAAGCGCAACAGCGACATCCGCATCGTCTTCAAGGCCGTCGCCGATCCCGCTCTCGTGGCGGCGTCCTACGCGGAGGACCGCGACGACGAGGCGAAGCGGGCCGGCCAGGACACCACGAAGTTCCGTGACCTCAAGGACTCGCTGGGTGCGGCGGGGTGCTACACCAAGGGTACGACCGCCACGATGGTCTGCCATCAAGGCCCGTACGAGTTCGAGGTGAGCGGCTCGTCGACTGCGGACGGCGTCGGCAAATACCCGCAGGCCGAGGAGAACTGGCGTCAGAAGGTCCTGACCGAGGTGGTACGCACCGTGAGTGCCCGCATGGCGTGAACCCGACGTGAGCGGGGGCATGCCCGCTGTCGCTGAGGGGGAGGGCCGTTGCGGTATTGGTGGCTCGCTGAGCTGAGGTGTCGCAGGTCGTGCGAGAACCGTGTGATCGGTGGATTCGCAAACGGTCCGCCTTCACCCGTCGCCGACAGCACCGGGGGCGCGTCTGTCGCGGTCTTGGAGACCGTACGGGGTTGGGTTTCGCGAGGCGGGCGTTGGCCTGTGACATCTTCCTCCAGGGCAAGGACCTCCATATGACCGGAGGACAGAGAGGATGCTTCGGCGCCGACCTCCACTCCGCTTCAAGTCGCTCAGACTGACCTGTCCACTGGGGGCGTTGTCACGGGACGACTGCCTCCCTCGAACTGGAGAATCCGCAGGTGGGCGGCCCGGAGCAAGGTCGAGCTGTGCTTCACCCCGATCTGCGCCTCCTGGGCCAACCCCAACGAGGCGCACTTCGGACCCCATCCGAGCGCGTACACCGGGTCGGAGCGGTGTGGTTGTCAACGTCACCCGCGCGACGGCCGATGCTGTGTACGCCAGCACCCGCATGGCGTCAGGAGCTGCGATGGCCACGGCGTCCGAGGAGTGGCAGTCGAACATCGAGGTAGCGCGCTCTGCGATGCCCCACCAAGATCTGTGCCAGAACCCCGGATCGGCGCCGGTGCTGGCGCTGCGGCTGGCCCAGGCCCACAGGGCCACGACGTAGATCCACTCTCCGGTGTCGGTCTGCCATCAGCGCACCAGCCGCCCGTTCACGGTGTCATCGGGCATGAGCATGCGGACCGGCGGAAGTGTGCCGGTCTCGGGTGGGTGGGGTGCAGCCTGGCCGCGCGGTGCCTGACCTGGAGATCAACATGTCCGCCCGCGTCGTGGCGGCGGCCGGTGCCTTCCCGTGGCCGGCGCCTTCCGGCGGGGCCGTCAGGTGTCTGCGGGACGGTCGGTGTCAGGCAGTAGCCCGAGCATGTCCAACAGCATCGCCAGCTCTCTCTCGTCGGCGGCCCGTGAGGCGACAAAGCGCCGCGCTGCCGCACGGTCCGTGGTCCCGGAACACGCCAGGAGGGCCGGCTCGTCACAACCGAAGGGATCCTTCACCCGGCCGATCCCACCACGCCCACCCGCCCTGTGCATTCGCAGTGGTCCGCTTGACCGACCGGCGAGATCCGTCACCAGCCAGGGATCCCCGGCGCCGGGATGCTCACAGGTCGGTAGCCCGTTCGTGGCGGGGCTCGTACATGCCCACCTCACCGCCACCGGGCAGCCGGAACCTGGTCAGCCGGCCCCAGCGCGCATCGGTCACCGGCTGTGAGAACTCCACTCCCTTGGCGGCCAGGGTCGTCACCGTCGCATCGATGTCGTCACACATCAGGTAGAGCTCGTGCGACTCCGGGCCGTCCGTCGGATGTACGGCGACCTCGGTCGGCGGAAGCTTGAAGATCAGCCAGCCGCCTCCCGCGTCGACGTGCGGATACTCCAGCACATCCCTGAAGAAGGCCCGGTCCGCTTCCGCGTCACGGCTGTAGATGACGACGTGCCCACCAGTGATCATGCGGCCAGGGTAAGACCCGCAGCGGGCGACGCCGGGGTACGCCGCCATGACGAGAGTCTCCGTTTCCGGCGGGTCTTACCGGGTCTTACGTGGTCGGCAGCCAGGGCGGGAGTGGTTCGCGGCGGGTGTGCCAGGAGGCGGGGGCGGGGGACCACAGGGCGAAGGGGACCGTGTCGCTCGCGCGGATCTGCAGGCCGTTGCCCAGGATCTCGGCGGCCCGGCTCGGGGCCATGTCGCCGCGGAGGACGGTGGCCGTTGCGCTGGCGGCCGATCAGGTCGAACCGGTGGACCTGCGAGGCGAGGATCGCCCGCTGGGCCCGCTGCGCACGGGCGAGAAGGGTTCGGGGACCTTCCGAGAGGTCCCGGTCCTGCACGTAGGGCTCCGCTGCGGCGTCAAGGCCGCGGAGCTTGCGGCGGTGCATGACGCATCGGAAGGCCCGTACGCCGGCGAGCAGTACGGCGGCGGCTCCGGTGTACGGCCGCAGGTCTTTTGAGCCAGTGCAGGCTAGCGGCCGCGTGCGCTGTCCCGGCGCATCGACACGACCGGCCTGATGCTGACCGTGCTGGTCACCACCGTCGGCATCCAGGACTCTGTCGCCGGAGAACGCCTCCTCAACCGGCTCGCCGCCGATCACCCCAGCCTCCGCAAGGGCTCGGCCGACCGCGGCTACGGGGCCCTGCCCACCGCTCCACCGCCATGATCTACATCGCAGTGATCGCCCTCATGACCCGCCGACTCACCCACGGATCCACACCAACCTGGCGAGGAGCGCGAGCCAACGCAGACCGGGATGGATCAACGGGTCAAAAGGCCCTCTCAGCGCCACTCGAGGACGACGTTGCCGTAGCCGAGTGCGGTGGCAGCGTCCTGGGCGCTGATCAGCTGAGGTTGGGCCCCCGGGGTGAGGGCGCTGACGTACGGCTGCTCGACCTTGCCCTGGACGGAGCGGAAGAGCAGGCGCTTGCCGTCCGGTGAGACGGCGACGGGGAGGTTCGCACGGTCGGTCATCGGCAGCAGGTCGGGACCGGCGCCGTCCGTGGTCTGGCTCGACGCTTCGGGGCGCAGCCGGGCGACGTCGATGGTCCAGATGTTGTTGAGGTGCTTGGGAGTCGAGCCCGACTCGCGGTGCGCGCAGAGCAGGGTGTGGTTGTCGACCCAGCCGGACGGCTCGCATTCGTAGTCGGGGAGGGGGAGGGCGCCCTTGGTCGCCAGCGGGCCGCTCGCGGTGACGGAGGTGACGCTGAGGCCGCGTGCGGAGACGAAGTCGGAGACACGGGTGCCGTCGGGGCTGAACCGCGGGCTCGGGCCGAGGAGGCCGCGGAGCGGAGAGCCGCCGAGCAGCAGGATGTTGTCGCGGGTGCCGGGCGGTTCGCCGGCCCACTGCTCGGTGATGTCGTGGCTGCCGGAGGTCGAGCGGCTGGCGATGTGCTGCTGCCGGGCGGCGTCGAGGTGCGTGAACCAGACGCTCCCGCCATCGGGGGCGAACAGGGCGTCCTGTTCCTTCGGGGTGGTGGCGAAGCCCTTGCCGTCCCCGGTGAGATCGGTGAACTTGCCCGTGCGGTCGACGTATCCGACGTGGCGCGCTCCGGTCCGGTCGTCGGCGGTGACGACCGCGAGCTTGGTGAAGTCGCGGTCGAACAGCTGCCGGACCCGCGGGCCGAACGCCGCGTCCGAGGTGGCGGTTCCGCCGGCCGGTTCCTCGTGTGGGAGGCTCTCCGCGCACAGCGAGTAGAGGGCGCTCAGCTCCTCGTGGTCCCGCTTGTCGATCACCACCTGCGCCGGCAGGGTGAATTCGACCGACGCCGTCTTCTTCCAGGTGGACGGGTCGAAGCCCTGGACCCACACCGTGGCGGGCCGGGAGGCGGGCACGGTGCAGCCGGCGCTGATCACCAGATCCTTGCCACGGAACGTCGAGTCGCCGGTGCTCCCGCCGGCCGCGTTCTGGCCTGCCGGTGCCCCGCTGCTCGGCGGCACGGTCCCGGCTGCCCCTGCCGTCCCTGTCGTGTCGCTGCCGGCGCAGCCCGCCAGCAGCGGCAGCGCGAGCGCTGCCGCTGCGAGAACCAGCGCCCGTTGCGTCAACTGCACGACAATCCCCCGTCACATGCTTCATCAGAAGATCATGATTGTAATGCGCTTTGACGGTGGCCCCTTGCTCGGGTGCCGAAGTGCGAAAGGGGCCACGAGGCGCAGGGAGAGGGGATGTTGGCGACCCGGCGGCTGACCTCGGCGACGAGTTCGTCGAGGAGAACAGCGATCGGTTGAGCGCCGGCCAGGACCTGCTGCCCGAATTCGGTGAGGCGCATGCGGTGCTCGAAATGGACAAGCTGAAACCCAGGACACCGGGGCTGCGACGTCTCACCGTCAACAATGCACGAGCTCGTCAGCGGGCGGGTGTAGGTTCTTCGACTGACCAAGTTGCAGGACCATCAGGGGAGAACTCATGGACCGCAGAACGCTCTTGAGCGCGGTCGTAGCGACAGCCGCAGGCGCGCCGCTCGCATCGTTGGCGATGCCGACCAGCGCACAAGCGGCCAGCGTCTACCACGTGGCCGTCTGCGAACAGTTGAAGAACCAGATACTTATTCACCCCTTCGCCCCGGGAGTGGACTGGACCCCGGCCACTCGGTTGTGGAGCTGGTCGGCGCCCGCCCAGAGCGCCTGGGGCATGCTCTCCGACGTCAAGTTCCGCAACACCACAGCGTTCGGCTGGGTCGCTCTGGTCACCGCCTCCGGTGGCAAGGTCGGCATCGTGAACATGGGTGACGGCGACGGGCTGCTCTGGCAGGCGGAGCCCAAGGGCAACCCGCACTCCATTGAGCGCATACCCGACATCGGCGCCGTCGTGACCGCGTCATCCGCGCCGCTCGATGCAGACGCGGATCCGCAATCTCCCGACCACTACCCGGGGTATCTGACCGTCTACGGGCCCACCAACTCGGACGACCCCAGCACGCTCGCCAAGGTCCAGACGATTGCCTACCAGGGTGCGCACGGCCTCTGGTACGACGGCAACTACCTCTGGGCGTTGGGCACGTGGACGCTCACTCAGTACCAGGTCACTGGCAGTCACCGCGACACCCGGCTCGTCAAGGTCTGGGGGTACACGTGGCCCGACAAGGACCACCCCTTCAACGGGCACAGCCTCGACGCCGACCATACTGATCCGAACTTCCTCCTGCTCACTGGCGGTGGCAGCGTCCTGCGGTTCAACAAGTCCACGAAGGTGTTCACAACGGTGACTCCGTCGGGCGTCGGCGTGAAGTCGTTCGCCCGGATCGCCTCAGGGGAGTCCTTCTGGCAGCAGGCTTCGGGTCCGGGCCCGGGCCCGAGGGACCACCAGAACTACTTCATCCAGTTCTTTGACCGCGTCGGCACTTCAGTTGAACATCGCAATCTCAGGGGCTATGGATACGACGGCCAGTTCTACAGGGCTCGCCTGTCCAGCGTCGACTTCACCTAAGAGGACTCCCTCAAGCCGTTTTTGATCTTGAGGTGGTGTGCGATCTGTTGGGGAGAGGGCGGTGGCAGGTGGTGCAGATGCCGACCCAGCACCTCAGGATGTCTTGGAGAGCGTCGGGGGTCTGGTAGAGGGTGAGGCCGGTCCTGGGACTCTTGGGGTCAGTCGCTGTTCGGTGAGGAAGGCCTGGGCCGCGGTCACGAGGGTGACGTGGTGGTGCCAGCCGGGCCAGGACCGTCCCTCCAAGTGGTCCGGGCCCAGGCCGTGCTTGAGTTCCCTGTAGTCGTGCTCGATGCGCCAGCGGACCTTGGCCAGACGGACCAGCTCGGGCCACTCGACCTGCAGCCAGCAGTCGTGGAATCTGGCGCATCGTCAAGTTCGTCCGCCAGTACGCCGCGACCAGCAGGATGCGGTCCTCCAGGGACAGGCTCCACGGCCGTCCTCGGTGCATATCGGCCGCGTGCTCCCGCCGAACCGCGGTCACCAACTTACCGAAGCAGCGCGGGCTCAGCCCCGTGAACGGACCTATCCAAGACGGCTCTGGCGCCGTGATCACACCAGCCACGTCAAGATCATGTCATCGGCGGTCTTGCGCGCTCGTTGGCCGGCCGGCCGACACCGCTTCTCGCGACAGGACCTGAACCAGCGCGGAGTTGGGGGGTGGTGACACGGCGAGATACCTCCAGTCCCGAGCTGGCTGCCGGGGCCTGTGCGACCCACCCCCCATAGCCGCGAGTCCCTTACGATCTCCGTCCGGCCCAGCACACCGCACCGTATCCCGAGCCACTGACAACCCGGCCAGTCCGCAGCCGAGTGAAGCGGGGCACCTTTGCGGCAGCCCGCCCACGTGTTCAGCAGCACGCCCGACGAGTAGTAACGGGATAACCCTTAGCCCTCTCGCTATTTGGAAATAAGGGTGGTGGCCTTAAATTGAATTTCGTCAAGCAATTCCACTGTGGCGCATTCCCTTTTAAAATGCGCAGCAGTAGTCTCAGCGGGCCGGCTCCTCCGCCCACCCTTTACCGCCCGCGGGGTGCGAGCCATTTATCACACATTCGCAGGACCGTGGTCGCGACCAAAAGAGTGGCTCCCATCCCTCAAAGGTGAGAGGGACTATTACGGGGGGGCAGGCTTGGAGTTGTTCACGTCATCCAACGGGAACCTCGCCCAATCGAAAGGAATTCAGGATGCGAACGAACACCACCATCCGCCGTAACGTAATCGCCGCGCTCATCCTCTCCGGTTACGCGCTGACCGTCCCCCCGGCCTACGCCACCCCCACCCTCAGCGTGGCCGTCGCCTCTCAGCGAGCCGATGCCGACCAAGTCGCTCTGCTCAAAAGGAGCGTGGCGGAGTGGAACCAGTGGCGTACAGACAACCCCAGTGTCAAGCCCGACCTCACCGAGGCTGACCTCGCCGGGGCGAACCTCCTTGGGGCCAACCTCTCCGCCGCGGACCTCACCGACGCCACCCTCACCGACACGAACCTCACCGAGGCGAACCTCACCGAAGCCAAGCTCACCGGCGTGAAGGCAACGGGCGCCCTCCTCTTCAGTGCCAACCTCGACAACGCCAACGCCCAGAGCGCCAACCTTGAGGGCGCCAACCTCTCCAGCGCCAAGGCCCGTCACACGGTCTTCGCCAGCGCTGATCTCAGGCGCGCCAATCTCGCCGAGGCCGACCTCGCCGAAGCCGACCTCACCGGCGCCAACCTCGAAGGCGCCAATCTCAACTGCATCAACCACCCCCAGTGCACGTCCACCCCTGCCGGGTGACCGTAAGGCGGCTGCGGCACCGTGAGTGACGGGCGCCGGAAGGGCCTCCCCGTGGTGAGCCGGGAGGGCCCTTCGTCGTACTGGTGGTGCGGGTCCGTCTTCAAATTGATCTGGCCCAGAGCAGGAGCGATGCGAGGGTGACCACAGATTCGTAGGAGCCGACGGCCTTCTCGTAGCGGCGTCGACCAGTCCGTCGCCGCCGTCCTCGCCCCCACCCCGCTTCATCGCCACGCAGAGAGTCGTCCAACACCGGGCACGGGCCGCACATGCCGCGCAGGCGCGGTGACAGCCATCTGGTGAAGGGCGGGACAGCCGCACGGTGGCCCGCCAGATGTTCGTCTCCGAGCACACCGGGCAGGACCACCTCAAGTCGGTGTTCGCCAAGACCGCGACGAAGAACCGCAGAATGCTGCTGGCCCGCGCACTCGGAACGTGAACCGCGGGCCGCTACCCCGCCTGCTTGACGCAGGTCCGGTCCCTCGCCGGCAGCTTGCCGGTGGCCAGGTACCGGTTGACCTGGTCGTCCACGCACGCGTTGCCGTAGCGCCCGAAGAGAGCGTGCCGGTTGGCGCCTTCGAGGGTGACCAGCCTGGAGCTCGGCAGCTGCTTGTGCAGCTCGACGCTTCCCTTGTACGTCGTACGCGGGTCACCGGTGGCGGCGACGATCAGTGCAGGGGCATCGCGCCGCACCCGGGTGGGCTCTTCGCGCGGCGAGTCCCAGAAGGCGCACGGGTTGATGTTGTTGGTCAGAGGGCCGAACAGCGGGTGCGCGATGCGGTTGCGCTCGATGTCCCGCCAGTAGATCTCGGGATCGCGCGCGGCGGCCACGTCCCCGCAGATGACGGCGGACTGCGCGCCGGTGGGCTCGCCCTCACCGCGCAGCACGTACCGGAGCTCCGGGACGAGCATCGGCGGCACCGTCGTCGGCCGGCCCTCCGCGGCTTTGGCCAGTACGGAAACCAGCTCGCCGAACGACGCCCGCGCCGGGGCGGTGTCGTCCGCGATGCCCGAGAAGAGGAGGAGGGGCACCTGGCTGTCGTCGATCCGGAAGGCATCGGCGCCGGCGCCGATGGTCAGCGGACCGCGCGCGGCCGCCGCGACGATGCGGTCGACGGCGGCGAGCACCTCGGGGCGGCTGCGGCCGAGGCCGTAGGTGTCGTGGTGCTCCGCGGCCCAGGCGGCCCAGTCGGACAGCGCCTTCTCGTTCTCGCGCTCGGTGCCCTTCAGCAGCCGGGGGTGGTAGTCGCTCGGGTTGATCGCACCGTCCAGCACCATCCGGTCGTGGCGGCCGGGGAACATCTGCGTGTAGACCGTGCCCAGGTAGGTGCCGTACGAGTAGCCCAGGAAGGAGATCTTCCGCTCGCCGAGCGTGCCGCGGATGACGTCCATGTCGCGGGCCGTGTTGCGGGTGGTGATGTGCGGGAGCACGGCGGCGTCGGTGGCCCGGCACTTGTCGGCCAGGCTCTTCTGCAGGGCGACCTGGCGGTCGAAGCCCGCCCGGCCGGTGCCGGCGGACAGCCAGGTCATGCCGACGGGCAAGCCGCAGTCCAGCGCGGTGCTGCGCCCGATGAAGCGCGGGTCGAAGCCGACGATGTCGTAGCGCGCGCCGACCTCCTTCATCGACGCACGGGCCTGCGGCGGGGACTGGAGCGCGGGACCGCCCGGACCGCCGTTGTTGAGGAGGATCGCGCCGATGCGGTGGCGGGTGTCGGTGGCCTTGAGCCGGGAGATCGCCACGGTGATCGTGCGCCCCCGGGGGTCGGCGTAGTCCAGGGGCACGGTCACGTCCGCGCACTGCACGCCTGCCTGGTCCAGATCGCGGCCCGTGGTGTCGTCGGGGCCCTCGATGCAGCTGCCCCAGCCGAGGTGCTGGCGGTAGTAGCGGTCCAGTCCGGCCCCGGAGCTGTCCTGGGCGGGGGTCTCGGCGGCCGTGGCCAGGACGGGGGAGGACGTGAGGCAGGCGGCGAGAGTGAGGCCCACGGCCAAGGCGCGGCGAGCGGCGGGGCTGACAGTGGTCACGGGGTCTCCTTGAGCATCGTCCGCTTCGTGTGATCGCATGCCCCGAGGCTAGGAACCCGCCCTGGTACGGCACATCGCCCAAGGGCACGAGGACCCCGGTCCCGTCCACCCCTGGTCCGGGACCTGCGGCCCGGTCCGGCCTCCTCCTCAGGGAGGAGACAGCCAGATCACGACGTCCAGTCGGCCGAACCGGCCCTAGCCGTCCGGAACTAGCGGTACCCGCAGTTCGCGGGAGGCGCGGGCGTACTTCGAGATCGGGCCGATCACGTTCTCGTCGCGGAAGGAGGTCACCGCCTGGGTCGGACTGCGGGTGCTCTCGGAGGTGGTGGGCGGACGGTGGCCTGCCTCCCGATCCTGCGCGACAGCCCCGGCGGCGCTCTGTGACCAGTCGGCCAGGATGTTTCCCGAGCATGATGGCCACGCCCTGGAGGTCTTCCTCCGGCACCGGGCGCGGCCCGCGTCCTGTGCGCAGATGGAGCCAGCCCTCTGCCCAGTGTGCCCGCTGATGCTGCTCTCCCTGACCGACGCGCTGCGCCGTCCCGGGAGAGCGGAACGGCGGGCCGTCGCAGGGGCGGTGCGCAGCGTCGCCGACCTGCTCGAAGCTGCCGGGGACGCCTGGACCGAGCGCCGTCACCAGGTGACCGAGGCCATGGACGCCGCCTACGACACCGTGATCATCCGCCGCCTCTTCCCACCCCGCCCGGGCAGTACCACGGCCCGCCTGGCCGGCCGCCTGGACTCGCTCGTCGGAACCATCGCCTACGCGGACGCCACGATCACCCGCCTCACCAGCCTGGCTGCCACGGGCCACCACGGCACGCCAGCGGCGACCCAGGAGATGGCCCGAGACCTGTCCGCGGAGCTGCGCCGAAGAGCCGCGCGGCTGCGAGAACATCGGCTCCGCCGAGTGCGCAGCCCGCGCTGACCCACCTCGCGCCAGGCAGGTTGGCGGAGTTCCTCCGCTGGTCGCGGATCGTTCGGCAGGCCGCTGAACCAGGCCCTTGTCGTCGGCAGCGTTGGGGCCAATGGAGGTATTCAGTGGCGTCTCAACCCGAGCCATTATGGCCAAGACCGTACATTTACGTAGATGTCGGCCACAGAGCGTACTACTGCGAATCGGTATCCCGAGCGGGTCACCTACGACAGGGACGCGGTCTACGCGATCCTCGACGAGGCCCTCGCCGTCCATGTCGGCTTCAACACCGATCTCGGCCCGGTGGTCATCCCCACCCTCCACATGCGGGTGGGTGATCAACTCCTCCTGCACGGCTCCGCGTTCGGCCGCTTCATCACCACCGCCGCGTCCGGCGCGCCGCTGTGCGTGACCGCGACCCTGATCGACGGCGTGATCCTGGGCCGGGCCTCCTCCCACCACTCGGCCGCCTACCGCTCCGCCATGATCTTCGGGACCGCCACGGCGATCGAGGACGAGCAGGAACGCGCGGACGCCCTCGCCGACGTCGTGGAGAGCGTCATTCCCGGCCGGTTGTCCGGCCCGTATGCCGCCCGCCGGCCCAACGTCGAGGAAGCCCGGTACACCGCCTGCCTGACCATGCCGATCACGGAGTTCTCGATGAAGGTCCGCGAGGGTTTCGCCCGTGACGAACCCAAGGACGACCAGGTCGAATCCTGGGCGGGCTGGATTCCGCTGACCACCACCCCCGGCACCCCCGTCCCCGACACGATCACCGGCGACCGCTTCCCCGCCCCCCACTACGACCCGTCCATCCACCGCTTCCGCCAGAACTGAGCCTTTTCCAACCTGGCTGCGGCGGTGAGGTGTTGGAGGTTGTCAGCTGTACGGAACGACGGAGCTCCTGGTAGACGGATCCTCAACCAAGATCACCCGTGTCCGCCAGGAGCTTCGCGTGCTTGTCCACCCCTCGTCGATCGACCTGTCCAGCGGCACCCTGTATTACCTGACCACGCGGCTCCGTGCCCGGCAGCGAGAGATCGGGACCCGGTGGCGACGGCTGCCTGCCGGCCGTCAGGCCCTGCCTAGACCGAGGCGATGAAGACCGTACGGGCGAAGGCCTTCGTGATCCTGGACGGCACCCTGCTGCCGATCGACCGGGAGGAGGCGGGTGTGTACTTCAGCAGCCCGACCAACATCACCTTCAACCGCTTCGGAGGGGACGGGATCATGGACCTCCTGGCTGTCCTGCTCCGACGGTTGGATGCCGTGCTCGTCGTCCCGGGCGGGCCGACCATGATCCTGCGGAACGAGGACCGTGAGATTCTGCCCGCCTCCCTCAGGGGCGAGCGGCCCGTCGTCGTGACGCGTACTGGCGCGGAGATCGACCGGGCGATCCGGGCTTCCAGCACCTCAGCGACCCGTCGACGTTCTGGATCTGCGACAACGCCTACAGGCCCACCCGCCACACATGCCCCTACGGGCTCGTGTTCAACGAGAAGGCCCGGCCCGCCCCGGTCTGTGACTGGCCCGATCAGGTCTACTCCCAGGCCCCCACCGGCGCGACCACGCTGACCGCCGCCCCGGCCCAACTCCAGAAGCTGCCGCTGAAGGTCGTCGGCCTCAAAGCGACCCTGAAGACCGGGCTGATCGGAGTGCCGATCACGTTCAAGAGCGAAGGCATCGGTGCGAAGGGAGTATGCGATCAACTCCCGCTGGTTGAGGGCTTCGTCGTAGGGGGCGAGGGGCTGTACACGTGGTGCCTCTGCAACACTGAATCGCCTCTCGTTCTAAGGCAGTTGAGTTACCTTTGGGTTTCCGTAGATTCATCCAGGGGGATCGCCGCGTGGCCACTGACGAGATAGAACACCTCTACGCCGAGCGGCCGTCCGCGCCGGCAGCCGCCCTCGCTGCCCAACGCGGACTGGGCGACTGGATCAAGACGTTCGCGCCGGGGCAGGGCCGCCGGTGGAAGAAGTCGCGAGACTGGAGGCTCTACTTCTTCTCGGGCGGCCTGGCCGTGACGTCGCCGGAAGGCTTCTTGGCCGCGTACGACTACGGAACCGTGCGGGTCCTTCAGTACCGCCGCACCGTCAACGGCGCTGCTGTGGAAGCCTGTTCGGTCCTGGTCGATCCGGAGGGCAACGCCCTCAACATCGGGTACGGCAAGCCCCCTCTGTTCAAGGGGGACAAGATGGCGCTCGGCATCACCTCGTGGACGGGCGGCGCCGGGTTCCTCTACCCGCACCTCTGGGGTGACCACATCCAGGCGCAAGTCACCACCGCGCAGCTGCCCGGGACGATCGCGCGCATCCAGCAGGGCGAGCAGGTGAAGTTCGGTCCCTACACGCTCGACCGGCACGGCGTCTCCGACAAGAAGTACTCGATCGCCTGGACCGAGATCAATGAGATCGGCTTCACTCTCGGCTCCTTCATGTTCAACGGCCACCAGAAGCGGTCGACGGCCCCGGAGTCCGCGAGTTCGTTCGTCATCCCCAACCTCGACCTCTTCGTGAAGCTGTGCCACCACCTGAGCCCCTACGTGAAGGGCTGACCTGGCCGCCGTGGAACAGCTGACGGGGCAGGACCCCACACACATCGGCCCCTACCGTCTGATCGCCCGCCTGGGGGAGGGCGGCATGGGCCTCGTCTATCTGGGGCGGTCCGATCTCGGCCGCACGGTCGCGGTGAAGGTCGTGCAGGCGGAGCATGCCCAGCATCCCGAATTCCGCAGGCGGTTCACCCGCGAGGTTGCCGCTGCCCGGCGGGTGGGCGGCAACTGGACTGCCGCCGTCCTGGATGCTGATACCGAGGCGGCCGTGCCCTGGGTCGCCACCCAGTACATCCCGGGCCCCGACTTGACCACCGTGGTCGGCAAGGACTTCGGGCCGCTGCCCGAGCACTCGGTCCACATCCTCGCCAACCGCCTCGCCCTCGCCCTGCAGGCCGTGCACGAGGCGGGGCTGATCCACCGCGACCTCAAGCCGTCCAATGTCCTCGTCACCGTGGACGGGCCCCGTGTCATCGACTTCGGTATCGCGCGGGCACTCGACAGTATCGGCGGGGACAGCCTTCTCACCCGCACCGGCATGCTGATCGGCTCGCCCGGCTTCATGTCCCCGGAGCAGGTCAGGGGGCATGAACTCACCGCCGCCAACGACATGTTCTGCCTCGGTGCGGTCCTCGTCTACGCCGCCACCGGCCGCCTCCTCTTCGGCGCCACGGACACCGGTCTCAATGCCCACCTCTTCCGGATCGCCGAGGAGGAGGCGGACCTGACCGGCGTACCGGACTCGCTCGTCGATCTCGTAAGCGAGTGCCTGGCCAAGGATCCGGCGTTGCGGCCCACACCCGCCCAGGTGGTCGAGCGCACGGTGACGCACCGGGCCGAGGAGTGGCTGCCGGGGCCGGTGCTGGCGCAACTTGGCCGCAAGGCAGCACAGTTGCTGGACTTCACCCCCGAGATCCGGGGTCCGCAGCCGGACCCGCGGTTGCAGGCCTTTCCTGGAGTGGCTGGGCCCCAGCCGACCGCCTACCCCCTGACGCCGCCCCTCCATGCCCCGTCCGCGTACTCTCCCACGGGCCCGGCGCACTTCGGTGCCGCGCCGGGATACGGACCGCAGGCGCCACCGGCACCCGCGGGCCCGCCCGGCCGACCCTTCGTCCCGGCTGGAGACAGTAACGGCTCACACCTGCGGCGCGGGTGGGGCCTGGCGATGGCAACGATCGCGCAACTGGCCGTGGTGCTCGCAACGTCGGCGACCACCGTGCTGCTGTATGACGCCCTGAGAGACCTCGGATCGGACGCTTCGTCCCGGGAGTGGATGGTCACTGCCCATTTTGCGGCCTTCGGTGCGCTGCTCTTCGTCGGAGGACACCTTGCGGACCTCATCGGGCGCAAGACGACGCTCCTCATCGGCCTGACCGGCTTCGCCATGGCCACCGCGGTCCAAGCCTCGGCCGCCAACCCCGACATGATGCTCTGGGGGTACATCGCCCAGGGAGTCTTCGCGGCCCTGATCACCCCGGCCTCGTTCGCACTGGTCGCCGCCCTCTTCACCGAGCCGAGCGCGCGTGCGAAGGCTTTCGGGGTCTACTCCCTGGTAGGTCTGGGGGGTGCAGCGCTGAGCCTCTTCCTGGCGGTGCCGCTCGCCCAGGTCCTGCCGTGGCGGGTGTTGCTGTTCGTCACTGTCCTCCTGGCCGTCATCGCCCTCGTCGGCACAGCCACCCTGGTCCGTGACCTACCGGACCGCACCCAGGCTGGATTCGACGCACCCGGCGCGCTCCTGGGCACACTCGCAGTCGCGGCCGTCATCTTCTCCATCGACCGGTCGACGATACTCGGCTGGGGGACTCCTTTGATCCCCCTCTGCCTCACCAGTGGCGTCCTCCTGATGGCGGCCTTCTTCTGGCGGCAGACGAGGACCGAGGGCGGCGCGATCCTGCCGTCGTACGACACGGGGGCCCGAGAGCGTCTCGGCGCACTGATCACCCTGTTCCTGAACGGACTCGCCCTCGCCTTCGCGGTCCCGATGCTCGGCGAATTCCTGTGGTCCGTCGGGCCCTGGCTCGGCCTCGTGGCGTTCTTGGTGATGGCCGGCTCCTTCGTCATCGGCTCCCTGCTGGTCTCCGCCTGGTTGCCCCGTATCGCGCCCCGCGTTTTGCTGGTGCCGGGTCTGCTACTCGCCGCGGTAGGTGTACTGCTCATCAGTCTGGGCATGGCCTCCCTCTACGGGGCCCTCCCCGGCATGATCTGCCTTGGCTTCGGGCTGGGGATGGCCGGCACGGTGCTCTACTCGACCGTCACCGAAGGCATCGCCCCGCAGGACTCCGGCGGTCGGGCGGCCCTCGCCATCACGGGCCAGGAGCTGGGCGATTCAGCCGCTGCCGCCCTGGTCGGTGGGTCGGCTGGCCTGCATACGCTGGAAGGCGCCGGCCTCGGAGTTCTGTACATGTCGGCCGGAGCCCTGCTGATCGCTGCATTGGTCGGAGGGCTATTGATCAAAGGCCCACGACGCGGGCTGAGCGGCGGTGCCACGAGGCCCAGGGAGGCGCCCTGACCCCCTCCTGCCCTTTGCGCGTAACAGTCGGGGGGCCGGTTCGGCGGTCACGGCGGTAGAAGCCGATCCCATGGGCCACTGCCGTGAGCAGTGACGCGATACAAACCTTCTGGGTCGCTCACAGCGCGGGCGACCTGGACGCGCGCGTGAACGACTCCCCGCGCGGCGAGGACGAGGACGAGGTCGCGGCGCTCTCGAGCCGCTTCGCGACCCGAAACAGGACTGGCGAGCCAGTCGGTGAAGAGGACGGGGTGCCCGGGATCTCTGGCCGGTCCGGGGCGGTTCACTCGTTGGTGAGTCCCGCTTGGTGGGAGAGGATCGCGGCCTGGACGCGGTTGTCGGCACCGAGTTTGGACAGCACGTTGCTGACGTGGGCTTTCACAGTGGATTCCGACATGAACAAGGTGGCGGAGATAGAGGCGTTGGACAGTCCTTGGCCGACCAGGACGAGGACTTCCCGTTCGCGCGGGGTCAGGGTGCCGAGGCGTGCGCGCAGGGCGGGGTCGACGGCTGGTCTGGCGGTATGAGCGGTGGAGAGGACTCGCCGGGTGACGGAGGGGGACAGCACTGCGTCTCCGGCAGCGACGCTGCGTACGGCGTGGATGAGGTCTCTGGGCTGGGTGTCCTTGCGGAGATAGCCCGAGGCGCCGGCCTGTACGGCCTCGTCGACGTATTCGTCGAGGGTGAAGGTGGTCAGGATGATCACCTTGGGCGGATCGGGCATGGTGGTCAGACGTCGCGTGGCGGTCAGGCCGTCGAGGCGGGGCATGCGGATGTCCATGAGTACGACTTCGGGGGTGAGGGCCCGGGCCTGGGTGAGGGCGTCCTCGCCGTCGGCGGCCTCGCCGATGACAGTGATGTCGTCGGCTGACTCCAGGATGGTGCGCAGTCCGGCGCGGACCACGGCGTCGTCGTCGGAGATCAGGATGGTGATCAAGGGGCCGACTCCTTGTGGGGTGCGTGTGCCGGTCCGGTGACCGGGATGTATGCCTGTACCCGAAAGCCGCCTTCGGGAGTGGCGCCGGAGTGGAAGGTGCCGCCGAGCAAGTCAACGCGTTCCCGCATGCCGATGAGGCCGAACCCGCCGCTGGGGAGGGGGGACGTGCCGCGCTGCGGGGGCCGTTCGTTGACGATGTCCAGCCGCACGGCGCCCGGGAGGCGTTCGAGACTGACGCGGGTGCGGGCGCCGGGTGCGTATTTCGCGGCGTTGGTGAGCGCCTCTTGGACCAGCCGGTACACAGTGCGCTGTGTGTCTGGCGGGAGTTCGTCGGGAGCCGTGCCCTGCATGGTCAGGGTGGTAGGCAGGCCGATCGCCTGGGCGTCGGTGACGAGGTCCGGGAGGTTCTCCAGTGTGGGCTGGGGGGCCCGGGGCGCTGGGGCTGTGGAGCCGGTGGAGAGCACGCCGAGGATGGTGTGGAGCTCCTCGACGGCCTCGCGTCCAGTGTCGGCGATGGCGCAGGCTTCTTGGGCCACCCAGGCGGTGCCCCGGTCGGCGGCCACTTCGATCGCGCCGGCCCGCAGCACCATATGGCTGACCCGGTGGGCAACGACGTCGTGCATCTCCTTGGCGATCCGGGAGCGCTCCTGCACAATGGCCCGCTCGCGGTTCTCCTCAGCGATCAGCCCAGCCAGTTCGTGGCGGGTTCGCAGGTACAGCCCCGCGAGTGCCGGCACTGCCACGAATCCGAGCAGTTGGGAGACCGTACGGCTGGCCACGCCTGCGCACGGGCAGCCCATGGCGAGCGCGTGCAGCACCAAGGCTGTGCCGACGGTGCCCCACAGCCAGGCAGGGGGGCGGACCTGCCTGGCAACGGTGAACATGGCCAGGGCGAGGGCGGCCGGTGCGTACGCGAGCAAGTCCCCGACGATCACCGCCGCTGCCACAGGAAGGGGCCAGAAGCGGCGGAACAGCAGGAGAAGGCCGAGAACGCCGGCGATCGCGACTTCGACCCAGAGGTCGTCGGCGAGGAGACCGAAATCGGAGACATGGCGTGCGGTGACGGCGTCCGCTACACCGAGTACGACGGTGCCCGCACTCAGTCCCACATCCGCCCTGCTCAGCCGCACCTGCACCCCATACTCTCGCTTTCCGCTAAATACCACCGTATGGGATCAGCAGGCTGAACCTAGGATATATCGGACCCATCTGCGAAGTGGCAGGCCGGGCGAAGGCCTCGAGCAGATGCCACTGGTGGCCCGGTTTCGGCTGACGGTGGCGCAGAACAGCGGCGCACTCGGGCCCAAACGTGATCGAGCACTGCCGGATCGTCTCGTCAGCCTTGGCCGCGGACCGACCGGGTGATGATCTCCACCAATGTCTGCTCCTGGGTGGGGAGCACTATCTCGAGCCTGCTGTTCCCCACATCGCACGTCATGATTGCGGAGCGCTCGGAGCATTGATCCACCGTGACCGCCGACGGACTGATGACGTCGCCGGATCCCGTTCGCCACCGATCCGCAATCCGGACCTCCCCGTGGCTCACGATCAGCACGCGAGACCTTTTCTCAAGGCCCTCGCCCAGGAAGCCTGCCATGCAGGGAATGCGAATGGTTTCACCGCGATGGAAAGCGGCGACCAATCGGGCAGTACGACGTTTGGTGATGCGTCTCCTGGTGATCCAGAGGATGCTGTCGAAACACAGCCAGAACGTGGCTTCGATGAAGAGCTGAATCATGGTCCCTAGTGAACTCGGTGGAGGGTTTGGGTCACGCCGGAATCAATGCTGCTGTCTCCCCTGATGGAGTGCACCATGGTTGCGAGGTCGGCCAGCGCGGCATCGACTCCTTCGGTGAGAAGAACGCCGAGGACATTGAGGACTATCTCATCCTCCCCGTGGAGCTGGTACTCGGCGACCTGTGCAGAGAGGCTCTCGGGTGTGCCATAGGCAAATACTCCGCCTTCCACCAACGACTTGGCCCCAGCCCAGGGATCGCCTGGATCCACCCTGAGGCCGGCGGCGCGCAGCATGGCCGCATAGTGAGGGCCGGAAAGGTGGGACTCATGGGCCGCGTAGGCCAGCTTTCGAGGATCCCGGGACGGTCGCTCCAACGCGGCTGAGACGATCGTGGCGACTCGTGGCACCGCACGTCCGACGGATTCCGCGCCTTCTCGCAGAGCGGGCCGCAGGGTCTTCGAGAGGTAAGCCGGCGGAGTGAGGAGGGTGATGGCGACGTCTGCGGTCTGACCGACCGTATGCGCCATCTTCGGACGCAGCAGTCCCGCTCCGAGGGAGACGCCGGGATTCGGTATCTGGTGGAGGCCGTCATCCATGGAGAAGTACTCGCCGCGAAACTCCACGGCATCGCCGTCCAGCAGCCCCCGCATGATGGACAGATACTCGGCGATGGCGGTTCGCGGGCTTGCGTACCGTTCCCCCCGCAGCGAGGCGACGAAGTCAGGATCCCCTATCCCATATCCCGCGACGACCTCGCTGCCGGTGAGGACGGCCAGGGAGCGCGCCTGGACCGCGGCGTCCATCGGGTGCCGTAGCGGGGTCAGCGCCACGCTGAGTCCAACGGGTACGCGCAGGCCCATCCCTGCCAGGTATGCGACTGCCTGGTGACTCTCCACGAGGGTGGACTGGCCCAGGTAGAGCCGATCCAGGCCGAAGTCCTGGACGGCCCGGGCGAACCGGGCGAGGTCGTCGAGATCGTAAGCCATCAGGGGATAGAGGACGGAGACTCTCGGCTGGGCTGCTCGTGCTTGTGGTGTCGCGAGCACGATTTACCTCACTTTCGGGACAGGGCAATAAGAGGTCGGGCAAGAGAGGGAGGAAGGCAGGCGGCGCCAGGCATTGTCAGCCATCTGCCAGGTATGCCTCGGCCTGGAGGCTGAACAGGTAGGCATATGTTCCGCCGGCCTTCATCAGTTCGTCGTGCGATCCGTCCTCGATGAGTTTCCCGCCGTCCAGGACCATGATTTTGTCCGCTATGCGCACGGTGGAGAACCGGTGCGAGATCACTAGCGACGTGGCCTTCCCGTAAAGATCCCGAAGTCCCGCAAATATCTCGGACTCGGCTTCCGCGTCGATGGAGGCAGTAGGCTCGTCCAGGATCGCGATCGGAGCACTTCGCATGAAGGCCCGGGAGATCGCCATCTTCTGCCACTGACCGCCGGACAGCTGCCTGCCGTCCTCGAAATGACGCCCAAGGATCGTGTCGTACCCGTCCGGCAGCCGCGAGATCACGGCATCCGCGCCACTGGCGGCGGCTGCGGTTCGCACCCGGCCCGCGTTGGTCATATCTTCCACTCGGCCGAAACCGATGTTTTCCCGGGCGGTCATCTCGTATCGGATGAAGTCCTGGAAGACAACCCCTATGTTCCGCTGAAGATCGTCCGTGTCGTATTCTTCGATCGGTATGTCGTCGATGAGGATCTGGCCACTGGTCGGAGCGTAGAGCCGGGACAGGAGCTTGACGACGGTGCTCTTCCCTGCGCCGTTCTGCCCCACCAGGGCGCAGCACGTACCGGCCGGGATGAAGCAGCTGAAGTCTTCCAGTGCGGTCACGTCGGTGCCCGGGTATCGGAACGATACATTCCGGAATTCGATTCCCTTTTTCAGCTTCTCGGGGAATGCGCGGGATCCGCCACTGATTCCGTTGTCCGGAAGGCGTAGGTAGTCGAAGAGGTCCCCGACGAACAGCGTGCTCTGGTACAGGGTGGCGAATCCCATCAGCAAGCCGGATGCCGCGGCCTGGACTGCGCCGATCGCCGCCAGGTATCCGGCGAGTTCGCCCATGCGGCCGGTGTCCGCGGTGTCGAAGAGCGCGAAGACCAGCGCGCTCGATGAGATGAGGACGCTCAGCAAGCCCATCCCGGCCGCCCAGCCCTGCTGGCGCCGCGCGAGTGCGCGATCCACCCGGAAGAACTGATTGACCAGGATCCGGTACCGCTCAACGAAATACGGTCCCAGCTGGTAGAGCTTGACTTCCTTGAAGGACGAGTCCGTGGTGGTCAGGGACTGATAGTAGTTCGTGCGTCTCCTGTCCTGTGTCCGGTCGTACTCGATCTCGTATCCACGCTTGCTGAAGACGATGTGGGCGATCAGTGCGGGCACCGGCGAGATGATGATCACCAGTGCTATCCATGGGTTCCAGGCCAACAGGACCGCACTGACGGACACCAGTGAGATGGCAGAGGTGACCGTGCGGACCATTTCATCGAAGATCTGGAAAGCCGTGCCCCCGCCGCTCTCTCTGAGGGCCCGTTGGAGCCGGTCGTAGGAATGGGCATCCTCATATGTCTGCAGGTCCATCTGGGTACCTTTGAGCATGACCTGTTCACCGATCTTGGTGGTGAACTCCAGCTCCAGCAGGGTGCCGAGATACTGCACCGCTGCGCCGATCAGATGGCTGGTGACGGCGAGGACGACCATGGCAGTGGCGGCGAAGATCACGGAATTCATCGCGTCCGGCGTGCCGCCGGCGACGTCGGCCACGCCTTGCACCGCGCTTGCCGTCAGGGCGATCTGGACCGCGGGGAACAGGGCGGACAGCCACGTGAGCCCGGTCATACCGGTGACGCGCAGCGGGCTGAGGCGCCAGAACTCCCTCACCACGGACAGCCAGTACGCCCCACCACGCGAGGTGTTGCGGTTCTGTGCCATCTGTTGCGCGGCGGTGGGAGAGGGTATCGGTGCGCTCATGCCGGCCTGCCCCGCAGACAGCGCAGGGTCTGGCGCCAGACCAGGTAGCAGCGTTCCTCCGCGGCGCGGTCGATGGGCATGAGCCGGTTGACCTGCATGTGCGCCAGGCTCGACAAGATGCTGTCGCGACTGCCGCGCAGGACGCCTGCTGCCTCGGCCTCAGCGACCGCCGATGCCGCTCGTGCCGCGGCAGCGGCGTGTCTGGCGAAGACCGGAGCGAGCAGGCCGTGGTGGGCCCGCCCACGCGCATGCGGACGGCGGCTCTCGGGCTGCAGCAGCGTGCACAGGTAGTCCCGTTGGGCACGGTAGCGGTCGCGGGCCGCCAGGTCCTCCAGCGGGGTGTGGGTGGCGGCCAGTCGTTGGGGGACATCGAGACCCCACTGCGCGTAGAGAGCGTCTACCGCGGCGATGGTCACGAGGTCAGGGTCTGCGTCGATGCTCTTGTGCCAGAGCATGGAGAGCAGCTCGGAGCTCAGGTCGCTCCCGGCTTCAAACAGCCGCTCGATGGGATCGAATGCCGCCGGGCCTCCGTATCGCCCGATTTCCGGATGGTAGGCCGCGACCTGGAGATCGGAGGCAATACCCCGCTCCACCAGATCCCTGCCCCATTCCATCAGACGGGTCAGAACCCGGCCCGCACCCTGGTCGCTTCCGGCCCGGATCCGTATCCGCAGATGCGGCATGGGGTCGGCATAGCGGATGTAGAACCACCGGTCCGCTTCACCCGTCGTGCGCAGCTCCGTAACGAACTTGCGCAGATGGTTCACGACGATCTCGTCGTGGACATCCTTTGCCGCGTACAACTTCAGGAAGGACCATCGTGATCCCGGAAGATGCCGATCAGTAGCGGGCTCGGTACTCACCATCAGCCGTGCGGGCACCTGCTCCGGCGCAGGCCGCACGGCGGCGGCACGAGTGATCAAGGGGATGACCACCTCTGAGAGGTAGCCACGCCCGTCCTCGTCCCGAAGCCACAGCTCCTCCAGCCCGGGCAGCATCTCCTGAATCGACACCGTGCCGGTGGCACTTCGGAGCTCGCTCAGCAGTTCCTTCACGCAGAGAGGGTGGTCCAGATCGAGAAGCAGCCTGTTGTCATGGTCGGCGAGGTAGACATGGCGCGGCACCGCCCAGTCCGCGCGCCACCGTGCCACGTCCTGGGTGGTGTGCAGGGAGCGGGGGTTCGCCCGATCCGGCGCGGCAGGGGGGAGCGTCCATTCCGCAGGACGCAGGACCACCTTGCCCCGTGTCACTCGTGGCAGGAACGGGGCACCCTCGACCGGCCCCCAGTCGAATCCCGCCGGGCTGGACCACCGGGACTGCGAGACCTCCAGCATGAATCGGCAGACATTCGGGGCGGCGAACGGGGCGAGCATGTGGTTCTGCACAGCCACTAGTTCCCTGCCGAGCCGGGCAGAGTACAGACGCAGGCCCTCGTCCGTGGCGTAGACGAAGACATCCGAGAGGTTGATGACGTCGTCGGCCTCGACTGAAGGCGTCACGTTCACCGGTATCTCGTACTGGTGCAGTCCGGGTCGGACAGTGACGTTGCCGCTCCGTCCATCCGGCGGGAGGTATGCCACCTCTGCATGGACGACGTCGGGCTCCAGTGCCTCCCGGGCCAGCGCGTACTCACGCAGCTTAGTGACGCCGTCCGCACCCAGCAGGTCGAAGAACCGACCGAAGGTCCGGCCTCCCATGGCCAGGCCGTCCGTGTTGAGGACCGCCCGCCAACGGCCTGCGTCAAGGCTGGAAGGATCGGCTGCCTGCAGCTGCACATAGGCGTCTATCGCCGGCGCCGCCGGCAGTGTCCTCCCGGTGTCCGCAGCATCGGCTGTCAGTTCGGCGAGCAGATCGTCCGTAAGCTCGACTTCGCTGTCACCGTTGCGCCAGGCTCGGGCCGCCAGTGCCATCAGAACCCGGCTGCGAGCTGATCCGTCGGGCTGGGGGACATCGGGCAGGGGGAAAGCGCGTGGCGGTCGGGTGTATCCCTCCGGGGCGTCCAGCCCACCTTCCGGGCTGAGTACCTCCAGGACGGGAACCATGACGTCGGTGCCGTAGCGCTCCAGGAAGGCCGAGTGGTATTGCGCCAGGTGGTGGTAATCTCCGCCCGCCGCCTGGCTGAGCATGGACAGGCAACCCACGGCATCGGCCACCTCAATGGCCACGCGCTCGTTGAGACACTTCTCGGGGAGGTCGAGCCGAGCGTCCAGCTGGAATGGCTGCCGATCCCGGCCGGCGACCAGTTCCCGTTGCTTGGCTCGCAGTTCTCGCAGCGTCGCAGTGTCCCCACGCGTCATTTTCTTCCCGAGCATGGACACCTCCCGCAGCCGCATCGCCAACGTCGAGGCCGCAGGCACCTCGGCGAGGCGGTCGAGAACATGCTCCTCAGGGCGTGCCAGGGTCACCGGAGGTCGCAGGTCACTGATGAGGAAGTTGAGGCCGACCAGTTCCCGCAGGAAGGCTTCCACCTGCGAAAGCCCCACCTCAGGGAACCGCTCGTTGAGTCCCGCCATGAGGGATCGGTACGGGAGCGGGGTGGCGGCCAGTTCCAGAACCGCGGACACCGCAGTTGAGGCGCGTACGCGGGCCGCACGCCGGTCCTCCTGTCCATAGACATCGGAACAGGGCAAGACCAACCGCTCGCCAGCCGGGTAGGCCAAGGCATTGACCACGACCCGAAGCTCCGGCAGGAGCGTCGAGTCCTCCTCCACTTGCTTGATCAGGGCCAGCAGCCATCCCATATCCGGTCGAACACGCTGCTCAGCCAGGGCCTCAGCCCCCAAACGGGCGGTGGTCCGGCCGGCGAACTCTCCGAGTCCGATTCCGGAGAAGACCCCGAAGGGGGTAGGGCGGGTGCTCATCCGGGTGATGTAGCGCAGGGCCCCACCGTAAATCCGACCGATCTTCTTCTCCGCCTCCTTGCCCGCTGAACCACTTGCGGGCTGGACCGTTTCGCTGAGCCTGCTCAGCCCGTCAACGAGGCTGCTCCCGGCGGCCGTCAGAGCATGCTGGACCTGGTCGGTACCAACGAGAGCCCGCAGTTGGGTCCGGGTGTGGGCGACCAGGGGGTCCACCGAGGAATCTTCAACGCCGCAGAGCTCGGTCGGTGAGGGACGGGTGAGAGCGGTCCACTGGTCCACCGGCAGAGCAGGGGCACGGAGCATGAAGAACCCCGCATGCTCATAACCCGGAGCCGAGCCGTTCCGCTGAGCACGCCTGGGAGCTGTAGACACTGTCATCGTTCCGTTTCTGCTTTCGGTCATCGCGAGAACAACGTCTGCGACCAGGAAGATCTGACGCCCCCGCTGACGCTCTGCAAGGTCATGGCCACGCCCGCCGCTCCGGTGAGCAGGCCCGGGTCGCCCACTGCGCCGCCTGATTTCGGACGGTCCCGAAAGACCGATGGCGTCTCTGGTTCACTCAAGGCCAGTAGGTCTTCGACCAGACGGGGAAGCGCTGCCGCGGCGGTCCGACTGCCTGCTGTCGCGAACTCCTGGCACATCGCGACGATTCCCCCCAGGCCGTGGCACATCGTCGGCGAAGAGGCCACCTGTGGGTCCAAGCCACTGGTGAGCGCCCGCTCGAACACCGCACATGCCTGCACGCGCATACCTTGGTCCCGGAGGGCTTCGGCGGCGATCAGCAGTGCCGTCGCCATCCCCGGAGACCCGTAGCACCAAGCTGTCGCGTCCGGCTCGGCGAAGTCCGGCCGCTCGGCTCCCTCCACCGATACGGCCACCCGACGGGGCGTCTGCGGGCGGCCCGAACGGGTCTCACCCAGTGCGATGAGCCAGGCAGCGGCGAGCTCGAGGGCCTCGCGGTGACCGGGGCGCCGGACCCCAGCGCTCCACGCCGCGGCCAGAGCCGTAACCACGCCGGCTATCCCGTGCGCCATGCCGGTGTCGAGATATCCGTATGGATAGCCGATCAGGTCATCAGCGGAGAAGTAGTGCGCGGGTGCGATGAACCATCGGTTCGACATCCCCTTGCGCGAGGGTGCACTGGCCAGCCAGACAAGATAGTCGAGTGCGTATTCGGTCGCCGCAGAGATACGCGGACTGGGATTCGGTATCCGGCTGAGATATGGGAGAATTCCAGCCGCACCAGAGATCAAGTCGTAGTGGTGGTCCGAAACACCGCCTTCAGCCTTTGGCCACTCCATCCGCAGCACCTGATCGGCCAACTGTTCATGGAGGGAGTCCAGGCTCGACTGAAACCGGGGCTCCAGCTGGACACACTCGCTCATGGCCAAGGCCAATCCGGTGGTTCCGTCAAACAGCCCCGGATAATTCAGCGGTTCATCACGGGTGGCACGGAAAGCCGCCCGAAGGAACTGAAAGGCCGTCTCGGGGTCCGCTTCGTCGGCTCCTTCGCCTGCGGCCTGCAGATGCATCAGGGCCAGCCCCGCATAGCCGCCACTCAGTGACGGACCAGTCCACAGAATTGCACCAGGAGATTGACTTGCGGCCGAGCGGACGGACTCGGCCACCTGCTCCGGAGTCATCAGGGACATGCGCACCGCAGCAGCCAGTGTGCGGCACCGACCGGCCAAGTGGCTCGGCAGAAATACTTCGGAGCGGTGGTTTTCTCGCGTATACATCTCATGGTCGCCATATGCAACAGGGTGAGACCCCGGGCCTGAGCAGCTCAGGCTCAGACCCGGGGTCTAACCAAGAAGGGTCAAGGGAAAGCCGAGGAGGACCCTCAGCACTTCCCCTTGGTGCGCTGCGAGGCGCAAGCGGTCGTCATCGCGATGGTCCGCTTGATGGTCCAGTTGATCGCCTTCTTGCATCCGACTCGGCTGGCAATGCTGATAGCCACCGTCGGGGTGGCCTGCTGCACCTGCGGGTCCTGACCGCCAGTGGACGATACGCGGGCGTCAAGATTAAAGGCATTGCTCACGGGAACTCCCCATCGTGATTTCTGTCTCGTAACGCTGAAATTGGAAGGCTGGCCATGCCTATCCAGCATCGGCCTGCCTGCTACAAATCTAGGCGTGGTTGCGCATCCAATGCAGTACGACTTAAGTCTGATCCTGATAGACCTAAGTGCCGGTGGCGCAGGAGCGTTTCAAAGGTCCGGTGCTCATGTGAGTCCGCAGGCCGCAGCTGTGCGGCGGGTCGGAGCTGATCCGTCACGAACGCAGCGAAACTCCACTTGGACGGGGCGACCTTCCCAAGTAGCCCTGAACCGCTGGAGTTCCGATGTGCCGCCAGTCCGCCGGCGTCTGTCCGGCCAAGTCGCCTTCGCGTCAGCACCGCGTGCTCGGGTATCTGCTCGGAGAGGCTGGCCAGGCTGGCTGACCCGCGCCGGCGGCGGGGGAAGCGTCACCCGTTCGTGAGTGCGCGCGCAGTGGGGAACGCGGTGCTGAGCGGCCTTCCTTGTCGGAAGCCGGCGGGCGCAGGAAGTGCTGGGGGAGTTGTCGGACCGGAGAGGAGCCGGCCCGCCTGGTCACGGACTCAGTCACGGATTCGGCAGGTGGGGGGCGGCCACGGACGGGCACGGCTCTGGAGAACATGCGCCCGGAACCGGGGTCCAGCTCGGGTGAGGCTGCCTCAGTCAGGGGCGACCTGATATGAGTTGATCATGAATGCTGAAACTCTTGACCCGATCGAGCGCCTGCTCGCAGAGCGGGCTTGTGAGCGGCTGGTCGTCGAGTTCGTCCACCGGCTCGACCTCGGGGACCCGGGCTCGGTGGCCGACCTCTTCACGCAGGACGGCACCTGGGAATGGCCCGCCGGCGACCGCCGCATTGCGGGTCACGACGCCCTGCGCATCTACTTCGGCAACCGGCCCGCAGACCGACTGTCGCGCCGTATATGCACCAACATCCTGGTTACCGTGACCTCTGCGGACACCGCCACCGCCACCACCTACTTCACCACGTACCGTGTCGACGGCTACAGCGAGGGCCTCGTACCGCCGCGGCCCCCGGTTCAGGTGGGGCACTACGAAGACACGTTCTGCAAGCGGGACGACACCTGGCTCCTCACCACCCGGACTCTCTTCCTCTCCTTCGCCGGTCCCACGGAACGCCTCGACGGGCCCGGCCAGTCATGAGAACGACTCCCAGCCGACCGGCCGTCAAGGGTCTTGCGCCACGGGCAGTGACACTCCACAGAACGTGAGCCAGAGCCCGAGTTTTGACAGCCCTGGGGTACTTGCCAGGGCAGCATCGGGGTGCTCGACGGCCCGTCTCAGGGCTGGCCCCGGCAGGCAGAACACCCTGCCGGGGCCAGCCCTGAGGACCGGTCATTTTCGCCAGAACAGGTGGTGCGTCACACCGCTGGGGCTGGGCACGACATCGAGGTGGAACCGGTCGAGCAGCTCATCGGGTGACTCCCAGAGACGTACTCCGGACCCGAGCTTCACCGGTGAGACCGCCACGTGCATGGTGTCGACGAGGTCGGCGTCAAGGAACTCCCGGATGGTGGTGGCCCCGCCGCCGAGCCGGACGTCCTTGCCCTGCGCCGCTTCCCGTGCCAGTTCGAGGACCGCGGCCGGGTCGCCGTCGACGAAGTGGAACGTGGTGTCGGAGAGCGTGAACGAAGGACGCTTGTGGTGGGTCATCACGAACACCGGGGTGTGGAACGGGGGCTCGGCACCCCACCAGCCGTGCCAGTCGTGGTCTTTCCAGGGCCCGCGCTGGGGCCCGAATTTGTTGCGGCCCATGATCTCGGCGCCGATGTTACGTGCGTAGTCTCGCGTGAGGTAGTCGTCGAGGCCCCGGCTCCCGCCGGGGTCGCTGCGCATGGGCCAGCTCGCGGTGGCGCCGGCCCAGGAGAACAGCCTCTCGGGATCGACATGACCGAATGGCCTCTCGAGGGTCTGGTCCGCACCGGCACCGATCCCGTCACTCGAGACGTTGAAGTTCTGGACTCTCAGCAGCTGAGCCACGTGCTCCTCCTGTTGTCGACAACGATGGTGAGACTTGCCGGGCCGGGAAAACTCATCGCTGCGTCCGTGACCGGGCAGAAACTGGGGTACCCAGAGTACCGACCTGCGAGGTTTGCGTGGTTTGGGCAGGCTCCTGTCGTGAGGGGGCATCCGCGTCTGCGGAGCCCTTCACTTTCTGCTCGGTCATCGAGGAGGCTTGAGGGAGCTGTCACAGACAGCGGGCAGCCCATCTCGTCCTACCGGCCCTGCTGACCGAGGGGCCTCCGCTCAGGGCTTCGGCTCCGGTCGAGTGGCTGACGGATCTCCGTGACGATCGTGTAGAGCTCGACGATGACGCCGTCTGTGGTGCGGGCGATGTCCATGCCGTTGACCGCCGTTGGTTGACCGTCGGCAGGGCCGTACTGGAAGCCGAGGTGGCCGATGTCGTCGAGCTCCGACGGGGTGCCCGCGGGTCGGAAGACCCAGTCCGGTTTCTCGGCGAGCAACTCTGCGGCGCGGCTCACGAAGTCCGTGCGCCCACGATTGATGCGGTCCGGTTCGTGCCACACGACGTCTTCGGCGCAGTTCTCGGCGATGACCGCGGCCCGGCGGTCCGGGTCGGGCTCGTTGAACACCTCGAGAAGGTTGACCGCATCAGATCGGCGGGGGATCTGGTCATGGTGAGTCCGTTCGTGTGGGCTGGTCGGTTGGTGGGGCGGAGGGCCACTGCGGCCGACGCGGCCGAGCCGGTCAGGTCGCGACGGCGGTGGCGGTCCGTAGCGGGGCGAGGGCCCTGGTTCAGGCGATGACTTGGTCGAGCATGGTGTTCAGCGCATGCAGGTTGTGGTCGCCGGGTGTGAAGACGCTGAGGTTCTCGAAGTCGGTGTGCAGGGAGAGCACGACTTGCTGGCGTACGTCGGCCATCTGGAGTCCGGCGGCGAGAAGGCGCAGTTGTTCGGCGGAGCGTGCGCCGCCCGCGGCCCCGTAGGAGACCAGGCCGAGGGCCTTGATGTTCCACTCGGCGTAGAGGTAGTCCAGGGCGTTCTTGAGCACACCGGGGATGCCGTGGTTGTACTCGGGGGTGACGATGACGAATCCGTCGTACGCGGCAAAGGTTGCGGCCCAGCGCCGGGTGTGCTCGTTCTGGTAGTGGCCGAGGGAGGGCGGCATCGGCGCGTCGAGATGGGGACGGCCCTGTACTTGCATCGGCCGCTGGCTGCCCACGCGATCTCCTGGACGTGGGGGAGACACTGGCCGGTGTTGTGCGCGTTCGGAGGCGCGGCAGGATGAGGCGAGACGGCCGTCTTGTTACGCGGCCGCGGCGTCGGGCCGTGTGGGACGGGCTGTTTGCCGTGCAAGGTCAGGGGTGGCTACCAATAGTGTCGGCGTCCGCCGACCTTGTGTCCGACGGATCCCAGGATCCACAGGATGATGCCGACGACGACCAAGATGATTCCGATGGTGGACAGGATGGCGAAGCCGACCACGTAGCCGATGACCAGCAGGATGATGCCGAGGACGATCATGATGTCCTTCGATCTCACGGAATGAGGCAGGGCCCCTCTTTCCAGGATAGATCCGCCCTCCGCTGGTTTCTTCCCGGACAGCGCAGTCCTGCCGTGGCGTCGACGGCATGTGCAGCTGCGGGCCTCAAGGCCGGCATCGGGCGCGGCGTGACAGATCCCGGCCGGGGTGACTGTTGACCGGCCGGGCTCTGCGTACTGGGACGAGTGGTGCTCTGGTCAGAAGTTCTCGTCGTGCAGGTCCTCTTCGTGCAGCAGGTCGTCCTCGCGACGACGTGAAGCCTCTTCCTCGCCCGGCTTCTGGCCCGACTTCTGGCCCTGCTCGCGGGACGGCTTGCCCGGCTGGGGGTGCGCAGGGTCTCCGGGGCGACGGTGCTCCTGCGCCTCGCGGCCCTTGCCCGGCTCCTGATGCTTGTCCTGCGTACTGCCCATGACGGCGACTCCTCTTGATGCGTGGGGTACGGATTCCTCTCGGATCACGCTGACACGCAGGGTGACGGTCTGCATCATGTCGACTACGAAGCGAGGCACACGGGTGACGCCCGTCCCTCGATGTGGCGGCGTCGGAAGGCGGGCCATCCCTTCAGTCCGAGGGTGGGCACGATCCCCACCCCACCTGCTGTCAGGAGCCCGCACCATGCTGGAGCGCACGCTGCGCAAGAACCGCACGGAGGTCACCTTCGTCCTGGCCACCGACACCCCACCCGGCCCGGTCAGCGTGGTGGGCGACTTCAACGATTGGCAGCCCGGTGCCCACACCCTGCGGCCCCGCAAAGACGGGAAGCGGGCCGTGACGGTCGAACTGCCGAGGAAGATCACCCGTTCCACCGGTCGGGGACGGACCGGCATGCCGGCCGGTGCTGTCCCGTCAGGGGTGCGGGCCGCTGGGTACGGCCATCTCGAGGCGGGGCGAGCGGCCGTTCGTGGTCGGCCGGCAGCGGCCAGGCAGGCTTGGCGTGCCGCAGGACGTCCAGGTGCCGGGAGCCGCCTGACGTCATGGCGTCGCCGGGTGCTGGTGCCCCACCTCGCGCGCGAGGTCCAGCCCGAGGATCCGGTCGAGAAAGGCGAACGTCTCGAATTTGGCGCCGGCCGGCACATCGGCGCGCCCGGCCACACTGCGCAGCATGTCCAGGACGGCAGGGACGCCGAGATCGTCGGCGAGGGCGGCCTGTGCCTGTTGCAGCAGGTCGGCGGGGATCGGCCTGGAGGGCTCCTGCGCCCAGTCGGCCACCTGCTGTCGCCAGCGCCGCAGCGTCCGCCGGGCCTCGGTGAGCCCTGCGCCGGTGACCGTGACCGGCGTGTGGTGGGCGTGCCCGAGCAACAGCATCCTCACAGCCAACGGATCGGTCCCCGCCGGGGCGAACTCGTCCAGAAGACCCGAGGCGAGGAGAGGGGCTCCGTCCGGGATGTCCCCGTCCGGGGGTGCCGGGCTGACCTGGCCCACGTCGACCAGGATCCCGCCGACCCCGTCTTGAGCGGCAGCGCCGGACGCGAGAAGGTGCACGTCGGCAGCGGCGCACAGCGTCCCGGTGAGTTGGTGTGCACCGACGGTGGCGGGCGGGTGGATGCCGAGAACGGCCATGGCGCGATCGAGCGCCTGGCCTTGCTCATGCGCCAGGTCCGGTGTGATGAGGACCGTGAGGGCCTGCAGACCACGCAGCTCCGCGGTACGCGCCAGTACGTCACCGACCAGGGGCGCCCGCAGGTCCACCGCGTCGACCCGGGCGCTGATGGCCGGCAGGTGGACACAGATGCGCAGCAGGTGGCGGTGTCCGGAAGGAACCTCCACGAAGCGGCCGGTCCGGGTGTCGGCAATGCGCAGCATGATGCGAAGGCTAGTCCTGAAAACCTCCGTTAGCGGGGAGGACCCGAGCAGAGCGCCGATGTTGCCGCTGCACCGGCCTGAGGTCGGCACGGCGACGCCCGGCCTCAGTACTCGATGGTCGTTCTCCTGCTGCGACGGCGACATCCTGCGGACGAGGCTCACCACCAAGCGCCGGCGGACAGCGGGCCGACCGGCAGCCTGGCGAGGGAGCCGATGTCGGATACGCGTGCCCCGCCTTCGCTCTCCCAGGCGTCTTCCCGGTTCCGGAGGTCGGGCCTTCGGCCGATGACGGCTTCGGCGGCGATCAGTGCGCGGGCGGTCAGGACGCTGCCGGGGACGGCGGCGGCGGCCATCAGCCGGGCCGCGGCGGCGGGTGCGGTCTGGGGCGGGACGACGAGGAGGTCCCAGCGGCCGACGGTGTAGGAGAGCAGGATCAGCTTGTCGGGGTCCTGTTCGGTGAACCAGCCCACGTGCAGGGTGTGTCCTGCGGCGAGGACCTTGTGCGGGATGACGGGCCAGCGGGTGGGGTTCACGGTGACGCGGGTGATGCGCCCCCAGGGCTCGGCCAAGGCGGCGACGAGAACGGGGAGTTCGGCTGCGAGGTCACGGGAGCGGGGCCACCAGGCACCGTCCAGCTGCCCGGAGAGGGTGGTCTTCGGCGTGAGCACGAGGCGAGCGGGGCGAGGCGGCGCCGTAGCGAGTGGCGAGGGTGAGGATGGCGTGGCAGGCGTGGTGCGTTCCAGGGCGACGGTCATGGTGGAGACCTGTCTCCGGGCCGCCCGCAGTTCGACGGTCCGGCGTATTGATCGCCGGAAATGACACCTGAGTTGCATCCGATGCGCGAAATACTCCCGGTATCTCCAGCCTACTCCGGTGCGGAGATCAAAAGGGGTTCTGATCAGGTATTTCCGTCCGAGCGGTGACGGGCGGGAGCCGTCATCAGCCCCGGAGATCGACGGCCGTCCTCCGGTGAAGGAGACCCCGCCATCCACCATCACACGTCCACGGCACGGGCCGGACGGGCCTGTCGGTCCCCGGTGCGGGACCGTCCGGCCTTGTCCGCGAACCGAGCGGCGGGGACAGCCTGAAGTGACCTTTGCCGGAGCACGGGATACATGGAGAGTTGGCGTCATGAAGGCACTCGTCTTCCAGGGACCGGGGCGCACCGCGTGGCAGGAGGTGCCGGAGCCGGGCATCAAGGATCCCGCCGACGTGATCGTGCGGGTCGACGCGGTGACGATCTGCGGTACGGACCTGCACATCGTCAAGGGTGACCTGCCGGAGGTGACTCCCGGCCGGGTACTCGGGCACGAGGCCGTGGGCACGGTGGTGGAGTGCGGCGGTGACGTCCGCACGGTGCGGCCCGGCGACCGGGTGCTGGTCTCCTGCATCTCCTCGTGCGGCCGGTGTCGGTTCTGCCGTGAGAGCCGCTACGGGCAGTGCCGCGGGGGCGGTGGCTGGGTACTCGGCCACACCATCGACGGAACCCAGGCCGAGTACGTCCGCGTGCCGTTCGCCGACCTCTCCGTGTACCCACTGCCGAGCACGGTCGACAGCGCCGACGCCGTCCTGCTCGCGGACATCTTCCCCACTGCCTACGAGGTGGGAGTGCTGAACGGGAACGTGCGGCCCGGGGACACCGTCGTCATTGTCGGCGCCGGCCCCGTAGGACTCGCGGCCATCGCTACGGCCCGGTTGTACTCGCCGGCCCGTGTCATCGCCGTGGACCTCGCACCGTCCCGGCTGGCGAAGGCCCGTGAGCTGGGAGCGGACGCGGTCGTGAGCGCGGCCGAGGAACCGGGAATGCTCGTGGGCGACCTGACCGACGGTCTCGGCGCGGACGTCGTCATGGAGGCCGTCGGAGCGCCCGAGACCTTCGAGATGTGCACCCGCATGGTCCGCCCGGGCGGCCGGGTCGCGAACATCGGTGTCCACGGCAAGCCCGCGACCCTGCACCTCGAAGACCTGTGGATCAAAGACGTCACCATCACCACCGGGCTCGTGGACACCTGCTCCACGCCGATGCTGCTGCGCATGCTGGCGGCCGGCCGGCTGCCGACCTCGTCGCTGATCACCCATCGTTTCGAGCTGGGACAGATGGAAGAGGCGTACGAGGTGTTCTCCCGTGCCGGTGAGACGGGCGCGCTGAAGGTCGTGCTGGGCGGGCCGCGCCACGACGACCCGGCCGTATCGAACCCGACGCGCGTCCAGAAGGCATGACAGCCCTGGTGCGCCACGGCGCCAGTGCTGAAGTGGGGCCGGTCGGCCCCCACGTCTGTCCCCGTCGGCCCTGCCGAACGAACGTCCCGCCGGGTGATTCTGGAGTGCGGACCCGACCCGGTTCCGCTCTCGAAGAGGTGATCCACCATGCCTCGGATCCAGATCTCGGCACCCCGGCCACGGCCGCACCGCCCCCTGCCCCTCGACCTGCGCACACCGTCGGGGCGCGTCCTGCCGTACTGAGAGAGCAGGTACTGAACGCCCCCACAGCAGTTGACGCCGCCGTACGGAGATCATCCTCCGCACGGCGGCGCCAACTTTCGGTCACATGGTCTTGACCGCTCGCGCTCCGTTCGGCGGGGACGGGCTGGGGAGCGGAGTGGTGATCTCCGTCGCACGCGGTGTCTGGAGTGTCGCGGCCGCGGTCTCGCGGGCGAGGAAGGCGCCGAGTTCGCCGATGGTGCTCATGAGCGGGGCGGGGAAGACCACGGTGGTGTTCTTGTCCACGCCGATCTCCACGAGGCTCTGCAGGTTGCGCAGTTGCAGGGCGAGGGGGTGGGCCATCATGGTGTCGGAGGCGTCGCCGAGCGCGGCGGCGGCCAGCGACTCGCCCTCCGCGTTGATGATCTTGGCCCTCTTCTCCCGTTCGGCCTCGGCCTGGCGGGCCATCGCGCGCTTCATGCTGTCGGGCAGCTGGATGTCCTTCAGTTCGACCAGGGTGACCTCGACGCCCCATTCGGCGGTGGTGACATCGAGGATCTCGCGGATGCCGAGATTGATGCGGTCGGTCTCCGACAGGGTTTCGTCGAGGGTGTGCTGCCCGACGACCTTGCGCAGGGTGGTCTGGGCGATCTGATTGATGGCCGCGCCCACGTTCTCGATGGCGATGACCGATTTCACGGCGTCGACGACGCGGAAGTAGGCGACGGCGGAGACGTCGACGCTGACGTTGTCCCGGGTGATGATGCCCTGGGACTGGATGGGCATGGTGACGATCCGCAAGGACACCCGGTGCAGGACGTCCGCGAACGGCACGATGACCCGCAGGCCCGGCGCGCGGGTCCCGGTGAGCCGGCCGAAGCGGAACAGCACGCCCTGCTCGTACTGCTTGACGATCTTCAGGGCCATCGGCAGCCCTATCAGGGCAACCACGGCCATGGCGATCAGCGCGAAGATCAGGACTTCCATGAAGATGCTCCTCACGAAGTGCGGTGGCGGAGCAAGGGGATGACCCGGGTCCGTCTGCAGGGCTCTCGGCACCGGTGTGACGGGGGCGGCGAGCCTGCCTCGCTTCCATGGTTGCGCGGTGCGGGTGGGGCGGGCAGGGGCCGAACGGTCCACATCCCGCGTCAGCGGGGATGATCCGGCGCAGCGGTGCGGGTGCGGGTGTCGTTGGAGTAAGCCGTGAGCTGGTCGATGACCGCGACCACACCGTCCAACTGTCCCGCGAGCCGGAGCGCGACGGGAATCTGGCTGCTCCTGGGCAGTCGGCCGTCCAAGGTGACGACCCCGTCCACGACACGCACGCTCACGGCATCGGCACCGATACCCATCGTTTCCGCCAGCACGTCCTCGACCAGCACCCGGTGTATCTCGTGGTCCGGGCGCAGAAACACGCGGAGCAGGTCCCGGCGGGTCACGATGCCGACCAGGCGGTCCTCCTCGTCGACGACCGGCAGCCGCGTCACCCCGCGTCGGGTAATGAGGCGGGCGGCCTCGGTGACGGTCTGTTCGGCGTGGACCGTGACGGCCGGCGCGGTCATCAAGTCTTCAGCGGTGAGGTGGTCTTGGACGAGCAGATCGGTCCGCGAAATGACTCCGAGGACGCGCTCGTCCGCGTCCAGAACCGGTACGCCGCTGATCTCGTGCTCGACGAGCAGCGCGGCCACGTCCGCGGACGGAGTCCTCCCGAGGACCGAGACGACCTCGTCGGTCATCAGGAAGCCGACCTTGGCGTGCTTCATCTGTGGCCCTCCTGTCGGCTTCGGCCAGCGAGCGCACCTTGCGGAGCGCCTTCACCAGCCACCATCCGCCGAGTCCGCCCGTGGTGCGAGGGCCGAACGGGCCTGTACGGGGACTGATCGGTCCTCAGCGGCGTGCCGTCGACGACGAGCGTGTCGGCGGCTTCGGTCCTGGTCGAGGCATCGCGCCATGCGGACCTGCTCGTCATGGGAGGACGGCACCGTGCCCGCTGCCCTATGATCACCGTCCCGGGCGGGTGAACGGACATCGTGCCCCTGCCTTTGGGCATCGGCTGACCGGATTCGCTGCGGTCCGGGCCTCGCGTGACCGTCACCCGTGGTTCCGACCGGGACCGGCCGGTCGGCGGAGGGCTACGCTGAAGACCGGGCGGTGCGCAGAGCCCCTCGCCGCCGGAGGTGTTCATGGTCGGGGACGATCGGGATGCTTCGGCGAGCCGGATTCCGCAGCCGGGGCTGGACGCGCTCCAGGAACAGATCACCGACGCGCGGGATACCCGTGACCGGTTGACGGGCCTGCTCAAGGCGGTCATGTCGCTGGGGCAGGAGCTGGACCTGGCCCAGGTGCTGCGCGGCATCGTGGAGGCCGCAGTGGTCCTCGTGGACGCGGAGTACGGTGCGCTGGGCGTGGTGGGGGACGACGAGAAACTCGCCGAGTTCCTCCCGGTGGGCATCAGCGACCAGCTCCGGGCGCAGATCGGGGCCCTGCCCACCGGACACGGACTGCTGGGCGAGCTGATCAGGCACCCGCGGCCGCTGCGCCTGGGAGATCTCTCGGAGCATGCGGCCTCCGCCGGGTTTCCGGAGCACCACCCGCCGATGCGCTCCTTCCTCGGCGTACCGATCCGGGTCCGGGACGAAGTGTTCGGCAACCTCTACCTGACGGAGAAGCGGGGCGGGAAGGGCTTCGACGCGGAGGACGAGGGCGTCTTGTCCACCCTCGCGGTTGCCGCCGGCGTCGCCGTGGACAACGCCCGCCTGTACGAGGAGGTCCGGCTCCGGGAGCGCTGGCTGGCGGCCAGCTCCGATTTCACGAGCGCGCTGCTGTCCGGCTCCTCCGAGATCGAGGTGCTGGAGGGCATGCTGGAGCGGGCCCGGGACATCATCTCGGCCGACATGTGCGTTTTCTACCAGGTGGGGCCCGGCGGCGAGCTGCGCGGCTCGCTGGCCCTGGGGGAGGGCGCCGAAGCACACCGCGGGATCGTGCTGCCCGGCAGCGAGGGCATCCTGGCCGCCGTCGTCCTGGCGCGGGACGGACTGATCACCTTGGCAGATGTGGCCACCGACGCCCGGGCCGCGGCGCAGCCGGACACGTGGACGGGCTTCGGGCCGGCCGTGGCGGTCACGGTGGGCACGAGGGCGAAGCTGCGGGGCGTGCTGATGCTGGCACGGTGTACGGGGCGGCCGGCGTTCGCGGGGGCCGAGGTCGCGCCCCTGCCGGGCTTCGCGGGGCAGGCGGCCCTGGCGCTGGAGCTGGCCGACCGGCGCCGGGACACCGAGAAGGTGAGCCTCCTGGCGGACCGTGACCGGATCGCCCGCGACCTGCACGATCTGGCGATCCAGCGGCTCTTCGCCACGGGAATGACCTTGCAGAGCGCGCAGCGCTTCGTGGAGCACCCCGAGGCGTCCGAGCGGCTGAGCCGGTCGATCGACGACCTGGACGAGACGATCAAGATCATCCGGTCGACGATCTTCGGACTCCGCGACCACGAGGCGGCAGGCAGTACCCCGAGACTCCGGGTCCGCGCGGTTCGGGCCGTGGGTGAGGCGGCGGCGCTGCTCGGGTTCGCGCCCGCCCTGCGCATGGAGGGGCTGATCGACACCGATGTGCCGGCCCCGGCCGCCGACGACGTGGTAGCCGTGCTCGGAGAGGCCCTGACCAACGTGGCCCGGCACGCGCGGGCGGCGCGGGTGGAGGTCGCGATCGTCCTGGCGGACGGCGTGCTGGAAGTAACGGTGAGTGACGACGGCGTGGGTGTCGCGGACGGTGGCCGTCGCAGCGGTCTGCGCAACCTCGCGGAGCGCGCCGAGGCCCGCGGGGGCGGGCTGTCCGTCTCACCGCGCCCGGACGGTGCCGGAACGCGTCTGGACTGGCGGATCCCGATCGGACCTGCCCGGCAAGATCCGAAAGAGACGACCTAGCGGCCGGTCTCGTCGTGCTCGCGCACCTCGGCGGCGATGACAGCGGCCTGCACGCGGCGTTCGACGCCCAGCTTGGCGAGCAGCCGTGAGATGTGGTTCTTGACCGTCTTCTCGGAGAGGAAGAGGCGTTTGCCGATCTGACGGTTGGTGAGGCCCTCGCCGATCAGCTCGAGTACGGCTCGCTCGCGCTCGGAGAGCACCGTCAGTCGCTCGTCCCCGGGCGGCTTCCCGGCGGTCGGGTCCCGGAGCGAGCTCATCAGACGGGCCGTCGTCGCGGGGTCGAGCATCGACTGGCCCGTCGCCACCGTGCGGACGGCGGCGACCAGGTCGGAGCCCTTGATCTGCTTCAGTACGTACCCGGCGGCGCCCGCCATGATGGCGTCGAGCAGGGCGTCCTCGTCGTCGAAGGACGTCAGCATGAGACAGGCGAGATCCGGCATGCGCGAGCGCAGCTCACGGCAGACGGTGATGCCGTCGCTGTCGGGCAGCCGTACGTCGAGCACAGCGACGTCGGGCCGCAGCGCCGGCCCCCGGGCCAGGGCCTGTGCGGCCGTCGCCGCCTCACCCACCACCTCGATGTCCGGCTCGGAGTCCAGCAGGTCGTGCAGTCCGCGCCGGACGACCTCGTGGTCGTCGAGGAGGAACACCCGGATGGGGGCCGGGGAGGCAGCTGGTGCATCGGACATCCACGCCACACCCTCGGGTCGGATACGTCTGGGAACAATTGTCTCAGATGCGGCTTCCGCTGCCGTGGGGTGCGTACAGGTCGAGCAGCCGGATCTCGGCGGAGATCAGCCGGTGGGCGAGCACCTGCCCCACCCAGTGCCAGATTGCGGAGGTGAGCGCGGGATCGGCATCCATCAGCGCCCGCACGGCGGCGGCATCGAACTCGTCGGTGCGCACCGGCGTCATGGCCTCGGCGCCGAAGTGCCAGGTGTAGGGACGGAACAGCCAGGACCAGCCGACGAGCTCGCCGGGGCCGACCGTTTCGACCACCGCGGCCTGCCTGCCGGGTACGTGCACGTCCATGCCCACGTTGCCCGACCGGAGGACCCAGAACCGGCCGGCGTGCCCGCCCTGGTTGAACAGTCGCGTGCCGGCGGGGAAATCCGCCTCGTGGGCCAGGGCCAACAGGCTGGCGCGGTGCTCCGGGGACAGGGCGCGGGAGAAGACATCGGGGGAGGAGCTGAGCCTGTGGAAGGAAGAGGTGCTCATGGCGGTTCTCCGTTCGGGTGCGCCTACCAGCCTCCGCCCATGGCGGCCGGCCCAGGAAGGGCCGTTCGGTACCTTCCCCGACCCGGACGGCCCACCCGTATCGGCCCGGGCGGGCGATCAGTAGGGCCAGGACCAGTCGGCGACCTCCGGCAGGTCGGTTCCGTGGGCGCGGATCCAATCGTGGTGGCGGATCCGCTGGTCGCACATGCTCTGGCGCAGGGCCGCTGCGCGGCCGGCGAGTCCGGGGACGCGGTCGATGACGTCCATGACGAGCCGGTACCGGTCGAGGTCGTTGCGGACGACCATGTCGAAGGGGGTGGTGGTGGTCCCGGACTCCTTGTAGCCGCGGACGTGCAGCTGGGCGTGGCCGGTCCGGCGGTAGGCGAGGCGGTGGATGAGCCACGGATAGCCGTGGTAGGCGAAGACCACCGGCTTGTCGATGGTGAAGAGGGCGTTGTACTCGGTGTCGGTCATGCCGTGCGGGTGCTCCTCGTGGGGCATCAGCCGGGCGATGTCCACGACGTTGACGACCCGGACGGCCAGCGAGGGGAGGTGCTCGCGGAGCAGGGCCGAGGCGGCCAGGACCTCCATGGTGGGTACGTCGCCGGCGCAGGCGAGCACGACGTCCGGCTCGCGGGAGCCGTGGTCGGTCCCCGCCCAGTCCCAGACTCCGGCGCCGCGAGCCACGTGCGCGCGGGCCTCCCCGATGGGCAGCCAGTCGAAGCAGGGCTGCTTGCCCGCGACGATCACGTTCACCCGGTCACGGCTGCGCAGGGCGTGATCGGCCACCGCAAGGAGGGTGTTGGCGTCCGGCGGCAGGTAGACCCGTACGACGTCCGGGCTCTTGTTGAGGACGTGGTCGACGAATCCGGGGTCCTGGTGGGAGAAGCCGTTGCTGTCCTGGCGCCAGACGTGCGAGGTGAGCAGGTAGTTGAGGGACGCGACGGGCGCGCGCCAGCTCAGCGTGCAGGCGTTCTTCAGCCATTTGATGTGCTGGCCGACCATGGAGTCGACGATGTGGGCGAAGGCCTCGTACGTGGAGAACAGGCCGTGGCGGCCGGTGAGGAGGTACCCCTCCAGCCAGCCCTGGCACACGTGCTCGGAAAGGATCTCCATGACCCGGCCGTCCCGGGACAGGTTCTGGTCGGTGGGCTCCGTGCTGCCCTGCCAGGCCTTGCCGGTGACGTCGTACAGGTCGTCGAGGTGGTTGCTCGCCGTCTCGTCCGGTCCGACGACCCGGAAGTCCCGCCGTCCGGCGGTGTCCCTCATGACCTGCGCGAGGTAGCGGCCCAGGACGCGGGTCGGCTCGTGCAGGGTGCTCCCGGGCTTCTCCACGGTGACGGCCCACGCGTCGAGCCCGGGCAGCGGGAGCGAGCGCAGTAGTCGGCCGCCGTTGGCGTACGGGCTCGCGCCCAGGCGGCGCTCCCCCTCCGGTACGCAGGTCAGCGCGGAGGACACCGGACGGCCCTCGGCGTCGAAGAGCTCCTCCGGCCGGTAGGAACGCATCCAGGTCTCCAGCTGCCGCAGATGATCGGGGTTCTCGCGGACCTCGGCGAGCGGCACCTGGTGCGCCCGCCAGGTGCCCTCGACGGGTTGGCCGTCGACGGTCGCGGGACCCGTCCACCCCTTGGGGGTCCGCAGGACGATCATCGGCCAGCGCGCACGCTCAGCGCCCGGATCCGTGCCTGCGCCCCGCGCTTCCCGCTGGATGGCGTGGATGCGGTCGAGGGCCCGGTCCATGGCTCCGGCCATGGCCGGGTGGACGAGGGCGGGGTCGCTGCCGGAGACGTAGAGGGGCTCGTGCCCGTAGCCGCGCAGCAGTGCGTCGAGCTCCTGCTCCGGGATCCGCGACAGCACGGTCGGATTGGCGATCTTGTATCCGTTGAGGTGCAGGATCGGCAGGACGGCGCCGTCGTGGACCGGGTCCAGGAACTTGTTCGAGTGCCAGGAGGCGGCCAGCGGCCCCGTCTCCGCCTCGCCGTCGCCGATGACGCAGGCCACCAGCAGACCGGGATGGTCGAAGGCGGCCCCGTACGCGTGGGCCAGCGAGTAGCCGAGCTCGCCGCCCTCGTGGACGGAGCCCGGCGTTTCCGGCGCTACGTGACTCGGTACGCCGCCGGGGAAGGAGAACTGGCGGAACAGCCTGCGCATCCCGTCCGCGTCCCGGCCGATGTCCGGGTAGGTCTCGGTGTACGTGCCCTCCAGCCAGGAGTTGGCGAGTACGGCTGCCCCTCCGTGGCCGGGTCCCCAGACGCACAGGGCCTCCAGTGAACGCTCCTTGATCACCCGGTTCAGGTGGGTGTGGACGAGGTTCAGGCCGGGGGCGGTGCCCCAGTGGCCGAGCAGCCGCGGCTTGATGTGCTCGGGCCGCAGCGGCTCGGCGAGCAGCGGGTTGTCCAGGAGGTAGATCTGGCCGACGGCCAGGTAGTTCGCGGCGCGCCAGTGCGCGTCCAGCTCGGCGATCCGGTACGTGGTGGTCATGAGCGCTCCTTCAAACCGCAGGCCGAAGCATGCGCCGGTTGAGCCGATGCGTGAACCGTGCTCCTACGGGGCCGGAGGCGGGAAGGGCAGGACCGGCCCCCACATGGGGCCGGTCGGCCCCTTCTGCGCCACCGGTGGGGGGTGGAGGTTGGGCGGTCGAGTCGTTGCCGGGTCACGCCGCCCCGGCTGACGACGAGCAGGCCCGGTCAGCGGACGTGGTGTGCGGGGCGGGTGCGTTGCGCAGTCAGTCGAGGATCTGGCCGGCGTCGGCGTGGGCGACCGCGTTGCGCGGGTCGGGCAGGACAAGGCGGAGGTGGTGCAGGACGCGGCCTCCGGTTGCCGTACCGGCCGAGGAGACGATGACGACCGTGCCGCCACGGGCGAAGGTGCGCGTGAGGACGGCGGCGAACTCCCCCTGGACCGTCATCGAGGGTGAGGCGGACCCATGCGGAGCCCACCGTCACACCCCGAGAGGGGGGCCGCATGGGCCCGACAGGCCCCGGTAGGGGACCGTCCGGCCCTGTCCCGTGCACCCGTAGCGGGTACAGCCTGAGGTTGGCGCCCAATGCGTCGCCAAGTTCCTGTACCGGCTACGAACCGCAAGGGTGTGACGATCATGGGAGAAACCACGGCAGATACGTCCCCGATCAAGGTTCCGGCTGCCCGTGGCGACCTCGGACGACGTGTGACCGCCCGCCGAGAAGAGCTGGGGCTCACGCGTGAAGAACTCGGGGAGCGTTGCGGGGCCGCCGAGTCGTACATCGCCTATGTGGAGGAGCGGGCGGCGGCGCCCAGCATGGGCATGCTCGTCGGTCTCGCGGACGGGCTGGGGACCACCGTTGCCGAGCTGACCGGGAGAACGACCGACAGTCCCCCCGGCATGGGGACCGCGATGCGGGATTCCGAGTCGACGGTGCTGAGCGGAGCCGAGTGCCTCCGCCTGCTCTCCACCCACGGCATCGGCCGGGTCGGGTTCTCCGGCATGGAAGGACTTGCCGTCTTTCCCGTCAACTATGTCGTTGTAGGAGACGAGATCGCGTTCCGTACGGCGGCCGACTCGCGGCTCGCCGAGGCAGCCGGGACCGAGGTCGCCTTCGAGGTGGACCACATCGACGACGCGATGCGGGAGGGCTGGAGCGTCATGGCTGTCGGCGAGGTGTCCGGTGTCACGGACGGGGCACGCGTCAGCCACCTGTATTCCGTCGCCCGCTCGCTGCCCTGGGCCGGCGGACCCCGTACGCACTGGATGTCCATAGCTCCCACCCGGATCAGCGGCCGCCGTGTGGGTTCCGGGTGAGCGCCCCGCATGCCGTTGTGTTCGACACCGACGGGGTGCTCCTCGACTCGGCCCTGCTGCACGCAGCGGCCTGGAAGACCGCCTTCGACAGCTGTCTGGACGCCTGGGCCGCGTCCGGGAACGGGAGACAGCCGCCCTTCGACGCGGAACGTGAGTACCGCCAGTGGGTCGACGGCAAGCCCCGGCTGGACGGGGCGAACTCCTTCCTGAACTCCCGTGGCATCGACCTGCCGACCGGCAGTCCCGACGACGCACCGGGCGACGACACGGTCTGGGCGGTCGCCGCGTGCAAGGAGGCGGCGTTCGTACGCACGCTGGAGTCCGGGGCTGTCGAGGCCTTCACCGACGTCGCTCCGGCGCTCGCCCGGCTGAGGGCGCACGGCGTGTACTGCGCGGCCGTATCGGCCTCCCGGCATGCCCGGCCGCTTCTTGGATCAGCTTCTCTTCTGAGCTACTTCGACACGGTGGTGGACGGCACGGACGCTGCCGAACTGGGACTGGCGGGCAAGCCGGACCCCGCTCTGTTCCTCGAAGCGTCCGTACGGCTCGGGATGGACCCCGCCCGCTGCGCGGTGGTGGAAGACGCCCTCGCGGGTGTCGAAGCAGGCCGGCGCGGCCACTTCGGCCTCGTCATCGGCCTCGACCGGGCGACGAGCCCCGCCACCGCGGGGGCACTACGGGAACGCGGGGCGGACCTGGTCGCCGCCGAACTCCTCACGGTCGCCGACCTCGTCTGCGGGGCAGGACCGTGACCGCCTCGTGGACCTGGGAGTACGACCATTACGATCCCAAGACGGAGCGACTAGTCGAAGCCCTGTGCACACTGGGCAACGGCAGGTTCGCCACCCGCGGTGCGGCCCCCGAAACCCCGGCGGGCCCCGTTCACTGTCCCGCCACCTACGCCGCCGGCTGCTACAACCGGCTCACCTCGCACGTCGCCGGACAGCAGGTCGACAACGAGGACATGGTCAACCTGCCCAACTGGACGGCACTGCGTTACCGCTGCATCGCCGCCGACGGTCTACCGGGCGACTGGCTGACTCCCGACGACCCCGGCATGCTGCACTACAAGGTGGTGCTCGACCTGCGCCGAGGGACGCTCACCCGGCACATGCTCTTTCAGGACGGCCACGGCCGCCGCCTCGGCGTCACCCACGTCCGCGTCGTGCACATGGGGGACCCCTACCTGGCGGCCCAGCGGACCACCTTCCGCGCGTACGGCTGGAGCGGCCTGATCGAAGTGGAATCAGGGCTCGATGGAGACGTGGCCAACACGGGAGTGGAACGCTACAGCGGGCTCGACGGCCACCACCTCACGGATCATCGGACGGGCTTCGCACCGCACGGCGTCGCATGGATCGCCTGCCGCACCACCTCCTCCCACACCGAAATCGCCCTTGCCGTAAGGACGGTCACCCGACCCCGCACGCCCACCATGAGGAGCCAAGCCGCAGCCGGGACGGTGCAGACGTTCAGACTGCCCGTGGTCCCCAGGCAGTCCGCGACGGTGGTGAAGACCGCGGCCCTGTACACCTCCCTCGACAGGCCGACCGGAGACCTCCTGCCTCGCGCGATCGAACACGCTTCGCGGGCCCCCGGATTCCCGGACCTGCTCACGGCGCAGCATTCGGCCTGGGAACGGCTATGGGAACAAGGCGAGTTGACCGTCGCGGGGGAGACGGGCAAGATCCTGCGACTCCATGCCTTCCACGTGCTGCAGACGCTCTCCCCGCACACCGCAGAGCTGGACGTCGGCGTCCCCGCACGGGGGCTGCACGGTGAGGCCTACCGGGGCCATGTCTTCTGGGACGAACTCTTCGTCCTGCCCTACATCACCCTGCACTTCCCCGAAGTCGCGCGGGCCCTGCTCATGTACCGCCACCGACGTCTCCCGGCCGCCCGCGATGCTGCTCGGCAAGCCGGTCAGAGCGGGGCGATGTTCCCCTGGCAGAGCGGAAGTTCGGGGCAGGAGGAGAGCCAGGCCCTGCACCTCAACCCCCGCTCGGGCCGCTGGCTGCCAGACCACTCGCACCTGCAGCGCCACGTCGGCTCCGCGATAGCCCTGAACGTCTGCCGGTACGGGCGGGCCACCGGGGACACCGGCTTCCTGCACGGCCCCGGAGCGGAACTCCTGCTGGAGATCACCCGCTTCTGGGCCGGCGCCGTCGTCTACGACACGGAACGGGGGCGCTACCGCATCCGTGGTGTGCTGGGCCCGGACGAGTACCACGACGCCTATCCGGGGGCCTCGGAAGCCGGAATCGACGACAACGCCTACACCAACGTGATGGCGGCCTGGGTGATCCAGCAGGGGCTCGAACTGCTCGATGCGCTGCCCCCCGCGCGCCGGACGGAGCTGACCGAGCGGCTCGCCCTGGACCGCGGCGCTCTGGAGTACTGGGAAGAGGTCTCCCACCGCTTGTACGTCCCGTTCCATCGGGGCGTCATCAGCCAGTTCGAGGGATACGGAGACCTGGCCGAGCTGGACTGGGCGGCCTACCGTGCCCGGTACGGCGACGTGCGCCGGCTCGACCGGATCCTGGAAGCCGAAGGGGATACGGTCAACCGCTACCAGGCGTCGAAACAGGCCGATGCGATCATGCTCGGCCACCTCTTCCGGCCCGCCGAGCTGTACGGCCTCTTCGCCCGGCTCGGCTATCGGCTCGACGAGACGGTGTGGCGGGAGACCGTCTCGTACTACCTGCGGCGCACCAGCCACGGATCGACGCTCAGCAGCCTCGTCCACGGCTGGGTACTGGCCCGCCAGAAGGACCCGGACGCCTGGAAGTACTGCCAGGAGGCACTCCTCGGCGACGTCGCGGACATCCAGGGCGGGACCACCGGCGAGGGCATCCACCTGGGCGCCATGGCCGGCACCCTCGACCTCGCGGAGCGCGGCATCACGGGTCTGGAGACCGGCCCCGAAGGCCTGTACGTCGATCCCGTCCCCCTACGGGAGATGGAGCCCGTCTCCTTCACGCTCTGCCACCGGGGACACCGCGGTGTCCGTGTCCGGCTGCTCCAGGGCAGGTTCGGCATCACCGTGCCGGAATCCCGCCAAGGTCCTCTGGCCCTCATGCTGCCGGGGGAACAGGCCGTCGTGGTGGCGGGAGGGGAGGAGCATTGGTTCCGGCTTCCCGTGGACTAGACCCGCCGCCTTCGCGGAGATCTCCCTCGTCAAGACGTATCGCGTACGGGCTCACACGAACGACCGATGGTGGTCGGCACTGCTCGGATACACCAAAGTCGCAGGTGCGATCGTTTCTGCGCCTGCGCCTCGCAGCTGGGGCGCACGTCGGTGCGCCCGCGCGCCGGTCGGCAACCAGCCAGAAGAGGCCTGCTTGCGCCCCTCCGCCGATACCGGCACCGGGCTATGCTGCGAACAGAACGTCCCCCGTTCCAGACCCTGACGGCGCGTTGCCCGCCACAAATCTCCGCGTCGCGGCCCGAACTCACGATCCGCCGGCCCCGACGCATCCGAGGGCGTGGTTCGTCCCCATCCTGGAACGCAGGCTGCCGGACCGGCCTTGCCCTCCGTGTGCACATCCGCGCCGGGAAGTGACGGGAGGAGCCGGGGAGTCCGGCGCCGACCGGTGTTGCCCGGCTGGTCCCGAACCGAGGCACTTCATCATGCGTGTCCCCGATCCGATCGCCCACAGGTACGACGAGAACGGCCGGGTGCTGATCGCTCCGGCCGGCGAGCTCGACGTCTCCACCGTCCACTTGCTGCGCGCGGCACTGGCGCGATGCCTGCACGACGACGTCCGCACCATCGACATCGACCTGTCCGCCGTCACCTTCTGCGACTGCAGTGGGCTGGGCGTCCTCCTCTCCGCGTGGTGGCGCATCACGGCGGCCGGAGGAACCCTGAGGCTGCACCACCCGCCGCCCGTACTGGTCCGCATCATCGGCATCACCCGTTCCGGTTTCTTGCTCGGCGACCGTCCCGCTCTCGCCCTCCCCGTCGCCCTGGGGGGTGTGCTGTGACGGACACGTCGCCACTGGGGCGTTCTCAGAAGGTCCGCCGCGGGGCTCCGTACGGTCCCGACGAGATGATCGCGATCCGCCTGCGGCGGCTGAACCGATGGCAGGCCGAGGGACTGCGGGAAGACGTGGCGGACCTGTACGTGGAGTCCTCCCACCCGGCGGCAGGTGCTGCCCACAGCAGCCGGGAAGCCTTCCTGCAACGCTTCACGGGCGATGTCCGGCAGCCCGGATTCGCCATGCTGGTCGCCGAGCGGGCCACCTTGCTCGGATGCGTCTTCGGTTTCCCCCTGAGACGCGACGGCTCCTGGTGGAGGGGGTTCCTCGGACCCCTTCCCCGGGACATCGAACAACTCACAGCCTCCGGCCACGTCTTCGCCGTCACCGAAGTCGTGGTCGCCCCGCACGAACAGACCCTCATCCTCGGCCGGCGGCTGCAGGAGCGGCTGCTGGACGACCATCGTGCGTCGCTCGGCGCCACCCTGGTGCCCGAGTCCGATGCCCGGAGCCTGGCGACCTTCCGGTCCTGGGGGTGGCGCGAGGTCGGCGAGGTCCACAGGCCGCCCGGCACGGCGCTGCACCGGGCGCTGGTACTGCCCCTCGGGAGGGTGCCGGGAGCCGTGTCCGACCAGGGGCTCCCTGCCGGCACCCGGCGACCGGAGCGGTGACGGGTGGGCGGACGGCCAGGATCCGCCTGCTCGTGGCCGAGCAGGCGGCCCGGCGCGGCGAACGGATCGCGGTGCCCGGATCGACAAGCCGGATCCGGACGAGGACCGGAGCGCCCCCGACGATGCCTGAAGACAGAAGGTGTGCACATGAACGAGCAGTTCCTTGCCAAGGCATTCGTCGAACTTGCGGACAACTTGGTCGCGGACTTCGACCTGATCGACTTCCTCTGCATGCTGACCGACAGATGTGTCGGCATGCTCGATGTGAACGCGGCCGGCGTACTCCTCGCGGACCACAATGGTGAACTCCGCGTGATGGCCGCCTCCGACGAGCGGGTGCGCCTGCTCGAACTGTTCCAGCTCCAGAACGACGAAGGCCCGTGTCTGGAGTGCTTCCACACCGGCGTACCCGTCACCATCCCGGACCTGAGCACGGAAGCCGCCCGCTGGCCGCGCTTCACCGCGCAAGCCCGCCACAGCGGGTACTCGGCGGTCCAGGCCCTGCCGATGCGTCTGCGGGACGAGGTCGTGGGCGCGCTGAACCTGTTCCGTGCCCTCCCGGGGCCCTTCGATCCGGCCGCCACGCCCATCGCCCAGGCCTTGGCCGACGTCGCCACGATCAGCCTCCTGCAACAGCGCTCTTCCCGGGAGAGCACGGTGCTCAACGAGCAGTTGCAGACGGCGTTGAACAGCCGTGTGTTGATCGAGCAGGCCAAGGGCAAGCTCGCCGAACGTCAGGGCATCGGCATGGAAGAGGCCTTCAGCGCGCTGCGCTGCTACGCCCGCGCGCACAACCGGCGTCTGTCCGACCTGGCCGGCGCCTTCGTCGACGGAAGTGAGCCCCTCGCAGGCCTGGTCACCTGACCGTCAACGCGGTTCTTGACGGTCGCGGTCACGGCGGTTCTCACGGCTCCGGCGGCCGCGATGCTGCCGGGCGTAGCGGCGGTCCCAGCGGTGCTGCTGGTCACGGTGGTCCCGGTAATCGGCGTAGTCCTGGTGGTCGTCGTAGCCGCGGTGGTCGCTCTGATGACCCGAACGGCCAGGCCGTCCGCGGTGCACGAGGGCGAAGAGCAGTACCGCGGCGGCCACCCACAGCAGGTGGTTGAGGTAGCCGAAGAGGATCAGGGCCACCAGGAGAACGAGAAGCACGACGGACACGAGCAGTCCCTTCCACAGCGGAACAGGTCATCGCTGCCGGGGACCGGGGCCTCATCCAGCAGCCTAGCCCCGCGTGGAGCCCGGCGACAGCAGTCGGACCCATTGACAGCCGCTACTGCCCGGCGTTGACTGACGCAGAAGGTGTCGGGCCGTACCACCCGGGAAAGCTCCGGAGTCAAGCCCGCCACCCTCCGCTTCGCCCGGACCCCGCGGAACGCAGGTAGCCCCTCTGTGACCGCTGTGCAGGTCCCGGCCATGTCCTTCCGGATTCTTCTCCTCCTGCCGGCATCAACGCGCCATCGAGCGAGGAGAGTCGACGGGTATGCAGCAGAACGACGTACGAGCCGGCAACAGCGGGGGACCTCCATGTCCAGGTCCGTGATCATCATCGCGGCCCTCGTCGCGGCAACCCTCGTCGCCGTGACGGCCGTCCTCTTGGCCACGCTCGGCCACCGCCGGATCGGACACGGTCTGAAACGGCGCTTCGGCCCCGAGTACGAACGCCTCGTGACCCGCCACGAGGGTGACACCAAGGCCGCGGACCGAGAACTCGGCGAACGCATGAAACAGCACGGTTCCGTCAGGGAACGGCCGCTCTCGCCGGCTTCCCGGGAGCAGTACGCGGCCCAATGGGCCGGGATTCGCAAGCGGTTCGTCGACTCCCCGCAGGAGGCGGTCGCCGAGGCCGACGCACTGTTGGCACGGTTGGCGTCGGACCGGGGCTTTCCGGCCGACGGGCCGTTCGAGGAGCGGCTGGCCGCGCTCTCCGTCCGCCACGCGCAGCACGTCGACGGCTATCGGGCCCTCCACCGAGCCGCCCACGGCCGTGGCAGCACGGAGGACAACCGCAGGGCCATGACCGGGGCGCAGGAGCTCTTCGACTCCCTGGTCGCACAGCATCCGGCCGACTCGGGCCGGCACCGCCCGCAGCGTCAACCCGCCGGGGGAAGCGGCACGCGATGACGTACAGGAGCGCGCACGGCGCTCCCCGGCCCAGAGTCCGCTCCCCTCGAGGAAGCCGACACCGCCTCCGCCGAAGCCGCCACCCGCGTCACGGCCGCCACCCGCCCCGGCCCCGGACGCCCGGCCGGCTCGAAGAACCGACAGCCCGCCACCCGCTACGACGCGATTGTCACGGACACTCCCAAGGACACCGACCCCGACGAAGAACCATTCGATGTCGTCTTCCACGACCAAGGCGCCAGCGTGTGGGTGAACACCGGCTACGAGGCGACCGTCTACGACCATTCGGGCAACGAGGTCGACTGCGGGCATCAGCGGCCCATCGAAGTCCTGCGTGCCTGGACCGAAGCCTCCGAGGCTGCCGCAGATCGCTCCGACCTGACGCCGGAGCTTCGGGAGAGGGCCCATAGCGAGGCGGAGACCATGCGATGGCGACTCTCAAGAGCCGAAGCCGCCGAGCAGGAGGCGCAGGACGGCTGATACGAGCTCGGGGGGACGGATCCCAACGGGGGTCTGCCCAGTCCAGTTCAGCGGCCGACGCCAGAGGTTAAATGCCAAGCTCAGGCCGCCGGCGTCGTCGGAGAGCAAGGTGTCCTCTCGCCCGGCGATCGTGAGGTGGTGCCGAGTGGGGCAGGGGCCCTCGACGAGAACCGCAACAAGGCGGAGACCGGCCGTAGCTGGCGGACCAATCGGGATCTGCCGCCCACCGGCCGGCGTCCCATCGTCGACGTGCTGAAGAAGACGGCGGGCGCGTTTCAGGAGACCCTCGACCACCTGGCCGAGGCCATGGACACCACCAGGGCGACGACCGAGCGTTGCGACAAAGAGGCCGCCAGGGCCACGGCCAAGGATTTGACGACCGGCCTGGACCTGAGGGACGTCACCAAGCTCGGGGTCGGTGCGAACGTCGGCGAAGCCATGCGCTCATTCCGGTCTCATATGGACCAAGCCGCTCCGAGATCGCGCGCGCCCAGGGGTTCGGTGCGCGGTCGCTCAACGAGTTCAAGCAGGAGCACAGCTGGCAGCGCGGTGGCGGGAGTCCCAGCCTGTTCATGTACTCGTTCGACCTGGCGACTCGCGAGGACCTCGGGGGCGCGCATACCCTGGACAAGCACGTCGGCAAGACCGACGAACAGCTGTTGCAGCGGCACCGTGACGAAGCCAAGGGATCGGGCAAGCTCCAGCTCATGTCGACGTCCAGTTTCCCCGATGTCGAATCGGCGCAGAAACACACCCAGTACTACATCCGCCACAACACTGCCGAGATCCAGGACTGGCTGAAGAGTCCGCCACCCAATCCCGCTTCCAGATCCTTTCAGGTGGCGACGGTTCCGTTGGAGGGCCCACTCCAAAAGAATGCGGTGACAGGCCGGACCTCGGAGAGAGTGGGCCCGTCCCAGGCCGGACCTGTCCATGAAGCCCATGGGGTGAGCACTCGCCTCAAGTACGATCCGAACCTCAACCCGCCCTTCGTCGTCCTCACGTCGATGCCTGAATAGGGGAGCGAACAATGGACGATCTCACGGCGGACGCCTGGGCAGACGGACTCGCACTGTACGAGGACCGCTGGGCATTCACAGCTGTGGCCCCACGTGACCACGTGGAGTGGTGGTTCGACGTCGCGGCGGTCATGCGCGGTGAGACCGCTGATCCGCGAGGGTGGGCTTCACTCGACCCGTACGAGGAGGATGTCGACCGCGAGGCCGAGACGTTCGCCTGGATCGAGCCCCCCACCAGTGCAGCGGACGTGGAACGCTTCAATTCCTCCGTCGAAGAACTGCCCCGGTCCTCGGTCCAATCACTCATGGTCCTTCTCGCAGTCGTCGGCATGAATGTGTCGAAATCCCGTGACTTCGAGGATCGTCGGCCGGAAATGGAGTGCCGTGCCCGGGTGTTGCTTTCGCGCTTCCCCGATGGCACCTGCTTCTACTCCAACATCGATTGGAAGGGCGAGCATCCGAACTTCTACGAACAGCCGGTCAACGGGACCAGTCCGTTCAGTCAAAGCCGTTGGGACGCAGGCCTGATCGCGGTCAACGACACAGAAGTAGCTCTGATCTGGACTTTCGAATCCTTCTGACCTTCTGACCTTCCGACCTGACGGGGGAAGTCCTTGCTCACCCGAACCGCTACCTATCCGACCGGGATACCGCCAATGACTGAACTCACTGCGGAGGCATGGTCGGACGCACTTGAGCTGTACCAGTACAGCTATACCGCCGTCTCGGCCGCCCGGCGCGAGCACGATGAGTGGTGGACAGACGTTGCCGCGATCATGCATGGTCAGACGTCCGACCCTCGCGGATGGCTGTCGCTCGATCCGGACGAGGGCGAGTTCGAACGTCTGGACGACCCACTGTTCCCCTTCGTGGAAGCCCCTACGACGCCGGCAGACGCGGTGCGCTTCCGACCGCGAGTGACCGAGCTGCCCCGGAAGTCGGTCCGGTCATTGTCGGTTCTGCTCGGCACTCCCGGCCTGGACGTGACCAATGCCGCAGAGTTCGACCACCATCGGCCGGAGATGGAACGCCGGGCTCGCCTGATCCTTTCGCGCTTCCCCGAAGGCACGCGCTTCTACTCCAATGTCGGCTGGAAGGGCACGAACCCGGACTTCTACGAGCAGCCCGTCCGCCTGACGGATCCGTTCAGCCGTTACGGCTGGGACGCCGGTCTGATTGCGGTCAACGACACCGAAGTCGCGATGATCTGGCACTTCGACCCCACCTGATCAGACTCACCGAACTGGGGAACCCATGCTCACCCGAACCGCCCCGACCGGGAAGCCGCCCAGTGGGGCACCGAAGAGGTCATCAACCGCAACGAACAAGCGATCCACCGCTGGTTCGCCCAAGCCACCCGCCCGTGTATCGCCCTCGAAGCGGCCTGGCCCTCCCACCCCGATCCGGTCGGCCGCGTCCTGCTCCAGGCCATTGCTTTGGGTCGACGGTGAGCTGGCGGGGGAGCTTGGTTACGGTCCACTGCGAGGCGTGTCGGTGAAGAGACTCCGAGGATGCGGAAGTCATTCCGCCCGGTCGGCAACCACCTCGTCGGCATCCTCCATGGCTGCCTCAAAACCCGTACCACCTACAGCGAAGCGACCGCCTGATCACACCAGGCCCACACACCCGCCGCTTGACCTCAAACGACATGGGGTGTCTGAACCCCGGCCACCCCGCACCCGCACCCGGCATGCGCGCTTTCAGGCCCGTACCACCGGCCGCCCAGGTGGTTCTGACGGCATCTCAGCCTGGGACCCGCGGAAACCGTTCTTCCCTTGGGCCGGACGGAGAAGTCCGTCTGTATGCGCGGTCCCGCCGCCAGGTCGCACCCGAATGGCTACTACTCAGGGCTCTGACGTGCTGCTTCAGTTCGGTGTCCCCTTCACCCAGCCCACCTCGGGAGTCCCGCATGCCCCACCGTACGAAGCTGCGCGGCGCCGTAATCGGAGCCTGCACCACCGCCCTGGTCGTCGGCGCCGGCCTGTTCACGCTTCCCGCGCAGGCGCACAGCCAACAAGCGGTACCCGCTGCAGCCGCGCGGATGTCATCGCGCGCGGAGATGCAGGTCACCGAGTTCCTCCAGCAGTACGAGTACGCCACGGAAGGCACGCAGAACGAGGGTAAGAGCCAACTCCAGATCCGCGCGGGGTTCCTCACCAAGGGCGATGACGTAGATCCATTCCCCGGCCTCGGTCTGCCACCGCCGCACGAGTTCCCCTGGACGGTTCCGCCGGGCAGGACGGCCCTCTCTGCGAGGCGGTGCTCCGCCGCCTCTTTCCCGATGCTCCGCCCGGTGACCTCGCGCAGGTCCTCCTCTGGTGTCCGGGAAGGGGTGACCTGGGCGACCAGCCCCGCCGCACCTCATGGACATGGCAGGCGGCAGTAGCCGAGTAGGCCGGCGTACGTCGCGTAGACGGTCGCCGACCTCTGGCCGTAGGCCGGGTGCGCCGACTTCGTGGCGAACCGGTGTGATGACCGGTCAGTGGCTGAACGCGCCCGTATCCGTGGATAGGGGCGTCCGGTTCGGCGGACGGACCCGTGCTGATCTTCCCGCGCTTGTCCGCCGGGGTGGGGTCTTCGACGTTGAGCGACGGTCCCTCCGGCATATCGATGGTCGTCCCTTCGGAGTCCATCTGAGGATTTCGGCGAGCTGTTCAGTTCCGGCGTAGTAGGGGCCAGAGCTCCGCCCATGCCCGGTCCGGTCCCGCGCAGAGGACTACGGCTGCGTGCTGTTCCTGGTTTGCCGTGCCGTGGCCGTTGTCGACGTGGGCGACGGTGTGGCAGTCCGTGAAGTGGTCTTGCAGGTCGGGGTATTGCGCTGGGTGGATGAGGAGTACTGGCCCGTTGGAGGTCGTCGGGGGAGGGCCCCAGGCGTGCAATGCCATGTGGCCGGAGTACGGGGATGGCAGGCCGAGGGCGGGCCCGTACTGTGCGAGAGCTCCGGCCTCGCCGTAGTTCGCGGTCAGTAGGACGGCCGTGGCCCGCTGGTCGGCGGGGATTGCCGCCCAGCCGGTGGCGGTGGCGCGTGCGAGCTCCGGCCAGCCGACTTCTTCTCCGATGTCGGGATCGACGGTCATCGGCACGGCCAGTGCCGAGGCCGGTAGCACCGGCAGGGCGGCCAGAGCACTGGTGAGCAGGGCTGCGAGCAGTGCGCAGGCCAGTTTGGCGCGGTGCTCGCGCAGCCAGTGGGCGTACGGTTCGCAGCCGGCCGCGGTGAGGGCGTACAGCAGCGGGATCGGGTAATAGGCTTTGCCGCCGCCCGCCATCACCAGGAGGCAGAGCGCCACCCAGGCGACCGCGACGGGTCGGGCCCAGCGCAGCTCAGGGCGGCGCAGCAGCCGGCTCAGCCCGGTCAGCCAGAGGGGGGCCAGCAGTGGGGAGAGCAGGAGTACCTGCATGGGGATGACGAGCAGCCGCCCGCCCGCTCCGCCGTCGGAGCTGATTCCCTGGGCGACCGTCAGCTCGGGCCAGCCGTGTGCGGCTTGCCACCACAGGACGGGCAGCGCGAAGGGGAGCGCGGTGAGCAGTGCGGTCAGCGGGCCGAGAAGGGTGCGTGGCCGGGGTATGAGAAGGCCGCGCGGTCCTGCTGTCAGGATGCCGGCCGCCAGCGCCGCGAGGAGCCCGACTATCAGCAGCTTGTTCAGGAGCGCGATTCCTACCGCCACGCCGAGCAGTGGCCACCAGCGGATCTCGCCGGTGCGCAGCAGGCGGAGCGTCAGCAGAATGACCGTCAGCCAGGAGGCCAGGTCGAACGTCGCGGTGGAGAGCAGGTGGCCATTGCCCAGCAGATAGCCCGAGCAGGCCGTCGCCGCTGCCGCGATCACCTGGCCGCCGTGCCCGGCTCCCAGCTCGCGGGCGATCAGCGCCGTCAGTACGATCGAGGCCGCTGCGAGCAGCGCGGGAAGGATCCGTACCCCGGTCGGGGTGGCGCCGAAGAGCTCCGAGCCGAGCCGGGCCAGCAGCGGGGTGAGCGGCGGCTGGTCGGGATAGCCCCAGGCCAGGTGGCGACCCGCGAGGAGAAAGTACAGCTCATCGCGGTGGAAGCCGTATCGGCCCGACAATGCGATCAGCAACACCGCGGCAGCGGCCGCGATTCCCCCGACCGGCCCGACCGCGAACGCTCCCAGACGCGGCTGTGCATCCCCCCCGAATACGCATGCCCGCAGTCTGACCGTCCGGGACGGGGCCCGAGAAGAGCCTGGGCGGAGCCGTTGGTCCACGGCCGTGTAGGAGCTGGAGAACTCCGCGGCCCGTCCCTGTCTGCACGGGGTGTCGTGGCTGGCCAGGGAGGCCTCGGGGTCGTCGAGGTGTCGGCGTTGAACCGCTCCGCAGGGTCGTCGCTGTTGAGGGGGTCCCGCGTTGCAGTGGGGGCGGATGATGTGTACGGCCGGGAGCCGCACGAGTCCCGTTCGACCTCGCGATACAACCCGGGGCGACGGCGTCGGACTTCGATCGGTGGAACGTTCCGGTGCCGACGGCGACGCGCGAACTGCTGGGCCGACTCGGCGGCTTCGCAGTACCGCCGGTGGAGTCGACATCGAGGACGACGGGTCATGGGGCCAGGTGCTGATGCAGTACCGCGAGGGCGGACTCTTCGTCGAGGCCGACTCGCTGCCGCACTGGCTCGCCCGGCTGATCGGGACGGCGGAGGAACTGGTCAACGATACGGGTTTCGAGGAGGGCGTAGAAGCGTACGCCGAGGATTTCTGGTCCCTTCTGCAGCTGTCCGGCCCGGAGTTGCCGCTGCACCCCGCGGCCGAACTCCGGGGCGGCCCCGGCACGGACCCGGTGGTTGCCGGCCTCGCCGAGCGGGTGCCGGACGGTGCGGTGATCGCCGACCTCCGCGGAGCCCCGCCGGGCAGCCGGCCCGCTTCGATCGGGCCCTCAGGCGATACCGCCTGGAACGGGCCGTCGACGGCCCGGTGTTTGCCGCCGTTCCCTGGGACCGCTGACCGGGACGTGCCGCTCGCCCGGGTCAGGGCGGTCCGGGTAGCCGCCTGGGATTGTGGTCGGGCGTTGGAAGGGCGGGCGGCTGCTCCAGTCGGCGGAGTTTCCCATGGGTACGGTGATCGAGCCGAAGGAGCTGTGCCGGGGCAGGCGTTGCGCGGAGTGCTGTCTATCGGCCGTGCTGGGCTGGGTCAGCCTGCCAGTCGGGCGAGGGCCAGTGCGTGCGCGTGGGCGAGTGAGTCGGCAGCAGCGCAAGGGACGTCCGGCTGCACACCGACGCCCTCCCAGTTCGTGCCGGAGACGGGGTTGATGGCTCGGCCGACGGGGACGGTGGCTTCCAGGTGGGGGTGCACGGTCCACCCCTGGCACGGGTGCGCGCCGCCGCGGGTGGGCTCGCCGACGACTATGGCGCGGCCGAGCTGCTGGAGGTTGTACGCCAGCTCCTCGGCGGCAGAGAAGGTGCTCTCGCTGGACAGCACGTACAGCGGCTTGCTGCCGCCGAAGCGTGCGCCGGGAACGTACGGCAGGCTCCAGGACTGCTCGGTGCGCTCGCCACCGCGCCAGTACATGGTGTTGAGGTGGGTGCGCTCGTCGAGCAGGTAGCTGCAGACGAATGCGACCGCGTCCGGGTCGCCGCCCCGGTTGGCGCGAAGGTCCACGATCAGCGCCTGGGCGCGGGAGGCCAGGGTGAGCGCGGCGGTCAGCGGCTCGGCGGCCCACTCCAGCGGAAACAGCATCGGTGCCAGCTCCAGTACGGCGACCCCTCCGTCGAGCAACTCCACCCGGGGTGCACCGCCCAGTGAGGTGTCGAAATCCCGGCGCATGGCCTCCAGGGTGGCCGCTCCCTCCTTGGGGGGCACCGGGTCGGCGTGGTGCTTCAGTCTCAGGTGTCGGTCACCGTTGGCGGACTGCAGGTCCGCGGTGACCAGCCGGGCGAGCTCCTCGGCGCCGTCGACGTCGTAGGCGCCCTCAGCGAGGCGTCGTTGCAGCAGGTCGGCGAGTTGCTCGGCTATCTCGGGGAAGACGTAGTGCTCTGTCAGGAGCCGGGCCGTCTCGTCGATGACAGGGGCAGGCTGAAGGTTCGTCGAAGTCGTCATGGCGGGAGTAGAGCACCGCCCTTGCGAAAGCGTCAACGAATTTAGACACTTCAGGCATGCGCGATCAGCCGCCCTGTCCACCGTCTCCTGAGGACGTCCTGGAGATCGGTGCGCCCGAGCAGTTCGCGGCACTCGCCCACCCGTTGCGTCAGCGGTTGCTCTTCGCCCTGGGACACCAGCCTGCCACTGCCAGCCGGCTTGCGGCGCAGCTCGACGAGAAGAAGGGCAACGTGGCCCACCATCTCAAAGTGCTCCGCGAAGCCGGGCTGGTCCACGTCGCCGAGACCCGCCAGGTCCGCGGCGGCACCGAGCAGTACTACCGGCGCACGGCACGCCACATGGTCGTCGCCGAACCCCAAGCGGCAGGCACCGCCGCGATGCTCGCCGCGGTCGCCCAGGAGCTGGACCGCTCTCCCGCCGAAACTCACCTGACACTACGCCACCTGCGTCTCAGCCCCGCGAGGGCGAGAGAACTCGGTGAGGCCCTCGCCCAACTGGTCGACGAGGCCGAGGAAGATGCAGAGGACGAGCCCGTGCACGGCGTGTTGGTGGCGCTCTATCAGCAGGCTCTCCCGACCAGCGCCACCGGTTCCGCCTAGGCCGTCTCTTTCGGATCTTGTCGGGTCCGCGCCGCCCGGTGCCGCACCTCGCCGCACTGCCGGGGCACCCGAGTACGTCCAGTACGCGGGAGCCCCGGCAGCACGGCGAGGCACGGCACCGGAGGACGCGGACCTGACCGACAAGATCCGAAAGAGACGACCTAGCGGCACCAACCTCACGAGACAGCACACCTACCTCACTCGAGACGAGCCGCACCCGTTGACCCGTTGGCGTCCAAACCCAGTCGCCCGATCAGTGCGCTGCACCCGACTGTCTTCGATTCAGTCACCGCCGCGATCGGCCCGCACTGCTCCCGGTTTCCCCGCGTCGACAGGATCAAGTCCGTTAGACTCCGCCTGTGTCAGGACGCTTGCGAGATACTTCGGATTCCCCTCCCGGCGGTGGGCGGGCCACGCTGTGACGAGCGGTGGAATAGCCGAGGCCGAAGGACCGGTGAATCGTCCGCCGAGCTATTTCGAGCAGCCGGTCTGGACGGGGCTAGGGCTCCTGGTCGTGTGTGCCGGTCCCGTGATCCTGCTGGCTGGCATCGGCGGGTACGTCCCCGACGACGACAGGCTGGGAGTCGTTGTGACCGGCCTCGTGTGGACCCCTTTCACCGTGGTCGTCCTGGTCCTGGCCATCGTCGGCACCGTGCGCGAGCAGCGCGTGTGGCGCGACCTGGACACGGGCGGCGTGCGCGTCACGGGCAGGGTCACGTCCGCACAGCGCGTGTGGTGCGGCGAGGATGAACGTTGCACCAGGGTCCGGATGCTGGTCACCGTGCCGGGCCGGCCGCCGTTCGCCACGAGCCACCTCGTCGCCGGGGAGGAGATCATCGAAGTCGGTACGGGGATCCCGGTCGACGTGCACCCGACGCGCGACATCTTCCGCCTGGTCGCCGACCCGTCCACGGGTGGGGCGTCCCGGTAGCCCTCGCCCGCACCGAACTGCCGGCGCGGGAGCGGATGATCCGCCTGGGCCCGGAGGAGCCATACGAAGGGACCGGCTGCTACCCGCTCAACCCCTGTTGGCAGTCCGAACGCTGGCGGTCGGCCGGGCCACCTTGAGTCGGGCCAGGCCCCGATCGTCGATGTGGGTCTTCCCGATCTCAGGACTGGTGTTGATGATGCGGCGGCAGCATCGGGTGCTGAACGTCGGTAAAGGCGGGGTGGTTGTGCGATGGAGTCCGGATCGGACCTCGTGGCGGGGGGATGCGGAGGCGGTGACCGTACTGCTGGAGGCGGGCGCGGATCCGGACACGGTCACGGGCGACGGTCCGCCCGTATTGTGCTGGCGGTCGCCGCCTATGACGCCGTTGTCGCGGGTGCGCTGGTCGGGGGCGGCGCGGACCCGGACCGTGGACTGCCGGGCGCGACGACCCCTCCTGCGGGCGGTCGACGGCGGCTCGCCGGCGATGACTAGAGCCCTGCCGGGGGACGATCCGCTCCAGCGGCTCCCCGACGCCGAACGAGAACGGCTGCTCGCTCTGGCCCGGCGCTGGTACGAGCGAGGCGCTGAGGTGAAACTCCGCGACAGGGCGGGGGAGTTCGGGCCTGTGCACGAGGAGCGCGTCGAGGATGGCGAGTACGACGGCGTGGCCAGGCTGACGCTAGTGCTGCGACCGGGAACCTTCGCCGGGTCGCTCGTTGTGCTGGTTGGAAGTGACGACGCTTCCAACCACGCAAGAATAATAAGAGCAACAACAATAACAACAATGGCGGCGGCGGGGCGGATAATAACAACAATAACAACTGAACTTCAGAGTCCGGCGGCCGACGCTTCGAAGTCACCTGGCCGCCGGATTTTCACGTGCGCGCCCTGCGATGCGGTGCAAAGGGCGGCGAAGGCAGTTGGTGCTCCCAAGGTATGGCCGTACCGGGCACCATCAGCCTCTGGAAGCAGTGGGTCCGCAGGGGCGGATCCAGTAGTGGATCGACAGGGAGCGGCCGCCCGGGACCGGGATCCCCGTACCTGAACCCTCCGATATGTGTTCGGTGGTCGCCGGGAGTCACGGCACGGCAGGGCTGTGGGCCGCAGGTCGAGATAGGCCTGGACCGTAGTTCCCGGGGGACCGGTGTGGATGCGCACCAGCGTGGCGCACTCGTTGACTAGGAGCAGTCCGCGTCCTCTCGGCCGCTCGACCGGGGGAGGCGGCGGCCGGCGAGGGGATCGCGCAGCAGCCCGGGGTCCCGTACTTCGTACACCAGTTGATCTCTCTCGGCCCAGAGCCGCAGGGTCTCGTTGCCGCTGCCGTGCACCACGCTGTTCGTAGTCAGCTCGGCCACGGTCAGCGATGGCGCCGCACGGGCCTCCTCGGCCATGCCGAGTCGCGACGCGATCCGGGTGGCGAAGAAGCGTGCGCCGTGCAGATGCCCTTCGTCGAACTCGAAGGCCGCGGCGTCGCCGGGGTGGGTCAGCGGATCGTTGCTCTGTGCGAGGGCGCGGCTGGGTGGCGCACGCGTCGGCGAGTACCTCGGGGGCAGGCGTTCCGCGTCGTACGGGCACAGGGCGGTCACGCCACGACCGTGGAAGGCGGCGTTGATCAGGGCTTCGTGCTGGACGCACGCCGGGTACTCCCGCGGGGTGCGCCCCGGCCGGATGGGTTCGCCGATGATGCGGACGTGCCCGGACGGGTGGGCGTCGGCAAAGGACAGGGGGACCCCGGGGATGATCCGGCCCGGATTGCGCCCCGCGAGCGTCATGTCGGAGAAGGCGCACACCGGGCACCGCGGGGTCCGAGTCCAGATGGCCGAATTCCGCTTTGATCAGCCGAAGATTTCCGCTCGGCACCGCGACGGCGACGGGTCGAGATCGACGAAGCGGACCGTGCCGAGATCTCTTCCTCTGGATCCGGCTACGGCGCGAGGACACCGGTGACGGGCGCTCCTGCGGTGTCTGCGCGGCCTCTCGGCTTGGCCCAGACAAGGAGCCGCCGGCGAGAGGCGCTGCGGGGCAGAGGCTGAGAGAATTGCGTTGAGCGATCACTCCTTTACTCAGAGTCCGCGAGGCGGGACCTCTAGCAGCCGCCCTTGCACCCTCTGGCGACTGGGTGATGTCGGGGCCAGGTGGGAGAGATCGTTGACAGAGACAGGAGAGGCGCTTGAGTGGCAAGGCTGAAGGCAATCGCCCTGATCCTGACGGTCCCGCGCAGGCTCCTCCTCTGCAGCACCAGGGTGGCACCGTTGATGATCACGGGAGGGCTCCAGGAGCGGCCTCCAGGGTGGGCACGGGCTCGACGGCGCCGCCGATCGACCAGGAGCGCGTACGCAGAGCCAACACGGGAGACCGGATGCCGCGAAGGTACGAGCTGGTGTTCCCCGGCGGCCTTGAAGGCGGCCAGGACACCGTCGAGGTGACCGTCACCGGCCGGACGGGACCAGGAGGCCACCCCATCTACGAGGACGCCACTGGCATTGTTCAGGCGGAGATCAGCGACCGGTCGGAAGTGCGCGTTCTGGCAACCGGCGCCGGTCAGGATCCGGCCCACGGGGTCACGGCGCGCCCGTTGGCCAGCTGAGACTGACCGGGACCCTTGCCGACCCGTTGAGAGCGGACACGGCCAGTTCTGGATTCCGGCGAGTGCCTTGGTGCCCGGGGAGAGCAGGACTGCGAGGGCGAAGACGGTGCTGGATGGGCCCAAAGAGAGCCAGAAGCCGATGGAGGTAGTCCTCGCCGTGGAAATGGACGCTCCTGCCGTTTCGGTAGGTGCGGGCTTCACCCCGTTATGTAGACGGCGGATTCAATTGGTCGTCGCAACATCACTATTGACCGTCCGGCCGGCCAGGCCCACTGCAGGGCCTCAGCCGGAGAATGCCTCCGAGAAGGCCCCGGCGCTCTGCGGTACCCCACTGCAGTTCGTTGCCGCGTCGTCCGACGAGGTGTCACCGTCTTCGCACTGCTGGTCGCGGAAGGTTGACCACATCGACACCCAGGCGATGCCCTTGTCTTCGGCGAAGGAGCGGACCCGGGCCGCGTCGGCAAGGGTGAACGTCTCGCCGGTGATGTCGTTGTCGCCGATCATCGAGGTGAGGGCGAGGCCGTGCCAGGCGCCGTCGGAGGAGAGGCCGAAGACCTCCTGCAGTTGGTTGTGGGCGGCCTGGGCGGAGGCAATTGCATAGTCGCCCATATCCCCGGTGTACGTGGAGCCGTAGTTCATCGTCATGATGTTGACGGTGGCCACTTTCACGCCGTTGTCGTTGGCGGACCGCAGTAGCGCCAGGCTGTCGTCGTCGAGCCCGGAGGGCATGACGGGCAGGGTGAAGGAGACCGCCAAGTCGGTGCGCTCCTGCTGGAGCAGTGCGATGGCCTCGGAGCGCATCGCGACCGCGTCGGAGTCGGTGAGGTCGTCGCCCTCGATGTCGAAGTCGGCCTGTGTCGACCCGGCGGCGTCGAGCGCTGCTGCGTAGGCACCGGCAAGCGCGGACGCGTCGGCGCAGACCGATGCGAGCTCCGTGCCGGAGGCGCCACCGAACGATACGCGCACGCTGCTGCCGGACGATGTCAGTGCCGAGATACGGGACTTCACTGCGGGGTCGTCGATGGCATGGCTCCCGTCCCATTTCGGTGCGCAGCTGCTGCGGTCCGAGATGGCGAAGGCCAGGTTGTACGCGGACGGGGAGCCGGCGGTGTCGTTGGCGGAGGCCGTGGTGGCGCTGACGTAGGGGGCGTAGGACGTGCCGGGTGCGGCGGCCGTGTAGGGCGACGCATCCGCCGGGGACGGGCTCGACGCAGCGGCTGCGTCAGTTGACGCGGTCCTGTCCGAGGAACATCCGGTACAAGTCAAAGCCACCAGGCAGACGAGCCCGGCGAACGGCCCCAGAAAATTCCGCATTGCACACGCTCCTGCTCTCGTAATTTCCGCCTCAGGTCGAAAACTAGCCGTGTTTTCGGAGTGCAAATGTCTCATGCGCGGCTGGCCCTCATCGCGGCAGCAGGTGTGCAGGTGATGCATGAAGCCTGGCGAAAGTCAGGTTTCCGAAGGTGGATATTCGGACAATCTAGCCCTTTCTGCCGTCTTGACCTGCGCAGACGAGTGTGGATTCACTCAGGGAATTCACAGGTTGAGCCGTTTCTCATAGGTACCTCATAGGAGTCTCTTGGTTTTGTCTCAAGAAGCAGCCTTAATCTGCAGTAATGCATTCTGAGTCTCGCTCTGAAAGACGTTCCGCATCCCACGGTCGACGCAAGTCCCACAACGAACAGGCGGAGGGACCTGTATTCGTCGACAACTCCGGGCGCAGGGCGAGATGGCTGCGCCGGATCGGTCTCGCCGTCGGTGCCGTCTGCGTCGGCTACACCGTCGTCCTCGGCATGGCCTTCATGGGCTGGGGTACATCCCTCGCCCCGTCATCGCTCCTGCCCTTCGGAGGCGGTGGTCGGGCTCCCGGCGCCCAGGATCCGGGACTCGGTTACGGCGGGCCGCAGGGCGGCATGGGCACGCCGCCCGCGAAGCCTGCCGGCGCCCCGCAGGCAACCGCTCCCGCCCCGGCTTCCCCTGCCTCCCCAAGCGCCAACTGACCGGAGCTCGAAGAAACCCATGACGACCACCACATCATCGCGCGGCCGCAGGCGCGCCCCCTCCCGCATGACGCGGGCCGCCGGCAAGGCGGCGAACCTGCAGAAACCGCGGGTGATCCTTGCTCTGCTGCTCCTCGGCGTGCTCACCAGCGTGATGTTGCTCGACGGCTATCTCCGCGCCGAGGTGGGGGGCGACGAGCGTATCCGTACCGGGGCCGGCTCCGACGACGTCTCCGAGGAGGTCCTCGGTGGTGGGCCGATCCTGACCTTCCGGGACGGCCAGGCACGGTCCGCGTCCGTGCCGGACAAGACCATCGTCCTGACCTTCGATGACGGTCCGGACCCTACGTGGACCCCCCAGGTCCTCAAGGTCCTCGAGGAGAACGGCGTCCCGGGCACCTTCTTCCTGGTGGGCTCGATGGTCGCCCGGAATCCGAGCATCGTGAAGGACTTGGTGGATCAGGGCAGCGAGGTGGGCATCCACACCTTCACGCACGTCGATCTCTCGTATCAGAGCAGTGCCCGGGTCACCCGCGAGGTGGAGCAGACCCAGCTCGCGCTGGCGGGCGCGGCGGGTATCACGACGACACTGTTCCGTGCTCCGTATTCCTCTCAGCCGGACGCCATCGACGACTACAGCTGGCCCGTCTACAAGCAGCTCGGCGAGCAGGGCTACACCAGCGTCTTCGTGGACACCGACAGCGACGACTGGAAGACCCCGGGTGTTACGAAGATCATCGAATCGGCCACGCCGGCGTCGGGCAAGGGCGCTTCCGTCCTCTTCCACGACGCGGGCGGTGACCGCAGTCAGACGATCAAAGCGCTTCCCGAGTACATCAAGAAGATGAAGGCGCTGGGCTACACGTTCACCACCGTCAGCGGTGCGACCCAGGAGGCGAGGAGCGGCACCCAGGCGGTGGACGTCGGGGCTGCGGGGACGGAGCAGCAGGCGAACGGCTCGCAGCCCGGCGGCGAGCAGACGGGAAGCCGGCCCTCGGGGGCCGTGCGCCCCGGGGCGGCGAACAGCCTCCAGGCCGCCCACCGCACCGCCACGGGCGCGACCCTGTACGAGGGCAAGGCCCTCGTCGCGGCCGTAGCAGTGGCCGAGTGGACCGTGCCGGGGCTCGCGATCGGGCTGGCGGTCGTCGGCGTCGCCGTCATCGGCCGATTCGGAATGATGCTGATCCTCGCTCGGCGCCACTACAGACTCCGTAACAGGCGCCGGTTCAGCTGGGGGCCGGCGGTCACCGGGCCGGTGAGCGTGATCGTGCCCGCGTACAACGAGAAGGAATGCATCGCCAACACCCTCAAGTCGCTGGCGCAGAGCACCCATCCGATCGAGATCATCGTCGTGGACGACGGATCGACCGACAACACGAGCGAGATCGCCGAGTCGCTCGGCATGGCGAACGTCCGTGTCATCCGCCAGGAGAACGCGGGGAAGCCGGCCGCACTCAACAACGGGGTGCGCCATGCCCGTTACGACATCGTCGTGATGATGGACGGCGACACGGTCTTCGAAGCGGACACCGTGGAGCAGCTGGTGCAGCCCTTCGCCGACCCGAAGATCGGCGCGGTCGCGGGCAACGCCAAGGTCGGCAACCGCGACACGGTCATCGGTGCCTGGCAGCACATCGAGTACGTCATGGGCTTCAACCTCGACCGCCGCATGTACGACCTGCTGCGCTGCATGCCCACGATTCCGGGCGCGATCGGCGCGTTCCGCCGCGAGGCGGTGCTGGAGGTCGGCGGCATGAGCGAAGACACCCTCGCCGAGGACACGGACATCACCATCGCCATGCACCGCGCGGGCTGGAAGGTCGTTTACCAGGAGCACGCCAAGGCCTGGACGGAGGCGCCCGGTTCGCTGAAGCAGCTGTGGAGCCAGCGCTACCGCTGGAGCTACGGCACCATGCAGGCGCTCTGGAAGCACCGCAAGTCCCTTACGGACAAGGGCCCATCGGGGCGCTTCGGCCGGGTCGGCATGCCGCTGGTCGTGATCTTCCAGATCATCACGCCCGTGTTCGCCCCGCTCATCGACGTGTTCACCGCCTACTCGATGATCTTCGTCGACTTCAAGTCCGCTCTGATCGCCTGGCTGGCGGTGCTTGCCGTTCAACTCGTCTGTGCGGCCTACGCCTTCCGGCTCGACCGCGAGCGCTACCGGTACCTCCTGATGATGCCGCTGCAGCAACTCGCGTACCGCCAGATGATGTACCTCGTCCTCATCCACTCCTGCGTCACCGCACTCACCGGCGGCCGCCTGCGCTGGCAGAAACTCAAGCGCACGGGCGAAGTCGGCACCCCTGCGGGGGCCGGCCGATGAGCTGGGAGGCCGAGCGGCAGGGGTACGGGGCCGGGTGGCCGGCTGCGCCGAACGACCCTCAAAGCCCGTACCGACAGCAACTCCGGCAGGACGCCCCGGCGGAGCCCGGAACGGACGTGCACACACTCCGGCTGGCCCGGGTGCCGGCGGCGCCGTCCGCGCCGGACCCCGAACCGCTGGAAGCGCAGAGCCGGCGGCCTGCCGCAGGACGTGACCGATACTTCGACGTGCTGCGCGCCGTTGCTCTCGTACGCGTGGTGACCTATCACGCCTTCGGATGGGCCTGGGCGGGCATGGTCTTCCCGTCCATGGGGGTGATGTTCGCACTCGCAGGCACGCTCATGGCGAAGTCCCTTGAGCGCCCAGCGCTACAGGTGATCAAGGGGCGGATGCGCAGGCTGCTCCTGCCGTTCTGGTTCTGGGGCTTCGTCGTCGTGGCCGCGATGGTGGTCCACGGCTGGGTGCCGGGCCCGGACGCTCTGTACTGGGTGCTGCCCCTCGGTGACCCCCGGGGCGACGAGTGGGGTATCCAGGCCTGGGAGGTCCTGTGGTACCTGCGTGCGTACCTGTGGTTCGTGCTTCTCTCTCCGCTCCTGCTCCGAGTGTTCCGCAAGGCGCCGATCCCGGTGCTGCTGCTTTCCCTGGCTCCGATCCTGGTCTTCCAGTTCCTTTGGGAGCCACCCGACAGCCGCTTCGGCGGCGGCCTCATCGACCTCGCCACCTTTCTCTTCTGCTGGCTCCTCGGCTTCGCGCACCACGACGAGGTCCTGCGGAGGATGAAGCCGGGCCCCGTGGCCACCGGGTCGCTCGCGGCGCTGGCGTTCGGCGCCTGGTATGCGCTCACACACCAGGTGGAGACGGGTAGTTACGACCTCGACGACATCCCCCTCGCCCAGACCTTCTACTGCGCCGGCTTCGTGACGCTGCTGATGTACTTCAAGGCGTACTACAAGGTCGACTTCGCGGGCCTCGCGCGTTTCAGGCGACTCGACCGGATCGTGACGGTCTTCAATCGCCGTGCCGTGACCGTCTACCTATGGCACGAGATCGCGCTGATACTCGCGGTCCCCCTGATCGACCGTCTCTGGGACGTTCCCGCCCTGGAGGCCCACCTGCCGCTGGAGAGCCAGTGGTTCCTGTTCGGCATCGGGTGGCTCCTGCTCGCGGTGGCCGTCCTGCTGTGCGGCTGGGTCGAGGACGTGGCGTCGAAGAAGAGGCCGCGGCTGTTGCCGTAGCGGAAATTGCGTATGGCCAGGGAGCGGATGGTTCCGCTCCCTGGCCATGTCACATGCTCGGCGCACCACGGGTGTAGTGCACGGCGTCGCCGCTACGGGGCGTGCCCTTCGCCGGGAGCTCCGCTCGGCGGTTGGCCTACTCCTCCCGGCGCTCCGCCGCCCCCGCTCTCGGCGTCGGGGTCGATGCCGAGGGTGAGGGTTCCGGTGTACCCCTGAGTGGTGTCGCCGGTGACGGTCATCAGCCCGTCCCGGGCGCCGCCTCCGGGGTAGACCATGTCGTCGGCGAGTTTGGTGGGGGTGCCGGTGTGCTGTGCGTACGGGGACAGCGCGTATACGGCTTCCCCGTACTTGTCGTCGAAGAAGAGTTGGCCGGTGTAGTTGACCTTGCCGCCCTCGTAGGAGCCGTCGGCCGTCTGGCCTCCGGTGTGGACCTTGAGGTGGATATGTGTGACGCGCGGGGTGTACCAGCCGGGGAATATGGTGGTGAACTCGACGACTCCGTCCTCGTCGGCGATCTGGTAGCCGCGCAGATAGGTCTTGTCGTCGGCGCCGCTCTTGTCCTCACTCTCCGCCGGCGCCTTGCCGCCCGGATTGGCGGTGGTCCACCCGGAGTAGTAGCCCCAGGCATCGCAGTGCCAGATCTCCACAGCCGCGCCCGGAACCGGGGCGCACGACTCCGTGGTGTCCTGCACCGTAAGTCGCACGGTGAGCGGAACGCCCTTCTTGCCCTCCGCGATGTTCTTGCGTACCAGGGCGCCATCGAGGTAATACGGCCCCTGGGTCGCATTGGACATGAGCACGCACTGCCCCGTCCCCGTGGACACCGCACCCGACGAGGACGCGGAGGAGGGAGCCGCAGCGCTGCCGCCGGAACTCCCGCAGCCGACCATCGCCGCTCCCGCCGCCCCGACGGCCGCGCCGCCGAGGATCAGTACTCTTCGCCTGTCAATGCTCTTTTCACCCATGTCCGGCACGCTAGGCGGCATCCCCAGGCGCGGACTGTCCTGTGCCTGTGGCACGGCTGTGAGACCCGCCGTCGGCTTCTTCACACCGGCAGCCCCGTGCCACCCGGAGCGCTGATCGGCAGCCGGAACCGGAAGGCGGCGCCGCCGTGGGGTGCTTCGTGCACGGTCAGGGTGTCGCCACGGCGACAGGCCACGTTCCGGGCGATGGCCAGGCCGAGACCCGCGCATGCCGCTGCGCGTTGTTGCGGAGGTTGGCGAGCAGCCGGGCCAGTCGCCACGGTGATCCCTCGATTTCCAGGGCTTTGGCAACCTGAGTCGTACGGTCTCGTCCACGGCGCCTGGCAGGTCGAGCAGTTGCGGGTGTGCGGAGGCGACCTCGAGCTGCATCCGGAGGCCGGCGATCGGACTGCGCAGTTCGTGGGAGGCATCCGCGAACGCCGTCGCCGTGGGGGCGACCGGGCCGAACACCTCGTGCTGGTTCCGCAGAACGACCAGTTCCGTGAGCGTATCGCCGCCGTCGGCGAGCATCGCCGCGAGATCGACGGCGATCCGGCCCAGTGCCGCGTGGCCGAGGCGGTCTGAGCGCGGTGGAGTACGCGGTGGTCAGCCCGGTGGCATCGGCAAGATCCACCAGCAACCGTGCCCCGGCGTGACCAGGAAATCGATACCACACCAAGTGAAATGGCGAGGTTAGGGTGTCGAGGGCAGGGGTGCGGCGACAGGGGGCTTGCCACCGGGGGCGGCTGTCGTGACCGTGAGGCCGTCCGGCCGAGGGCCCAGTGCGTGGCGTCCCCGGTCGAGGAGGGTCAGTTTTTCGTGGTCGGGGCTGCCCGGCTCGGCGAAGAATACGACGAAGCGTTGTTTCATGCTGTGCTCCAGTGGCATCGACTCGTAGCCGAGGTGGAGGTCGCCGACGTCGGGGTGGTGGAAGGTCTTGGGGTCCGGGGCGTGCGGTTTGACGTCGAAGCGGTCCCACAGGTCGGCGAAGTCCCGGCTCCTGGTCAGGAGTTCGTCGACCAGGTCGGCCAGGTCCGGTGCTTCCGGCTCGGTGCCGGCCAGCGCGCGGAGCCTGCCGACGCAGGCGCGGGCCTGCTCGTCCCAGTCGTCGAGTACGGTACGGGCGAGCGGATGGAGGAAGGCGTACCGGGCGAAGTTCCGCTGCTGCGCGGGCCATTCGTCCAGGCCGGCGAAGAGCCGGAGCGCGCCGGGGTTGAAGGCGAGCAGGTCCAGGGTGCGGCTGACGACGTAGGCCGCGTTCGGGCGCACGGACTCGAGCAGCAGCATCAGCTGCGGTCGTACGGCGTGGCCGGGCGCAGGCGCAGGCGCAGGCTCGGCGACGTGGGCAGCGTGGGCGGCGAGCTCGCGCAGATGCCGATGCTCGTACGCGTCGAGGAGCAGGGCACGGGCGAGGGTGTCGATCACGGAGGGGCTGGGGCGGGTCTCCTTGCCGCGTTCCAGGCGTACGTAGTAGTCGATGCTGATCCCGGCCAGAGTGGCCAGCTCCTCCCTGCGCAGGCCGGGGGTGCGGCGCAGGCCGGGGGTGGTGGGCAGTCCGGCTTGTTCGGGGGTGACCTGTGCGCGGCGGGCCCGCAGGTAGGCGCCGAGGTCACTCACGGTGTCCGCCGCCTGGGCCCTGGTGTTCTCCGCCGCACTGTCCATACATGTATTTTGCCCATATTCGGCCGGTGGCGTCCCTGAGAGGCGCCTCGCGGTGCGTACCGGTTCTGCCTCGGGTCAGGACGGGGTGTGCGGCTGGGGTTGCGGCTCATCGTTCGTGGCCGGGCTTCCGCCCGGTCCCGGGCCGGGGGCGGTCATGTCGAGCAGGAGCACGGCGTCGTGGTCGGGGGTTCCGGGCTCGGCGGTGTAGACGCCGAGGCGTTGGCCCGGCGTGCCTTCCAGGTGCATGGACTGGGGGGTGAGCGAGAAGGTCCCGACGTGCGGGTGGTGGAAGGTCTTGCGGGCGGGCTTGCGGCCGGTGACGTCGTACCGCTCCCAGAGCCTGGCGAAGTCGGGGCTCTTGAGGAGCAGCTCGCCGACCAGGGCGGTCAGGTCGGGTGCGTCGGGGGCGGTGCCGGCCAGGGCGCGCAGACGGGCGACGCAGGCGCGGACCTGAACCGTCCAGTCGGGGAACAGCTCACGGGCGGCGGGGTGGAGGAAGAGGTAGCGGGCGAGGTTGCGCTGGGTGGCGGGCCAGTCGTCCAGGCCCGCGTACAGGGCCAGCCCCCCGGGGTTCCAGGCGAGCAGGTCCATGCTGCGGCTGACGATGTAGGCCGGGTTCGGGCGCATCGTCTCCAGGAGCAATTTCAGGTGCGGGCGCACGGTTCGGCTCGGGGCGGGAGGCGGTTCGGGGGCGTAGCGGGCGGCTCGGGCGGCCAGCTCGAGCAGGTGCTGGTGTTCGGCATCGTCCAGCTGCAGGGCGCGGGCGAGGGCGTCGATGACGGACGGGCTGGGCCGGGTCTCCTTGCCGCGTTCGAGGCGTACGTAGTAGTCGATGCTGATGCCGGTGAGGGTGGCCAGCTCTTCGCGTCGCAGGCCGGGGGTACGGCGCAGGCCGGCGCCGACCGCGAGGCCGACCTGCTCGGGCGTGGTCTGCGTACGGCGGGCGCGCAGGAACCGGCCCAGCTCGGCCCCACCGCCGCTGCTCTGCTCGGATGCCACGTCCTTCAGTGTCACAGTCTTGAGTGTCACACCGCGCCGACCTGCGTGGCAGGGGTGTGGGAGGCCCTGTCACTCCCCCCGATCGTCACCCCCCGGCACGGTTCGGCCTGCCACCGGAGACGAAAGGGCGCGAAGGTGAATACCGGCGGGCTTCGCACCGTCCGAGTACGGAGATCCCGCCGTGCCGGAGCACTGACCGGCCTGCGGCCGTGCTCCGCACCCCCCGTCCCGCGCGGAAGGAAACCCTCATGCAGCACGTCACCCTGAACAACGGCATCGCGATGCCGATCCTCGGCTTCGGCGTCTACCAGATCCCGCCGGAGCAGACCGAGCAGACGGTCACCGAGGCTCTCGCGGCCGGCTACCGACTGCTGGACACCGCTGCCGCGTACCAGAACGAGGAGGCCGTCGGCCGCGCGATCAAGAACAGCGGCGTGCCGCGCGAGGAGCTGTTCGTCACCACCAAGCTGTGGGTCCAGGACGCGCCCGGTGAGGAGAACACCAAGCGGGCCTTCGAGACGTCGCTGAAGAAGCTCGGCCTCGATTACCTCGACCTGTACCTGATGCACCAGCCCTACGGCGACGTGTACGGCCAGTGGCGGGCCATGGAGGACCTGAACCGCGAGGGCCGTGCCAAGGCGATCGGTGTCGCGAACTTCTACCCCGACCGGCTGCTCGACCTCGTCCTCAACAACGACATCACGCCCGCGGTCAACCAGATCGAGACCCACCCGTTCTTCCAGCGCACCGCCGACCAGGAGCTCATGCGGGAGCACGGGGTCCAGATCCAGGCCTGGGGCGGCTTCGCCCAAGGCAAGAACGGCCTGTTCACCAACCCGGTCCTGAGTGGGATCGCCCAGAGCCACGGGAAGTCCGTCGGGCAGGTCGTGCTGCGCTGGGCGGTCCAGCTAGGCGTCGCCTCGATCCCGAAGTCGGTGCGCGCCGAGCGCATGGCGGAGAACATCGACGTCTTCGACTTCGAGCTCACGGACGACCAGATGGCGGCCATCGCCACCCTGGACACCGGGGCATCGCTGTTCTTCGACCACCACGACCCGGCGATGGTCCAGTGGCTGAGCGCTCGGCGCCTGGACAGCTGACCGAGCACACCTCCAACACCTCGGGCTGGGCCGTGTGTGGGGCCCCTGACGACTCATGGCAGAGCCCCGGCACCCCCCACCGTCAGGCCGCACGCTGAATGAGCTTGAAGGATCACTTCCGTTCCGGTGTTCCCGGCCGTCATCCGGGGATCCCAGGAAGACCAGGAGAACCGCCATGACCAGCACGCAGGTGCCCGCCCCCGGCAGGGCGACCGCCCCGGCCGGCCCCCGGACCAGCAGTCCCGCCTTCGCACTGGGCGCCGCGCTGCTCGGCTTCTTCGTCATCACCCTGGACGCGCTGATCGTCAGCGTCGCCCTGCCCACCATCGGCGCCGACCTCGGGGGCGGCATCACCGGCCTGCAGTGGGTCGTCGACGGCTACACCCTGGTGCTCGCCGCCCTGCTGCTGTCCGCGGGCTCAATCTCCGACCGGATAGGCGCCCGCCAGGCGTTCGGCATGGGCATGGCGCTGTTCCTGATCGCCTCGGCGGCCTGCGGCCTGCGGCCTCGCGCCGACCCTCCCCGTCCTGGTCGCGGCCCGCCTGGTGCAGGGCGCGGGCGCGGCGATCATGATGCCCGCCACCCTCGCCCTGATCCGCGAGGCGTACCCGGACGCGAACCAGCGCACCCGCGCCCTCGGGTTCTGGGCGCTGGGCGGCTCGGTCGGGTCGGCCGCGGGTCCTCTGCTCGGCGGCGCGCTCACCGCGGTGAACTGGCGGTGGATCTTCTTCATCAACCTGCCGGTGGGCATCGTCGCCCTGCTGCTGCTCACCCGCGCGGCACGCTCCCCGAGGCGGCCGGTGCCGTTCGACTGGACCGGGCAGATCAGCGCGGTCCTGGCCATGGGCGGCCTGACATACGCGCTGATCGAGGGCGGCGAGTACGGCTTCGGCCACGCCCCGGTCGTCGTCGCGTTCGGGGTGGCCGCGGTGGCGTTCGCGGTGTTCCTGCTCGCCCAGACGCGGGGCCGCCACCCGATGCTGCCGCTCTCCTTCTTCCGCTCCCGCGCGGTGTCCGTCACCCTGATCGCCGGTTTCGCCTTCAATGTCGGCTTCTACGGTCTGACGTTCCTGCTCAGCCTCTACTTCCAGCAGCTGCGCGGCCTGTCCGCGCTCGTCACCGGCATCGCGTTCCTGCCGATGACCGTGCTGACCGGCGTCGTGGCCCTTCAGACCGCCCGCCTGGTACGGAGGTTCGGCGCCAGGACCGTCATGATCGCCGGCATGTGGATCATGGCGGCGGGCCTGCTGCTCCTGTTCTTCCTGCCCGGCACCACCCCAGTCTGGCTGGTAGCCGTCCTGATGATGCCGGTCTCCCTCGGCGGCGCCCTCGCGGTGCCCGCGATGACCGGTCTGCTGCTGCAGAGCGTAGAGCCGGAGCAGGCGGGCCTGGCCAGTGGTGTCCTCAACACCTTCCGCCAGTTCGGCGGCGCCCTCGCCGTCGCCGTCTTCGGCGCCCTCATCGCCCAGCCGGACACCTTCCTGCACGGCATGCGCATCAGCCTGATGTCCGGCGTGGTGCTGCTGGTGGCGACCGCCGTGACCAGCGTGCTGCTGCTCCGCCCGGCCGCCCGGAAGTAACTCCCCAGCCGTACGGAGGCACGTCATGACGTCCTGGACCGACACCGAACTGGACCGCATCGCAGCGGCCGACGAGATCGACCTCGCATCGGAGCGCGCCGACGGATCCCTGCGCGACCCGGTCACCATGTGGATGGTCCGCACCGGCGACTTCATCTACGTCCGCTCCGTCAAGGGACGCGAAGGCTCCTGGTTCCGCGGCGCCCAGACCCGCCACCAGGGCCGTGTCCGGTCGGCCGGCATCACCAAGGACGTGACGTTCCAGGACGCCGACCCGTCCGTCCAGGAGGCGGTCGACGCCGCCTACCGCGCCAAGTACGGCGACCGCTACCCCGGCATCGTCGACCACGTCCTGACCGCGCAGTCGCGCGAGTCCACCCTCCAGCTCGCCCCCGCTGACGGAGCCGAACCCCCGGCCGGCGTCCCGGCGACAGCGGCAAACGGGGGAGCAGCAAGGCCCCCCACTCGACTCGCCCACGCCGGGCGGGGAAGTGATAGTGGCTGCTGAGACGCCCTCCGGCCCGCCTTTCCCGGTCTGGATCAGCCGGCCCCGGAGTTCTCTTCTCGTCGCCGTCCCCGACGTACGCCAAGGAGTCCTCCATGAGCACGCTCGACTTCACCGTCCTCGACCTCGACTTCCCGGCCGGGGCCAAGAACAAGACCGCCACCCTGGTCACCGGCGAGAGCGAGGCACTGCTCGTCGACGCCGCCTTCACCCGCGCCGACGGCCACCGCCTGGCCGCCGCTGTCCTGGACTCCGGCAAAACGCTGACCACCGTGTTCGTCAGCCACGCCGACCCCGACTTCTACTTCGGCGCCGAAGTGCTCGCCGACGCGTTCCCCGACGCGGCCTTCGTCGCCACCCCGATCGTCATCGAGCACATCAAGGAGTCCTACGAGGGCAAGCTCAAGGCGTGGGAGGCCCTCGGCCCGAACCTGCCCACCCGCCTGGTCGAACTCACCCCGCTCACCGACGGCCTCACCCTCGAAGGCCACCGCTTCGAACTCAAGGGCGGCCCGGCAGCCCTACCCGACCGCCACTACCTGTGGCAGCCCGAGCACCGCGCGCTCCTCGGCGGCGTGCTGCTCTTCCAGCAGGAGCACGTCTGGGTCGCCGACACCGCCACCCCCGCGTCCCGTACCGCCTGGATCAAGCTCCTGGACGAGATGGCCGCCCTGGATCCGCAGCTGGTCGTCCCCGGCCACCGCCTCCCGGACACTGCCACCGACGCGTCGGCCATCGCCCACACCCGTGAGTACCTCGTGGCCTTCGAGGAAGAGCTGGCCAAGGCCGCCGACGGCGCCGAACTGACCGACGCGCTCGTCAAGCGGTACCCCGACCACGGCATGCTGATCGCCGCGCAGCTCGGCGCGAAGGTCGCCAAGGGCGAAATGCAGTGGGGCTGACCACCATGAACGAAACCACCGGCTTCAGCACCTCCACCAACCCCGCAGACGTCGTACGCCGCCAGTACCTGGCCTCCGCCGCCGGAGACCTGGATGCCCTGCGCGCCACCCTCGCCCCCGACGTGGAATGGACCGAGATGGCCGGCTTCCCGCTGGCCGGCACCTACCGCACCCCCGAGGGCGTCACCACCGCGGTGATGGAGAAGCTCGGCCAGGCATGGGAAGGCTGGACCGCCCACGACGACACCTACGTCGTCGACGGCGAGAACGTCGTCGTCCTGGCCCGCTACACCGCCGCCTACAAGGCCACCGGCAAGACCATCGACGTCCGCGTCGCCCATCACTTCATCGTGCGCGGCGGCCGGATCGTCCGCTTCGAGCAGTTCGTCGACACCGGCCTCGTGCGGGATGCGATGACACCGGACACGTGACTGTGCCGACCGGACCCCCCGGCCGGTGCCGGGATACGTCCCGTCCGCGGCCTGTCCACCATGAGCATGAGCCTGTGGGCAGGCGAAACCGGCCACCCATCAGGAGACAAGGGGACAGCATGCTCGGCCTGGAACTCGTCGTCGTGCTGGGGGCGGCCGTCCTGCTGTGCGGTGTACTCGCCCCGCGGCTGCGGATCAGCCGCCCGGTCCTCCTGCTGACCTGCGGCGTGCTCGCAGGCCTCGTACCCGCCCTGAGTGAGGTCCGACTGGAGCCGGACGTCATCCTGATGCTGTTCCTGCCCGTCCTGCTCTACTGGGAGAGCCTGACGGCCTCGCTCCGCTCGATCCGCCGGGGACTGCGCGGTGTCGTCCTGGTCAGCACCCTGCTGGTCATCGCGACCGCCGCGGCGGTCGCCGCCGCAGCCCACGCCTTCGGGCTGCCGTGGGGTCCCGCCTGGGTGCTCGGTGCCGCCGTCGCCCCCACCGATGCGACCGCCGTGGCCGCCCTCGGGCGGCTCCTGCCGCAGCGCAGCCTGGACATGCTCAAGGCGGAGAGCCTGGTCAACGACGGCACCGCCCTGGTCCTCTACGGCGTCGCGGTCGGGGTCACCACCGGCGGCGAGCACCTCGGTGCGGCCCACGTCGGCCGGCTGTTCCTGGTCGCCTACGTCGGTGGCGCGGCGGCCGGCGCGCTCATCGCCTTGCCCGCCCTGTACATCCTGCGCCGCCTGAACGACCCGATGCTCAGCAACGTCCTGGCACTGCTCACCCCGTTCGCCGCGTACCTCCTGGCCGAATCCGTCGAGGCGTCCGGGGTCCTCGCCGTGGTCGTCTGCGGCTTGATCGTCAGCCGTGCCGCGCCCAGGGCCAGCGACGCCGCGGCCCGCACCGTCGGCGTCCCGTTCTTCTCCATGGCCACCTACCTGCTGAACGCGACGCTGTTCCTCCTGGTCGGCCTGGAGATCCCCTCCGCGGTCCGCGACCTGTCCAGCACCGACCTCACCACGGCGCTCGTCATCGTCCTCGTGGTCTTCCTCGCCCTGGTGGCCGTACGGATCGCTTTCCTGTTCATGGCCGCTGGTGGAGTCGCTGGGTGGCAGCTACCACCAGACCACCGGCGACGACATCCCCGAAGCGCTGCTCCAGTTCGCGGAGGCCGAGAACGTCACGCAGATCGTGCTGGGCGCGAGCCGCAGCGGAAGGCTCTCCACCTTCCTCCGCGCCGGTGTGGGGCACCGGACGATCCAGCGGTCCGGCCCCATCGATGTCCTGGTGATCACTCACGAGCACGCCGCCGGGGCGACCTCGTCCCTGCGGCTGCCGCACCCGAGTCGTGCCACCGGCCCACGCCGGTTCTGGACGGCGATGCTGCTCGCGGCGATCACACTGCCGGGCCTGACCGCCGTCCTGGTCCTCCTGGCCGAGCACGTGGACCTCGCCTTCGCCCTGGTGCTCTACCTGCTGACCGTCGTCGTGATCGCCCTGGTCGGGGGCCTCGTTCCCGCGCTGCTGGCCGCTCTCTCCGCGGGACTGCTCGCCGATTACTACTTCACCCCACCGGTCCACTCGCTGCGCGTCGAGCGCCTCTCCGACGTCCTCGCGCTGGTGGTGTACGTCGTCACAGCGGTCATCGTCGGCATAGCAGCGGGCACGGCCGCGCGCCGCACGTACCAGGCCGTCCGTGCGAGCGCCGAGGCACGGGCGCTGAGCCGACTGGCCACCGCCATGATGCACGGGCAGGACCTCCCGACCCCGCTCGAACAGGTGCGGGAGGACTTCGGCCTGGAGGCGGTGAGCCTGCTGGCACGCGACACGGGGCATGCTGCCGAGCCGCGCTGGTACGTCGTCGCCAGCACCGGGGAGCATCCGCCCGAGCGCCCGTACGACGCCGATGTGGAGAGCCCTGTCGGCGACGACCTCACACTGGCCGCCCGGGGGCGCCCACTGAGCGGCGACGACCAGCGCGTACTGGGGGCGTGCGAGGCCCAGTTGGGTATGGCCTACTCCCACGGGCGGCTCGCCGCCCACGATGCCGAATCGGGCCTGCGTGCCACAGTCGAGCACACCAGGGCCTCACTCCTCCTCACCGCGAGCCGCGACCTGAGGGGCCCGCTGAGTACGGCAGACGACGCACTGAGCAGCCTGGGCGCCGGTACGGATCCGGAGGAGACCCGGCTCCTCGCCGCAGCCCGGTCGTCGGTGGGCCGCGCCGTCCAGCTCGTCTCGGATCTCGACGAGCTGAGCCGCTTGCACGCCGGGGCACTCGACCTGTACCTGCGGCCGGTCGCCCTCGACGAGGTGTTGACCGCCGTGCTCGATGCACTGGGACCCGGCGGTCACACGATCCAGTGCAGGCTGCCGGAGCAGCTGCCCGATGTGATCGCCGACGCGGCCGTGCTCACGCGCGTACTGACCGCGTCGGCGGCCGAGGCACAGCGACACAGCCCGCCGGACCGGCCCCCGCGGCTGACGGCCGAGATCCGTGGCGGGCAGGTGCAGATCCACGTGGAAGACGGTGCCGACGAGACGGTCCGGGGCGCGGAATGCGGGACGCATCCGAGTCGCAGGCCGGACAGTCTGACCCTGCGGATGTGCCGTGACCTCATGGAGAGCATGGGGGAACCCTTGGAACCACGGGCGCCGGCTCCGGCTTCTCCGTGACGCTCACGCTTCCGGCGGCGGCTCCCCGGCGGCCGATCACTGCAGGCCGGAGGCCCTGAAGACGGTGAGGGCCGTCTCGCGGTTGATGCGCTCCGTCAACTCGCACAGGGCGATCACCCCGTACCGCAGAGTGCCGTGCCGGATCGACGCGCGGGCGTCCGTGTCGAAGCGGTGCCACATCGCCGGGTTACGGACCAGGACGGTCGGATCGATCTCGACCTGGTTCCCCTCCGTGTCGCGGAGGACCATCCGCTGTGCCACCCCGTCGGACCACCGGACCGAGACGAGGGAGTCGGTGCGGACGGTGTGTTCCACCAGCATTCCTCGGGCGCTCAGAAGTCCGGGGCCTACGGAGACCCTGGCGGGCAGCAGGATCACGAAGACGAGGACGGCCAGGCCGGTCCAGAGGGCGCCGCGGGTCGCGTCGAGCCGGCCGACGCCCGCGTCCAAGACGAACAGGGCCGAGCACAGGAGCGACGCGATACCGACGGCCGAGCGCCGCTCGCCGGCCCAGTGGATGTCGCGTGCGAGAGGTCCTGAGGGCTCCGAGGCGGCGGTGTCTGCACCGGTCTCGGACTGTGTGAAACGTCGTTCCATGGAGGTGACGTTAGGGCCGGTCAGAGCCCGGGTGCCGGACCCTGACGCAGTGCTGATGTGATTGCTACGGCCTTTTGACGGTAGCCGTTTCGCGGTGGCCCCCTGTCGGGTCAGTGGCCTGATGAGCCGGGGGCGGCTGAGGGGGAATTCCAGGGTGCGGGGGCAGATGGTGGTGCGAAGGGGCCGGCCCGGTTGGCCATGAGGATCAGCATCGTTCCGACGGCGAGCACGGTGATGACGATGAGGGCGAGCCCGACGGGATTGCGGGCGTTGTAGTAATAGCGGTTCGTTCCCCACTGGCTCCGCTTGAAGACCGGTTCGTCGTCGTGGTGCACAGGCTGTCTCCCAGTCGAAGCTTCTTGGTGATCCATCCGATGTCGATTCCGGTCGAGGGTAGATCACTGGGTCGGACGCGGTCGTCGTGGCGCAGCACCCGTCCGTGGGGTGGGCGCCAGTTGAAGGCGGGCCGGTCCGTGCGGAATCCGCCGAGGGTGTCGGTCGAGGATGCCGACTGCCGGCCGGTGGCGGTGGGGCCGACGGCGAGTACCCGCCACTCATGCTCCTTGAAGGCCGCGTGTATCGAGCGGCCTTCGAGTTCGGGATGGCCGGCCACATCCACGACGGTGAACAGGAGGGAGCCGCGTTCCACCGGCATGACGCCCAGAACGTGGCGGCCCATCATCGCGGCGGCGAAGGACGGCGCGGCCAACGCCGAGACACTGCGGCTGCGGGTGAGTGCCTCCGGGTGTCCGGCGCGCAGGGTGCGGGAGACGGTGGCGGCGAAGTCGTCGTCGTACAGGCGCATCACCGCGCGCACGCGGGGGTTGCTCTCGCGGGCGGCCATGACGATGTCGAGGTTCTCGCCGTCGTCATGGGTGAGGACGAGCAAGGATCTGCTGGTGCCTATGCGGGCGAGGTCGAGCACCCCGGGAGCGGCGGCGTCCTCGAGCAGCAGGTGCACGCCGAGCTCGCGTGCCAGCGCGACTCCTCGGGCCTGCGGGTCCCGCTCGATGACCACCACCGTGTGGTCAGTCGTGCACAGCTGTGCCAGGGCGCGCGTGCCGATCTTGCCGAGGCCCACCAGGACGATGTGGTCGCGCAGGGCCGCGTCCGGTACGTGGTTGGCCGATGCGGCGCGAAAGGCCAGCGTGGCGTTCATCGCGGCGGCCACGACGAGGGGGAGCACGGCCAGGCCGACGAAACCGGCGATGAGCTGGAGGACTTGGCGAGCCGTGGACTCCTCGGTCGCCGGGTCGCCCATGGTGAAGATGTCCAGGAGGGGCAGGTACACCGACTTCCAGAGGGGACCGTCCTCCACGAGGGCCGTCACCGTGGCGAGGAGGACCACGGCCACGCCGAGGATCCCGAAGACGGCGGTCACTTCGCGGGAGACGAAGATCCTCCACGGCAGGTGCCCGAACCGGTCCCGCAGCCAGCCTCGGTAGTCCCGTCGGCGTCGGGAGGGGGACTCCGGCGCGTGGTGCTGGGTGACCTCTTCGAGCATGAGGCGGCCGTGTGTGAACTGGCGGTGGTAGGCGGTCGCCGTATCGGGGAGCAGCTGGGTGCCGTTCGCGCCGGGGGTCTCCGCGCTGTCCCCGCCCTGCGGGTCGTCCATGTGGGTGCCGGAGAGGACGGCGAGCGTGGCCAGGTCCGTTGCATGCGGCGGGGTCCCGGCGGGGCGTACGACACCGCGGAACACCTTGCCCTCGACCTGGAGGGTGGGCCCGTGTCCGACCGCGGCCGCGGCGACCAGTTCAGGGACGGCTGTGTCGGCGTCGGAGAGGATCTTCGTGGACGCGTCGATGAAGCCGTCGTCATACGGGGAACGCGCGGCCGCCGCCCGGTCGAGGAGAAGTTCGAGGTGGCGGCCGCGCTCCCGGTTGAACATGCGGATGACGAGGCGTACGTGCGGGTTGATGCTGCGGGCGAGCAGGGCCGCGGTCGTGTTCACCTGGTCGTCGCCGTAGGTCAGCGCGAGCGCCGCGGCACGCTCCACGCCGGCCTGCCGAAGGGCCTGTTCATCGGGGCGGGCGGAGACGAGCAGCTCTACGGGGGAGCGCGGATCGCGGTGCAGGGCGGCGACCTCGCTGCCGTGCCCCTCGCGCCGCGAAGGCAGTACGACCGTGACGGCCTCGCCGCAGACGGCGTCGAGCTCCTGTGCCAGGCGGTGCGCGAGTCCGTCGTCGCCGCAGATGATCATGTGCTGGGAGCGCTGCCCGGGTTCGGCTCGCAGGTGGAGGGTCGAGGTCATGCGGTCAGGGCCGTCCCGCTGTCACCTGGGCGGCGACGGGCAGGGAAAGGACCATGGTGAGACCTCCGCCAGGGGTGTCCTCGGGGGTGAGCGTGCCGTCCATGGCCTCGGTGAGTCCCCTGGCCAGGGCGAGGCCCAGGCCGAGTCCGGCCGTGTTGTCGCGGTCGCCGAGGCGCTGGAACGGCTCGAAGGCGCGCTCACGGTCGTCGGCGGCGATGCCAGGGCCGTGGTCGGCGATCCGGACTTCGACCTGCCCTGCCAGGGCGCTGGCCGTCACCAGTACCGGACGGTCAGCGGGCGCGTGGCGGACGGCGTTGCCGACGAGGTTGGCCAGTACCCGTTCGAGGAGGGGCGGATCGGCCAGCAGGGCCGGTACCGCTTCCAGGGTTTGTACGTCGATGGCGGGCCGGTGTCCGGGGCTGAGGCCCAGCGAGTCGAGCGCGACGGGAAGGACCTCCTCGAGTGTGGTGGCCCGCAGGTCGAGGGTGAGGGCGCCGGCTTGCAGCCGGCTGAGATCGAGCAGGTTCTCCACCAGGCGGTTCAGCCGGTGCAGTGACACCTCGGCGGATTCCAGCAGTTCGTCCCGGTCCTGGGCGGAGAACTCCACCTCCTGATTGCGCAGGGAGCCGACTGCGGCCAGTGCCCCGGCCAAGGGGGTCCGCAGGTCGTGGCTGACGGCGCGGAGCAGGGCGGTGCGCAGGCGGTCGGCCGCCTTGATCGGTTCGACTTCGGCCGCCACCTCGGCTGCGGCCTCGGTCAGACGGGCCCGCTCGACCGCGGCGCCGACGTGCGCGGCGAAGGCGGCCAGGACACGGCGTTCGGAGTACGGCAGCGCACGGCCGCGCAGGACGAGGAAGGCCTCGGGGCCTGCTGCCACCACGAGGGCGGAGTCCGCCGCGCTGTGGGGGCGGCGGCCGCGGTCCGTGCCCGGGTCAGGGGCTTCGGCGGTCAGCTCGACGGTGTCCATGCCGAAGGTCTCCCGAGTGCGTTCCAGCAGGGCCGGGATCGTCTGGTCGCCGCGGACGATGCTGCCGGCGAGCGACGACATGGTCTCCGCCTCGGCCGTCGCCCGCGCCGAGCGGCGGGAGAGCCTCAGGGACCGGTCCGCCGCGGCGGCCACCGTAGCGGCGACGACGGCGAACACCACCAGCGCCAGCACACTGTCCGGGTCGCTCATGGTGAACTCGCCGATCGGCGGCATGAACCAGTAGTTCAGCAGCAGTGCGGCGGTGAGCGCCGCGATCAGGGCCGAGACCACTCCGCCGATGCAGGCCACGCCGACGATGGCCACCAAGAACAGCAGTGCCTCGCTGGTGAGGTTCAGCGTGCCGCGCATGCGGTCGAGGGCGAGCGTGAGCAGTAAGGGGAGCAGCAGGGCGGCCACCGGCCCGGCGATGAGCCGGGATGTGGGGAGCGTACGGCGCCGGGAGGGCAGGAGGCGGCCGTGGCCGGCCCGTTCGTGCGTGACCATGTGGACGTCGATGTCCTCGGACAGCGCCACCACGGTCTCGCCGATGCCCCGGCCGGTGAGGAATCGTTCCAGCCGACGGCGGCGGCTTGTACCGAGGACCAGCTGGGTGGCGTTCTCTGCCATGGCGAAGTCCACCAGTGCGGTGGGTACTTCGTCACCGACGACGGAGTGGTAGCTGCCGCCGAGGTCCTCGACGAGGGCCCGTTGTCCGGCCAGGGCCGCGTGGGAGACGCCTGCGGCGAGCCCGTCGCTGCGCGCGACGTGCACGGCCAGCAGTTCACCGCCGGCGGAGCGGCCCGCGATGCGTGCCGCCCGCCGGATGAGGGTCTCGCCCTCGGGTCCGCCGGTGAGGGCCACCACGACCCGTTCCCGGGTCTCCCAGACATCCCCGATGCCGTGCTCGGTGCGGTATTTGTGCAGGGCCTCGTCCACCCGGTCGGCCAGCCAGAGGAGCGCCAACTCCCGTAGCGCGATGAGGTTGCCGGGGCGGAAGTAGTTGGCGAGGGAGGCGTCGATCCGTTCCGGGGGATAGATGTTGCCGTGCGCCATCCGGCGGCGGAGTCCCTCGGGAGGTATGTCGACCAGCTCGATCTCGTGGGCGCGACGTACGAACTCGTCGGGCACGGTCTCGCGTTGCGGAACACCGGTGATCTTCTCGACGACGTCGCTGAGGGACTCCAGGTGCTGGATGTTGAGGGTCGTCACAACGTCGATCCCGGCGGCGAGGATCTCCTCGACGTCCTGCCACCGCTTCGGGTGCCGGCCCGCCCCCGGGACGTTGGTGTGGGCGAGCTCGTCGATCAGCACCATCTGGGGCCGTCTGGACAGGAGTGCCTCCCTGTCCAGTTCGGCATACCGGCCGCCGCGGCACTCGTGTCCGGCGCGGGGGAGGCTCTCCAGACCGTCGAGCTTCGCTTCGGTGTGCCGGCGCCGGTGGCACTCGACGAAGCCGGCCACCACGTCCGACCCCCGGGCCGCCCGGCGGTGGGCCTCGTCGAGCATCCGGTAGGTCTTGCCGACGCCGGGGGCGGCCCCGAGGAAGACCTTGAGTCTTCCGGGGCGCGCGACGGTCTGTCGGTCCTGGGTCCCCGGCTCCGCCTCCGGGCTGGACGCCTGGGTGGTCGCCATCGTCAGAACTTCTCCGGGAAGAACACGGCCAGGATCAGATAGCCCCCCAGACAGACCGCGACGACGATTCCTACGATGGTTTCCGTACTCACGCGTACCCGACTCCTCTGTGCGCCCTCAACCTGACCAGCGAACACCAGCGATACCGTGAACAGAACCTCCCTGACGCGCTCCTGACGGCCCTCGGCCGGGACTTTGACGGTGTATTGACGGCCGGTGCGCCGATAGGGTGAAGGCGGTGTGCCGGGAAGTCTGGTCGGCGTCGCGGGCCGCGTGGCCCGCGTCGAATCGGTGGGGGCTTCACATGCGCAGCGTCGGTACGGTCTTGTTCCTCGTGGTGCTGGCCACGGTCGTGGCCACGGGGGCCCGTCGGTGGCGAATTCCCGCCCCCTCACTGCTCGTTGTCGCGGGCCTCGTGGTCGCGCTGATCCCGGGCACTCCGGAGATCCGGGTCAGTCCCGAACTGATCGGTCTCGTCGTCCTGCCGCCCCTGCTGTACGCGAGCGCCGAGGAACTGTCCTGGCGCGAACTGCGCCTGGTGTGGAAGCCGGTAAGCGTCCTCGCGGTCGGTCTGGTGCTGGCCTCGGCGGCCGCGGTCGGGGCGGTGGCATCGCTGCTCACCCCACTGACCTGGCCGATGGCGCTGGTCCTGGGGGCCATCCTCGCGAGTACGGACCCGGTGGCCGTCACCGCACTCGGCCGCCGACTCGCCCTGCCGCCCCGCGTCCAGGTCCTCGTACAGGCCGAGAGCCTCTTCAACGACGCCACGTCGCTCCTGCTCTTCCGGGTCGCGGTCGTCGTCGCAGCGGCCTCGGCGGGGTTCTCCTGGCGGGCGGCGGGCACCGAGTTCGCGCTGCTCGCCGGCGGAGGCATCCTGATCGGCGGAGCGGTCGCGGGGGTCGTGGCGTTGATCCGGCGCAGGACCGAGGACCCCGTGCTGGAGACCGTCATCGCCCTGGTGACGCCGTACGCCGCCTACGTGCTGGCGGAGGCGGTGCACGCGTCCGGCGTGACCTCCGTCGTGGTGGCGGGCGTGGTGCTCGGCGGCCGGGCCGACCGGTTCACCAACGCCCCCATACGGATCCAGCTGCACGCGGTGAACGGCACCGTGGTCTTCCTGCTGGAGAGCGTGGTCTTCAGTCTGATCGGCCTCACCCTGCCGGGGCAGGTCGCCGCGCTCGGCGCTGCCGACCGGCTCTGGCCCCTGTACGCGCTGGTGGTCGCCGTGACGCTGATCGCAGTACGCCTGCTGTGGGTGCTGCCGCTGTCGGCCGTCGTCCAGCGGAGCGCGGGTGCGCGTGCCTCCTGGCGGATCCCGGTCGTGCTGACCTGGGCGGGCACGCGGGGCGTCGTCCCCCTGGCCGCGGCCCTCTCCATCCCCGTCGCGGCGGACGACGGCAGCCTGCTCGGTCAGCGCCCGCTGGTGCTCGTACTGACCACCTCGGTGGTGGTGGTCACCCTGGTTGCCCAGGGCTTCACCCTCGCCGACGTGGTCCGCCGCTCCGGAATCGCCCTCGAACCCGACCACACCGAGCGCGAGGAGGCCTCCGCCCGGTGCAGCCTCGCCGCCGCGGGCATCCGGCGGCTGGATGAGATGTCCGACCTCGAAGCCGTACCGGACGTGGTGGCCGACCGGCTCCGGCGCAGCCTGCAGGCCCGCCTGGAGCACGCCCGCGACCGCCTGGAGGAAGCCGACCCGGCCGGATCGGCGGAGCACGTCTACCGGCTGCTGCGCCGCGACCTGATCCGGGTGGAGGCCGTAGAACTCCAACGCCTCTACGACGACCACCGCATCAGCGACACCACCCGCCGACGGCTCCAGCGCTCCCTGGACCTGGAGGAGGCGCGCCTCGACCTGGCGACCTGAGATGCACAGGTGAGTACGCCGTTCACGCGGGTACCGGGCTCGCCCGGACCGTACGCGCCCTGGCGCGGCCCGTGACGTGGTGGACGTACTCGCGGCTCAGCCGGAACCCCGCCGACCAGGCAAGGAGCCGGCTGGGCCGGTTGTCGCGAGAGCAGCACCAGCTCGCGGCGCGTCCACGGCCCCGGATGTCCGCGGTCAGGCCTGCGACGCAGGCGAGTGCGAGGTGCTCGCGCCGCCGGTCGGGCACGGTGACCACCGCGATGTCCTCGTAGGCGCTGCCGAGGAAGTAGGTGCAGGCGACGGAGAGGATCCGGTCCTTCGCGAATGCGGCCCAGCCGTGGCCGGAGGCGGCGAGGCCGGCGGGCCCGCCCCAACTGGCGTGGATCCAGGCGTTCTCGGAGTGCAGCTGGGCGAGCGCTGGAGCGTCCCCGGGCACCAGGCGCCGTACCGTGACGCCACGCAGTGGCCGGGGGAGCAGCGCCCGTGCCTGGTGGACGTAGACCATGCGTTCCCAGGGGTCGACACGCTCGAAGGAGGCGCCGAGCGAGGGCCAGAACCGTGCGGGTGCTTCCACGTACTGGTTGGCGAACCGGCTCAGGGTACCCGGGGCGAGCGCGCTCGGGTCGCCGCGCAGCAGCACGTGGTCCGCGCAGGTGACGGCGAGGACGCGGGGCCGGTCGGGGCGGTCGGCCCACCAGACGCCGGAACCCGTGGTCAGCACGTGCTCGGCGAGGGCCCCGGGGCCGGGTGAGCCCGTGGGGAACCAGCGGCTCAGGGCGGGCAGCTGCTGCGGGGCGATTTCGATCATGAACTGTCTCCAGTGGTACGCGGGAATGTGGGCGCGGCGCGGCATCCGACTGCCGACCGGGCGGACGGAACCGGGGCGTGCGAAGAGTGCGGCCCCGTGCCCGCCAGGGATGGGGGCGGGCACGGGGCGTGAGCGGCAGCCCGACTTACGGGCGGAGGGGCGGGCGGCCGCGAACGGGGCGGTGCGTCAACGCACCGGCAGGTGAGCAGCGCGCGAGGCCGGGCGCACCGTATGCGGTGGCCGGTCGTCGTGGCGCAGAGCGCTGTTCACGTCATTCATCCAACTGCCTTGCGAGGCCGGACTCAAGGAGGCCGCCCCGACCTTGACACCGCTCTGACACGGCTCTGATACGGGCGGACCGGGAGGGTTCCGGCCTCCCGGGCCATGTGTGCTCCGGGGTGGCATCAGCTGTGCGTCAAGAAGGGGCTGATCGCCATCAGGGGGGCGTCAAGGTCACGGCCGTCGGCGTATGGAGGTCGTCAACGCCTGCCGAGGCGGACCGAATCCGCTGTTCTCTGGTGATCGCATGTCCATGGGGGACGTAACGACGGGAAGGTGGCACGCCGATGACCCGGGTGCTGGTGGTGGACGACGAGCCGCGGCTCGCACGGTTGCTGGTCATCAATCTGAAGGCGCGCACGTACGAGGTGGACTGCGCGCACGACGGGCGCGCGGCTCTGGACGCCGTGGCGGCGCGACGCCCGGACGCCGTCCTGCTGGACCTCGGGCTGCCCGACATGGACGGGATCGAGGTGCTTACGCGGCTTCGCATATGGTCACAGGTGCCCGTCCTGGTGGTCTCCGCCCGCCACGGTTCCGAGGAGAAGATCCAGGCCCTGGACGCGGGCGCCGACGACTACATCACCAAGCCCTTCAGCATGGACGAGCTGATGGCCAGGCTGGGAGCCGTCGTCCGTCGCACACCGGCACGGGGCACGGACGCCGTGGACGAATCGGTCGTGGAGACCGAGGAGTTCACCGTCGATCTCCTCGCGAAGAAGGCCAGACGCGGAGGGGCGAACATCAGGCTCACACCGACGGAATGGCACCTCCTGGAGGTCCTGATCCGCAACCGGGGCAAGCTCGTCAGCCAGCGCCGGCTGCTCCAGGAGGTGTGGGGATCCTCGTACGGAACCCAGACCAACTACCTCCGGGTGTATATGGCGCACCTCAGGCGGAAGCTTGAGGCGGACCCATCGCACCCGCGCCATCTGATCACCGCCCCCGGTATGGGGTACCGCTTCGACGCGTGAGCGGGGTGAAGGCGGCGGGGGCGCTGACAAGGACCCGTAAGTACCACGTCAAGGCCCCATCAATTTGGATTCCCTCCGCATATGGTGTCCATCAACGCGCCTGGTGAGTAGAACAGTTGAGCCAGATGCTGGCGTGCACGCGGGGCCGTACGAACGGCCCGGGTGTGGGCTGGAGAGTGCGTGACGATCACCGCCGGTACCGAACAGGCCGAGGTAGCCGGGGCCCCGGGAGCTCTCACCGAGAGCCCCGCACCCGAAGCTGGCGAACCTGGGCCACTGCGACCGCTCACTGGAGAGGAACGCGGGGGAGGATCGTCGGGACTGCGGCCTCCTGCCGCGATCGTCCGGGCGGCCCGGCTGATCGCCGACCGCTACCGGGCCACCCTGCTCGGCCGACTGCGCCTCGCACGCGCAGCCTGCGTTCTCCCTGCCGCCGGGCTGCTGATCCTGCTCGTGGTCGCGGCGACGGGGGCGGACACCAGTTGGGGGGAGACGGCCCAGCGCGACGCGCCCCGTACGATCTCCGCGACCCAACTCAACCTCGCTCTGAACGACATGGACGCCCAAACGGCGAACATACTGCTCTCCAGCGGAGATTCGGGCACCGGTGAGGGACGCTTCGAGGAGTCGTACACGAAGGCCAACGGCTTCTACCGGGAGGCCCAGGAGACCATCAGCCGCTCCCTGCGGACGCTCGCCGCCTCCTCGGAAGGTGACCCGGCCACCGAGGTCGTCGTCGTTACGCTCACCGACGACTTCGCGCACTACCAGGAGCTGCTCGGGCGGGCCCTGGAGAACGACAGCCATGCCGGAGGCAAGGACGCCGCGCGCGAGGACTACCGGACCGCGACCGATCTCCTCGCCGCGCGGCTGCTGCCGCAGGCCCGCAAGCTCGTCGACGCGAACAACGCGGTGTACGAACGGCGGTACGCCACGGCGCGGAGCGACCTCGCCGTGCAGCGGATCGCCGAAGCCGTCATCGGGGTCCTGCTGATCGCCGCGCTCGTGCTGCTCCAGGTCCGCCTGGCCCGCCGCTTCCACCGGGTCTTCAACCCGGGCCTGATTGCTGCCACCCTCTGTGGCGTGGTCGCGGTGGTGTCCGGAGCGCAGTTGCTCACGATCACCAACGACCGTATGAAGGTGGCCCGCCGGGACTCCTTCGACTCCGTCATCGCACTGTCGCGGTCCAAGGCGATCGGCTACGACGCCAACGCGGACGAGAGCCGCTACCTCCTGGACCCGGACCGACGCGCCGCGTACGAGCTGTCCTTCCTCGACAAGTCGCAGCAGTTGTACGGGATCCCGGGCGCCGGACTCGACACGTACGACCGGAAGCTCGACGAGCTCTGGGCGGCGTACCGGAAGGACCGCGAGGACAAGCGGTTCACCGGTGAGTACCGGCGCGAGCTGGACAACATCACCTTTGCGGGGGAGCGGGAGGCCGCCGAGAAGACCATCGAGGCGTACGCCGTCTACCAGCGCGACGACCGGACGATGCGGCGACTGGTGGCCGAAGGGAAGCAGCGAGAGGCCACGGTCTTCTGCATCGGCTGGGCGTCGGACACTTCCAACGCCCACTTCGGCGGATGGATGAAGGCTCTGGACGAGGTCACCGCCGTCAACCAGCGGCACTTCGACCTAGCCGTCCAGGAAGGCCGCGGGGCGCTGAACACGCGGGGCCCGCTGGCCGGCGCGTCGCTGCTGCTCGCGGCCGGGTTGACGGTGCTGGGGCTGCGGCGCCGACTGGCCGAGTTCCGGTGAGTGTTACAGCCGCGTGGACGATCATCGTGCTCGATGATCCCGCTCATACAAGGTCCGCCAGCCGGCCGGGGTGTTCCTCGGTCACGAGGTGGCCGGCGTCCGGGATGACGTGCAGGTCGGTGCCGAGCAGGGTCCGGACGGCCGGGGCGAGCCGTCGCGGTGGCAGGAAGATGTCGTGCGTTCCCGTGGCGACCAGCCGGGGAACGGCATACGCCGGAAGGTCTGCCATGCCAGGAGCTCCACTCGAGCGGGAGTGGCGTGCGACCAGAGTCATCCACTCCACCAGCTCCTCGCGCGGCTGGTGGCCGGGCGCGAGCATGGCCCGCAGGAGCCGGGTGCTGCGCGCCTGAGTCGGTCGGACGAACCAGGCGGCGGAGACGGCGAGCAGCCCGGGAGTGAGGCGCAGCCTGCCCAGTCCGCCGGGGGAGACGAGCACGAGACGGTCGATGCGCGGCGACGGGCTGGACAGCGCGATGGCGGCGCCGAAGGAGTGCCCGACCACCACCACGGGACCCGTCGCGGCGGCCGCGTCGAGGACCTCGCTCAGCCAGGTGCCGTACCACGAGAGGCGGCCGCCGGAGATCCCGCGTTCCCCGGAGCTGAGACCGGGCTGTCCGGGTACGTCCGGCAGGACGAGCCGATGGCCGGCCGCGACCAGGGCGGTTGCCAGGGGAAGAGATGCGGCGGCGTTGAAGTTCGTACCCGGCACGAAGACCACCGTGGTCGGGCCGGAACCGGCGCTCACCAGGTGGGTCTGTGCTCCACCGGCCGTCAAGGTCGCCCGCTCGTGCGGCACCGGCCATGCGTCGAGCCGGTCGGTGCACCAGCGGCGGATGTGCTCGCGGCCCGCCGTGCTGCGGTAGATGGAGTCCACCCGGTGAGTATCGCTTCTCATCCTGCCGCTTCCCTTCCGGTTGCCGCAGGTGTGCCGACGGCGTAGTGGGCGTACTCCCGCTCCGGACGGAAATCGGCGGTCCAGGCGAGCAGGCGTCCCGGGCGGTTGCTCGCGGAGCAGGTCCAGCTGGGCGTGTGGCCGCGGGCCGCTATGTCCGAGCACAGGGCGTTGACGCAGTCGAGGGCCAGGTACTGCAGGCGCGGGTCCGGCACGGTGACACAGGCGACGTCCTCGTAGGCAGTGCCGAGGAAGTAGGTGCAGGCCAGGGCCACGATGCGGTCATTGTGGAAGGCGGCCCAGGCGTAGCCGGAGCGGGCTAGGGCGTCCGGTCCGCCCCAGGTGCGATGTATCCAGCCCATCGCGGTCGGGAGGGTAGTGAGCGCGCGCGTGTCCCGGGCGTTCAGCCTGCGTATGGTCGCGCCCCTGGGCGCCCGGGTGGCCGGTACGGGGGAGCTCTTGACGTACACCATGCGCTGCCACGGCACGACCCGGTCGAAGGCGGCCCCGATGAGGGGAAGGAAGCGGCCCGGAGCCTCGATGGAGCGGTCGGCGAAGACCGCGAGATCCTGCGGTGTCAGGGCCTGGGGGTCTCCGCGCAGGAGTACGTGGTCCCCGCATTCGGCGGCGATGACGCGCGGTTGGATGACGCGGTCCACCCACCAGCGGCCGGCCTCGGTGGTCAGGACGTGCTCGGTGAGGGCGGCTGAGCCCGGAGCCCCCGTGGGGTACCAGCGGAGGAGGTCCGGGAGTCGGTGGGACGGCAGGTTGATCATGAGGTTCCTTGTCGGTACATGGCGGCGGGGCGGCCTTGGTCAGAGGCCGCCCCGCGGAACGGGCTGGTGGCTAGCAGCAGGGTTTGCTGCCGTGGTTGGACCCCTTCTTGCGGCGGGATCTCTTCTTACGGGCGCGCTTGGACATGGCTGTGGATCCCTTCAGGCGGTGTGGCCGACGAGGAGGTCGGCGAGCTTGTTGAGGCGCTTGATGGTGCGGTCCTCGGTGGCGGCGGCGGCCGGGGCGACGCGCTCGGAGCGGTCGTAGTAGGCGCCGTTGACGATCTCGGTGGCCGGGTCGCAGAGCCGTACGACGTGCTCGGCACCTTCGGCGGCCGGCGCGCCCTCGTGTCCGTAGAGGGGGAGCAGGCCGGTGTCGCAGATGCCGGGGTTGACGGAGACGGCGGTGACGCGCGGGTCGGCGGCGAAGACGGTCAGGGCCAGCTGCGACTGGGCGTACGCGGCGAGGCGGGAGTAACGCCGGACCCGCTGCGGGTCGTTCCACTGGATGGCCCCTGAACGGTGCAGTGCGGAGGAGACGTTGACGACGCGCCCGCCGGGGTCGGTGGTGAGGGCGGGCTCCAGGAGGTTCGTGAGGAGGTAGTGGGCGAGGAAGTTGACCTGGAAGGAGATCTCGTTGCCGTCTGCGGTGAGCGTGTGGCGCTCGGGCGCGGCGATGGCAGCGTTGTTGACGAGCGCGTCCAAGCGCGGGTGGTCCCGTACGACGGCGTGAGCGAGGTTCTCGACCTCGTCCAGGCGGGCGAAGTCGGCGGCGAGCGGACGCAGTAGAGCGGCGGAGATGCCTGCGGAGGCGATCAGCCGGTCGGTCGCGGCCTGCGCCTCTTCGGGGGTGCGGCCGTGGACGAGGACGGTGGCGCCGAGTTCAGCGAGTTGGCGGGCGCTCTCGTAGCCGATGCCGGAGGTGGCTCCGGTGACGAGGACGGTACGTCCGGACAGGGATGCGGGCAGGGATGAGGACATGTCGATTCCTGGAAGCAGGCATGGCTGACGCCCCCGGCACCCCGGCTTGAAGCAGGGGCGTGGGCTCAGGTCATGCGGTGGAGGTGAGGATGCGTACGAGGCCAAGACCGGCACCCCTCGGGGACAGTCGGCAGATACGCGGAGGACGCGCGGCCGCTATCAGTCGGCCGGGCGGACAGCGGGCGCCGTCGGCTGCACCGGATTCGGTGGCCGATCGTCGTAGCGCGGACCGCTGTTCATGAGTCCATCCCAGCGTACGGGGGATGTGGCGGCAAGCTCCTGAACGGGACTTTGACGGCCTCCTGATGGCCGTCGGGTGAAGGGGTGAGTCCGGTCTTCCTGCAGGTCATCAGGGCCGCATCAAAGATCGCCGGTCGCGCGGAAGGAACGCGTCAAGAGGTGTTGTCGAGGCCGTCGGCCGGAAGCAGACTGGCGGAGCGACGGAGCCGGGTGACGGCCCGGCGGTACGCGGCTGGAGGTCGGTGACCTGAACACCGACAGGAGGCGCATGGCCCGACCGTGGGGGTAGGGGTCGATGCGACCGCGGACCGGTCAACGTCGTACAACACATGAGCCGTCCGGCTTCCGGTGGGGGATACCGGAGCCGGACGGCTCGCGTGTTTCCAGGCCCCTGCGTGCACCGAGCTTCCTCATCGGCAAGTACTTGCTAGTATGGAAAGTAGATGCCGGGGTGGCAGCTCAAGGTTGCCCGGCGGCGACGGGAGGGGTGGGCCATGCCTGAACAGGCCGATGCGGTCGCATCGTTGAAGGGGATCGCGCGGATCGAGTCGGCCGCGAGGGGGCGGAGCGGCTGGTACGCCGGGTACCTCTGGTTGTTCGCCGTGTGGCAGCTCGTCCTCGTGCCGACGGTACTGATGTGGCACGGGCCGACGGGGACCATCGTCAGCACGCTGGCCAACGCCCTTGTGGTCATGGGGCTGTCCCTGTTCGCGACTCGGCAGCCCGTGGTCCCGCGCGGGTACGGAGGCCGTCACCTCAGAGTGATCGGCGTCTGGGCGGTCGCCTACGTCCTGGCCCTCGTGCTCGGCCTCACCGTCTTCCTGGACAGCATCGCTTTCGCGGCCGTGGCCGCCGTCGCGTGCGCGCTGCCGGCCGCCGCGGCAGCCTGGCGGGAGGCGCGCGCCGTATGACGCCGAAAGCTTCGACGGGTGCCGGTCAGGGACCCCATCCGCGACACGGACTCGCGCCCCTTCTGGAGTCGTCGGTCCGCCTGTCGATCATCGCGGCGCTCGCTGCCGTGGAGAAGGCCGAGTTCGCCTATGTCCGGGATCTCGTTGAGATCACCGACTCCACCTTGTCGAAACAGGTCTCGCGCCTGGAAGAAGCGGGCTGGGTGACGGTAGAGAAGGGGCAGGTCGGGCGCCGGCCCCGGACCTGGCTGTGTCTGACCGGGGAGGGACTGGCCACCTATCGGCGCCACCTCGCCGCGCTGACGGCGATCGCGGGCCCACTGCACTGAGACGAGCGACGATCGCCGGCCACGGGAAGTGACCGGCGATCGCCGGGACCGAGCCTGGTCGGCGGTCGCCGTGATGTCAGGTGACCGCCGAGGTCGGGAGTTCCGCGGTGACCGGCGGGGCGCTGCCCGCGATGGGGAGGGTGATGACCATGGTGAGGCCGCCGCCGGGGGTGTCTTCGGCGGTGAGTGTGCCGCCGATGGCCTCGGTGAAGCCGCGGGCGACGGCGAGGCCGAGGCCGACTCCGGCTCCGCGTGGGGCATCGCCGTGGCGTTGGAAGGGTTCGAAGATGCGGTCCTTGGCTTCGTCGGGGACCCCGGGGCCCCGGTCGACGACGCGCAGTTCGACGCGGCTGGCGAGGGCGCTGGCCGAGACGTTGACCGGTTGGCCGGCTGGGCTGTACTTGACGGCGTTCTCGACGATGTTGGCGACGGCCCGTTCCAGCAGGCCGCGGTCGACGGCGATCATCGGCAGGGTTTCGGGGATGTCCAGGAGGACGCTGTCCTCTGGTACGCCGCCCAGCGCCATCGGGACGACCTCGTCGAGGTCGGTCTCGCGGATCAGCGGGACGACGGTGCCGGTGTTGAGGCGGGACATGTCGAGGAGGTTCCCGATCAGGGCGGCGAGGCGGTCGGCGCCGTCCTCGATGCCCTCCAGGAGCTCGGCCTTGTCCTCTTCGGACCATTCGACGTCGGCGGAGCGCAGGGAGCTGACGGAGGCCTTGATGCCGGCGAGCGGGGTGCGCAGGTCGTGGCTGACGGCGGCGAGCAGGGCGGTGCGGATGCGGTTGGCCTCGGCGAGCCCGCGGGACTTCTCGGCCTGGTCCACGAGGCGCTGGCGGTCGAGTACGACGGCTGCCTGGGCGGCGAAGGCGCCGAGGACCCGGCGGTCCTCGGCCGGGAGCACCCGGCCGGTGAGGGCGAGGGCCATGTTGTCGCCGATGGGCAGGTCCACGTCCGCGTCCTCGGGGCGGCTGACGGCGCCGGTGCCGACGGATGCGGCCGTGGTCCACGGGTCGACCTCGCTGGTGCGTTCCAGGAGGACGACCGACTGCATGGCGAAGGTTTCGCGGAGGCGCTCCAGGAGGGCGTCGAGGGAGTCCTCGCCGCGCAGGACGCTGCCCGCGAGGAAGGACAGGATCTCGGATTCGGCGCGCAGCCTGGCGGCCTGGTGGGTGCGCCGGGCGGCCAGGTCGACCACGGATGCCACCGACACGGCCACGCCCACGAAGATCGCGATGGCGACGATGTTCTTCGGGTCCGAGATGGTGAACTCGTGCAGCGGCGGGGTGAAGTAGTAGTTCAGGAGCAGGGAGCCGAAGGCCGCCGAGGCAAGTGCGGGGAGCAGTCCACCGAACAGTGCCGCCGCCACCGTGAAGGTGAGGAAGAGCAGCATGTCGTTCGCGAGCCCGATGTCGGGGACGATCTGGTTGAGCAGGACGGTCAACAGCGCGGGGCCGGCGATACCGGCCACCCAGCCCCAGATGATGCGCGAGCGCCCCAGCCGCGCCCCTCGGGCGACCGGGAGACCCCGGCCCTTGGCGGCCTCGTCGTGGGTGACGATGTGGACGTCGAGGTCGGGTCCCGATTCGCGGGCCACGGTGGCGCTGACGCCGGGGCGGAAGACGGACTGCCAGGAGCGGCGGCGGCTGACGCCGAGCACGATCTGGGTGGCGTTGCACCCGCGGGCGAACTCCAGGAGTGCGTCGGGGACGCTGTCGCCTATGACGTGGTGGAAGGTGCCGCCGAGGTCTTCCACCAGGGTCCGCTGGACGGCGAGTTCCTTGGGGGAGGCGGAGGTCAGGCCGTCACTGGCGGCGATGTAGACGGCGAGGACCTCGCCGCCGGAGCCCTTCTCGGCGAGGCGGGCGGCGCGGCGGATGAGCGTACGGCCTTCCGGGCCGCCGGTGAGGCCGACGACGATGCGTTCGCGGGCCTGCCAGGTGGAGCGGATGTTGTGCTCGCCGCGGTACTCCTGGAGGTACTCGTCGACCCGGTCGGCCACCCAGAGCAGGGCGAGCTCGCGCAGGGCGGTGAGGTTCCCCGGGCGGAAGTAGTTGGAGAGGGCCGCGTCGACCTTGTCGGGCTTGTAGACGTTGCCGTGGGCCATGCGCCGGCGCAGGGCCTGCGGGGACATGTCGACCAGCTCGATCTGATCGGCCCGCCGGGCGACTTCGTCGGGGACCGTCTCGCGCTGACGGACCCCGGTGATCGTCTCGACCACGTCGCCCAGCGATTCGAGGTGCTGGATGTTGACGGTGGAGACGACGTCGATGCCGGCCTGGAGCAGTTCCTCGACGTCCTGCCAGCGCTTGGCGTTGCGCGAGCCCGGTACGTTGGTGTGCGCGAGCTCGTCCACCAGCGCGACGGCGGGGCGGCGCGCGAGGATCGCGTCGACGTCCATCTCGGTGAAGGTGGAGCCGCGGTACGCGATCTCGCGCCGCGGGACGAGTTCGAGGCCGTGCAGCATGACTTCGGTGCGCGGGCGGTGGTGGTGCTCGACGAAGCCGACGACGCAGTCGGTGCCCCGCTCGGTCCGGCGGTGCGCCTCGGAGAGCATCGCGTACGTCTTGCCGACGCCCGGTGCCGCGCCGAGGTAGATGCGGAGCTTGCCGCGTCCCATGTTCCGACTCTTCTTCTCTGCTGGTGATGGGGGCTCTGTTGTGGATCTTCGTGCGGGTGATCAGGGTTCGAAGCGGTATCCCATGCCCGGCTCGGTGATCAGATAGCGCGGGTGTGAGGGATCCGCCTCCAGTTTGCGCCGTAGCTGGGCCATGTAGACCCGCAGGTAGTTGGTGTTCTCCCCGTAGGTCGGTCCCCAGACTTCCAGCAGCAGCTGCCCCTGGCTGATCAGCCGACCCGGGTGGGTGATGAGGATCTCCAGCAGGTGCCATTCGGTCGGGGTCAGCCGCACGGTGCGCTCGCCCCGGTGCACCTTCTTCGCGATCAGATCGATGCTGAACTCGTCGGTCGTGACGACGGAGACCTCGGCCGACTGGGAGGCCTCGGGACCCTCCTGCCTGCGAGTGGCTGCCCGCAGACGGGCCAGCAGCTCGTCCATGCTGAACGGCTTCGTGACGTAGTCGTCCGCGCCGGCGTCCAGGGCGCGGATCTTGTCCTCCGAGGTGTGTCGGGCGGAGAGGACCAGGATGGGGACCTTGCTCCAGCCGCGGACACCCTTGATGACTTCAATGCCGTCCATGTCGGGCAGTCCGAGGTCGAGCACTATGACGTCCGGCTTGTGGGCGGCGGCGAGCCGCAGGGCCGTGCTGCCGTCGGCTGCTTCCTCGACCTCGAACTTGCGCGCCTGGAGGTTGATCTTCAGTGCGCGGACGAGCTGCGGGTCGTCTTCCACTACCAGCACCCGAGTCATCGGTGTGCAGCCTTTCCTTCGTTGCGGGCACGGCAAGAAGCCGACGGGGCACCGGGGGCTCCTCCCAGCGGTAGCTGGGGGAGCTTCGGCGCCCCGCCGGCTTCGTTACCGTGCGATGTGGAACATCAGCTCTTGGACAGCGCCTTCAGGGCGATGTTGAGCTCGAGGACGTTGACGCGGGGTTCGCCCATGAAGCCGAGCGTCCGGCCCTCGGTGTGGTCGGCGACGAGCTTCTCGACCTGCTTGACGTCGAGCTTGTTCTGCTCGGCGACCCGGTGGATCTGGAGCTTGGCGTACTCGGGAGAGATCTCCGGGTCCAGGCCCGAACCGGACGAGGTGACGGCGTCGGCCGGTACGTCCTCGGGCTTGACCTGGTAGGAGGCGGTGGAGTTGTCCGCGACCACGGCGTCCTTGGCGGCGACGACTTGGGCGCAGAGGGTGCCTTCCTCCGCCTGGTCGGTGCACTTGCCGTTGACCGCGCCGTTGTCGGCGGAGCGGTTGGTGGCGCCGGAGAGGATCAGTGCGTACTGGGTGTTGACGCTGTTGGCGCCGAGGCCGTTGGAGGGGCGGGGCTGGAACCACTTGAGGTCCGGCTTGGACGCTTCCTCCGCGTCGTTGGGGTCCTTCTTCGGCAGGTTGTAGGTCTGGCCGATGAGGGAGGAGCCGACGACCTGGCCGCTCTTGTCCTTGATCTCCGAGCCGTTGGCCTTGTTGTTGAAGGCGGCCTGGGCGATGCCGGTGACGGCGAGCGGGTAGATGACCCCGCAGATCACGGTCAGGACGAGGAGGGCGCGCAGGCCCGCGCCGATCAGGCGGAAGGTGCTGGATACGGAACTGTTCATGGCGGGATCAGCACGTTCCTAATCAGGAGAGGCCGGGGATGAGGGAGATGATCATGTCGATGATCTTGATGCCGACGAACGGGGCGATGAGGCCGCCGAGTCCGTAGAGGCCGATGTTGCGGCGGAGCATCTTGTCGGCGCTGGTCGGCTTGTACTGGACGCCCTTGAGGGCGAGCGGCACCAGGGCGATGATGATCAGAGCGTTGAAGATGACCGCGGAGAGGATCGCCGACTCCGGGGAGTGGAGGCCCATGATGTTGAGCTTGTCGAGGCCGGGGTAGACCACGGCGAACATGGCCGGGATGATCGCGAAGTACTTCGCGACGTCGTTGGCGATCGAGAAGGTGGTCAGGGCCCCTCGGGTGATCAGCAACTGCTTGCCGATCTCTACGATTTCGATGAGCTTGGTGGGGTTGGAGTCCAGGTCCACCATGTTCCCGGCCTCCTTGGCGGCCGAGGTTCCGGTGTTCATCGCCACGCCTACGTCGGCCTGCGCGAGGGCCGGGGCGTCGTTCGTACCGTCGCCCGTCATGGCGACGAGCTTGCCGCCGGCCTGCTCCCGCTTGATGAGGGCCATCTTGTCCTCGGGCGTTGCTTCCGCGAGGAAGTCGTCGACACCCGCCTCTTCGGCGATGGCCTTTGCGGTCAGCGGGTTGTCACCCGTGATCATGATGGTCTTGATGCCCATGCGCCGCAGCTCGTCGAAGCGTTCGCGCATGCCCTCCTTGACCACGTCCTTGAGGTGGATGACACCCAGGATCCGGGCGCCCTTCTCGTCCTTGACGGCGACGAGCAGCGGGGTGCCGCCGGCCTCGGAGATCCGGTTGGCGAGGAGGTCGGCGTCCTCGGAGACGTGGCCGCCCTGCTCCTTGACCCAGGTGATGACCGAGCCGGCCGCGCCCTTGCGGGTCTGCTTGCCGTCCACGTCCACGCCGGACATGCGGGTCTGGGCGGTGAACTCGATCCAGGTGGCGTGGGACAGCTCGCCCTGGTGGCGTTCGCGCAGGCCGTACTTCTCCTTCGCGAGGACCACGATCGAGCGGCCCTCGGGGGTCTCGTCGGCGAGCGACGAGAGCTGGGCGGCGTCGGCCAGTTCGGCTTCCGTCGTGCCCTTGACCGGGACGAACTCCGAGGCCTGGCGGTTGCCGAGGGTGATGGTGCCCGTCTTGTCCAGGAGGAGGGTGGAGACGTCACCGGCGGCTTCGACCGCGCGCCCGCTCATCGCGAGGACGTTGCGCTGCACGAGCCGGTCCATGCCCGCGATGCCGATGGCCGAGAGGAGGGCGCCGATGGTGGTCGGGATGAGGCAGACCAGCAGTGCGGTCAGCACGATCATCGACTGCTCGGCGCCCGCGTAGATGGCGAACGGCTGGAGAGTGACGACCGCGAGGAGGAAGACGATCGTCAGCGAGGCCAGCAGGATGTTGAGCGCGATCTCGTTGGGCGTCTTCTGCCGAGCCGCGCCCTCGACCAGCGCGATCATCCGGTCGATGAAGGTCTCGCCGGGCTTCGTCGTGATCTTGATGACGATCCGGTCGGAGAGCACCTTGGTGCCGCCGGTGACGGCCGAGCGGTCGCCGCCCGACTCGCGGATCACCGGCGCGGACTCACCCGTGATGGCCGACTCGTCGACGGACGCGACGCCTTCGACGACGTCACCGTCGCCCGGGATGATGTCTCCGGCCTGGCACACGACCAGGTCGCCGATGCGCAGCTCCGTGCCGGGAACCTGCTCCTCACCCTTGCCGTCCTTGGTCAGACGGCGGGCGATGGTGTCGGTCTTGGCCTTGCGCAGGGTGTCGGCCTGGGCCTTGCCCCGGCCTTCGGCGACGGCCTCCGCGAGGTTGGCGAAGATGGTGGTCAGCCACAGCCAGGCGGCGATTGCCCAGCCGAACCAGTCGGTCGGGTCCTTGATCGCGAGGGCGGTGGTGACGACCGAGCCGATCAGGACGACGAACATGACCGGGGACTTGATCATGACGCGCGGGTCGAGCTTCTTCACCGCGTCGGGGAAGGACTTCAGCAGCTGTTTGGGGTCGAAGAGGCCGCCGCCCACGCGTCCGCTGTCCGGCTTGTGGCCGGTGGGCACGTCCTGGTGCGGAGCCCTTGTAGGTGTGGCGGTGCTCATGATGCGAGCCCTTCGGCGAGCGGACCCAGCGCCAGGGCCGGGAAGTAGGTCAGACCGGTGACGATGAGGATGGTTCCGACGAGCAGGCCGGTGTAGAGCGGCTTGTCGGTCCGCAGGGTGCCCGCCGTCTCGGGGACGGGCTTCTGCTCGGCGAGCGAGCCGGCCAGCGCCAGGACGAACACCATCGGCAGGAAACGGCCGAGCAGCATCGCGATGCCGATCGTCGAGTTGAACCACTGGGTGTCGGCGTTCAGACCCGCGAAGGCGGAGCCGTTGTTGTTCGCGCCGGAGGTGTAGGCGTAGAGGATCTCGGAGAAGCCGTGCGCCCCGCTGTTGGTCATCGAGTTGGCCGGCGTGGGCAGGGCCATCGCCGCAGCCGTGAAGCACAGCACCAGGGCCGGGGTGATGAGGATGTAGAGCGCCGCGAACTTGATCTCGCGGGTGCCGATCTTCTTGCCCAGGTACTCGGGCGTGCGACCGACCATCAGGCCGGCGATGAACACCGCGATGATCGCCATGACCAGCATGCCGTAGAGGCCCGAGCCGACGCCGCCGGGCGCGATCTCCCCGAGCTGCATGCCCAGCAGCTGGATGCCGCCGCCGAGGCCGGTGTAGGAGGAGTGGAAGGAGTTGACCGCGCCGGTGGAGGTGAGCGTGGTCGCGACCGAGAAGATCGACGATGCGGCGATGCCGTACCGGGTCTCCTTGCCTTCCATCGCACCGCCGGCGACGTCGAACGCCGGGCCGTGGTGCGCGAACTCGGTCCACATCATCAGCGCGGTGAACCCGAGCCAGATGGTCGCCATCGTCGCGAGGATCGCGTAGCCCTGGCGCAGGTTTCCGACCATGCGGCCGAAGGTGCGGGTGAGCGCGAAGGGGATGAGCAGGATCAGGAAGATCTCGAAGAGGTTCGAGAGGGGGCTCGGGTTCTCGAAGGGGTGGGCGGAGTTGGCGTTGAAGTAACCGCCACCGTTCGTACCCAGCTCCTTGATGACCTCCTGCGACGCGACCGCGCCGCCATTCCACTGCTGGGAGCCGCCCATGAACTGGCCGACCTCGTGGATGCCGGCGAAGTTCTGGATCGCGCCACACGCCACCAGGACGATCGCGCCGATCACCGAGATGGGCAGCAGGATTCGGACGACGCCGCGGACCAGGTCGGCCCAGAAGTTGCCGAGTTCACCGGTGCGGGAGCGGGCGAAGCCTCGCACGAGGGCCACTGCGACGGCCATGCCGACCGCCGCCGAAACGAAGTTCTGTACTGCCAGGCCGCTGGTCTGTACGACGTGGCCCATGGCCTGCTCGCCGTAGTACGACTGCCAGTTGGTGTTCGCGACGAAGGACGCGGCGGTGTTGAAGGCCTGGTCCGGGTCGATCGCGGAGAAGCCGAGCGAGCCGGGCAGGATCCCCTGGGCCCGCTGGAGGCCGTAGAGGAAGAGGACGGAGACCGCGGAGAAGGCGAGGACGCCGCGGAGGTAGGCGGGCCAGCGCATCTCGGCCGACGGGTTGGCACCGATGGCCTTGTAGATCCACTTCTCCGGCTTGTAGTGCCTTTCCGAGGAGTAGACCTTGGCCATGTAGTCGCCCAGCGGGCGGTAGGCCAGTGCGAGCGCGGCGATCAGTGCGAGGAGCTGGAGCACACCAGCGAGAACGGGACTCATCGGTGGCTAGAACCTCTCCGGGTACACGAGGGCGAGGATGAGGTATCCCAGCAGGGAGACGGCCACGACGAGGCCGACGATGTTTTCGGCGTTCACAGCTTGGTCACCCCCCGGGCGATGAGGGCCACCAGCGCGAAGACCGCGACCGTGGTGACGACGAAGGCCAGATCGGCCACCGTGAGCTCCTGGATGAAGAGGGAAGAAAAGAATCGGCCAGACGGCCGATGCCGATGACGAGATAACCGTGTCTTCATCCCGGCGTTAAGAGGCCTTGACGGTGTCCATACGGCCGCCGGGGAACTCTTAACGCCACACTTACGCCAGGGGTCGTGAATCGCCGGTCAGCCCTGGTGGGAGAGGCCGGCCGTGTCCAGGGCGGCGCCTACCTGCGCGGCCAGTGCGACCGCCACCAGGCGGGCTTCCTCCGGGGGCAGGGGCCGGTCCGGCAGTGGATCGAGGAGGAAGCGGCCGTAGTAGTGGCCTCCGCCGACGGCCCGCAGTTCGGTCTCTCCGTCCGGCCAGTCCGCGTACTGGGTGATGCGGCCGCCGCGGCGCAGCCACAGGCTGCCGTCGCGCTCCAGCCGGGGCAGCCGGCCCATGAGGCTTCCGTACTCGAAGCGGCAGCCGCGCAGCCCCAACAGGCCGACGAGCTCTCGGCGCACGTACTCGACCACGGCTTCCGGCGAGCCGCCGTCCTCGGCCAGCCGCGCGGCGCCTTGGAGGCTCGACAGGTGTGCGGCGTCGGTGACCACGACCGTCTGGAGCCGGCGCACGCGTACGGCCAGCTGGGAGACGATCAGGCCGACGACGAGCAGCAGGACGGCCGTCTGGATCTCGTCGCCGTCGGCGATGGCGAACCGCTGGTAGGGCCTGGTGAGGAAGAAGTCGAACCAGCCCGCCGCCGACAGCGCGGCCAGGGCGCCGGCGGCCCGGGTGCCGAGTGCGGCGACGGCGACCACGGCGACGACCATGATCAGAGCCTCGTTGGTCGCCGAGAGGTCTCCGCGGAACGGCACGAGCGCCAGCGCTACGAGGAAGGGGGCCACGAGCGCCGCGAGCAGCACGGCGCGGTCGTGGAGTCGGTGTCGGTACCCGGACACGTGATGCCTCCTGTCCGGAGACGCAGGTCTTGATCGGAACCGCTCGGGTCCAATCGGGGTGGCCTGACACGGCCTGCCCTCATCAAGCGTGCCCCCGCTGAAGGAGGAGTCACTCACCCTGGCGAGGTCTTGACGCCCTTCATACGGATCTCCGTCCAGGGCGTAAGGGGTGCGTGAAGAGTGGGGCGGCAGCCGTATGGATCGCGCCAAGAGCACTGGTCATCCGGCCGCGCCGTCCGGACGCTGTCCTCACTTTGTCCAACGGAGGAACGAGCGAGATGTCCATGCACATGGAAAAGTCGACGACGGCCGGACAGGCGCCGGGCACGGAGGAACCTCCTGATATCGGCGCACGGACGCAGGTGGTGGAGGACCCGCACCGGCTGACCGCGCTCCAGGGCCTCGCCGCGCTGTCGCTCGACGCGATGGCCTCCGTCGCCTACGGGCCGGAGTCGATCGTGCTGGTCCTCGCGGCGGCGGGAGCCTACGGCCTCGGATTCACGCTCCCCGTCACCCTGGCCATCGCGGCGCTGCTGGCCGTCCTGGTGGCCTCGTACCGGCAGGTGATCGCAGCGTTCCCGGACGGCGGCGGCTCGTACGCCGTAGCCAAAAGACACCTGGGGCGACGTACGAGCCTCGTCGCCGCGGCCTCGCTGATCCTCGACTACGTGCTGAACGTGGCCGTCTCCGTCACGGCCGGCGTGGCCGCCCTGACCTCGGCCTTTCCGGAGCTCTACCCGGAGCGGGTGTGGATCTGCCTCGCGGTGCTGGTCCTGGTCACGGCGGTGAACCTGCGGGGGGTCGTGGACTCGGCCAAGGCTTTCCTCGTCCCCACCGCCGTGTTCGTGGGGTCGATCCTGGCGATGGTCGTGGTCGGCCTGTTCCGTGACGGGCCGGTGAGCACCGCCTCGGCCGCCGGGCACGCCTCCGTGCTGGGCGAAGGGGCCACCACGGTCGGTGCGCTCCTGCTGCTGAAGGCCTTCGCGGCCGGCTGCTCGGCACTGACCGGCGTCGAAGCCGTGGCCAACGCGGTGCCGTCCTTCCGTGCCCCGGCCGCTCGCCGTGCCCAACGCACCGAGGTGGCGCTCGGAGCCCTGCTGGGTGTGATGCTGATCGGGCTCTCGGTCCTGATCGGCCGCTTCCACCTCCAGCCGGTCGAGGGGGTCACCGTCCTCGCTCAGCTCGCGGACGCGTCTTTCGGCCACAACGCTGCTTTCTACGTGGTCCAGTTCGCCACCATGGTGCTCCTCGCGCTCGCCGCGAACACCTCCTTCGGCGGGCTGCCGGTGCTCATGAGCCTGCTGGCCCGCGACAACTTCCTGCCGCACGTCTTCGCCCTCAAGGCCGACCGCCAGGTGCACCGCCACGGTGTTGTCTGGCTGGCACTCGTCTCGGCGGCCCTGCTCGTCTTCTCCGGCGGCGACACCAACACCCTCGTCCCGCTCTTCGCGATCGGCGTCTTCGTCGGCTTCACCGTCTGCCAGATCGGCATGGTCCGGCACTGGCGCGGCGAGCGCCCCCGGGGCTGGCGGGCCAAAGCGGCTCTCAACGGCTTCGGCGCGCTGCTCACCGGGGTCTCGGCGGTGGTCGTGACCGCCACGAAGTTCACCGAGGGCGCCTGGCTGATCGTCCTCGCCCTGCCGCTCATCGTCCTCGCGTTCGAGAAGATCCACCGTGCCTACGCTCAGATCGGTGAACGCCTGGAGCTCGGCCGCATCCCGCAGGCGCCCCTGCGCTCCCGCTCGCTGGTCGTCGTACCGGTCTCCGGACTGTCCCAACTGACCTGCCAGGCCCTGACCGCCGCACGTTCGCTCGGCGACGAGGTCCTCGCCGTGACCGTGACCCACCCGGTTCCGGAGGACCAGCAGGCTGCGGAAGCCCTGAGACGGGACTGGGAGTTGTGGAAGCCCGGGGTCGAGTTGGTCGAGGTGCCCTCCAGCACCCGCTCGCTCGGCCGTCCGGTGTCGGCATACGTCCGCGAGCTGACGGAGACGCATCCGGGCACCCAGGTGACCGTCCTCATCCCGGAGACCGAACCCGCCCACCTGTGGCAGCGGATGCTCCAGAACCAGCGCGGATCCGTCGTCGCGCACGCGGTCCGCCGCGACACCGACGCCGTCATCTGCCGGCTGCGTTTCCGCATCACCGACGACGTGCGCTGACCTGCGTTGACGCACCTCTGACGGATGCTTGACGCATCTAGTGCGCCGCCGTCAAGACGGCGCCAATTCCTCCGCGTTGATGGGGGACAGCTCTACATCGGGCGGTAGTTTCCTGCTTGTTGCGCTGCCGGGGGGCCTCGATCACTCACATGACGGCCGAGGGGGTCCATGGAGTAGTCCCCCGGCGGCGACACCCCTCTCTCAAGCACCCCTGCCCGGCTCGCGGGCAGGGGTGTCTTGCCGAAGTCGAACTCACCAGAAGGTCCTTTCATGGCTCCCGCCACCGCGCAGCACGTTCCCCCGGGTCTCGGAACCCCTCCGCGGACCCCGGTCAACCGCCCGTCCCGGAAGCGTTCCGGCCAGGTGAACATGCTGGAGCCCGAGCTCCTCGCAGCCTCCGCGCGTGAGGCCGTCGGAAAGCTACACCCGCGTGAACTGGTGAAGAAGCCGGTGCTGTTCGTCGTCGCGGTGGGATCGGTCCTGACGACGCTCTCGGCGCTCGTCCACCCGTCCGTCTTCACCTGGGTGATCAGCGTCTGGCTGTGGCTGACGGTCCTGTTCGCCAACCTCGCCGAGGCCGTTGCAGAAGGCCGCGGCCGGGCTCAGGCCGAGTCGCTGCGCAAGGCGCGTACGGACACGGTCGCGCTCCGGCTGAACCACTGGACGTACGGGGCCAACCTGCGGCGCGCCGAGACCGAGGCGGTGACCCCGGCCGAGCTCCAGCCCTTTGACTTCGTCCTCGTCGAGGCCGGCGAGCTGATCCCGGCCGACGGGGACGTGGTCGACGGCGCCGCGATGGTGGACGAGTCGGCCGTCACCGGCGAATCGGCCCCCGTACTACGGGAGTCGGGCGGCGACCGGACCGGTGTCACGGGCGGCACGACCGTCCTGTCGGACTCGATCGTCGTACGGGTCACCTCGCGCCCCGGGAACAGCTTCATCGACCGGATGATCGCCCTGGTCGAGGGCGCCACCCGGCAGAAGACCCCGAACGAGATCGCGCTCAACATCCTGCTGGCCGCCCTGACCGTCATCTTCATCCTGATCGTGGTCACCATCCAGCCGATGGCCGCCTACGCGGGCGCCGCCCAGTCCACGACCGTCCTGGTCGCCCTCCTCGTCACCCTCATCCCCACCACCATTGGCGCCCTGCTCTCCGCGATCGGCATCGCCGGTATGGACCGCCTGGTCCAGCGGAACGTCATCGCGATGAGCGGCCGTGCAGTAGAGGCGGCCGGCGACATCAACACCCTGCTCCTCGACAAGACCGGCACGATCACCCTCGGCAACCGCGAGGCCGCGGCCTTCATCCCGCTGCCCGGCGTCGAGCACGTCAAGCTCGCGGACGCCGCCCAGTTGTCCTCCCTCGCCGACGAGACCCCCGAAGGCCGCTCCGTCGTGGCCCTGGCCCAGCAGTACGGGCTCCAGCCGGCTGTCGCCGAGGATCTGAGCAACCCGCGCTTCACCGAGTTCAGTGCCCGCACCCGAATGAGTGGCGTCAACCTGAGCTGGGACAACGGCGCCGGCTGCGCGATCCGCAAGGGTGCGGTGAAGCAGGTCTGCGACTGGGTGGTGGCACGCGGCGGGACCGTACCGTCCGAGGCCGCCGACTGGTCGGCCGCTGTCTCCGAGTCCGGCGGCACCCCTCTCCTGGTGGCGGTCCACGACTGGGACGGCCCGCGGGTCCTCGGCATCATCCACCTCAAGGACGTGGTCAAGGACGGGATCCGGGAGCGCTTCGCGGAGCTGCGCGCCATGGGGATCCGTACGGTCATGGTGACCGGCGACAACGAGCTGACGGCCCGCGCCATCGCCGCCGAGGCGGGAGTCGATGAATACCTCGCCGAAGCCACCCCCGAGGACAAGCTCGCGCTGATCAAGCGGGAGCAGGCGGGCGGCAAGCTCGTCGCGATGACGGGCGACGGCACGAACGACGCGCCCGCCCTAGCGCAGGCCGACGTGGGCGTGGCGATGAACACGGGCACCTCGGCCGCCAAGGAGGCCGGGAACATGGTGGACCTCGACTCCAACCCCACCAAGCTCATCGAAATCGTGGAGATCGGCAAACAACTCCTCATCACCCGAGGCGCCCTGACCACCTTCTCCATCACGAACGACGTGGCCAAGTACTTCGCGATCATCCCGGCCATGTTCACCGCGGCCTACCCGGGACTCGGCGCGCTCAACATCATGGGCCTGAGCAGCCCCACCTCAGCGATCACCTCGGCGATCATCTTCAACGCCCTGATCATCGTCGCCCTCATCCCGCTCGCCCTGCGCGGCGTCCGCTACCGCCCCGCCTCCGCGCACGACCTGCTGCGCCGCAACCTTGGCGTCTACGGCCTTGGCGGCCTGATCCTGCCGTTCGTCGGCATCAAGCTCATCGACCTGCTGGTGTCCACCGTCCCCGGCCTCGGCTGAGGGCCGTCCAAGACCTCGTTCACCACAGACCACAGACCAAGGCCGCACCAGGCCGGCCAGCGTTGATCCACACTCCGCTGGTTCCCCTGCGGGGGCGGCCCCCGTCCGGGCCGCCCCCGCGCCTCGTACGGAGCTGCTCTCGACCTTCGACGTGGGCGCGATGCGGCCGCTACGCCGCCGGTGGGTCTGTCCGTGTTAAGGACGCGTCAGGATTCGCTCAGCTGCGTGCATAAGTGATCAGCCTGCGTACGCTTGCTCCGCCGTCGATGTCGATGGCTGATTCTTTGCCGTACGACAGGAGCCCCCCACGATGGCCACCCCTGCCCGCTCCTCGCGCCTGCGCGCGTGGATGCTGGAAGGCCTGACCGCCGACACCAGTTCGCCCGCCGCCAAAGAGTCGGCTGCCCAGCCCCACGGCCGGCCATGGTGGCGGGTCATGTGTCTGACGGGTCTCGACTACTTCTCCACCCTCGGCTACCAGCCGGGTATCGCAGCGCTGGCCGCCGGACTGCTGTCCCCGCTGGCGACCATCGTGCTCGTCATACTCACCCTCTTCGGCGCGCTGCCGGTGTACCGCCGGGTGGCGGAGGAGAGCCCGCACGGCGAGGGCTCGATCGCCATGCTGGAGCGGCTGCTGACGTTCTGGAAGGGCAAGCTGTTCGTCCTGACCCTCCTGGGGTTCGCGGCGACCGACTTCCTCATCACCATCACCCTTTCGGCCGCCGACGCCACCGCGCACCTGGTGGAGAACCCGCACCTGACCTCCACCCTGCACGGGCACGAGGTTCTGATCACGCTGATCATGGTCGCGCTGCTCGGAGCCGTGTTCCTCAAGGGGTTCAGCGAGGCCATTGGCGTCGCCGTGGTCCTGGTGGCCACCTACCTCGGCCTCAACGTGATCGTCATGGCCGTCGGCGTGTGGAAGGTACTGAGCGAACCGCACGTCATCACCGACTGGTCGCAGGCGCTGACCACCGAGCACGGCAGTCCGTTCATGATGATCGCCATCGCGCTGGTCGTCTTCCCCAAGCTGGCGCTGGGCATGTCCGGATTTGAGACGGGCGTCGCGGTCATGCCGCACGTCGAAGGCGATCCGGATGACACCCCGGAGAAGCCGGCGGGCCGGATCCGCGGCACGAAGAAGCTCCTCACCACCGCCGCCGTGATCATGAGCGTCTTCCTGATCGTGTCCAGCTTCATCACCACCCTGCTGATCCCCGCCGACGCGTTCCAGCCGGGCGGCGAGGCCAACGGCCGTGCCCTCGCCTTCCTGGCCCACGAGTACTTGGGCTCGGCCTTCGGCACCGTCTACGACATCTCCACGATCCTGATCCTGTGGTTCGCGGGCTCCTCCGCGATGGCTGGCCTGCTGAACCTGATGCCGCGCTACCTGCCCCGCTACGGCATGGCCCCGCATTGGGCGCGTGCCCTGCGCCCGATGGTCATCGTCTTCACCCTCATCGCCTTCCTGGTGACCTGGCTGTTCAACGCCGATGTGGACGCGCAGGGCGGCGCCTACGCCACCGGTGTCCTGGTCCTGATCACCTCGGCTGCGGTCGCCGTGACCATCGCGGCCCGGCGGGCCGGCGAGCGCGGCTGGACCATCGCCTTCGGCGTGATCTCCGCGGTCCTCGTCTACACCACCGCCGTGAACGTCGTGGAGCGCCCCGACGGCGTGAAGATCGGCGCCTGCTTCATCGCCGGCATCATGGCCCTCTCCCTGCTCTCCCGGCTCGCCCGCGTCTTCGAACTCCGTGTCACGGACATCGAGCTGGACGACATGGCCCAGCGGTTCATCCGCGACACCGCCAACCGCACGATCCGGTTCATCGCCAACGAGCCGGACAGCCGTGACCTGGACGAGTACCGGCAGAAGAAGCAGCAGATCCGCGCGGACAACGACATCCCGTCCGAGGACGACGTCATGTTCGTCGAGGTCACCGTCCTGGACGCCTCCGAGTTCGAATCCGGCATGCGGGTACGGGGCGAGGTCCTCCACGACCGCTACCGCGTCCTGACCCTGGAGAGCTCCAGCATTCCCAACGCCCTGGCCGCCCTCCTCCTGTACGTCCGGGACGAGACCGGCCAGCGCCCCCACATCTACTTCGAGTGGACCGAGGGGAACCCGATGGCCAACTTCCTGCGCTTCTTCCTCTTCGGCCAGGGCGAAGTCGCCCCCGTCACCCGCGAGGTCATCCGCGAGGCCGAACCGGACCGCGCCCGCCGCCCGCACGTCCACGCCGGCTGACGTCCGACGCCGACGTCAAGAAGCCGACAGGAATCCCGCCGGACCCTCGCTTGGACGAGGATCCGGCGGGATTCTCACTTCTGTGCCCACTTTCTGGCGCCCCGACCGCAGCATCCGCAGGACCGTACTCGCCCTCGGGGCGGCTCCGCCAGCGCGGTCGCCGACTCCAAGCAGACCCTCCTCTGCACCTACCTCTCCGCCTTCCTCCTCGTGGGCCTGGTCCTCAACGCCACCCTCGGCTGGAGCTGGGCCGACCCGATCGCGGCCCTCGTCATCGCCGCCATCGCGGTGAAGGAAGGCCGCGACGCCTGGCAGGGCAAGGGCTGCTGCGCGACACCCGCCACTGCGGCGGTCGCGCCGTCCGCCGACTCCGCGACGGACGCGTGCGGGCTGCGGCCCCGGCTGCGACTGCTGTTCCTGAACCCGTGCGATGCCTCGTACGCGGGGCGCGGTGAGTGTGATGATCGCGCTTGCGTGCGGCACGGGTCCGGCGCACAGGAGAGAACATGAAGCCGTACCTCGCCGTACCTCTGGTGCTCATCGCACTGCTCATCGCCGTCTCCGGGGTGGCCGCGGTCGCCCGTGGCTGGGTACTTCCCATGAACCGGCGCCACGTCCACAGCCCTCGCGTCTACGGATGGGGTCAGTTGGTGGCGGCCCTGGCACTGTGCTGGCAGGTGCTCTTCGGGCTGGTGATCAGCGATTCCGGGACCCGGCACTGGGGCACCCTGACCGGAGGCGCGATTCTGGTCGTCGGCCTCATGGTGATGATGGTGGGCCAGTTGGCGGGTGGCGGTCGGGAAGGCAGCGGCCACTCGATGGTGGTCCCGATGAGACTGGCGGCGACGATCCGCCGGATTCCGGATGGAGCCTGCGGGACGGTTCCGGGGGAGACCATGTGCACCACTTCCAGGGTGTCTGCGGGGACGTCGGGTGTGGCCACAACGTAGAAGTCCCCAGGTCAACCGCATATGTGGCCCGCCATCACAATCGGGCTACACCTGATGTGCCCGCGCACCATATGACCGGAACTCCTGCCCCGCATCCCCTCCGGAACAGGGTCGTGAAGCCCTGTCGGAATTGGAGAGTCAGGGCTCTTTTGGGTAGGCGGTGCTGACTCCCGTGCTGGTTTGGTGCTGACCCGAAACCCCACGTCAGCACCCCTCGCGACCCGTCCCGTGCTGGTTCGGTGCAGGTTACGCTGCGTTGAGCGCGACCTGATTTGGGCCGATGCGGGCAAAGCGGAAGCGCGGAGAATCAGGCTGGGTTCCGCCTCTCGGGCTCGTTTCGCACTGGGCGTTGGCCGGCACGCCGCGGCGACCGGATTCGAGTGCATGACGCACCCCGGCATGCTGTAGGCAGTGGGCCGGGACACAGCGACGCCCGGATTCCCGCTGGACTCGGACTCTGGATACCGGCAGATTCTTCGTCTCCTGGTGGTACGGCAGCTACACCCATGCCGACCAGGGGAAACGGCAGTTGGCGCCGTCCTCTGGCGGCGCCTGGTCCGGATATGGTCCGGATCTTGGTGCGGCCCGGTCTCCGCGATTCGCGAGGGCGGCCTGGACCCGGAGTGGAAGCCCCTCCTGAAGAACAACGCCGGTGTCAACGTCAGCCCGTGCTTCCCCGCTTACGTGTCCGGCCATGCCTCCTTCGGTGCCGCCTGGGCGGGAATCATGAAGCGCTACTTCGGCAGCGACACCATCGCCTTCGACCTCACACCGACGAACCCAACGCACCGGTCAAGCAGCGCCACTTCACCAGCTTCAGCGCCGCGGCCAAGGAGGATGTCGACAGTCGCATCTGGCTCGGGGTCCGCTACCCGTGGGACGCCACTGACGGCCTGATCCTCGGGGGCAACGTCGCAGGCCAGGTCTTCACCACCGAGCTCCGCACCCTGTGAGGTGAAGTGATGTGAGGCCACGCGGCACGGCCGGGGAGTGCCTGGCCGCACGGCCGCCGCCCCCAAGGCGGTGGCCGTGCGCAGGGGGACGCGATAGCGCCGCTGTCGCGTCCCCGCAGGTGTCCTCCGCGTCTACGGAGCCGGTGACCGGCACTCCGTCTCGAACGCGCGCAGGACGGAGGTCGGAGCTCTGCGCGTCGGCGTTCTGCGATAGGGCTCCGGCCCGGCCTCGGTAATCCGTTCCGGCTCGGGGACTGGGAGCCCGGGAAGGGCGGCACCTCGCGGGGGCTGCACCGCGCCGGGACCACTTCCCACTGGGAGAGTAGGACCAGGGCTAAAGGAGGGGAAGAACGACCGTTCCGCCGGCCGCGACAAGATGAGGTCGGCTCAGCAGGAGGGCTCCGCTCTGGGCCGCCCGCGCCCTGTCGGTCCTGTGGGTGGCACTACCTGGGCGGCTCATCTCCCAGCGGGATGAGAGTGGTGTCGAAGGTGACGTCGGCGATCTCGGCCGCTAGCTGGGTGAGTCGGAGGTTGTGGGCGCGTGCGTAGGAGCGGAGGGCGACGAACGCGTCGTCGAGGGAGCACTGTCAGCGCTCCGCGAGGATCCCCTTGGCCCGTTCGAGGATGATGCGGCTGGTCAGTGCGTACTGGAGCTGGGGGACACCGGCTTCCACACCGCGCGCAGCTCGCGCCAGGACATCTCCTCGGCGCCGGCGTACAGCAGGGGCGGCAGGGCTACGAGGCCGATGAGCTCTGGGGTGACGTGTATCTGCGGGGCGCCGGGCAGCAGCGCCACGACGAGGCCCGCGACGACCGGCAACGAGGGTGCGGGTATGCGCCAGCGCCGAGCACCGGTCGCCACGCGAGTGGCGGGGGACGACAAGAAGCAAGACCGTAGCGAAGCTGCGCAGGTCCAGGTGGGACTGGGCATTCACCCGGTGCGGAGATGTCGCCGAGACCGGATAGGCAGCGGCAGCGCGTGATCATCGGTGCAGTCGTGATTGAGCAGCAGGGACTGTCGTCTGCGAGCCATCGGCCGGGACCTTCGGCCCAGATGAGGTCCTGAGGGACCCTCTGCTGTCGGTCGCCGCGGTGACAGCGTGGAGCTGTCCCCAAGGAGCAGTCAGCGTGGAGGAACCATGGAAAGCAACCGTGGCGGTCCGGCACTCGGATCGGTCATCGTCGGCGTCGACGGGTCCGGGCCGGCCCGGTGGGCGGCGCTCTGGGCCTCGGACGAGGCCGCCCGCCGCAGGCGCCCTCTGCACATCGTGTTCGGGTCCGACATCGACGGCCGCGTCCTCGATCTCTCGGACGAGGACCTGGAACGGGTCAGTACCGAAGGTCGTGACCTGCTTGAAGGTACCGCGCAGGCTGCGCAGGGCCGCCATCCCGCGCTCTCCGTGACGACGGAGCTCAGCCGCAGCGGACCTGCCATGAGCCTGCGCCGGGCCGCAAGCAGCTGCGGCACCCTCGTCGTTGGTCATCGGGGTCCGGGCGGATTCAGCTCATTGACCCTGGGCTCGGTCGGGCTCAAGGTCGTGGCGGAGGCCCGCACGCCCGTGGTCGTCGTCCGGGGGAGCGAGGAGGCGGCCGGGCACGACGTCGTGCTGGCCGGCGTCCGCGACGAGCGCGACCTCGATTGCGTGCGTCATGCCGCGCGGGCGGCCGAACTACGCAAGGCCTCACTGCGACTGCTGCATGTCCGGAGCATCCTGCAGTCCGTCGGCTCGGCGGTGAGAGAACTCAAGGGCCTGAACGAGGGCGTCGGCCATCACGAGCAGTCGAGTCTGGCGTTCGTCGCGGAGCAGATCCGGGACGAATTCCCCTCTCTGACCGTACAGGCCGACTCCGAGGAGAGCGTGTCCGTGGCCGGGGTGCTGGTGGAGGCGTCCCGTCACGCGGATCTGCTGGTCATCGGCGGGCGCCGGAAGCCCGGATATGTCGGCCGAACCCTGGGGCGCGTGACGCACAGCCTCGTGCACCATGCGCACTGCCCCGTCGAACTCATCCCCCGCCACGGCGACGAAAGCAGGAGTGAGGCGTCATGATGACGAGTGAAGTCGGTGAGATCCTCGTACGCATCGACCCTTCGGAGAACTGGTACGTGGTCTTGGCGCGGGCAGCCGCCGAGGCCGAGAAGCGCGGGCTCGGGCTTCGGCTCGTCCTGCCCGCAGCCCCTCAGTCCGATCCGCACCGTGCTGACGGGAGGCCGGGCGCCGACAGCAGCTGCCGGGGCCAGCATCCCCGGAATGTGGATGGGTGGGGTGAGGAAGGCGCGTGCCGAGCCGAAGACGGCGAGGACTGCCTCCAGTAGCCGCCGGACGCGTGGAGCCCGGCCGGGCTGCATCGCCTGGCCGGGCTGCATCGCCTGGCCGCTGAGCCTTGCGACCGAGCAAGGGGCGGGTCCATTCTGCTGTGCGGAGTGGCGTGGGGGTGCTGTAGCGTGTTCGAGTTCCTGCGCCAAGGTTTCGGTGGCAGTGACCGGACTTCCTGTTCCTTCTGTGTCGATCTTGGGGTGACGTCTTATTAACCAGGCCATGTAGTCGTCCGTGTTCCCTGCGTGCTGTGTTGTCGCACGTGTCCGGGGGCGGACGTCGCGCTGGCCTGAGTTGCGTCACCCCTCCCCGCAGTTTTCCTTCCCGGGTGCAGCTCTGCCGTCTGCCCCGGGTTCCGTGTTTTCCGGCCCCGGTGCGGCTCTCGGCAGGGCTCCCCGATTCCTTTGGATCAGGAGTTTCCGTTTTGTCTTCCTCCGCGCTCGACAACGAGCCAGAGCACACCACCACCCAGACCCCGACCCACCCATCACCTGGACCCTCGAAGATGGCCATGGGGGCCTGGATCGCCCTCCTGGTGCTGCTGACCGCCGAGCTGATGAACATGCTCGACCAGTCGGTCGTCCTGACCGCGCTGCCGGCCATCCAGGAGTCGACCGGTGCCGGACCGGTCGCGGTGCAGTGGCTGACCAGCGCCTATTCCCTGCCCGTCGCCGTCGGGCTGATCACCGGCGGACGGCTTGGTGACATCTATGGCCGCCGCAGGATCCTGCTCATCGGCACCGTCGTGTTCACCGCCGCCTCGCTGCTGTGCGGACTGGCCACCGGCCCGGGCGTGCTGATCGGTGCCCGTCTGCTCCAGGGTGTCGGCGTGGCCGTGATGATCCCGCAGGTCCTGGCGACCATGCACGTCACCTTCGAAGGTCAGAACCGCAGCAAGGCATTCGGCCTGTACGGGGCCGTCCTGGCGATCGCCAACGTCCTGGGACCGGTCCTGGGCGGCGTACTCACCCAGGCCGACCTGTTCGGGCTGTCCTGGCGGCCGATCTTCCTGGTCAACGTGCCCGTCGGGCTGGCTGTACTCCTCCTCGGACGCAGATTCATCCCCGAGTCGACCGTCCGCAAGGCCGACCGCCTCGATCTGGCCGGCATGCTGCTGTCCGGCCTGGCCATCATCCTGATCCTCTTCCCGCTCACCGAGGGCCACGCCCACGGGTGGCCGCTGTGGTGCTTCGCCATGCTCGCCGTCGGAGTCCTGGTCCTCGGTGTCTTCCTGCGCCACCAGCGGCGCAGGCAGGGCAACGCCCCGCTGGTGACCCTGTCCCTCTTCCGGGTCAGGCAGTTCTCCGGGGGCATGGCCGCGGACCTGATGCACGGCCTGCTGTGCGGCCTGTTCTTCATGACCTGGACGCTGTACCTGCAGCGCGGACTCGGCATGAGCCCGCTTGAGGCGGCCGTGGCCTTCGTGCTCCTCTCCGTGGGAGAACTGGGCGGCGCGACCGCCGCGGCGAAGACCGCCGGACGTTTCGCCCGCCGTCTGCCGCAGGCCGGAGCCCTCATCGCGACCGCTGCGATGGTCACCTACGGGCTCCAGATCGGCAGCGACCGGGCCGACCTGACCCTGCTGGCGATGACCCCTCCGGTGGTGCTGATCGGCTTCGGTCTGGGCATGGTCTCCGGCCCGCTCGCCGATTTGTCGCTGGCCAGGGTCCCGCACGAGGACGCAGGCTCGGCCTCGGGCTTGTTCAACACCGCCATTCACCTGGGCATCGCGCTGGGCACCGCGCTCACCGCCGTGGTGTTCTTCGCCATCACCGGCGGCTCTCCCGACGGCGCGGTCAACCGCGACGCGTTCGTCACCGTGCTGTGGTGGGTCTGCGGCCTCCTTGCCCTGATGTGGGCCCTGATGTTCTGCCTGCCCAAGCAGGCCGACAATCAGGCCGACTGAGCCACCCCCAGGTCCCGGCCGGCACGTCGGACGGGACCTGGGTCCTCAGCCGTCCTCGGCCTCCCCGCCCTCGGCGGCATCGGGATCCGGGAAGGGGCGCAGGCCCCCGGCCCCGTCCGCTGGCCGTGCTGTTGAACAGGTAGCGGCCCAGAAGAACGATGTGCCGGTCCCTCCCGGCAGTTCGGGGACGCGGGCCTGAAGATTCTCGGAGGAACCCTGGTGTGGCCCGTCAGAGTTCGGATCGGATTCCTGATAGCGCGGCCAGTTGGATCTCCCCGCTGGTGGACAGCGAGTGGAGAGCCGACCGGCCGCCAGGGGTAGTGCCGCGTGTGCGATCGGAGCCGATGAGAGCTTCTGTCGTCCGTCAGTGCGCCCGTACCGGCATCGAGGAGTTTCTCAGTGGGCGGGGCGCAGGGCCGGGTTGAGGGTGAGTCGGCTGTCGGTGGGGTGGTGGCCTTCGGGGCTGAAAGGGGGTACTGCCGCGGGGAGGCAGTCGGCGATGAGCAGGGTGTCGTGCTGGCGGTCTTCGGCGGTTGCGACGATCAGTGGTTCGCCGTCGGGGGCCCAGATTCCGGAGTTGCCCTGGTACTGCCAGGAGCCGGCGGGGACCTGTTCCCAGCCGCGGCGGTTGGCGTAGGCGATGAACAGGCGCCAGATGCTGGCCATGGCCGGGATGATGTGGCGGGTGGCGTCCTGGTAGGGGACCTGGCTCATGGTGCCGTCGGCCAGGCGGAAGTGGCCATCCGCAGCTGTGGGCCCGAGAACGATCGTGGCGCCCTGTTCGGAGAGGTACTGGTAGAGAGGCGGGAACTCGCACTCGTAGCAGTTCAGCACGCCCACCGCGATGCCATTGAGATGGACGACGGGCGGCAGGTCCTGGCCGAAGGAGTAGTTGCGCCGCTCGGCAGCCCCGTACAGGTGGGTCTTGCGGTAGTTCGCGGCCACCAGCCCGTCGGGCCCGATCACGCTGATCGAGTCGTAGAACGTGTCCCCGTCCCGCTCGGGGTAAGGCAAGACCACGGCCAGGCCGTGCTCCTTGGCAACCAGTCGGGCCCGCTCGATGGAGGGGCCCTCGCGGTGCTCTGCCAGCTCCCGGCACTGCTCGGGGTCGATCGCGTAGCCGGTGGTGTACTTCTCCGGGAACACGACCGCCTGGCAGCTGTAGTCCGCTGCCAATGCGGCTACTTCGGTCAGACGCTCCAGGTTCCGTTCCACCGCCTCCCGGCTGCCGACTGGGCCCTGACCCTGGTACAGGGCCACCCGCAGTCCTTCACCGAAGATCGGGGCAGCACGCAGGGCGGAGCGGAACACGACACGAACAGGCTGCAACATCGACAACGGGATCCTTGTCTGACTGGAGGTCCGGGCGACCGCCACCGGAGCAAGAACGATTCACTACACCGTCGGACACCCCACCCGGGCCGCAGGCTCGGCCACTCGGTCGTCGCCCTGATGTGGGCGCCCGGCAGTCCGGGGAGGGGATGGGCTGCCGGGCGCGCGGCATCGGGGCGGTCCTGTCACCGCGATCCGGATGCCGTGAGCTCCTGGGAACGCGACAGGCGCTGACCCCGTGCCACCCGCATCACTGCGGATGCTGCCTGTTTCCCGGGACTCAGGGGTGCGGTACGACCGCGACCGGGGCCGTGGAGTGGTGGAGCACGGCGTGGGCGACCGGGCCGAGGTGGGTGCCGATGGCCGAGCGGCGGATCCGTCGGCCGACGACGAGCAGGGAGGCGTCCGCCGACGCCTCGATGAGATGTCCGGCGGCCTGCCCCACGGAGCATTCCTCTTCGACGCGAACCTGGGGGTACTTGCCGTGCCAAGGCCGCAGTGCGTCGCCGAGCGCGGTTGCCGTGCCGGCCGCCATGCCGTCCCGCACCTCGGGGGCGAACAGCGCCGGGTCGAAGGAGAAGGTGGGCGGCATGTTCCAACTGTGGATCACACGCAGCGGGGCTCGCCGCGAGGACGCTGCGTCGAAGGCGTAGTCGAGGAGGTTATCGCACGGGCGGGAGAGGTCCAGCCCGAGCACGACCGGCCGGTAGGCGCCTTCCTGTGGCCCGTTGTCGACGGGTATCGGCAGATGGGCGGTGTCCATCCAGGCGCCGGGCCGTACGACCACCACGGGGCGCTCGGCGTGGGCGAGTACGGCCTGGGACACGGATCCGACGAGGAAGCCCGCCATCGCCGCCAGCCCGCGCGAGCCCAGTACCAGCAGTTCGGCCCCCTGTGCGGCAGCGGCCAGGACGGTCAGGGGCCGGCCGTCCACTTGCTCCGTGGTGATCTCCAGATCGGGGTGCCGCTCGGCCAACTCCTTTGCCACCTCCCGCGGAATGCGCTCGCCCCAGTGCTGAGGGGACGGTGTGGCGGCGGTCTGCGACGCGTAGCCGTACGACGGGATCCACTCCTCCACCGCGTGCAGCAGTTTGAGCGGGAGTCGGCGCCGCTGGGCCTCGCGGGCGGCCCACTCGGCGGCTGCCAGCGATGCGGGGGACCCGTCGAGGCCCGCGATGACCGTACGTGACATGGTGTCTCCTCCAGAAGCGTGAAGGGCAGAGCGACGACCGCCGTCGGCGGTGTGTGTCCCACCCTTCCGCGTCGGGCCGTAGGGGGAGATGGTCCAGGGGGCCCGGGAGCCGGGCCGAACGGCCCTCTGTCGCCCGGCCTGCCGGAGCCCCTCACACGAAGTCGCCGGCGCTCCCAAGAGGTAACGCGGGCAACGGCACTTGCGCGCACCGTGGTAGTCACTTGTGCGGGATGACGGCCACGGCATTGGGGCCCGTGTTCTACGGTGCAGGGGAGATCAGGCCGTAGTGGCCGTCGTGCCTCTGGTAGAGGACGCATCCTCGTTTCGTGGCCGAGTCGACGAAGAACACGAAGGCGAGCCCCGCGATACGCATGCGGTCGACGGCCGCGTCGACGCCGCATTCAGGGGCGGCGGCCGAACTCACGCTCAACAGGGGACCGGCTTCGTACTGCTGACTGTCCCCGCCGGCAGAGGCCACGCGGTACCCGCCGGTCTGCCCCTGGCGGTAGACGACGCAATCGGCTCCCGATGTCATGTCGGTGAACAGCCAGAAGTTGTAGTCCATGGACTCCATGTCGATGACGGCGTCTTCGGGAGTCTGTCGTCCCAGGCCGAATGCCTTCTGGCGCACGATGTGGGGTTCGTCAATCGACGGCGGAGGCGGTTGGTGGTGGTCGGGACGATGTTCTCGTCCGCCGTGCTGCCGGGCGCTGGCGAGGCGCGCGGCCAGTCGCTCCTGCAGGAGATCGACCGCCTTGAACATCGTGTCCGCGGCACAGTGGGCGCGCACCGGGTGGCCGTTCACGTTCACCACGGCCTGGGCGATGGCGGGGCGGCTCGCCGATGGGTTGGCCGTCTGCGTGAGCTTGGCACGGACGGCAAGGACCGGCGGCCCCACGTGTGCGATCGCTGCCAGCATCTTCGTTTGGACGTACTCGGACGCGCCTTCGGGCACTGGCCCTCGCTTGTTCACCAGGACGTCAACCCGTGGACGGGACTTGAGATGGCTCATGTGAATTCCTCCTCCGTCGGCATCAGCCTCGCTTCGGTCGACCTCCTCCGGCCAGTGCCAACCGGCCCGGCTTGGGGGCCGTCCGTACCCGGGCGCGAAGCCGACAGGACCTGGCAGCCGGATCCAAGGTCTCCTTCGATGCGCGGCCGTGCTGAACTCCGTTGCTGCTAAGGACGTTCGGCTACTTGGTGTGGGCCGTTCGCCCCCGGGGCCGCCGCTCTCCGAGCGGGGACATTGGCGATGGGCAGGCGCACGGCCTGCTGTGAGGAAAGGGTTCTACGTCATGGCTTTGCACCAGCACCGTCAGCCCGGGATGTCCCTCGCAGGGTGGCGAAAGGCCGCCTGGGCCACAACAACGTCCGACAGCGCGCTTGATGAGCTCGCCGCACCCGTGGCCGTAGCGCGCATCGCGGCGACGACCCGCCTGCTGACCTCGTTCACGTTCCTCTGGGCTTTCGGTGACAAGGCGTTCGGCTGGGGGTACGCGACCCCGGCGGGCAAGGGGTGGATCGACGGCGCTTCTCCCACCAAGGGCTTCTTGAGCCATGTCGCCGCCGGGCCGCTGGAGGGCACCTTCCACGCCTGGGCCGGGGCGGCCTGGGCCGACTGGGCTTTCATGCTGGGGCTGCTCGGCATCGGCATCGCTCTGGCGAGCGGTGTCGCCCTGAGGGGCGCTGCTGTCGCGGGTACCGCGATGATGGCGCTCATGTGGGCTGCCGAGTGGCCTCCGGCCCGGCACCTTTCGGACGGCAGCCTCAGCATGTCGACGAACCCTCTGGTGGACTATCACGTCCTGTACGCGGCTGTCCTGGTGATGCTGGCGGTGATCGGAGCCGGGCGCTTCTGGGGGCTGGGCACTGCTTGGCGGAGCCTGCCCGTAGTCCGCCGCAACCGGTGGCTCCTGTAGCGGAAGCGTCGGTCCGGGGCCGCCGCAACCAGGCCGGCCCCGGAAGCCGGAGCTCCTGCGGAGCTCGTCAACCCCGGCGCCGAAGCTGCCCAGCACCTGACCGCCCGCAAGGCCACTGGCTGGAGCCGAGACAGGGCCCCTCGTCCGGCGAGGAGGTCGTCGACCGAGCGGGCGTCGGGAAGGGAGGACCGGCCCTGGGGGAGGGACTGTTGGCCCCTGTATGTCAAGGCATCCAGCGGCGAAGGTGAGTTCAGCGGCGCCGGTTCCCCCGGCCGGTGCCGCTCCCCTGCCGATCGACCCCGATGCTCCGGCATCAGTACGGAGGACAGACCTGTGAAGCGCACGCTCGTTGTCGGAGTGGACGGATCCCCGCAGAGCCGGGCCGCGGCGGACTGGGCCGCACGGGAGGCCGTACGGCGTGACCTGCCCTTGCACGTGGTCCACGCCTGGCTGTGGCAGCCGCTCGCAGCACCGATCGTCCAGGACCGCGACACCGAAGCCGGCCGGGCCGATGACCTCCTGAAGGAAGTCGAGGGCGAGCTCACCCACCGGTACCCGGGACTGGCCCTCACCGCGCAAGTGCTCTCGGACGTGCCGGTGCCGGCCCTGCTGCGCGCCGCCGAGGACGCGGAGTTGCTGGTGCTCGGCACGCGCGGGCACGGAGCCCTGGTCGGGTTCCTGCTGGGTTCCTACGGTCGGCAGGTGATCGCCGCCGCCGAGTGCCCCGTCGTCTCCGTGCGCTCCGCGCACGGCAGGCCGGTGGCCGTGCCGGAGGAGGGGGAGGTCGTCGTCGGGCAGCAGGGCGGCGTGCAGGAGTCCGCCGAGGTACTGCGCGTCGCCTTCGAGGCCGCCGCGGCGAGGAAGGTACCGCTCCGTGCGGTCCGCGCCTGGAGCTTGCCCCCGGTCTACGGCTACAGCCCCGGGTCGATGTGGATCGCCGACCAGTTCGGTGGCCTGGAGCCGTACGAGAAGGCCGCGCTGGAGCAGGCACTGGAGCCGTGGCGGCTGAAGTACCCGGAGGTCGAAGTCGTCGCGCACGTGGAGCAGGGCAGTGGCGGCCACGTGCTGCTGACCGCGGCGTCGGACGCGCAGCTGCTCGTCGTCGGCCGCCGGGTCCGCGAATCGGCGGTGGGGGCGCACATCGGATCCGTGGCCCACGCCGTTCTGCACCACGCGGTCTGTCCTGTCGCCGTGGTCCCGCACGCCTGACCCGGCCCAGGTCAGGCGGAAGGCCGGGCACGCGACTGTACGGCGTGCCCGGCCCTCTCACGTGCCCGGCCGCCGGCTATTCGGCGGCCCGCGCGGGGTGCTGGCTCGGCGGGATCAGCGTGTGGCTGGCGATCACCGCTGCCTGGACGCGACGCTCCACGCCGAGCTTGGTGAGCAGCCGCGAGATGATGTTCTTGACGGTCTTCTCGGCGAGGTAGAGCCGGTTGCCGATCTCCCGGTTGGTGAGCCCTTCGCTGACCATGACGAGGATCTCCTTCTCCCGGTCGGTGAAGCCGGGCAGGCCCGGGACCTGGTCCTCCGAGGGCACGTCGCCGCGCATGCGGGCCATCAGCCGGGTCGTGGCGCCGGGATCGAGCATGGACTGGCCGGCCGCGACCGTACGGACGGCGGTGACCAGGTCGGTGCCGGTGATCTGCTTCAGCACGTAACCGGAGGCGCCCGCCATCACCGCGTCCAGCAAGGCCTCCTCGTCGTCGAACGAGGTGAGCATCAGGCAGGCCAGCTCGGGCATCCGCGAGCGCAGCTCGCGGCACACGCTCACGCCGTCGCCGTCCTGGAGCCGTACGTCGAGGATGGCGACCTGGGGGCGCAGCGCGGGGATGCGGATCAGGGCCTGTTCCGCCGTGCCCGCCTCACCGATCACGTTCAGGTCGGATTCCGCGTCCAGCAGATCGTGCACCCCGCGGCGTACGACTTCGTGGTCGTCGAGGAGGAAGACCGTGATCGGCGGCTTGGTGGGGGAGGGGGCACCGCTGTCGGTCATGACGCAACTCCTTCGCCTGGGTTCGTGCGGGGCGCCCGAACTCCAGCATCCTGCCTGCCGAAGGGGCCGAACGGACAGGGCCGATAGGCCCTCATCCGGCGGCCTCCCCGAGCAGTGGGCCTTCGGGGAAAGGGACCTTCGGCCCTGGGTCGGGGGCATGCGGACCCTCCCGGCGCCTGTTCGCGTGCGGTGAGCTGGTGCCGCACGGGGAAAGGCGCGGCTCGTCCGCAGGGCCGCACGCAGCGTGGAGGTTCCATGACGACCACCTTGATCGACCTGAAGGCCGCGGTGAGGAACGAAGGCGACGTGCGCGTCACGTTGGCCGGAGAACTCGATTTCCATACGGCGGGGCTGGTGGAACCGCGCCTCACCGACCTCGCCGCATCCGGTCACCGCAGCCTCGTCCTGGACCTGTCCGGGATCTCCTTCTGTGACAGCTCGGGCATCGGCCTGTTCTTGCGTGTCGACCAACGCTGCCGCTGGGCCGGAACCCGGCTCCGGCTGTGCGGCGTGCCACCTCTGGTGGCCAAGTCGATGCGCGTCCTCGGTGCCGACCGCGTGCTGCGCATCGTGGCGGCCTGAGCGCGGCGGCATCCGAGACTGGTGCCCTGGTCGGGACCATTTGGCCCTGGTTCCCGTGGTGATCGCGAGGGAGGCTGGTGACGCGGAAGCCGCGAACGATCGATACCGGATGAAGGTGCGGATCATGGACCAGGACGGCATAGGACGCGTCGGCGGTCACACGGGCGATACGACGACCGGCCGGCGCATGCGGGAGCTGGACAGGGCCGAGGCACTCAGGCTTCTGGGGACTGTGTCCCTGGGGCGCATCGTCTTCACGCAGTCCGCGCTGCCCGCCGTCCGCCCGGTCAACCACCTGGTCGAAGGCGAGGACGTCATCGTGCGGATCCACGACGATGGGGCGCTCGCCTCCCTCGTGGCTCCGGCCGATGTCCCCGGCGTGGTGGTCGCCTACGAGGCGGACGCCATCGATCCCGTCACCCACTTCGGCTGGAGCGTCGTGGTCACCGGTTACGCGTGCCTGGTGACCGATGCCGACGAGGTGGCCCGGTTCGCTTCATTGCTGCGTCCCTGGGTGGGACACCCCATGACCGGAGCCCTGCGGATCCGCTCCGACCTCGTTACCGGATTCCGGCTGGAGGCGGAGCGGACGCTGCCCGAGTCCGCTTGCCTGGGCTGATCGCGTCGGGGCCGTCAGCTCCCGGTGGGGAGCGGCGCCCGCCAGACGAGCCGGCTGCCCCCGTCGTCGGGGGTGCCAATGATGAATGACCCGCCCAGGCTCTGCGCCCGGTCGTCGAGGTTGCGTAGACCGCTTCGGCGGCCCTGGGCCGGGATGCCCCTGCCGTTGTCGGAGACCGTCAGCACGATCTCGCCCGGTTCTGCCTTGAGCGCCACGGCGACCCTGGTCGCCTCCGCGTGGCGCGCGGCGTTGCTCAGGAGCTCGCCCAGCGCCGCCATGACGTGGTCGGCGACTTCGGAGGGGACGTCCGTGTCGAGCAACCCCTCCATACTCAGACGCGGTGGATGGCCGAGGGTGGTGGCTGCTTCGCCGACGGCCCGGGCCGCGCGGGCCCGCAGACCCGGTCCGGTCTCGCGGTCCTTGGTGCGCAGACCGAAGATCGTCGAACGGATGATCTTGATGGTCTCGTCCAGGTCCTCGACCGCACGGCTGACGCGTTCGGCGGCCCCTTCGTGCTCGACGAGCCGTGCCGCGCTCTGGAGGGTCATTCCGGTGGCGAAGAGCCGCTGGATGGCCAGGTCGTGCAGGTCCCGTGCGATCCGGTCGCGCTCCTCCAAAAGCGCTATCTGCTCTGCGTCACGGCGCCGCTCCGCCAGCTCGAGGGCGATGGTCGCCTGACCCGCGAAGGCGACGAGCGGCTCGAGCTCGTTCTCGCCGAAGGCGGGCTCGCCAGCCGGGCGCGCGAGCAGCAGTACGCCCCTGCTCTCCCCGCCGGAGGTGCCCAGCGGGACCGCGACGGCGGGACCCAGCCCGCCCTGTGTCTGCGCATCGGCCGGGTAGCGGTCGTCGTCCGAGGCGTGGAGGACCGTGACGGGTTGCCCGGTCCGGTGCGCGGTCCCCGAGAGGGTTCCCGCGAAGGGGACCACGAGTCCCTGCCTGGACTTGCTGTCCGCACCGGCCGCGAACTCCACGAACAACCCCTCCGCGCCGGGAACCGGCATGGAGATATCCGCGATCCGGGCCCCTGTGATCTCCTGGGCCCGCAGCGCGATGAGCTCCAGCACCGCCGGACGGGGACTGCCCGACAGCAGGCTCTCGGTGATCTCCGCATTGGCCTTGAGCCACAGCTGCTGGCGCTGGGACCCCTCGTAGAGCCGGGCGTTGTCGATCGCCACGCCCGCCGCCACCGAGAGGGTGGAGATCACCGTCTCGTCCTCGGTGTCGAAATCGAACCCGCCCCGCTTGTCGGTCAGGTAGAGATTCCCGAACACCTCGTCCCGCACCCGGATCGGTACACCGAGGAACGTGCGCATGGGCGGGTGGTGCGGCGGAAACCCGTACGACGAGGAGTGGGCGCCGAGATCAGTGAGGCGCAAGGCCTCCGGGTGGTGGATGACCTCTCCGAGCAGGCCGTGTCCGGCCGGCAGGGGACCGATTTCGGCGATGGCCTCCTCGTCGAGCCCCACGGTCAGGAACTGCGACAGCGTGCGGCCGTCAGGCCCGATGACCCCGAGCGCCCCGTAGTCGGCGTCGACGAGCAGGGCCGCGGCCTCCACGATCCGCCGCAGCACCTGCGCCAGATCCAGCTCCCGGCCCACCGAGACGACGGCCTCCAGCAGACTGTGCACCCGGTCCCGTGTGCCGCGCACGGCGTCGATGCGTACCTGGAGCTCGTCGAGCAGCTCGTCCAGCCGCATCCGAGGCACTTGCGTCAACGGATCCCCCACACTCACGTGATTCCCCTTCGCTGCCCGCCCCGTCCGCCGCCAGCGTATCGGCACAGACGGGCCCGAAGAGGGCATCGGCCGCGGGCACTGCGAACAGGGGGCTGCGGACGCCCGGTGAGACCTGAGGGTGAGGTTTGGGCGGGCGTCCCGACACGGGATTGCGATGCGAGAGGCATCCTTGCGCGCGGGCGCGTGCCGTGACCGACTTGATCACGGCACTGGACGGCGAGAGGACGGACACGGCGATGGGTCTCAAGAAGGCGGTCTACGAGAGGGAGCTGCTGCGGCTCCAGACGGAGCTGGTCAAGCTCCAGGAGTGGACTCGCGCGGAAGGCGCCCGCCTGGTCGTCGTCTTCGAGGGCCGTGACGCCGCGGGCAAAGGGGGCACGATCAAGCGCGTCGCCGAGCACCTGAACCCCCGTGTCGCGCGCATTGCGGCCCTGCCCACGCCGACGGAGCGGGAGCGTTCACAGTGGTACTTCCAGCGGTACGTCGAGCATCTGCCGGCCGCCGGCGAGATCGTCCTCTTCGACCGCAGCTGGTACAACCGCGCCGGAGTGGAGCACGTCATGGGCTTCTGCACGCCCGCCGAGCACCAGCGCTTCCTGCGCCAGTGCCCGGTGTTCGAGCGGATGCTGATCGAGGACGGGATCCTGCTCCGCAAGTACTGGTTCTCCGTCAGCGACGCGGCCCAGGAGGAGCGGTTCCGGCGCCGCGCGCAGGACCCGCTGCGCCGGTGGAAACTCTCCCCGATGGACCTGGAGTCCCTCACCCGCTGGGAGGCGTACTCGAGGGCCAAGGACGAGATGCTCGTCCACACGGACACGGCCGACGCCCCGTGGTACGTCGTCGAGAGCGACGACAAGCGCAGCGCACGGCTCAACATGATGGCCCACCTGCTGTCCTCGGTTCCCTACGAGGACGTGGCCGTACCATCGCTGACCTTGCCGCCGAGGCCGCCGTCCACGGGCTACGAGCGTCCGTCCAAGGAGCTACAGACCGCCGTACCCGACCACGCGGCCACCCTCGGCAAGGACTGAGCCGCGCCGGAGACCGGTGCGCGATGCCGAGCGGATCGTCAGAAGGAGCGCGATGTCCGCAAGTGGAAGGCCGGCCCCGGTACCCACGGGTCTCCGGGGGTACCGCCGCTCCTGGCTCGGGCGGGACGCGTTGGCGGGTGTCACCGTCGCCGCGTACCTGGTGCCGCAGGTCATGGCGTACGCGGGTGTGGCCGGGCTGCCGCCGGTCGCCGGACTCTGGGCGGTCCTGCCGGCCATGGTCCTCTACACGCTGATCGGGTCCTCGCGGCTCCTGTCGGTCGGACCCGAGTCGACCACGGCGCTGATGACCGCCGTTGCCGTGGGACCGCTCGCCGCCGGCGATCCGGGCCGGTACGCGGTGCTCGCAGCGGCCCTCGCCGTGGTCGTCGGCCTGGTCTCGTTGGCCGCTTGGGCCGTACGGCTCGGGTTCCTCGCCGACCTGCTCTCACGGCCCGTGCTCGTCGGTTACCTCGCCGGCGTCGCACTGATCATGATCATTGATCAGCTGCCCCGACTCACCGGAGTGCGCACGACCAGTTCGGGCTTCTTCCCGCAGCTGTACTCCTTCGCCCTGCACGTCCCGGACGTCGACTGGCCGACCGCCGGGGTGGCCGCTGCTGCTCTTGCGCTGCTCCTGGTGGCGCCGAAGCACTGGCGCATGGTGCCGCGCCCGTTGGTGGCCCTCGTCCTCGCCACGGCGGCCGTGGCGGCATTCGGGCTGGACGACCGGTACGGGATCTCCGTGATCGGATCCGTGCCCTCCGGCCTGCCGGTGCCCTCGCTGCCACCGCTCGGCGACCTGCCCCGGCTACTGGTCCCGGCTCTGGGTGTGCTGCTCGTCGGTTACTCGGACGTGATCCTGACCGCCCGAGCCTTCGCCGATCGCGGCGACCGGGTCCCGCTGGACCCCAACCGTGAACTCCTGGCCCTGGGGGCGGCGAACCTGGGGGCGGGCATCCTGCACGGGTTCCCGGTCAGCAGCAGCGCGAGCCGCACCGCCCTGGCGCAGTCGTCGAAGGCGCGGAGCCAGGCGTACTCCCTGTTCGCTGCGGTCGCGGTACTGATGGTCCTGCTCCTCCTGGGCCCCCTACTGGCCCACACGCCGAGCGCCGTCCTCGGCGCCATCGTCGTCTATGCCGCCGTCCGCCTGATCGAGGTGGCCGAGTTCCGGCGCCTCGCCGCCTTCCGCCGCCGCGAACTCCTGCTGGCCCTGGGCTGTCTCCTGGGTGTCCTCGTGCTCGGCATCCTGTACGGCGTTCTGGTCGCCGTGGCCCTGTCGGTCATCGAGCTCCTCGCTCGCGTGGCCCGTCCGCATGACGCGGTGGAAGGCCTGGTACCAGGGCTCGCCGGCATGCATGACGTGGACGACTACCCGACGGCGCAGACCGTTCCCGGCTTGGTCATCTACCGGTACGACTCACCACTGTTCTTCGCCAACGCGGAGGACTTCCGCCGACGCGCCCTGGCGGCGGTCGACGAACAGAGCCGTCCGGTCCGCTGGTTCGTCCTCAACGCGGAGGCGAACGTCGAAGTGGACATCACGGCCCTTGACGCCGTCGACGGACTCCGTCAGGAACTCGTGCACCGCGGCATCGTCTTCGCGCTGGCCCGGGTCAAGCAGGAACTCCGTGAAGACCTCGATGCGTTCGGCCTCACGGCCTCGGTGGGGGCCGAACGGATCTACCCGACCCTGCCCACGGCTCTGGAGGCCTACCGGGCATGGAGCCGGGAGAAGGGGCTCGCGACAGAATGAGCAGGAACTACCGGTCCACGTCCGCCCCGCCGTGCACGTGACGCAGTACCCTCCGGGCACCGTTCCAGCTGCGGCACACGACGAGGACCACGTCGTTGCCCGCGATACACCCGCCAGGGCATTTGGCTCGCCGCCTGCGGTGTGTACGCCGTCTCGGCAGCCGCCGTGGACAGCATGCGCTCCGTCGTGAACGAGTTGAACTCGCCCGCTGGGCCTGGCTCACGGGGGTGGGAGAAGGCACGGTATCCGAGGCCTGCGCCTGACACGTGGGCCGGCGAGTCACTCTTGCCTCCTGGGGGTGCGTCGGGCGCTCAGGAAGGCTTTCCGGTTCCTTGTCGCTCCAGGGACGTGGCGACGACGAGCGCCAGCATGCCGACGGCCATCATGATCAGCCCGACGAGTGTCCGGTCGGCGTTCGCCCACTGCCAGTCCACCGCGAACACCAGGATGGTGCCGAGACCGACGGAAGTGATGGCGCCGACGGCCAGCAAGCCCGTCATGTCATTCACCGGCTTTCGTGTCATGCCCGGAGCCGCATTTCCGCGCTCGCCCCGACTGTCCCGGATACCGGGAGTGGTCGAGCAGGTACCCAACGTCCCTTCGCGGAGTCGAACGGCCCCTCCGCGGGTGGCCGCGCGCTCGGCCAGGGCACAGGCAGAGGGCCCGTCCGGCCCCACGAAGGGCCGTCCGGCCCCTCTCGGAACCGGTGCGGGACAAGCCAGTGTGAGAGATGAGCGCGATATCGCCGAGGAGGCTGGTGGCAGTCATGGGTTCCTACGTGTACGACTTCGCCGAGGGCGGCCGGGACATGGCCGATCTGCTCGGAGGCAAGGGCGCGAACCTCGCGGAGATGGCCCGCATGGGCCTGCCCGTGCCGCCTGGCTTCACCATCACGACGGAGGCCTGCCGCGTTTTCCTGGCTACAGGTGAGCTGCCCGCGGGCCTGGAGCGCGAGGTCGCCGAGCACCTGGCGGAGCTCGAGAGGGCTGCCGGCAAGCGGTTGGGACAGGTGGACGACCCGCTGCTCCTCTCGGTCAGGTCGGGGGCGAGGTTCTCCATGCCGGGCATGATGGAGACCATCCTGGACATCGGTCTGAACGACCTCTCGGTGCTCGGCCTGGCCAAGGTCCCCGACCGGGAGCGGTTCGCGTGGGATTCCTACCGTCGCCTCGTGCAGATGTTCGGGAGTACGGTCATGGGCGTCGACGGCTCGCTCTTCGAAGACGTCCTCCGCCGGGTCAAGGACCAGCACCGTGTCGTAGACGACTCCCACCTGGACGTCTGCGACCTCATGCGGATCGTCGAAATGTTCAAGGACCTCATCCTCGAACGTACGGGTAGTGCGTTTCCGCAAGACCCGACCGAGCAGCTGCGGCAGGCGATCCTCGCCGTCTTCGCGTCGTGGAACGGTGACCGCGCACGCCTCTACCGTCGCCGCGAGCACATTCCGGACGGTCTCGGGACAGCGGTCAACATCCAGCGCATGGTCTTCGGGAACCTCGGCTCCGATTCCGGCAGCGGAGTCGCGTTCACGCGCGACCCGGCCACCGGGCGCCCCGGCCTGTACGGCGACTACCTTCCCAATGCCCAGGGCGAGGACGTCGTCTCCGGTGTCCGCGACGCCGTACCGCTGCAGGAGCTGGCCGCGCTCGACCCGGTCTCGTTCGCCCGGCTGCGCGGCTACATGGGGCAGCTCGAAACGCACTACCGAGACCTGTGCGACATCGAGTTCACGATCGAGCACGGCGTCCTGTGGATGCTGCAGACCCGTGTCGGGAAGCGCACCGCGCAGGCGGCCTTCAGCATCGCCTCGCAACTGGCCGACGAGGGCCTCATCTCCACTGATGAAGCGCTGGCCCGTGTCGACGGCGACATGCTGGCGCGGCTGATGTTCCCCCGGTTCGACGCAGGTGTCGCGGCTCCCGTGCTCACACGCGGTATCCCGGCCTCGCCGGGTGCGGCCGTGGGCGTGGTCGTCTTCGACTCCGGGGAGGCGGTTCGGCGGGCCGCCGCCGGAGAGGAAGTCGTGCTGGTACGGCAGGAGACCACGCCCGACGACCTCCCGGGCATGGTCGCCGCTCAGGCGGTGCTCACGAGCCGGGGCGGCAAGACCAGCCATGCGGCGGTGGTGGCGCGCGGTATGGGCAAGGTCTGCGTCTGCGGGGCCGACGCGCTCTCCATCGATCTGGGGGAACGCCGCTTCTCCGTCGGCGATGTCGTCGTCTCCGAGGGCGAGACCATCTCCGTGGACGGCTTCGAAGGCCTCGTCCGCCTCGGCGCGGTACCACTGGTCGACTCCGCGGTCATGCGCTACTTCGAGGCGGGCTCACCCGCGCCGGACGCCACCGCGCAGGAGGGCGTACCCGAGGTGCACCGCCTCATGGAGCACGCCGATGCCACCCGACGCCTGGGGGTACGGGCGAACGCCGACACACCGCAGGACGCGGCCCGAGCACGCCGGTTCGGCGCAGAGGGCATCGGACTGTGCCGTACGGAGCACATGTTCCTCGGGGACCGCCGTCAACTGGTGGAAGCCATGATCCTCGCGCCCACGGAGAACGACCGCGAGGTCGCGCTGGCCGCACTCCTGCCCTTGCAGCGCGAGGACTTCACCGGAATCCTCGCCGCCATGGACGGCTTGCCCGTGACCATCCGGCTGCTCGACCCGCCTCTGCACGAGTTCCTGCCCGACCGGACGGACCTGGCCGTACGCCTTGCCCGGGACGAAGCATTGGGCCGGACACAGGATCCTCACGACACCGAGCTGTTGGCCGCAGTCACGCGCATGCACGAGGAGAACCCGATGCTCGGCCTGCGGGGCGTCCGACTGGGTCTCGTGAAACGGGGCCTGGTGGCCATGCAGGTCCGTGCCATTGCAGAGGCCGTCGTTGCCCGCAAGCGGGCGGGAGGTGATCCGCGTGCCGAGATCATGGTCCCGCTCGTGGGCGCGGTCGAGGAACTCCACCTCGTGAGGCAAGAAGTGGAGGAGGTGCTGTCCACGGTCGCGCGCGAGACGGGAGTCCCGGTGACCTGCCCGATCGGAACCATGATCGAGCTGCCCAGGGCAGCCCTGACCGCCGGCCGTATCGCGAGCCAGGCGGAGTTCTTCTCCTTCGGAACGAACGACCTGACGCAGACCACATGGGGCTTCTCCCGCGACGACGTCGAGGCGGAGTTCTTCTCCGCCTACCTCGACAAGGGAATCTTCGAGACCTCCCCGTTCGAGACGATCGACCGGGAAGGAGTCGGACGCCTGGTGGAGATCGCGGTCCGTGAAGGTCGTGCGGCCCGACCCGACCTCAAGATCGGCGTGTGCGGGGAACACGGCGGTGACCCCACCTCCGTGCACTTCTTCCACGGGGCCGGACTCGACTACGTCTCCTGCTCCCCGTTCCGCGTCCCCGTCGCCCGCCTGGAGGCCGGCCGTGCAGCCCTGTCGGCACGGTCTGCGGACGCGACGAAGTGACACGCTCACCGACCCCGCCGGGGCCGGTGCGAGCGGGCGGAGGGCTCCAAGGAGGTGAAGCGCGCGAGTGGGCCGTCCGCTACGCGCTGCTCTCACACAGGCGGAAGACGGTGACCAGGTCGGGCTTGCTCAAAGGGACGTCGGCCCAGGGATATGGGCTCGCAGTACCGCGAGCCGCCGGCGGTATTCCTCGTCGTCGATCTCGCCTCTGGCGAATCGCTCCGCGAGAAGCTTCTCGGCCCCCTTGTCGGGGGTTGGGTGCGGCGCGGGCACTGTGTGCCCGTCCGCACCGTCCCGCCTGAGGGCGCGGACCACGAGGATGGCCGCGGCGACGATCAGGGTCCAGATGATCAGTGTGGTGAGGGACATGGCGAACCATCCCCAGGCCCCCATGCCATGGCCATTCCAGTACATTGCGCACCTACCAGGTGGACGGGGTCGACGGTCGGGAGCCGGCCATCTGCTGCCAGGATCTCCGGCTGCACCGAGCCCCGGCATGGGCCGGTCGGCCCACAGTCGGGGCCACAGGGCCCATGTCGGGACTGGCGGGACCACCAAGACTGAAGACGGACTCGAACAGGAGGCCGTTCATGACCACCCCGTCACCCACACGTATCTCCGAGGCGCTGCCCGCCGACTGCCGTTCCCGTCTGATGGAACTGGCCCAAGAGGTCAACTTCGCCGAGGGGACGCGTCTCTTCAGCGAGGGCGGTCACGCCGACCGGTTCTGGATCGTCCGGTCCGGCACCGTGACCTTGGACGTCCACGTGCCCGGGCGGCGCGCCGCCGTCATCGATAGCCTCGGTGCCGGTCAGCTGGTCGGCTGCTCGTGGCTCTTCAAGCCCTACTCCTGGCGCCTTGGCGCCGAGGCGATGACGCCCGTCCGCGCGTACGAGTTCGACGCGGCGCGCGTACGGACGCTGATGGACGACGACACCGCCTTCGGCTCTGCCCTGGGCCATTGGATCGGGCAGGTCCTGGCCAACCGGCTGCAGGCCGCCCGCGTGTGCCTTCTCGACCTGTACGCGCCTTACGGCAGCGGCAGCTTCCTCTGATCGTCCGTATGCCGAAGGAGCCGGTCATGCCCGCATCCCGCTACACCGTCAGTGACGTCATGACGCACACCGCCATCGCCATCGGCCGTGGGGCGTCCTACAAGGAGATCGTCGAGCTGATGCACCAGTGGAAGGTCAGCGCGGTCCCCGTCCTGGAAGGCGAAGGCCGGGTCGTCGGCGTGGTCTCCGAGGCGGACCTGCTGCCGAAGGAAGAGTTCCGGCGTACGGACCCCGCACTGCCCGAGCAGCTGGAGGAAGCGTCGAAGGCCGGCGCGGTGCTGGCCGAGGAGCTCATGTCGAGCCCGGCGATCACCGTCCACCCCGACGCGCCCGTCACCGAAGCCGCCCGGATCATGGCCCGCAAGCACGTCAAGCGCCTGCCCGTCGTGAACGTGCTCGGCATGCTGGAAGGCGTGGTCAGCCGCAGCGACCTCCTCAAGGTGTTCCTGCGGCCAGACGAGGAGCTCGAGGAGGAGATCCGCCAGGCCGTGCTCACCGAACTGGCACCCGGTGTGACCTTGGACTTCGCCGTACAGGACGGCGTCGTCACCCTTCGCGGCCCACTGCGGGACCGGGTTTTGGTCCCCCTGCTCGCACGGGCGATCCGCGCGGTCGAGGGTGTCGTGGACGTCCGGATGGAGCTGGACGGCACCATCGCTGCCTAGCTCCGGTTCTCGTCGGCCACAGGGTGCCTTGCGCGTCTTCCTGAGACAATTCGGATGGAAAGGCACAGCACGTGGACCGAGCCAGGGGCGATCATGTCCGAGGATCCGAACGCCTCCGCAGAGGCGCCGATCAAGGTGTTCCTCCTCGATGACCACGAGGTGGTCCGGCGTGGGCTGCGCGACCTTCTGGATGCAGAGCCGGACATCACCGTCGTGGGTGAAGCCGGTACGGCCGAGCAGGCGCTGACCCGCGGGCCGGCGCTCCGTCCGGATGTCGCCGTACTCGATGTGAGGCTGCCCGACAGCGACGGCATCACCGTCTGCCGCGAGCTGCGCTCGCGCATGCCGGGGCTGGCCTGTCTGATGCTGACCTCGTTCGACGACGAGGACGCCTTGCTGGACGCGATCATGGCGGGGGCCGCCGGGTACGTGCTGAAGCAGATCAAGGGTGCTGACCTGGTCTCGGCCGTACGCACGGTCGCCACCGGCCAGTCCATGCTGGACCCCGCGACCACCGCCCGCCTGATGCACTCCCTGCGTGACCCGGAACCGGCGAAGACACCGGAGGACGCTCGCCTGGCAGCTCTGTCCGAACGGGAGCGGGCTGTGCTGGAGCTCATCGGCGAGGGCCTCACCAACCGGCAGATCGCCAAGCAGCTCTACTTGTCCGAGAAGACGGTCAAGAACCACATCTCGCGGTTGCTGGGCAAGCTCGGCGTGGAGCGGCGGGTCCAGGCGGCTGTGATCGCCGCCCAGGTCCACGAGCACGAGGCCGGAACGGTGAAGCGGTAGGAACGTCTGGTAGAGGTCACCGAGCCGGCGGGACCAGAGGTACCTCCCACTCCAGGCGAGTGCCCCGCTCCCCGTTTCCCGGCGCGGCAATCTCCATCTGGCCGCTGAGCCTTTCGGCACGCTCCGCCAGGTTCCGCAGTCCGCTGCGCCGACCGCCGGCGGGCAAGCCCACTCCATTGTCGGTCACCGTGATCGTCAGCTTCCCGTCGCCCGCGGCGATCGAGACCTCCACCCGCGTGGCCCCGGCATGGCGGGCGACGTTGGTGAGAGCTTCCCCCACCACGGCGATGACCTCGTCGGCGACGGCGGACGGTACGTCGGTGTCGATCAGTCCTTCCATCCGCAGGGCAGGGGCGAAGCCGAGGGCTGCGGCCGCCCCGTCCAGGGCCTTGACGGCGCGGGAGCGCAGCTTGGAGGCCTCACCGGGGGTTTCGTGCTCGCGGAGTCCGAAGATGGTCGATCGGATGATCTTGATGGTGGCGTCGAGGTCGTCCACGGCGCGCGCGATGCGTTCCGATGCCTGGGAGTGGTCAATGAACCGCTGGGCGCTCTGGAGGGTCATGCCGGTGGCGAAGAGGCGCTGGATGGCCAGGTCGTGCAGGTCGCGGGCGATGCGGTCGTGGTCCTCCAGGAGGCTCATCTGCTCGGTGTCACGGCGCCGGTCGGCGAGCTCCAGGGCGAGGGCGGCCTGGCTCGCAAACCCCGGAAGTGGGGCGACTTCCGTGGTGGCGAACACGGGGCGTCCGTGCCGCCGGGCCAGCATCAGGACGCCGCTCAGGCTTTCCTTGGTGCCGACGGTGACGGCGACCGCCGGGCCGAAGCCCGTCCACCGCTCGGGGTGCACGGTGACGTGCTCGTCGGTCGCCACGTCGGGGACCGTGATGAGGCCGTTGTGGGCCAGTGCGGCCTCGGCGAGGGTTCCCTGGGTACTGGGCAGGACGATCCCGCGGTGTGCCTCTGCTCCTTCCCCGAGGGCGAGGGAGCCTCGCAGTTCACCGGCGGAGCCGAGCAGGTAGAAGACGCCCATGTCGGCGCGGGTGATGTCCTTGGCCTGCTCCAGCATGCCCTCGAGGACTTCGTTCTCGGGCGCTCCGGAGAGCAGGGCGCTGGTGATGTCGGAGCTGGCCTCCAGCCAGCGCTCGCGCAGCCGGACCTCCTCGAAGAGCCGGGCGTTCTCGATGGCGATGCCGGCCGCGACGGCGAGGGTGGACAGGACCGCTTCGTCCTCGGCGTCGAAGTCGGCTCCGCCGCGCTTCTCGGTCAGGTAGAGGTTGCCGAAGACCGCCTCGCGGACCCGGATCGGGACACCGAGGAACGAGTGCATCGGCGGGTGGTGGTCGGGGAACCCGTACGAGGCCGGGTGCTCGGACAGCTCCGACAGCCGCAGTGGTTCGGGGTGGCGGATCAGCTCGCCGAGGATGCCGTGGCCGGAGGGCAGGTCTCCGATCTGTGCGCGGAGGGCGTCGCTGATGCCGACGGGAAGGAACTCGGCCAGTTTCTTGTCGTTCCCGATGACTCCGAGGGCCCCGTATTCGGCGTCCACGAGCACTACGGCGGCCTCGACGATGCCTTGCAGGACCTGCGGCAAGTCGAGTTCCCGGCCCACGGACATGACGGCTTCGAGTAGACCGTTCAGCCGGTCCCGCGTGCCTCTGACCTCGTCGATCCGTACCTGGAGTTCATCCAGCAGTTCGTCGAGCCGCAGACGAGGAACACCGCTCCGGGTGGGCTGTTCCCCTGTGCTCATGCCCGCCTCCGGCAGGAAGGGATGGCGAGACGGCCATCACTTCCACGGTATCTCCGGTCGGGGCGCCCGGCCTTTCCACTCAACGGGATGCCACTGCCCCTTCCGGCTCCTCCTCGTGTCGCGGCGTACCGGTTTCGTCGTGCAGCTGGCGGACGTGGGCGTCCGGTCCGGGAAGATCACGGTGGTACGGCCGGTGTCGGACCAGCGCACGTCGTACGGCGGGGTGCCGTCCTCGTGGTGCAGGGCGATGACTTCGCCGTCACGGCCTGTCGTTCCGACGGTGGGGCCGCCCACGATGATCTGGTCGCCGACCTCGGCGTGGATCCCGTCTCCGTGGGCAAGCGGATGCGCGTTCATGATCATGCCTTTCTGTGGAATGCGCCCCGCAGGAGCCGGGCGGCGACGAACGCCGCGAGGGCTGCCGAGGCGGCGAGCCCTATGCCGGCCCAGCCCACCGGCTGGGTGTCCAGCAGCGACTGCAGAGCGGGAAGGTGCAGGGCAGCCATCGCAAGGAGGGCGGAGGCCGCCACGGCGGCGGGGAGGGAGAGGTTCTGGGTGGTGAGCAGCCGGGCCCTCAGTCCCAGGGCCACGCCCAGCTGGGCTCCGAGCAGGGACAGGAAGAGCACGCTCTGCCAGGGCAGGCCCATGGAGCGCGCGCCGATGCCGGCGATCAAGCTGAAAGCCGTCACGGCCGCAGCGAGGATGAGGAGGCGTTGCCACACGCCTGCGGCCAGGATGTGCTGTCCGGGCGGCCGGGGCGGGCGCCGCATGGCCTCTGGTGAGGCCGGTTCGGCACCCATGGCCACGCCGGTCAGACCGTGTGTGAGGAGGTTGATCCACAGGATCTGGCCCGCCCGAAGCGGGAGGGCCAGGCCGAGTAGGGGACCTGCCAGCATCACGAGGATCTCGGCGGCCCCACCGGCCATCGCGTAGACGAGGAAGCGTCGGATGTTGTCGTAGACGCGGCGGCCTTCCTCGACGGCCGTGACCACGGTGGACAGCTCGTCGTCCGTGAGGACGAGGTCGGCGGCCTGGCGGGCCACCTCGGTGCCGCGGGCGCCCATGGCGACGCCGATGTCGGCCTGGCGGAGGGCGGGGCCGTCGTTGACGCCGTCCCCGGTCATGGCGGTCACTGCGCCGCGGGCCCTCCAGGCGTGGACGATGTCCAGCTTCTGCTGCGGATCGGTCCGGGCGAAGACGCGTACCGCGGTGAGGTCGGTGTCCGGTGCTGCGGCAAGCTCGGGTCCGGTGACGACGGAATCGGCTGGACCGTCCTCGACGAGGCCGATGCGTACGGCGATGGCGTGAGCCGTCGCGGGGTGGTCGCCGGTGATCATGACCGGGGTGATGCCGGCAGCGCGGCAGGCCGCCAGAGTGGTGGCGGCGGTCGCTTTCGGCGGATCGCTGATGGCGATCAGGCCGAGAAGGCTCAGTCCCTCTTCCGCCTCGGCGGCGGGCAGACTCCACTGGAGCCGTTCGGCGCCTGCCACCGCCAGGACCCTGAATCCGTGCGCGGCCAGCTGGGCAGCTTGCAGGCGAGCCTGGTCCAGGACCTCGGGCGGCTCGGCGAGCACCATGGGAGCCAGGACGCTCTCCGGCGCCCCCTTGAGGCAGACCAGGACGTTGCCGTCGGGCAGGTGGTGCAGGGTGGTCATCCGCTTACGCGAACTGTCGAACGGTGCTTCTCCGATCCGGGGGCAGTCCCGGTGCAGCTCGGCGGGGTCGGGGCAGCCTGCCTTGGCAGCGGCTGCCAGCAGTGCGGCCTCCATGGGGTCGCCCACGGCCGTCCATGCTGCGGAGCCGCTCTGGGGTGGTTTCAGGCTTGCGTCGTTGCACAGGGCTGCCGTGGTGAGCAGTTCCTGCAGTGGGCGGAGTTGCTCGGGCGTCAGGGAGCGTCCGGCCCGGGTCAGGTCTCCTTGGGGTTCGTATCCGCTGCCGGACACGTCCGCGGCTCCGGACGGCGTCCACAGGCGCTGGACGACCATGCGGCCCTCGGTGAGGGTGCCGGTCTTGTCCGTGGCCAGCACGCTCACCGAGCCCAGTGTCTCCACGGCCGGCAGGCGCCGGACCAGGGCGCCGCGGGCCGCCATGCGGCGGGCTCCGAGGGCGAGGGCGAGGGTGACCACGGCGGGCAGGGACTCGGGCACCGCGGCGACGGCCAGGCTGATGGCGGTGACCGCCATCGTGCTCACGCCGAGGCCGCGTAGGAGGCCCAGGGCGAAGAACAGCACGCACAGGGCGAGGGTGACGGCGGCAAGGACGCGGCCGAGGGAGGCGAGGCGGCGCTGGAGCGGTGTCGGCTCGTGGTCCCCGTCCAGGAGGGCTGCGATCCGGCCGAGGGCGCTGGCGGATCCAGTGGCCGTGGCCGTCGCCACACCTCGCCCGCGCACCACGACGGTGCCGGCGCTGACCACGTCACCCGTGGATTTGGCGACGGGTTCCGATTCGCCGGTGAGCATCGACTCGTCCATCAGGAGAGCGGATGCCTCGGTGAGATCGGCGTCCGCGGCGACGATGTCACCCTCGCCCAACAGCAGGCTGTCACCCAGTACCACGAGCGCTGCCGGCACTTCGTAGGCGGCGCCGTCGCGCAGCACCCGGGCGTGCGGGGCAGAGAGCGCGGAGAGCGCGGCGACCGCGCGGTCCGCCCGGACCTCCTGGGCCACTCCCACGGTCGTGTTGAAGACGACCACCAGGCCGATGACGACGGCGTCCGGGTGGTCGCCGATCGCGATGGTCAGGGTGCGGCACCGAGCAGCACCATGATCAGCGGATCACGCAGCTGCGCCAGTACCCGGCGGCGGAGGGGTGCAGGTCGCGGAGGTGCACCTCGTTGCGTCCATGTAGCGGCCAGCCGGCGTTCGGCCTCGGCCCGTGTCCAGCCCTGTCGGGGCCGAGGGCGACGGACGGCGTTTCGATCGCGCGGCTGGTCATGGCGGGCTCAGCCAGTGGGGACGGTGATCACGGGGCAGTGCGCGCGGTGCAGGAGGCCGTGGACGACGGATCCGATGCGCATGCCGGTGTATCCGCCGCGGCCGCGGCGGCCCACGACGACGGCCAGGGCGTGCTCGGCGGCCCGGGCGAGTTCCTCGACGGGGTGGCCGGCGAGGACTTCGTGCGTCACGTGCACGTCCGGGTACTTGTCCGACAGGCCGGCGGTGGCCTCGGAGAGCAGGGTGCGCTGGGCGTGCAGTGCCACCTCTTCGTCGTTCAGCATGATGAGCGGCGGCTGCCACGCGGGCGACCCGCAGCGCCGCCCCCCGGAGGTCGGCTCGTCGAAGGCGAAGTCCAGCGCGGCAGTGGCGGACGCGCTGCCGTCGATACCGGCGACGACGTAGGGCGGCTGCTGGCTGATGTGTTCGGCGTCGCCCACGACGACGACCGGGCAATGGGCCTGGGCAGTGACGGGGACCACGAGCGAGCCGGCGCTGAAGAACTCGGCGGTGCGGCTCAGGTGCCGGGAGCCGAGGACGATCATGCGGGCTTCTCGCGCCGCGCCGCCCAGGACGGGGACGGGGAAGCCGCCGAGCAGATCGCCGGTGACGGCCACCTCGGGGTGGCGGTCACGCACCCAGTTGCACGCTTGGCCGAGCCTGTCGGATGCGGCCTGCCGCAGGGCCGTCTGACCGGGGGTGTCGTCGACGTGATGGGTGTCGTGCTGGGGCGGTACCGCGAGCACCAGGCGTAGCGGGAGCCGGCGCCGTTGTGCCTCGTCGGCGGCCCAGGCCAGGAAAGGTGCCAGTCCCTGTCCGGGTCGATGCCCACGACGATGCCATGGCTTCCTGTCAGGTGGATGGTCATGACCGGCTCCCGAAGTCGCTGCCGGTCCGGGGGATGAGGAGGACGGGGCAGTGGGCGTGGTGCAGCAGGCTGTGCGTGGCCTTGCCCAGGCTGGGGGCGAGTCCGAGGGGCCCTGGGATCCGGCGGCCGCCCATGACGAGCAGGTCGGCGTGCCGGGACGCCTCGACCAGGACACCGGCCACGGAGATGCTCTTCTCCGCATCGGCCTGCACCTCCAGGTCGGGGAACTCGCCGCGGACCACGTCCGTGACGGCCCGAAGGGTCTCTGCACGGCCGCCGGCGATCTCGTCGACGCCGTCGAGCATGCTGACCACCTCACCTACGGACTGGAGCACGTTCCACACGTGCAGGAGCCGCAGGGAGGCCTTGTGCAGCTCGGCTTCCCGGGCGGCGTACCGGGCGATCAGGAGGTCGTGCTCATCGCGGATCGCCGCGAGGACCGTGCCGGTCTCCTCGGCCCCGTCGATGCCCCGGACGACGATGACGGGCGTCATGGCGATGGCCGCGGTGCCCAGCCCGACCGAGCCGAGCATGAGGGAGTTGAAACCGCCCAGCCCGCGGTTGCCCACCACGACCGTGCCGTGGAGCCCGCCGGCCCGGTGAAGGCTGTCGACGGCGCTCGCGCGGCTGAACTCGGTGGTCACGTTCAACCCGGGGTACTCGGCCGACACGGCCTTCGCCGTCTCGTCAAGGATGGCCCGGCCGTTGACACGGATACGGTCGATGGTCTCCGCCGACACGTACAAGGCCCTGCCGTCGGTGTCGGAGCCGTAGACGATGTGGAGGGGGCGGTCACGGCGTGCGGCCTCCTTGGCCGCCCACAGGGCAGCGACGCGCGCCGACTGTGAGCCGTCCACGCCGACGGTGACCGAGCTGGTGTCCGGGGTGCGGAATGTGCTTTCCACGATTCCTCCCAACCGAGAAGCCGATGAGGGACACCACCCACGGTGGCACCGCCGCCGTTTCGGCAAGAGGGCCGCCCGGGACCGCAGACGGGACCAAAGGTCCCCATCGTCGTCGACCGGAGACCTCGGGCCCTTGCGGCCCCCCGGACGGGACCGTTCGGCCCTCGATCGCCGGCGGCCTTCGACGGATGGTGGGGACACACCCCACACCGGACACCAGCCTCGCGTGACACGGCGGAGCAGGAGGGCCTCATGAAACATCTCAAGGTGGCGAACCTGATGACCGACGAGGTCGTGTCCGTGGCCCCGGGCACCGGTTTCAAGGACGTCGCGAAGCTCCTCGCCCAGTACGACATCTCGGGAGTCCCTGTCCTGGACGACGAGGACCGCGTGGTGGGCGTCGTCTCGCAGACCGACCTGCTGGCCCACACGGTGTCGGGCTCCCATCCCTCTGAGCAGAGCCCCCCGGCGCCTGGTCCGCCCACCGCGGGCGAGGTCATGTCCGCGCCGGCGGTCACCGTTCACGCCGAAGAGACAGTGGCTGACGCCGCCCGGCTGATGACCCGTCGCGGCATCGAACGCCTCCCCGTCGTGGACGTGGAGGACCGGCTCGTCGGCATCGTCACCCGCCGGGACCTGCTCCGCCTGTTCCTGCGCCCGGACTCCGAGATGCGCCGGCGTATCACCGACGAGGTCCTCACGGAGGTGCTCGGTGTGCCGGCCGGTGACGTCGACGTCCATGTGGTCGACGGCATCGTCACTTTGGAGGGCCGTGTCGAGCGTAGGAGTCAGCTCCCTGCGCTTCTCGGCCTCGTCGAACAACTCGACGGGGTCGTCGCCGTGGCATCACGCATCACCGCCCGAACCGACGACACGGCAGGCATGCACGCGGACCGTGCCCGGCACGCCATGCCGTGGTGATGAGCGCCGGACCGTACGAAGGGAATCGAAGCCATGAAGAACCACGTGACCGTCGGAGTCGACGGCTCCCCTGAGAGCCGGGCAGCAGCACGCTGGGCCGCGCACGAGGCCGTCCTGCGGCAGGTGCCGCTCCGCCTCGTGCACGCCGTCGACTGGCCCCTGGACCCGATGTTCCCCGGACTGGGCCGCCAGGACGTGGACCGCTGGGCGGACCAGGCTCTGGCCGAGGCCGCGACGGAGCTGCACGGGCGCCACCCGCACCTGGAGATCACGACCCGCTGCCTGACGGCACGGCCGGCAGCCGCTCTCGCGGCCGAGGCCGCCGACGCCGGCCTGCTGGTCCTGGGATCGCGCGGTCTGGGCGGCCTGGTCGGTTTCGTCGTCGGCTCGGTGGCGATGTCCACCGTGGTCGCGACCGACACCCCGGTCGTCCTCGTTCGCGTCACCGACGACCCCGACGGCCCGGGCACCGGCTCCGGCGCTGAGATCGTCGTGGGTGTCGACATCCATGAAGCGTGCGACCGGGTACTCACCTTCGCCTTCGAGGAGGCGGCCCGGCGCGACTGCCCGCTGCGGGCCGTGCACGGCTGGAAGATGCCGGCCGCCTACAGTTACGTCCCCTTCTTCGACCCGGACAACGAACGGGACATCGGCAGGAGCGTCACACACATGGTGGACGACATGCTGCTGCCCTGGCAGCGCAAGTTCCCCGACGTGAATGTCAGCCACAACGTGTTCATGGGATCCGCGGGCGAGCATCTCGTTCGGGCCTCGCAAGGAGCGGGACTCGTCGTCGTGGGGCGCCATCTTCGCCGCTCCGCCCTCGGGGCGCACCTGGGCTCGGTCGCCCACGCGGTCCTGCACCACGCAGCAGCCCCCGTAGCCGTCATCGCCCACGACTGAAGGAGCGGTACTGGTGGCCAGACCACCTCAAAGCCCCGGACAGCCCTACCCAGGGACGGTCGCCCCTCACACCATCATGAGCACGGCCGTCCCACTGAGGAGGAAGACCATGAAGCACCTGCGCACCGTCGAGGACGTCATGACACACGCCGTGATCTCCGTCGACCGAAGAACCGCGTTCAAGGACATCGTGGAAGAACTGCGGATGTGGAACATCAGCGCGCTCCCCGTCCTGGCCCAGGACGGACAGGTGGCCGGCGTCGTCTCCGAAGCCGACCTGCTGCTCAAGACCCAAGGCACCGACACGACCCACGACACCGCCGCCGAGCAGCTGACGACCCGCCCGGCCGTGACCGTCACGAAGGACGCCACCATCCCCACCGCGGCGCGTCTGATGGCCCGCAGGCACCTCAAGCGCCTTCCCGTTGTCGACGACGACGGCCGACTCGTCGGCGTCGTCAGCCGCGGCGACCTGCTCAAGGTCTTCCTGCGCCCGGACGAGGACATCGGCGCCGAGATCCGCGAACTGATCATGTATCAGCTACCGCCGCAAGTTCCCGCCGAAAGGCACGTCCACGTGCACGGTCCCGTCGAGGTACACGTCCACGTCGCCGACGGCATCGCCTACCTCAACGGTTCGCTGCCGGACCCCGCGATGGAAGACATCGTCGTCCGCGCTGCCAGTACCGTACCGGGCGTCGTCGACGTCAAGGCGGACTTCACCGCCCCCGTCTCCGCCTGAAGGCACCACCGCCATGAGGCACCGCAGTGTCGCGGACCTGATGACGCACACCGCCGTCACCGTCCGGCGCACGACCACGTTCAAGGAGATCGCTCGGCTCCTGAAGGAGTTCGACATCACCGCCATGCCCGTCGTCGACGAAACCGGGCACCCGGTCGGCGTCGTATCCGAAGCCGACCTTCTCCGCCGGCGGCCCGCCGGTGGTGCCGCAACAGCCGAGGAGCTGATGACCAGCCCGGCCGTCACAGCCCGACCCGAGTGGAGCGTGGTCCGCGCGGCCCGGGTCATGCAGCGGCACCGGGTCAAGCGGCTGCCGGTCGTCGACGTCGACAACAGACTCACCTGCGCCGCAGTAGAACGGGGCAGGGCCGGTCGGTCCCCGGTTGGGCCGCTCGGTCCCTCCCAGAGGCCCCGCAAGCGGAAGAGCCTGGAAGCAGCAACCATCCGACCCAGGAGGAACATCATGTCGAACCGGATCACGGTGGGTCTGGACGGATCGAGCGCCGGCAGCGCCGCAGCCGACTGGGCCGCCAACGAAGCCGAACTGCGCGGTGCAGCTCTGGAACTCGTCCACGCGGAGGACTGGGCCCAGTACGGACCCTTTGCCGCGCCACTTCCCGAACCGCGTCCTCAGTGGGCAGAAGACCTCCTTTCGCGCACGCGGGACCGGCTGCTGCGCGAACACAGCACGCTCGACATCAGCACCCACAGCACGAATGGACTCGCGGCCTCCAAGGTCCTCGCCGCGTCTGCGGAAGATGCGGACCTGCTCGTCCTGGGCTCTCGTGGACTCGGCGCCGTCGCCGGGTTCATCGTGGGCTCGACCGCCTCGGCGACCCTTCCCGAGACCGACACACCCGTCGTCCTCGTGCGCTCCGTCGACGGCCGAGACCAACCGACCGGGCACGCGGACGATGCCGGACCGGTGGTGCTCGGCGTGGACCTGCGCAGCAACTGCGACCGGCTCCTCGCCTTTGCCTGCGAGGAAGCGGACCGGCGGGCCTGCCCGCTCGTCGTCGTACACGGCTGGTCGCTCCCGCCGGTCTTCTCCTACGCTCCCGCCCTCGACCTCGGCGTCGAGAAGGAAATGGCCGGCGGACTCGAGACCACGCTCCACGAGCTGCTGAGTCCGTGGGAGCGGAAGTATCCGCGACTCTCCGTCGATGCACGCATCGTCATCGGCCAGCCCGCCATCCAGATCCTGGACGCTGCGCCTGGCGCGGCCCTCGTCGTGGTTGGCCGGCGTATCCGTCGCCCGGCACTCGGCGCCCGCATCGGCCCCATCACCCACGCGGTGATGCACCACGCCACCTCACCGGTCGCCGTCGTGGCGCACGACTGAGGCCGCACAGACAGGAACAGTCCCGTGACCGCAACATACTTCGACCCCGACACCGTCATGCTGCTCGTCGGCGACGCCGTCACCGCCCCGTCCATGCACAACGCCCAGCCATGGAAGTTCGTGTTCCATGTCGGCAGCAGTGCGCTGGCCCTGTACGGCGATCCGGATCGCGCCATGCTTCGGACCGACCCGGATCACCGCAGCCTCCACCTCGGCTGCGGTGCGGCACTGTTCAACCTCCGCGTGTCCGCAGCCTCGATCGGTCTCCCGGTTCGCGTCCGGCTCCTGCCCGACGACGCCGAACCGTGGCTGCTCGCCACGGTGACCATCGACGAAACCACGGCCGCGGACCGCGAGCTGGCCTCCCTGCACGACGCCATCCGGCGCCGGCACACCAGCAGGTACCCCTTCGGCGAGGAGCCGGTGCCGACGGCGTTGCTGGACGGTCTGTGGGCTGCGGCCCACTTGGAGGGCTGCAGGCTCACCGTCCCGGATACCTGGCACATCGACACCGTGCTCGGGCTGGTACGGGACGCCGAACACCGCGAGGAGATCGATCCGCTCGCCCGGGCGGAGACCACGGCCTGGACCTCCCACACGCAGAGTGCTACGGGCACGCGCCGCGACGGCATTCCTGCCGCCGCATTCGGACCCAAGGCTTCCGGCGGCCCCACCCCCGTGCGCGACTTCGGTTGGGCCAACCCGATACCTGATCGCGGCTGGGCCGTGTTCGAGAAGCGGCCGCAGCTGGCTCTGCTCAGCACAGAGGGGGACGCGAGAGCCGACTGGCTACGCGCAGGCCAGGCGATGGAACGCGTCCTTCTGCAAGCCACTGCTGACGGCCTTGCCACCTCGATGACGTCCCATCCCCTGGAATGGCCGGAGCTGCGGTGGACTCTGCGTGACCCGGTGGCAGCCATGGGGCACGTGCAGATGGTCTTCCGTCTCGGCTACGGCCCCGCAGGCCCCGACACGCCCCGCCGCCCGTTGTCCGAGGTCATGGAAATCCGGGAGTAGAAGCCGGCGGAACGGCGCGTAGACGCTCAATGGCGCATCCGCTCAGGGCGCGAGGTCCCGGCGTCGGAGCAGCAGATGGGCCAGCAGGATGCCCAGCACTCCCGCTCCGACCAGGATCCCGAGCTGGGGCCAGAGCACGCCGCCTTCGGCCAGGGCGTCGCCCGGGGCGTAGTAGTGGAAGGGGCTGAGAAACCTCAGCGATGCTGCGGGCGACCAGGCCAGTGCGATGAAGTTGACGGCGAAGCCGACGGCCCCGATCGCGATGGTCGCGCCGACCACCTGGGCCCGCCGTCGTCCCGCCGCCGACACGGCCATCGCCGGCCCGATCAGGCACACGGCGAAGCCGAGGCCCATGAGCCCGGCGGCGAACACCCCGCCGATCGGCACCGCCCGGTGGATGTCCGGTGACAGCGCCACCCCCACCGCGACCGTGAGGGTCGCGGCAAGGTTCAGGGACAGCGCCGCGAGCACCAGCGCGGCGGTCCGCTCGGCCAGCAGCCGGGTACGGCTGACGGGACGCACCATGACGAGTTCCACCGTCCCGGATTCCACGTCCGCGGCCACGGCGGCCGCGGCGAGCGAACCGATCGCGGTGAGCTGGATGGCGATCCAGAAGGGGTGCGTGAGGCCGGCGCCCAGCAGCCCGGGGTAGCTGGCGATCGACACGTCGCCGCTGGACCCGCTGAAGGCCCGGTAGGCCGAGGGTGGCCCCTTCCCGCCCGCGGAGAAGAGCTGCCCCGGAGGAATCGCATTGGCGACCACCACGATGAGCGCCTCGAACACGACCATCCCGACGAGCAGGGCAGCCAGCATCCGGCGCCGCCGGTACAGGGCGAGCCACAAGAGCGGCCATTGCCGTCTCACGGCTCCGCCCGCCCGGCGCCGTCGCGGTACAGGTCCATGAAAGCCTCGTCCAGCCCGGCCTCCTCCACCGTGACGTCGGCCACCGGCAGGCTGAGCAGGGTGCGCAGCGCGCCCACCGCTTCGCTCGGAGGTACGAGCAGCTCCACCCGGTCCCCCTGCCAGCGCGGGTCCCAGCGCTCCGCGCCGCCCAGTGGCCGTACTCCTTGCCCGTCCGCGAAGGACAGGCGGATCCGCCTGGCACGGGCCTCGCGCAGGCCGGCCACGCTCTGGACCGTGACCAGTCGTCCGTCCCGGATGATCGCCACCCGCCCGCACGTGCGCTGCACCTCCGGCAGGATGTGGCTGGAGAGCAGCACGGTGCGTCCGCCGGCGGCCGCCTCGCCCAGCAGTGCGAAGAACGTCTCCTGGACCAACGGGTCCAGTCCCTCGGTCGGTTCGTCGAGCACCACCAGATGCGGATCGTGCTGCATCGCCTGCACCAGCCCGAGCTTCTGCTTCATGCCCCGCGAGTAGCCCCCGACGGGGCGGGCGAGGACCGCGGGCGTCAGCCCCAACCGGTCGCACAGCTCGCCGCGGCGGGGCACGGGTGCTCCCTGGAGCGCGGACAGCAGATCGAGCGTTTCCGCTCCGGAGAGTTCCGGGTAAAGGCGCAGCTCACCCGGCAGGTACCCCAGATGCGGAGCCACCCTGCTGTGATCGGAGATCGGGTCCAGCCCGAGCACCCGAACGCGCCCCTCGGTCGGCCGGAGCAGCCCGATCAGGCACCGCAGCGTGGTCGTCTTTCCCGCACCGTTCGGCCCGAGGAAACCGAACACCTCACCCGGTTGCACTGTGAGGCTCAGGCTGTCGACTCCCATCACCGGCCCGTACCTCTTGGTCAGTCCGGTCAGCTCGATGGCCGGCCTGTCACGCATGGGTCCAGTCTGAGCCTGCTGCTGGAGACCTGCCTGCTCACCCAAGGTCGTAGGCCGAGAGGGAGGCGTGCCGCGGTGCGGTCCCCGCTGCTGCCATGTCGGTGTAGGCGGTGCGCTTGAGCTGCATCGCCAGGTTTTCGAGCGCCCGGGCGGCCGCGAGCTCGTCGCCGATCTCGGGCACGTCCTTGTCCGTGGGGTTGCAGCGCGCGGTGCCGTGGCCCGTGAGGCGGGTGGTTCCGGTGTCGAGTTCGACGCGGACCTTGGTCGCGTGATCTTCCTCGAAGAGGTAGAGGTGGGACTTCCATTCGGTCGTGTGCGACATGGTGTGCCTCCGATCGGATCAGGAGTAGCGGTGGTGCCGGCGTCGGGCCCAGCGTCGGATCTCGTCGCTTCCCCAGATCAGCGGTGGGGGTCGAGATGAGGAGAACGGCATCCGAAGGTGGCGGTTCTCGCGGTGAGCGGCGGGGCGGTTGCCGTCCGTCCAAGCGGATCGCCCGAGGGCCACCGCGGCGATGCCGGCCGGCAGGTCAGCGCGAAGGCGGATGCAGACGGGCCCGGGTACGGTCGGCATTACGCCTGAGCGGGTTGCCCCCATCCCTTTCATCCGGTGGTGCATGGCACGCCTCCGTGCTGGTGCGTACCGGAGCAGGGCCGTCCCTTCAGGCGGCCACGAGCTCGGCGCTGATGTGGTGGGCCCACTTCTGGATGCGCTCGGGGTTGCGGAAGTCTCCGCCCTTGCCCTGGCGGTTCAGCGCCTTGGCGAGGAAGCCCGGGGTGTGGGCCGTAATGCTGCCGCCGAAGGTCATGTGCTCGCGCGCTCCGATCAGCTGCATCTCCCGGGCGACGGCGGAGACCGGAGGGATGTCGTGTTCCTCGGCCGAGCGGTCGAGCGGGCCGCTGCTGAACATCCACACCGGGCGGTGCCGCAAGGAGTCGGCATTGCGTTCCGCGCAGTGCTTGGCCTTGCTGCTCCAGTGGCCGGCGTAGAGGGCTCCGCCGAGGACGACGGCGTCGTAGGCGCGGACGTCGTGGACATCGTCGGCGGGCAGTACGACGGCGTCGAGACCGTCCTCCCGGAGGGTCGTGCCGATCTGTTCGGCGATGCCGGCGGTGGCTCCGTGCTTGGTGCCGTAGGCGACCAGGACTCGCTTGGTGCTCATGGCGGGTGCTCCTTGGTTGCGTGGTGAGGGGCTGATGCCACTGTCACGCGGCCACGGGCTGGTCCGCTTGGGCCGGACGGACCCCTACGGAGGCCATTCGGTCCTCTCCGAAGCGGCCCTCCTGGACCAGGGCCGTGGCCGACACGATGAGCACTCGCCGCAAACCTGCTCGTCAACGCAGCTAGTCCGGAAAGGCCTACCACCACCGCGTAGACCTGTGCGCCCTCGGTCAAGTGAGACCCGACCAGGGGCACCCGGACGTGCCCGCGCGCCCGGCTGCCCGCGGAGACGAAGGAGTGGCTGGGCCGAACGCCCGGCACGTCAAGGTGGGGCTATGGGACGGACACGTCCGCCCGGATGATGGTGATCGGGCACGGCGCGTGGAGCGCGGCCTGCTGGCTCACCGAACCGAGCAGGGCCCGGCGGAAGCCGCCGCGACCGCGGCTGCCCACGACCAGCATGTCCGCACCCTCTGCCGCGTCCACCAGGACGTCGACGGGATTGCCGCGCACCAGGCGCTGGTGCACGGAGGAGGCACCGTCCTCACCGAGGACCGTGCGGACCTCCTCGACCAGACGCCGCTCGGCCTCCTCCTCGTCGAACGTGGCGTCGACCGCCGGGGCCGACCACGACGCGGCACCGGGCAGGTCCCATGCCGCGACCGCCTCCACTCGCCCGCTCACCAGCGCTGCGTACCGGACCGCCCAGCGCAGCGCGGCCTGGGACGAGGGCGATCCGTCGACGCCCACGACGATCCGCGGAGCCTCATGCTGCCTGTCCATTCCGTTCACCCTTCCAAACGGCTGATACATCCACAGTGTGCGCATCACGAACGCACCGCCAGGCGGAACGGCTACCGTGTCAGCCCTTGGGGAGCCGGAACCACCGCTCCTGGCCTGCGGCAATGCGTTCGTGCCGGTTGCCGGGCAGGACCAGGGGCACGGGGCCCAGGGGTGACGGTGGGACGGAGATGCCGAGTCGGCCGGGCCGGAACCGGATACGGATGTCCCGGTGCCCCAGGTAGGAGATCGAGAACGAGGAACCGGGGACTTCGGAGAGGGGCACCGGGGCGATGTGCAGGCCGTCGCCGTGGGGCTCGAGTCCGACGATGCCGCGCTCGACGAGGTCGAGGGTGCCGCCCATGGCACCGAGGTGGATCCCTTCGCCGGTGGTGCCGCCCTGGACGTCGGTGACGTCACTGAGTAGGGCTTCCTGGCAGTAGCGCCAGGCGTCCGGGCCCTGCTCGCGGGCGAGGACCCAGCCGTGGACGAGGCTGCTCAGCGTGGAGCCGTGGCAGGTGTGGCGCAGGTAGTAGTCCGCCGTCCGGCCCCAGAGGCCGTCGTCGAGGCGGTGTCCGAGCCGAAGGAAGAGTTGTTCGAGCTCTGCGGGGCGGAAGAGGTAGCCGAGCATGAGGGTGTCGGCCTGCTTGGACGCCTGGTAGCGGTTGGGTGTGTCCCCTTCGGCTTCAAGGATGCGGTCCAGGCGGCGGATGTCGTGGTAGCGGGTGCGGTAGCCGTCCCAGTCGAGCTCGGCGAGGTCCCCGTAGCCGTGGAACTGGCTGATCACGTCGCAATGAAACGGCACGTACAGGCGGCGGGACACGTCTTCCCAGACGGTGAGCTCGTCGGGGCAGATGCCGAGCTGCGTGAGGAGCTCCGCGCGCCGGGCCGCCGGGAGTTCCCCGTACAGGTCGAGGGCGCGGGCCAGTACCCACGCGGCGGTGACGTTGGTGTAGGCGTTGTCGTCGATGCCGGGATGGGCGGCATCCGGGTAGGCGTCGTGATACTCGTCCGGTCCGACGACGCCGCGGATCCGGTAGCGGCCCAGGCCGGCGTCCCACGTCGCCGCGTTGGCCCAGAAGTGGGCTATGTGCAGGAGGAGTTCGGCGCCCGGGCCGTGCATGAATCCGGCATCGCCGGTGGCCTGCCCGTACCGCCACACGTTCCAGGCGATGGCCGACCCCACGTGGCGCTGGAGGTGGGAGTGGTCCGGAAGCCAGCGGCCGGAGCGCGGATTGAGGTGCAGCCGCTGTGTCTCCTCGCTGCCGGAACTGCCGCTCTGCCAGGGGAACATGGCTCCCTTCGCGCCAGCCCGGCGGGCGGACTCCCGGGCCGCAGGGAGGCGTCGGTGCCGGTACGTCAACAGGGCTCGAGCGGTCTCGGGGAGGTGGAGGGCGAGGCAGGGCAGGAGGAACAGCTCGTCCCAGAAGACGTGCCCCCGGTACGCCTCGCCGTGAAGGCCGCGGGCGGGGACGCCGGCGTCGAGCTCCGCAGTGTGCGGCGAGAGGGTCTGCAGGACGTGAAAGGCGTGCAGCCGAAGTACCTTGGCGGTCTCGCCGGGCACCCTCAACTCTCCTTCGCTCCAAAGGCGTTGCCAGGATGCCCGGAGGGAGGCCAGCAGGGAGGGAAAGTCCGGGGCGTGTGTGGCGCCGTCGATGCTCCGCCGCAGCGGATCGGTCGAGGGACGGTCGAGCGAAGTACACAGGGCGGCGGTCTTCACGACGGCGACCGGAGCGGCCCGCTTGATCGGCAGGATGAGTGTCTGTGTGGCGGTGGCGGCGGTGCATACCCGGTCTACCGGTGCCACAGGTCGTGCGGATGTCCGGACTGCGAGCCCGATCCGTACCCGGGAGGTGGCGGTAGTGCAGGAGAGCCAGGCGGTGCCCTCCGCCTCCACCCCGGACCGGTGCTCGACGAGGTGCCGCCCGGCCAGGGCGCGGTAGCGGTCGACTCCCGCGTTGGTGACGTTGCCGTCGAGTACGGACTCGATCTCGATCCTGCCGCTCCAGCCGTAGGCTCTGAACACCGTGTTCTGTGCGGCCAGGTTCGGGTCGCCCATGTGGACGAGGCGGGTGTGGGTGACGCCCAGGCGGCGGCCTTCGGTGTCGTGGAAGAGCATGTGGCGGGTGAGCGTTCCGGCGCGCAGGTCCAACGTCACGTGGCTGTGGCGCAGGGTCGGGTGGTCGGGCGTGAGCCAGTCGCCGGGTGGTGCGCCCTCGGGCAGGCAGCGGTACCGCAGGGCGGTCCAGTCCGACAGCCGGACCATGTCCTCGTTGGAGACCGTACGTCCGCCGACGGTGGAGTCGAGCCGGTTGTAGCAGCCGGCCAGGTAGGTGCCCGGGTAGTGGATGTCATCGGCGACGCTTTCGGGTGCTGAACCGCGCGTGGCGAAGCGGCCGTTGCCCAGGGTGCACAGGGACTCGACCAGCCGCTCGGTCTTGGGGTCGTAGCGTTGGTACTCCCAGCTCCAGGCCTTGGTCACGGGCGGTCGCCTTCGAGTGCGGCGGCCAGTCCGCCGAGGTCGGGGAGGATCAGGTGGGCGCCGTGTACGCGCAGGGCATCCCTCGTATGCGGGTCGCCCTCGCGGTTGAGTCCCACCACCAGGCGGAACCGGCCTCGGTGTCCCGCCTCGACGCCGGCTAGTGCGTCCTCCACCACGGCAGTATGAGCGGGGGGCGCGCCGAGACGGCCGGCAGCTTCGAGGAAGAGGGCAGGATCGGGCTTGCCCGGAAAACCAAGTGCGGCAGCGTCCTGGCCGTCCACCAACGCGTCGAAGTAGCCGATGAGCCCCGCGGACTCCAAGAGGGAGCGGGCATGCCGCGAAGCCGAGACGGCCGCGCACCGGATCGCCTTCTCCTTCAGTTCCTGGAGCACGGGCCGCACGTCCTCGAAGGCGCGGACACCCTCGGTGCGCAGCATTGCGGAGAAGGCCTGCTCCTTGCGGGCGGCGACCGCGTGGACGGTGGCGCACCCGGGCTGATCCTCGGGCATTCCGGGCGGGAGGTCGATGTGCCGGGCAGCGAGGAAGGCGCGTACGCCGTCGAGACGGGGCCCTGCCGTCTACCAGATCCCGATACTCGCGGACTGCGTCGAACGGCCGCGGTCGTGCAGCGGCCTGCGATGGCTGCGACTCGGGGAGACAGCCGTCGAAGGTCTCCTTCCAGGCGGCCGCGTGGCGGTCCGCCGTGGCGAGGAGCACTCCGTCGGTGTCGAAGACGACCGCCCGTAGTTCGTTCATGAGTCGTGCACCACGCGACGGCCGGTGATCCGGGCGGGGGTGAGCTTCATCCAGTGGGTACGCGGGCCGCCGGCCCAGGGCTGAGAGCGGGCCGTGCTGCTGAGGTGGAGAATCTCGTCCGGATCTGTGACCGCTGCCAGTTCGCCCACGGCCAGCACGCTCCACCCCGTGGCGGTCACGTCGTCGATGTTGTCGATCTCGAAGGCGACCTCGGTTCCGGCAGCTCTGGCAGTGACGGCTTCGGCGGAGGTGCGGAAGGCGATGTCGGGTCCTGCGATCAGGTAGTTGACAGGAAGGACGGCCGGGCCTTCTGGGGTGAAGATGGCGATGCGGCCCACGCCGTGCGTGTTCAGCAGCCGTCGGCATTCGGTCTCGTCCAGTGGCACGAGCGTGCTGTCGCGCCGGGCGGTGGATCGACCGGCGACGCGGAGGGCGTTGGCGCCGGTCAGGTCGTCGACGGTGAGGCCGAGGGCGTCGGCCACCCGGACGAGGGTGCCGATGGCAGGGCTGGCGGCGTGCTCCTCCAGGTAGGCGATGTACGTGGCGTCGGCGCCGCACCGCCGGCCCAGTTCCTCGCGGCTCAGACCGAGGGCTTCGCGGCGGGCCGCCAGGCGGCGGCCCAGGTCGGTGCGTCCGGACATCTCGCCGGACTGCTGCGGGTGGGTGCTAGGTGTGCTCTTCACGGCACTCACTGCTCCTGGGGCGGTACGGCGACCGTGTCGTGCTGCGGTCCGCCGAGCACGACTTTGAGGGCGCCGGTGTCTCCGGCGCGGGAGAAGACGTCGTACGCCTCCTCCATCTGGTCCAGCTCGAAGCGGTGGGTGACCATCGCGGCCCCGGGCAGTCGGCCTGCGGCCATCATGCGCAGGAGCATGGGGGTGGAGTGGGTGTCGACGAGACCGGTGGTGATGGTCACGTCCTTGATCCACAGGTCTTCGAGGTGGAGGACGGCGGGCTTGCCGTGCACGCCGATGTTGGCGACCCGGCCGCCCGGGCGAACCATGCGGGTGCACATCTCGAAGGCCTCGGGCATGCCGACGGCCTCGATGACCACGTCCGCCCCGAGCCCGTCGGTGAGGTCTTCCACCAGCCGCTCGGGCTCCTCGTCCGCGTTCGCGGTGGCATCGGCGCCGAGGTCGCGCGCGGCGGCGAGCCGGGACGCGGCGAGGTCGACGGCGATGATCCGCCCGGGGCTGTAGAGCTGCGCCGTGGCGATGGCGGCCAGGCCTATGGGTCCGGCGCCGACCACGACGACCGTGTCACCCGGGCGCACGTTGCCGTTGAGCACGCCGACCTCGTAGGAGGTCGGGAAGATGTCGGCGAGCAGTACGGCGTCGTGGCTGGCCAGGGCGCTGGGCAGCGGGTAGACGGAGAGGTCGGCGAAGGGGACGCGTACGTATTCGGCCTGCGTTCCGTCGATGGTGTGGCCCAGGACCCAGCCGCCACCTCCGCGGCACTGGCCGTAGTGCCCTTCACGGCAGAAACGGCAGCGTCCGCACGCAGAGATGCAGGAGATCAGGACGCGGTCGCCGGGGCGGACGCTGCGGACATCGCCGCCGACCTCGACGACGGTCCCGACGGCCTCGTGCCCGAGGATCCGGCCGGGCGTCACTTCGGGGACGTCACCCTTGATGATGTGCAGGTCAGTGCCGCAGATGGTGACGGCGTCGACCCGGACGATCGCGTCGGCGGCGTCCTTGACGGAGGGGTCCGGGACGTCCTGCCAGGAGGTCTGTCCTGGCCCGTGGAAGACGAGTGCCTTCATGGCGCGGCCTTCTCTCTGTGCGCTGTGCGGGAGGGGGGCACCGTCAGGCTGTGCCCGTACCCCTCCGTCCCGCTTGGGCCGGTCGGCCCCTATCCGGGGCCGGTAGGTCCCCAGCGGACAGGGCGTTCCGGTGCGACGGTGGAGACCGGCATCCGTTCCGAAAGGAGGGCTGCTGCCATGTCCCAGTCAGCCCCGTCTCCTGCTTCCGCCCGCCCGGCCCTACTGAGGTTCCTCGGCGGGGTGCGGACGGTCACCGGCAGTAAGTTCTTGGTCGAGAGCGATCACGCACGGATCCTCGTCGACTGCGGACTCTTCCAGGGTGTCGCGGACCTGCGCCGTCGCAACTGGGACAAGCTGCCCTGCGACGCCTCGGACATCCACGCCGTCGTAGTGACCCACGCCCACCTGGACCACTGCGGCTACCTGCCGCGACTGGTCCGGCACGGCTTCCGCGGCCCCATCCTCACCAGCGCCCACACCGCCCGGCTCGCCGAGATCGTGCTCCGCGACAGCGCCCGCCTCCAGATGGAAGCCGCCGAGCACGCCAACCAGCACGGCTGGTCCACGCACCGCCCCGCCAAGCCGCTCTACGACGACGATGACGTCGATCAGACGATCAAGTACTTCGACCCGGTACCGGTGGGCAGCGAGATCGAGATCATGGCCGGCACGAAGCTGATGCTGCACCACGGCGGTCACATCCTCGGATCCGCGTGGGCGCACCTGACCCTGGAAGACGGTCACACCCTCGCCGTCAGCGGCGACCTCGGCCGCCCCGGCCACCCGCTCCTCCTGCCGCCCGAGCCCTTCTCCGGTGCCGACGTCCTGCTGATGGAGTCGACGTACGGCAACCGCCGCCACGACCACGAGAGCGCACGACGCGAGTTCGCCTCGGTGATCACGCGGACGCTGTCCCGTGGCGGGACCGTGGTCATCCCGGCCTTCGCGATCGACCGCACCGAGGTCGTCCTGCACGAGCTGGCCACCCTGCGCGGCGACGGCACCCTGCCCCGCCACGTACCCGTCTACGTCGACAGCCCCATGGCCCTGGCCGCACTGGACGTCTACCGCGCCGCCGTCCGGGCCCACTCGCCCGAGCTGCGCCCTGAGATCCTCGCGCAGGGCGAGGCGGCGATCAGCCCGGAGCCCTTCCTGGCCGCCCGGACCGTCCAGGAATCGATCGACATCAACAACTCCACCGGGCCGGCGATCATCGTCTCGTCCGCGGGCATGGCCACCGGCGGCCGCGTCCTGCACCACCTCCACCGGCTCCTGCCCGACCCCCGCAGCGCCGTGGTCATCGTCGGCTTCGCCGCCGCCGGCACCCGAGCCCGCGACCTCGTCGACGGCGCCCGCACACTCAAGATGTTCGGCGAGTACGTCCCCGTACGCGCCGAGGTCGCCGACGTACCGCACTTCTCCGCGCACGCCGACGCCGACCAGATCATCGACTGGCTGCGCAACGCCCCGGCCCCGCACACCACCTACCTCGTCCACGGCGAGGAGACCGCCTCCGAAACCCTGAGGGACCGCATCGACCACGAGCTGGATTGGACGGCCGTCGTACCCAAGTCCGGGGAGGCCGTCCTGGTCCGCTGACCGGGCCGGACGGTCCCCGCGGTATGCACCGCGCGGCCCTCGCGGCCACGGCGGCCCACCGAGCAGGGTGGATGCGAAGGGTTGGAGGCGCTCCATGAGCACCATGCACACCATCCTCGAAGCGATGGCACCAGAAGCCCTGCTCGCCCACTCCCACCAGGTGACCATCCCGGCCGGCACCCGCATCTTCAACGAACGCCGGCGGGCCGAGAAGTTCTGGATCATCCAGTGCGGCACCGTGGACCTCGACACCCACGTCCCCGGCCACAAGAACGTGGTCGTCGACACCCTCGGCTACGGCGAGCTCCTCGGCTGGTCCTGGATGTTCCCTCCCTACACCTGGCACCTCGGCGCCACCGCCTCCAACGAGGTTCGCGCCCTGGAGTTCGACGCCGCGGCTGTACGCCAGCTGTGCAACGAGGACTCGGCCGTCGGTCGTTCCGTCTCCGTCGCCGTGGGCGCGGTCATCGCCGACCGGCTCGGCTCGGCCCGCACCCGGCTCCTTGACCTGTTCGCCCCTCACGGCAGCGGCACCCCGCTCGCCTACGCACGCTGAGGACCCCGCCATGACCTCCACCCCCTACACCGTCGCCGACGTCATGACCACCAAGGTCATCGCCGTCACCCCCTCGACCGGCTTCAAGGACATCGCCACCGCGATGGAGCAGTGGAAGGTGACCGCCCTACCCGTCATCGAAGGGGAGGGCCATGTCGTCGGCGTGGTCTCCGAGGCCGACCTCCTGCCCAAGGAGGAGTTCCACGAGCACCGCCCGGGCCTGATCGAGCAGATGCGCCGGCTCGGCGATACCGCCAAGGCGGGCTCCACCCTCGCCGAGAACATGATGACCACCCCGGCGGTCACGATCCGCCCTGACGCCACCCTGCCTCAGGCCGCCCGCCTCATGGCCGACCGGCACATCAAGCGCCTCCCGGTCGTCGACGCCGACGGCACCCTCATGGGCATCGTCAGCCGCGCCGACCTCCTCAAGGTCTTCCTCCGCACCGACGAGGAACTCGCCACCGAGATCCGCCGCACCGTCGTCGACCGCCTGTTCCCTCTCTCCCACGAAGCCGTCAAGGTCACCGTGGCCAGAGGGGTCGCCACCCTGACTGGCAAGGTCCGCGACGGCAACCTGATCCCGCTGGCCGAACGCCTCACCCATGCTGTGGAGGGCATCGTCGCCGTCCAATGCCAACTCAAGCCTTCACCGAGACGGACCGCGATGTGCATCGGCACTGAAAACACCACGCCGGATATACAGCGTAGTCACGAGGGCGCATTGACGACTCCGAACGGTATGTGGACGCTGGGTGTAGCTGGTGCAGTGCCGTTCAGGTGGGAGACCTGATCGTCGAAGAAGATATGCGGATCCAAGGCGCTGATGATGGGAGTCTTGTCGACGCCGCCGAGGAAGAAGGCGTCATTCACCCGCAGCCCCCACTGCTTGAGGCTCAGCACGGCACGCTCATGTGCGGGGGCGTCCCGAGCAGTGACCAGGGACACTCGAAGGCGGGGCTCATACCCGAGATCCTTGCGGCGCTCATCCTCCTCAAGACGCTGGATGCGGTTGATGCCAGCGAGGAACTCGCGCAGCGGTCCTGGATCGTGTGGTGTGGTCGCATTGCGCACCTCGTGCGCACGGAACTCGTCGATGCCGGCACTCTGGAAGATCCGCTCGGCAGAGTCACCCGCCACCACGCCGTCAAAGTCGAAGGCAATCCGGAGTTCAGGGTCGTCCTCGTCATCGACCCGCGCTGTCTCGAGCACGTGACCCGCTGGCAATCCATCTGCGACCGCCTCGCGCACGTCAGCCCCATTGGCCGACAGGAACAACGACATGTTCAGGGCTGGCATGAAGCTGTGTGACGAACGACCCTGCCGAAAGACGGCTCGGCTGATAGGCAGGCCGTGCGCTTCGATCGAGCGCATGACCCGCAAGCCAGTGTCCGGGTCATTTCGCGACAGAACGATGACCTCAACCAACGAATCGGACGGATCCGCGAGGTCGTTCAACGACAGCAGGCGGCGAACGAAAGGGAAGGCAACTCCCTTGGCCAACACATCTTCTACATGTGCCTCTTGGTGGGTGCGGTAGGCATCCTCTCCCCGTTCTCGAAACACCGCGTCGCAGTCGGTGAGGTCGAACAGCGCACTGGAGGCGATCCCTACCACCAAGCGACCGGACAGGTCGTACTTCATGACACCCCCTGCTTGGCGTGCGCGCAGCGTTGGGATGGTTATCTCCCTGACGCATATGTCGGAAACATGTGCGACCCTTCCCTCGCTGTTCGAGTGGGGAAGTGAGCGAGCGTGCGGTGCGCCGACTCCCGCGCCTGGCGGGTCAAGCCACCAGACCGACGTCGAGGACCTTGGCGGCTTTGCCGATAGAGCCGGGCATGAGGTGGCGGTAGATCTTGAAGGTGATGTCGAGGCTCTTGTGGCCCATCCACTCGGCGACGTCCGTGATGGGAATGCCGTTGGTCAGGCAGTTCGACGCGAAGAAGTGGCGGAGGCTGTAGATCACCATGCCGTCGGGAACGTCGACCTCGCCAGCCCGCTTGATGCGTTGCCACTGGTTCTGGAGGTAGTAGGCGAGGAACGGCCTCGTGGGGTCCATGGGGTGGCGGAGGAGGTAGCCGTCGACCGTGCCGTGCTTGTCGGCGTACCACTCGATCGTCTCGCGGACGCGGGCCGGGAGGGGGACGTCGCGGTAGTCGGTGGGCTTGCGGTGTTTGAGGCGGCCGTAGGTTTTGGTGGTCTGGTTGACCTGTTCGGTGATGCGGTAGACGTCGCTGGCGACGAGGTTGTTGAGGTTGACGGCGAAGGCTTCGCCGTTGCGCATGCCGCAGCCGCTCATGAGGTCGGAGATCAGCAGGAACCGGTCGTCGCCGGCGGTGCGTATGTCGCGGAGCTGGGCGGGGGAGGGGATGACGGCGCGCTCGGGGTCGTACTGCGGGGGCTTGACGCCCAGGACGGGGTTCTCGGTGTAGATGCCGAGGCGGTAGGCGTCGAGGAGGACGGACTTCAGCTTGTCGAAGGCGTTGGACTGGGTGGCCAGGCCGGCGCCGTTGCGCTCCATGGTCTGGAGGAAGCCGTCGACGACCTTGTGGTCGAAGGTGTTCATCCGGCGGCTGCCGGGGGTGGGGAGGATGTGGTGGTCGAGGAGGGACTCGAGCGTGCGGAGTGAGGACTCGGCGAGGTCGCGCTGGCCGGCCTTCCATTCCGCGGTGTACTCGCGGAACTGCATGGTGCCGAACTTCTGGATGCGCTCGGCCTTGCTCTGGCTCCTGGGTGCCGCCTTCTTCTCCTTGTAGATCGTGGTGAGGCGGTCGATGGCCGCGTCCTGGGTAGTGAAGCCGGCCTCTTCGGACTGCTTTCCGGCGGCATTGCGGTATCGGATCGTGTACTCGTGCGGGCACTTCGACCAGCGTGACTGCGGGTGCTCGCAGTCTTTGTAGAAGGTGCCCATGCCGTGGGCCAGAGACTTCGTTGCCATGCCGTGCGGACTCCTCGGGCGCCAATGCTGACCTTTTGCTGACGCTGGAGGGTCCAATACGTTCCTGACCTGCACGAAGACGGATATCTCGTGTTACGTTCTGGAACAGGATCGGATGTTCCCAAGAGGATATTGCACAGGTTCGAGAGGACTGGATGAACGGCAGCCGCTTCGGCGAGGTGAAGGGCCATGGGCGCTCCGATCCTGCCCCTGAACTTCCCCAACTCGCTTGAGGCCTATCGGGAGAACGCGCTGGGCAGCGCTGATGTCATCAAGGGTGCGGGAGCTGTGGTCTGCTGTCGTCCTGTCATGGAGGGCCGCCGCACGACGTTGTGGACAGCAAGCAATGCGCGGTGTCGCGGCAGCAGCGGTTCATCAGTCGGGCCCATCAGGCCTGGCAGGCATGATGGGGGGCTTGCCCTCGGTGTCTATCGCGACGAAGGTCAGCTGGGCGGTGGCCACCCTCTGTGGTGGGGCCTGGCGCGTTCCAGCGATCGGCCCGCGCGGACACGGGCGACGTCATCGAGTGCAGCCGGCCTTTTCCACTTCGGCGTCGACGTCGAGCAGTGCGGCTCGCTGCCGGGGATCGTCGAGGCCGACGACCTCGGGACCTACGTCAGGTAGGCCTCGAGTTCGGGGCTCTGAGCTGGGCTTTCGACCCATCGCTCGGCGCTGACCTGCGGTGTTGGTTCTTTCACGGGCTTTCTGGCTACGCGGCCAGAACTGCCCAGAGACTCCCCGGGCGGCCCCGGGACTCCACAGTCACTCCCCAGGGGTGGCTTGTGGAGAGGGCCGGTTGGCCTCTGCTCCCGGCTCGGCGCCGAGGGCGCCTTGGGTCTTATGGATGAGGCCTCACCGGCTGCGACGTCCACGCGGTGGGCAAGCGCTGGCACTCAACCGCCCTGGTCCTTACCGCTTCTGCTTACGGGCGGGGCGCCGTGTGATTGGTGGGACGGTCAGCGCGGGGCGGCGCACAGGCAGATGGCGGTGAACTCGGCCGCGGTAGTGGCTCCTGCTGCGAATCCGGTGAGAAGGAGAGCGCGCGGACGGGGTGTCGGGGGAGCGGGGTGCTCAGATGTCAGTCGTTGCGGCGTGCCAAGCGGCGCCGGGCGGCGAAGCCCAGGCCTGCGGCAGCGGCGGCGGTGGAAGCGCCAACGGCCAGCAGAACTGTTTCGGTGCGTACCCAACCGGTGGTCTCGGAGCCTGCGTCGACGCTGCTGGGCTCGGCCGGACCCTGGGCGGCGCCCGGGGTGGTGTCGGGGGTGGTGTCGGGTCCAGTGCGAGGGTTGATGCCCAGGGAGGTGGTCGGCTGGGTGGTCGACTCAGTGGTGGGTTCAGGGGCCGGCGCAGGGACCTGCTCGGCGGTGGAATTGAGGGTGACGTCCACCGGCGCGGTGCTGTCGCGCCCGCACGACTCGCCGTGCGCCATGAAAATGCCGTGCCTGATCTCGACCTCGCCCTCTGCGGCCTGTGCGGGGCTGCTCGCGAGTACCGCCGAGACCGCGGCGCCAAGGAGCACCACGCTTCCGCCCAACCGGGCAAGCTTCATGGCGACTCCTATTCCTTTGGCGACGTACATCGCCGATCCCTTGATCGGTCGACGGCCAGTCACCGTGCCGGCCCCAGGAACTGGGTGGCCGCCAGGCGTGCGTACAGGGTGTCTTGGTCGAGCAGTTCCGTATGGGTGCCCACCGCGCGTACGCGTCCTGCGTCCATCACCACGATCCGGTCGGCGTGGGTCACCGTTGAGAGGCGGTGTGCCACGACGAGGACGGTGGTCGTCCGGGCGGCCTGTGTGATGACGTCGCGTACCGCCAGTTCGTTTTCGGCGTCGAGCTGCGAGGTCGCCTCGTCCAGGAGTAGCAGCCGGGGTTTGCGCAGCAGGGCGCGGGCGATCGCGATGCGCTGCCGTTCGCCGCCCGACAGCTTGGTGCCGCGGTGTCCGACCGGGGTTTCCAGTCCCTGCGGCAGGTGGTCCACCAGCGTGTCCAGTTTCGCCCGGATCAGGACGGCGTGGATGTCCTGGTCGGTCGCGTCGGGTGCCGCGAAGACCAGGTTCTCCCGCAGCGTTCCGGCCAGGACCGGCGTGTCCTGCTCCACGTATCCGATGGCACCGCGCAGCTCCGGCAGTGGCCAGTCGCGGACGTCCTTGCCGTCGACCAGAACCCGGCCTCCGGTGGCCTCGTAGAACCGCTCGATCAGCGCGAAGACCGTCGACTTGCCCGCCCCCGAGGGGCCGACGAAGGCCGTCATGCCGCCGCTGCGCACATCGAAGTCGACCTGGTGGTGGACGGACGGGAGGTCATCGCGGTAGCGGAAGCTCACGTCCTCGAAGCGGACCGACGCCGGGCCACAAGCCGCCGCCGATGTCCCGGGCCGCTCGGGGTGCTCCTGGTCCAGGTGCTCCGTTTCAAGCCGCTCCACTTCGTCGATGCGGGCGACGGCCGCTGATCCCTCCTGATACGCGGAGGCCGCCTGGACCAGCCTTTCCACCGGCTCGATGACGTAGAAGAGGTAGAGCAGGAAGGCGATCAGAGTGGACACGGGGATCGCTCCGGAGGCCACGCGTGCCCCGCCGACGCCGAGCACCGCGAGGAACGACAGCTGCATGGCCAGACCGACCGATCCCTCCGCCACCGCCTCCCACTTCGCACTCGTCACGCCGTGCCGCCACGACCGCTGCAGTGCCGCGTCGGCGACCGCGTTCTCGCGCTGTTCGGCGCCTGACGCCTTGACGGTCCGGAGCGCGCCGAAGATCCGCTCGAGGACGGAGGAGACCTCCCCGACCGCCTCCTGCGCACGCTCGGTGGCCTGCGCGATTCTGGGCATCACCAGGGCGACGGCCCCGCCGATCAGCACGCCCACAGCCAGGGTGACGCCGAGCAGCACGGCGTCCATGAAGGCCATCATGACGATGGCCGCGACCAGGGTGATGACGCCGGTGGCACCGTTGACGAGTGCCTGGGTGGTGACGGCGCGCAGGAGCGTCGTGTCGGAGGTGACCCGGGACATCAGGTCGCCCGGCTGGTGCCGCTCGACCTCCGTGAGGCGCAGCCGCAGCAGTCGACCGACAAGGGTGCGGCGGGCGGCCAACACGACCGACTCCGCGGTCCGCTCCAGCACGTACGCGCCGAGCGCCTGGAGCACCGCGCCCAGTAGTACCAGTGCGGTGAGGGCCAGGAGGATCCTGCTGATCGTCTCACCGGAGCCCAGCCGGTCCACGAGGACCTTCGTGGCCAAGGGCTGGAGCAACCCGCTGCCGGCCCCGATCAGGGTGAGCAGGGCGGCGAGCGCGACGGCCTTGCGGTGCGGTCGGAAATGGGCGTACAGCGCCTTGAACGTCTTCGGGGCGGTCAGGCGTGCGGTGTCGGCGGCCGACGGGTCGGTCGCGGTCATGACGTGGTCCTTTTGTCGTCCGGTTGCCCGGTCACTGCGGTCGCGGATCGGAGCACCAGGTCGTGCCCGCGCGTCAACGGGGGGTCGGAGTGCTCAGCCGGACAGGCTGGCGAAGATCCCCCCGGCTTGGTGGACCAGGCCGGCGTACAGGTCAGGCCGGAGGACCGCCAGGATTCCGGCCGCCGCGAGGAAAACGAGGAAGCCGGCTTCCCGGCCGCCCCTGAGGTGTCCGTGCAACAAGCAACCGCCCCTCGCGCACCCCTTGCAGAGCGGCGTGTCGGGAGCGGCCGGGGCCGGTGCGCGACCGTCTCGGTCCGCTCGCTTGTCGTCCATGCGTCCAGGCTCGGCCAAGGGCGAGCCAACGGGTATCCGGCAGTAATCCGGACCTCAGCCCCCAGGTGGCCGGCGAGACCCCCCAGGTGGCGGGTGTGCCCACTGGTGAGGAAGGCGTTGAGCCGTCAGGGCCGGGGTGGGCCACGAGGGCGCGCCACCCCGGCCGGACCTCATCGGATGTACTTCGCCGGCTTGGTGGCGGCGTTGAGCAGGTGCTCCAGCGGTCCGCGGCGGAAGAAGCGGGACCAGAGCGTGGCGAACACGATCGCCCCGAGGATGAACGTCAGCACGGGCCCCCAGGACACCTGGCTGCTTTCGCCGGTCGGGATGCCCACCGCGGACTGCACGATGAAGTGGCCTACGTACGCCGTCAGGGACATGGCGCCCACGGCGGTGATCGGCTTCGCCAGGCGGCGCAGGAGCGGCAGACGGTCCATCAGCACCGTCGCGCCCACGATCACGAGGATCGCGACGCCCACGCTGCCGATGATGTCGAACGTGGTACCGCTGTGAGGCCCGGCGGACAACAGCTCCGAAGCCGACCCCTGGGCGTCGAAGGATCCGCTGGCGGAGGACGCCGCCTCGGAGTCGGCGGACGACTTGCCGCCCTCCGCCATGCTCCGTAGCGCGTCCTTGCCCGCCAGCAGCAGGGACGTGCCGTACGCGGCCACGGTGAGGGCGGCACCGAGCGCGGCCAGGCGCAGTTGGACGGTCGTGGCGGACAGGTCGAGTCGGGCCAGCGCCATCCCGGCGACCACGAACGGCATCCACGTGATCGTCGGGTAGAAGCCGGTGAGCAGCAGATCGAGCACTCCCACGTCGCTGAGCTTCTCGAGCGGGTCGTAGGCGTTGACGCTCTGCTGGACGGACTCGCTCAGCAGGGATTTCAGGACGAACGCCAGCTGCGGTGTGACGAGTGCGAGCCCGGCCGCGATCAGCGCGAGCGTGCTGGCGCGCAGTCGCACCAGGGGCAGGGCGAGGAGGAAGTAGACGCCGTAGAAGGCGAGGATGATCACGTCCCCGTACTCCATCGACAGCGCGGTGCCCAGCGCCAGCAGGACCACGGCGCGGATCGCGATCCGCGCTTTGGCCTGCCGACCGGCCAGACCGGTCTTCGGCTTGCGACGGCCGGCGATCAGCATCAGCGAGAACCCGGCGAGGGTGGCGAACAGGACCGACGAGTGACCATCGGCCAGATACCGGACCCAGCCGGCGACGCCGTCCGTGGCCGACAGCGGGGGGCCGATGTGGACGATGTACATCCCGAACACCGCCAATGCCCGGGCCAGGTCAACCCCGACAAGGCGTCCCATCGAAGGGCCGCCCGGGGCCGGCACGGCGGACTCGGGCAGGGTTCGAGGCTCAGGCGGCGACGTCTCCAGGGGCGGCTGCATCTGTGTCATAGGGAGAATCTCGCGGTGACGCCAGGAGTCGGGCCATCCGGCAGGCTTCGGCAACGGCCCCGCCGGTCGGCGGTGACCACCCCGCCGACCGGCGGGACCGTGTCCCGACCGGTCCGGCAGGATCGGGCGTCGTCGGCGGGGCGATGCGCAAGGCGTGCGCATCGCCCCGCCGTCCTCCAGCGCCCAGCCCGTCTATCGCAGGTCACAGGTAGCGGTCGATGGCGGGTAGAAGCTCCTGGAAGGTTGCCCCGGCCGCGGGTTCGCCGATGGCGGCCAACTGCCAGCCCTCGGGCAGGCGGACGACCTTGGCCATGATCTGGGCGGTGTGGGAGCCCCCGCCGGACAGGGTGTAGCGGGCGAGTTCGAGGCCCGTGGTGTCGTCCACCAACCGGCAGTAGGCGTGTCCGACCTCGCCGAAGGTCGCCCCGGTGAAGGAGTTCACGGTGAAGACGATCTGGTCGACCTCCGGGGGGACCCGTGTGAAATCGACGGTGATGGCTTCGTCGTCCCCCGGGCCGTCGCCGCCGGTGCGGTTGTCGCCGGAGTGCCTCACCGCGCCGTAGGAGCTGACCAGGTAGTTGAAGTAGACGACCTCCAGCATCTCCCGGCCCGAGTACATCAGTGCGGAGGCGTCGAGGTCGATCTCCTTGGGCCCGATCAGTTTTCCGAGGAACCCCTTGCGTTGGGCTGCCTGCCAGCCCAGGCCCATGCGCACCCGGATGAGGGGGGTCGCGTCGGACTTGGCCAGGCTGATCGTCTGGCCTTTGGCGAGGTTTACGGACATGAAGGCTCCCGGGATTGATGGGGGTGGGGCCAGACGGTTGCGGCGGCCCGGTGGGGCCCGCCGCCCGCACGCGGAGGGGGATTCCGCGTGGACGGCGCGGGCGGCGGGGGCTGGGGTGCTCCGGTGTCAGAGACTGACGCCGAAGTCCTGGGCGATGCCGGCCAGGCCGGAGGCGTAACCCTGGCCGACGGCACGGAACTTCCACTCCGCGCCGTTGCGGTACAGCTCGCCGAAAACCATCGCCGTCTCGGTGGCGGCGTCTTCGCTCAGGTCGTAGCGGGCGAGCTCGGCCCCGCCGTTCTCGTTCACCACCCGGATGTATGCCTGCCGCACCTGGCCGAAGTTCTGCGAACGTGCGGTGGCGTCGTGGATGGAGACCGGGAAGACGATCTTCACCACGTCGGCCGGAACGGCCGCGAGGTTCACCTTGACGACCTCGTCGTCTCCCTCACCCTCACCGGTGAGGTTGTCGCCGGTGTGCTCGACCGAACCGTCCGGGCTCTTGAGGTTGTTGTAGAAGACGAAGTGCGAGTCGGAGGGGACTTTGCCGCGCTCGTCGCACAGCAACGCGCTCGCGTCGAGGTCGAAATCGACGCCGGCCGTGGTGCGCACGTCCCAGCCGAGACCGACCAGCACCGCGGTCAGGCCCGGGGCCTCCTTGCTCAGCGATACGTTGCCGCCTTTGGACAGCGAAACACCCATGGGGTTCTCTCCTTGCTCTTGGTGGGATCCGGTCCGGCCCGACGGTGCGGGACGGCGCCGGTGGACACATCTGCGGTGCGGGCGCCGCGAGGTGCGTCACCGCGCGCGGGGCCGGACGGAGGGGATCAGGGGAGGGGGCGTCCGCCGGACGGTCCAGACCGCCCTGGTAGGGGCCGGTCGTCCGGAATCTCTCCTCTTGCGGAACTCCAGACTCAGGTGCCGCCCGGGGTGGCCGGTATCCCACAGGTGTCCGGTTCTCCCCGCCGACCGGCGGGTGCGCCACCCGTCACCCGGCGGGCCAGCGTCAGCAGGCCGGGGCCCAAGGACCCGGGGGCCGGCCACGGTGTGATGGCCGGCCGAGGTCATGCCGCAGCGGACAGCGGTTTCGGGCGGGGCCGCGCGATCCCGCGCCCCGGCGGGCGGGTACCGCCTCCGGCGTGGAAGTGCCGTTCGCGTTCCTCCAGCTCCTCCCGGAGGTGGACCAGCGCCCGGTGCAGGGTGCTCTTGACCGTGCCCGTCGCAAGACCGAGCAGCTGCGCGGTCTCCTCGGTGCTCAGCTCTCCCCAGTGGCGCAGTACGACGATGCTGCGCTGCCGGGGGGTCAGTATGCCGAGGACGTCGAGGAGCAGGGCGCGGTCGGTGTACCGGTCCGTGCTGTCCTCGACGCTGGTGTCGGGGACGTGCGCGGTGAGCACTTCCTCGAACTTGCGGGCCCGCCACCACTCCGTCCGGGTATTGATCATCACCCGGCGCAGGTAGGCGTCCGCGAGGTTCTTGTCGACGATCTGGTCCCACCGGACGAAGGTCTGAGCGAAGGCGGTCTGGAGCAGGTCCTGGGCGTCCACCAGGTCAGGAACCAGGCGGCGGGCCGTGCGCAGCAGCGCGTCCTGCCGGAGCCGTACGTACTCCTCGAAGCGCAGAGCCTCGTTGTCGCTGAACACGTCCGCGTCCTCCTCGTTCCGGGCCGACGTACGCCCGCACAGGTGGAGGGAGAGCGGCCGCCGGAGCCAGGGCGGCGTGGTCGTGCCCTGCCCTGCCCTGCCCTGCAAACTTCGTGCAAGGACAGGTTGTGGAGGTATCCGCCGGGCGTCCGGAGCCCATCCGCCACCTGGCGGAGCGCGCCCCGCCAGGTGGCGGTCCGAGGGGCCGGGCCCCCGGGTCTCAGCCCCGGCGCGGGTTCATGACGCCATCCGCTCCGGGGTCGTGGTCTCAGGGGCCGGCGGAGCAGAGGGCCGGGTGAGCAGGCGGGCGATGGTGGTCGAGCCGATGCCGTGGAGCAGAACGCTGCCGAGCACGGTGAGTGTCGTCGCGTACAGGACGGTGTCCGCGTAGGGCCCGTCGGGGAGGGTGTTGAAGGCGATGAGCCCGAACACGATCGAGGTGGTGCCGCGTGGTCCGAGGGCTCCCACCATGAGCCGTTCGCGCCAGGTGAAGTCCGAGCCGAGGAAGGCGAGCAGGATCGGAACGATGCGCACGACGGTGAGTGCGGCGGCGCAGAGCGCGACGGTGGGCCAGTGGACGCCCTCGCCCAGCGCGAGCACCACGGCGTTTCCGAAGAAGAACCACATGCACATGGTCATGATCGAGTTGGTGTCCTCGATCAGCCGGAAGTCCGAGGCGTCGGGGGCTTGGACGTCTCCTCGCCGGGTCGGGGCCTGCCGGACGTAACGGAAGCCGATGCCACAGACGAACGAGGCCACGAAGCCGTTGCCGCCGGCCGCCACGGTCATGGCGTAGGCGAGCAGCGGTGCGACCAGCACGAGGATCCGGCGTGACTGGTCGGTCATTCGGTGCATCCGGTCGGCCGAGTTCATCAACCACGCCAGCAGTGGCCCCAGCACGATGCCGACGACGAGGGCCTTCGCCGAGGACGGAACCGCCGTGCCCAGTGCCTGCATGGGGGTGTGGGCCTGCGCGGTGGCACCGGCCAGGATCAGGGCGAACAGGAAGATGGGCGACACGATCCCGTCGTTGTAGCCGCTCTCCACGTTGAGGACGTTGCGCACCCGGGCGGCGATGCGCGTGTCGCGGACCAGTGTCTCGGCCGGGGCGAAGTCGGTCGGCACGATGACGCACGCGATCAGCAACAGGAGCACCGCCGGCAGCGCGGGCAGCAGCAGCGAGCCCAGCAGGACCATCGCGGCCAGGCTCAGCGGCAGGGCCACCAGTAGTGCCCGGGCGGCCGCGCCGGGATCCTTGCCGAACAGTCGCCCGCCCGGCAGTTCGGTCGCGTCGACGAACAGCAGGACCGCCAGAATGACCTCGGCCACGTGCTGCGCGACCTCGGAGTTCAAGGTGGCGGCGATCTCGCTCTGGGTGAACAGTCCGGTGATGATCCCCGCGAGGACCAGCACCAGAGGGGCCCTGATGTGCCGCAGCTCCAGCCATCCGGCGACGAGCGACCACCCGGCGGCCGCAGCGGTAATCACGATCACGGTGAAGAGCAAGGGGATTCCTGATTCGGGGCACAGAACGTTGACGGGTTGCGCAGGGAAACCGGACTTCCCGGTGGACGGTGGGCAGTACGCGGTGGGCGGGTCAGTACGCGGTAGGAGGGTCAGTCCGCGCGGGACGGGATGCGTATCCGTACCCGGTAGCCGCCCTCGCCGGTCGGGCCGGACTCGAAGGTGCCGTGCAGGATGTCGGCGCGCTCCCTGAGGCCCAGCAGGCCCAGGTGTGCGCCGGGCAGGGGTAGTGAGGGGCGGGTCGGCGGGCTGTTGGTGACCGTCACGCCGACGGCGTCGCCGTCGTGCCACAGCTCGACGGCCGCTCTGGCTCCGGGGGCGTGTTTGCGGGCGTTGGTCAGTGCTTCCTGCACCGTGCGGTACAGAGCGCGCTGAGCGGGCGTGCCCACAGAGGCCGGGAGATCGCCCGTGAGCTCCGCTTCGATGCCGCTGGACGCCACCAGCCTGCGCAAGTCGGCGAGGGTGGGCTGCGGGGTGAGGTCCGTCGCGGCTCCGCCGGAGGCGCAGCAGCGTGACCATGGTGCGCAGTTCGTCGAGCGTGTCCACGCTCAGGGAGCGGATGGTGCGTGCCGTTTCCCTGCTGTCAGCGTCCTTGGCAGCCACCTGCATGGCTCCGGCCTGAACCGCGATCAGGCTGACCTGGTGGGAGACGACATCGTGCATCTCGCGGGCCAGCTGGGCGCGTTCCCGGGCCAGGACGGCCTGCGTGTGCAGCTCGCGCTCGTGCTCCCTCGCCTCCTCGATCTCCACCAGACGTCGTCCCAAGTCCCTCCGTGCCTGGACCAGCTGGCCCAGCAGGACCGGGGCGGTGGCCGTGGCCAGGTTGTACAGCAAGAAGATCAGGGTCCAGGCCCGGCTGGTCGACGGGTCGTCGTTCAACGGAGCGTGCACAGCCATGGCGACCGCGGACAGGAAGACGCACGTGCCGAGCAGACGACGGTCACGCGAGCGTTCGGCCAGGGTGTACAGGGCGGCGACCGGGGCGACCAGGATGTCCTGGACCACGGCGGCCGGCAGCGTGAGCAGGAAGACGGCCAGCGGGAACCGCCGACGCAGAGCCAGGGCACCGCAGGCGATCGCGGCGAGGGCGAGGCCGAGCGCGGTGTCGTTCCAGAGGCTGAGCCATGCGTCCAGTGCGGCGAGGGCGACCAGACCGGCATCCCGTGCAAGTGGCGGTACCCGATTCCACAGCCGCTTCCCAAGTGCGGCGCTCATCTGCCTTCCCGGCCGGCATCCAGCAGCCCGGCTCGCTGGGCGAGCAGCGCCGCCTGGACCCGGCCGGCCACCCGGAGTTTGGTGAGGATGGCGCTGACATGGTCTTTGACCGTGCCGGTGCCCAGATGCAGACGGGTTCCGATATCGGCGTTGGACAAGCCTTCCGCCAGCAGCACGAGCACGTCCCGCTCCCGGTCGCTCAGCCGCTCCACGCGGGCCGCCTCCTCGTCCACGGCCGCAAGCCCCCCGGCAGCAGGATGCGTGCGCAGCAGGCTCCGGGAGGCCTTGGAGGACATCACCACTCCGCCGTCGGCCAAGGTCCTGACCAACTGGGGGAGGTGATCCGGTTCGGTGTCCTTGAGGAGGAAACCGGCCGCGCCCGAGTGGAGGGCAGTGAGGACGTACTCGTCGGTGTCGAAGGTGGTCAGCATCGCCACGACAGGGGGATCGGGCAGGGCGCGCAGCTGAGCCAGAACCGTGAGGCCGTCCACGTCCGGCATCCGGATATCCAGCAGGACGACATCCGGACGGTGTTCCCGCACCGTGTCCAGGGCGTCCCCGCCCGACGCCGTGGCGACGACCTCGATGTCGTCTGCCGCACCCAGGATGAGGCCGAAACCGGATCGGACCAGCGCCTCGTCATCCACCACCACTACCCGAATCACGTGCGTCGCACCCCGTCGTCAATCGATCCCCGTCGTGGCTGACCCTAAGGTCCCCTCGCCGTCCCCGGCGACGTCGCGAGCCCGGTTCCAGCCGGTCGGGGGGTCCGTTCCCGCCAGTCGGCGGAGGTGTCGGCACGTGTCGATACCGCGCTGACCGGCAGGTTTCCAGCCTGGGGCGGGAACGTGAGACATCGATGCGACGGCCTTCTGCGACTCCCAGGTGCGGATCACGCGGGGCGGGCGCCTGTGGCGGCCCGGTTCCCACCCCTTCCCGAAAGTCCCCGGCGGCGCACATCGCCCGTCGATTCGAATGGTGAAAAAATCAACAACTTTGGTATTGACGTGCCCATGTCTACGCGCGTCATCATGAGGCCCATGCAGATCCCCCCACGCATTCTCGCCCTCGGTGGCGCCGTCGCCGTCGCCACTGCCCTCCTCGTCGGGCCCACCGCCACCGCGGCCCCCGCCTCATCAACTTCGGCCCTCATCAAGGCTGTTGGAAACATCTGCTACTCCGCGCTGCCCACCCAGGCGCACGACACCCTGAACCTCATCGACGCGGGCGGCCCTTTCCCGTACTCGCAGGACGGCGTCGTCTTCCAGAACCGTGAGCGCGTGCTGCCCAGCCAGAACAGGGGCTACTACCACGAGTACACGGTCATCACCCCGGGCTCCCCGACTCGCGGCGCGCGCCGCATCGTCACCGGTCGGCAGAGCCGGGAGGACCACTACACGGCCGACCACTACGCCACGTTCAAGCGGGTCAACTTCAGCTGCTGAGTCCGGAGTTCGCCCGCTCCCGCGATACGTCGACCGTCCGCTCCCGGTGGGTTGATGTGCTTGAGAGCCTGCCTGAAGCGGCGAAGAGTGTTCAGAATCGGTGGTGTCGAAGCCCGTTCGACCCCGGCGGTCGCCGTGCACACCGATCTGGACACTCTCCTCATTGCGCGGTACATCGAGCCGGCCCCCGGACAGTTGGCTTCGCCTGGCCCCGGCCGGCTCATCCATTCGGCCGATATAGAGGCCCGAAGGCACAGGACCAAGGGCACGACGGTCAAGGCCTTTTGCCGCAGGGGCCGCCCCGGGCACTACGACAGCCTTGTCGAGGTCGCGCTCCGAACGGGTGCGACCGTTTCGCCCCCGACAACCCAAAGGCTGCCCACCCCATGCACTTTTTCCGTTCCAGCGTCCTCCGCCGCCGGGGCACTGCTGCCCTGCTCGCCACCACCGCCGTCGCCGGCATCTGCGTGGCCGCGGCCGCTCCCGCCTCCGCGGCGTACGGCGGCGACTACGGCGACGCCTGGGTCAACAACTACGGCGGCGGCTACGCCGGCAACTGGACCGACACCTACAACAAGGACTACGGCAAGCCCTGGGGCGGCGGCGTACCCGCCAAGAAGCAGACGGCCGATGTACGCGTCACCGCCTCCGGCCCCTCCCACATAGACCACAACGAAGAGCGGCTGTGGCAGGTGGAGATCACCAACGCGGGCAAGGCCACCGCCCAGCAGGTCCGCTCGACCACGACCATGCCCAACGGCATCGATCACCGCGCCCACCGCATCAGCCAGGGCACTGCCGACGCTCACCTCGTCGACGGCAACCGCATCGAGGTCCGCATCGGCGCGCTCAAGCCGGGCGAGACCGTGCGCCTGCAGATCGCCGGCCGTGGCCCCTCGTACGGCGGCGGCAACGTCCAGCTCACCACCAAGGCCACCACCACGTCCACCGAGTCGCACACGGGCAACAACACCGCCACCGTACTGACGCGCATCGCCTGACGGACCACGTGGCGGAGCTGACCGTCGCACCCGTCTGCACCCGGCGGTCGCTACGCGGGCAGCGGGCGGTCCTGTACGGCCCGAACCAATCCCCTCAGCCCCCTCCAGGCGAGGGCGGGTACGCCCTGCCGGAATTGCAGAGTTACCCCTCTTTGGGGAGGCGGTGCTGGCTCCCGTGCTGGTCGGGTGCTGAGTACGCGGCTGTGAACGAGGTCGGGCGAAGCCCACATCGACGCCGTCAGCACAGGAGATGACGCCCGGCTGTCGCCATTTCTGGAGCCAAGGCTCGCTTGCAGACTGTGCAGCGCAGGGCGCCTGGCGGCAGTCGAGGTGCCGGCAGTGGCTTCGGGCGTCGGTCGGCCTCCTCGCGTCGCTGCTGTGCCTCGCGCAGCTGGCGGGCGTACCGCGCCGCGCTCTGTCAACTCGCCGGATCCCAGGTTCCTCCACAACCCGGCAGCACCCCCTGAACGTCCGATCTACGAAAACAAGTGGGCGAACCTGTGGCTCACCGACATCGAGACGCCGGACGGGCACCGCTGGGAACACCACGTCGTCAAGCTCCGCCACCTGGCCGTGGCCGCTGTGATCAACGACCGCCAAGAGGTCCTCTGATGATGTGGCGTCACCGCTTCATCACGGACGCGTGGGCCTGGGAGCTGCCCATGGGCTCGGTCGAGGCGGACGAGACTCCCGGCGAGGCCGCCGCCCGTGGAGTCCTCGAAGAGACCGGCAGGCGTCCGGGCCCGATGAAGCCGCTGGTCTACGCCGAACCGGCGAACGGCATCACGGACTCGCAGCACCACCTGTTCCGCGCGGACGGCGCCACCTACGACGGGCCGCCGACCGAGAAGAACGAGTCGGACCGGATCGAGTGGATCCCGCTGGCGAACATCCGGGGCATGATCGACCGCCGCGAGATCGTCAGCAGCGGCTCCCTCGTCAGCCTCCTCTACGTCCTGATGGACGAAGGGGTTCGCTGACCCTGCGGGGGAAGCACTGCTCGTAGACGTGCCTCGAAGGCAACCGCGGCCGGCACCTCGCGATAGGGCGCAAGCTGCTCGTAGAACTCGTGAAGGTGCCCGGTCACCCGCTCCGACGACACGGCTGCGGCGGGCACCAGCGCCTCGATCGCCGTGTGGCACGCCTGGTCGACCTTGCCCCGCTGGAGCTGCGTACGGCCCAGCCAGAAGGCGTGGAACGCCCGACCCCGCTGGTTCGCCGACTCCTCCCGTGCCAGAGCATCCGCGATCAACGGTTCGGCAATCGCCGCCTCGCCAAGACGGCCGTGCGCGATGCCCGTGTCCACGATGAGCTTCGGCTCATCGAAGTACGTCACCCATGCCGGGTCCGGGTCGCCGGCGGTGATCCGGCCGTACTGACTGTGCGCCTCGGAGATCGCGATGTGGGTCGCCGTCCGGTCACCGAAGGTCGCGTGGGCGAACGCCTCACGCATGGCCAGCATGGCCCGGACTCTCGGCGTCGCACCGATGGCCGCTCGGGCCTGATCTTGGGCAGCAGACACCAGGGCCAGCGCATCCGCCGGCTTGTCCTGGTAGGTCGCTTGCAGGCTCATGCACGCCAGCACGTTCAGTAGCCCTTCGACGTATCGCAGCTGGCCGACGACGGCAGGCCGGAGCGTCTCGCCGCCGTGCCCGTCGTCGCGACGCCAGTAGTCCTCGATCGAAGAACGGAGGGCGTGCAGTGTGGATGGGCTCGGCCGATCCCGGCGCGCCCGCCCAACAGGAGGGGCGCAGGCGCGCCGGACCAACCCGGAGCCCATCCACCGCACGCCCTCCGTTCTTCGATCGAGGACTACTGGCGTCGCGACGACGGGCACGGCGGCGAGATCGCCCGGCCTGCCGTCGTCGGGCCAGCGCGCGCTCGAAGTGGCTGCTGACGGTGCTGGCGTGCCATGAGCCTGCAAGCGACCTACCAGGACAAGCCGGCGGATGCGCTGGCCCTGGTGTCTGCCGCCCAAGATCAGGCCCGAGCGGCCATCGGTGCGACGCCGAGAGTCCGGGCCATGCTGGCCATGCGTGAGGCGTTCGCCCACGCGACCTTCGGTGACCGGACGGCGACCCACATCGCGATCTCCGAGGCGCACAGTCAGTACGGCCGGATCACCGCCGGCGACCCGGACCCGGCATGGGTGACGTACTTCGATGAGCCGAAGCTCATCGTGGACACGGGCATCGCGCACGGCCGTCTTGGCGAGGCGGCGATTGCCGAACCGTTGATCGCGGATGCTCTGGCACGGGAGGAGTCGGCGAACCAGCGGGGTCGGGCGTTCCACGCCTTCTGGCTGGGCCGTACGCAGCTCCAGCGGGGCAAGGTCGACCAGGCGTGCCACACGGCGATCGAGGCGCTGGTGCCCGCCGCAGCCGTGTCGTCGGAGCGGGTGACCGGGCACCTTCACGAGTTCTACGAGCAGCTTGCGCCCTATCGCGAGGTGCCGGCCGCGGTTGCCTTCGAGGCACGTCTACGAGCAGTGCTTCCCCCGCAGGGTCAGCGAACCCCTTCGTCCATCAGGACGTAGAGGAGGCTGACGAGGGAGCCGCTGCTGACGATCTCGCGGCGGTCGATCATGCCCCGGATGTTCGCCAGCGGGATCCACTCGATCCGGTCCGACTCGTTCTTCTCGGTCGGCGGCCCGTCGTAGGTGGCGCCGTCCGCGCGGAACAGGTGGTGCTGCGAGTCCGTGATGCCGTTCGCCGGTTCGGCGTAGACCAGCGGCTTCATCGGGCCCGGACGCCTGCCGGTCTCTTCGAGGACTCCACGGGCGGCGGCCTCGCCGGGAGTCTCGTCCGCCTCGACCGAGCCCATGGGCAGCTCCCAGGCCCACGCGTCCGTGATGAAGCGGTGACGCCACATCATCAGAGGACCTCTTGGCGGTCGTTGATCACAGCGGCCACGGCCAGGTGGCGGAGCTTGACGACGTGGTGTTCCCAGCGGTGCCCGTCCGGCGTCTCGATGTCGGTGAGCCACAGGTTCGCCCACTTGTTTTCGTAGATCGGACGTTCAGGGGGTGCTGCCGGGTTGTGGAGGAACCTGGGATCCGGCGAGTTGACAGAGCGCGGCGCGGTACGCCCGCCAGCTGCGCGAGGCACAGCAGCGACGCGAGGAGGCCGACCGACGCCCGAAGCCACTGCCGGCACCTCGACTGCCGCCAGGCGCCCTGCGCTGCACAGTCTGCAAGCGAGCCTTGGCTCCAGAAATGGCGACAGCCGGGCGTCATCTCCTGTGCTGACGGCGTCGATGTGGGCTTCGCCCGACCTCGTTCACAGCCGCGTACTCAGCACCCGACCAGCACGGGAGCCAGCACCGCCTCCCCAAAAGAGGGGTAACTCTGCAATTCCGGCAGGGCGTACCCGCCCTCGCCTGGAGGGGGCTGAGGGGATTGGTTCGGGCCGTACAGGACCGCCCGCTGCCCGCGTAGCGACCGCCGGGTGCAGACGGGTGCGACGGTCAGCTCCGCCACGTGGTCCGTCAGGCGATGCGCGTCAGTACGGTGGCGGTGTTGTTGCCCGTGTGCGACTCGGTGGACGTGGTGGTGGCCTTGGTGGTGAGCTGGACGTTGCCGCCGCCGTACGAGGGGCCACGGCCGGCGATCTGCAGGCGCACGGTCTCGCCCGGCTTGAGCGCGCCGATGCGGACCTCGATGCGGTTGCCGTCGACGAGGTGAGCGTCGGCAGTGCCCTGGCTGATGCGGTGGGCGCGGTGATCGATGCCGTTGGGCATGGTCGTGGTCGAGCGGACCTGCTGGGCGGTGGCCTTGCCCGCGTTGGTGATCTCCACCTGCCACAGCCGCTCTTCGTTGTGGTCTATGTGGGAGGGGCCGGAGGCGGTGACGCGTACATCGGCCGTCTGCTTCTTGGCGGGTACGCCGCCGCCCCAGGGCTTGCCGTAGTCCTTGTTGTAGGTGTCGGTCCAGTTGCCGGCGTAGCCGCCGCCGTAGTTGTTGACCCAGGCGTCGCCGTAGTCGCCGCCGTACGCCGCGGAGGCGGGAGCGGCCGCGGCCACGCAGATGCCGGCGACGGCGGTGGTGGCGAGCAGGGCAGCAGTGCCCCGGCGGCGGAGGACGCTGGAACGGAAAAAGTGCATGGGGTGGGCAGCCTTTGGGTTGTCGGGGGCGAAACGGTCGCACCCGTTCGGAGCGCGACCTCGACAAGGCTGTCGTAGTGCCCGGGGCGGCCCCTGCGGCAAAAGGCCTTGACCGTCGTGCCCTTGGTCCTGTGCCTTCGGGCCTCTATATCGGCCGAATGGATGAGCCGGCCGGGGCCAGGCGAAGCCAACTGTCCGGGGGCCGGCTCGATGTACCGCGCAATGAGGAGAGTGTCCAGATCGGTGTGCACGGCGACCGCCGGGGTCGAACGGGCTTCGACACCACCGATTCTGAACACTCTTCGCCGCTTCAGGCAGGCTCTCAAGCACATCAACCCACCGGGAGCGGACGGTCGACGTATCGCGGGAGCGGGCGAACTCCGGACTCAGCAGCTGAAGTTGACCCGCTTGAACGTGGCGTAGTGGTCGGCCGTGTAGTGGTCCTCCCGGCTCTGCCGACCGGTGACGATGCGGCGCGCGCCGCGAGTCGGGGAGCCCGGGGTGATGACCGTGTACTCGTGGTAGTAGCCCCTGTTCTGGCTGGGCAGCACGCGCTCACGGTTCTGGAAGACGACGCCGTCCTGCGAGTACGGGAAAGGGCCGCCCGCGTCGATGAGGTTCAGGGTGTCGTGCGCCTGGGTGGGCAGCGCGGAGTAGCAGATGTTTCCAACAGCCTTGATGAGGGCCGAAGTTGATGAGGCGGGGGCCGCGGTGGCGGTGGGCCCGACGAGGAGGGCAGTGGCGACGGCGACGGCGCCACCGAGGGCGAGAATGCGTGGGGGGATCTGCATGGGCCTCATGATGACGCGCGTAGACATGGGCACGTCAATACCAAAGTTGTTGATTTTTTCACCATTCGAATCGACGGGCGATGTGCGCCGCCGGGGACTTTCGGGAAGGGGTGGGAACCGGGCCGCCACAGGCGCCCGCCCCGCGTGATCCGCACCTGGGAGTCGCAGAAGGCCGTCGCATCGATGTCTCACGTTCCCGCCCCAGGCTGGAAACCTGCCGGTCAGCGCGGTATCGACACGTGCCGACACCTCCGCCGACTGGCGGGAACGGACCCCCCGACCGGCTGGAACCGGGCTCGCGACGTCGCCGGGGACGGCGAGGGGACCTTAGGGTCAGCCACGACGGGGATCGATTGACGACGGGGTGCGACGCACGTGATTCGGGTAGTGGTGGTGGATGACGAGGCGCTGGTCCGATCCGGTTTCGGCCTCATCCTGGGTGCGGCAGACGACATCGAGGTCGTCGCCACGGCGTCGGGCGGGGACGCCCTGGACACGGTGCGGGAACACCGTCCGGATGTCGTCCTGCTGGATATCCGGATGCCGGACGTGGACGGCCTCACGGTTCTGGCTCAGCTGCGCGCCCTGCCCGATCCCCCTGTCGTGGCGATGCTGACCACCTTCGACACCGACGAGTACGTCCTCACTGCCCTCCACTCGGGCGCGGCCGGTTTCCTCCTCAAGGACACCGAACCGGATCACCTCCCCCAGTTGGTCAGGACCTTGGCCGACGGCGGAGTGGTGATGTCCTCCAAGGCCTCCCGGAGCCTGCTGCGCACGCATCCTGCTGCCGGGGGGCTTGCGGCCGTGGACGAGGAGGCGGCCCGCGTGGAGCGGCTGAGCGACCGGGAGCGGGACGTGCTCGTGCTGCTGGCGGAAGGCTTGTCCAACGCCGATATCGGAACCCGTCTGCATCTGGGCACCGGCACGGTCAAAGACCATGTCAGCGCCATCCTCACCAAACTCCGGGTGGCCGGCCGGGTCCAGGCGGCGCTGCTCGCCCAGCGAGCCGGGCTGCTGGATGCCGGCCGGGAAGGCAGATGAGCGCCGCACTTGGGAAGCGGCTGTGGAATCGGGTACCGCCACTTGCACGGGATGCCGGTCTGGTCGCCCTCGCCGCACTGGACGCATGGCTCAGCCTCTGGAACGACACCGCGCTCGGCCTCGCCCTCGCCGCGATCGCCTGCGGTGCCCTGGCTCTGCGTCGGCGGTTCCCGCTGGCCGTCTTCCTGCTCACGCTGCCGGCCGCCGTGGTCCAGGACATCCTGGTCGCCCCGGTCGCCGCCCTGTACACCCTGGCCGAACGCTCGCGTGACCGTCGTCTGCTCGGCACGTGCGTCTTCCTGTCCGCGGTCGCCATGGCTGTGCACGCTCCGTTGAACGACGACCCGTCGACCAGCCGGGCCTGGACCCTGATCTTCTTGCTGTACAACCTGGCCACGGCCACCGCCCCGGTCCTGCTGGGCCAGCTGGTCCAGGCACGGAGGGACTTGGGACGACGTCTGGTGGAGATCGAGGAGGCGAGGGAGCACGAGCGCGAGCTGCACACGCAGGCCGTCCTGGCCCGGGAACGCGCCCAGCTGGCCCGCGAGATGCACGATGTCGTCTCCCACCAGGTCAGCCTGATCGCGGTTCAGGCCGGAGCCATGCAGGTGGCTGCCAAGGACGCTGACAGCAGGGAAACGGCACGCACCATCCGCTCCCTGAGCGTGGACACGCTCGACGAACTGCGCACCATGGTCACGCTGCTGCGCGCCTCCGGCGGAGCCGCGACGGACCTCACCCCGCAGCCCACCCTCGCCGACTTGCGCAGGCTGGTGGCGTCCAGCGGCATCGAAGCGGAGCTCACGGGCGATCTCCCGGCCTCTGTGGGCACGCCCGCTCAGCGCGCTCTGTACCGCACGGTGCAGGAAGCACTGACCAACGCCCGCAAACACGCCCCCGGAGCCAGAGCGGCCGTCGAGCTGTGGCACGACGGCGACGCCGTCGGCGTGACGGTCACCAACAGCCCGCCGACCCGCCCCTCACTACCCCTGCCCGGCGCACACCTGGGCCTGCTGGGCCTCAGGGAGCGCGCCGACATCCTGCACGGCACCTTCGAGTCCGGCCCGACCGGCGAGGGCGGCTACCGGGTACGGATACGCATCCCGTCCCGCGCGGACTGACCCTCCTACCGCGTACTGACCCGCCCACCGCGTACTGCCCACCGTCCACCGGGAAGTCCGGTTTCCCTGCGCAACCCGTCAACGTTCTGTGCCCCGAATCAGGAATCCCCTTGCTCTTCACCGTGATCGTGATTACCGCTGCGGCCGCCGGGTGGTCGCTCGTCGCCGGATGGCTGGAGCTGCGGCACATCAGGGCCCCTCTGGTGCTGGTCCTCGCGGGGATCATCACCGGACTGTTCACCCAGAGCGAGATCGCCGCCACCTTGAACTCCGAGGTCGCGCAGCACGTGGCCGAGGTCATTCTGGCGGTCCTGCTGTTCGTCGACGCGACCGAACTGCCGGGCGGGCGACTGTTCGGCAAGGATCCCGGCGCGGCCGCCCGGGCACTACTGGTGGCCCTGCCGCTGAGCCTGGCCGCGATGGTCCTGCTGGGCTCGCTGCTGCTGCCCGCGCTGCCGGCGGTGCTCCTGTTGCTGATCGCGTGCGTCATCGTGCCGACCGACTTCGCCCCGGCCGAGACACTGGTCCGCGACACGCGCATCGCCGCCCGGGTGCGCAACGTCCTCAACGTGGAGAGCGGCTACAACGACGGGATCGTGTCGCCCATCTTCCTGTTCGCCCTGATCCTGGCCGGTGCCACCGCGCAGGCCCACACCCCCATGCAGGCACTGGGCACGGCGGTTCCGTCCTCGGCGAAGGCCCTCGTCGTCGGCATCGTGCTGGGGCCACTGCTGGCGTGGTTGATGAACTCGGCCGACCGGATGCACCGAATGACCGACCAGTCACGCCGGATCCTCGTGCTGGTCGCACCGCTGCTCGCCTACGCCATGACCGTGGCGGCCGGCGGCAACGGCTTCGTGGCCTCGTTCGTCTGTGGCATCGGCTTCCGTTACGTCCGGCAGGCCCCGACCCGGCGAGGAGACGTCCAAGCCCCCGACGCCTCGGACTTCCGGCTGATCGAGGACACCAACTCGATCATGACCATGTGCATGTGGTTCTTCTTCGGAAACGCCGTGGTGCTCGCGCTGGGCGAGGGCGTCCACTGGCCCACCGTCGCGCTCTGCGCCGCCGCACTCACCGTCGTGCGCATCGTTCCGATCCTGCTCGCCTTCCTCGGCTCGGACTTCACCTGGCGCGAACGGCTCATGGTGGGAGCCCTCGGACCACGCGGCACCACCTCGATCGTGTTCGGGCTCATCGCCTTCAACACCCTCCCCGACGGGCCCTACGCGGACACCGTCCTGTACGCGACGACACTCACCGTGCTCGGCAGCGTTCTGCTCCACGGCATCGGCTCGACCACCATCGCCCGCCTGCTCACCCGGCCCTCTGCTCCGCCGGCCCCTGAGACCACGACCCCGGAGCGGATGGCGTCATGAACCCGCGCCGGGGCTGAGACCCGGGGGCCCGGCCCCTCGGACCGCCACCTGGCGGGGCGCGCTCCGCCAGGTGGCGGATGGGCTCCGGACGCCCGGCGGATACCTCCACAACCTGTCCTTGCACGAAGTTTGCAGGGCAGGGCAGGGCAGGGCACGACCACGCCGCCCTGGCTCCGGCGGCCGCTCTCCCTCCACCTGTGCGGGCGTACGTCGGCCCGGAACGAGGAGGACGCGGACGTGTTCAGCGACAACGAGGCTCTGCGCTTCGAGGAGTACGTACGGCTCCGGCAGGACGCGCTGCTGCGCACGGCCCGCCGCCTGGTTCCTGACCTGGTGGACGCCCAGGACCTGCTCCAGACCGCCTTCGCTCAGACCTTCGTCCGGTGGGACCAGATCGTCGACAAGAACCTCGCGGACGCCTACCTGCGCCGGGTGATGATCAATACCCGGACGGAGTGGTGGCGGGCCCGCAAGTTCGAGGAAGTGCTCACCGCGCACGTCCCCGACACCAGCGTCGAGGACAGCACGGACCGGTACACCGACCGCGCCCTGCTCCTCGACGTCCTCGGCATACTGACCCCCCGGCAGCGCAGCATCGTCGTACTGCGCCACTGGGGAGAGCTGAGCACCGAGGAGACCGCGCAGCTGCTCGGTCTTGCGACGGGCACGGTCAAGAGCACCCTGCACCGGGCGCTGGTCCACCTCCGGGAGGAGCTGGAGGAACGCGAACGGCACTTCCACGCCGGAGGCGGTACCCGCCCGCCGGGGCGCGGGATCGCGCGGCCCCGCCCGAAACCGCTGTCCGCTGCGGCATGACCTCGGCCGGCCATCACACCGTGGCCGGCCCCCGGGTCCTTGGGCCCCGGCCTGCTGACGCTGGCCCGCCGGGTGACGGGTGGCGCACTCCGCCGGTCGGCGGGGAGAACCGGACACCTGTGGGATACCGGCCACCCCGGGCGGCACCTGAGTCTGGAGTTCCGCAAGAGGAGAGATTCCGGACGACCGGCCCCTACCAGGGCGGTCTGGACCGTCCGGCGGACGCCCCCTCCCCTGATCCCCTCCGTCCGGCCCCGCGCGCGGTGACGCACCTCGCGGCGCCCGCACCGCAGATGTGTCCACCGGCGCCGTCCCGCACCGTCGGGCCGGACCGGATCCCACCAAGAGCAAGGAGAGAACCCCATGGGTGTTTCGCTGTCCAAAGGCGGCAACGTATCGCTGAGCAAGGAGGCCCCGGGCCTGACCGCGGTGCTGGTCGGTCTCGGCTGGGACGTGCGCACCACGGCCGGCGTCGATTTCGACCTCGACGCGAGCGCGTTGCTGTGCGACGAGCGCGGCAAAGTCCCCTCCGACTCGCACTTCGTCTTCTACAACAACCTCAAGAGCCCGGACGGTTCGGTCGAGCACACCGGCGACAACCTCACCGGTGAGGGTGAGGGAGACGACGAGGTCGTCAAGGTGAACCTCGCGGCCGTTCCGGCCGACGTGGTGAAGATCGTCTTCCCGGTCTCCATCCACGACGCCACCGCACGTTCGCAGAACTTCGGCCAGGTGCGGCAGGCATACATCCGGGTGGTGAACGAGAACGGCGGGGCCGAGCTCGCCCGCTACGACCTGAGCGAAGACGCCGCCACCGAGACGGCGATGGTTTTCGGCGAGCTGTACCGCAACGGCGCGGAGTGGAAGTTCCGTGCCGTCGGCCAGGGTTACGCCTCCGGCCTGGCCGGCATCGCCCAGGACTTCGGCGTCAGTCTCTGACACCGGAGCACCCCAGCCCCCGCCGCCCGCGCCGTCCACGCGGAATCCCTCCGCGTGCGGGCGGCGGGCCCCACCGGGCCGCCGCAACCGTCTGGCCCCACCCCCATCAATCCCGGGAGCCTTCATGTCCGTAAACCTCGCCAAAGGCCAGACGATCAGCCTGGCCAAGTCCGACGCGACCCCCCTCATCCGGGTGCGCATGGGCCTGGGCTGGCAGGCAGCCCAACGCAAGGGGTTCCTCGGAAAACTGATCGGGCCCAAGGAGATCGACCTCGACGCCTCCGCACTGATGTACTCGGGCCGGGAGATGCTGGAGGTCGTCTACTTCAACTACCTGGTCAGCTCCTACGGCGCGGTGAGGCACTCCGGCGACAACCGCACCGGCGGCGACGGCCCGGGGACGACGAAGCCATCACCGTCGATTTCACACGGGTCCCCCCGGAGGTCGACCAGATCGTCTTCACCGTGAACTCCTTCACCGGGGCGACCTTCGGCGAGGTCGGACACGCCTACTGCCGGTTGGTGGACGACACCACGGGCCTCGAACTCGCCCGCTACACCCTGTCCGGCGGGGGCTCCCACACCGCCCAGATCATGGCCAAGGTCGTCCGCCTGCCCGAGGGCTGGCAGTTGGCCGCCATCGGCGAACCCGCGGCCGGGGCAACCTTCCAGGAGCTTCTACCCGCCATCGACCGCTACCTGTGACCTGCGATAGACGGGCTGGGCGCTGGAGGACGGCGGGGCGATGCGCACGCCTTGCGCATCGCCCCGCCGACGACGCCCGATCCTGCCGGACCGGTCGGGACACGGTCCCGCCGGTCGGCGGGGTGGTCACCGCCGACCGGCGGGGCCGTTGCCGAAGCCTGCCGGATGGCCCGACTCCTGGCGTCACCGCGAGATTCTCCCTATGACACAGATGCAGCCGCCCCTGGAGACGTCGCCGCCTGAGCCTCGAACCCTGCCCGAGTCCGCCGTGCCGGCCCCGGGCGGCCCTTCGATGGGACGCCTTGTCGGGGTTGACCTGGCCCGGGCATTGGCGGTGTTCGGGATGTACATCGTCCACATCGGCCCCCCGCTGTCGGCCACGGACGGCGTCGCCGGCTGGGTCCGGTATCTGGCCGATGGTCACTCGTCGGTCCTGTTCGCCACCCTCGCCGGGTTCTCGCTGATGCTGATCGCCGGCCGTCGCAAGCCGAAGACCGGTCTGGCCGGTCGGCAGGCCAAAGCGCGGATCGCGATCCGCGCCGTGGTCCTGCTGGCGCTGGGCACCGCGCTGTCGATGGAGTACGGGGACGTGATCATCCTCGCCTTCTACGGCGTCTACTTCCTCCTCGCCCTGCCCCTGGTGCGACTGCGCGCCAGCACGCTCGCGCTGATCGCGGCCGGGCTCGCACTCGTCACACCGCAGCTGGCGTTCGTCCTGAAATCCCTGCTGAGCGAGTCCGTCCAGCAGAGCGTCAACGCCTACGACCCGCTCGAGAAGCTCAGCGACGTGGGAGTGCTCGATCTGCTGCTCACCGGCTTCTACCCGACGATCACGTGGATGCCGTTCGTGGTCGCCGGGATGGCGCTGGCCCGACTCGACCTGTCCGCCACGACCGTCCAACTGCGCCTGGCCGCGCTCGGTGCCGCCCTCACCGTGGCCGCGTACGGCACGTCCCTGCTGCTGGCGGGCAAGGACGCGCTACGGAGCATGGCGGAGGGCGGCAAGTCGTCCGCCGACTCCGAGGCGGCGTCCTCCGCCAGCGGATCCTTCGACGCCCAGGGGTCGGCTTCGGAGCTGTTGTCCGCCGGGCCTCACAGCGGTACCACGTTCGACATCATCGGCAGCGTGGGCGTCGCGATCCTCGTGATCGTGGGCGCGACGGTGCTGATGGACCGTCTGCCGCTCCTGCGCCGCCTGGCGAAGCCGATCACCGCCGTGGGCGCCATGTCCCTGACGGCGTACGTAGGCCACTTCATCGTGCAGTCCGCGGTGGGCATCCCGACCGGCGAAAGCAGCCAGGTGTCCTGGGGGCCCGTGCTGACGTTCATCCTCGGGGCGATCGTGTTCGCCACGCTCTGGTCCCGCTTCTTCCGCCGCGGACCGCTGGAGCACCTGCTCAACGCCGCCACCAAGCCGGCGAAGTACATCCGATGAGGTCCGGCCGGGGTGGCGCGCCCTCGTGGCCCACCCCGGCCCTGACGGCTCAACGCCTTCCTCACCAGTGGGCACACCCGCCACCTGGGGGGGGTCTCGCCGGCCACCTGGGGGCTGAGGTCCGGATTACTGCCGGATACCCGTTGGCTCGCCCTTGGCCGAGCCTGGACGCATGGACGACAAGCGAGCGGACCGAGACGGTCGCGCACCGGCCCCGGCCGCTCCCGACACGCCGCTCTGCAAGGGGTGCGCGAGGGGCGGTTGCTTGTTGCACGGACACCTCAGGGGCGGCCGGGAAGCCGGCTTCCTCGTTTTCCTCGCGGCGGCCGGAATCCTGGCGGTCCTCCGGCCTGACCTGTACGCCGGCCTGGTCCACCAAGCCGGGGGGATCTTCGCCAGCCTGTCCGGCTGAGCACTCCGACCCCCCGTTGACGCGCGGGCACGACCTGGTGCTCCGATCCGCGACCGCAGTGACCGGGCAACCGGACGACAAAAGGACCACGTCATGACCGCGACCGACCCGTCGGCCGCCGACACCGCACGCCTGACCGCCCCGAAGACGTTCAAGGCGCTGTACGCCCATTTCCGACCGCACCGCAAGGCCGTCGCGCTCGCCGCCCTGCTCACCCTGATCGGGGCCGGCAGCGGGTTGCTCCAGCCCTTGGCCACGAAGGTCCTCGTGGACCGGCTGGGCTCCGGTGAGACGATCAGCAGGATCCTCCTGGCCCTCACCGCACTGGTACTACTGGGCGCGGTGCTCCAGGCGCTCGGCGCGTACGTGCTGGAGCGGACCGCGGAGTCGGTCGTGTTGGCCGCCCGCCGCACCCTTGTCGGTCGACTGCTGCGGCTGCGCCTCACGGAGGTCGAGCGGCACCAGCCGGGCGACCTGATGTCCCGGGTCACCTCCGACACGACGCTCCTGCGCGCCGTCACCACCCAGGCACTCGTCAACGGTGCCACCGGCGTCATCACCCTGGTCGCGGCCATCGTCATGATGGCCTTCATGGACGCCGTGCTGCTCGGCGTCACCCTGGCTGTGGGCGTGCTGATCGGCGGGGCCGTCGCCCTGGTGATGCCCAGAATCGCGCAGGCCACCGAGCGTGCGCAGGAGGCGGTCGGGGAGGTCTCCTCCGTCCTCGAGCGGATCTTCGGCGCGCTCCGGACCGTCAAGGCGTCAGGCGCCGAACAGCGCGAGAACGCGGTCGCCGACGCGGCACTGCAGCGGTCGTGGCGGCACGGCGTGACGAGTGCGAAGTGGGAGGCGGTGGCGGAGGGATCGGTCGGTCTGGCCATGCAGCTGTCGTTCCTCGCGGTGCTCGGCGTCGGCGGGGCACGCGTGGCCTCCGGAGCGATCCCCGTGTCCACTCTGATCGCCTTCCTGCTCTACCTCTTCTACGTCATCGAGCCGGTGGAAAGGCTGGTCCAGGCGGCCTCCGCGTATCAGGAGGGATCAGCGGCCGTCGCCCGCATCGACGAAGTGGAGCGGCTTGAAACGGAGCACCTGGACCAGGAGCACCCCGAGCGGCCCGGGACATCGGCGGCGGCTTGTGGCCCGGCGTCGGTCCGCTTCGAGGACGTGAGCTTCCGCTACCGCGATGACCTCCCGTCCGTCCACCACCAGGTCGACTTCGATGTGCGCAGCGGCGGCATGACGGCCTTCGTCGGCCCCTCGGGGGCGGGCAAGTCGACGGTCTTCGCGCTGATCGAGCGGTTCTACGAGGCCACCGGAGGCCGGGTTCTGGTCGACGGCAAGGACGTCCGCGACTGGCCACTGCCGGAGCTGCGCGGTGCCATCGGATACGTGGAGCAGGACACGCCGGTCCTGGCCGGAACGCTGCGGGAGAACCTGGTCTTCGCGGCACCCGACGCGACCGACCAGGACATCCACGCCGTCCTGATCCGGGCGAAACTGGACACGCTGGTGGACCACCTGCCGCAGGGACTGGAAACCCCGGTCGGACACCGCGGCACCAAGCTGTCGGGCGGCGAACGGCAGCGCATCGCGATCGCCCGCGCCCTGCTGCGCAAACCCCGGCTGCTACTCCTGGACGAGGCGACCTCGCAGCTCGACGCCGAAAACGAACTGGCGGTACGCGACGTCATCACACAGGCCGCCCGGACGACCACCGTCCTCGTCGTGGCACACCGCCTCTCAACGGTGACCCACGCCGACCGGATCGTGGTGATGGACGCAGGACGCGTACGCGCGGTGGGCACCCATACGGAACTGCTCGACCAAGACACCCTGTACGCACGCCTGGCGGCCACCCAGTTCCTGGGGCCGGCACGGTGACTGGCCGTCGACCGATCAAGGGATCGGCGATGTACGTCGCCAAAGGAATAGGAGTCGCCATGAAGCTTGCCCGGTTGGGCGGAAGCGTGGTGCTCCTTGGCGCCGCGGTCTCGGCGGTACTCGCGAGCAGCCCCGCACAGGCCGCAGAGGGCGAGGTCGAGATCAGGCACGGCATTTTCATGGCGCACGGCGAGTCGTGCGGGCGCGACAGCACCGCGCCGGTGGACGTCACCCTCAATTCCACCGCCGAGCAGGTCCCTGCGCCGCCCCTGAACCCACCACTGAGTCGACCACCCAGCCGACCACCTCCCTGGGCATCAACCCTCGCACTGGACCCGACACCACCCCCGACACCACCCCGGGCGCCGCCCAGGGTCCGGCCGAGCCCAGCAGCGTCGACGCAGGCTCCGAGACCACCGGTTGGGTACGCACCGAAACAGTTCTGCTGGCCGTTGGCGCTTCCACCGCCGCCGCTGCCGCAGGCCTGGGCTTCGCCGCCCGGCGCCGCTTGGCACGCCGCAACGACTGACATCTGAGCACCCCGCTCCCCCGACACCCCGTCCGCGCGCTCTCCTTCTCACCGGATTCGCAGCAGGAGCCACTACCGCGGCCGAGTTCACCGCCATCTGCCTGTGCGCCGCCCCGCGCTGACCGTCCCACCAATCACACGGCGCCCCGCCCGTAAGCAGAAGCGGTAAGGACCAGGGCGGTTGAGTGCCAGCGCTTGCCCACCGCGTGGACGTCGCAGCCGGTGAGGCCTCATCCATAAGACCCAAGGCGCCCTCGGCGCCGAGCCGGGAGCAGAGGCCAACCGGCCCTCTCCACAAGCCACCCCTGGGGAGTGACTGTGGAGTCCCGGGGCCGCCCGGGGAGTCTCTGGGCAGTTCTGGCCGCGTAGCCAGAAAGCCCGTGAAAGAACCAACACCGCAGGTCAGCGCCGAGCGATGGGTCGAAAGCCCAGCTCAGAGCCCCGAACTCGAGGCCTACCTGACGTAGGTCCCGAGGTCGTCGGCCTCGACGATCCCCGGCAGCGAGCCGCACTGCTCGACGTCGACGCCGAAGTGGAAAAGGCCGGCTGCACTCGATGACGTCGCCCGTGTCCGCGCGGGCCGATCGCTGGAACGCGCCAGGCCCCACCACAGAGGGTGGCCACCGCCCAGCTGACCTTCGTCGCGATAGACACCGAGGGCAAGCCCCCCATCATGCCTGCCAGGCCTGATGGGCCCGACTGATGAACCGCTGCTGCCGCGACACCGCGCATTGCTTGCTGTCCACAACGTCGTGCGGCGGCCCTCCATGACAGGACGACAGCAGACCACAGCTCCCGCACCCTTGATGACATCAGCGCTGCCCAGCGCGTTCTCCCGATAGGCCTCAAGCGAGTTGGGGAAGTTCAGGGGCAGGATCGGAGCGCCCATGGCCCTTCACCTCGCCGAAGCGGCTGCCGTTCATCCAGTCCTCTCGAACCTGTGCAATATCCTCTTGGGAACATCCGATCCTGTTCCAGAACGTAACACGAGATATCCGTCTTCGTGCAGGTCAGGAACGTATTGGACCCTCCAGCGTCAGCAAAAGGTCAGCATTGGCGCCCGAGGAGTCCGCACGGCATGGCAACGAAGTCTCTGGCCCACGGCATGGGCACCTTCTACAAAGACTGCGAGCACCCGCAGTCACGCTGGTCGAAGTGCCCGCACGAGTACACGATCCGATACCGCAATGCCGCCGGAAAGCAGTCCGAAGAGGCCGGCTTCACTACCCAGGACGCGGCCATCGACCGCCTCACCACGATCTACAAGGAGAAGAAGGCGGCACCCAGGAGCCAGAGCAAGGCCGAGCGCATCCAGAAGTTCGGCACCATGCAGTTCCGCGAGTACACCGCGGAATGGAAGGCCGGCCAGCGCGACCTCGCCGAGTCCTCACTCCGCACGCTCGAGTCCCTCCTCGACCACCACATCCTCCCCACCCCCGGCAGCCGCCGGATGAACACCTTCGACCACAAGGTCGTCGACGGCTTCCTCCAGACCATGGAGCGCAACGGCGCCGGCCTGGCCACCCAGTCCAACGCCTTCGACAAGCTGAAGTCCGTCCTCCTCGACGCCTACCGCCTCGGCATCTACACCGAGAACCCCGTCCTGGGCGTCAAGCCCCCGCAGTACGACCCCGAGCGCGCCGTCATCCCCTCCCCCGCCCAGCTCCGCGACATACGCACCGCCGGCGACGACCGGTTCCTGCTGATCTCCGACCTCATGAGCGGCTGCGGCATGCGCAACGGCGAAGCCTTCGCCGTCAACCTCAACAACCTCGTCGCCAGCGACGTCTACCGCATCACCGAACAGGTCAACCAGACCACCAAAACCTACGGCCGCCTCAAACACCGCAAGCCCACCGACTACCGCGACGTCCCCCTCCCGGCCCGCGTCCGCGAGACGATCGAGTGGTACGCCGACAAGCACGGCACGGTCGACGGCTACCTCCTCCGCCACCCCATGGACCCCACGAGGCCGTTCCTCGCCTACTACCTCCAGAACCAGTGGCAACGCATCAAGCGGGCTGGCGAGGTCGACGTTCCCGACGGCATGGTGATCTACAGCCTCCGCCACTTCTTCGCGTCGAACTGCCTGACCAACGGCATTCCCATCACGGACGTCGCCGAGTGGATGGGCCACAAGAGCCTCGACATCACCTTCAAGATCTACCGCCACCTCATGCCCGGCTCTATCGGCAAAGCCGCCAAGGTCCTCGACGTCGGTCTGGTGGCTTGACCCGCCAGGCGCGGGAGTCGGCGCACCGCACGCTCGCTCACTTCCCCACTCGAACAGCGAGGGAAGGGTCGCACATGTTTCCGACATATGCGTCAGGGAGATAACCATCCCAACGCTGCGCGCACGCCAAGCAGGGGGTGTCATGAAGTACGACCTGTCCGGTCGCTTGGTGGTAGGGATCGCCTCCAGTGCGCTGTTCGACCTCACCGACTGCGACGCGGTGTTTCGAGAACGGGGAGAGGATGCCTACCGCACCCACCAAGAGGCACATGTAGAAGATGTGTTGGCCAAGGGAGTTGCCTTCCCTTTCGTTCGCCGCCTGCTGTCGTTGAACGACCTCGCGGATCCGTCCGATTCGTTGGTTGAGGTCATCGTTCTGTCGCGAAATGACCCGGACACTGGCTTGCGGGTCATGCGCTCGATCGAAGCGCACGGCCTGCCTATCAGCCGAGCCGTCTTTCGGCAGGGTCGTTCGTCACACAGCTTCATGCCAGCCCTGAACATGTCGTTGTTCCTGTCGGCCAATGGGGCTGACGTGCGCGAGGCGGTCGCAGATGGATTGCCAGCGGGTCACGTGCTCGAGACAGCGCGGGTCGATGACGAGGACGACCCTGAACTCCGGATTGCCTTCGACTTTGACGGCGTGGTGGCGGGTGACTCTGCCGAGCGGATCTTCCAGAGTGCCGGCATCGACGAGTTCCGTGCGCACGAGGTGCGCAATGCGACCACACCACACGATCCAGGACCGCTGCGCGAGTTCCTCGCTGGCATCAACCGCATCCAGCGTCTTGAGGAGGATGAGCGCCGCAAGGATCTCGGGTATGAGCCCCGCCTTCGAGTGTCCCTGGTCACTGCTCGGGACGCCCCCGCACATGAGCGTGCCGTGCTGAGCCTCAAGCAGTGGGGGCTGCGGGTGAATGACGCCTTCTTCCTCGGCGGCGTCGACAAGACTCCCATCATCAGCGCCTTGGATCCGCATATCTTCTTCGACGATCAGGTCTCCCACCTGAACGGCACTGCACCAGCTACACCCAGCGTCCACATACCGTTCGGAGTCGTCAATGCGCCCTCGTGACTACGCTGTATATCCGGCGTGGTGTTTTCAGTGCCGATGCACATCGCGGTCCGTCTCGGTGAAGGCTTGAGTTGGCATTGGACGGCGACGATGCCCTCCACAGCATGGGTGAGGCGTTCGGCCAGCGGGATCAGGTTGCCGTCGCGGACCTTGCCAGTCAGGGTGGCGACCCCTCTGGCCACGGTGACCTTGACGGCTTCGTGGGAGAGAGGGAACAGGCGGTCGACGACGGTGCGGCGGATCTCGGTGGCGAGTTCCTCGTCGGTGCGGAGGAAGACCTTGAGGAGGTCGGCGCGGCTGACGATGCCCATGAGGGTGCCGTCGGCGTCGACGACCGGGAGGCGCTTGATGTGCCGGTCGGCCATGAGGCGGGCGGCCTGAGGCAGGGTGGCGTCAGGGCGGATCGTGACCGCCGGGGTGGTCATCATGTTCTCGGCGAGGGTGGAGCCCGCCTTGGCGGTATCGCCGAGCCGGCGCATCTGCTCGATCAGGCCCGGGCGGTGCTCGTGGAACTCCTCCTTGGGCAGGAGGTCGGCCTCGGAGACCACGCCGACGACATGGCCCTCCCCTTCGATGACGGGTAGGGCGGTCACCTTCCACTGCTCCATCGCGGTGGCGATGTCCTTGAAGCCGGTCGAGGGGGTGACGGCGATGACCTTGGTGGTCATGACGTCGGCGACGGTGTAGGGGGTGGAGGTCATGGCGGGGTCCTCAGCGTGCGTAGGCGAGCGGGGTGCCGCTGCCGTGAGGGGCGAACAGGTCAAGGAGCCGGGTGCGGGCCGAGCCGAGCCGGTCGGCGATGACCGCGCCCACGGCGACGGAGACGGAACGACCGACGGCCGAGTCCTCGTTGCACAGCTGGCGTACAGCCGCGGCGTCGAACTCCAGGGCGCGAACCTCGTTGGAGGCGGTGGCGCCGAGGTGCCAGGTGTAGGGAGGGAACATCCAGGACCAGCCGAGGAGCTCGCCGTAGCCGAGGGTGTCGACGACCACGTTCTTGTGGCCGGGGACGTGGGTGTCGAGGTCCACGGTGCCGCACTGGATGATCCAGAACTTCTCGGCCCGCCGGCGTTCGTTGAAGATGCGGGTGCCGGCCGGGATGGTCACCTGGTGGGAGTGGGCGAGCAGGGCTTCTGGTGCCATCGCTTCGAGGATGGTGTGCATGGTGCTCATGGAGCGCCTCCAACCCTTCGCATCCACCCTGCTCGGTGGGCCGCCGTGGCCGCGAGGGCCGCGCGGTGCATACCGCGGGGACCGTCCGGCCCGGTCAGCGGACCAGGACGGCCTCCCCGGACTTGGGTACGACGGCCGTCCAATCCAGCTCGTGGTCGATGCGGTCCCTCAGGGTTTCGGAGGCGGTCTCCTCGCCGTGGACGAGGTAGGTGGTGTGCGGGGCCGGGGCGTTGCGCAGCCAGTCGATGATCTGGTCGGCGTCGGCGTGCGCGGAGAAGTGCGGTACGTCGGCGACCTCGGCGCGTACGGGGACGTACTCGCCGAACATCTTGAGTGTGCGGGCGCCGTCGACGAGGTCGCGGGCTCGGGTGCCGGCGGCGGCGAAGCCGACGATGACCACGGCGCTGCGGGGGTCGGGCAGGAGCCGGTGGAGGTGGTGCAGGACGCGGCCGCCGGTGGCCATGCCCGCGGACGAGACGATGATCGCCGGCCCGGTGGAGTTGTTGATGTCGATCGATTCCTGGACGGTCCGGGCGGCCAGGAAGGGCTCCGGGCTGATCGCCGCCTCGCCCTGCGCGAGGATCTCAGGGCGCAGCTCGGGCGAGTGGGCCCGGACGGCGGCGCGGTAGACGTCCAGTGCGGCCAGGGCCATGGGGCTGTCGACGTAGACGGGTACGTGGCGGGGCAGGGTGCCGTCGCCGCGCAGGGTGGCCAGCTCGTGCAGGACGACCTCGGTGCGGTCGATCGCGAAGGCCGGGATGACCACGGTCCCGCCACGGGACAGCGTCCGCGTGATCACCGAGGCGAACTCGCGTCGTGCGCTCTCGTGGTCGTGGCGGCGGTTGCCGTACGTCGACTCCATCAGCAGGACGTCGGCACCGGAGAAGGGCTCGGGCGGCAGGAGGAGCGGGTGGCCGGGGCGGCCGAGGTCGCCGCTGACGGCGAGGGTGTGACCGTCTTCCAGGGTCAGGTGCGCCCACGCGGATCCGAGGATGTGACCGCCGTGGTGCAGCATCAGCTTCGTGCCGGCCATGATCTCGATCTCGCTGCCCACCGGTACCGGGTCGAAGTACTTGATCGTCTGATCGACGTCATCGTCGTCGTAGAGCGGCTTGGCGGGGCGGTGCGTGGACCAGCCGTGCTGGTTGGCGTGCTCGGCGGCTTCCATCTGGAGGCGGGCGCTGTCGCGGAGCACGATCTCGGCGAGCCGGGCGGTGTGGGCGCTGGTGAGGATGGGGCCGCGGAAGCCGTGCCGGACCAGTCGCGGCAGGTAGCCGCAGTGGTCCAGGTGGGCGTGGGTCACTACGACGGCGTGGATGTCCGAGGCGTCGCAGGGCAGCTTGTCCCAGTTGCGACGGCGCAGGTCCGCGACACCCTGGAAGAGTCCGCAGTCGACGAGGATCCGTGCGTGATCGCTCTCGACCAAGAACTTACTGCCGGTGACCGTCCGCACCCCGCCGAGGAACCTCAGTAGGGCCGGGCGGGCGGAAGCAGGAGACGGGGCTGACTGGGACATGGCAGCAGCCCTCCTTTCGGAACGGATGCCGGTCTCCACCGTCGCACCGGAACGCCCTGTCCGCTGGGGACCTACCGGCCCCGGATAGGGGCCGACCGGCCCAAGCGGGACGGAGGGGTACGGGCACAGCCTGACGGTGCCCCCCTCCCGCACAGCGCACAGAGAGAAGGCCGCGCCATGAAGGCACTCGTCTTCCACGGGCCAGGACAGACCTCCTGGCAGGACGTCCCGGACCCCTCCGTCAAGGACGCCGCCGACGCGATCGTCCGGGTCGACGCCGTCACCATCTGCGGCACTGACCTGCACATCATCAAGGGTGACGTCCCCGAAGTGACGCCCGGCCGGATCCTCGGGCACGAGGCCGTCGGGACCGTCGTCGAGGTCGGCGGCGATGTCCGCAGCGTCCGCCCCGGCGACCGCGTCCTGATCTCCTGCATCTCTGCGTGCGGACGCTGCCGTTTCTGCCGTGAAGGGCACTACGGCCAGTGCCGCGGAGGTGGCGGCTGGGTCCTGGGCCACACCATCGACGGAACGCAGGCCGAATACGTACGCGTCCCCTTCGCCGACCTCTCCGTCTACCCGCTGCCCAGCGCCCTGGCCAGCCACGACGCCGTACTGCTCGCCGACATCTTCCCGACCTCCTACGAGGTCGGCGTGCTCAACGGCAACGTGCGCCCGGGTGACACGGTCGTCGTGGTCGGCGCCGGACCCATAGGCCTGGCCGCCATCGCCACGGCGCAGCTCTACAGCCCCGGGCGGATCATCGCCGTCGACCTCGCCGCGTCCCGGCTCGCCGCCGCGCGCGACCTCGGCGCCGATGCCACCGCGAACGCGGACGAGGAGCCCGAGCGGCTGGTGGAAGACCTCACCGACGGGCTCGGGGCGGACGTGGTCATCGAGGCCGTCGGCATGCCCGAGGCCTTCGAGATGTGCACCCGCATGGTTCGCCCGGGCGGCCGGGTCGCCAACATCGGCGTGCACGGCAAGCCCGCCGTCCTCCACCTCGAAGACCTGTGGATCAAGGACGTGACCATCACCACCGGTCTCGTCGACACCCACTCCACCCCCATGCTCCTGCGCATGATGGCCGCAGGCCGACTGCCCGGGGCCGCGATGGTCACCCACCGCTTCGAGCTGGACCAGATGGAGGAGGCGTACGACGTCTTCTCCCGCGCCGGAGACACCGGCGCCCTCAAAGTCGTGCTCGGCGGACCGCAGCACGACACGGTCGCCGTACCGCCCCAGGAGCAGTGAGTGCCGTGAAGAGCACACCTAGCACCCACCCGCAGCAGTCCGGCGAGATGTCCGGACGCACCGACCTGGGCCGCCGCCTGGCGGCCCGCCGCGAAGCCCTCGGTCTGAGCCGCGAGGAACTGGGCCGGCGGTGCGGCGCCGACGCCACGTACATCGCCTACCTGGAGGAGCACGCCGCCAGCCCTGCCATCGGCACCCTCGTCCGGGTGGCCGACGCCCTCGGCCTCACCGTCGACGACCTGACCGGCGCCAACGCCCTCCGCGTCGCCGGTCGATCCACCGCCCGGCGCGACAGCACGCTCGTGCCACTGGACGAGACCGAATGCCGACGGCTGCTGAACACGCACGGCGTGGGCCGCATCGCCATCTTCACCCCAGAAGGCCCGGCCGTCCTTCCTGTCAACTACCTGATCGCAGGACCCGACATCGCCTTCCGCACCTCCGCCGAAGCCGTCACTGCCAGAGCTGCCGGAACCGAGGTCGCCTTCGAGATCGACAACATCGACGACGTGACCGCCACGGGGTGGAGCGTGCTGGCCGTGGGCGAACTGGCAGCGGTCACAGATCCGGACGAGATTCTCCACCTCAGCAGCACGGCCCGCTCTCAGCCCTGGGCCGGCGGCCCGCGTACCCACTGGATGAAGCTCACCCCCGCCCGGATCACCGGCCGTCGCGTGGTGCACGACTCATGAACGAACTACGGGCGGTCGTCTTCGACACCGACGGAGTGCTCCTCGCCACGGCGGACCGCCACGCGGCCGCCTGGAAGGAGACCTTCGACGGCTGTCTCCCCGAGTCGCAGCCATCGCAGGCCGCTGCACGACCGCGGCCGTTCGACGCAGTCCGCGAGTATCGGGATCTGGTAGACGGCAGGGCCCCGTCTCGACGGCGTACGCGCCTTCCTCGCTGCCCGGCACATCGACCTCCCGCCCGGAATGCCCGAGGATCAGCCCGGGTGCGCCACCGTCCACGCGGTCGCCGCCCGCAAGGAGCAGGCCTTCTCCGCAATGCTGCGCACCGAGGGTGTCCGCGCCTTCGAGGACGTGCGGCCCGTGCTCCAGGAACTGAAGGAGAAGGCGATCCGGTGCGCGGCCGTCTCGGCTTCGCGGCATGCCCGCTCCCTCTTGGAGTCCGCGGGGCTCATCGGCTACTTCGACGCGTTGGTGGACGGCCAGGACGCTGCCGCACTTGGTTTTCCGGGCAAGCCCGATCCTGCCCTCTTCCTCGAAGCTGCCGGCCGTCTCGGCGCGCCCCCCGCTCATACTGCCGTGGTGGAGGACGCACTAGCCGGCGTCGAGGCGGGACACCGAGGCCGGTTCCGCCTGGTGGTGGGACTCAACCGCGAGGGCGACCCGCATACGAGGGATGCCCTGCGCGTACACGGCGCCCACCTGATCCTCCCCGACCTCGGCGGACTGGCCGCCGCACTCGAAGGCGACCGCCCGTGACCAAGGCCTGGAGCTGGGAGTACCAACGCTACGACCCCAAGACCGAGCGGCTGGTCGAGTCCCTGTGCACCCTGGGCAACGGCCGCTTCGCCACGCGCGGTTCAGCACCCGAAAGCGTCGCCGATGACATCCACTACCCGGGCACCTACCTGGCCGGCTGCTACAACCGGCTCGACTCCACCGTCGGCGGACGTACGGTCTCCAACGAGGACATGGTCCGGCTGTCGGACTGGACCGCCCTGCGGTACCGCTGCCTGCCCGAGGGCGCACCACCCGGCGACTGGCTCACGCCCGACCACCCGACCCTGCGCCACAGCCACGTGACGTTGGACCTGCGCGCCGGAACGCTCACCCGCCACATGCTCTTCCACGACACCGAAGGCCGCCGCCTGGGCGTCACCCACACCCGCCTCGTCCACATGGGCGACCCGAACCTGGCCGCACAGAACACGGTGTTCAGAGCCTACGGCTGGAGCGGCAGGATCGAGATCGAGTCCGTACTCGACGGCAACGTCACCAACGCGGGAGTCGACCGCTACCGCGCCCTGGCCGGGCGGCACCTCGTCGAGCACCGGTCCGGGGTGGAGGCGGAGGGCACCGCCTGGCTCTCCTGCACTACCGCCACCTCCCGGGTACGGATCGGGCTCGCAGTCCGGACATCCGCACGACCTGTGGCACCGGTAGACCGGGTATGCACCGCCGCCACCGCCACACAGACACTCATCCTGCCGATCAAGCGGGCCGCTCCGGTCGCCGTCGTGAAGACCGCCGCCCTGTGTACTTCGCTCGACCGTCCCTCGACCGATCCGCTGCGGCGGAGCATCGACGGCGCCACACACGCCCCGGACTTTCCCTCCCTGCTGGCCTCCCTCCGGGCATCCTGGCAACGCCTTTGGAGCGAAGGAGAGTTGAGGGTGCCCGGCGAGACCGCCAAGGTACTTCGGCTGCACGCCTTTCACGTCCTGCAGACCCTCTCGCCGCACACTGCGGAGCTCGACGCCGGCGTCCCCGCCCGCGGCCTTCACGGCGAGGCGTACCGGGGGCACGTCTTCTGGGACGAGCTGTTCCTCCTGCCCTGCCTCGCCCTCCACCTCCCCGAGACCGCTCGAGCCCTGTTGACGTACCGGCACCGACGCCTCCCTGCGGCCCGGGAGTCCGCCCGCCGGGCTGGCGCGAAGGGAGCCATGTTCCCCTGGCAGAGCGGCAGTTCCGGCAGCGAGGAGACACAGCGGCTGCACCTCAATCCGCGCTCCGGCCGCTGGCTTCCGGACCACTCCCACCTCCAGCGCCACGTGGGGTCGGCCATCGCCTGGAACGTGTGGCGGTACGGGCAGGCCACCGGCGATGCCGGATTCATGCACGGCCCGGGCGCCGAACTCCTCCTGCACATAGCCCACTTCTGGGCCAACGCGGCGACGTGGGACGCCGGCCTGGGCCGCTACCGGATCCGCGGCGTCGTCGGACCGGACGAGTATCACGACGCCTACCCGGATGCCGCCCATCCCGGCATCGACGACAACGCCTACACCAACGTCACCGCCGCGTGGGTACTGGCCCGCGCCCTCGACCTGTACGGGGAACTCCCGGCGGCCCGGCGCGCGGAGCTCCTCACGCAGCTCGGCATCTGCCCCGACGAGCTCACCGTCTGGGAAGACGTGTCCCGCCGCCTGTACGTGCCGTTTCATTGCGACGTGATCAGCCAGTTCCACGGCTACGGGGACCTCGCCGAGCTCGACTGGGACGGCTACCGCACCCGCTACCACGACATCCGCCGCCTGGACCGCATCCTTGAAGCCGAAGGGGACACACCCAACCGCTACCAGGCGTCCAAGCAGGCCGACACCCTCATGCTCGGCTACCTCTTCCGCCCCGCAGAGCTCGAACAACTCTTCCTTCGGCTCGGACACCGCCTCGACGACGGCCTCTGGGGCCGGACGGCGGACTACTACCTGCGCCACACCTGCCACGGCTCCACGCTGAGCAGCCTCGTCCACGGCTGGGTCCTCGCCCGCGAGCAGGGCCCGGACGCCTGGCGCTACTGCCAGGAAGCCCTACTCAGTGACGTCACCGACGTCCAGGGCGGCACCACCGGCGAAGGGATCCACCTCGGTGCCATGGGCGGCACCCTCGACCTCGTCGAGCGCGGCATCGTCGGACTCGAGCCCCACGGCGACGGCCTGCACATCGCCCCGGTGCCCCTCTCCGAAGTCCCCGGTTCCTCGTTCTCGATCTCCTACCTGGGGCACCGGGACATCCGTATCCGGTTCCGGCCCGGCCGACTCGGCATCTCCGTCCCACCGTCACCCCTGGGCCCCGTGCCCCTGGTCCTGCCCGGCAACCGGCACGAACGCATTGCCGCAGGCCAGGAGCGGTGGTTCCGGCTCCCCAAGGGCTGACACGGTAGCCGTTCCGCCTGGCGGTGCGTTCGTGATGCGCACACTGTGGATGTATCAGCCGTTTGGAAGGGTGAACGGAATGGACAGGCAGCATGAGGCTCCGCGGATCGTCGTGGGCGTCGACGGATCGCCCTCGTCCCAGGCCGCGCTGCGCTGGGCGGTCCGGTACGCAGCGCTGGTGAGCGGGCGAGTGGAGGCGGTCGCGGCATGGGACCTGCCCGGTGCCGCGTCGTGGTCGGCCCCGGCGGTCGACGCCACGTTCGACGAGGAGGAGGCCGAGCGGCGTCTGGTCGAGGAGGTCCGCACGGTCCTCGGTGAGGACGGTGCCTCCTCCGTGCACCAGCGCCTGGTGCGCGGCAATCCCGTCGACGTCCTGGTGGACGCGGCAGAGGGTGCGGACATGCTGGTCGTGGGCAGCCGCGGTCGCGGCGGCTTCCGCCGGGCCCTGCTCGGTTCGGTGAGCCAGCAGGCCGCGCTCCACGCGCCGTGCCCGATCACCATCATCCGGGCGGACGTGTCCGTCCCATAGCCCCACCTTGACGTGCCGGGCGTTCGGCCCAGCCACTCCTTCGTCTCCGCGGGCAGCCGGGCGCGCGGGCACGTCCGGGTGCCCCTGGTCGGGTCTCACTTGACCGAGGGCGCACAGGTCTACGCGGTGGTGGTAGGCCTTTCCGGACTAGCTGCGTTGACGAGCAGGTTTGCGGCGAGTGCTCATCGTGTCGGCCACGGCCCTGGTCCAGGAGGGCCGCTTCGGAGAGGACCGAATGGCCTCCGTAGGGGTCCGTCCGGCCCAAGCGGACCAGCCCGTGGCCGCGTGACAGTGGCATCAGCCCCTCACCACGCAACCAAGGAGCACCCGCCATGAGCACCAAGCGAGTCCTGGTCGCCTACGGCACCAAGCACGGAGCCACCGCCGGCATCGCCGAACAGATCGGCACGACCCTCCGGGAGGACGGTCTCGACGCCGTCGTACTGCCCGCCGACGATGTCCACGACGTCCGCGCCTACGACGCCGTCGTCCTCGGCGGAGCCCTCTACGCCGGCCACTGGAGCAGCAAGGCCAAGCACTGCGCGGAACGCAATGCCGACTCCTTGCGGCACCGCCCGGTGTGGATGTTCAGCAGCGGCCCGCTCGACCGCTCGGCCGAGGAACACGACATCCCTCCGGTCTCCGCCGTCGCCCGGGAGATGCAGCTGATCGGAGCGCGCGAGCACATGACCTTCGGCGGCAGCATTACGGCCCACACCCCGGGCTTCCTCGCCAAGGCGCTGAACCGCCAGGGCAAGGGCGGAGACTTCCGCAACCCCGAGCGCATCCAGAAGTGGGCCCACCACATCAGCGCCGAGCTCGTGGCCGCCTGAAGGGACGGCCCTGCTCCGGTACGCACCAGCACGGAGGCGTGCCATGCACCACCGGATGAAAGGGATGGGGGCAACCCGCTCAGGCGTAATGCCGACCGTACCCGGGCCCGTCTGCATCCGCCTTCGCGCTGACCTGCCGGCCGGCATCGCCGCGGTGGCCCTCGGGCGATCCGCTTGGACGGACGGCAACCGCCCCGCCGCTCACCGCGAGAACCGCCACCTTCGGATGCCGTTCTCCTCATCTCGACCCCCACCGCTGATCTGGGGAAGCGACGAGATCCGACGCTGGGCCCGACGCCGGCACCACCGCTACTCCTGATCCGATCGGAGGCACACCATGTCGCACACGACCGAATGGAAGTCCCACCTCTACCTCTTCGAGGAAGATCACGCGACCAAGGTCCGCGTCGAACTCGACACCGGAACCACCCGCCTCACGGGCCACGGCACCGCGCGCTGCAACCCCACGGACAAGGACGTGCCCGAGATCGGCGACGAGCTCGCGGCCGCCCGGGCGCTCGAAAACCTGGCGATGCAGCTCAAGCGCACCGCCTACACCGACATGGCAGCAGCGGGGACCGCACCGCGGCACGCCTCCCTCTCGGCCTACGACCTTGGGTGAGCAGGCAGGTCTCCAGCAGCAGGCTCAGACTGGACCCATGCGTGACAGGCCGGCCATCGAGCTGACCGGACTGACCAAGAGGTACGGGCCGGTGATGGGAGTCGACAGCCTGAGCCTCACAGTGCAACCGGGTGAGGTGTTCGGTTTCCTCGGGCCGAACGGTGCGGGAAAGACGACCACGCTGCGGTGCCTGATCGGGCTGCTCCGGCCGACCGAGGGGCGCGTTCGGGTGCTCGGGCTGGACCCGATCTCCGATCACAGCAGGGTGGCTCCGCATCTGGGGTACCTGCCGGGTGAGCTGCGCCTTTACCCGGAACTCTCCGGAGCGGAAACGCTCGATCTGCTGTCCGCGCTCCAGGGAGCACCCGTGCCCCGCCGCGGCGAGCTGTGCGACCGGTTGGGGCTGACGCCCGCGGTCCTCGCCCGCCCCGTCGGGGGCTACTCGCGGGGCATGAAGCAGAAGCTCGGGCTGGTGCAGGCGATGCAGCACGATCCGCATCTGGTGGTGCTCGACGAACCGACCGAGGGACTGGACCCGTTGGTCCAGGAGACGTTCTTCGCACTGCTGGGCGAGGCGGCCGCCGGCGGACGCACCGTGCTGCTCTCCAGCCACATCCTGCCGGAGGTGCAGCGCACGTGCGGGCGGGTGGCGATCATCCGGGACGGACGACTGGTCACGGTCCAGAGCGTGGCCGGCCTGCGCGAGGCCCGTGCCAGGCGGATCCGCCTGTCCTTCGCGGACGGGCAAGGAGTACGGCCACTGGGCGGCGCGGAGCGCTGGGACCCGCGCTGGCAGGGGGACCGGGTGGAGCTGCTCGTACCTCCGAGCGAAGCGGTGGGCGCGCTGCGCACCCTGCTCAGCCTGCCGGTGGCCGACGTCACGGTGGAGGAGGCCGGGCTGGACGAGGCTTTCATGGACCTGTACCGCGACGGCGCCGGGCGGGCGGAGCCGTGAGACGGCAATGGCCGCTCTTGTGGCTCGCCCTGTACCGGCGGCGCCGGATGCTGGCTGCCCTGCTCGTCGGGATGGTCGTGTTCGAGGCGCTCATCGTGGTGGTCGCCAATGCGATTCCTCCGGGGCAGCTCTTCTCCGCGGGCGGGAAGGGGCCACCCTCGGCCTACCGGGCCTTCAGCGGGTCCAGCGGCGACGTGTCGATCGCCAGCTACCCCGGGCTGCTGGGCGCCGGCCTCACGCACCCCTTCTGGATCGCCATCCAGCTCACCGCGATCGGTTCGCTCGCCGCGGCCGCCGTGGCCGCGGACGTGGAATCCGGGACGGTGGAACTCGTCATGGTGCGTCCCGTCAGCCGTACCCGGCTGCTGGCCGAGCGGACCGCCGCGCTGGTGCTCGCGGCGCTGTCCCTGAACCTTGCCGCGACCCTCACGGTCGCGGTGGGGGTGGCGCTGTCACCGGACATCCACCGGGCGGTGCCGATCGGCGGGGTGTTCGCCGCCGGGCTCATGGGCCTCGGCTTCGCCGTGTGCCTGATCGGGCCGGCGATGGCCGTGTCGGCGGCGGGACGACGGCGGGCCCAGGTGGTCGGCGCGACCATCGCGATCGGGGCCGTCGGCTTCGCCGTCAACTTCATCGCACTGGCCTGGTCGCCCGCAGCATCGCTGAGGTTTCTCAGCCCCTTCCACTACTACGCCCCGGGCGACGCCCTGGCCGAAGGCGGCGTGCTCTGGCCCCAGCTCGGGATCCTGGTCGGAGCGGGAGTGCTGGGCATCCTGCTGGCCCATCTGCTGCTCCGACGCCGGGACCTCGCGCCCTGAGCGGATGCGCCATTGAGCGTCTACGCGCCGTTCCGCCGGCTTCTACTCCCGGATTTCCATGACCTCGGACAACGGGCGGCGGGGCGTGTCGGGGCCTGCGGGGCCGTAGCCGAGACGGAAGACCATCTGCACGTGCCCCATGGCTGCCACCGGGTCACGCAGAGTCCACCGCAGCTCCGGCCATTCCAGGGGATGGGACGTCATCGAGGTGGCAAGGCCGTCAGCAGTGGCTTGCAGAAGGACGCGTTCCATCGCCTGGCCTGCGCGTAGCCAGTCGGCTCTCGCGTCCCCCTCTGTGCTGAGCAGAGCCAGCTGCGGCCGCTTCTCGAACACGGCCCAGCCGCGATCAGGTATCGGGTTGGCCCAACCGAAGTCGCGCACGGGGGTGGGGCCGCCGGAAGCCTTGGGTCCGAATGCGGCGGCAGGAATGCCGTCGCGGCGCGTGCCCGTAGCACTCTGCGTGTGGGAGGTCCAGGCCGTGGTCTCCGCCCGGGCGAGCGGATCGATCTCCTCGCGGTGTTCGGCGTCCCGTACCAGCCCGAGCACGGTGTCGATGTGCCAGGTATCCGGGACGGTGAGCCTGCAGCCCTCCAAGTGGGCCGCAGCCCACAGACCGTCCAGCAACGCCGTCGGCACCGGCTCCTCGCCGAAGGGGTACCTGCTGGTGTGCCGGCGCCGGATGGCGTCGTGCAGGGAGGCCAGCTCGCGGTCCGCGGCCGTGGTTTCGTCGATGGTCACCGTGGCGAGCAGCCACGGTTCGGCGTCGTCGGGCAGGAGCCGGACGCGAACCGGGAGACCGATCGAGGCTGCGGACACGCGGAGGTTGAACAGTGCCGCACCGCAGCCGAGGTGGAGGCTGCGGTGATCCGGGTCGGTCCGAAGCATGGCGCGATCCGGATCGCCGTACAGGGCCAGCGCACTGCTGCCGACATGGAACACGAACTTCCATGGCTGGGCGTTGTGCATGGACGGGGCGGTGACGGCGTCGCCGACGAGCAGCATGACGGTGTCGGGGTCGAAGTATGTTGCGGTCACGGGACTGTTCCTGTCTGTGCGGCCTCAGTCGTGCGCCACGACGGCGACCGGTGAGGTGGCGTGGTGCATCACCGCGTGGGTGATGGGGCCGATGCGGGCGCCGAGTGCCGGGCGACGGATACGCCGGCCAACCACGACGAGGGCCGCGCCAGGCGCAGCGTCCAGGATCTGGATGGCGGGCTGGCCGATGACGATGCGTGCATCGACGGAGAGTCGCGGATACTTCCGCTCCCACGGACTCAGCAGCTCGTGGAGCGTGGTCTCGAGTCCGCCGGCCATTTCCTTCTCGACGCCGAGGTCGAGGGCGGGAGCGTAGGAGAAGACCGGCGGGAGCGACCAGCCGTGTACGACGACGAGCGGGCAGGCCCGCCGGTCCGCTTCCTCGCAGGCAAAGGCGAGGAGCCGGTCGCAGTTGCTGCGCAGGTCCACGCCGAGCACCACCGGTCCGGCATCGTCCGCGTGCCCGGTCGGTTGGTCTCGGCCGTCGACGGAGCGCACGAGGACGACGGGTGTGTCGGTCTCGGGAAGGGTCGCCGAGGCGGTCGAGCCCACGATGAACCCGGCGACGGCGCCGAGTCCACGAGAGCCCAGGACGAGCAGGTCCGCATCTTCCGCAGACGCGGCGAGGACCTTGGAGGCCGCGAGTCCATTCGTGCTGTGGGTGCTGATGTCGAGCGTGCTGTGTTCGCGCAGCAGCCGGTCCCGCGTGCGCGAAAGGAGGTCTTCTGCCCACTGAGGACGCGGTTCGGGAAGTGGCGCGGCAAAGGGTCCGTACTGGGCCCAGTCCTCCGCGTGGACGAGTTCCAGAGCTGCACCGCGCAGTTCGGCTTCGTTGGCGGCCCAGTCGGCTGCGGCGCTGCCGGCGCTCGATCCGTCCAGACCCACCGTGATCCGGTTCGACATGATGTTCCTCCTGGGTCGGATGGTTGCTGCTTCCAGGCTCTTCCGCTTGCGGGGCCTCTGGGAGGGACCGAGCGGCCCAACCGGGGACCGACCGGCCCTGCCCCGTTCTACTGCGGCGCAGGTGAGTCTGTTGTCGACGTCGACGACCGGCAGCCGCTTGACCCGGTGCCGCTGCATGACCCGGGCCGCGCGGACCACGCTCCACTCGGGTCGGGCTGTGACGGCCGGGCTGGTCATCAGCTCCTCGGCTGTTGCGGCACCACCGGCGGGCCGCCGGCGGAGAAGGTCGGCTTCGGATACGACGCCGACCGGGTGCCCGGTTTCGTCGACGACGGGCATGGCGGTGATGTCGAACTCCTTCAGGAGCCGAGCGATCTCCTTGAACGTGGTCGTGCGCCGGACGGTGACGGCGGTGTGCGTCATCAGGTCCGCGACACTGCGGTGCCTCATGGCGGTGGTGCCTTCAGGCGGAGACGGGGGCGGTGAAGTCCGCCTTGACGTCGACGACGCCCGGTACGGTACTGGCAGCGCGGACGACGATGTCTTCCATCGCGGGGTCCGGCAGCGAACCGTTGAGGTAGGCGATGCCGTCGGCGACGTGGACGTGTACCTCGACGGGACCGTGCACGTGGACGTGCCTTTCGGCGGGAACTTGCGGCGGTAGCTGATACATGATCAGTTCGCGGATCTCGGCGCCGATGTCCTCGTCCGGGCGCAGGAAGACCTTGAGCAGGTCGCCGCGGCTGACGACGCCGACGAGTCGGCCGTCGTCGTCGACAACGGGAAGGCGCTTGAGGTGCCTGCGGGCCATCAGACGCGCCGCGGTGGGGATGGTGGCGTCCTTCGTGACGGTCACGGCCGGGCGGGTCGTCAGCTGCTCGGCGGCGGTGTCGTGGGTCGTGTCGGTGCCTTGGGTCTTGAGCAGCAGGTCGGCTTCGGAGACGACGCCGGCCACCTGTCCGTCCTGGGCCAGGACGGGGAGCGCGCTGATGTTCCACATCCGCAGTTCTTCCACGATGTCCTTGAACGCGGTTCTTCGGTCGACGGAGATCACGGCGTGTGTCATGACGTCCTCGACGGTGCGCAGGTGCTTCATGGTCTTCCTCCTCAGTGGGACGGCCGTGCTCATGATGGTGTGAGGGGCGACCGTCCCTGGGTAGGGCTGTCCGGGGCTTTGAGGTGGTCTGGCCACCAGTACCGCTCCTTCAGTCGTGGGCGATGACGGCTACGGGGGCTGCTGCGTGGTGCAGGACCGCGTGGGCGACCGAGCCCAGGTGCGCCCCGAGGGCGGAGCGGCGAAGATGGCGCCCCACGACGACGAGTCCCGCTCCTTGCGAGGCCCGAACGAGATGCTCGCCCGCGGATCCCATGAACACGTTGTGGCTGACATTCACGTCGGGGAACTTGCGCTGCCAGGGCAGCAGCATGTCGTCCACCATGTGTGTGACGCTCCTGCCGATGTCCCGTTCGTTGTCCGGGTCGAAGAAGGGGACGTAACTGTAGGCGGCCGGCATCTTCCAGCCGTGCACGGCCCGCAGCGGGCAGTCGCGCCGGGCCGCCTCCTCGAAGGCGAAGGTGAGTACCCGGTCGCACGCTTCATGGATGTCGACACCCACGACGATCTCAGCGCCGGAGCCGGTGCCCGGGCCGTCGGGGTCGTCGGTGACGCGAACGAGGACGACCGGGGTGTCGGTCGCGACCACGGTGGACATCGCCACCGAGCCGACGACGAAACCGACCAGGCCGCCCAGACCGCGCGATCCCAGGACCAGCAGGCCGGCGTCGGCGGCCTCGGCCGCGAGAGCGGCTGCCGGCCGTGCCGTCAGGCAGCGGGTCGTGATCTCCAGGTGCGGGTGGCGCCCGTGCAGCTCCGTCGCGGCCTCGGCCAGAGCCTGGTCCGCCCAGCGGTCCACGTCCTGGCGGCCCAGTCCGGGGAACATCGGGTCCAGGGGCCAGTCGACGGCGTGCACGAGGCGGAGCGGCACCTGCCGCAGGACGGCCTCGTGCGCGGCCCAGCGTGCTGCTGCCCGGCTCTCAGGGGAGCCGTCGACTCCGACGGTCACGTGGTTCTTCATGGCTTCGATTCCCTTCGTACGGTCCGGCGCTCATCACCACGGCATGGCGTGCCGGGCACGGTCCGCGTGCATGCCTGCCGTGTCGTCGGTTCGGGCGGTGATGCGTGATGCCACGGCGACGACCCCGTCGAGTTGTTCGACGAGGCCGAGAAGCGCAGGGAGCTGACTCCTACGCTCGACACGGCCCTCCAAAGTGACGATGCCGTCGACCACATGGACGTCGACGTCACCGGCCGGCACACCGAGCACCTCCGTGAGGACCTCGTCGGTGATACGCCGGCGCATCTCGGAGTCCGGGCGCAGGAACAGGCGGAGCAGGTCCCGGCGGGTGACGATGCCGACGAGCCGGTCCTCCACGTCCACGACGGGGAGGCGTTCGATGCCGCGACGGGTCATCAGCCGGGCGGCGTCAGCCACTGTCTCTTCGGCGTGAACGGTGACCGCCGGCGCGGACATGACCTCGCCCGCGGTGGGCGGACCAGGCGCCGGGGGGCTCTGCTCAGAGGGATGGGAGCCCGACACCGTGTGGGCCAGCAGGTCGGTCTGCGAGACGACGCCCACCACGCGGTCCTCGTCGTCCAGGACAGGGACTCCCGAGATGTCGTACTGGGCGAGGAGCTTCGCGACGTCCTTGAAACCGGTGCCCGGGGCCACGGACACGACCTCGTCGGTCATCAGGTTCGCCACCTTGAGATGTTTCATGAGGCCCTCCTGCTCCGCCGTGTCACGCGAGGCTGGTGTCCGGTGTGGGGTGTGTCCCCACCATCCGTCGAAGGCCGCCGGCGATCGAGGGCCGAACGGTCCCGTCCGGGGGGCCGCAAGGGCCCGAGGTCTCCGGTCGACGACGATGGGGACCTTTGGTCCCGTCTGCGGTCCCGGGCGGCCCTCTTGCCGAAACGGCGGCGGTGCCACCGTGGGTGGTGTCCCTCATCGGCTTCTCGGTTGGGAGGAATCGTGGAAAGCACATTCCGCACCCCGGACACCAGCTCGGTCACCGTCGGCGTGGACGGCTCACAGTCGGCGCGCGTCGCTGCCCTGTGGGCGGCCAAGGAGGCCGCACGCCGTGACCGCCCCCTCCACATCGTCTACGGCTCCGACACCGACGGCAGGGCCTTGTACGTGTCGGCGGAGACCATCGACCGTATCCGTGTCAACGGCCGGGCCATCCTTGACGAGACGGCGAAGGCCGTGTCGGCCGAGTACCCCGGGTTGAACGTGACCACCGAGTTCAGCCGCGCGAGCGCCGTCGACAGCCTTCACCGGGCCGGCGGGCTCCACGGCACGGTCGTGGTGGGCAACCGCGGGCTGGGCGGTTTCAACTCCCTCATGCTCGGCTCGGTCGGGCTGGGCACCGCGGCCATCGCCATGACGCCCGTCATCGTCGTCCGGGGCATCGACGGGGCCGAGGAGACCGGCACGGTCCTCGCGGCGATCCGCGATGAGCACGACCTCCTGATCGCCCGGTACGCCGCCCGGGAAGCCGAGCTGCACAAGGCCTCCCTGCGGCTCCTGCACGTGTGGAACGTGCTCCAGTCCGTAGGTGAGGTGGTCAGCATGCTCGACGGCGTCGACGAGATCGCCGGCGGCCGTGCAGAGACCCTTCGGGCCGTCACGGACGTGGTCCGCGGCGAGTTCCCCGACCTGGAGGTGCAGGCCGATGCGGAGAAGAGCATCTCCGTGGCCGGTGTCCTGGTCGAGGCGTCCCGGCACGCCGACCTGCTCGTCATGGGCGGCCGCCGGATCCCAGGGCCCCTCGGACTCGCCCCCAGCCTGGGCAAGGCCACGCACAGCCTGCTGCACCACGCCCACTGCCCCGTCCTCCTCATCCCCCGGACCGGCAGCGACTTCGGGAGCCGGTCATGACCATCCACCTGACAGGAAGCCATGGCATCGTCGTGGGCATCGACCCGGACAGGGACTGGCACCTTTCCCTGGCCTGGGCCGCCGACGAGGCACAACGGCGCCGGCTCCCGCTACGCCTGGTGCTCGCGGTACCGCCCCAGCACGACACCCATCACGTCGACGACACCCCCGGTCAGACGGCCCTGCGGCAGGCCGCATCCGACAGGCTCGGCCAAGCGTGCAACTGGGTGCGTGACCGCCACCCCGAGGTGGCCGTCACCGGCGATCTGCTCGGCGGCTTCCCCGTCCCCGTCCTGGGCGGCGCGGCGCGAGAAGCCCGCATGATCGTCCTCGGCTCCCGGCACCTGAGCCGCACCGCCGAGTTCTTCAGCGCCGGCTCGCTCGTGGTCCCCGTCACTGCCCAGGCCCATTGCCCGGTCGTCGTCGTGGGCGACGCCGAACACATCAGCCAGCAGCCGCCCTACGTCGTCGCCGGTATCGACGGCAGCGCGTCCGCCACTGCCGCGCTGGACTTCGCCTTCGACGAGGCCGACCTCCGGGGGGCGGCGCTGCGGGTCGTCTGCGTATGGCAGCCGCCGCTCATCATGCTGAACGACGAAGAGGTGGCACTGCACGCCCAGCGCACCCTGCTCTCCGAGGCCACCGCCGGCCTGTCGGACAAGTACCCGGACGTGCACGTGACGCACGAAGTCCTCGCCGGCCACCCCGTCGAGGAACTCGCCCGGGCCGCCGAGCACGCCCTGGCCGTCGTCGTGGGCCGCCGCGGCCGCGGCGGATACACCGGCATGCGCATCGGATCCGTCGTCCACGGCCTCCTGCACCGCGCGCACTGCCCCGTGATCACCGTCCCCACTGGCTGAGCCCGCCATGACCAGCCGCGCGATCGAAACGCCGTCCGTCGCCTCCTCGGCCCCGACAGGGCTGACACGGGCCGAGGCCGAACGCCGGCTGGCCCGCTACGGACGCAACGAGGTGGCACCTCCGCGACCCACACCCCTCCGCCGCCGGGTACTGGCGCAGCTGCGTGATCCGCTGATCATGGTGCTGCTCGGTGCCGCACTCCTGACCATCGCGATCGGCGACCACCCGGACGCCGTCGTCATCGGCCTGGTGGTCGTCTTCAACACGACCGTGGGAGTGGCCCAGGAGGTCCGGGCGGACCGCGCGGTCGCCGCGCTCTCCGCTCTCTCTGCCCCGCACGCCCGGGTGCTGCGCGACGGCGCCGCCTACGAAGTGCCGGCAGCGCTCGTGGTACTGGGTGACAGCCTGCTGTTGGGCGAGGGTGACATCGTCGCCGCGGACGCCGATCTCACCGAGGCATCCGCTCTCCTGATGGACGAGTCGATGCTCACCGGCGAATCGGAACCCGTCGCCAAATCCACGGGTGACGTGGTCAGCGCCGGCACCGTCGTGGTGCGCGGGCGAGGTGTGGCGACGGCCACGGCCACTGGATCCGCCAGCGCCCTCGGCCGGATCGCAGCCCTCCTGGACGGGGACCACGAGCCGACACCGCTCCAGCGCCGCCTCGCCTCCCTCGGCCGCGTCCTTGCCGCCGTCACCCTCGCCCTGTGCGTGCTGTTCTTCGCCCTGGGCCTCCTACGCGGCCTCGGCGTGAGCACGATGGCGGTCACCGCCATCAGCCTGGCCGTCGCCGCGGTGCCCGAGTCCCTGCCCGCCGTGGTCACCCTCGCCCTCGCCCTCGGAGCCCGCCGCATGGCGGCCCGCGGCGCCCTGGTCCGGCGCCTGCCGGCCGTGGAGACACTGGGCTCGGTGAGCGTGCTGGCCACGGACAAGACCGGCACCCTCACCGAGGGCCGCATGGTCGTCCAGCGCCTGTGGACGCCGTCCGGAGCCGCGGACGTGTCCGGCAGCGGATACGAACCCCAAGGAGACCTGACCCGGGCCGGACGCTCCCTGACGCCCGAGCAACTCCGCCCACTGCAGGAACTGCTCACCACGGCAGCCCTGTGCAACGACGCAAGCCTGAAACCACCCCAGAGCGGCTCCGCAGCATGGACGGCCGTGGGCGACCCCATGGAGGCCGCACTGCTGGCAGCCGCTGCCAAGGCAGGCTGCCCCGACCCCGCCGAGCTGCACCGGGACTGCCCCCGGATCGGAGAAGCACCGTTCGACAGTTCGCGTAAGCGGATGACCACCCTGCACCACCTGCCCGACGGCAACGTCCTGGTCTGCCTCAAGGGGGCGCCGGAGAGCGTCCTGGCTCCCATGGTGCTCGCCGAGCCGCCCGAGGTCCTGGACCAGGCTCGCCTGCAAGCTGCCCAGCTGGCCGCGCACGGATTCAGGGTCCTGGCGGTGGCAGGCGCCGAACGGCTCCAGTGGAGTCTGCCCGCCGCCGAGGCGGAAGAGGGACTGAGCCTTCTCGGCCTGATCGCCATCAGCGATCCGCCGAAAGCGACCGCCGCCACCACTCTGGCGGCCTGCCGCGCTGCCGGCATCACCCCGGTCATGATCACCGGCGACCACCCCGCGACGGCTCACGCCATCGCCGTACGCATCGGCCTCGTCGAGGACGGTCCAGCCGATTCCGTCGTCACCGGACCCGAGCTTGCCGCAGCACCGGACACCGACCTCACCGCGGTACGCGTCTTCGCCCGGACCGATCCGCAGCAGAAGCTGGACATCGTCCACGCCTGGAGGGCCCGCGGCGCAGTGACCGCCATGACCGGGGACGGCGTCAACGACGGCCCCGCCCTCCGCCAGGCCGACATCGGCGTCGCCATGGGCGCCCGCGGCACCGAGGTGGCCCGCCAGGCCGCCGACCTCGTCCTCACGGACGACGAGCTGTCCACCGTGGTCACGGCCGTCGAGGAAGGCCGCCGCGTCTACGACAACATCCGACGCTTCCTCGTCTACGCGATGGCCGGTGGGGCCGCCGAGATCCTCGTGATGCTGGCAGGTCCCCTACTCGGCCTGGCCCTCCCGCTTCGGGCGGGCCAGATCCTGTGGATCAACCTCCTCACACACGGTCTGACCGGCGTGGCCATGGGTGCCGAACCGGCCTCACCAGAGGCCATGCGGCGCCCGCCCCGGCCGCCCGGACAGCACATCCTGGCCGCAGGCGTGTGGCAACGCCTCCTCATCCTCGCTGCGGCCGTGACGGCTTTCAGCTTGATCGCCGGCATCGGCGCGCGCTCCATGGGCCTGCCCTGGCAGAGCGTGCTCTTCCTGTCCCTGCTCGGAGCCCAGCTGGGCGTGGCCCTGGGACTGAGGGCCCGGCTGCTCACCACCCAGAACCTCTCCCTCCCCGCCGCCGTGGCGGCCTCCGCCCTCCTTGCGATGGCTGCCCTGCACCTTCCCGCTCTGCAGTCGCTGCTGGACACCCAGCCGGTGGGCTGGGCCGGCATAGGGCTCGCCGCCTCGGCAGCCCTCGCGGCGTTCGTCGCCGCCCGGCTCCTGCGGGGCGCATTCCACAGAAAGGCATGATCATGAACGCGCATCCGCTTGCCCACGGAGACGGGATCCACGCCGAGGTCGGCGACCAGATCATCGTGGGCGGCCCCACCGTCGGAACGACAGGCCGTGACGGCGAAGTCATCGCCCTGCACCACGAGGACGGCACCCCGCCGTACGACGTGCGCTGGTCCGACACCGGCCGTACCACCGTGATCTTCCCCGGACCGGACGCCCACGTCCGCCAGCTGCACGACGAAACCGGTACGCCGCGACACGAGGAGGAGCCGGAAGGGGCAGTGGCATCCCGTTGAGTGGAAAGGCCGGGCGCCCCGACCGGAGATACCGTGGAAGTGATGGCCGTCTCGCCATCCCTTCCTGCCGGAGGCGGGCATGAGCACAGGGGAACAGCCCACCCGGAGCGGTGTTCCTCGTCTGCGGCTCGACGAACTGCTGGATGAACTCCAGGTACGGATCGACGAGGTCAGAGGCACGCGGGACCGGCTGAACGGTCTACTCGAAGCCGTCATGTCCGTGGGCCGGGAACTCGACTTGCCGCAGGTCCTGCAAGGCATCGTCGAGGCCGCCGTAGTGCTCGTGGACGCCGAATACGGGGCCCTCGGAGTCATCGGGAACGACAAGAAACTGGCCGAGTTCCTTCCCGTCGGCATCAGCGACGCCCTCCGCGCACAGATCGGAGACCTGCCCTCCGGCCACGGCATCCTCGGCGAGCTGATCCGCCACCCCGAACCACTGCGGCTGTCGGAGCTGTCCGAGCACCCGGCCTCGTACGGGTTCCCCGACCACCACCCGCCGATGCACTCGTTCCTCGGTGTCCCGATCCGGGTCCGCGAGGCGGTCTTCGGCAACCTCTACCTGACCGAGAAGCGCGGCGGAGCCGACTTCGACGCCGAGGACGAAGCGGTCCTGTCCACCCTCGCCGTCGCGGCCGGCATCGCCATCGAGAACGCCCGGCTCTTCGAGGAGGTCCGGCTGCGCGAGCGCTGGCTGGAGGCCAGCTCCGACATCACCAGCGCCCTGCTCTCCGGAGCGCCCGAGAACGAAGTCCTCGAGGGCATGCTGGAGCAGGCCAAGGACATCACCCGCGCCGACATGGGCGTCTTCTACCTGCTCGGCTCCGCCGGTGAACTGCGAGGCTCCCTCGCCCTCGGGGAAGGAGCAGAGGCACACCGCGGGATCGTCCTGCCCAGTACCCAGGGAACCCTCGCCGAGGCCGCACTGGCCCACAACGGCCTCATCACGGTCCCCGACGTGGCGACCGACGAGCACGTCACCGTGCACCCCGAGCGGTGGACGGGCTTCGGCCCGGCGGTCGCCGTCACCGTCGGCACCAAGGAAAGCCTGAGCGGCGTCCTGATGCTGGCCCGGCGGCACGGACGCCCCGTGTTCGCCACCACGGAAGTCGCCCCACTTCCGGGGTTTGCGAGCCAGGCCGCCCTCGCCCTGGAGCTCGCCGACCGGCGCCGTGACACCGAGCAGATGAGCCTCCTGGAGGACCACGACCGCATCGCCCGCGACCTGCACGACCTGGCCATCCAGCGCCTCTTCGCCACCGGCATGACCCTCCAGAGCGCCCAGCGGTTCATTGACCACTCCCAGGCATCGGAACGCATCGCGCGCGCCGTGGACGACCTCGACGCCACCATCAAGATCATCCGATCGACCATCTTCGGACTCCGCGAGCACGAAACCCCCGGTGAGGCCTCCAAGCTGCGCTCCCGCGCCGTCAAGGCCCTGGACGGGGCGGCCGCAGCCCTCGGCTTCGCCCCTGCCCTGCGGATGGAAGGACTGATCGACACCGACGTACCGTCCGCCGTCGCCGACGAGGTCATCGCCGTGGTGGGGGAAGCTCTCACCAACGTCGCCCGCCATGCCGGGGCCACGCGGGTGGAGGTCTCGATCGCCGCGGGCGACGGGAAGCTGACGATCACGGTGACCGACAATGGAGTGGGCTTGCCCGCCGGCGGTCGGCGCAGCGGACTGCGGAACCTGGCGGAGCGTGCCGAAAGGCTCAGCGGCCAGATGGAGATTGCCGCGCCGGGAAACGGGGAGCGGGGCACTCGCCTGGAGTGGGAGGTACCTCTGGTCCCGCCGGCTCGGTGACCTCTACCAGACGTTCCTACCGCTTCACCGTTCCGGCCTCGTGCTCGTGGACCTGGGCGGCGATCACAGCCGCCTGGACCCGCCGCTCCACGCCGAGCTTGCCCAGCAACCGCGAGATGTGGTTCTTGACCGTCTTCTCGGACAAGTAGAGCTGCTTGGCGATCTGCCGGTTGGTGAGGCCCTCGCCGATGAGCTCCAGCACAGCCCGCTCCCGTTCGGACAGAGCTGCCAGGCGAGCGTCCTCCGGTGTCTTCGCCGGTTCCGGGTCACGCAGGGAGTGCATCAGGCGGGCGGTGGTCGCGGGGTCCAGCATGGACTGGCCGGTGGCGACCGTGCGTACGGCCGAGACCAGGTCAGCACCCTTGATCTGCTTCAGCACGTACCCGGCGGCCCCCGCCATGATCGCGTCCAGCAAGGCGTCCTCGTCGTCGAACGAGGTCAGCATCAGACAGGCCAGCCCCGGCATGCGCGAGCGCAGCTCGCGGCAGACGGTGATGCCGTCGCTGTCGGGCAGCCTCACATCGAGTACGGCGACATCCGGACGGAGCGCCGGCCCGCGGGTCAGCGCCTGCTCGGCCGTACCGGCTTCACCCACGACGGTGATGTCCGGCTCTGCATCCAGAAGGTCGCGCAGCCCACGCCGGACCACCTCGTGGTCATCGAGGAGGAACACCTTGATCGGCGCCTCTGCGGAGGCGTTCGGATCCTCGGACATGATCGCCCCTGGCTCGGTCCACGTGCTGTGCCTTTCCATCCGAATTGTCTCAGGAAGACGCGCAAGGCACCCTGTGGCCGACGAGAACCGGAGCTAGGCAGCGATGGTGCCGTCCAGCTCCATCCGGACGTCCACGACACCCTCGACCGCGCGGATCGCCCGTGCGAGCAGGGGGACCAAAACCCGGTCCCGCAGTGGGCCGCGAAGGGTGACGACGCCGTCCTGTACGGCGAAGTCCAAGGTCACACCGGGTGCCAGTTCGGTGAGCACGGCCTGGCGGATCTCCTCCTCGAGCTCCTCGTCTGGCCGCAGGAACACCTTGAGGAGGTCGCTGCGGCTGACCACGCCTTCCAGCATGCCGAGCACGTTCACGACGGGCAGGCGCTTGACGTGCTTGCGGGCCATGATCCGGGCGGCTTCGGTGACGGGCGCGTCGGGGTGGACGGTGATCGCCGGGCTCGACATGAGCTCCTCGGCCAGCACCGCGCCGGCCTTCGACGCTTCCTCCAGCTGCTCGGGCAGTGCGGGGTCCGTACGCCGGAACTCTTCCTTCGGCAGCAGGTCCGCCTCGGAGACCACGCCGACGACCCGGCCTTCGCCTTCCAGGACGGGGACCGCGCTGACCTTCCACTGGTGCATCAGCTCGACGATCTCCTTGTAGGACGCCCCACGGCCGATGGCGATGGCGGTGTGCGTCATGACGTCACTGACGGTGTAGCGGGATGCGGGCATGACCGGCTCCTTCGGCATACGGACGATCAGAGGAAGCTGCCGCTGCCGTAAGGCGCGTACAGGTCGAGAAGGCACACGCGGGCGGCCTGCAGCCGGTTGGCCAGGACCTGCCCGATCCAATGGCCCAGGGCAGAGCCGAAGGCGGTGTCGTCGTCCATCAGCGTCCGTACGCGCGCCGCGTCGAACTCGTACGCGCGGACGGGCGTCATCGCCTCGGCGCCAAGGCGCCAGGAGTAGGGCTTGAAGAGCCACGAGCAGCCGACCAGCTGACCGGCACCGAGGCTATCGATGACGGCGGCGCGCCGCCCGGGCACGTGGACGTCCAAGGTCACGGTGCCGGACCGGACGATCCAGAACCGGTCGGCGTGACCGCCCTCGCTGAAGAGACGCGTCCCCTCGGCGAAGTTGACCTCTTGGGCCAGTTCCATCAGACGGGAACGGCAGTCGGCGGGCAGCGCCTCGGAGATACGTGTGGGTGACGGGGTGGTCATGAACGGCCTCCTGTTCGAGTCCGTCTTCAGTCTTGGTGGTCCCGCCAGTCCCGACATGGGCCCTGTGGCCCCGACTGTGGGCCGACCGGCCCATGCCGGGGCTCGGTGCAGCCGGAGATCCTGGCAGCAGATGGCCGGCTCCCGACCGTCGACCCCGTCCACCTGGTAGGTGCGCAATGTACTGGAATGGCCATGGCATGGGGGCCTGGGGATGGTTCGCCATGTCCCTCACCACACTGATCATCTGGACCCTGATCGTCGCCGCGGCCATCCTCGTGGTCCGCGCCCTCAGGCGGGACGGTGCGGACGGGCACACAGTGCCCGCGCCGCACCCAACCCCCGACAAGGGGGCCGAGAAGCTTCTCGCGGAGCGATTCGCCAGAGGCGAGATCGACGACGAGGAATACCGCCGGCGGCTCGCGGTACTGCGAGCCCATATCCCTGGGCCGACGTCCCTTTGAGCAAGCCCGACCTGGTCACCGTCTTCCGCCTGTGTGAGAGCAGCGCGTAGCGGACGGCCCACTCGCGCGCTTCACCTCCTTGGAGCCCTCCGCCCGCTCGCACCGGCCCCGGCGGGGTCGGTGAGCGTGTCACTTCGTCGCGTCCGCAGACCGTGCCGACAGGGCTGCACGGCCGGCCTCCAGGCGGGCGACGGGGACGCGGAACGGGGAGCAGGAGACGTAGTCGAGTCCGGCCCCGTGGAAGAAGTGCACGGAGGTGGGGTCACCGCCGTGTTCCCCGCACACGCCGATCTTGAGGTCGGGTCGGGCCGCACGACCTTCACGGACCGCGATCTCCACCAGGCGTCCGACTCCTTCCCGGTCGATCGTCTCGAACGGGGAGGTCTCGAAGATTCCCTTGTCGAGGTAGGCGGAGAAGAACTCCGCCTCGACGTCGTCGCGGGAGAAGCCCCATGTGGTCTGCGTCAGGTCGTTCGTTCCGAAGGAGAAGAACTCCGCCTGGCTCGCGATACGGCCGGCGGTCAGGGCTGCCCTGGGCAGCTCGATCATGGTTCCGATCGGGCAGGTCACCGGGACTCCCGTCTCGCGCGCGACCGTGGACAGCACCTCCTCCACTTCTTGCCTCACGAGGTGGAGTTCCTCGACCGCGCCCACGAGCGGGACCATGATCTCGGCACGCGGATCACCTCCCGCCCGCTTGCGGGCAACGACGGCCTCTGCAATGGCACGGACCTGCATGGCCACCAGGCCCCGTTTCACGAGACCCAGTCGGACGCCCCGCAGGCCGAGCATCGGGTTCTCCTCGTGCATGCGCGTGACTGCGGCCAACAGCTCGGTGTCGTGAGGATCCTGTGTCCGGCCCAATGCTTCGTCCCGGGCAAGGCGTACGGCCAGGTCCGTCCGGTCGGGCAGGAACTCGTGCAGAGGCGGGTCGAGCAGCCGGATGGTCACGGGCAAGCCGTCCATGGCGGCGAGGATTCCGGTGAAGTCCTCGCGCTGCAAGGGCAGGAGTGCGGCCAGCGCGACCTCGCGGTCGTTCTCCGTGGGCGCGAGGATCATGGCTTCCACCAGTTGACGGCGGTCCCCGAGGAACATGTGCTCCGTACGGCACAGTCCGATGCCCTCTGCGCCGAACCGGCGTGCTCGGGCCGCGTCCTGCGGTGTGTCGGCGTTCGCCCGTACCCCCAGGCGTCGGGTGGCATCGGCGTGCTCCATGAGGCGGTGCACCTCGGGTACGCCCTCCTGCGCGGTGGCGTCCGGCGCGGGTGAGCCCGCCTCGAAGTAGCGCATGACCGCGGAGTCGACCAGTGGTACCGCGCCGAGGCGGACGAGGCCTTCGAAGCCGTCCACGGAGATGGTCTCGCCCTCGGAGACGACGACATCGCCGACGGAGAAGCGGCGTTCCCCCAGATCGATGGAGAGCGCGTCGGCCCCGCAGACGCAGACCTTGCCCATACCGCGCGCCACCACCGCCGCATGGCTGGTCTTGCCGCCCCGGCTCGTGAGCACCGCCTGAGCGGCGACCATGCCCGGGAGGTCGTCGGGCGTGGTCTCCTGCCGTACCAGCACGACTTCCTCTCCGGCGGCGGCCCGCCGAACCGCCTCCCCGGAGTCGAAGACGACCACGCCCACGGCCGCACCCGGCGAGGCCGGGATACCGCGTGTGAGCACGGGAGCCGCGACACCTGCGTCGAACCGGGGGAACATCAGCCGCGCCAGCATGTCGCCGTCGACACGGGCCAGCGCTTCATCAGTGGAGATGAGGCCCTCGTCGGCCAGTTGCGAGGCGATGCTGAAGGCCGCCTGCGCGGTGCGCTTCCCGACACGGGTCTGCAGCATCCACA